>NZ_LXFV01000001.1 GCF_002847345.1 Pectobacterium peruviense
AGAGCCAATGCGCTCCGCTTTTTTTTATGACTTATCCCACCAATTCCTGCGCATAGGCGTACAGCGCTTTGAGCTGTGCCATCTTATCTGTATCGTCTTCATGACGCTGATACAGGTCGCTGAGTTCTGACAGATAGGACTGCAAGCGTTCCGGCGTAAATACCGCACGCCGATGTTGCAACCAGCGCTGTTGCTCGCGGTCATCCAGCGTACCGGGGAAATTGCGGGCGCGATAACGGAAGAACAGCGGTTCCAGACGATTATCGGCAAACGTGAGATCCAGCGCGGGGAGATTCTGCGGCGCGGTCTCCTGAATAATCTTCATCGCCATGCGGTCGGCATCGCCAAAGAAGCCATCGTAAAGCCGTAAATCGACATCATCAGACGCGGCGAAAGCGGGGGCTTCGGCAAACAACGCTACCACTTTTTCTCTGATGTCCGTGTTGCTACGTAGCAGCGCCAGATTATCCAGACAGCGTTGACGATCGATGCCCAATCTTGCCGCATCTTCCGGCCGTAAGGTACTGGCTGGCGCTAACACTGGGCACTTATTGATGTGCACCAGCTTGAGTGGAACTACGCTTTGATCGGCAGTCAGCGCATCTCGGCGCGTATATAACCGCTCACGTAATGCCTCGCTGTCCAACTCCAGCAGCGGTGTCATATCGCCAGCCAGATCGCAAATGATGACCGCATTACGGTTATCTGGGTGCCAGGCGAGCGGCACGATCCAACTGGTATTGCTTCTCGCCGCGCCAAACATACCGGAGACGTGAACGAGCGGCTTCATTTGTGGGATATCGATCAGCGCGGAAATTTTGTTTTTATTGCGCAGCGGAAACAGATATTCGAAAAGCTTGGGCTGCGCCTGCTTGAACAGTTTCGCCATCGCGATGGTGGCATAAACGTCGGACATCGCATCATGCGCCTGCTCGTGCGCGATGCCGTTGGCTTTCGTCAGATGTTCAAGACGGAAACTGGGTAAGCCGTCATCGTTTTCGGGCCAGACAATGCCTTCCGGTCGAAGAGCGTAGCAGGCACGTAGCGCATCCAGCAAATCCCAACGGGAATTACCGTTCTGCCAGCTATAAGCGTAAGGATCGTAGAAGTTACGATAGAAAATATTGCGGCTGACTTCATCATCAAAGCGAATATTGTTGTAGCCCATAATGCAGGTGCCGGGCACGCTGAATGCCTCGTGGATCTGACGGGCGAACTCGGCTTCATTGACGCCTTTTGCCAATGCGATCTGCGGTGTGATTCCGGTGATCATCACCGCTTCTGGTTCCGGCAGGTAATCATCGGTCGGGCGACAATAAATAACTAACGGCTCACCGATAATATTGAAATCCATATCGGTACGGACACCCGCAAACTGCGCGGGGCGGTCGCGCGCTGGGTGTTTGCCGAATGTCTCGTAGTCGTGTATGAAAAAAGTGGGTTGTGTTTTATCGGCCATATATGCAGTTAGCTACGTGTATGCGCTGAGCCTGAAGTTAGGAGAAACAGGCTGGAAAGCGGCAAGGATACCATCGAATCGAATTTTCTGCGGTGCTTTCCTGATTTACACCACTTCCCTGACTTACATCAATAGGAAGGGAGACATAATCACTAGGCATGTGTGTGTCCATTCGGTTACAATTTTCGTTTTAATGCGAATGATAATTAAATTCTTTATTACCTCATCGATTATTCTGTGAGGCGCATTCGGCAACAAACAGCGAAATGGAGAACACACTTATGCGGTTAAATGCAGCGTTTGCAGTGAAGGCGACGTTATTGGCATCTATGTTTGTCTTGGCTGGTTGCGATCAGCAGGCATCGTCCCCAGAAGGGAGTCACACGGTAAGCATTGAGCATGCGCAGGGAACCACTCAGGTTCCGCAGCCGCCGAAGAAAGTGATTGTGTTTGATCCTGCGTCATTGGATACGCTGGACGCGTTGAAAGCTGAGGGAATTGCTGGCGTACCAAAAAGCAGCACGCCGCTGCCTGCATTTTTATCAAAGTACAACGGCGATAATTACCTGAACGCTGGGACGCTGTTTGAACCTGCCTATGAAGCGCTCAGCAGCGCTAAACCCGATCTGATTATTGCCGGTGGACGCACGCGCGATGCCTACGACAAACTGAGCGGCATTGCACCGACGATCTCAATGGACGTCGATGAACACCAGTTTATGACGAGCTTTATCCAGCGCATCGAGCAGTTGGGCACCATCTTCGGCAAAGAAGATGAAGCGAAAAAACAGATAGATGACTTTAAACAGCACATCGTCCAAACGCGCGCCAAAACGGAAAACGCGGGCAATGCGTTGGTATTGATGATCAGTGGTGGAAAAATGTCTGCCTATGGTCCCAAATCGCGCTTTGGCTTCGTATTTGATGAGTTGGGCTTCAAACCCGCGACCGAGTTCCCTGATTCAGGCCGTCACGGCAACGTCGTGACATCAGAGTTTTTGTTGAGCGTGAACCCAGAATGGCTGTTTATTCTTGACCGTGACAGTGCGATTGGTCGTCCCGGTGGAGAATCTGCTCAGCAGGTGCTGGATAACCCACTGATTCACAAAACCAACGCCTGGAAAAACAATCACGTGGTCTACCTGGATTCTGCATCGCTGTATATCGCTGGGGGGCTGCAAAGCTACAAAAACCTCGTGAGTACCGTCAGTGACGCATTGGATAAGAAATAACGGCAGATTACGGCAGAATCAATGAAGTCTTTTTACTATTCACTGGGTCTTTTGTTTCTGGCCTGCATGGTCGTTGTCAGCCTGTTTGTTGGGGCCGGGCAGCTAAACATGCAGGCAGTCTGGAACGACCCAGAAATGCGCGATATTTTCTTTATCAGCCGTGTTCCTCGCACTCTGGCTTTGCTGCTGGCAGGCAGTGCTATGAGTGTTGCCGGTCTTATCATGCAGTTGCTGACACAAAACCGTTTTGTTGAACCGTCTCTGGCGGGGACTACGCAGTCGGCCAGCCTTGGCCTGCTAGTGGTGATGATTGTCGTGCCTGGCGCGACGATTTTCACCAAAATGGTGGTGGCGAGTCTGTTTGCGTTGGCGGGCACGTTCCTGTTCATGATGCTGCTACAGCGGATTGTGCTGAAATCTGCACTGGTGGTGCCGCTGGTCGGCATTATGCTGGGCGCGGTCATCAGTTCAATCACCACGTTTGGCGCGATGTATTTTGATCTGTTACAGGCGCTGGGCAGTTGGGAATCGGGTGATTTCTCTGGTGTCTTGCAGGGGCGTTATGAGTTGCTCTGGTTGGTTGGTGTGTTAACGCTGGTGGCCTGCTGGATTGCTGACCGTTTCACGGTTGCCGGAATGGGGCGCGAGTTCTCCGTCAATGTCGGCCTTAACTATCGACAGGTGATGTTGATGGGGCTGAGCATCATTGCCATCGTCAGTGGCGTCGTAGTGGTGGTGGTCGGTAGTCTGCCCTTTATCGGACTGATTGTACCGAACCTGATCAGCATGATGCTGGGCGACAATGTGCGCAAAACGATTCCGTGGGTGTGCCTGCTCGGCGGCGGTCTGGTACTGTGCTGCGACATTATTAGCCGCGTGATTCGCTATCCTTTCGAGATTCCGGTGAGCGTGATTCTTGGCGTCATTGGTGCTGCCGTTTTCCTTCTCTTATTGCTAAGCCAGAAACGCCATGTCAGTCAATGAACGTAATACGGTGCTGACCGGTACAGTCAGCGAAAAACGTGCGGGACTATCGCCTGTCCAGCGATTGCTGTGGCTGACGGGTGTGGCTGTCGTGGTGATCGTACTGTTTATGACCATCAATCTAGGCAGCAACTTACGCTACATTTTGACGCACCGTGGGCTGATGCTGACTACGATGCTGCTGGTGGCGTTTGCGGCCAGTGCATCGACCGTGCTATTTCAAACTGTGACGAACAACCGCGTATTGACGCCGTCGATTATGGGGTTTGAAGCCCTGTTTATCCTGATTCAGACGTCGCTGGTCTTTACTTTCGGCATTAGCGGTATTCCGGGGCTGGGTATTGAGGGCAAATTTGTTCTTGAGACGCTGCTGCTTATTATTTTCTCCGCGCTGCTATATCGCTGGCTGTTTACCGGTAGCCGCAATAACCTGCATCTGGTCTTGCTGGTCGGCATTATCTGCGGCACGTTGTTTCGCAGCATGGCGGGCTTAATGCAGCGTCTGTTGACCCCCGGCGAATTCGCTATCTTGCAGGGGCGGATGTTTGCCACCTTCACCCGCACCGTTCCTGAACTGGTTGCGCTGTCTGTCGTGATTACGCTGGTGGTCGCGGTGGTGATCTGGCGTATGCGCTTTCGTTTTGACGTACTGGCGTTGGGGCGCAATAACGCGATTAACCTTGGCATCGATTACAAACGCAGCGTCACGGTCATTCTGCTGTTGGTTTCCGTGCTGGTCGCTATTTCAACGGCGTTGGTCGGCCCGCTGACCTTCTTAGGTTTTATGGTCGCAAACCTTGCCTATTTGGTCATCGGTTCCAGCCAACACCGTCTGTTATTACCTGCGGCTTTCCTGCTGGGCGTCATTTCACTGGTTGGCGGACAACTGGTGCTTGAACATCTGCTGGATATGTCTGGCGCGCTGTCGGTCGTTATCGAATTTGTGGGTGGATCGCTGTTTATTGTGCTGCTACTGAAAAAGGTTTCCGTGTGATTGAGATCGGCAATGTAACTAAAACGTATAATAACGTGACAGTATTGAACAATGTCACCGCGACGGTGCCTCGTGGTGGCGTCACGTCGATTATCGGCCCGAATGGTGCAGGGAAGTCGACATTGTTGTCCATTATCAGTCGCTTGCTGGAAGCCGATTGCGGGCAGGTAAAAGTTAACGGCATGGATGTGATGACAACGCCAAGCGATAAGCTGGCGACGTGTTTGTCCGTGCTACGGCAGGAAAATCAGTTTACCAGCCGCTTAACGGTGGCTGAATTGGTGGGTTTTGGGCGCTATCCTTATACCAAAGGACGACTGAACGCTGACGATCGTGAACGCATTAGCGCTGCGCTGGCTTTCCTCAACTTAACCGAATTGAAAGATCGGTTTTTGGATGAACTTTCTGGCGGTCAACGTCAGCGAGCCTATGTCGCGATGGTGCTGTGTCAGGACACAGAATATGTGTTGCTGGATGAACCGTTGAATAACCTGGATATGAAACACGCTGTGGCGATGATGAAGCAAATTCGCCGTGCGGCCGACGAGTTAGGTAAAACCATCGTGCTGGTTATCCACGACATCAACTTTGCTTCTGCCTATTCGGACTACATCATTGCGATGCGCAAAGGGCAGATTATCTATACGGGAAAACCCGAAGACATTATGGTGTCCGATGTTCTGGAGGATATTTTTGACACGGAAGTGGCCATCGAAGAGGTTCATAACCAACGTATCGCAGTATATTACCGCTGAATACCCGTCATACTTCAAGCCGCATGTACGTTGGCAATACTCAGCTCATATTCGAGCCTCGCCCTAAAGGGCCGCCGCAAGCGACGTTCAAATCGACTAAGTCAATTTGTCCTTGCTCACCCCAGTCACTTACTTGAGTAAGCTCCTGGGGACTCGTGCGGTCGCCGGCTGCATGCAACTCGAATTATTTAGGGTATGGTTTGGTGACAGAGTATCCGCTTAGCGATGCGTTAGCGCAAAGGGCGTAAGCACTGCTTGAAAGACGCTGGGTATAACCTGTATGGTGAATGCATAAAGAATTTATGTATGACTTAAGGTAAGGGCTAAAGATGGATAAGGACACTAAGCCGTGTTTCCAGGATGTGCTGGAATTCGTGCGCATGTTTCGTCGTAAAAATAAACTTCAACGTGAAATCGTCGACAACGAAAAGAAAATTCGTGATAACCAGAAGCGCGTTCTGCTGCTGGACAACCTGAGCGAATATCTTAAACCTGGCATGTCCATTGAGGACGTGCAAAATATCATCGCTAACATGCGCGGTGATTATGAAGACCGCGTTGATGACTACATCATCAAGAACGCCGACCTGTCTAAAGAACGTCGTGAACTGTCTAAAAAGCTGAAAGCGATGGGCGAAGTTAAGTAACTCAACGCACCGTTTTCTAGCATGAAAGGATCGCTTCGGCGGTCCTTTTTCTTTTTAATTGCCTCATTATCCACCTCCTTCTTTATCATCACTTTTTTCTGTCAATTATGGTGGTATCAAACACCTGAAAAACTGGAATCTCGTTCGCACGACGGATGCCATTTTTTGCAATTCTGCCGTTTTCTTGCGAAGCGCCTCCCTACCTGAGTTTTCTGTGCTGTTGCATCAGCCTGAATGTCTGCAACATCGCGATTGTGAACCACAGGGAAAGAGAGAAGGTGCATCATGGTAATGGACGATGTCGGTAAATAGTCTGGCGTGGGCGAGCGTGCTCGGCATCCTGCCGCTGCTGTTTTTACCGCAGATCCCTGGGTCAACGCTGCTGTGGTGGGGAATGGTGCTTTCTATCTGCGTGATGTTCGTGGCGGGGCATCATGCTGGAATTCGCTTTGGGGCTTTTGTTGCTGTGAGTTTTTGCTGGGCGCTATTGAATGCTCAAACCCTGCTGCTGCAAATTGATAGTATCACGCAGGATTCAGTTAACGCCGTCGTGACGATAAGCAGCATACGATTCAGTGAACACAATGACGCCTTGCTCACTGTTCGGCTCGAAGAAGTCAATCAGCGCCGGGTCTTCCCGCCATTATATGCCCAATTGACCTTATCATCGGCTATGGAACACTGGTGCGGAGGTCAACGTTGGGCAATCACTGCCAATTTTCGACCCATTCATAGTCGATTAAATGAAGGCGGCTTTGATAGCCAACGTTGGGCAGTAGCCAAGCGGCAACCGCTATCGGGTCGTGTACTAGCGGCAAACCTACTTGATGGTCGCTGCGATTTCCGCCAGCGCACGATTGCGCAGGCAGAGCAGCAGGTGAAAGGATTGCCTTGGCGGTCTATTTTACTGGCGCTGACATTTGGTGAGATGAAAACGGTTAGCCCAGAACTCAAGGCGTTACTTCAGAATACTGGAACGATGCATCTGATGGCGATCTCTGGTCTCCATATCGTGCTCGCGGGTCTGGTTGGTTGGGCAATGGCGCGGGTCTTACAGTATGGCTTTCCTGTAACGTGGATTGGCTACCGTTTCCCATTATTGATGAGCACTGTGGCCGCATGGGGATATGTCTGGCTGGCAGGAGGAAACCCGCCTGCTGTGCGATCTGCACTGGCACTTAGCGTATGGATCTGTCTAAAAGTACGGAGCGTTAACTGTTCAGCCTGGCAGGTTTGGCTGTGGTGTGTCGCGTTGATTCTGGTCAGCGATCCATTAAGCGTGCTGTCAGACAGTTTTTGGCTATCTTGTCTGGCGGTGGCCTCGCTGATTTTCTGGTTTCAGTGGGCACCGCTTCCCCATCGGTTACAGACTCGGCGACGGTGGTTCTGGCTGCGCTGGATCCATTTACAAACAGGTATCACACTGCTATTGATGCCTTTGCAACTGCATATTTTCCATGGTTTCAGCATCACCTCTCTACCTGCAAACCTCTGGGCTGTACCTTTAGTGTCTTTCGTTACCACCCCACTGATTTTGCTGGCATTGACCACCATCGCGTTCGCGCCACTGAGTGAGATTCTCTGGTGGCTAGCGGATGTTTCGCTGCGTGTGGTATTTGCACCGCTGACTTATCTACAGACAGGATGGATTTATCTTGATGCGTCTCTGCTATTAGGGAGTATCGCGGGATGGGGCGCGGTGGTGATATGGCGCTTTAACTGGTGGCGAATCCATCCTATGAGTGTCGGTGCCATGATCCTGGTTTTACTCGTTTTTCGCACAAAGAGTGATGAACCGGATTGGCGTCTGGATATGCTGGATGTCGGTCACGGTCTGGCCATCGTGATCGAACAGCGTGGGAAGGCAGTGCTATATGATACGGGAAACCGCTGGGAAGGCGGCGACATGGCGACGCGAGAAATTCTACCTTACCTGCGATGGCGGGGAGTCGATGTAGAAAAAATCATCTTGAGCCACAGTCATATGGATCACATCGGGGGGCTGGAAACGCTACAGACTGCTTACCCTAAAGCAACGATATATAGCGCTATCAAATCTATAAATCATCGTCCTTGCCAGCGTGGTGAGCGCTGGCGCTGGCAGGATCTCACCTTTACCGTCCTGTGGCCTTTAGCGCTCGTTGAGAGAGCGGAAAATAACGGCTCCTGCGTTATCCGTGTTGATGATGGCAAACACAGTGTCTTATTGACGGGCGATCTGGAGGCAGATGCGGAAAAGGCGTTGATTAAGTTAGAACGCAGTGCGCTGCGTGTGAATTTGTTACAAATCCCTCACCATGGCAGCAAAACGTCATCATCACCTCCCTTTATTCGTGCAGTTAATGCTGAGTGGGCTATGGCCTCAGCGGCACGCTATAACCCGTGGCGGCTGCCTTCAGTGAAGATTGTCGAGCGATATCGTCAATATGGTTACTTGTGGCTGGATACTGCGTCATTTGGACAATTAAGTGCACGTTTTTTCAGCGATTCATGGCATGTTTTACGGTTCAGGGATCACATATCGTCGCGTTGGTATCATCAGTGGTTTGGCGTAGAGCGGTATAATGAGTAAAATGGTCGGCTATTTATTCCCTATTCAGGTTCACTACATGCTGAATGATAAAGATCTCTCCACCTGGCAGACTTTTCGCCGCCTATGGCCGATGATCTCTCCCTTTAAGGCAGGGCTTGCTGCCGCTGCAATAGCACTCATTATTAACGCCGCTGGCGATACACTCATGCTTTCACTGCTTAAACCTTTGCTGGATGAAGGGTTCGGTAAGGCAGACCGCTCCGTATTGCTTTGGATGCCGCTGGTTGTCATTGGGCTAATGTTAGTCAGGGGGGCGTCGGGTTTTGTTTCCAGCTACTGTGTGTCTTGGGTTTCCGGCAAAGTGGTGATGAATATGCGCCGCCGCCTTTTCTCCCATATTATGGGGATGCCGGTGTCGTTCTTCGACCAACAGTCTACCGGGACGCTATTATCTCGCATTACCTATGATTCTGAGCAGGTTGCGGCTTCATCATCTGGTGCGTTGATTACCGTCGTCAGGGAAGGGGCGTCGATTATCGGCCTGTTCATTCTGATGTTCTACTACAGCTGGCAGTTGTCTATCATCCTGATTGTGATTGCACCGATCGTGTCGATCGCCATGCGTTTGGTGTCCAAACGGTTCCGCAGTATCAGTAAAAACATGCAGGATACGATGGGACATGTGACCACCAGCACGGAGCAAATGCTTAAAGGCCATAAAGAAGTGCTGATGTTTGGTGGCCAGCGCGTTGAAACTAAACGTTTTGATCAGGTTAGTAATCGGATGCGCCAGCAGGGCATGAAAATGGTGTCCGCCTCATCGATTTCCGATCCTATCATTCAGTTGATCGCGTCACTGGCGCTGGCGTTTGTACTGTATGCTGCCAGCTTCCCTAGTGTGATGGAGACGTTGACTGCTGGGACGATCACGGTGGTGTTCTCGTCCATGATCGCGCTGATGCGTCCGTTAAAATCACTGACTAACGTGAACGCTCAGTTCCAGCGAGGTATGGCTGCGTGCCAGACGCTGTTCGCCATTCTTGATATGGAACAGGAGCGTGACACCGGTAAACTGGAAATCGAACGTGCTAAAGGTGAACTTGAATTCCGTCAGGTGAGCTTCGCTTATCCGGCGAGAGAAAATCTGGCACTGAAGAATATCAATCTGCATATCCCAGTGGGTAAAACGGTAGCGTTGGTTGGCCGCTCTGGGTCAGGTAAATCAACGATTGCCAGTTTGATCACGCGTTTTTACGATATTCAGTCTGGAGAAATTCTGCTTGATGGCCATGATTTACGCGAATATCGCTTGTCTTCCTTGCGTAATCAAGTGGCGTTGGTTTCTCAAAACGTCCATCTGTTCAACGACACGATAGCGAACAATATCGCTTATGCCCGTAACGAACACTATAGCCGTGAAGAAATTGAGCGCGCTGCAAAAATGGCCTATGCGATGGACTTCATCAATAAGATGGAGCACGGTTTGGATACGGTCATCGGTGAGAATGGTGTGATGCTTTCTGGCGGACAACGGCAGCGTATCGCGATTGCCCGTGCGCTGCTGCGTGATAGCCCGATCCTGATCTTGGATGAAGCTACGTCGGCGTTGGATACGGAATCTGAGCGTGCGATTCAGGCAGCATTAGATGAGCTGCAAAAAGATCGTACCGCGCTGGTGATTGCACACCGTCTTTCCACAATTGAAAAAGCGGATGAGATTTTGGTAGTTGAAGACGGCAGAATCATTGAACGAGGCAATCATACCGCGTTACTGGCGGCTAACGGCGCCTATGCTCAACTGCATAGAATGCAGTTTGGCGAATGATTGAGCGCATTTGGTCCGGACAATCGCGGCTTTATTGGCTGCTGCTGCCGCTATCGTGGCTCTACGGACTCATCACTTTTCTGATCCGCCAGAGTTATCAACTAGGATGGCGGAAAAGCTGGCGATCGCCTGTACCTATCGTGGTCGTGGGGAACCTGACCGCGGGTGGCAATGGGAAAACACCCGTAGTCATTTGGCTTGTCGAACAATTGCAGCGCAGAGGTTATCGTGTTGGCGTAGTGTCGCGTGGTTACGGTGGAAAAGCTGAATGCTATCCGCTGCTGCTGGATGAATCGGTGACGACGGCGCAGGCAGGCGATGAACCCGTGCTGATTTTCCAACGCACGGGTGCGCCCGTTGCGGTAGCCCCGCGTCGCGGGGATGCGGTAAGCGAGTTATTGACACGGCACACGCTAGATGTGGTGATCACCGACGATGGATTACAGCACTATGCGTTGGCAAGAGATATCGAACTGGTTGTGATTGACGGGATGCGGCGTTTTGGCAATGGGTGGTGGCTGCCAGCGGGTCCGATGCGGGAAAGAGAAAGTCGCCTGGCGTCAGTGGATGCCGTCATTGTTAACGGCGGTGTTCCGCAAACAAACGAGATAGGCATGACATTAACGGCGGGTATGGCGGTTAATTTACTGTCAGGTGAATCCTGCCCGCTAAGTCAGTTGCATGATGTCGTTGCTGTGGCGGGCATCGGACATCCTCCTCGCTTTTTTGCTACGCTGCGTGATGCGGGAGTGAACATTGCACGCGAAGTCGCCTTTGCTGATCATCAATCGTACCAGCCAGAACAGCTCGAATCACTGACTCGAGATGCGACACAACCTTTGCTGATGACCGAAAAAGATGCGGTAAAATGTAAGGCATTTGCCCAGGATAACTGGTGGTATCTGCCTGTTGATGCGGTGTTAGCTGAGCCCCTCGGCACACAATTGCTCGACAAACTAGAAGATATGCTTAATCGGAATGCTGGCAGCAGAACGTAAATCGTCCTTCTGCTACGGTTTTAGGTATCCCCTGTGGGTATCAACTTATTAGATCGCTGCTACGGCGAAAGAAAATGTCGGTCATTGATCGGCCAAAGATGGAGGAAGCATGGATCACCGTTTACTTGAGATTGTTGCCTGTCCTGTTTGTAATGGTCGGCTGTATTTTAATAAAGAGAAACTGGAGCTGATATGCAAGGTCGATGGGTTGGCCTACCCAGTTCGTGATGGTATCCCCGTGCTGCTGGAGAATGAGGCGCGTAAACTTGGGGCTGACGAGATAACACAATGACCTTTACTGTGATCATCCCAGCGCGCTTTGCATCAAGCCGACTGCCGGGTAAACCGCTGGCGGACATCAACGGCAAACCGATGGTCGTTCATGTGATGGAACGTGCTCTGGAATCAGGGGCTCAACGCGTTATTGTTGCCACCGATCATCCTGACGTCGAGGTTGCTGTACGGCAAGCTGGTGGTGAAGTGTGCCTGACTCGCGCCGATCATAATTCTGGCACAGAGCGTCTGGCTGAAGTCATCGAGCGCTACGGTTTTACCGATGATGACATCATTGTTAACGTTCAGGGCGATGAACCACTCATTCCTTCCGTTATCATTCGTCAGGTAGCGGAAAATCTCGCAGCCAGTAAAGCAGGAATGGCGACGCTGGCAGTACCGATTGAAACCAGCGAAGAAGCCTTCAATCCGAATGCAGTAAAAGTAGTGACCGACGCTGAGGGATACGCGCTGTATTTTTCTCGTGCGACAATTCCTTGGGACAGAGAACGTTTTGCTCAGTCGAAGGAAACTATCGGCGATCATTTCCTGCGGCATATCGGTATTTATGCCTATCGTGCGGGTTTTGTTCGTCGTTATGTCACCTGGGCTCCGAGCCAACTGGAGCAAATCGAACTACTGGAGCAACTGCGTGTGTTGTGGTACGGCGAGAAGATTCATGTTGCAGTTGCTAAAGCCGTGCCTAGCGTTGGTGTTGATACACCAGAAGATCTGGCCCGTGTGCGACAAGTCATAGCTTGTCAGTAAAACGTATTACGCTAACCGGCTATGAGTATTTTATGGGGCGTCTATTCATTACGGAGTAGACACCCATAAAATTCTTCTTAATACCGTCACTTTATTTTTAAATTCTTTAGTATTTATTTAGATAACTATTCTTAAATTTTCTCAAATTACGTTGCATCGCTTTATTTATGCAGATACTGCATTCCCATCCTGAATTGAATTGCTGCGAGTGGAACTTTTATTTTCATATTTAAATGCTACTATCAATTCGCCATGTTTTTGCATGGCGTTTTTTGTTATTTCAACTAAGGATGGTAATGATATGAATGCTAAACGTTATATAGCAAAAGTTTTTCTCGGCGGTATGTTAATGGGGGCAGCTGCGAGCAGCAGTGCGGCGGTTTATTACATGGCACCTAACGGCGATGACGCGAGTAACGGCAGTAAAAACTCTCCTTGGAAAACGATCGATCGCGCACAGAAAACGTTAAATCCGGGCGATCGTCTGTGGATTCGTGGCGGCAAATACGTATTCACCAAGGGGCTGAACGTCTGTGCGACGCGTACCGATGTAGTGAATGCGGTCACGCTGAGTAAGAGCGGTACGGAAGGTAAGCGCATTGAATATTGGGCGTCCAGCGGAGAAGTGCCAGTTTTTGATTTCAGCCAGATGCAGGACGATTGCCGAGTCAAAGGATTCAATGTTGTTGCCGATTGGGTTTCCGTTAAAGGGTTGGAAATAACCGGTGTTCCGCAACGTAATAACCTTAACCATGAATCCTGGGGCGTGTGGAACAGGGGCAGCAATAATATATTCGAGCAATTGAATATCCACCATATTATGGGTACGGGCCTGTTCATCCAGCGTGGAGGAAATAATCTGGTATTGAATAGCGACTCTCACCATAATTACGATCCACTGACCTCTAATGGTGCAGGTCAAAGCGGAGATGGCTTCGGTGCGCATATCCCTGCTAACCAACCGGGTAATATTTTCCGTGGTTGCCGTGCATGGGCAAACTCAGATGATGGCTTCGATTTAATTAATGCCTATTCTCCGGTGTTGATTGAAAATTCCTGGGCCTGGTCGCACGGCTATCTACCGGGGACGACACAATCACTGGCTGCGGGTAACGGCAATGGTTTTAAAATCGGCGGCTATGGTGGCGTTTATGTGGCAAATGCGGTGAAACATACCGTGCGTAACTCGGTTGCGTTTTTAAATAAGGCCGCTGGTTTTTATGCCAACCACCATCCGGTAGCGAACGATTTCTTTAACAACACTGGCTATAAAAATAACCCGAACTTTAATATCCGCGGCATTGATGCAAGCGGAAAAGCGATTGGGCTAGGTACGCTGCGCAACAACGTTTCTCACGGCGGTAAAGACTTGTCGTTCTCCGACGGGGCGAACATGCGTTATAACTCGTGGGATCTGAAAATTGTGGTATCAGATGCTGATTTCGAGAGCGTCTCTGTGACCGGATGGGATGCACCGCGTCAGGCGGACGGCAGCTTGCCAGTACTGAAGAGCCTGCATCTTGCTTCGGGTAGCACGCTGATCAATAAAGGTGGGGATGTCAAACTGCCTTACAAAGGCTCGGCTCCAGACTTAGGTGCCTTTGAACGCGAATAATAATGAAGTGTTAGTACACTAGCCCATCACTCACGATATCCCCCGTTGACGAGCAGGGGATATCGCTGCAATAACCTCGGCAGGGCGTGTTCCCTGCCGTTATTGATCCTCCTTTATTTGATCTGCGTTGAAGTATTTGTCCTCTGCTCGCCGCATCATGGTGGGTGGAGCTATTTGGCTCAGCTGAGGTATAGCCGTTTATGGAACAGTTGAAATCGGAACTCAGTACGGTTTTGGGGGAAAGCCTCAGCCGACTTGAGCGCATAAGCGAACAGCCCTATGCGGATCTGTATGCCTTGTATGATAAAGAAGGTAATGCGATTCCTTTGCTGGCTAAAAGTTATGTTTGCCAGGGGGTGGCGCAGCAGGAAGCTTATAAACTTTCGATGCTGGCGCGTGAAGGCGATGTCCGTTTGCCAACCGTTTACGGGCTGGTAGTGACACAGCAGCAGCCTTATCGAGAACTGCTGCTGATTGAACGCTTGCGTGGTGTGTCGGTGGAGGCACCGCCAAGAAATGCTCAGCGCTGGACGCTGCTGATGGACCAAATTGTTGAAAACGTATTAGCCTGGCATCGGATTGATAGCCATGGTTGCGTGGGCTCTGTCGATAGCACGCAGGACAATGATTGGTTCAGTTGGTATCAACAACGTCTGGAAGTCCTGTGGTCTACGTTGCTTAATGTCAATGCACCGCAGCTCACGCAGCAGGACCGTACCGTGCTTTATCGCTCGCGCCAGTGTCTGGAAATGTTGTTTGAGGATTTTGACGATAACTGTGTATTGGTGCACGGTAACCTTTCGCTACGCAGCATGTTGAAGGATGCGCGTAGCGACCAGCTATTAGCGATGATTAATCCGGGGATGATGTTGTGGGCACCCAGGGAGTATGAACTCTTTCGGCTTTGCGAATCCGGCATGCCGGAGCAACTACTTTATCACTACCTCAAACAGGCACCGGTATCTGAATCTTTCGTCTACCGGCGCTGGCTCTATGTCATTTGGGAAGCGATATCCCGTTATATCCATACGGGACAGCTAGACCGTCAGCTATTTGATGTGGCTTCCCGCGAGTTGTCTCCCTGGCTGGAATGAGTCTGCGGTTGTTCCGCGTCGTGCGGTGCTGCCGTGGTTCCCTTTAGTAACTGCCAGAGTCGACCGAGCGTTTCATACCAGGCTCGCTCGCTGTGCGATAAATAGTAAGCAGACGGGAACACTTTCTCCCACGGATTGAGTGCAGACGTGATCGCCATCTGATTCGCCGGAGCGGGAATTGGCGCTAGCCCCTGAGCCTGGAAAAAACGAATCGCGCGAGGCAGATGATTAGCCGAGGTCACCAGCAGGAAAGGGCGATCGCCAACAATTTTAGCGGTTGCCGCCGCTTCTTCTTCCGTATCCCTTGGCGTATCCAGTATGACAATATCCTGCTGAGGGATGCCCAAACTTTCTGCTACCAGCGCTGCGGTTTTCGCACTACTGACAGGGTTCCCTTGTGCTGCACCACCGGTAAAAATCAATTTTGCACCAGGGTTGGCATGATAAAGGCGAATACCTTCCGTGACGCGCGGGAGGCTGTTGCTGATAAGGTTGGAGCTGGGTGCCCATTCCGCGTTATAGGTATATCCCCCGCCTAGCACGACAATATAGTCGGCTTTGCTTGCCTGCGGCGTCTGTTGCCAGGTTGGGTACTGTGATTCCAGTGGTAACAAGAGTCGATCGGCAACAGGTTGTAGGCTGAGTAGAATAAGCATCAGCCAACTGGCTAAAACTATCGTTTTTCCCGTGCGCTGCCGCCGAGTAAACCAGAGCAACAACAGGCCGACACCCATCAAAAGTAGTAGCAATGGCAGAGGTTGTAGAAGGCCACCGACGAACTTTTTGAGTGTGAAAAGCATAAAATCGCATTCCTTTTGAGTGAAAAACCCGCATCTGGGAAGATATCATGCGGTAAGGCCATTTATTCTAAGCCAGCCTGTGCCAAAATGGCAGGCCGGAAAAAATTGCATCGTGCAGACATGTGCTGCACGAGCTTCACCGTTTATATGATGCGGAACAATGACAGATGCAGGATCGCAATTTTAACGATATTGCCGAAAAATTTGCTCAGAATATCTATGGCACAACGAAGGGGAGACTTCGGCTAGCGGTATTGTGGCAGGATCTTAGCAATCTTTTGGCCCAGCTTCCGGCACGGCCTTTGCGCATCCTTGATGCGGGAGGCGGTGAAGGGCAGATGGCCTGTCGTCTGGCTGCTTTAGGACATCAGGTATTGTTGTGCGATGTTTCCGATGAGATGATTCAGCGCGCCAAAAACACGGCAGCGGAGCAGGGCGTTACCCATAATATGCGTTTTGTGCAGTGTGCCGCACAGGATATCGCGCAATATATGGAAAGCCCCGCCGATCTGATATTGTTCCACGCGGTGCTGGAGTGGGTTGAGCAACCGCAGCAGGCGCTGAGAATATTGTATGATTGCCTGTCGCCGGGCGGTGCGCTGTCTTTGATGTTTTATAACCATCACGGACTGTTGATGCGTAACATGGTGCTGGGCAATTTTGATTATGTTCAGGTCGGTATGCCTAAGAATAAACGGCGCTCGTTATCGCCAAATCACCCGCTGAATCCGCAAGACGTGTACGGCTGGCTTGATGAGATGGGGATGACTATTAGCGGAAAAACTGGCGTGCGTGTGTTTCATGACTATTTGCAGAATAAGCAGCACCAGATTGATAAGTTTGCCGACATTCTGGAGCTTGAGCAGCGGTATTGCCGACAAGAGCCTTTTGTGAGTTTGGGCCGTTATATCCATGTCATGGCGCATAAACCCCCTTTGAAGGATGCATTATGAGTGATTTTTCCCAGACTGTACCCGAACTGGTCGCCTGGGCACGAAAAAACGATTTCTCCATTTCCCTCCCCACCGAACGCCTGGCGTTTTTGATGGCGATTGCCACGCTTAATGGCGAGCGTATGGATGGTGAAATGAGTGAAGGTGAGCTGATTGATGCCTTCCGTCATGTGAGTCAGGGATTTGATCAGACGAACGAAACCATTACCATCCGCGCCAATAATGCGATTAATGACTTGGTACGTCAGCGGTTGCTTAACCGTTTTACCAGTGAGCAGGCGGAAGGCAATGCGATTTATCGTCTGACGCCGCTGGGAATCGGTATTACCGATTACTACATCCGGCAGCGTGAGTTCTCGACGCTGCGGCTTTCCATGCAGCTTTCTATCGTAGCGCAAGAACTCAGTCGTGCGGCCGATGCGGCGGAAGAAGATGGCGATGAGTTCCACTGGCACCGCAACGTATTTGCGCCGCTGAAATATTCCGTTGCTGAAATTTTTGACAGTATTGATTTGTCGCAGCGCGTGATGGATGAACAGCAGCAGGGCGTTAAAGACGACATTGCTGCGCTGTTAAATCAGGACTGGCGGGCGGCGATCAGTAGCTGTGAACAACTGCTGACGGAAACGTCATCTACGCTGCGTGAATTGCAAGATACGCTCGAAGCTGCTGGCGACAAATTGCAGACGAGCCTGTTGAGCATTCAGGATGCGATTATGAATAACCCGCATAATCTGGAGTTTGTCGATAAGCTGGTGTTCGACCTGCAAAACAAACTTGACCGCATTGTGAGCTGGGGACAGCAGACGATAGATCTGTGGATTGGTTATGACCGCCACGTACATAAGTTTATTCGTACCGCCATTGATATGGATAAAAACCGCGTCTTTGCTCAGCGATTGCGTCAGTCCGTACAGAGCTATTTCGATAACCCGTGGGCGCTGACGTTCGCCAATGCGGATCGTCTGCTGGATATGCGTGACGAAGAGCTGACATTGCGTAGTGAAGAAGTGACCGGTGAACTGCCGCCAGAACTGGAATATGAAGAATTTAGTGAAATGCGCGAGCAGTTAATCGCACTGGTCGAGCAGGCGCTGCATAAATATAAGGCGCAGCAGATCCCGCTTGATTTGAGTGAAGTGATGCGTGAATACCTCGCGCAGTATCCTCGCTCGCGGCATTTTGATGTTGCCCGAATCGTGGTCGACCAGGCAGTACGCCTGGGCGTAGCCGACACAGATTTCACCGGATTGCCTGCATTGTGGCAGGCGATCAATGAGTACGGAGCCAAGGTGCAGGCCCATGTCATCGACAAATATTGAACAATTTATGCCAGTAAAACTGGCAACCGCGCTGTCGAATAGTCTCTTTCCTGCGCTGGACAGCCAATTGCGCGCCGGGCGCCATATTGGTATTGAAGAACTGGAAAACCACGTGTTTTTGATGGATTTTCAGGAAGTGTTGGAGGAGTTCTACAGCCGTTACAACGTGGAACTGATCCGCGCGCCGGAAGGATTTTTCTATCTGCGTCCGCGCTCTACCACGTTGATCCCGCGCTCTGTGCTGTCTGAGCTGGATATGATGGTAGGGAAAATTCTCTGTTATCTCTATCTGAGCCCGGAACGTCTGGCACATGAAGGCATTTTCAGCCAGCAGGAACTTTATGAAGAGCTGCTGAGTCTGGCGGATGAAAGTAAGCTGCTGAAGTTGGTTAACCAGCGCTCCACCGGTTCCGATCTGGATCGTCAAAAATTGCAGGAAAAAGTCAGAACCTCGCTTAACCGCTTACGCCGGCTAGGCATGATCTACTTTATGGGCAATGACAGCAGCAAGTTCAGAATTACTGAATCAGTATTCCGTTTCGGGGCTGATGTGCGCAGCGGCGATGATGCCCGTGAAGCACAGTTACGAATGATTCGCGATGGTGAAGCGATGCCTGTTGAAGGTAGTTTGTCGCTGAAAGATGACAGCGACGACAATGATCGCACCGATGATACCGCGCCAGAAACGGGCGAGGATGAATAAGTGTTGAGGATGAACAGGAATGATTGAACGCGGTAAATTTCGCTCACTAACGCTGGTCAACTGGAACGGCTTTTTCGCCCGCACCTTCGATCTGGATGAACTGGTTACCACGCTATCTGGCGGTAACGGTGCCGGGAAATCCACCACGATGGCTGCCTTTATTACGGCGCTGATCCCTGACCTGACGCTGCTGCATTTCAGAAACACCACCGAAGCTGGTGCCACCAGCGGTTCACGCGATAAAGGCCTGCACGGTAAACTGCGCGCTGGCGTCTGCTATTCCACGCTGGATGTCGTTAACTCGCGTCATCAGCGCGTGCTGGTTGGGGTTCGTCTCCAACAGGTTGCGGGGCGTGACCGTAAAGTCGATATCAAGCCTTTCACTATCCAGGGATTGCCGACGGCTATTCAGCCGACGCAAATTTTGACGCAGATTGTCGGCGATCGTCAGGCGCGCGTACTTTCGTTGCAAGAGCTGAAAGAGCGCGTCGAGGAGATGGAAGGCGTTCAGTTCAAGCAGTTTAACTCCATCACCGATTATCACTCGCTGATGTTTGATTTGGGTGTAGTGCCGCGCCGCCTGCGTTCTGCCTCCGACCGCAGCAAGTTTTATCGCTTGATTGAAGCCTCGCTATACGGCGGTATTTCCAGCGCGATTACGCGTTCGCTGCGTGATTACCTGCTGCCGGAAAACAGCGGCGTGCGTAAAGCGTTTCAGGATATGGAGGCGGCGCTGCGTGAAAACCGCATGACGCTGGAAGCGATTCGCGTCACCCAGTCTGACCGCGATCTGTTTAAGCATCTGATCTCTGAAGCGACATCCTATGTTGCCGCTGACTACATGCGGCATGCCAATGAGCGTCGCATCCATCTGGATGGGGCACTGGAGTTGCGTCGAGACTTGTTCTCCAGCCGTAAGCAACTGTCGAGTGAGCAATATCGTCATGTGGAAATGGCGAGGGAGTTGGCAGAGCAGAGCGGTGCTGAAGGCGATCTGGAAACGGATTATCAGGCAGCCAGCGACCACCTGAATCTGGTGCAGACAGCGATGCGCCAGCAGGAAAAGATCGAGCGCTACAGTGCCGATCTGGAAGAATTGAGCTATCGCCTCGAAGAACAGAATGAGGTGGTGGAAGAAGCACGTGATCAGCAGGCCGGAAACGAAGAACGTGCTGATGCCGCTGAACTGGAAGTGGATGAGCTGAAAAGTCAGCTTGCTGATTATCAGCAGGCGCTGGACGTTCAGCAAACGCGTGCCATTCAGTACCAACAGGCTCAACAGGCATTGGAACGTGCTCGCACGCTTTGCCAGTTACCGGATTTAACAGCAGACAACGCAGATGAATGGCTGGACAGCTATCAGGCGAAAGAGCAGGAAGCGACAGAAATTCTGCTGATGCTGGAACAGAAATTGAGTGTGGCAGACGCGGCACACGGTCAGTTTGAGCAAGCCTATCAACTGGTGAGCAAGATTGCCGGTGCGGTTAATCGCAATGAGGCCTGGCAGGTTGCGCGTGACTTGTTGCGCGACAGTTCTTCACAACGCTATCAGGCGGAGCGAGTGCAGCCGCTGCGGATGCGGTTGTCTGAGTTGGAACAGCGTCTGCGTGAGCAGCAGGATGCTGAACGGTTATTGCAGGATTTCAGCAAGCGCAACGGTCAGGACTATCAGCCAGAAGAGCTGGAGTCGCTCCAGCAAGAGCTTGATGCCCGTATCGAAACGCTGTCATCGCTAGTGTCGGAGGCGGGTGAACGCCGCATGACACTGCGTCAGGAACTGGATCAAACTCAACAGCGAATTCAGAAGCTGACGGCGCGTGCACCAGTCTGGCTGGCTGCACAGGAAACGCTGACGCAACTCAGCGAGCAGAGCGGCGAAACGTTTGAAGATAGCCGTCAGGTGACGGAATTCATGCAGCAATTGCTGGAACGTGAACGTGAAACGACGGTTGAACGTGATGACATTGCCGCACGCAAACGCCAAATCGAAGCGCAGGTTGAGCGATTAAGCCAGCCGGGTGGCTCAGAAGACCCGCGCCTGAACGCGCTAGCGGAACGTTTTGGCGGCGTGCTGCTGTCTGAAATTTATGATGATGTGACGCTGGATGATGCTCCGTACTTCTCCGCGCTTTATGGTCCATCCCGCCATGCGATTGTGGTGTCCGATCTTTCTCTGGTACGCGATCAACTTGCCGGTCTGGAAGATTGCCCGGAAGATTTGTATCTGATCGAAGGCGATCCGCAGTCGTTCGATGACAGCGTGTTTGCCGTTGACGAGCTGGAACGCGCCGTCGTGGTGAAAGTCGCGGAGCGCCAATGGCGTTATTCTCGTTTCCCAGAAGTGCCGCTGTTTGGCCGTGCCGCGCGTGAAATGCGTCTGGAAGGTCTGCGTGATGAACGCGAAGCGCTGGCAGAGCAGTACGCGACGTTGTCATTTGACGTGCAGAAGACACAGCGCTTGCATCAGTCTTTCAGCCGGTTCATCGGTACCCATCTGGCTGTCGTTTTCGATGAAGATCCTGAAGCGGAAATCCGTACGCTCAGCTCTCGTCGCGGCGAACTTGATCGTGCGATGGCTAGTTTTGATGGTGAAAACCAGCAGCAGCGTCAGCAATACGAACAGGCGAAAGAAGCCAGCGCACAACTGAATAAACTGATTCCGCGTATTAGCCTGCTATGCGACGAAACGTTGCAGGATCGTGTGGAAGAGATTCGTGCGGAGTTGGATGAAACCGAAGAGTCCGCCCGTTTCATTCAACAGCATGGTGCGACGCTGGTTAAGTTGGAGCCGCTGGTTTCTGTCTTGCAAAGCGACCCACAGCAGCATGAGCAGTTGCAGGAAGATTACACTCAGGCGCAGAACGCACAGCGGCAGGCAAAACAGCAGGCGTTTGCACTGACTGAAGTTGTGCAACGCCGTGCGCACTTTAGCTATGCTGATTCGGCTGGGATGTTGGGTGAAAACGCGGGTCTGAATGATAAGCTGCGCCATCGTCTGGAGCAGGCAGAGGCTGAACGGGCAAAAGCACGTGAACAGCTACGTCAGCACCAGACACAGCTGACGCAATACAGTCAGGTTCAGGCATCGCTAAAAAGCTCTTATGATGCCAAACAGGACATGCTGAAGGAACTGACGCAAGAACTTCAGGATATTGGCGTGCGTGCGGATGTGGATGCCGAAGCGCGTGCCCGTCAGCGTCGCGATGAATTGCACGCAGCATTAAGCACTAACCGCTCACGGCGTAATCAGTTGGAAAAGCAGATTACGTTCTGTGAAGCGGAAATGGACAGTTTGCAGAAGAAATTGCGCAAACTGGAACGCGATTATCACCAGATGCGCGAGCAGGTTGTCACGGCGAAAGCAGGCTGGTGTGCGGTCATGCGGTTGGTGAAAGACAACGGCGTTGAGCGTCGTCTACATCGCCGTGAGTTGGCCTATATGGAAGGCGACGAACTGCGTTCCATGTCGGATAAGGCGCTGGGTGCGCTGCGCTTGGCCGTTGCGGATAACGAACATCTACGTGATGTGCTGCGGCTTTCCGAAGATCCGAAGCGACCAGAGCGCAAGATTCAGTTCTACATCGCCGTTTACCAGCATCTGCGCGAGCGTATCCGTCAGGATATTATCCGCACCGATGATCCGGTAGAGGCCATTGAGCAGATGGAAATCGAGCTTAATCGTCTGACCGAAGAGCTGATGGCGCGTGAGCAGATGCTGGCAATCAGCTCGCGCAGTGTGGCAAACATTATTCGTAAAACGATCCAGCGCGAGCAGAACCGTATTCGGATGCTGAATCAGGGGCTGCAAGCGGTATCGTTTGGTCAGGTGAAGAGCGTTCGTCTGAACGTCAACGTGCGTGAAACGCATACCACGCTGCTCAATGTGCTGTCCGAACAGCAGGAAATGCATCAGGATCTGTTTAACAGCAATCGTCTGACCTTCTCGGAAGCGTTAGCAAAACTGTATCAACGTCTGAATCCTGAAATTGATATGGGGCAGCGCACGCCGCAGACGATCGGCGAAGAGCTGCTGGACTACCGAAACTACCTTGAAATGGAAGTTGAGGTTAATCGTGGTGCAGATGGTTGGCTGCGAGCGGAAAGTGGGGCGCTGTCTACCGGGGAAGCTATCGGTACCGGGATGTCGATTCTGGTTATGGTGGTACAGAGCTGGGAAGAAGAGTCTAAGCGTCTACGCGGCAAAGATATCATTCCGTGTCGCCTGCTTTTCCTCGATGAGGCGGCTCGTCTGGATGCCAAATCGATCGCGACGCTATTCGAGCTCTGCGATCGTCTAGAAATGCAATTGGTCATCGCAGCACCGGAAAATATCAGTCCCGAGAAAGGAACCACCTACAAGCTGGTGCGTAAAGTCTACCAAAACAACGAGCACGTCCATGTGGTCGGGCTACGTGGGTTCGGAACGGAAGCGCCAGAGACGCAAGAGCAAGCCTCATAGCGATAAACCGTGTTGTTATTTTCTTCTATAATGATAAAGCCGCTTTTCTAAGCGGCTTTATTTTTGCGTAGAGGCTATTTTTGCTTAGAGAGTATGTTGGCGGGGAATAGATTCATCAAACGCGTAAGATAATAACCAGAAGAAGAAGCAAAAATATTTTTCTCTTTATATACTGACGATAAATGATTACAAGCCGTAGAGGGATTTGCGGTTGTATATTGTAAAGCGGCGTGTCAGTAATAATTTACGCCATATAAAAAACGATCCTATTTCATTCTTTAGCGTTTTCTACACGAGAAAAACGAAAGGATATGTTTACGCCAGTGTGACCGTATGCGAGCTAATTCGGTTTGTTATTTCCATGTACAACGTGGATTGTCGTGAAAGCATAGTGATTAATGAGTACAGGGGATAAATGGATGTTGTTGTTACATAAACGAAAAATGGTCAGGCTGCTGTTGCGTGTGGGTTGTATTTGGGTCGGAAGCCTGTCTTCTTCGTTTTCGGTGCAGGCAGCCTCTCCGACGGTAATTTCTGGCTTATCACAAAGTTCGGGTGTGGTTTCTGTGGAAAAAAGTCGTACGGGGCTTCTTTCAGCGCTGCCGCACGGCGTGTCGTTACATTATCTCTCTGATTTATCATCGCTTTATGCCCAGCATCAGATGCAACCTATGTGGGCAGACAATCGCGCGGTTCAGCAGTTTCAACAACAGCTGGCCGAATTAGCGATCGCGGGTGTACAGCCACAGTTCACCACATGGGTGAACTCGCTGACCGATCCTCAATTGACTGGATTTGCGCGTGATGTCGTGCTATCGGATGCGATGCTGGGCTATTTGCAGTTCGTCTCTGGCGTGGAACGCAGTGGTAACGACTGGCTGTACAGCAGCGTGCCTTATCGCCTGCAATCTCCGGCAGCTAATATCGTTGCTCAATGGCAGCAGGCCGTGAAATCCGGCACCAGCGCGGCCTATGTCGTGTCGCTGGCACCACAGCATTCGCAATACGCCAAAATGCATGAAGCATTGAAGACTATGCTGACGGACAATCGTCCGTGGCCGAACCTGACCCTGACGGAATCGCTACGCCCGGAACAGCAGAGTCAGGGACTGGCGGTACTGCGTGAAATTCTGCAACGTACTGGCATGTTGTCGTTAACAGAGAGTATCACGCTGTTTAACGAAAATACGGCTGCGACAACCACATCACTAACTGGGCAAGCGTCTGTAGTCGATGGCGTCACCAATTCAGACGATCGCTACACGGGCGAATTGGTTGACGCGGTTAAACGCTTCCAGCATTGGCAAGGGCTGGAGGATGACGGTGTTATTGGTAAACGTACCCGCGACTGGCTCAATGTGTCTCCGCAAATGCGTGCCACGCTGCTGGCGTTGAATATCCAGCGGTTGCGCCTGCTACCGGATAATGTTCACACCGGTATCATGGTGAATATCCCCAATTATTCGCTGATCTATTATCAGGATGGCGCTGAGCGTTTATCGTCACGTGTCATTGTTGGGCAACCTAAGCGTAAAACGCCGTTGATGAGCAGCTCGCTGTATAACGTGGTGGTCAACCCGCCGTGGAATGTCCCTACGACGCTAATTCGGCAGGATATCATTCCTAAAGTAGTACGCGATCCTGGCTATCTGGCACGTCATGGCTATACGGTGTTGTCCGGCTGGAGTCAGGATGCAGAAGTGATTGACCCCTCTATGATCGATTGGCCGGGGGTATCACCAGAGCGTTTCCCGTATCGCCTGCGTCAGGCGCCTGGTGCGAACAACTCGCTGGGGCGCTATAAATTCAATATGCCTAACTCAGAAGCGATTTATTTGCATGATACGCCGAATCACAACCTGTTCCAGCGTGATATCCGGGCACTGAGTTCCGGCTGCGTTCGGGTCAATAAGGCATCGGAACTGGCCAGTATGTTATTGCAGGATGCGGGATGGAATAATAGTCGTATTTCTTCCACCCTGGATCAGGGAAACACCACCTTTGTTTCAATGAAACATCGGATTCCGGTCAATCTGTATTATCTGACCGCGTGGGTGGCTGAAGATGGCCGACCTCAGTTCCGAACAGATATTTACAATTATGATGATACCGCCCGAGCTGGGACGAAAGTGCTGTCCAGAGCAGGGCTGTTGCTTCAGTAAGTATTGAAAACACGGGCATTAGCGGTATTGGTATTTTATCGTTTTGTGGGGGATCGATGCGATCTCCCGCAAACCCGTAAGCAAAGCGGGTTGACTCACTTTTATCTGGCAGTTAAGGTTCAAGGCGGTGCGTTTTGTGCCTCCTTTATACCGTTCTTTTAGCCAGGGTACTTGTTCTATGGATCACATTGACAATCATCGCCGTAAGTGGCTTGCACTGGGTGGTGCCGCACTAGGTATCGCACTGCTTCCCGGTCAGGCATTTGCAACGTTATCTACGCCCCGACCACGAATTTTGACACTGGACAACCTGAATACCGGAGAGCGGCTAAAAACGGAATTCTTTGATGGTAAACGGTATAACAAATCAGAACTTTCCCGCCTGAATCATTTTTTCCGCGATTACCGCGCCAATAAAGTCAAAATGATTGACCCCCAACTTTTCGATCAGCTCTACCGTTTACAGGTCATGCTGGGCACCAACAAACCTGTGCAGCTGATTTCTGGCTATCGCGCGATAGATACCAATAATGAATTACGTGCGCACAGCCGAGGAGTGGCAAAACAGAGCTACCACACGAAAGGGCAGGCGATGGATTTCCATATTCAAGGTGTTCAACTGGCCAACATTCGTAAAGCTGCCACCAAGATGCGCGCCGGTGGAGTTGGCTACTATCCTCGCAGTGACTTCGTTCATATCGATACTGGCCCCGTCCGCACCTGGTAATTCTCTACCGCAGCCTAAATTTTTTCTGATACGGTTCGTGAATACATCGCGAGCCGTTCAGTTTATTCAACATGGAGTGATATGAAATATCAAATTGTTCCGGTGACGGCATTTAGCCAGAACTGCACGTTATTATGGTGTGAAAAAACCAATGAAGCGGCAATTGTCGATCCCGGCGGTGATGCAGAAAAAATCAAACGCGCTGTCGCAGATGCAGGGATTTCGGTTAAGCAGATCCTGTTAACGCATGGCCATCTGGATCACGTTGGCGCGGCTGCAGAACTGGCGGAGCACTATCAGGTCGCGATTATTGGCCCACAGATTGAAGATGCTTTCTGGCTGGAAGGGTTACCGGCACAGAGCCGGATGTTTGGTCTGGAAGAGTGTGCGCCGCTGACACCATCACGTTGGCTACAGGAAGGTGATGAGGTCAGTGTGGGGGAGACGACACTGGCGGTTTTCCACTGCCCTGGGCATACACCCGGCCACATTGTCTTCTTTGATGCTGAGTTGCGTCTGGCACAGGTAGGCGATGTTATTTTCAACGGTGGTGTGGGGCGCACGGATTTCCCACAGGGTGATCATCAGGCGTTGATTGCGTCCATCAAAAATAAGTTACTCCCGCTAGGCGACGATGTGACCTTTATTCCAGGGCACGGCCCGATGTCGACCTTAGGGCATGAACGTAAAACCAATCCTTTCCTGCGTGAAGATGCCGCGATTTGGTAGTGTTTTATAGACTTGAAAAGCAGAAGTAAAAAAGCCGACACAATGTGTCGGCTTTTTTGATCGCAGAAGGATCAGAGAACAGCGACAATCGCTTCGCAGAGTGGTGCCATGTTTTCAGGCGTCATTCCTGCAACGTTGATGCGGCCGGAATTCACTGCGTAAACACCGAATTCGTCACGCAGACGTAGAACCTGCTCCTTGGTCAAGCCGCTGAATGAGAACATTCCATTCTGGTTGATGATGAAGGAGAAATCCTGCTCCGCGCCTTTTTCCTGCAAGGTATTCACGAACAGCTGACGCATACGCTGAATACGCTCACGCATTGCCGTCAATTCCTGTTCCCAAATGGCTTTCAGTGCATCGTTGCCCAGAATGGTAGCAACAATGGTCGCGCCGTGTGATGGTGGGTTAGAATAGTTAGCGCGAATGGTGGCTTTCACCTGACTGAATGCCTTGTCTGCCGTTGCTGCATCAGCAGCAACCAGCGTGCAGGCACCGACGCGCTCATTGTACAAACCGAAGTTTTTAGAGTACGAGCTGCATACGATCAGTTCATCGTGCGTCGCTGCAAAGAGTCGCAGGCCTTCAGCATCTTCTTCTAGCCCGCGGGCAAAGCCCTGATAGGCGAAGTCAAACAACGGCAGCCAACCTTTTGCTACCGACAGTTCGGCCAGTTTAGCCCACTGCTCAGCGGTAGGATCGATACCGGTTGGGTTATGGCAACAGCCGTGGAACAGCACCACGTCACCCGCTTGTGCGGCGTTTAAGCTGTTCAGCAGGCCATCAAAATCCAGCGCATGATTCGCTGCATCGTAATAGTCATATTGGCAAACTTCCAAACCAGCAGCAGAGAAAACGTTATTGTGATTTGGCCAGGTTGGGTTGCTGATCCAGATGCGCTTTGCAGACGTCTGATTTGCAATGAAATCAGCGGCTACGCGCAACGCACCGGTTCCGCCTGGGGTTTGCGCCGTACGGGCACGTTTATCAGCAATGATGGCATTCTGCTTGCCAAACAGCAGTTCCTGCGTGCACTGACCGAATGCTGGCAGACCGTCAATGCCCAGATAGTTTTTGGTGGTTTCATTTTCCAGCAGATAGTGTTCTGCTTTTTTTACGCTGGTCAGAACCGGAGTTTTGCCGGTTTCATCTTTATAGACACCAATACCCAGATTGATTTTATCCGCGCGGTCATCGGCGCGGAAAAGATCGGTCAGCCCGAGAATAGGATCGGCCGGTGCGGCAGAGATATTTTCAAACATTGCCAGAATGTTCCATAACTGAGATGAAATAAGAATTCTCAGAGTACCGTCAGTAAAAGGCTTTGCCAACCGTTGATGTCAAAAAGAAAGGGAAATAACAGGGAGAAGGAGAGAGACGAAATAAAAGACTGGTTAGGCGAGAATAATTGGCGCAAAGCAGAAACAAAAAATACGGAAAGCATTTTTCAAGTCACTGGCAACGAGTGCGTGCAATCGGAATGCTATAAAAAAAGACAGAGCCGAAGCTCTGTCTTTTCATGCAATACGAACGATTAACTCGTTACGTTATGCTGTATCAACTTAGAACTGGTAAGTCAGACCAACAGCGACTTTATCGTCGTCGTTGAGGCCGTAGGCATTGTCAGACTTGATCAGGTTGATGTCATATTCGGTGTAAACAGACATGTTTTTGTTGAATGCATAAGTTGCACCCAAGCTAACATATTTGGTGATGTAAGCGTTTTTGTTGTTCGCATCATCTTTAGCTTTGCCAGAAACATAAGCCAGAGATGGAGTCAGACCGAAATCGAAGTTGTATTGAGCAACAGCTTCAAAGATTTTGGTTTTGTCTGCAAAATCAGTGGTAACGCCGTTTACAGTTTTACCGATGTAGCTAACATTGCGGTATTCACCGTACGTAGCAGCCAGATAAACGCTGTTAGCGTCATATTTCAGGCCAGTAGCCCAAGCTTCAGCTTTTTTGCCGCGACCAGATGCCAATGCATTCTGTTCGTCAGTGCGGTTAACTGCAGCGTAAGAACCAACAATACCTAAGCCAATGTCAGATTCGTAGGAAGAAGAAATACCCCATCCGTCGCCATTCTGAGTATCGATATCAGAACCGTTAGCATTGCTACGGTTGTTAAGGGTGTCTTTGCTGTTTTTGCCTTGGTATTGAACAGCGAAGTTCCAACCATCAACCAGACCGAAGAAGTCTTTATTACGGTAGGTAGCAACACCAGTAGAACGGCCAGTCAGGAAGTTGTCAGAGTTAGACTGATCGCCGCCCCACTCAGGCAATACGTCGGTCCAAGCCAGCGCGTCGTATGCAATACCCAAGTTACGACCGTAGTCGAAAGAACCGTAGTCAGCGAATTTCAGACCAGCAAAAGCATAACGAGTTTTGTCACTTTTACCGCCATCTGCTTCAGCGTTACGTGCGCTGAACTCATATTCGAAACGACCGTAGCCAGTCAGTTCGCTGTTGATCTGAGTTTCACCTTTGAAGCCTAAACGAGCGTAAGTTTTATCGCCATCGTTCTTGCTGTCATCAGAGAAATAGTGTTTAGCAGTAACTTTACCAGTCAGATCCAGCTTGTTGCCGTCTTTGTTATAAACTTCGGCTGCGTTTGCTGCGCCTGCGACTAACAGAGCTGGGATTACTACTGCAAGAATGTTGCGTTTCATCATTATTACCCTCATTGGTGTTATTTAGACACCTGCCACTGCCATAAATAATTCTTTAGGGAACTATTCCTGAAAGTTTGGTGTCTTCCTGTGTCTGAACGCAGTTTTCCATTCACTCGCCCGTTTATCCACCCTAAAGATGCTACAAAGTTCGCAATCGAGTAACAAATGGAAATAATGTGTTTCTAAATGTAAAAATCAGGGAACTTTGTGAGATATAACAAAAATTAAAAAAAAAGAGCCGGGAAGCCCGACTCTTCTTTTCTACATATTTGTTTTACTTATATTAAATTTTTATTTAGAAACTGGCATTCCGTGGAGTACGCGGGAAAGGGATCACGTCGCGCACATTTTGTACACCGGTAACATAGGCAATTAATCGTTCAAAACCTAAACCGAAACCGGAATGTGGAATAGTGCCGTAACGACGTAAATCACGATACCACCAGTAATCTTCTTTATTGAGTCCCATCTCTTCCAGACGGCTATCCAGCTCTGCCAGACGCTCTTCACGCTGAGAACCCCCGATGATTTCACCGATGCCTGGTGCCAGAACATCCATCGCGGCAACGGTTTTACCGTCGTCATTCATGCGCATGTAGAACGCTTTGATGTCTTTCGGATAGTTTTTAACGACAACTGGCGCTTTGAAGTGTTGCTCCGCCAGATAACGCTCATGTTCGGAGGAGAGATCGACGCCCCAGTAAACGGGGTTTTCAAACTGTTGTCCGCAGTTCAGCAGAATCTCGACGGCATCGGTGTAATCTACCTGTGCGAAATCGGAACTGACGAATTTCTCCAGTCTAGTGACCGCTTCTTTATCGACGCGCTCAGCAAAGAACGCCATATCATCGGCACGTTCGTTCAGCACGGCCTGGAAAACATACTTCAGCAGATTTTCCGCCAGAGCAGCGACATCATCCAGAGAAGCAAAAGCTACTTCTGGTTCGATCATCCAAAACTCAGCCAGATGACGACTGGTGTTGGAGTTTTCAGCGCGGAAAGTCGGCCCAAAGGTATACACGTTGGACAGCGCACAGGCGTAGGTTTCACCATTCAACTGGCCGGACACGGTCAGGAATGCTTCTTTACCAAAGAAATCTTCGCTGAAATCCACTTTACCTTGTTCGGTACGTGGCAAGTTTTCCAGATCGAGCGTGGAAACGCGGAACATTTCACCCGCACCTTCGGTATCGGATGCGGTAATCAGTGGGGTAGACACCCAGAAGTAACCGTTCTCGTGGAAGAAACGGTGGATCGCCTGCGCCAGCGTATGACGAACACGCGCAACGGCGCCGATCAGATTGGTACGTGGACGCAGGTGGGCGACTTCACGCAAGTATTCGATGCTGTGGCGCTTTGCCGCCATCGGGTAAGTATCGGGATCGTCAACCCAGCCGACGACGTTGACGTTGGTCGCTTGCAGCTCGAAGCTCTGTCCTTCACCTGGAGATGCGACGACGTTACCGGTGATTTCAACGGAGCAACCGGTGGTCAGGCGCAGTACGTCATCCTGATAATTCGAGAGATTATTATTAACGACAGCCTGTAATGGATTAAAGCAGGAGCCGTCATAAACGGCGATAAAGGAGATACCGGCTTTAGAATCTCTCCGGGTACGTACCCAGCCGCGCACGGTGACTTCGCTGTCAACGGCGACACGGCCTTGCAGTACATCGACTACAGGCACTACGCTCATAAAATTCTCTCTTTAATTAATCGTGTATAAGAAATGTATCGTGTTTAAAACGGTGAGTGGCCCAATCCGAACCATTTGCTATGTTACTTGCGATGCAACAGGACACAAGCAGAAATCACCGGAATGGCGCGAAGTTTTCGCTCATGTCGGTGAATCTGCTGCAAAGTTGGTCAAATGCCGTCATACTTCAAGTTGTATGTGCGTTGGCTACGTTCAAATCTGCTCCCGGCAGATTTGTCACCCGAATCACTTACCTGAGTAAGCTCATCGGGATTAAATGAGAGACATCCTGTCTCTCACCGAAGGCAAGTCGCTGGCTGGTCAAATTCGTTCCCGACAAATTTGTCCTTCTCTTGCCGCCTGCCTGAAACTCGAATTATTTAGGGTATACGGGAAAGCCTTAACTGGCCTTTTTCACGCGGGGTAAGTCAAACGCTTTGCGTAACTCACACACGAAGTTCTGATCCTGACAGATGGTTTTACCGGGGCTATCGGAGAGTTTTGCCACCGGTTTGCCGTTGCATTCCACCAGTTTGATAACGATATTCAGCGGCTTCACGCCGGGAATGTCACACGTCAGACGCGTCCCCATGCCAAATACCAGATTCACGCGTTGGTCGAAGTGACGATACAGCGCCAGCGCTTTATCCAGATTCAAATTGTCGGAGAAGACCAGCGTTTTGCTCATTGGATCAATGTCCAAGCGTTGGTAATGAGCAATGGCTTTCTCTCCCCAGTCAACCGGATCGCCAGAATCGTGACGTAGTCCCTGATAGGCTTCGGCGAACGGTAAATCGAAATCGCGCAGGAAGGCATCCATGGTGATGCAATCAGTCAATGCAATTCCTAAATGCGTGGGATATTCACGTAACCACATGTGTAGTGCGGCACGCTGGCTGTTTGCCAGCGTCGGGCTAATTTGCTGATGCGCCTGAAACCACTCGTGCGCCTGTGTGCCGACAGGTGTGATGCCCAAACGGCGTGCCAGATCGTAATTGCTGGTGCCAATGAGATAAGGAAAATCGGCTTGCAGTGCTGTGACGATAGTTTGCTGAACATCGCGTGAGAAGCGGCGACGTGTGCCGAAGTCCATCAGTTTGAACTGGCTGAGATCCACATCTACGCTGTGCTGACGGAAGCTCTCCAGTGAGGCTGACAGTTGGTTCAGCGCTTGATCTGTCGTGACGTTGGGCGAACGATGCCGATGTACGACTTCACTGATCACCGCCAGCAGAGGGACTTCCCACAGAATTACTTCACGCCACGGCCCGGTGATGCGGATATCCAGCTTGCCAGCGTTATTCTTGATCGAAACCTGCTGCGGATTGAAACGGAAGTCTCGGAGCCAGTGAAGATAGTCCTGCTGAAAGAATGGCAGAGAAGAAAGATAGGTGAACTCATCGTCGCTTAATGACAAGAAACGCATCAAATCAACCTGATGGGCTATCTCGTCGGCGTAAACACCTAATAACTCATCACCGCGACAGCGAAATTCAGCCGCAACGTCGACATCATAATAGTGATGATACACCGCCTGTTGCATGTGCAGCTTGTAGGCATCGGTATCCAGCAATGAGTGTAAAATCGGGGAAGTGTGCAAAGTCATAATGCGTTACAGCATCCTTGTAAGATGCCTATCCACCATCGAGACAATCAGCAATGTCCGGTCAGTATACCTTGATTATCCGTTTATTACATTACGACAACATAGCGAGACGTGCGGGAGTGAAGCACGGTACGATGATTATCCTCATTATTTTGTCGTGGTAACATTAAGATAACAGGCTTAGACTTGATCTTTGATGCTTATGACGAGGTGGAAACTTTATATGAATCAACAGCCGCAAATAAAATATCGCCATGACTACCGTGCGCCGGATTATACCATTACCGATATTGCACTGGATTTCGATCTTCATGCCGAGAAAACTCGCGTAAAAGCGGTTAGTCAGGTGGTGTTGCAGGGGGAAGCTGGCGCGCCGTTGAAGTTGGATGGTGAAGGGCTGACGCTGATTAGCCTGAGCGTTGATGGACAGCCGTGGACGCATTACCAGCAGCAGGACGATGGCTTGGTTGTGACACAATTGCCTGCGCGTTTTACGCTTAGCATCGAAACGGACATCAATCCTGCCGCCAATAGCGCGCTGGAAGGGCTATACCTCTCTGGTGAGGCGCTCTGCACGCAGTGTGAGGCCGAAGGTTTCCGCCACATTACCTACTATCTTGACCGGCCGGATGTGCTGGCGAAGTTCACGACGCGTATCACTGCGGATAAAGCTCGCTATCCTTATCTACTCTCTAACGGCAATCGTATCGCACAAGGAGAGCTGGAAGGTGGTCGTCACTGGATTGAATGGCAGGATCCGTTCCCGAAACCCGCTTATCTGTTTGCGCTGGTTGCCGGAGATTTTGATGTCCTACAGGATCGCTTCACGACACGTTCTGGCCGTGATGTTGCATTAGAGTTGTTTGTTGATCGTGGCAACCTCGATCGTGCTGGCTGGGCGATGACCTCGCTGAAAAATTCGATGAAGTGGGACGAAGAACGTTTCGGTCTTGAATACGATCTCGACATTTATATGATCGTCGCCGTTGATTTCTTCAACATGGGGGCGATGGAAAACAAAGGGCTGAATGTATTCAACTCTAAATACGTACTGGCCAAGGCAGAAACCGCGACGGATAAAGATTATCTGAACATTGAAGCGGTGATCGGCCATGAATATTTCCACAACTGGACCGGCAACCGCGTCACTTGCCGCGACTGGTTCCAGCTTAGCCTGAAAGAAGGGCTGACGGTGTTCCGCGATCAGGAATTCAGTTCCGATCTGGGTTCGCGTCCGGTAAATCGTATTGATAACGTGCGTGTGATGCGCGGTGCACAGTTTGCTGAAGATGCCAGCCCGATGTCGCATCCGATTCGTCCCGATCAGGTGATCGAGATGAATAATTTCTACACACTGACGGTCTATGAAAAGGGATCGGAAGTGATCCGTATGATGCACACACTGTTAGGTGAAGAAGGCTTCCAGGCCGGCATTCGTCTGTACTTTGAGCGTCACGACGGCAGCGCGGCGACCTGCGATGACTTTGTTCTGGCGATGGAAGAGGCTTCCGGTGTTGATCTCACGCAGTTCCGCCGTTGGTACAGCCAGGCGGGCACGCCGGTGCTGACCGTGCGCGATGATTACGATCCACAGACGCAACAATATCTGCTGAGCGTGAGCCAAATGACGCCAGTCGGTGCCGACAAGCAGCAGAAACTGCCGCTGCATATTCCGTTAGATATTGAGCTGTACGATCCGCAAGGGCAGGTGATCCCGCTACAGAAAGAGGGGCAACTGCTGGCATCAGTGCTTAATGTGACTGAATCCGAACAGACCTTCATTTTCGATCAGGTACCTTGTCGTCCGATTCCTTCTTTATTACGTGAGTTCTCTGCGCCGGTAAAACTGAACTATGCCTGGAGCGATGAACAACTGACATTCTTGATGCGTCACGCGAGCAATGCGTTTTCACGTTGGGATGCGGCGCAGAGTTTGCTGGCCAACTATATTCGTCTGAATGTTTCCCGCTATCAGCAGAAGCAGCCGCTTTCCGTGCCAATGCATGTTATCGATGCCTTCCGTGGTGTGTTGCTGGATGAAACGCTGGATCCGATGCTGGCTTCTCAGATTCTGACATTGCCTAGCGAAAATGAAATTGCTGAGCTGTTTGACATCATCGATCCGACGGCGATCGCTGCCGTACGTGAAAGCATGACGCACACCATGGCGAAAGAAATGGCCGATGAGTGGCTAGCGGTATATCACGCGAATCACGCGCCGCAATATCGTATCGAACACGCGGATATGGGCAAACGCGCGCTGCGCAATGTCTGCCTGCATTATCTGGCGTTCAGCGATGCAGATCAGACGAGTAAACTGGTGCTGGAGCAGTTCCGTCAGGCGGATAACATGACGGATTCGCTGGCAGCGCTATCGGCGGCGGTAGAGGCTCAGTTGCCAGTACGTGATGAACTGCTGACGCAGTTTGATAACCGCTGGCATCAGGATGGTTTGGTCATGGATAAATGGTTTGTACTGCAAGCCACCAGCCCGGCTGCCGATGTGCTGACTCGCGTGCGTGAACTGCTGCAACACCGTTCATTTAGCTTGAACAACCCTAACCGCCTGCGTTCGTTGGTGGGGGCGTTTGCGACCTCGAACCCGTCTGCGTTCCATGCTGAAGATGGCAGTGGTTATCGCTTCCTGACGGAGATTCTGAGCGATCTGAACACTCGTAATCCGCAGGTTGCGGCACGTGTGATCGAACCATTGATCCGCTTGAAGCGTTATGATGCTAAACGTCAGGCGCAAATGCGTCAGGCGTTGGAGCAACTGAAGACGTTGGAAAATCTGTCTGGCGATCTGTTCGAGAAGATCAGCAAGGCATTGCAAGATTAATCCTGCCACGCTACTCCTTCTGTCACACGCGGTAGTCTGCCGCGTGTGACATTTTCCCTCACGCTAATTTCTTACTTCCGCAAACGTTTTACTTTCCGCAAAGATGGCACTACCATCACCGACCGTGAGTTAAACCGTAATCCACTATTGCTTACTCCCAGCGTAGGCAAGATACCTTTGCGATAGGGATCTCAGGAGACAATATGTTCTATCCCGTTATCAAAAAAGCCCTGTTTCAGCTCGATCCAGAGCGTGCACATGAGCTGACCTTCCAACAATTACGCCGTATTACCAACACACCTTTTGAATTTCTCGTCCGCCAATCTGTTCCGACTAAACCCGTTACCTGCATGGGACTATCTTTTAAAAACCCGCTTGGTTTAGCTGCGGGATTAGATAAAGACGGCGAATGTATCGACGCATTAGGCGCAATGGGATTCGGCTTTATTGAAGTGGGAACGGTAACGCCGCGCCCCCAATCCGGTAATGACAAACCGCGATTATTCCGCATTGTGGAAGCAGAAGGTCTGATCAACCGGATGGGCTTCAATAATAAAGGCGTGGACTATCTGGTCGAAAATGTAAAGAAAACACGTTTTGGCGGTGTATTAGGGATCAACATTGGTAAGAATAAAGATACGCCGGTTGAGCAGGGTAAAGACGATTATTTGATCTGTATGGATAAGGTTTATCCTCACGCGGGTTATATCGCTATCAACATTTCGTCACCCAATACGCCGGGATTACGCAGCCTGCAATATGGTGAAGCGCTGGATGATCTTTTGCTGGCGATAAAGAATAAGCAGACAGAATTAAATGAGAAGTATCAAAAATACGTCCCTGTAACGGTAAAGATCGCGCCGGATCTTTCTGAAGAGGAATTGATCCAAATTGCCGATAGTCTGGTTCGTCATAACATTGATGGTGTGATTGCCACCAATACAACGCTCGATAGAAAACTGATTCAGGGATTAAATCACTGCGGACAAACAGGTGGATTAAGTGGACGCCCGTTGCAGACGAGCAGTACGGAAATTATCCGCCGTTTGTCACAGGAATTAGCGGGACGTTTACCCATTATTGGCGTTGGCGGAATTGATTCTCTGGTCGCTGCTCGCGAAAAAATGGATGCAGGTGCGTCGCTGGTACAGATATATTCAGGCTTTATTTTCCACGGTCCTCGTCTGATTAAAGATATCGTTACACATATTTAATCCGAAATTCCTTTCATTTCTAGCTGGGGGTTTATTTATCCCTCCAGCTAGTCTATATTTTATCCGTTTGCGTAAATAATCCATCAATCGATGTCTGACCTTCTGACTGCGATGTTTATGACGGTGAATGATTATTGCGATGTAAGAAAACACAATCAGTCATTTCTGATATTTCTACTGTGAAGGCGAAGGGTAAATAATATGAAGTTAAAACCTGACGATAACTGGCGTTGGTATTTTGATACCGAACACGATCGCCTGATGTTAGATTTGGCTAACGGCATGTTATTCCGTTCTCGTTTTCCGTCCAAAATGCTAACGCCGGATGCATTTAATGAATGTGCATTTTGCGTTGACGATGCCGCGTTATTTTTTACTTATAATGACAAATGCCAGAAAGCGGCACTGCATCGCGACCTTCAGGGCGAATTAGTCTTGAATGCGTTAGTAGCAAGCCGATTCCTGAAACCGTTAATGCCGAAAAGTTGGCATTTCATCCAACAGCCGGATGCCGTGATCTATTCACCGCAGGCGGGTGATGTTGTACAGGTGCAGCTCACTGAAACTCACGAAACAGCATGTTTTTTGGTGGTGGAAGCGGGGGATAAAGCTTGTCTCTGCCTGCTGGCGCAAGAACAGCTCTCATTAAGTGGGAAAACCATGGTGCTGGGTGATGCCATAAAAATCATGCATGACAGATTAATTCTGGCCGTTGTTCAGAATAGGTCTGAGTGGGAAACTACGCTAGGTGAAGGCACTTCGGCATTTGAGTACGCCAAGGTCGTCTAATCCCCGTCATACTTCAAGCTGCATGTGCGTTGGCTTGTCTTGACTATCGCAGATGAATGTCGCTCTGCGGAATACAGCTGCAGCTAAGAATCTCACCGTTTGCTCTGATGGCACTTTGCTTCAGTGCAGAAACCTCTCCGCTGACTAACGTCAATTTACAGCAACCGCACAGTCCAGCCCGACAAGAGTAGGGGACTCGAATACCCTGTTGCTCCAATTGCTCTAGCAAAATTTGCTGATTATTCCCTTGTAACGATTTTCCCTGATAATGGATGGTAACGGCCTGTTCGCTTTTTTCAGGAACGACGAGGCTTTCGACGACCTGACCGGAACCATAAGGGCGCGGTGGTTTGGTCGCTAAAACTTCCAACGTGTCGCCCACGCGAATGATGCCCGTATTTCTGGCGACCAGATTTTGCCCGAAATCCACGTCGCCGTTGTCAGCAGTACGGAAAGATTGCAGCGTTGCCAGCGGTTCTGACGACGGGTGCTTACGTCCACGTTCGATGCTGACGGTGGTCAAAATGCAGCGGCTACAGGGTTTGACGACGTCAAAAATAATCTCGCCGATACGAATGGTCTTCCAACTGTCTTCGGCAAAGGCTTCCGCGCCAGTCACCACCAGATTAGGGCGAAACTGTTCAATTTTAATTCCGGCGGAGCAGCGCTGGCGTAGCGCCTGAAATGATGCATCATTGATTAATAGAAACGGATAACCGTCGGCGAACGCTAATGGGACATCGGGATGATGCTTAACCCGCCGTGACGGTTCATTACCGACCCAGCGAAGCTGCACGGAACGCTGAAAATAGTGGCTTAGCCAGGTGTTGATGGTATCCGGGGCGACGAGCGCGGTGAAATGCGTGCCCCAAACTTCCGTCGGTTGAGGTGCTTCGATGAAGTCGGCAAAGCGTATTGTGGCAGTTTGGCCATCGGGTGCGGCAATAAACAACCCATCCGGTAGCAACGCGGGAGTAAATAACACCATTTGTGGATACTGGCGGGCGGTAATAAATGTGCCATCAGGTTCGGTAATCATGAACGCACGATCGTTCGCCAAACCGCTGACAGACGCCATCGCGTGGGACAGCTGTAGCCCCCGCATCGATTTTACTGGGTGTATATAAAGCCGCGTTACGCCGATCACTGACCTTTCCTTGCCGAAGTAAAGAGGCAACTTTATGACAAGCGTCTCGGATTAGCTATAATGCGCCCCAATTTCTTTTTTAATGTTATTTCTTTTTGGTGATAGTGACGACATGAATGCTTTGTTTGCCAGCACGGCGCGGGGACTTGAAGAGTTATTAAAAAGCGAACTCGAATCATTGGGTGCGCAGTCCTGTGCGGTTGTGCAGGGCGGTGTCCATTTTGAGGGTGACAACCGCCTGCTGTACCAGAGCCTGCTGTGGAGCCGTCTGGCGTCGCGCATTCTGCTGCCGCTGAATGAATTCAAGGTACATAGCGATCTGGATTTGTATCTGGGTGTGCAGGCGATTGACTGGTCAACGATCTTTAGCATCGATAAAACCTTTGCCGTGAATTTTACCGGCACCAATGAAGATATCCGCAACAGTCAGTACGGCGCATTAAAAGTCAAAGATGCGATTGTGGATAGCTTCACGCGCAAAACTGGGCAGCGACCGGATGTAGCGAAACAGCAGCCGGATATTCGCGTTAACGTCTTTTTGCAGCGAGATACGGCTAGCGTCGCGTTGGATTTAAGCGGTGATGGCCTGCATCAGCGCGGTTACCGTGACTTAGCCGGACTGGCCCCGCTCAAAGAGAATCTGGCGGCGGCGATTGTTTCACGTTCCGGCTGGCAAAACGGTACGCCAATGGTCGATCCGATGTGTGGTTCCGGTACGTTGCTGATCGAAGCGGCAATGATGGCATCCGATCGCGCACCCGGTTTGCATCGTACACACTGGGGATTTAACGCCTGGTTAAAACATGATGCTGCACTGTGGCATGAACTGACCAGTGAAGCACAGCAGCGTGCTAGTCAAGGTTTACAGGCAACCACGTCGCGTTTCTTCGGATCGGATAATGACCGTCGGGTTATTGAGATCGCGAAAGCTAATGCGCGCGGTGCAGGCGTAGCTGAGCTGATTTCTTTCGGCGTAAAAGATGCAGCACAGTTGCAGAATCCGTTGCCGGAAGGGCCGAAGGGCACAGTCGTCAGTAACCCGCCTTACGGTGAGCGTCTGGAAAGTGAACCTGCTCTGATCGCCTTGCATAATATGCTGGGCCGTAAGATGAAAAGCGATTTTGGCGGCTGGCAGTTATCGCTGTTCAGTGCATCGCCGGAGTTGCTGAGCTGTCTGCAACTGCGTGCAGAACGTCAATTCAAGGCGAAAAACGGCCCGCTGGACTGCGTGCAGAAGAATTATCAACTGGCGGACACGCAGGGTGAATCTGCGGGACAAATCGCGGAAGACTTTGCCAACCGCCTGCGTAAGAACTTGCGCAAGCTGGAAAAATGGGCGAAGCAGCAGGGGATTGAATGCTATCGCATCTATGATGCCGATCTGCCTGAATATAATGTCGCCGTCGATCGCTACGGCAGTTGGGTCGTTGTACAAGAGTATGCACCGCCGAAAACCATCGATGCTCAAAAAGCCCGTCAGCGGCTGTTTGATGTGATTAACGCCACGCTGAGCGTGCTGGAATTGCCGTCGAACCGTCTGGTGCTGAAAACGCGTGAACGCCAGAAAGGCAAAAACCAGTATGAAAAACTGGCGCAGAAAGGCGACTTCCTTCTGATGGAAGAGTTTGGTGCCAAGCTGTGGGTCAACCTGACTGACTACCTCGATACCGGTTTGTTCCTTGACCACCGCATCGCCCGTAAAATGCTGGGTGAGATGAGTCGCGGCAAAGATTTCCTCAACCTGTTTGCTTACACCGGTACGGCGAGTGTTCACGCTGGATTGGGAGGCGCACGTTCAACGACCACTGTCGACATGTCGCGCACCTATCTGGAATGGGCAGAGAAAAACCTGCGGGTGAACGGCCTGACCGGGCGTCAGCATCGTCTGATCCAAGCGGATTGTCTCTCATGGTTACATAACGGCCATGAACAATTTGATGTGATCTTCATCGACCCGCCGACCTTCTCGAATTCAAAACGTATGGAAGAGTCGTTTGATGTTCAGCGCGACCATTTGGCGCTGATGAAAGATCTCAAACGCCTGCTGCGCCGTGGCGGCACCATCATGTTCTCGAACAATAAACGCGGCTTCCAGATGGATGTTGCTGGCCTGACCGCGCTGGGGCTGAATGCCAAAGAAATTACCGCGCAGACCCAATCGCAGGATTTTGCCCGTAATCGTCAAATTCATAACTGCTGGCTGCTGACGCATGCCGGTGAGGAAAAGTAACCGATGTCTTTAATTAGTGTTTCAGGTGCATGGCTGTCGTTTAGCGATGCGCCGCTGTTGGATAACACCGAACTTCATATCGAAGAGAATGAGCGCGTTTGTCTGGTTGGTCGCAACGGTGCGGGTAAATCGACGCTGCTGAAAATTTTGGCCAAAGAAACTCCGCTGGATGATGGTCGCATCACCTATGAACAGGATCTGATTGTCGCGCGTCTGCAACAGGATCCACCGCGTGATGTTGCGGGTAGCGTGTTTGATTTTGTTGCTGAAGGCGTCGCCGCGCAGGCGGATCACCTGAAAAACTATCATGCCATGCTGCGTTTGGTAGAAAGTGATCCCAGCGAAAAGAACCTGAACCAGTTGGCTAAATTGCAGGATATTCTGGAGCATCAGGGGCTGTGGCAACTAGAGAGCCGCATTCACGAAGTACTGGAACAGCTTGGCCTGTCCGCCGATGCGCCACTGGCTTCGCTTTCTGGCGGCTGGTTACGTAAAGCCGCACTCGGCAGAGCGCTGGTGAGTTCACCGCGCGTGCTGCTGCTGGATGAACCGACTAACCATCTGGATATTGAGACGATTGACTGGCTGGAAACCTTCTTGAAAACGTTCCAGGGCAGCATCGTCTTTATCTCCCATGACCGTTCATTTATTCGCAATATGGCCACCCGTATTGTCGACCTCGACCGCGGTAAATTGGTTTCCTGGCCGGGTAACTACGAAAAGTATCTGGAAGGGAAAGAAGAAGCGCTGCGGGTTGAAGATCTGCAAAATGCAGAGTTCGATCGTAAACTGGCGCAGGAAGAAGTATGGATCCGTCAGGGTATCAAAGCCCGTCGTACCCGTAATGAAGGCCGCGTGCGGGCATTGAAGGCAATGCGTCAGGATCGTGCCCAGCGTCGTGAAGTAATGGGTTCGGCGAAAATGCAGGTTGAAGAAGCTGCTCGCTCCGGCAAGATTGTGTTTGAATTGGAAGACGTCAGCTATCAGGTTGACAATAAGGTGCTAACACGCAATTTCTCCGCTCAGGTACAGCGCGGTGACAAGATTGCGCTGGTAGGGCCGAATGGCTGCGGTAAAACCACGCTGCTAAAATTGATGCTGGGTGGACTAGAGCCTATCAGCGGACGTGTGCACTGTGGCACGAAGCTGGAAGTTGCCTATTTCGATCAGCACCGTGCTGAGCTTGATCCAGAACGCACAGTGATGGACAACCTGGCGGAAGGTAAGCAGGAAGTGATGGTCAACGGCCGCTCACGTCATGTGTTGGGCTACTTACAGGACTTCCTGTTCCATCCGAAACGTGCGATGACGCCGGTAAAAGCGTTGTCAGGTGGAGAACGTAACCGTCTGCTGCTGGCACGCTTGTTCCTCAAGCCTAGCAACCTGTTGATTCTTGATGAACCGACCAACGATCTGGACGTGGAAACGCTGGAACTGCTGGAAGAGCTGATCGAAAGCTATCAGGGAACCGTTCTGCTGGTCAGCCACGATCGTCAGTTCGTTGATAACTCGGTTACCGAATGCTGGATCTTTGAAGGCGATGGCAAGATTTCTCGCTTCGTCGGTGGATATTTCGATGCGCAGCAGCAGCGCGCAACGACAACGCCACTGCGAACGACGGCAGGTCCGGCAGTAACTGCGTCAGCGACAACTGCGAGCACCGCACCGTCCGCTAAACGAAGTGTCGGGAAATTAAGTTATAACCTTCAGCGCGAATTAGAGCAGCTACCGCTGCGTATTGAGCAGTTGGAGCAGGAAATTGAGTCACTGCAAGCGCAGATGAATGACGCCAATTTCTTTAGCCGCCCACATGACGAAACGCAGCAGGTATTAGCTGCACTGGCGGAAGCGGAAAGTGCGTTGGAAATCAGCTTTGCCCGCTGGGAAGAGCTGGAAGCACAGAAAAACGGCTAATCTGCGTTGTTTGTGTTATGTCATCAATACGGGAGGTTAACTCCCGTATTGATAGAAGATGTTTTCGGTCAGAAGCTGACGAGTTTGAAGGAGAGGACGCGTGTGTTCCCATCACGATCGGCATGACTGTAATCTTCAACGTGAGCATGGCCATGAACACGAATATGGCCTTGAACATCATAACCATGATGATTATATGCTTTGCCCACAGTGTGACCTGCTGGTGGAATTACCCATGCTGTCACACGGACAGAAGGCAACGTGCCCGCGCTGTAAAACCGCGTTAACTAGCCGCCAGACGGAGCCGCGTAAACGGCCAGTCGGCTACGCGGTAAGTGCACTATGCATGCTATTGCTGGCAAACCTCTTCCCCTTCGTTTCTATGCGCGTAGCGGGTATCACCAGCGAAATTACCCTGATACAGATTCCTAAAGTGATGGTGGCTGAAAACTACGCCAGCGTCGCGACACTGTTTATGCTTTTTGTTCAACTCGTCCCCGCTTTCAGTATGACGATGCTCATTCTGCTTTGCTTGCATGCGTCGCTGCCGTTGGTACTGAAAAAAGGCATGGGCAAGATGTTATTTCATCTTAAAAGTTGGGGCATGGCGGAGATTTTCCTGGCTGGTGTGTTGGTCAGCTTTGTCAAACTCATGGCCTATGGTGACATTGGCATCGGCACCAGCTTTATGCCTTTTATTCTGTTCTGCCTACTACAACTGTTGGCCTTCCAAAGTCTCGATCGCCGCTGGTTGTGGAATGATATTGTGCCGCCCCCTGCATTACCCGCTCCCCCTATTTTGGGGAAGAGTGGGTTATCGCAAGGGCTGCGTTCGTGCTCATGTTGCACCGCTATTCTGCCAGCCAACCAGTTAATATGTCCGCGCTGTCACTCACGCGGGCACGCCCGTAAGAAACATAGCCTGCAATGGACGCTGGCGCTGCTGATCACGTCAGTGATGCTATATATCCCCTCGAATCTGATGCCGATTATGGTAACCGAAGCCTTCGGCGATCGGATGGGATCGACGATCATGTCGGGCGTCATCCTGCTGTGGGGAATGGGATCTTACCCTGTCGCGCTAGTGATTTTTGTTGCCAGCGTGATGGTGCCGACGCTAAAAATGCTGGCGTTAGGCTGGCTGTGCTGGCAGGCCAATAGCAAAACTAAAAAAACAGAAGACAGTGAGCGAATGCACGTCATCTATGAGATGGTTGAGTTTGTTGGGCGATGGTCAATGATTGATGTGTTTGTTATTGCCGTGCTGTCTGCGATGGTGCGTATTGGGCGTTTAATGAGTATTTATCCCGCCGTTGGGGCGGTACTGTTCGCGGCCGTGGTGATTCTGACCATGTTTGCTGCGATGATGTTTGATCCCCGTTTGTTATGGGATCGTCGTGATGATGTTCTTCATAAGGAGCCTTCCGTTGGCGAAAGATAATCATGCCGTTGCGGATGTAGAAACAATTAAACGCTGGTCGCCGGTCTGGATTGTGCCGATTGTCACCGTGCTGATCGGTGCCTGGATACTGTTTTATCATTTCAGCCACCAAGGGCCGCAAATTACGCTGATTACCAGCAACGCCGAAGGCATCGAAGCGGGTAAAACCGCAATCAAAAGCCGCAGCGTCGATGTTGGAGTGGTCGAGAGCGTTGTGCTGAGTGACGATCTTCATCGGGTGGAAATCAAGGCACGCCTGCATGACGGCATGGATAAACTACTCAAGCAGGATTCTGCTTTTTGGGTGGTGAAGCCACAGATTGGACGAGAAGGGATCTCTGGACTGGGTACGTTATTATCCGGTGCCTACATCGAGCTGCAACCTGGGGCGAATAAGGATGAGAAGCGCGAGTTTACCCTGCTCGATGCGCCGCCGCTGGCCTCACCGGATGCGAAAGGCATCAGGGTGATACTCGACAGCGATCAATCCGGGCAGTTGAATGCCGGTGATCCTGTCCTGTTCCGTGGCTATCGCGTAGGGTCGGTGGAAACCAGCGAGTTCGATCCGAAAGCGCGTAAAATGCGCTATCAGCTGTTTATTTCTGCCCCGTATGACGGCCTGGTCACCAGCAATGTTCGTTTCTGGAAAGACAGCGGCGTAGCGTTCGATATGTCGGCACAAGGCATGCGTGTCGAAATGGGCTCGCTGACCACGTTGTTCAGCGGTGGCGTCAGCTTTGATGTCCCGACTGGATGGGAACTGGGTGATGCGGCCAAGGCAATGGCGCAATATCGACTCTTTGATAGCCAGCGCAGCATTCAGGACTCATTGTACACCGAATATAAAGAGTATCTGCTGTTCTTCAGTGAATCGATCCGTGGTTTACAGGCTGGTGCTCCGGTTGAATTCCGTGGTATTCGGCTGGGCACGGTTGCCGAAGCGCCATTTTTCCCCAAAAATATGAAGCAGGAACTGGATGATGATTATCGCATTCCGGTGCTGATTCGTATTGAACCCGATCGCTTCGAGAAGAAGATTGGCGGCTCGTTCGACTTTGAACAGCATTTGAAGCAGGCTCAATCGCTGGGGTTACGCGCCTCGATGAAATCGGCTAACCTCCTGACGGGTGCGCTCTATATCGATCTCGATTTTTATCCAAAAGAAAAAGTGGATAAACAGTTGTTCGTTCTGGATGGCTATCCGATTCTGCCTACCATTGACGGTGGCCTGTCACAGATTCAGCAGAAGCTGATGGCGGTGCTGGATAAAGTGAATAACCTGCCGCTGAACCCGATGGTTAATGAAGCAACGAAGACGCTGGCGGAAAGCCAGGCGACGCTGCGTGAAATGCAAAAAACGCTGGCGACACTGAACAAGCTGACATCCAGCAAAGCGATGCAGGATCTGCCGGAAGATATGCAAAAAACGTTGCTTGAGCTGAATCGGAGCATGAAAGGCTTCCAGCCAGGCTCACCAGCATATAATAAGATGGTGGCGGATATGCAGCGGTTGGATCAGGTCTTGCGGGAACTACAGCCTGTGCTGCGTACCCTGAACGAGAAAAGCAATGCGTTGGTGTTTGAGGCCTCTGGTAGTCAAGATCCTCAGCCGAAGAGGGCAAAATAATGATGAAAGTATGGACGCTAGCTCTGGTGCTGGTATTGAGCGCCTGTAGCAGTAGCAATACGCAGAAAACGTACTATCAGCTACCAACAATAGCGGATACCAGCACGACGCAGACTGCTGTGACTCAGGGGCGTCCGCTATGGGTTGAGCATGTCAGCGTGGCGGATTATCTCGTCAATACGGGGCTGGTCTATCAGACTAACGACGTGCAGTACGTTATTGCTAGTAATAACCTGTGGGCCAGCCCGTTGGATCAGCAATTGCAGCAGGCACTGGTGGCTAATTTAGGGCATAAACTGCTCGGATGGGTCGTGACCACGCAGCCGCAGGGAAGCGAGCAGGCTGTGCTGAACGTTTCTGTTACAGGCTTTCACGGCCGTTATGATGGCAATGTGATCGTCCGTGGAGAATGGATACTGACCTATCAGGGAAAGGTGCTTAAACGCCCCTTCAGCGTGTTGCTACCACAAACGGAAGATGGTTATGACGCGCTGGTAAGAACGTTGGCGCAAGGTTGGCAGCAGGTTTCTCAGTCGATTGCTCAGCAGGCAGGTACGCTTAACTAAGTGTGACCGATGGTGGGCATTACCTGATCGTTGTTTGAAACAACGGTGGCGCTAAAAACCAAGCTTCTAAAGAACAAGCTTCTAAAAATCAGACCTCTAAAGATGTAATGCTGTGATTGCATTGCGTTTTTAGAGGTTTTTTATTGTTTTCAATTGGTTAGATTTTTTCGTTCCTTGACGGGGAAAATTCCTATTTTGGATCACAAATATGACACTGGCGTGAATTTTGCGCCTTGACCTTTGGCGGCAGAATCGGTATTGATAGTCTGTGGTTGCTTATAAAGTAATCATTGTTTTCTTTCCACCAGATTAATAATGAGGGAAATAAGGCATGAAGAGACAGAAACGCGATCGCCTTGAACGGGCTCATTCACGTGGTTATCAAGCTGGTATTGTCGGTAGACCAAAGGAATTTTGTCCTTATCAATCAATTAATGCCCGGTCTTACTGGTTGGGAGGCTGGCGAAAAGCCATGGAGGACAGGGCTGTTACCGCTTAGCGCGCCTTGTCATTAGAGGGAACGCCTCCGCTTTTGCGGAGGCTTTTGTTTTTTAAAGGTGAATGTTTTTAAGGGGCTAAATGCCCTGATTCTGCATCTTCTCTGTTCAATCGACACAGAGCTCAACCGACAGACACGATCAACGAACACGATCGACAAATGTACGCGTCTCGGATGACGATCCGAGGCTTTCTTACTTTTGTAACGTCACTTACGTATTTCTTTCGATTTCGATCATTTATCTCCATTTTATTAGTCGTTATTGCTCGATTTGGTCTTTAAATTGAGCGAATAAGGTAATTGTTCATTATTTATTGTTAAAAAATCTATCATTACTACCTGAATGGTATGGCTCAGGGCGGCAATGTAGTGTAATTTTTTTGTTCGGAATTTTCTGAAAATCAGTTAGCGAGTAGAGAGAAGAATATAGTGAAATTACGAACCAGAATTGCACTGCTATGCGGTACGACCTTGTTAGGGATGCTAATTTTATCTGCGGTGGCGCTGAACACGCTCTATAACACGATGATGAGTGAACGCACTGGCCAGCTTTCTACGCTGGTTGAACTGGCTCATTCGGCGGCGCAGAAAGCGTACGAGTTGGAGAAAAGTGGTCAGTTGTCGCGCGACGAAGCAGAGAAAGAGGCCAAACGGACGATCGGGAGTTTCCATCAGGGCGATCGCTATTTCTTCGTGCGCGGCTACACGAATGATGTGAACTATGTACACCCTAATCCTAAGCGCATTGGCATCGTTGATGCGAATGGCGGTAAAGAAGCTGGAGAACGCTATCGCGCTTCGCTTCAAGGCAATACGATTGGTACCGTGATCGCAGAAGGGACGCGTCCAGGGCAGCAGAATAAGGTTGAGAAGCTCTATGCCGTGATTAAATTCGAGCCTTGGGACTGGACGATTGGCTATGGTGACTACATTGACGATATTCAGCAGACGTTCTGGCACAATGCATTGATCTTGCTGTCTTTAGGATTGGTTCTGCTGTTAATTATTTCCACGTTTGCATGGAATATGTTGCGCACACTGATGCGCCAGCTTGGCGGAGAGCCGCAATACGCCGTTGATGTTGTTCGCGAAATCGCGGAAGGCAATTTACGCGTTGAGGTTGAAACGAAACCGGGCGATCAAACCAGTATTCTTTACGCTATCCGTGCGATGCGCGACAATTTGTCGCATCTGGTTAATCAGGTTCGCAGCAGCACAAATTCTATTGCCACGGCTTCGACGCAGATCGCATCAGGCAACGGCGATTTGTCTGCTCGTACTGAATCGCAGGCCAGCGCATTAGAGCAAACGGCATCGGCAATGGAACAACTGACCGCCACGGTGAAGCAGAATGCCGATAATGCGCGCTATGCAAATGAACTCGCGGTGTCAGCATCAGATGTGGCGGTGCGCGGTGGCAACGTTGTCAGCCGGGTTGTCGTGACGATGGATTCCATCAGTTCATCATCTCGCAAAATTGTAGATATTATCGGCGTCATCGATAGCATAGCTTTCCAGACGAACATCCTGGCGCTGAATGCAGCGGTGGAAGCCGCGCGTGCCGGTGAACAAGGGCGTGGCTTCGCCGTGGTCGCGAGTGAAGTGCGTACGCTGGCGCAGCGCTCGGCATCCGCTGCCAGAGAAATTAAAGGTTTGATTGATGATTCGGTTGCCAAGGTTGGAGAGGGCACGGATTTCGTGAAGCAGGCTGGCGATACGATGAATGAAGTGGTTGAGAGTGTGCATCGCGTAACGTCCATGATGGGCGAGATCAGTATTGCGAGTGCAGAGCAACGCTCCGGTATTGAACAGGTCAATCTCGCGATATCGCAGATGGATCAGAGCACTGAACAGAATGCGGCGTTGGTTGAAGAAGCACTGGCTGCGGCACACTCGCTGAATGAACAGGCACAAGAGTTGTCACGTACCGTTGAACAATTCCGTGTGGACGAATCTGCGGGCAGCTATCTGGCGCTGGGCGCAAGATAAATTCACGTAAGGTGACAGGATTTACGCCTCAATGAACCCTGTCAAGGCTTCTCACCCGTCCCAACACCATAAAAGAAAACGCCCCTGACTTGCGTCAAGGGCGTTTAAATCTCATGCATGTACATGTCGGAGGATTGACTCGCGGCGTCCTGCCGCTCGCCCTGCGGGCCGCCGTTGGCGGTCCAAAACGCCAGTCCTGTCGTTTTGTCGAACCCAGTCAAGGCTTCTCATCCGTCCCAACACCATAAAAGAAAACGCCCTTAACTTGCGTCAAGGGCGTTTTCTTTTATATGGCGGTGAGGAAGGGATTCGAACCCTTGATACGTTTTCACGTATACACACTTTCCAGGCGTGCTCCTTCAGCCTCTCGGACACCTCACCGTGGCCTCGCGGTATGTCATACCAGCGGACGGCGCTAATGTAGGTAAATTGCCGGACAGCGTCAACAAACTTCTGCATTCCATGCGTGCAATTAGCTAAAGTTAACGCAATTTGTTGGTTTGCTCACCGTTTTGCTCTCGCCTTCTTTCATTCCCTGACATTAATCCAAAATGTTATGTTTCATTTGTGTTAATCATGCGTTGTAAATTCGCTCACTGGCTGCGGAATACCCCTGAAAATGGTATGCTGACTTGCAAACATTGACTTAGGAGAACCTATGTATCCCGTCGATTTACATATGCACACCGTTGCCAGTACACATGCTTACAGTACCCTTCATGATTACATCGTCGAAGCGCAGCAGAAGAATATCCGCCTGTTTGCCATTACCGATCATGGCCCAGATATGGCAGATGCGCCGCATTACTGGCATTTTATGAATATGCGAGTTTGGCCGCGTCTGGTTGATGGCGTCGGAATCCTACGCGGTATCGAAGCGAATATTAAAAACATCGAAGGTGATATCGACTGCACCGGACCTATGTTGGATCAGGTCGATGTGATTATTGCGGGCTTTCACGAGCCAGTTTTTCCACCGCAGGATAAAGATACGCACACTGCGGCGATGATCGCGACCATGGCGCGTGGCGATGCACATATCATTAGTCACCCGGGTAACCCGAAGTTTCCCGTTGATATCCGCGCGATTGCGGAAGCAGCGGCGAAATATAATGTTGCGCTGGAGTTGAATAACTCCTCTTTCATGCATTCACGCCAAGGCAGTGAACCAAACTGTCGGGCGATTGCTGAAGCTGTTCGTGACGCGGGTGGTCTACTTTCTTTAGGTTCAGATTCCCATATCGCGTTTTCTCTGGGAGATTTTACCCACTGTGAGCGTATTTTGCAGGAAGTGAATTTCCCGCAAGATCGGATATTAAACGTAAGCCCTCGACGCGTGCTGGATTTCCTCGAACAGCGTGGAATGCCTGCTATCACCGAACTTGCCGACTTGTGACGGTGTCACTTAAAAGCCGTTACTTAAAAACAGTGCCACTTAAAAATAAATAGGGTTATGAATGAACGAGTTTTCTATTGTGTGCCGCCTATTAGGCACGCTGTTTTATCGCCAGCCACAGGATCCTTTGCTGACACCGTTATTTACGCTGATTAAAGACGGGAAACTGGCAGAGCATTGGCCGCTGGAACAAGATGCGTTACTGGCTCGTTTGCAAAAGGGGCTGGATTTACCCGAGATGGCGGTGGATTATCAGGCGCTGTTTGATAGTGCAAGCGGTTCAGTTTCACCGTTGCGTTCGTCTTATGAAAGCGATGCCGATGATGCAGATATTCGTACCTTCCTGCAACAGCGCGGTATGCCGTTAAATGACGGTGCGGTCGGTCATTTTGGTAGTTTGCTGCTTGCGGCGTCATGGCTGGAAGATCAGGCACAAGAAGACGAAACGGCTGCGCAGATTACCCTGTTTGATGAATATCTATTACCGTGGAGCGATCGTTTCCTCGGGAAAGTGGAAAGTCACGCCACTACGGCATTTTATCGCACACTGGCGATAGTGTGCCGCGAAGCGCTGGAGGCCATGCGGGATGAGCTGAGTGAAAGCGAAGAAGATGACGAAGACGAGTCTGAAGCCGAAGAGTAATACGCCAAGCCTACTATGCCGATAGTGAACAAAGCCGATAGCAGACATTGCGTATGCTATCGGCAAGTGAGCGTTAATCAGTAAACAGGATAACAATCTGGCCGGGTTTGATTTCGATGCCTTTTGCCATTTTCTTCGCCATCGATTCCGTCGTGCTCTTATCCGCATTCAACACATAAGCTGGTTTTTGGTCAAAATAGCTTTTCAGTGATTGATTGAGGTAAGGGCTTAGCGTTTTCATTATCGTCTGCATTTTTTCCGGCTGTACGGTGTAATCAACCAGTTCCATGTCCTTCAGGTAAATTGCCCCCTGAGCTTTATCAAATACTGGCTGTGCTTTCAGTGTAAGTTTCATATCCGCAGTCTGGTTTCCCAGCAGGGACGAAATATCGACCTTCGCATTGCCCGCTAGCGTGATTTTACCCGGTTCTGCACGACCAATCTGACTGGATAGCTCGGTCAACACGATATGCGCATCGACTACGCCGGGTACGCCCAGCTGTTTCTGGTAATCATTGTGCTTTTGCAGATACTCATTCACTTCCTGTTCACTGAGCGTGTATTGCGTGAGTTTATTACAGCCGCTGAGTGTAAAAGCGAGTAGCACCGCGGCTACTGCTATCCATCCTGATTTTTTCATTATTTTGACCTCTTAATGCTATTTGTTACGCGCACAATTTATTTATCTGGGCGGTCTATTCATGCGAAAAATAACCATGATTTCGCTTGGGCAGCGTGCGCCCGATGCACAGGGTAAACAATAGGATAGCACTGAAATGGTCGATAACGCCGCTTCAGAACGAAGCGGCGGAGTAAACTGAATGACTAGATTGCTAGACTGCTGAGTAGCGTTACTTGAGTCTGCTTCGCCATGTTATCCCGATAGTCCGCAACGCGGGAAGGCGGCGTAACGCCCGCAACAATAGACAAAGAGCGGAGAAGTGGGAAGAGGTCGATGTCATCTGTTGATAGCACGCCGTTACAGGCATTCGGCTGAACAATCAGCGGATCAAGATCCTGTAAGTCACGGTTCAGTTTCTTAATCAGCCCCTGAGAATGGCTCAGATGATCAGCAAAATTACCGAGCTGAGCTTCTTTCTTGTTAATAAAATATTGTCGGGCAGGCGCGGAGGCAAACTCTTCAAAGGCTGCCTGAGCGAAGCGGGGGATAATCAGACGTGGCGTATATTCGGTAACTTTACGTAGCCAGGCAGCGATTGCTGGATTGGTTGACCCCGTCAGCAGCGGCTTGCGGTCGTAACTATCGATGAAATGAACGATGTCCATGCTTTCTGGCATATAGCTGCCGTCATCTTTTTGCAGAATAGGCACCATCTTTTGGCCGATCAGCCGTTCTGGCGTCGCCGCGTCATCATTCGCCAATATTTGCAATTCGACAGGGATATTTTTCAGACCGAAGATCATGCGCGCTTTAACGCAGTAGGGGCAGTGATCGTAAATGTAGAGCTTCATACGTCGTCTCCTAAATTACAAGGTATAGACAAAGGCCGCGGTGCGGCCACGTGTGTAACCCATCATCAAACAAGATGAATTGAGTGTGCGAGAAGGCTCGCGACGAAACAATTGTTTGAATGTATTAGGAAAGTATAGAAGGGCTTTACCGACGAGATCAAACTCGTCGGTAAAATTCAGACTAATGACCACCCAGCATGGCGGGCTCAATACGGCGTTGGTTGAACTGCCAATACAGCGCGGCTAACGTCAGGAACCCGATAGTGCCGAGCATGAACCACGGCAATTCTGGCTGATTCAATGCGTGTCCAGTATCGAATAACCAGCCGCCGCCGCTGTAGCCAATCGCGCCACCGAGCGCCAGTCCAAGCCGACTAAAGCCCATATAGCTGCCTCTGGCCCTGGAATCGGCCAGCGAAGCGCTCAACGTTTCACGCGCAGGTTCAGCGATAATCGAGCCTATGTAAAACAGACTGATAAGCATCAGCAGCGGCTGAAGCTCTGTCGTCATTCCAATTGGGAACATGCTGACGGACATGATGAAAAGCCCCACCATCAGGCGCTGTTCCAACCGGAAACGCTTCTCGCTCCAGCGGGCGATAGGATAAAGCAGCGTCAGCGACAGCGCCGCTTCAATGGCGTACATCCATTTCACCGCAGACGGTGTTCCGGCGATTTCGTTGACCATAATGGGTAGCATTAACAGAACCTGAACGGCCAACATGTAGTAGCCCGTCAGCGTTAATACATACATCAGGAAACGGCGGTCGCGAATCACGCGCATCAGCCCTTCCTTGATTGGCGTTCTTACCGTTGAAATACGGTAGGCCGGTAGCAGCCAGGCATTTAGCCCTGCTACAAGCACGAAAATAACCGCGCCAACCCAGCAGACAATCTCGAAATCGTACTGAAGCAGCCAACTGCCGAGCAGGGCACCGATAACGGCACCGGCACTGTCTTGCATCATCAGCAGTGAATAGAAACGACCACGTTCTTGTGGGCGGATCAATTTGATCACCAGTGCGGTACGCGGCGGATCGAATAACGTGCCACCCAAACCGGACAAGGCACAGGACAGCCAGAGCAGCCAAGGTTCGTCGGCAATCGCCATGAACACAAAACCGGAGGCACGCAGCAGCATCCCAGTGATAATCATCGGTTTGGCACCAAAGCGGTCAGCGATGGCTCCGCCAAAAATACCCAGACCTTGCTGAATAAATTGACGCAATCCCAATGCGATACCGACTAATAATGCGGCCCAGCCGAGTTGATCGACAAAACGAATGGAAATAAGGGGGAAAACAACGAAGAACCCTAAAACCACCAGCATATTATCGAGTAATAAAAAATATTTACCCAAGCTCCGAGCTTGCGACATCAGAGGCATGTTTCACCACAACGAAGAAAGGAGGAAAATAACAGACGTGACTATTTTGTACTCTAATTCGACTTTGGTATAGCCTATTGTTGGATAATATTTTTTTATCGATTTTACGTCGTTCGAGTAGCATTTCAGCGAGAAAAAATGGCTTTCCTGATTCAACTGCGCAATAACTCGGCGACGAGGATTTTACGTCCATGAATTTATGTGGTTATAGTAAGGATTATCGGAAATACCGATATTTTCTGCTTATGTGAAATAGTCACTTTTTCAGCGCCGATGAATTTTACTTATCGATAACATGGAGAGTAGGGGGAAAAATGTTTGGCTATCGTTCAACGCCGGCAAGAGTGCAATTGACAACCGATAGGCTGGTGGTACGTCTGGCCCATGAACATGATGCATGGCGTCTGGCTGAATACTATTCTGAAAACCGTGATTTTCTTAAGCCGTGGGAACCCGTGAGAGACGCCAGCCATTGCTATCCATCAGGCTGGCAGGCGCGACTTAGCGTGATTAACGAAATGCATAAACAGGGTAGCGCTTATTACTTCCTCCTGTTGGATCCGAATGAAAACGAAGTATGTGGCGTAGCGAATTTCAGCAACGTGCTGCGGGGATCGTTCCACGCCTGCTATCTGGGTTACTCTCTCGGCCAGAAATGGCAGGGGCAGGGGCTGATGTACGAAGCCTTGCAGTCGGCTTTGCATTATATGCAACGTCAGCAGCATATGCATCGCATCATGGCTAACTATATGCCGCATAACCAGCGCAGTGGGAACCTACTAACGCGTTTGGGGTTTGAACGTGAAGGCTATGCGAAGGATTATCTGCTTATTGATGGTAAATGGCAGGATCATGTATTAACCGCGCTGACCAACGCCGAGTGGAAGTCTCCGCGTTAAGGAAAAATGATGAAATACCAATTGGATGCTCGTGAAGCCCGCGTGATCGGATGCATGTTGGAAAAGCAGATTACTACGCCGGATCAATACCCGATGTCGTTAAACGGCATTACCACGGCTTGCAACCAGAAAACCAATCGTGAACCAGTGATGGAACTGAGCGAAAGTGAGGTACAGCAAACGCTGGATTTGCTCGTGAAGAAGCATTTCCTACGCACGCTCAGCGGCTTTGGTAATCGTGTTGTGAAGTACGAACATCGTTTTTGCAATTCGGAATTTGGCGATCTGAAACTCTCTCCCGCGGAAGTGGCTCTGGTGACGACACTTCTCCTGCGCGGCCCACAGACTCCGGGTGAATTGCGTACGCGCGCCGCTCGCTTGTATGAGTTTTCAGATGTTGGCGAAGCCGAATCTACACTTGAACAACTGCAACAGCGTGACGATGGCCCGTTTGTTGTACGGCTCGCGCGGGAAGCGGGAAAACGTGAAAGTCGCTACCGGCACCTTTTCAGCGGTGACGCGAGCGATGCTGCGGCTCCTGAAGAGGAAAGCGTGAGCGACAATTCGCCTCCGTTGGTCGAGCGAGTTGAGGCGTTAGAGAAAGAGGTCGCTGAACTCAAACGTCAGCTTGCCGCACTGTTAGCGTAATAGAATTTGTATCAGGGAGAAAATCAGCCATGAAACCTCAGTTTTCATCTGCGGAAAACGTTGCAGAACCTACCGCGTCCATCCAACGTCCCCGTATCGGTGTCGTCGGATTAGGATCTATTGCGCAGAAAGCCTATTTGCCTATTCTTAGTCAGGCTGAACGTTGGGAACTGGTTGGTGCATTTTCTCCCGATCGACAAAAAACGCAGCGGATTTGCCAGCACTATCGGATGACGGGTTTCTCTGCATTGGATGATATGGCAGCACATTGCGATGCAGTCTTTGTCCATAGCAGTACCGCCAGCCATTTCTCCGTGGTAAAGCAACTGCTTGAGGCGGGTGTCGATGTCTATGTGGATAAACCGCTGGCAGACATGCTGGAGCAAGCGGAAGCGCTGGTTGACTTGGCAGAGCAACAACAAAAAATTCTCATGGTCGGCTTTAACCGTCGGTTTGCCCCCTGTTATCAGCAGCTAAAACAGCGGTTGGATCAACCCGCATCCTTGCGTATGGATAAGCATCGTATTAATGGCGTCGGGCCGCACGATGTGCGTTTTACCTTATTGGACGACTATCTGCACGTGGTGGACACCGCCCTCTGGCTGGCAGGAGGTGATGCCGAATTGGTTAATGGTGTTTTGCATACAAATGCGGACTGCCAACTGCTGTATGCCGAGCATCATTTCCAGAGTGGAAACTGTCAGGTAACAACCAGCATGCATCGTCAGGCTGGGAGCCAACGAGAGTGGGTTCAGGCTGTTACCAACGGTGGGCTATATCAGGTGGATGAGATGCGTGAATGGCGTGAAGATCGTGAAGGAGTGACGCTTCACCCAGCCGTGCCATCTTGGCAAACTACGCTAGAACAGCGTGGATTTGTCGGTGCGGTGCATCATTTCATGGCGGCAGTTGAACAACGGAAACCAGCGGAAACATCAGGTAACCAGGCGTTGCTGTCGCAGCGTATGATTGAAAAATTACTGGGAAAAAGCTGAAAAATTCAGCGGTTATGGCAATGTTCGGTAGCTATTACACGCGCAATGCGTAGACTAGTCGCACCTCGCAATCAGGATGACCCCAACGGGTTAATAATCACGCCTGAACCGTTCAGAACATAATCGGATGAATTTACTTAAATCACTGGCTGCCGTCAGTTCCATGACCATGTTATCGCGCGTTTTAGGGTTTGTGCGTGATGCTATCGTCGCACGTATTTTTGGTGCAGGTATGGCGACGGATGCTTTTTTTGTCGCGTTCAAACTGCCCAACCTGCTTCGGCGTATTTTTGCGGAAGGCGCATTCTCACAGGCGTTCGTGCCTATTCTGGCCGAATACAAAAGCCAGCAAGGCGAGGAGGCCACGCGAACGTTCCTCGCTTATGTCTCCGGTATGTTGACGCTGATACTGGCGTTAGTCACTGTGGCGGGTATGGTCGCCGCGCCTTGGGTCATTATGGTCACCGCTCCCGGTTTTGCTGCGACGCCGGAGCGTTTTGAGCTGACCTCAAATCTATTACGCGTCACGTTTCCCTATATCCTGCTGATCTCACTGACTTCCATGGTGGGTTCGGTGCTCAACACCTGGAACCGTTTCTCGGTGCCAGCCTTTGCACCGACGCTACTTAACGTCAGCATGATTGGCTTTTCGCTGTTTGCCGCACCGTATTTTAATCCTCCCGTGATGGCGCTGGCCTGGGCGGTATTGGTGGGTGGTTTACTGCAACTCGGCTATCAGCTACCGCATTTGAAAAAGATTGGCATGCTGGTCTTGCCACGCCTGAAATGGCGTGACCCGAGCGTCTGGCGGGTTATGAAGCTGATGGGGCCTGCGGTTTTAGGCGTGTCGGTGAGCCAGATTTCGTTGATCATCAACACCATTTTCGCCTCCTTCCTCAGCGAAGGGGCTGTGTCATGGATGTACTACGCCGATCGCCTGATGGAATTTCCTTCCGGTGTGTTGGGGGTGGCGTTAGGGACGATCTTACTTCCGTCGCTGGCGAAAAGTTTTGCCAGTGGCAATCACGATGAATATTCCCGCCTGATGGATTGGGGGCTTCGCCTCTGTTTCCTGCTGGCGCTACCGAGCGCGGTAGCATTAGGCATTTTAGCCAAGCCCTTAACCGTGTCGCTGTTCCAATACGGTAAATTTAGCGCCTTTGACGCGCTGATGACCCAACGCGCGCTGGTGGCCTACTCAGTTGGGCTGATGGGATTGATTGTCGTCAAAGTGTTAGTGCCTGGCTTCTATTCCCGGCAGGATATCAAGACGCCGGTAAAAATAGCGATAGTGACGCTGATTCTGACGCAAGTTATGAACCTGATCTTTATCGGCCCATTGCAACACGCGGGTCTGGCGTTGTCCATCGGTCTGGCCTCCTGCCTGAATGCCGCGCTGCTGTATTGGCAACTGCGTAAGCAGGATATTTTCCAACCACTGCCTGGTTGGAAGGGATTTTTGATTCGTCTATTGGCCGCCGTTATCGTGATGTCGCTGGTTTTACTGGGCATGCTGTGGTGGATGCCAGCATGGGATGACGGCAATATGACAATACGAATCCTGCGTTTGCTGCTGGTCGTCGTCGTGGGCGCTGGCTCCTATTTTGCCACGCTGGCACTGTTGGGATTCCGTCCCCGAGATTTCGCCCGCCGCAGCGTGTAGCAACATTGTTGAATAAAAAAACGTCTGGAACGTTTTTCAACGTTGCGTAGCAACGGCTCGTAGGGTGACGGACAAGGATGTCCGTCATAAAAAAACGCCATTGGTGCTGCCACCGATGGCGTTTCTGTTTTACGTTGATGGATACGTTTTTAGTCGATGGAGAATTACATCTTATCGACGGTTTCGATACCCAGTGTATCCAGCCCCTGCTTCAACGTTTTCGCCGTGAGCAGCGCTAGTCTTAGACGGCTCTGACGCATATCATCATTTTCGGCATTCAGTATTGGACAGTGCTCGTAGAAACCAGAGAACAGGCCAGCCAGATCGTACAGGTAGCTACACATCACATGCGGCGTGCCTTCGCGGGCGACGGAGGTGATGGTTTCTTCAAATTGCAGCAGGCGCGTGGCAAGCGCAAATTCGCGCTCATCACCCAGCGTAATCGGCTGCGTTAAGGTGTCTTCCTGTATTCCCGCACGCTTGAAAATGGACGCGACGCGCGTATAGGCATATTGCATATACGGCGCAGTGTTGCCTTCAAACGCCAGCATGTTATCCCAATCAAAAATGTAGTCTGTGGTACGGCTCTTCGACAGGTCTGCGTATTTAATCGCACCGATAGAAACCACTTTTGCTAACGTTGCCAACTCGTCGCTTTCCATCTGTGGATTTTTTTCCGCGATGAGTTTCAGTGCACGATCGTAGGCTTCATCCAATAGTTCAGACAGCTTGATCGTTCCGCCTGCACGTGTTTTGAATGGTTTACCGTCTTTGCCCAGCATCATGCCGAACATGTGGTGTTCCAGGCTGACAGAATCCGGCACGTAACCCGCTTTGCGCACGATGGTCCAAGCCTGCATCAAATGCTGATGCTGACGAGAGTCGATGTAGTAAAGCACGCGATCGGCATTCAGGGTTTCATAACGATATTTGGCGCAGGCGATATCCGTTGTGGTGTAGAGGTAGCCACCATCCTTTTTCTGGATGATGACGCCCATCGGTTCGCCTTCCTTGTTTTTATACTCATCAAGGAAAACGACCGTAGCCCCTTCGCTTTCAACGGCCAGACCTTTTGCTTTCAGATCGGCAACGATGTTCGGCAGCATGCTGTTATACAGGCTTTCACCCATCACATCCTGTTTGGTCAGCGTGACATTAAGGCGTTCATAGTTGATCTGGTTCTGCGTCATGGTGATATCGACGAGCTTGCGCCACATCTGACGGCAATATTCATCGCCACCCTGTAATTTCACCACGTAACCGCGTGCGCGCTCAGCGAAATCGGCATCTTCGTCGTAGTGTTTCTTTGCTTCACGATAAAACGCTTCAAGATCGGACAGGTCCATCTCGTTGGCGTTTTCATTTTGCATTTTTTCAAGGTAAGCAATCAGCATGCCGAACTGCGTACCCCAATCGCCAACGTGGTTAGCGCGGATGATGTTGTGGCCTAAAAACTCCAGCGTACGGGCTGCGGCATCACCAATAATGGTTGAACGCAGGTGGCCGACGTGCATTTCCTTTGCGACGTTAGGGGCGGAGTAGTCAATCACGATCGTTTGTGGTTCAACCGGTGTTAAACCCAGTTTTGGTGCATTCAGGGCATTCTCAACCTGGCTCGCAACCCACTGCTTATCGAGAAAAATATTAATGAATCCCGGGCCTGCGATTTCTGTTTTTTCCGCAATGCCTTCCAGCGCTAAAAGTTGGACGACATTTTCAGCCAATTGTCGCGGTGGCATGCCCAGTTTTTTCGCCACGGCCATGACGCCATTAGCCTGATAATCACCAAACTGTGCTTTTGCCGACTGACGAACCTGAGCTTCGCTGTCTGCTGGCGCGCCCGCGGCGGTTAACGCCTGGCTGACTTTTTCGGAGAGAAGAGCCTGAATATTCACCGGTTTACCTTAAATAAAAAATTAAGCCTTGCTTATACCATATTTGCCTTTCCTCGTCAGCAGACGGGGGGAGGCAAAAGGATATTCAGGCGAAAAAATACCCGCAGGACGGGAGATAAAAAAGGCGTTGTGATATGAAAAAAATGGATAAGGGGGGCATGGCAAAGAATAAAAGTAGTTTTAGGTAGAATAAAAATAAATCAAATCGCGATCTTAACGTTTTCTTGACCGACTATTTACACCAATCTTATGCGAGTCTCTGGTTTTAAAATGACGAAAAATAGCGTATGCCGCAATAGCGATAAGCGCGATGGATATAATGAGTAAAACCATGATGATATCTCTGCGTTATTATTTGTTTTCTTAATTTATACGTTTTTTTTTCGGCGTTCAATGGGGCAGATCTTATTTAAGATTCATCCCAGAATAGATTGCGAGAAGTATCGCAGATTAACATCGGGTAAAAAGCGTTTCCGTTTATTAATCAAACAGCATGCTTACCTTTTCTTTGCATTTGATGCGTTTCACGTAACGAAGGTGTAAATAAATGTGCATGGAGAAAAGTAGAATTTAATTAGAATGTACTATGGCTATGATATTCTCACTATCGAAAATGGTTATTGATAATGTGATATGCCGCGAGGAGTTTTACCCGATATGTTACCCAATGATTTGATAATGGATTTAGCGCGTTTTGAGCGAGACTTACAGGAATTAGCGGGTGTGCTACAGCTGGATTTGGGCGCGTTTCATGCTGACCATATCTCGCTGCGTTGTCATCAGAACACGACGGCTGAATCATGGAAAGCGGCGTTGCTGAAGGCTGGCAGCTTGCTGTCTGAAAACCAAATCAATGACCGTCCAATCTGTCTGTTTATACTGGATAATGCAATATCTGTCGGCCCCTGGCAGATTGATTGTATCGAATTACCGTGGCCGGGGAAAAAGCATTATCCCCATGAGGGATGGGAGCATGTGGAACTGGTGCTTTCCGGTGATACGGAAACACTGCACCAGCGTGCTTTGACCTGCTTGTCTGATGATGCACTACGTACGCCGGGCATCAAGCTTAAATTTAGTTCTCCGCAAGGCGAAAAAGAACGAATTCCTAATCCGACGTTAGCGGTGACCAATGGAAAAGTGACAATAAAATTTCATCCATTTGATATTCGAGATGTTGTCGCGAGCGAAATGCCGTCGTTATGAAAATAGCTGAGTGTGTAAAGTAATCAGAAGGGTGTCATTGGCTAAACGGTAAAATGGCGTATCACGTTATTCATGCCATTTTCTTTTGCGGTAGAACAGATTAATAAAACTGTGGTTTATGTCATGTTTATTTCGGCAGTGTATCGCGTTCGTTGTGACTCCCGTCTCCTCACGATATGAATGCGAATGCCATAGTTATTACTTTAGTCGACGTGATGATTCGTCGATTTTTTGATAATTAAGAAAAGTAGTCTGGGAGTTTATATGGAGGAGCGGCGATGACGAAACTGGAAGTATGCTGTTATAGCGTTGATTGTGCGATAACGGCAGCGCAGTCTGGGGCTGACAGGATTGAACTCTGTGCAGGACAGCGAGAGGGGGGGTTAACGCCATCCTACGGTGCGCTGCGCGGTGCGCGTGAAAAGGTCGCGATTCCTGTTCACCCGATTGTGCGTCCGCGAGGGGGTGATTTTTGCTACAGTGCGGCGGAGTTTGCTGCCATCAAATACGATATTGAGCAGATTCGTGAGATGGGGTTTCCCGGTGTTGTTGTCGGTGTGCTGAATGAGGAAGGGCACATTGATTTGCCCAAAATGCGCGAAATCATGGTGGTGGCTCAAGGAATGGCGGTGACCTTTCATCGCGCGTTTGATATGTGCCTGAACCCTTACATTGCGCTGGGACAACTCACCGACCTTGGCGTATCGCGCATATTAACCTCTGGGCAACAGCAGACGGCGGAGAATGGGTTACGGTTATTACGTGAACTAACACAGGCGAGTCGCGGTCCAATTATTATGGCAGGTTCTGGCGTACGATTGACTAACGTGCACAAATTTCAGCAAGCCGGTATCCGAGAGCTGCATAGTTCAGCAGGCCAGTGGACGTCATCCCCTATGCGTTATCGCAAAATCGGCGTGTCGATGTGTGCAGATACGGAATTAGATGAATTTAGCCAGTATTGCGTGGATGGTGATGTGGTGGAAGCAATGAAACGGGCGGTCAGCCCGGATCGTGAAATGCAGTACGTATCGTAATGTAAGGTGTTTCATGGTGTAGCGGTTGATAGACTGGATTGCTATAGACACCACATCGTCATTCTTCAGTTTTGCCGCGCTGCATACCGCTAGGTCTGCATGGCAAGTACCAAGCCCCAGCGTGTTGCTGGGGCTTTTTTTGGCTTATGGTTATTTCCTTCCTCCTTTACTTCCATGCTGAAGGTGAACTTCCAAACCATGATGTATGAGGTAGCGCATCGGTCAAACCGCTGACCGACGTCCGGTGCTTAATATATCTATAATTAATATTGTACTGATCATTCAATTATGATCTATGATGCTGACCTGAATAATAAACAGTCAGACATATAACGAAGGCATGTAATGCGATGAGTGGAAGACCTCGGGAATTCGATGATGATGCTGTCATAGAGGCTGCGATGGACGTGTTCTGGTCGAACGGCTACGAGGCGACATCGGCACAGGAACTGGTCGAGCGTACGGGGCTGGGGCGTGGCAGCCTCTATAACGCTTTTGGCAGCAAGCAGAAGCTTTACCATGAAGCGCTGATTCGCTATCAAGAGCTTGGTATTCAGGCTCAGTCGCAGATCCTCAACGGTTCTGGCACTCTCAAAGAGAGACTGCGAGCGCTGATGGTGTGGGGCATCGAAGGCGATCTCGATCCGGTCAAGTGCCGAGGCTGCATGGGAGTATTTGCTGCGTTAGAGCGTTCGGGTAAAGATCCGGTCGTCGTGCAGATCGGTAGAGTCTATGTAAACCGACTGGAACAGGTGTTATGCCACCTATTTGCAGTCGGGCAGCGCAACGGAGATGTATCTTCAGCTCAACCGGCATTACTGTTGGCGCGAGCTTTTCTGAGCAGCTATTACGGTTTGCGCGTACTGGGGCGGGCGGTGCCAGATCGCACATTCCTTGACGATGTGATGGAGGGTATTTTGGCCCAACTTTAAGTTGTTTCATCGTGCTGGGCTTCTGGCCCTTTTTATTTAGCTATATTTGTAATGATCATTCCATTATTAAGTGGAGCGCTTTCTCGGTAGAACTTGCTCGTAGGCGCAGTTAGCAGCGCTTCTGTCTTTATGTCAAAGGAGTCAACGATGTCAGACAACCATGATTCACGTATTGCAACCATTCGCGATTATTTTCGTAAAGTGGATGCCAACGATCCTTCATTTCTCGACTTGTTCACCGACGATGTTGCATTCTTCTTTCCAAAATTTGGCCAGGTACGCGGCAAGGATGCAGTGGCGCAATTTGCTGAACGGATCGCGATGGACGCGGCTCGGCTTACCCACAACATTGATGATCTGGTTTTTACCGTAGACGGCGAGCGGATCGCAGTCGAAGGCAGGGAATGGGGCGTCACGCGTGATGGACGCACGTGGCCTGACGGCTGTGCATCGCAAGGCCGTTTTGCAAATGTTTTCGAGTTCAACGGCAAACGGATTAGCCGGATGTCTATCTATGTTGATCCCGACTTTACGAGTGAAGACCGCAGACGTGTTGACCTGTATCGTGGAAAGATGCTCACGGCAACGCCACGTGAGATCGCCGCGCGTTACTTTGAGAGCGTTGCGGCGTTCTGGGCGAAGTCTGACGATCCACAAACTCTGAAAGCGATTGTGGAGCTGTTTGCAGAGGAAGTGGAGTGGGATATTCCAGGACATGTGCAGGTCGTGCCGTGGATCGGCCCGCGTCGAAATCGTAAAGAGGTGGCTTCATTTTTCCGTGAGCTGGCTGAGCAAATCATACCGGAGAGATTCGAGGTGTGGCGGATTGTGGCCGATGACGACGTTGCAGTCGCGCTTGGTGAACTGGCGTCGCGAGTCAAGCGTACTGGTCGTCTTATCGAGTCACCGTTTGCCTTTGTACTGACGATCCGTGATGGCAGGATCGTAGGTTTTCGCATGCTGGAAGACAGCTACGCTGTCGCCGTCGCTGCTGTGGAAAAGTGATGTAGATAAAGGCCAATGCATGGTCAAGGCTTGAGCACTAGAAAGGCATAGTCGTCTGGTTTTTTCCTGACAACGCCGCAGCATGTTCCTGTGGCGTTGTCATCACCAGTACGTTTATCGACCGCTATAGTGACGGAGAGGGTTATTGTTCAACGCCGGGTTTACGTGCAACCAATACCGCTCGTACCGGTGCGGGATAACCTTCTACCGTTTTCGTTGGATCCTCAGGATCGAGGAATTCAGCCAGCGACTCGGTGATCATCCAGTCTGTCCGGCGCTGTTCCTGCGTTGTGGTGGTGCAGATATCGACGACGCGGACATCAACGAATCCGCATTTCTCAAGCCATGCCGTTAAAGCCGCAGCAGACGGGATGAAGTAGACATTGCGCATTTGCGCGTAGCGTTCTCCCGGCACCAGCACCTGATTTTCATCACCGTCAATGACCAGCGTTTCGAGCACCAACTCACCTCCTGCCACCAGCTGATTTTTTAATTGCCACAGGTGATCGAGCGGGGAACGGCGATGGTACAACACGCCCATGGAAAACACGGTATCGAACGCAGCCAGTTCGGGGAGTTGCTCAATGCCAAGCGGCAGAACGTGTGCTCGCTGGTCGCCGCCGAGTAGCTTACGCACGGCTTCAAACTGACATAAGAATAGCTGCATGGGGTCGATGCCAACCGCCATCGTTGCGCCTTCACCGACCATCCGCCACAGGTGATAGCCGCTGCCACAGCCTACATCGAGTATCAGACGATTTTTCAGCGGGCTGATATGTGGCAGAACGCGTTGCCACTTCCAGTCTGAACGCCATTCCGTGTTGATATCCACACCGTAAAGCGAAAAAGGGCCTTTACGCCAGGGCATCAAATTACGCAGCAGTTTTTCAATCCCTTCACGTTGGCCGATGGAAATATCGGGCTCCATACGTGTCGTGACGCTGTCGTTCAAATCCAAAGAAGTTGGCGTCAGTGACGGGAGATGCTCCAGCGAGTTAAACCAGAGTTTGAACTTACCGTGCAAGGATTCTTGCTGCCAACTGCTGAGCTGAGAAGGCAGTGTATTAAGCCAGTGGCTGAGCGGGCCCTTTGCGATTTGCTGATAAAAATTGCCGAAATCGATCACGCCTTTTCCTCTGCTTTCACGGCTAATAACGAACCAAAATTAAAACACTGAAACCAGATCTCGCTGTGCTCAAAACCCGCATCTGCCAGTCGAGCCTTATGAGTTTCTACCGAGTCGGTCAGCATGACATTTTCCAGCATGCTGCGCTTCTGACTGATTTCCAGTTCGCTGTAGCCATTTGCCCGTTTGAAATCGAGGTGCATGTTGAACAGCAATTCGCCGACGTCTTTGTCCGCAAAATTGAATTTCTCAGAGAGCACCAGCACGCCGCCGGGATTCAATCCCTGATAAATACGCTCAATAAGCACCTTGCGTTGAGAAGGCTCCAGAAACTGAAGAGTAAAGTTCAGCACCACCATGGAAGCATTCTTGATATCAATGTCCAAAATATCTGCTTCTATAATCTCGACGGGCGTATCGGAACGGAAAGCGTCAATGTGGCTACGGCAGCGTTTCACCATCGCCGGAGAGTTGTCTACCGCGATAATTTTGCAGTTCGGCACATGGATATTGCGTCGCACAGACAGCGTGGCTGCGCCCAGCGAACATCCTAGATCGTAGACGAGACTATCCGGACGGGCGAACCGTTCTGCCAGCATGCCAATCATTGAGATGATGTTGGAATAGCCGGGTACGGAACGTTGGATCATATCGGGAAATACGTCGGCAACGCGTTCGTCGAATGTCCAGTCACCTAAATTGGCAATTGGCACAGAAAAAAGCATATCGCGGTTTGGCATGGCGGAAAGTGCACTGAGAGTAATAAAGAGGCGCGTATTCTAGCAGAATACGCCGTACCCGTCATACTGCAAGTTGCATGAGCGTTGGCTTCGCTTACTCACCGAATACATTGTGTGGGCGTGGCGTTTGGTTCCCGGGCGCATCATACTTGTGCGCCCGAGAGAGGCGGATATCGTTTTTGTCTCACGCCATCAATACAGCGTGAAAACCAGATCCCAGGGGAGGTAATAGAGGTTTGCTGCAATCATCAGGATGAGTGAGGCATAGGTTGCCGACATACCTGAACGCCGCCAGCGGAATTCGCGATGCCGAAGACCGTAGTAGTGAACTAAACGCCCAGTAATCAATAGAATGCCGCAAAAATGGATCATGATGATAAGGGCGCCGTTCATCTCCATCAGTACCAGCAAAATTGCCGCAATGGGAATATATTCCACCGCGTTACCATGTACCCGGATCGCCGTTTGCAATTCATAAAATCCGCCGTCGCCGTAGGCCACGCGATACTGCATTCTCAGTTTTACAACATCAATAGACAGCTTTATCAACAAGATTGCGCCGAGCACGATATAGAGCGCACTTACCATTTTTTACTCCGTGACCTAACCGAAAACGGCTTGCAGAATAATAGCTTTACCTAACGTAACTGTCGCCTGTAAAGGCTGATTTTTTTAGCGGAAATGGGTTACGTTATGAAAGTGTTTATAACTAAATGAACTAACATACCCGAATCCTGTGGTTCAAAAGAGCGTCGCCTGCTGCGGCCAATCCGGCTGGGGCGGCAGTGTCGGATCGATCTCGGCGAGTAACGGCCAAAGCTGTTGCGCTAACGGTGGGGCATCACCGATATCCGGTGTGTGAATAAAGAAGAAGGGATTCGCTTCAGGCCACTGCGGCAGTTTGTTACGCCATGACTCGAACCAGCGCAGATTTTCTTCCAGCGTTTCACTCCCGATGAAGCGGATCAGCGGCTGTGTAGCGGTCAGCACGGCGTGTACTGGCACGCGGGGCTTCTTCCGCTGGGCTTCACGCATGGCAACGCTGTCTGGTGCGGCGTGATGAACCGGACGACTGTCGAGAATCACGCGATTGATGCCGCGCTGTTGTAGTCCCTGATTCAGCGCACGCTCCTCATCACCTTTAGCAAAAAATAGCGGGTGACGCACTTCTACACCGTAGCTAAACCCCTGCGGTAAGGCATCAAGAAAGCGCCACAGAACGGGCAACTGTGCTGGCCCGAAAGTCGCGGGGAGTTGCAACCATAGCTGCCCGATACGGTGTTCAATTGGTTCAAGACATTGATAAAAAAGGCTGACATCGCTATCGCAGTTCTGCAAGGCGGCTTTGTGGCTGATCGTTGAGGGAAACTTGAAACAAAAGCGAAACTCATCATGCGTCATATCACGCCAGCGTTCGACAACCTCGCGTGAAGGCAACGCATAAAAGGTCGTGTTACCTTCGACGCAGCTAAAGTAGCGGCTGTAGTCGGCAAGATCGTTTAACCCCAACCGACTCCATGCAGGGTGCTGCCATTGCGGTAATCCGATATACATCATCGCACCATAATTTCATTGAGCCTCAACAGGATGGCGACTATTATCGCGTAATTGTAAGAGCAGTGCGAGTGAGCCGAGATAAATCGTTTATAAAATCTCATCCGCCCACTGTGTTGCCTCCATTATCATGGTAAAGAAGTTTTCTTCATCGATACCCAACTGGATTAAGAGGCGTTCAAGCTCTTCCCACTCTTGCTGCTCGTATTTAGCGATTAGCGTCAGATAAACGGCAAGTTCGCCGGTGTTTTCTAATAAACTTTGATTAATTTTTTCCGATAGTGCGATTTGTGAAAGCAGTAGCGGCATCGGTGAGTCTAATACAGCGTCAAGCAGCGATAATAACCCGCAGAGAAACGCCTCGGTGGTATCCGCTTTCACATTAAAAGAGGCATACAGTAACTCGAAAAATCTGGCGCGAATTAAGCTGGTGCGATAAAGCTCGCTAGGTTTATTTTCATTACTATTGGTAATACTAATTAATGACACAAAGCGTTTAAGTTCTCGTTGCCCAAGCAGCATCGCCATGGCACGGAATGACATCGTGGTTGCAGTGATACCGAAACGCGTGTTGTATTTGATATTGGTGATGTGGCGCATCAATTTATAATAAAGCGACAAATCAGCACAGACCAATTCTTCGATCGTAGCATAGTTGATTTCAGGTTTATTAACCTCTCTCAACAACCTGATGGTATTACTGGAGTTATTGACCAATTTTCTCGATTTAATCATTTCAGGACGACTGAAAAAATACCCCTGAAACAGTGAAATACCTAGCTTTTTGCTTTGCACGTACTGCTCATACGTTTCTACTTTTTCTGCCAGATAAATTAACTTACGCTGTGAAGTTCTTTTGATGAAATTTTCAATGTCGCCAAAATCCGACAGGGTTAAATCGAATTTGATGATATCAATGTAAGGCAAAAAACGATCCCATTCTGAACCCATCGAAAAGTCATCAAGCGCAATTTTGAAGCCCTTTCTTTTTAGCTTTTTTACGGCAGCAAATAAATCGTTATCGGGTATCGCATTTTCAAGAATTTCTATAACGACCTTTTCCTGTGGCAATACTTCAGCCTGACCGTTGATCAACATCTGATGGGGGAAGTTAATATAGTAAGGTTGTTCGACCACGGATTTTGTCAATGGATTGGTTAAGAACTGATCGGAAATAAGCTGCGCAGTCGCAAATTCAGGGCTGACGTCGGGGAATTTATTGGTGACGTCCATGCGAAAAAGTAACTCGTAAGCAACGGTTTGGAGGTGTTGATTTAAAATGGGTTGACGGGCAACAAATGAATACATACTTGTTCTCCATGTAAACCATACGCATTAGCCAATAATGGAAAAGCGCTTTTTATTAAAATTTTTATAAAAATAAGCAGTTACTTGGTAATTTTAGCAGATTTTATTAAAAGGGAAGGTCAGTTTCCACAAATCATCATGCTGTGTGCATCGGCATGCCCTATGTCTTTGGGCCGATGACACTTAAGAAAATTAGCCATTTGGAATGCCGCTTTTCTGACGATTTTCGGATCACTGCATGTTGGTGACTCCGTTTTCCTCTGGTGTTCAGTTTTGCAACAATTTTGCCTCGGTTAATGAACATTCCGTTAACTGAAAAGGGAATTTCGTAAAAAGAGTAGGCGACTGCGTCGCAGAGCGTTACCTTCATGCTTATCGTTCGGGCGAATATCCTTTATAATAGCCGCCTTTTTTCATCAGACAGTAACCCAGAAAAACCATGCCGTGCAGCGAAAATGCCACTGTTTTTGCGTTGTGATCTACCGTGAAGAGTAATCTGCCGCGAAAACGTGTGAGTTGACGGATGAGTAAAAGGACATCGTGATGCGTACTAATTATTGCGGGCAGTTGAATTCGTCCCATGTGGGCCAGGAAGTGACATTGTGCGGTTGGGTTAACCGCCGCCGCGATCTGGGTGGTTTGATTTTTATTGATATGCGTGACCGCGAAGGGCTGGTTCAGGTGTTTTTTGACCCTGACCGTCAGGATGCATTTAAACTGGCATCCGAGTTGCGTAACGAGTTCTGCATCCAACTTACCGGTGTAGTCCGTGCCCGTCCAGAAAGCCAAATCAACAAAGATATGGCGACGGGTGAAGTCGAAATTTTTGCCAACGCCCTGACGATCGTTAACCGTTCTGAAGCGCTGCCGTTGGATTCCAACCAAACCAATACCGAAGAAGCGCGTCTCAAATACCGCTATCTGGATTTGCGCCGTCCTGAAATGGCGCAGCGCCTGAAAACGCGTGCACGTATCACCAGTTTCGTACGCCGTTTTATGGACGACCACGGCTTCATGGACATCGAAACGCCGATGTTGACGAAAGCGACGCCAGAAGGCGCGCGCGACTATCTGGTGCCAAGCCGCGTACATAAAGGCAAATTTTATGCGTTGCCACAGTCCCCACAGCTGTTCAAACAGCTGCTGATGATGTCCGGGTTTGACCGCTACTACCAGATCGTCAAATGCTTCCGTGACGAAGACTTGCGTGCCGACAGACAGCCTGAATTTACCCAAATCGATGTGGAAACCTCTTTCATGACCGCGCCACAAGTGCGTGAAGTGATGGAGAAATTGGTGCGTGAACTGTGGCTGGACGTAAAAGGCGTCGATCTGGGTGATTTCCCGATCATGACGTTCGCGGAAGCGATGCGTCGTTTCGGTTCCGACAAGCCAGATTTGCGTAACCCGCTGGAACTGGTCGATGTTGCCGATCTGCTGAAAGATATCGAATTCAAAGTGTTCTCCGGCCCGGCAAATGATGCCAAAGGCCGCGTTGCCGCTATCCGCGTACCGGGCGGCGCACAGCTGAGCCGCAAGCAGATTGATGAATACGCCAAATTTATTGAAATCTATGGCGCGAAAGGGTTGGCTTATATCAAGGTCAACGAGCGTGCCAAGGGGCTGGAAGGTGTTCAAAGCCCGGTAGCGAAGTTCCTGAGTGAAGATGTTCTGTCTGCCGTGTTGGATCGTACCGCGGCGCAAGATGGCGACATCCTGTTCTTCGGTGCTGACAGTGCGAAAGTGGTGACCGACGCGCTGGGTGCGCTGCGTCTTAAGCTGGGCCGCGATCTGAGCCTGACGAAAGACAACAGCTGGGAACCGCTGTGGGTAGTTGATTTCCCAATGTTTGAAGAAGATGGCGAAGGCGGGTTGTCAGCGATGCACCATCCGTTTACCGCACCGCGCGACATGTTGCCTTCTGAACTGGCGGCTAACCCCGTTTCGGCGATCGCTAACGCCTATGACATGGTCATTAACGGTTATGAAGTGGGCGGTGGTTCCGTTCGTATTCACAGCGGCGAGATGCAGCAAACTGTATTCCGCATTCTGGGCATTACTGAGCAAGAGCAGCGTGAGAAATTTGGCTTCCTGCTGGACGCGCTGAAATATGGTACACCGCCGCATGCAGGTCTGGCATTTGGCCTTGACCGTCTGGTGATGTTACTGACGGGCACCGATAACATTCGTGACGTTATTGCCTTCCCGAAAACGACGGCAGCAGCGTGTCTGATGACGGAAGCGCCAAGTTTCGCCAACCCAGCTTCGCTGGAAGAGCTCGCCATTGCGGTTGTCGTGAAAGGGAAAGCGGCTCAGGATGGAAAATCCGAGAACGAATAAGATGGTATACAAGCGACCCGTTTCGGTTCTGGTGGTGATCTATGCCCGTGATACCGGGCGGGTGCTGATGTTGCAGCGGCGTGACGATCCTGAATTCTGGCAGTCGGTGACTGGCAGTATAGAGGAAGGAGAAAGCGCGCCGTATGCCGCACAGCGTGAAGTCAAAGAAGAAGTTAACATTGATATATCCGCAGAAGCGTTATCACTCTTTGACTGTCAGCGCTGTATTGAGTTTGAGCTATTTACTCATTTGAGACGTCGCTATGCGCCGGGGGTGACGCACAATACCGAGCATTGGTATTGTTTGGCGTTACCTGCTGAGCGCGAGGTGCAATTATCCGAGCATCTTGCTTACCAGTGGCTGGATGTGCCCCATGCGGCACAGTTGACCAAGTCCTGGAGCAACCGGCAGGCGATTGAGGAATTTGTTATTTATCCGGCCTGAACAGGCTTTTTTCGGAGATTTTTATGGCAGGTCATAGTAAGTGGGCGAACACAAAGCATCGTAAAGCAGCACAGGACTCCAAACGCGGTAAAATCTTTACCAAGATTATCCGCGAACTGGTCACCGCAGCCCGTTTGGGTGGTGGCGATCCAGGGTCTAACCCACGTCTGCGCGCAGCGATCGATAAAGCACTGTCCAACAACATGACGCGCGATACTCTGAACCGCGCGATTGCCCGTGGCGTTGGCGGTGATGATGATACCAACATGGAAACCATCATTTATGAAGGCTACGGCCCGGGTGGCACTGCTGTCATGGTGGAATGCTTGAGTGACAACCGCAACCGTACCGTTTCCGAAGTGCGCCACGCGTTTACCAAAACGGGCGGTAATCTGGGCACTGATGGGTCCGTTTCGTACCTCTTCACCAAGAAGGGCGTCATTTCTTACGCGCCAGGTCTGGATGAAGATACCGTGATGAACGCCGCGCTGGAAGCGGGTGCCGATGATGTCGTCACGTATGATGACGGTGCGATCGACGTCTTCACGCCGTGGGAAACATTCGGTGAAGTGAAGGATGCCTTGGATGCGGCAGGCCTGAAAGCTGAAGCCGCCGAAGTCTCCATGATTCCGTCCACGAAAGCGGATATGGATGCAGAAACGGCACCGAAGCTGATCCGTTTAATCGATATGCTGGAAGACTGCGACGATGTGCAGGAGGTTTACCATAACGGTGAGATCTCCGATGAGGTGGCTGAGCTGCTGGAATAACCAGTCGGTGATGCAAAATAAAAACGGCTATCCACACGGGCGAATCGGCGGAGCGGCACGATGACAATCGTAGCATCATGACAATCATAGTAGGCATCGACCCCGGTTCGCGCGTGACAGGTTATGGCATTATCCGTCAGCAGGGGCGGCATCTGACCTATCTCGGTAGCGGTTGTATTCGCACCATAGTCGATGACATGCCCACGCGGCTTAAGCTAATTTACGCGGGCGTCAGTGAGATCATTACGCAATTTCGCCCAGACTGTATGGCGATTGAGCAGGTTTTCATGGCGAAAAACCCAGATTCAGCATTGAAGCTGGGGCAGGCGCGTGGTGTAGCCATCGTCGCTGGTGTGAATCAGGATCTACCGGTGTTTGAATACGCCGCGCGTTTGGTTAAGCAAACGGTGGTGGGAACTGGCGCGGCAGATAAAAAGCAGGTACAGCATATGGTTCGGTCATTGCTGAAACTGTCTGCCAGCCCGCAGGCGGATGCTGCCGATGCGCTGGCGATTGCCATTACTCACTGCCACTTTAACCAGAGCCTGCTGCGTACGGCAGCGGCGAAAGTAAATCCGCTGGCAGGAAGACTGCGCTGAAACAGGAGGCTGGATATTCATCCAGCCTTTTTTATGTTATATACTCGTCATACTTCAAGCCATTCATTCCCTATGTAAAAGGAAGCGCAACGTGATAGGTCGTCTCAGAGGCATTATCCTGGAAAAACAGCCGCCGCAGGTGCTGATAGAAGCTAACGGCGTGGGTTACGAAGTCCATATGCCGATGACGTGCTTTTACGAACTCCCTGAACTTAATCAGGAAGCGATTATTTTTACCCATTTTGTTGTCCGTGAAGATGCGCAACTGCTGTTCGGTTTTAATGACAAACAGGAAAGGGCGCTGTTCCGTGAGCTGATCAAAGTGAATGGCGTTGGACCTAAATTGGCGCTGGCGATTCTCTCTGGGATGTCCGCAACGCAGTTTGTCAGCGCGGTTGAGCGCGAAGAAATTGGTGCATTGATTAAACTTCCCGGCGTAGGTAAGAAAACGGCGGAAAGGCTGGTTGTTGAAATGAAAGATCGCTTCAAAGGCTTGAGTGGCGATCTGTTTAATCCGGTCAGCGATATTCCGTTGGCGTCACCCGCTACCGCAGACAGTCGCGTTGGCGAACCTGAAGCGGAAGCTGCCGCGGCACTGGTGGCACTGGGCTACAAACCGCAGGAAGCTAGCCGCATGATTTCCAAAATCGCGCGTCCTGATGCGGACTGTGAAACCCTGATCAGGGATGCACTGCGCGCGGCGCTGTGAGGTATTAATGATAGAAGCCGACCGTTTGATTTCCGCTGACGCCGTTCCTGAAGAAGAATTTCTCGACCGCGCGATGCGACCTAAGCTGTTGACCGAATATGTAGGCCAGCCGCAGGTGCGTGAGCAGATGGAAATTTTTATCCAGGCTGCGCGTAAACGTGGGGATGCGCTGGATCATCTGCTGATTTTTGGGCCTCCCGGTTTGGGCAAAACGACGTTGGCGAATATTGTTGCCAATGAGATGGGCGTGAATATGCGCACAACGTCAGGCCCCGTGTTGGAAAAAGCCGGTGACCTTGCCGCGCTGCTGACCAATCTCGAACCGCATGATGTGTTATTCATCGATGAAATCCATCGTCTGTCGCCTGTTGTGGAAGAAGTGCTGTACCCCGCGATGGAAGATTATCAGTTGGATATCATGATCGGTGAAGGGCCTGCTGCCCGCTCAATTAAACTCGATCTGCCTCCTTTCACACTGATTGGCGCAACGACGCGTGCGGGGTCGTTAACCTCGCCGCTGCGCGACCGCTTTGGTATTGTGCAGCGCTTGGAGTTTTATAATGTGGCGGATTTGCAGTATATCGTTGGCCGCAGCGCACAGTGTTTAGGACTGGATTTAACGCCAGAGGGTTCCCTTGAAGTGGCACGCCGTGCGCGTGGTACGCCGCGTATCGCCAACCGATTATTGCGCCGGGTGCGCGATTTCTCCGAGGTTAAATCGGAAGGCGCGATTACTGGAGATGTGGCGACACAGGCGCTGGATATGCTGGCGGTAGATACCGAAGGTTTTGACTACATGGATCGCAAGCTGCTGTTGGCAATCATCGATAAATTCATGGGCGGCCCCGTCGGGTTGGACAATTTAGCCGCGGCGATTGGCGAAGAGCGCGAAACCATTGAAGACGTACTAGAGCCGTTTCTGATTCAGCAAGGATTCATCCAGCGTACGCCGCGTGGTCGAATGGCGACGCAGCATGCCTATCGGCATTTTGGCTTAACACGTGAAGAATAGTATTACCTGAATGCTTTTTCATATTTAGGGAGACCAGACGGTCTCCCTAAATTTATGTGATTAGAACCAGGCTTCCCACATTGCCCCAACGTTGAACGAGTCTAGCTGCGTGTTGACCCCAGTCGTTGTCCGCGCGGTGTGTTTGTTATCTACTTCCCCGCCAGTGACATAGAAGCGCAGCATCGGTCTGAACTCCGGTCCCATCGCGATTGAGACATTCTGGGAAAGCGTCAGTTTCCACCCCTTATTGTCACCGCCCTGGCCGTAATCTACATGCTGATAGCCAGCTTCAAGCCAGGTCGAATGCACGTCATTCCAGAAATACATAGGGCGAACGATGGCATTGTAGTTACGACGGTCGTCCTGACTCGCAGAGTCATTCGAGTAGTCGTGGTAGGCTAACAGGTATGCGACCTGCGTTTGTGGTGTGAATTTGTAGTTACCTTCGAAGCTGGCATAGAAGGTTTTCAGGTTGTTCGTTTTGTTGTAAACGCTGTTATCCGCATTGTCTGAATAGCGGGTGATGAACTGATTGAGGCTATCTTTTCCCGTGTGGCTCAGGACGGCGCCGCCTTGCCAGGCTTTCATCCGCTCATTGTTATTCACCGCTTTTGAGTCAAAACCATAGTTAGCGTACAGCGCAAGATCCAACGGCCCCAGCTTGATGCCATGCACTTTGGAGGTCAGGGCGTAATTGCCTTTATCGCCCGTGCCGGAGCCACCGGTACAGCTGATGCGTGAGGGGTTCGCATTATTGGCTAACACTTGGGGATTACAGGATTCCACGGCACCGACGGCCGCCACATCGAATTGAATACCGCCGAGTTCAAAATTCTTTATCCCCGCACCCTGACCGTCATGGTTCATCCAGAAGTAGTCGTTGATACTTTGCTGTGGGCGCTGGTGGAAATCTCGTCCCGCCCAGAGATAGGCGTTTGGCTGAGAGGCGAAAAGATTAGTGACGCCGGCATAGGCTTTTTTCAGGTTAACTTCGTCGCCCCAGTGGTCGATCATCACGACGATATCCCAGATAGCGCCATTATCACTTTTGAAAGCTTTGGAAAGCTGAAATTCACCGCCATTACCTTCGTTGCCCAGACGGCCTAATGCGGAAGCTCCGTTATAGGAACCGTCAACCCCAACATATTTCTGGTCACCGCCCTGGAATTGCGCGCCGTAACGCGCATAGCCAGTGAATTCGACACCATAAGGTATCGCCATGTCAGGCGTCTTCGGGGCATCCGGTGTCGTCAGGGGATCGACCTGTTTGCTGGCAATCGCATCTAACTTAGCCTGGCGTTCCGCCAGCGCTTTTTCCACGGCTTGAGCAACGATACGATCTAATTGTTCCTGAGTAATGATTTCTTGTGCGAGTGCGGAACCGGAGCAAAGGGCGGCCAGCACCGCCAGCGTAACTGGAAGTTTTTTGCAATTTTTCATAGTCATCTCAATTCGGTAAGTTATTTTCAGACAATAACCATCCGGTTCTGATTGACGTGAATAATGGCACGGCGCTCAGAACAAGGTGATTGTTATTTTCCTAATAGTGCAAGGTAATTAAATAACTGACGTAATCGACCCTCCCTTTAAGAGGTAATATTACCGCTGATAAAGATGAATAATTTCTTCTGATAATTCGCGGGCAAGTAGTGATGTCATTAAATGATCTTGAGCATGAACCATAATTAATGTCATCGGCTGTCTGGCTTCACCCGCATCCTGTTCGATTAGCTGGGTCTGCATATGGTGTGCCTTGCGCGCATAGCCATCGGCTTCCTTCAGCAAATCTTTGGCTTCATCAATGTTACCTTTGCGCGCAGCGTGCAGAGCCTCGAAACACAGGCTGCGTGATTGCCCCGCATTAACAATAATATCCATTACTGCATCTTCTAATGTAATCATGATATGACCTATTTTTTATATGACCGAATGCCAGCGGCAATGGTTTATTCCCTATGCCGCATTCTTGAATGCTATTCAGGGCGGAATATCATAGATGATGAAAATATTCCGTCACTGAACGCGTTATTTTATTTATTCTATTTAATACGTTTAACCAATTCTTTATTTACCCCATTAATTACTACCTGCCGTTTTTGCCATCGACAGGCCGCTCTGCATTTTTTGCTCCTCGGTCTTCATCAGCGTACGTTCATAAGCGCGCAGGAACGGTAAATACATCAGTGCGGAAAAGATCATGCATAGCAGGCACATGATAAACGGACTGAAACTCCAGTTTGCGGCCCACGATGCACCAATGGGAGCGGGTGTCGTCCAAGGCGTTAGCGATACGACCTGTGCCAGCCATCCCATTTTGGTTGCCGTGTAAGCCAGTACGGCATTGATCATGGGGACGAAGACAAAAGGCAGAAACAGCATCGGGTTCATGATAATGGGCGCACCGAACATGATCGGCTCGTTGATGTTAAAGAAGCTCGGTACGACGCCCATTCTGCCGATGGTACGCAGGTGAGTCACTTTGCTGCGTAACAGCAGGAAAGCTAAGGGCAGCGTTGAGCCGACGCCACCAATTAACAGATAGTGATCCCAAAATCCCTGTAAATAGATATGCGGTAGTACTTCACCTGCTGCCAGCGCTGCCTGATTCACGGCCAGGTTAGTCATCCAAAATGGATTCATAATACCCGTGACAATCAGTGAACCGTGGATACCCGAAAACCAGAAAAGCTGGCATAGCAGCACAGATAGCAGAATGGCGGGCAGCGAGTCTGAGGCAGAAACCAGTGGTGCCAGCAGATGCATAATTGCTTCGGGAATGATCATGCCCGTTTGCGCCTCAACGAAGAGGTTGAGTGGGTGCAGTGTCGCGACAATAACCAACACGGGAATGAGAATTTCAAATGAGCGAGCGACCCCTGTTGGCACTTCTTTCGGTAAGCGAATGGTAATGTTGTGTTGTTTCAGCGCGGCATAAACACGGGTGGAATAGATAGAGGTGAGTAAAGCGGTGAATATCCCTTGCCCTGACAGATACTCCGTAGAAATTTTGTCATCGGCGTAAGGCGCGGCGACGAGCAGAAAAGCCATAAATGCCAGCAGACCGGACATCACAGAATCGAGATCAAACTGTCGCCCCAGACTGGCCCCGACGCCAACGGAAATGAAGAAGGTCATCACGCCCATACTCAGCTCGAAAGGCAGCATCAGTTGGTCGCGATAGGTGATGGAAAAATCTAGCCAGGTGCGGGCAAACCCGACAGTGGTATCGGCAGAGAAGGGAGGGAAAATAAACACCAACATAAATGAGCCAATGATCATAAAGGGGAGTGCGGCAGTAAAACCATCGCGGATAGCGATCACATACTTTTGTTGCCCTAAACGCCCGGCCAGCGGGGTAATCGATTGTTCGATAGAAGCAATCATTGATTGATATAAGGAACTCATGTGAACACCTTTTCGTATGCCACCGCGAAGGCGACAGTTCATCATCAAGTACGTATCGCCACGGTGCATACCGTAACCCGTTGTCTTAACGGGCCGGATAGATAAATCGTGTGTGGCAGCCTTTTGTGAAAGTGAGCCTATATCCGTTATTTTTCTTCCGCGACGGACCGCATTTTCCGCCAAGCACAATGTAAAAACTTATTGCTAAGATGATTGGATATCATATGGAAACCGTTTTCCATGCAAAGAAAAGAGAAGTGTGATGACCGTCAAGGTGTGATGATTTCTGGCCGTATTAATTAGATTTGCATCACATCTTATCGGAAAGAGTGTCTATTGGATGTTAAATGGATAATCGGTTTCCATGCTGAATGGAAACGGTTATACTGCAAAGCAATACAATGCGCTGTTGGTGTTAAAGGTTTCGAGTCGAGTTTAGCGTTTTTCCAGGGGCAAATGATGTCTACAATCAACGATGTATCGCGTTTAGCTGGGGTCTCCAAAGCCACAGTCTCCCGGGTGTTGAGTGGTTCACGCGGCGTAAAGGAAGCCAGCCGCCTTGCAGTGTTAAAAGCGGTTGATGAGCTTAAATACCGACCCAACGTCATCGCCCAATCGCTGTTAAGCCAGTCAACCGGATGTATTGGTGTCATTTGCGCTCAGGACAATATCAACCAGACGACCGGCTATCTTTATGCGTTGGAAAAACACTTTAGTCGACATCAAAAACATCTCTTGTTGCGGTTTGCCAGCAGCAAAGCAGAAGTCATGAATGTGCTAGATGAGCTAACCAGCGGTCTATGTGATGATATTTTAATCATCGGTGCGCGCTTCCCGCTGAATCTGGCCGATAAGAGCATCATCCTGATCGATTGTATGGAGGCTGATACCACTAACAGCCTGCAATTCGATCACGCCTTCGCCACAGAAACGGCATGTAATTACCTGATCCGACAAGGGCGTAGGCAAATCGCGCTGATCAATCCTGCCGCCAGCAGTTCTGCGGATCAGGTGCTTTTGGGATATAAGCGGGCGCTGGAAAATAACTTCTTGCCGTTTAACCGCAACCTGATTTTTATGGATGCGTCTTCCTCGTCGTCGGTAGCGCTGCAAGTGTTGCTCAATAACAGCACGACGCTGAATTTCAATGCGCTCCTAGTGGCGGATGAGCAAGAAGCAAAACGAGTCATCGCACAGCTTCAGGCGTTTAATAAATCCGTGCCACAGGACATTATGGTATTCAGTCTTGCCGGTTCTCTCGATATTCCTGGTATTCCGGCGATTCCTGCAATTGAGTATTCGATGGATGCGGTGGCAGCCAGAATCGTGTCATGGCTCAATGAAAAAACGCAGGATGTTCTGGAGTCGTATGTCTTACGGGGTGATTTAATCATTCCAGATATGGCTAACCGGAAATAAACGCTGTTCGCGTGAACTTACTGATTTTCAAAGTATAAAGCCCTTCTGAAATGTGTATTCGGAAGGGCTTTTTTTTTAGCGGTTTACTGCGGGTTAGGCGGGTTGTGGCTTAAGCAGACTGACAATAAATAGCAGAGATGCACACAGCACCACCGACGGCCCCGCTGGCGTATTGTAGCCAGCCGAGAAGGCCAAGCCGCCTGTCACGGCAATCATTCCAACAATAATAGCGATGCTTGCCATTTGTTCCGGCGTCCGTGCGAAACGTCTGGCGCTGGCGGCGGGAATAATCAACAGTGACGTAATGATCAATGCGCCAACAAATTTCATGGCAATACCAATCGTTAATGCGGTGGTCAGCATTAAAAGCAGCTTGGTGCGCTGTAATTTCACGCCGTCGACGTGTGCCAATTCTGGGCTAATCGTCATTGAAAGTAACGCCCGCCATTGCCAACGCATAACAGCAATAACGACGATCACACCCGCACCGATCACCCACAAATCCTCTGTTGTGACGGAAAGTAAATCGCCAAATAGGTAGGCCATTAAATCTACACGCACATTGTTCATCAGGCTGACAACAACCAACCCAAGCGACAGGGCGCTGTGAGCCATGATGCCGAGTAATGTATCGACGGCCAGATAGGGACGTCGTTCCAGCCAGACGAGGCCAAGCGCCAGAATGAGCGTCACGGCAATAACGGCAGAAAACAGGTTAATGTTCAGCAACAGGCCGAAGGCGACGCCAAGTAAGGAGGCGTGCGCCAGTGTATCGCCAAAATAAGACATCCGCCGCCAGACGACGAACGAACCGAGCGGGCCTGCCGCAATCGCCAGCAAAATCCCTGCCAGCCAACCGGGAAATAACAGCTCTATCATGCGTCGTTTCCACCTTGTCTTTTCAGAATGATACGTCCTTGTAGGTCATGACGATGATTATGATGGTGGCGATAAATTGCCAATTGCTCCGCGCCGCGGTGGCCAAACATCGCTAAAAATTCGGGGTGAAGAGAAACGACTTCAGGCGTGCCGGAGCAGCAGACATGTTGATTAAGGCAGAGAACTTCATCGGTTTTTGCCATCACCAAATGTAGATCGTGCGACACCATCAGCACGCCGCAGTTGAATTCCTGCCGCAGTTGGTTAATCAGATCGTACAGCGCCAGTTGCCCATTGACGTCAACACCCTGTGTCGGCTCATCCAGAACCAGCAGTTGAGGCTGATTGAGCAGTGCACGAGCCAATAGCACGCGCTGGGTTTCGCCACCGGAGAGTTTCTGCATCGGTTGTTCCAGCAGATGTGCAGCCTGAACACGTTTAAGGGCAGGTAAGATATCCTGCTTTTTCACACCGGGGCGCAGTTGCATAAAGCGGCTGACGGTCAAGGGCAGGGTGGTATCCAGATGCAGTTTCTGCGGAACGTAACCGATACGCAGTGCAGGATCCCGTACCAGAGAACCGGAAGTAGGAGAAAGTAGCCCCAATACCACGCGGACTAGCGTCGATTTCCCTGCGCCATTCGGCCCCAGCAGCGTCAGAATTCGACCTGCCTGCAAGGTCAGAGAGATATCTGACAGGATCTTTCGGCTGCCAAATGTCACTGAAATATTATTAAGTGATACCAATGTGGACATATAATTCGGCTTGCATAACCCATGTAACGTTATAATATAACAAACAACACAATAAAAATCGATGGGATCGATCTTCATGCAGCAATCTATTCAGCAAAGAAAATGGTTAAAAAGTGTGTTTGTTGCCGGTGCGCTACTCGCAAGCGGAATGTCAATCAGCGCGGCATCCGCTGCGGTCATTACTTCAATTCGTCCTTTGGGATTCATTGCGTCGGCGATTGCCGATGGCGTGACGCCAACCGAGGTGTTGTTACCTGATGGCGCGTCGCCCCACGATTATGCCTTGCGCCCGTCTGATGTCCAGCGTTTACAGTCCGCCGATCTGGTGATTTGGGTCGGGCCGGAAATGGAAGCCTTCCTCGGGAAACCGTTAGCGAAAATTTCGCCAGCAAAGCAGATCGCGCTTTCTGCGCTGCCAGCCATTAAATCTGAGCTGAAAAAAGAGGCTGGGCATGACCATGAAGATGGGCATGAGCAGGCACATGATGAGCATGAAAAAGGCCACGATCACAGCAATGCCGCCCATGATGACGACGACGATGGTCACCATCATGGTGAGTACAATATGCATATTTGGCTATCGCCGGAGATGACAATACAGGCAGCTGTCGCCATTCATGCAAAATTATTGGAACTTATGCCTCAGAATAAGGACAAACTAGACGCGAATCTGCTTTATTTCACGGATAAAATTGCGCAAGCAGATGAAAAAATTGTTAAGATGCTAGCGCCTGTGCAGGGTAGAGGCTATTTCGTGTTTCATGATGCCTATGGCTACTTTGAGAAACACTATGGGTTAAGTCCCTTGGGTTACTTTACGGTTAACCCCGAAATTCAGCCCGGTGCACAGCGTTTACATCAAATACGAACACAGTTGGTTGAGCACAAAGCCGTATGCGTTTTTGCTGAACCACAATTCAGACCAGCCGTTATTAATGCTGTTGCCAAGGGAACCGACGTGCGCTCGGGTGTGCTCGACCCATTGGGAAGCAATATTGCACTGGGTAGAGATAGCTATGCCGATTTCTTGTTGCAGCTATCGAACCAGTATGTGAGCTGTCTGGAGGAAAAATTATGAGGATACGAATAAGTGCAGCAGATAGTCCGAACTATCGCTCTGGCGTATAACAGTTTACCTCGGCCCCATCGCGTCATGCTGGGGTCGCTTACCGTTGTGACATTGGCCGTTGCTGTTTGGCGGCCTTTTGTTTATCCCCATGTCGATGATGCGCCCGTCATCGTGAAAGATATCGACCTGGAAACCAGCCAACTGCGTACGCTGACGCCTGAAGCCAGTGAACCGATAGACCAACCCTCGCCAGATGACGACATTCCGCAAGATGAGCTCGATGATAAAGTTGCCGATGAAGCTGGCGTACATGAGTATGTGGTCTCTACGGGTGATACTTTAAGCAGCATTTTGACGCAGTACGGTATCGATATCGCGGATGTCACCCAGCTCGCAGAGCAAAATAAAGATTTGCGTAACCTGAAAATTGGTCAGCAAATATCGTGGGCTCTGGCAGAAAATGGCGATCTGCAAAGTTTGACCTGGCAGATGTCTCGTCGCGAAACACGGATTTATGAGCGTGTAGGTGCCGATTTCAAAGAGCGCATTGAGACGCTGAAAGGCGAGTGGCGCAACAGCGTTCTGAATGGTCGGGTTAGTGGCAGCTTTGTCAGCAGCGCGAAAAGCGCCGGTTTAACCAGTACAGAAGTGCGGGACGTAATCAAAGCGCTGCAATGGCAGTTGGATTTCCGTAAGTTACGTAAAGACGACACGTTCTCTGTGCTGATGTCCCGCGAAATGCTCGATGGCAAAAGTGAACAGAGCGAACTGGTCGGCGTTCGTCTGAATACCGGCGGTAAAGACTATTACGCTATCCGTGCAGAAGACGGTAAATTCTACGATCGCGAAGGTTCCGGTTTGACGCGTGGCTTTATGCGTTTCCCGACCATGAAACAATTCCGTATTTCCTCCAATTTCAATCCACGTCGTTTGAACCCGGTAACGGGGCGCGTTGCACCGCATAAAGGTGTCGATTTTGCCATGCCGGTAGGTTCGCCAGTTCTGGCCGTCGGGGATGGCGAAGTCGTGATTGCGAAACGCAGCGGTGCAGCGGGCAACTATGTAGTGATTCGTCATGGTCGCCAGTATACGACACGATTTATGCACCTAAATCGCATATTGGTTAAACCTGGGCAGAAAGTGAAACGTGGCGATCGTATCGGGTTGTCTGGTAATACCGGTCGTTCCACTGGCCCACACCTGCACTATGAACTCTGGGTTAACCAGCAGGCAGTAAACCCACTAACGGCTCAACTGCCGCGTTCTGAAGGGCTGGCGGGTAAAGAGCGTCGTGATTATCTGGCGCAGGTGAAGGAAGTGGTGCCGCAGCTTAAGTTTGATTAACCATATCCGTCATACTTCAAGCTGCTTGTGCGTTGGCTGCCCTTACTCACCCCAGTCACTTACTTGTGTAAGCTCCTGGGGATTCATGCGGTTGCCGCCTTCATGCAACTTGAATTATTTAGGATAGATATTTACTGCATGTTGTGCCGGTGGCTTGCTGCCGGCATTTTCATTTATAGAACACCTTATTGCGCACTGGCTCCTGGTGTTTTGTTGTCGAGCAGGTGTGTTTTTGCGTAATTGTCAGCGGGTGTTGCTAAACGCTGAGCGGCAATTATGATTATGTTTATTGATTGATCTGAAGAGTTTAGGCATGGAAAAAGAAAAAAAATCGAACGCTGAATTTGTTCCCCAGTTTCAACGCGCCTTTTTTCATCCGCGCTATTGGGGCGTTTGGTTAGGCGTTGGCGCGATGGCACTTGCTGCCTATATTCCCGCGCGGTTAAGAAACCCGGTTCTGGGTGGGTTAGGGCGTTTTGTCGGGAGAATATCAAAAGGCGCACGCCGCCGTGCCCGCATTAACTTGCTGTACTGCATGCCGGAGTTAACGGAAGCGCAGCGCGAAACTATCATCGATGACATGTTTGCGACGGCACCTCAGTCGATGATCATGATGGTAGAAGTGGGAATTCGTAACCCAAAGAAAATCGAAAAATATGTTCGCTGGCATGGCGAAGACATTCTGGAACGCATCAAAGCACAAGAGAAGAACGTGATTTTTCTGGTTCCGCACGGTTGGGGAGTTGATATCCCTGCGATGTTGCTGACCTCTCGCGGGCAGCGCATGGCGGCCATGTTCCACAATCAGAAGAATGCACTGGTGGATTATTGGTGGAATCGGTTACGTCGTCGCTTTGGTGGCCGCATCCATGCTCGTAACGACGGCATTAAGCCGTTTATTAGCTCCGTACGCTCTGGGTGCTGGGGTTATTACTTGCCCGATCAGGATCACGGCCCCGAGCACAGCGAATTCGTTGATTTCTTTGCGACCTATAAAGCAACGCTGCCTGCTGTCGGACGGCTGATGAAAGTGTGCCGAGCTGATATTGTGCCGTTGTTCCCGGTATATAACGCCAAAGACGGTTGCCTTGATGTATTTATTCGTCCGCCGATGGACGATTTGGCGGAAGCGGATGATGCTTATATTGCGCGGCGCATGAATGAAGAAGTTGAAATTCTGGTCAGACCGAACCCTGAGCAATACACCTGGATTCTTAAATTGCTGAAAACCCGCAAGCCGGGTGAGATTGAGCCATATTGCCGCGATGAGCTATACCGCAACAAGAAGTGAGATGAGTCGCGTATAGACGTATGGATAAAAAAGCCGGACGAGAAATCGTCCGGCTTTTTACTATCATAATACCGTCCGCCAACTCAGCTGCGGGTCAGTTATTACAATGATTATTCCACGCGCAGGATGCGGATGGTGTTGGTTGTGCCTACGGTGCCCATGATATCGCCCTGTGTGACGATAACCAGATCCCCAGACATCAGGAACCCTTTATCACGCAGCAAGATCACAGCATCATTGGCAGCAGCAACGCCGTCAGTGTAGCTGTCGAAATGCACCGGTGTAACACCACGATACAGTGCGGTCAGGTTCAGCGTGTGCTCATGACGGGACATGGCGAAAATCGGTAGGCCAGAACTGATACGGGACATCATCAGGGCGGTACGGCCAGATTCTGTCATAGCGATCAGTGCCGTCACCCCTTTCAGGTGGTTAGCCGCATACATAGAAGACATCGCGATGGATTCTTCCGTGTTATCAAACTGTACGTCAAGGCGGTGTTTGGAGACGTTGATGCTTGGAATTTTCTCCGCGCCTAGACAGACTTTCGCCATAGCAGCGACGGTTTCAGCCGGATATTGACCCGCAGCAGTTTCTGCTGACAGCATCACGGCATCGGTGCCATCCAGCACGGCGTTGGCGACGTCCATTACCTCAGCACGCGTTGGCATCGGGTTAGTGATCATCGATTCCATCATCTGCGTGGCGGTAATGACCGCACGATTCAACTGACGGGCACGACGAATCAACTTCTTCTGAATCCCTACCAGCTCTGGATCGCCGATTTCAACGCCCAGATCGCCCCTCGCGACCATAACCACGTCGGAAGCCAAAATAATGTCATCCATTGCGGCATCTGAACAGACGGCTTCAGCACGTTCAACTTTTGATACGATCTTGGCGTTACAGCCAGCGTCGCGTGCGAGGCGGCGTGCATAGTTGAGATCTTCACCGGTACGTGGGAAAGAGACAGCCAGATAGTCGACGCCAATTTTTGCGGCAGTAATAATGTCGGCTTTATCTTTTTCCGTCAGGGCTTCGGCAGACAGACCGCCACCGAGTTTGTTGATGCCTTTATTGTTAGACAGCGGGCCACCAACGGTGACTTCGGTGTAAACTTTCAGACCTTCAACCTGGAGGACTTTCAGCTGTACGCGACCGTCATCCAGTAACAGAATGTCGCCAGGCACTACGTCGCTCGGCAAGCCTTTGTAATCGATCCCGACTTTTTCTTTATCGCCTTCGCCTTTCGCTAAGTTGGCATCCAGCAAGAATTTGTCGCCGATATTCAGGAAGATTTTACCTTCTTTGAAGGTAGAAACACGAATTTTTGGACCCTGTAGATCGCCAAGAATGGCAACGTGGCGGCCTAATTTAGCCGCAATTTCACGAACTTTGTTGGCACGTAATTGATGATCTTCTGCTGTGCCGTGAGAAAAATTCATGCGTACTACGTTAGCGCCCGCATTGATAATCTTTTCAAGATTATTATCGCGGTCGGTAGCGGGCCCCAGGGTGGTAACAATTTTGGTTCTTCTGAGCCGTCTGGACATGTATAACTCCGTTCACTTGTGAAGCTGTAGTGTTGCGATTAAGCGTCGAATAACGGTGCAAAATGTCACTTTACAACAAAACTATTTCACCTGCGTTATCCGAACATCGTGTTGAGTCTGATTATCATACTGTACAGGTAATGCTCGCCATCTTTCCATAACCGCCGTTTGTGGCTACATCAAGATGAGGCGGGTAGATGATACCGCTCATTTTTATTACCCGTCATACTTCAAGTTGCATGTGCGTTGGCTTCGCTTACTCACCCGAATCACTTACTTGAGTAAGCTCATCGGGACTCCTTCGCTTGCCGCCTTCCTGAAACTCGAATTATTTAGGGTATAGGATATAACTAAAAGCAAAGCACAACGTAAAACTTACCTATCACCTGAAAGGGTTAATCAATCGTTCGTCTTTATCAAAGCGCGATTCACGCAAGGCTTCTTTGACCCGTTTCAGGTTATCTCGAAATTTTTCCCCGCGACGCAGTGTGAATCCCGTCGCCAGAACGTCGATCAGCGTCAACTGAGCGATGCGGGATACCATCGGCATATAGACATCGGTATCTTCAGGCACGTCAAGCCGTAAGGCCAGCGAGGCTTCACGCGCCAGCGGCGTGCCATCCGACGTGATGGCGATCACTGTCGCATCGTTCTCACGTGCCAGTTGCGCCATTTCGACCAGACTTTTGGTTCTACCAGTATGGGAGATCAACACCACGACGTCGCCGTCGCTGGAATTCATGCAGCTCATGCGCTGCATAACGATGTCATCAAAATAAACCACGGGGATGTTGAAGCGGAAAAATTTGTTCATCGCATCGTGTGCGACTGCGGCGGAAGCGCCCAGACCAAAAAAAGAAATTTTCTTCGCCTGCGTCAGCAAATCTACGGCGCGGTTGACGGCGGTAACATCCAGGCTCGATTTCACCTGCTCTAAGCCGGCCATCGCGGATTCAAAGATTTTACTGGTATAGGCGTCAACGCTGTCATCTTCTTCAACGTTACGGTTCACATACGGCGTACCGTTCGCCAGACTTTGCGCCAGATGTAGTTTAAAATCGGGAAAACCTTTAGTTTCAAGTCGACGGCAGAAACGATTAACCGTTGGCTCACTGACGTCGGCCATTTTGGCCAGCGTCGCGATGCTGGAGTGAATAGCCGTCTGCGGAGTGCTCAGGATCACTTCAGCCACTTTTCTTTCTGATTTGCTCAAGAGTTCTAAGTGACTCTGGATTTTTTCCAGCATATTCATACGACAAGGGCCATGTAAGTTTTTTCCGATTTCAACTAAAGGTACAACTGGCATGCATTACGTGAAAAAATGCACGTCGTGAAAATATACTACGACCTGTGGTGGTTGGCAGAGGGCAACGCGCTAAGTTGACGCCTTTTTTTGCCAGAACATGACATGTGTCTAACTTTCAGAAAAGTAATCGACTGTCAGAAACGACGAAAAATTTCGTTTTAGGGCGAACGCATAAGTGACTTCAGCCACTGCACAGACCGATTTATGCAGGTTTTCAGTCAATACTGATCATTATTTAGCATTTTTATGATGGGTTTACTGGCTGTAGTCAAAAAGAGTACATTATCGCTGTAATAAAATTACAGCATCCTGCAACGAGGAGATGAACATGGCGGTAACTTCAACAGCCCAAGCGTGCGATCTGGTTATTTTCGGTGCCAAGGGCGATCTGGCGCGCCGTAAATTGCTGCCTTCCCTGTACCAGTTGGAAAAAGCAGGTCACATCCATGCGGACACCAAAATTATTGGCGTAGGCCGTGCGGATTGGGATAAAGCGGAGTATACCCGCGTCGTGCGCGAAGCGCTTGACACCTTTATGAAAGAAGCCATCGACGATAAGTTGTGGGAAACGCTAAGTAGTCGGCTGGATTTCTGCAATCTTGATGTGGAAGACACGAAAGCCTTCAACAAGCTGGGCAAGATGCTTGACCAGAAAAATCGCACCACGATCAACTATTTTGCGATGCCACCCAGCACATTTGGGGCGATCTGCAAAGGGTTGGGAACCGCAGGGCTGAATAAAGAACCTGCGCGCGTGGTGATGGAAAAACCGCTGGGTACCGACCTGGCATCTTCTCGCGTGATTAACGATCAGGTCGCGGAATTCTTCAACGAGTGCCAGGTTTACCGTATCGACCACTATCTGGGTAAAGAAACGGTTCTGAACCTGCTGGCGCTGCGTTTTGCCAACTCGTTGTTCTCCTCAAATTGGGATAACCGGACGATCGATCATGTGCAGATCACGGTAGCCGAAGAAGTGGGGATTGAAGGGCGCTGGGGCTATTTTGATAAAGCCGGTCAGATGCGTGACATGATCCAGAACCACCTGTTACAGATTCTGACGATGATTGCGATGTCGCCGCCGTCTGATTTGACGACCGACCGCATCCGTGATGAAAAAGTAAAAGTGTTGCGTTCGCTGCGTCGTATCAATCGTTCTAATGTGCATGAAACAACGGTGCGCGGCCAATATTCTTCTGGTTTTGTTCAGGGACATAAAGTGCCGGGCTATCTGGAAGAAGAGGGTGCGAACAAAAGCAGCAGCACGGAAACGTTTGTCGCCATTCGTGTCGACATCGATGACTGGCGCTGGTCTGGTGTGCCGTTCTACCTGCGCACCGGAAAACGTCTGCCAACGAAATGTTCAGAAGTGGTGGTGTACTTTAAAAATCCGGCACTGAACCTGTTCCATGATTCTTACCAGCAGTTACCGCAGAACAAGCTGATCATCCGCTTGCAGCCGGATGAAGGCGTGGAAATCCAGATTCTGAATAAAATTCCAGGGTTAGAGCACAAGCATCGCCTGCAAACGGTGAAGCTGGATCTGAGCTTCTCGGAAACCTTTAACCAGCAGCACCTGGCGGATGCCTATGAGCGCCTGTTGCTGGAAACCATGCGTGGGATCCAGGCGTTGTTCGTTCGTCGTGATGAAGTTGAAGAAGCCTGGAAATGGGTGGATTCCATCATGGATGCGTGGGCCATGGACAACGATGCGCCGAAACCGTATCAGGCAGGAAGCTGGGGACCGGTAGCATCTGTCGCGATGATTACTCGCGATGGCCGTTCCTGGAATGAGTTTGAGTAATTTTTTGATAATACGTCAGTAACGGGAATGCGGAGGTTATTCGGCATTCCATCGTTTTAATGTATGGCTAACGGTGCGGTCGGACATCTGCGGCGACGCAGATCCCTGTGGCAGGGGCGCGCTATATAATTAATGATGCCTTCGGGCATGACTGGAGATAACTTTTGATGAAAAACTGGAAAACGAGCGCGGAACAGATTTTGACAACGGGTCCCGTTGTTCCTGTGATTGTGGTCAACAAACTGGAACACGCGGTGCCGATGGCAAAAGCGTTAGTCGCGGGCGGCGTTCGCGTTCTGGAACTGACATTGCGTACCGACTGTGCCATTGACGCGATCCGTGCGATTGCGAAAGAAGTACCGGAAGCTATCGTGGGTGCAGGTACGGTGACAAATCCTCAGCAACTGGCTGCGGTTGTTGAAGCGGGTGCGCAGTTTGCCATCAGCCCCGGTCTGACCGAGCCGCTGTTGAAAGCTGCGACGGAAGGCAACATCCCGTTGATTCCAGGTATCAGCACCGTGTCTGAATTGATGCTGGGTATGGATTACGGCCTGCGTGAGTTCAAATTCTTCCCAGCAGAAGCTAACGGCGGCGTGAAAGCGCTCCAGGCGATTGGTGGGCCGTTTGCTCATATTCGTTTCTGCCCGACTGGTGGCATTACGCCGAACAACTACCGTGATTATCTGGCGCTGAAAAGCGTGCTGTGCGTAGGCGGTTCTTGGTTGGTGCCGAACGACGCGTTGGAAAGCGGCGATTACGCGCGAATTACTGAGCTGGCACGTGAAGCTGTTGCGGGCGCAAAAGCCTAAGTTCGCTGGTTACTGAATGACGAAGGCCACTCACTGAGAGTGGCCTTTTTTATGACGGACATCCTTGTCCGTCACCCTGCGAGCCGTCGCAAGCGACGTTGAAAAACGTTCCTTATTTTTTTCAACAGGCTATCCCTGCCTGCTACCCTCTGGGTTGTTGCAATGCATCAGCCGCTGACTTTTACGCCTGCTGCGACACGCTTTGCGATGTCGACAGCATCGTCTGTCGTTTCTGCACTGGCTAACGCAACGCCCATACGGCGTTTCCCGCTGATATCCGGTTTACCAAACAGGCGAATTTGCGTATGAGGGAGGAGCGCGTTTTCCAGTCCCTGATAACGTACGTTGTTGCTATCGAGTTCCGGTAAAATTACCGCGGAAGCCGATGCACCGTATTGACGAACGGATCCAATTGGTAGCCCCAGGAAAGCGCGAACGTGCAGGGCAAACTCAGACAGATCCTGAGAAATCATCGTCACCATGCCAGTATCGTGCGGGCGAGGGGAGACCTCGCTGAAAATAACCTCATCACCGCAGACGAACAGCTCAACGCCGAACAGACCATAACCGCCGAGCGCTTTCACGACATCGCTAGCCATCTTCTGTGCGCGTTCCAGCGCCAGTGCACTCATCTGCTGCGGCTGCCAGGATTCGCGATAATCGCCGTCTTCTTGTCGATGACCGATTGGCGCACAGAAATGAATGCCGTCAACGGCATGGATGGTCAGCAGGGTGATCTCAAAATCAAAATTAACCAATCCTTCAACGATGACGCGTCCACCACCCGCCCGTCCACCCTGTTGGGCATAGCGCCATGCCTGCTCTAACTGCTCAGCGGAACGAATCAGGCTTTGTCCTTTGCCGGATGAACTCATGACCGGTTTAACAATGCAGGGATAACCAATCGCATCTACTGCTTGACGAAAGCTTTCTTCGCTGTCGGCAAAACAGTAGGTGGATGTCGGAACGCCGAGTGTTTCGGCAGCCAGACGACGGATGCCTTCACGGTTCATTGTCAGGCGTGTCGCTTCAGCACAAGGGACAACGTGGTGACCCTGTTTTTCCAGCGCCACCAGCATGTCGGTCGCGATAGCCTCAATTTCCGGCACGATGTAATCAGGGCGTTCGGCTTCAACCAACGCTTTTAATGCGTCGCCATCCAACATATTGATGACGTGGCTGCGATGTGCAACTTGCATCGCGGGTGCATCGGCATAGCGATCGACTGCGATCACTTCGATTCCAAGGCGCTGACATTCAATCGCCACTTCTTTGCCTAATTCACCGGAGCCAAGCAGCATCACTCGTGTGGCATCCGCACGCAGGGCGGTTCCAATCGTTAACATAACCTTATACCTGATCGGGTTGTGAAAAATGGCCGCAGTATAAACGAAAACGTTTGCGTGCGCATTAAAGAGGGGACGCCCTGGAATGCGTTACGCAAAAGCGCATCAAGAGACAAGGACGTGGCTTGGCATTGCTGGGCAATCGTGCCACTCTTCTTGCAGAGTGAAAATTTTATGTCAAGACAACGAGATCCGACGCGATGAAGATACCGCAAGCTGAAAAAAGACCCCACGCGATAAGTACACATGGCGATACGCGTATCGACAACTATTACTGGCTGCGTGATGACGAGCGCGCCGATCCGCAGGTGTTGGCCTATCTGGAACAGGAAAATGCCTACAGTGAAGCGATCATGGCCCCTCACGAGGCACGGAAGCGGTCGCTGTATGACGAAATGGTTAACCGTATCCCGTCGACGGATATGTCTGTGCCGTATGTCAGGAAGGGGTATCGCTACCAAAGTCGCTATGAGCAAGGTAAAGAGTACGCCATTTATCTGCGCCAACCTGAGCAGGCAACAGATGCGTGGGACACGCTGTTGGACGGAAATCAACGTGCGAAGGGGCATGAGTTTTATAGTCTCGGCGCGCTTGAGATTAGTCCTAGCAATTCGCTGTTAGCACTCTCGGAGGATTTCTTATCTCGTCGGCAGTACACGATTCGTTTTCGTGACCTTAACCGAGACGAATGGTTACCGGATGTGATCGAAAATGTGACCGCAGGTGCGGAATGGTCGGCAGATTCAACGGTGCTGTACTACGTGCGCAAACATGACAAAACGCTGTTACCGTATCAGGTCTACCGTCATCGCTTAGGCAGCGATCCGGCGCAGGATGAGCTGGTGTATGAAGAGAAAGACGATACGTATTATGTCAGTCTGAGTAAAACGACATCAGAGCATTACATCACCATTTATCTCAGCAGCACCACGACGACCGAGGTGCTATTGCTTGATGCGATGATCCCAGATGCCGTGCCGCAGGTATGCATTCCACGTCGAAAAGATCATGAATATGGCATCGATCACTATCAGGACCGGTTTTATTTGCGTTCCAATCGAGACGGAAAAAACTTCGGTCTTTATCGTTCGGATAAGCCTGATGAACACGCACTGGAAACACTGATTGCTCCACGTGAGCACTGCGTGCTGGAGAGTTTTGAACTTTTCCGTGATTGGCTGGTGGTGGAAGAAAGAGAGCGCGGTTTGACCAGCTTACGTCAGATTCACTGGCATACGCAGGAAGAGAAAGCGATCACCTTCAATGATGCGAGTTATGTGACATGGTTGTCGTACAACCCTACGCCAGAAACGGCATTGATGCGATATGGCTATTCATCAATGACAACCCCCAGCTCGCTGTATGAACTGAATTTGGACACGGGCGAACAGCAGTTACTTAAACAAGCCGAAGTGAAAGATTTCTCCCCAGATAGCTATCGGAGCGAACGTTTGTGGATCACGGCCCGAGATGGCGTCGATGTGCCCGTTTCTTTGGTTTACCATCGCGACCATTTCAGCCCTGGTAAGAATCCGATACTGGTCTATGGCTACGGTGCTTATGGGAATAGCATGGATCCTGACTTCAGCGTTAGCCGTCTGAGCCTACTAGACCGAGGATTTGTTTTTGCCTTAACGCACATTCGCGGTGGCGGTGAACTGGGTCAACAGTGGTATGACGATGGCCGGTTACTCAATAAGATGCATTCCTTCACGGATTTCATCGATGTGTCTCAGGCACTGATAGAAAAAGGCTATGGCGATAGGAAAAACATGTTTGCCATGGGGGGCAGTGCGGGAGGTTTGCTGATGGGCGCGGTCGTGAATATCGCCCCTGACCTATTTAAAGGCGTTGTCGCTCAGGTTCCGTTCGTTGATGTGTTGACGACAATGTTGGATGAGTCTATTCCACTGACGACTGGAGAGTATGACGAGTGGGGCGATCCGAATGAACAAACCTACTATGACTACATCAAGCAGTACAGTCCCTATGACGGTGTTACCGCACAGCGCTATCCGCATTTGTTGGTGACGACCGGATTACACGATTCTCAGGTTCAGTATTGGGAGCCTGCAAAGTGGGTGGCGAAATTGCGGGAAGTCAAAACAGACGATCGTCTGGTGCTGTTGTACACCGATATGGAAGCTGGGCACGGTGGAAAGTCTGGTCGCTTCAAACGCTATGATGATATTGCGCTGGAGTATGCTTTCCTGTTGATGGTGCTTGAAAAGGCTGCGTAAAGTCAGGAATAAGAGCTAACAGCTGCGGTTATGAAGGTAAACCCGTTTTCGGGTTTACCCGATCGGCATGGGACATTACTTCGGTAATACCAGCACTCAGGTGATATCAGCTTGCGGCTTCTTCGCCTTTTTATCGGCACGTTTTTCGGCTGCCGTTTTCAGGGGCTTTTTCTTACTGTTCTTTTTACTATCCAGTCCTTTACTCATATCTTGCCTCGCTTGATAAAAGGTAAGGTTGCCACTCCATTAACCTCCTGTGCGGGTCGATATGCAAGCAGAAAATTGTTTTTGCTGTGTAAGAATGTAACCCGTGGAAAGGGATGTTTTCCACGGTAACGCCGTCTTAGATTGGAATGAGGGGAATCGCTATTTAGACTTCGGTTCGTAGGGTAAACGAGAGAATTGTAGTGAACGCTGGCGATAAAACATTACACGCTCACGAAAGTAGTTACGCAGGTGCTCGGGTTGTTCTCTCTCAACGACCTCTGGAATGACCGGCATATTGTAACGTTCTTTGAAGGCAACACCTGACGCTGCCAAGTCTACGTTAACCTTATCCATATCCTCTTTGGATAATTCTGCCAGATTATGTCCCATACTACTTTCTCCTGCCTATTGGCCACAGACTGATGTGTGCCACGGTAAAGTAGCGACGGGAAAATGGCAAGTGTTCGACTTATCATATGAATGTTTATTCTTCTCATTACGAAGTGGGAATCATTTTTAATATCTGCACATCATAAAAAATATAGATCGAAGTTGTTATTTTTGATAATAAAAACGATTCGCAATAATATAGTAAAAATCACTCTTAAGTGATAATAAATATCAATAACAATAAATTTAAGTTGCTGTTTTTTATGGTTATTTTAATGCGATTATATTGATGTTAATAAAGTGTTTTTTATTTTATTTTTTCAGGCATAATGCCCAGGATAATTTCACCTGCCGAGAAAATAGGGAGTTACTATGTTAAAAAAAGAAATGATTCAGAAGCTCAATGAGCAACTTAATCTGGAGTTTTATTCTGCGAATTTGTATCTACAAATGAGTGCATGGTGCGGTGATAAAGGTTTTGAAGGCGCATCTAGTTTCCTGAAGACGCATTCTCAGGAAGAAATGCAACACATGCAGCGCCTGTTTGACTATCTGGATGACACGGGAAGCTTGCCTGTGTTAGGCGCGATTGCGGCTCCGCCGATTGATTTCGATTCACTGGCTGATGTCTTCAAACTGACCTATGAACACGAACAGCTGATTACAGCAAAAATTAATGAGTTGGCACATGCGGCGATGGCGCAGCAGGACTACTCTACATTTAATTTCCTACAATGGTACGTTGCCGAACAGCACGAAGAAGAAAAACTGTTCCGTTCTATTCTGGACAAACTGGCGTTGGTTAATGCTAGCGAAGGTGGCCTATTCTTCATCGATCAGGACCTGAAAAAAATGTCTACGGCAGCACCGTCAGCCTAACGACAACCGGCACCTCTGTCGGTTAATACGCATTTGAATAACGCGGGATAATGTTCTCGTTATCCCGCGTTATTTCTTCTCTCGAACGACTTGTCACCTTATACCTCGCTGTAAGTTTTATTCTTGGTTTCGCACTCGACTTCATCTTCCTCTGTCGCTATGATCGCGTTAGTAGTGATACACAACGTTATGTTTTATAAGGTTTGATGCTGTCTTTTTCTGATTCGGATAAAGCTGCAATCCTCACACACATCATCGTCTGAATACGCATGTCGGGAATACCATGATGAAGAAATTGTTGCTATCTATCGTGCTTACCTCACTTTCTGCGAATGCTTTTACTGTCGCCAAGTTGGCCAATATCAGCCGACTGGAATATGGCGATCGCTGGGCTTTCACGCGTGAAGAAGTTCAACTGATTTGTCGCCCTGGCAATGCGCTATACGCCTTACATACCGGTACGCTGATGCAATATCCGCTGAATGATGTCGCCATTGAGCAGATGAAATCTGGGCAAGTGAGTGCGCAGCCGATAGACGTCATCTGGCTAGACGATCCTAAACAGCCTGGACAGAAAAAAAGTCTTCAGCCATTTATCGAGCGTGCAGAGCAACTGTGCCAGCCAGATGCTAAACCATGAAGTGATTGATTTGATTATTAATGTTAATTATTTACTTCTTTATGGTTAATGCAAAGTGTGAAACCTGTTCCATTTGTGATAATTGCGAGCGGACTGATGCTGGAAAACGCGGGGGAGTTGGCTACGCTTAAGGTACAGGGCTAGTACAGCTTGTATAAATGCCAACTTTTAGCGCACGGCTCTCCCAAGAGCCATTTCCCTAGACCGAATACAGGAATCGTGTTCGGTCTTTTTTTTGATGTATCGGTTGGTAAACCATCACCAATGAACGAGTGGGGCGAGAGGAATTTCTTCTCTGTCCGGCTTTTAAAGGCTTTTAAGAATAAATGCTTGCTAAAGATTTTCATACATGCGTTAATAGCTCGTCGGTTTGATTCGCAGACCTAAAAAGCAGTTTAGTAAAGCAGTTCTCATTTCAAAGTGTTATCCATAGATATCCCTTCTTTGAGCCTCCTTATTGTTGCTAATTAAATTCTGTGCACAGGCCCTATTCGCCGGAAGGCGCTATAAAAAAATTAAGGTAATTTCTATGTCTAATAAAATGACTGGTTTAGTAAAATGGTTTGACGCTGGTAAAGGTTTCGGTTTCATTACTCCTGACAACGGTAGCAAAGATGTATTCGTACATTTCTCTGCTATTCAGAGCAATGATTTCAAAACTCTGGACGAAGGCCAAAAGGTTGAGTTCACTATTGAAAATGGCCAGAAAGGCCCATCAGCTGGCAACGTTGTTGCGCTGTAATTGAATTAATATTTCTCTTGCGATAGCGATGATGGTGTAAACCGGAGCAGCCAAGAAGAATAGTAAAAAAACCCTAGCGTAAAGCTGGGGTTTTTTGTTTATGTATCTAGCGAATTTTAATGGAATTTTTATACTTAGGGTTCACCAGAATCACTGGGCTATCATCTCAATCGTGCATGATTTTTTATATCCATAATGCACTATATGCCTATGAGATAGTTAATATCGATCGGCTCTAAGTGGAGGAAAACGTGAGTCGCGTTCGCAAGGTACCCCATCATGGTCGCCATCCATTTTGGTATTAGGGCAGTTTTGAATGAAAAAATAAGCCTCTTCTCTCGAGTTCATCTGGCTACAATACTGCCTGCCGTCACAAACAAAGCGATTTTCTTTTTGTTTTCGATCTTGTGCTTTTATTTTTTCCGCTCTTCGGCTATCACCATCATGACGATATTGATAGGACGATTCCGCCTGGGCAGTAAAAGAGAATGCAGTAGATAATAGAATAATGAAGAGTTTTCGTTTCATCGATACATCCATGAAATAATTGTATAAGAGAAGCCTATCATTCTTGATAGGACATAATTATTAATAATTCTTCATTATCAGCGGAGGGGTTGTGATAACTACGACATTGATGCTGTCTGAAAATTAAGCTTTTCTATGTGCCGTCGTTCGTCACATTGTGCTTCTTTACGGTTTTTTAACGTGATTGATGAATTTATCTCTCGGTAATAGAAACTATCGACTAAATTTATAGAACACGAAATGATGGGAGGAAACGATGACTGATAAAAATACGGGTACCAAACATAAGGATAAAGACGATCATCCTGCAAAAGATGCGCCGAAAGATCAGGGAGAAATTCCTCGTAAGCGTGATGACAGCAAAGATGATGTCGAAGATCCGTTTGATGCCAATAAGGATTAATATGCTGGCGACAAGCCTCTGCCGCCAACGTTCTGTGAAAAATTAGTGTGCTTTGACCGCCGCAGTAACTGATGAGTTGGGAGTGAAATAATCATTATCTTCCATAATCGGAATATAAACTCTAACCCACTCGGTGCCTTCAACCATATCCCAGCTATGTCCTTCGCCCTGCGTATCGGCAGCAATTAAAACTGTTCCGGGAGAAAGCAGGAAAGTGGAACCATCGCTGACTCGAAATTTTAATGTGCCCTTCAGCGTGATGACATATTGTTTGCGCGGGGCTGCGTGAACGTTCATCTCCCACGCTTCAGTAGAGTTACTGAGCCAAAATTTTTGTGCGGTGATTTTTTCCAGAGCGGGAACACTACCTGTTACGAAGGCTGAGTGATTGTCCGGCGTATTGATCAGTTTAATAGCCGGTATCCGGGTTTCCTCTGCATGAGGTGAGGGCGGCGTTGCTGAATACGCAGTAACGGAAACCAATAATCCGGCAAGCGCCAGAAGAAAACGCGATGTCTTTTTCATTTAAATAAAATCCATATTATTTATACCTGATGAACAGGCAACCCTATGTACGTCAGCTCTTTATATAGCCGTTTATATGTACGCCTTACAACGTCGGGGATGGTACTGCTGAAGTTTATTTTTCACCAGATGGTTACAGCAATTGCATTGATTGGTATATCGCTGGATTTGTTTGTATTTTATTCACGATGGTGTGGTGTGCGGGAGAGTTGGAGCAGGGAAATTGTTGAGCAAAATACGACAGAGGAGCCCCGAGGCTCCCTGACGTCTGGCTTGATTTATTTATACAGAACTGCAGTGCCGTGTAACTGATCGCGACCGGTAGCGGAAACGATGCGGTATGATGACGCGCCAGCTTTTTGGGCTTTTTGAGCGACCTGCGCTTCAAAAGCGTCTAACGTTTTTGCACCACTAACGGAGACCGTTGCGATTTCCTGCGCAGCAAAAGCGCCGAAAGACAAAGTAGAAAGAGCGATAACAGCGATAAAATTTTTGATGGTTTTCATGGTTTATTCCTTCACGTTTTATTGTGTTAATTAGGCGATTTGCCTTGATGTGAGAAATGATAACGGCATAAGGTGGCAATGAATATCAGAGAGATTTGTTATTCTTTTTCAAAAATATTGTTCTTTTTTGTTGCGCTCGCAGGAAAAATGCATGGCTGACGGTATTTATCTGTCCGATCAGGAGTGGCAGAAAATCGTTGAGGCGGGTGTATCGTTGGGGATGAATCCGGCCGAGTTTGCGTTAATAGCATAATATTACTCAGGAGAAGAAAATAATCAGGAGACGACGCTGATGCGAGGATGGGTGATATTTGCGGTGATACTGGGGGTGTTAGTGGCTCTTGCACCCTGGATTCAGCGCCAGCTTCCGCCCGGTTACGATCCTTTCTCTCCGTTGTCCGTCGTTGACCCGCCTACATTTATTACCCGACTGAAAATGAAGTCTGTCGCCAACGATCCCGAAGCCTGTCTGGAGGTGCTAAAGCAGGCGCAGGAAAATGGGTGGCTGCGATTCTCCAAGGCCAATGATATCAGTGGGCAATGTCCGGTAGCGTCACCTGTTCGGGTTCAAGGTTTTGGCGCGGTCACGCTCAGTTCCAGCTTTCTTGCCAGTTGTTCATTGGCGCTGAGTAGCACGATGTTTGTGGCGCAGGTTGCAGTGCCGCAGGCGGAGTCTCTTGGTACGTCGCTGACGCGTATCGATCATATGGGCAGCTATGCCTGTCGAAATGTCTATCATCGACCAGAAGGGCGTTTGAGTGAGCATGCAACGGCAGATGCGTGGGATATCGCCGCTTTTCGCCTGTCTGACGGACGGCAGGTTAGCGTGCTGAATCAGTGGTCGGATACGGACGATCGTGGGCGCTATTTACGCAATACGTTTGAGGAAAGCTGTCGTTTTTTCGGTAACGCGTTGGGGCCGGAATATAACGCTGCACATGCTAATCATTTTCACTTTGGCATGCGCGGTTTTGGCCTGTGTCGGTAGGCATATACAGGAAAGGATTAAAAATCAGCGTACTCCTGCGCTGGGATCCAGAAACCATCAATATACTCTTCGATAGGGAAGCAGCCAGCACGGCGCAGGCGCTGTTCATCCATCGCTTGCAGACATTGCGCTTCGGTGTTGTAGGCGCCGACGACCAAATCGTCACAGCCATGCCCGAGATAACAAACAAATATCACTAATGCAACCATGCTGTTCTCCAGACATTACTATTGCCGCGATGCTTTCTCGCTATCGAAATAATTGTAGATGAAAATCAGTGAGGAAAGGGAGAACGGCTGTTCATCAGGTGGTTTTCTCGCCACCTGATGCAGAAACCGCAATTATTCTTTAGAAAGAGGCAGTGCGGAGGACGCGCCATCTCGAACTAAATCGCGCGGCAGACTGTTTTTTATCCGGCTGCTGATGCGTTTTGCCAAGCCAACGGGCGTGTTCTGGTAGGTTAAAATCAATTCATCCGCAGTAGGAAGCGGCTCTGGATAGCTGTCTTTGCCCTGAAACCACTCGCAGGCGATGCTATCGTTCAGTGCATAGGCATTGCTTGCGTTCGGGTCGGCCAACGCGACAATCGCTTCATGCTGCCAGCGGAAACCCTTGGGGAAGCGTTCTGCGAGTTTAATACCAATGCGTGAGAATTTAATATTACCGAAAGCAGAGGTCAGTGCCGCAGGGAAGAGCCAAATCTCACTATCGCGCTGCCACAGCTGAAGTAACTCCTCATCCCAGCGAATACCTTGTTTACGTGCAGCTTCTGTGAGTAACGCACGATCTTTGTGTGCGACCGGAGAGAACGGGAATTTACCGACTTTATAACCAGGGCGTGGTAGCGGCGGCACGCTGGCCGTTTTACGCAAACGGGCAACAAAGAAGCCTTCACTGTCATAAATCTGTGGGAAGACGTGCAAGAAGCCTTCTTCCGTTGTGGCGAGTTCAGCGTCGGTGAAGAGATCGTCTAACGATTCAAATTCACATGCATCAGGGAACTGTGCCTGTAGCCAACGGCAGACCTGCTGGTTTTCCTGCCTATTCAGCGTACAGGTGGAGTAAATCATTACGCCACCCGGTTTCAGTGCATGGAACGCGCTCAGAATCAGATCGCGCTGCGTAGCGGCAATGTCAGTAATGCTCGCTTGCGACCAGTGGCTCATCGCCGCCGGATCCTTACGTACCACGCCTTCGCCCGAGCATGGGGCATCCAGCAAAATTGCATCAAAGCATTCCGGCAGTGCGGCACCGAAAACCCGCCCATCGAAGTGTGTAATCGCGGTATTGCTGACGCCGCAGCGGCTGATGTTGGCATGCAGCACTTTTACCCGGCTGGCTGAATATTCGTTGGCGATGATTGCCCCTTCATTATTCAGTCGTGCCGCGATCTGCGTTGTTTTGGAACCCGGTGCGGCCGCGACGTCCAGAATCGTGCCCAGCGCAGTGTTACGATGGAACAGGGCGCTGACGGGTAGCATGGAGCTGGCTTCCTGAATGTAGAATAGCCCGCTCAGGTGCTCCAATGTATTGCCTAGTCGCGTGTTTTCCTCTTCCACATTAAGCAACCAGAAACCTTCCTGGCACCAAGGAATCGGCTCAAGCTGCCAACCATAAGGCTGCACCAACTGTAGAAAGTCATCGACGCTGATTTTTAACGTATTGACGCGGATGCTCCGGCGCAACGGGCGCTGGCAGGCGGCAATAAAATCCTCCATCGAAAGGGATGAAGGCATGATGTCCCGCATAGTGTCGAGAAATTCAGCAGGCAGGCTGGCTGGGGTAAATTTTGCCACGGCGTGGTTCCGTACAGGTTATTCAGTCAAACGAGAAGAAGAAGAAGCGGCGAAGTGTAGCACGGATCTTTTATCGATAGCGTGAAAACGACAGGGCGGCAATCGCCGCCCTGATAGGTGATGAACGTTAATTCTCTGGAATATTGGGGATCGCCGTACCCCATTGCCGCCACTCTTTAGGCTCTTCGTTCCTTAGCAGGAAATGCTTTCCTTCCTGTGCTTTAGGGGCGAGTGGCGTGCTGGGTGGAGTGGCAAAAGCGATACCACCGCGAATAAACTGCTGGAAGGTTCCGCTTTTAATGACGCCGCCAACCAGCCCAAATTCCAGATTGTAGCCCGAAGCCTGCCAGAAGACGGAATTATCGCGTACCAGATGTTGATAGCGTTTGCTGATGCGTAGTGATACTGCGATGCGATCCGACAAATTGCCCAGCGACAGTCCGGTTACTGTACCCACCTCGATACCGCGGAACAGAACCGGAGTGCCAACCTGTAATGCTCCCGCTTCCGGCGCATCAACGCTGATATTCAGACCGTCCTGATAGCGGGAATCAGAGATGGTAGCCTGTTGCAGTTCAAAGTTGCGGGTTACGCTGCCATTGCCCGGTTCGACGTTGATATAAGGCTGGAATAGCGTTTCGAGATGATTCACTCCCGCTGCGGAAATTTCTGGAGTGACGACGGAAAAACGTGTCCCAGAACGGGCGAAATTACGCACATATTCAGGATAGAGTACCGCCTGCACCAGCACTTCGTTGCGCTGTTCGGACAGCTTCAACGAATCCAACTGGCCGATATCGATGCCCAAATAGCGGATCGGCATACCCGGTGCGAGTTTGCTGGCATCGTAGGTACGCAGAATGATGCGGCTCCCTACGGCGCGCGCGGCGGTTTCGTTATTATACAGAACGCGCTTACCGCCTTTAATTTCCGGAGCACCTTCCAAATTATCAAAACTGATCGCACCTTTAAGCGCACGATTCAACGGCGAAGCCTGCACGGTCAGACCTGAGGTGTTCAACTGCACACGGGCACCACCTTCTGCCCAGAATACGCTGTTTTCTGTCAACAGTTTGCGGTGTTCAGGGCGGATATACACCTCGACCTCAAAGGTATCCGCTTTGGGGCGCACCCGCATGATTTCGCCCACCTGGAATTTACGGTACAGCACGATGGATCCGTCCTGAATATCTGGCAAGCTATCGGTCACCAAGGTGAGGGTAGGCGAGGGGGTGGAACCACGAATGCCTTCCTCGGCTTTTTCGAGATCGCTGAACAGCGGGTAGCGTGCCTGAACGTCACCTTTGTTGCCCGGTAGAACCTGAATACCGCCGCTGATCCACTCTTGTGCGCTGGCACCCAACACTTGAATCCCATCCAGCCCCATCTTTACATTCAGGCGGCTGTTAACGATGAATTTGCTGTCGCGATGTAATAGCTGACGATATCGCGGCTCGATCACCAAAATGAAGCTGACGCCTTGCTCGTCCAACGTACGTTTCACCACCTGACCAATCTGCACGCCGTGCAGCAAAACGGGCTGGCCGCTATCAATGCCGTAACTTTGTGCCGCGGTAAGCTGAATGGAGAGCGCGCCGGGTTGGGTGAGCTGCTGTTGCCCGCTATCCAATACCTCAAAGTGCTGGCGTGGCTCGCCTTCGCCGGGTAGTAAGGTTAGTGTTGGGCCGCTCAGAAGGCGTGACACATTCAGGTCGCTAAGTGAAAGTTGAGGTTTGCTGAGTTCGATACGCGTCCCTTCCCGCATCAGCGAAATTACGGAAGGATCGATGATCAACTCTCCGCTGACCTTACCGTCACCTGGATTTAACGTGATTTTATTGAGTGTCCCGACTTCCAATCCTTGATACATCAGCGGCGTACGGCCTTCGGATAAGCTGTCGCCCGAAGGTAAATCTAGCGTGATTTTCACCCCGCGCTGGCTTTGTGCCAGATCGGGATAGAGGCGATAGGATTGCTCGGCACCGGCGTCTTCGCTCTCTTCCGGTGAATCGAATGCAACGGCACCGTTCACCAGCGCCGCCAGATTTTCCATCTCAATTTTTGCACCGCTGACGCTGATGTCGGCATTAAAACCAGACACATTCCAGAAGCGACTATTTTTCTTCACCAAATGGGTGAAACGGCGTTCAACCAGCACGTCAATCATCACACCGCTGCGATCCTGAGAAACGGTATAGTCGTAGACTTTCCCCACCGGAATTTTACGGTAGTAAACCAGCGAGCCGGTATTCAGCGAACCCAGATCGTCCGCGTGGAGATGAATCAGTAATTCCCCAGTGTTAACGCGATATTTGGGCTGCGTATCCAACGCGGAGAAGTGTTCTTGCGCCTCGCCGGAACCAGGCATCATACCGATGTAGTTGCCGCCCACCAGCGCATCTAATCCTGAAACGCCGGCGAGAGAGGCTTTCGGTGTAACCAACCAGAACTGCGTACCGCTGCGCAACGCTTCCTTCATATCGCTTTTGATACTGGCTTCAACCTCTATCGTGCGTAGGTCGTCGCTTAGCTTGATATTTTGTACGGTGCCTACTTCTACCCCTTGGTAGCGCACGGGCGTACGTCCGGCGACAATACCGTCGGCGGAAACAAAATCAATGGTGACCGTCGCCCCGCGTTCCTGCTGATTGGTGTAAATCAGCCAGCCGGCAATCATCAGTGCAATGAGCGGCAGCAGCCAAAATGGCGACAGGCGACGCTTGTTTTTTACAGCAGCTTCGGTTGGTGTCCCGGACGTATTATCTTGCATTGTTATTCCACATCAGTGTTATCCCACATCAGCCGGCTATCCAGCCATTCGACTGCAAGGATAGTGAGAATCACCGCTGCGCCAAAATAAAAGGCAGCAGGCCCCATGGTAAAAGCGAGTAGTTGATCGCGGTTGACGAGCGACATCGTCAAAGCAATCACAAATAAATCGAGCATAGACCAGCGACCGATCCAACGGATAACACGCAGCATTTTCATGCGCATCATTATGCTGATTTCTGAGCGGATATGAATACTTATCAGTAGCCCAAACAGCACAATAACTTTAGTAAACGGCACCAGAATACTGGCGATAAAGACCACCAGCGCGACCGGAACATTGCCTGATGCGAGTGAAAGGATGCCGGAAAAAATGGTGTCCTCCGTGCGTGCGCCGTTGACATAAATAATCGATATGGGCAACAGGTTAGCGGGGAACAGTAAAATTATAGAGGCAATGAGCGCTGCCCAAGATTTTTGCAGACTTTGCCGCTGACGCAAGCGGAGCGGAATGTGGCAACGTGGGCAGCGTCCCTGATTGTCAGGTGAGCTGGTGAAATGACAGGAAAGACAGATTCGGTAGCGTTCTGGTGAAATCAATGGCCTCAGCCGTGGGTAAAACCGCTGCCAAAGCTGGTCGGTATTTAAGTGAATCAGCGTCAACAGGCTTAAGATCATCAATGCCAGAAAGGCGACCAGCCCGATACCCACCTGAACATCCGCGAATTCACGGACTTTGATCGCGGCGACGGCCATACCAACCAGATAGATATCCAACATCATCCATTCTCTTAGCCGTTGCAACATGAGCAGGATGGGGCGCAGGTTCATGCCGATTCGGGGAGCAAAAAACAGATATAGCAGCGAAAAAACTAATGTTAGCGGCGCGCCAACGGTACAAAAGGCAACCATACTTGCCGTGAGCGGGTGCCCCTGACGGGTGATTTGCCAAATGCCTTCGAACAGGCTGGCATTGATGGTGACACCCAGCAAACGAATGCTGATCAACGGTTCGGTAAAGGCAAACGGCATGAGCACTAGCATGGCGACGGCCATTGCAGCAAGCCGGGAAATGGTCCAGTCTCTGCCTGAACTGACTGTGGCATCGCAGCGTGGGCAGCTTGCTGTCTGGTTTCGCTTCAGCTGTGGCAGCGCAAAAAAAGCATCACATTCCGGGCAGCGATGGTAGCGATCTAGAGTAGACACGGTGCTTTTCGCACCACCGGTTAGCGGTGGTCGGGGAGAAGAAAACGGCGCAGGGCTGGCTATATTATGTATTTTCATCTTTCCTGCGATCCGGTAGAAGGTGTCGAACCCCGTTATTCCCGATGGATAACGTATTCACTGCGACTCAGTGTAACTGAATGATCAATTCATAAAAGGATATGATCTCTGACCGATGTTATTTTGCTGCTGGGAATAGCACTATATGCACGACAACGATACAGTAAAGCGAATGATTCTTCGCGCGAAGGCGTTAATCTTATGGCATTCTGTAATAGATGCTTATGCAGTCTGTGTGGGATCTTTCCGCACCGTTTTGAAAAGACAACGATATACTTTATGAATAAACAAGTATGAATAAACAAGAATTTTATCAGGATCTCATCCGCGATATGTCATCGCTTATTGCGGATGAAAACCGTTTTATTACGATTTTATCAAACAGTAGTGCGCTGCTGTTTGAACGTTTGGATGGGGTTAACTGGGCAGGGTTTTACCTGTTGGATAACGACACGCTTTTCCTGGGACCGTTTCAGGGCAAGGTTGCCTGTGTACGTATTCCGGTTGGCAAAGGCGTATGCGGTGCGGCAATTGCTGAAAATCGCATTCAGCGCGTGGATGATGTTCATGCGTTCCCTGGTCATATTGCCTGTGATGCCGCGAGTAATGCTGAAATTGTGCTACCGCTTGTCGTTAACGGGCAGTTGATTGGCGTTCTGGATATTGACAGTACCCTTTATCAGCGTTTTGACGCGGATGATGAAGAAGGGCTGAAGGCCGTGGTGAGCGTACTTTGTGCTCAACTGGAAGCGAGCGATGTGATGACATTCATCAATTCTCTCACGTTGAGACAAGGTTAACGTGGCAATTGCCGATGGCGTCATTATAATGACGCCTGTTCATGCCTGCGCCGGTTGGCAAACCCGTTGTAATCAGGAAATTTCATGGAAAATCAACCTAAGTTGAACAGTAGTAAAGAAGTCATTGCCTTTTTGGCAGAGCGGTTCCCGCTTTGTTTCACCACTGAAGGTGAAACTCGTCCGTTAAAGATCGGTATTTTTCAAGATCTTGTTGAACGTGTACCGGAGTCTGATAACGTCAGTAAGACGCAATTGCGCTCTGCGCTGCGCCTTTATACCTCAAGCTGGCGATATCTGTACGGTGTGAAATTGGGTGCCCAACGTGTGGATCTGGACGGTAACCCGTGCGGTGAGTTGGAACAGCAGCATGTCGATCATGCCCGCAAGCAATTGGAAGAAGCGAAAGCGCGAGTTCAGGCTCAGCGTGCTGAGCAACAGGCGAAAAAACGTGAAGCAGCCGGAGAAACGGCAGAAGCGGCACGTACTCCTCGTCCTGCTCAGAAGCGTGCGCCGCGCCGCGATGGTTCAAACGATGCATCTCGAAACCATGCATCTCGAAACCATGCATCTCGAAGCAATACATCGCGTAAACCTTCTTCCGGCCAATCGCAGTCCTCTTCTCAGCAACCAGCGAACGCTCAACCGCGTCAGGCGAAGCCTGTCAGCAATGAACGTCAGCGGGTTGCGGTTACGGATGTTTCCAAACTGCAAATCGGTCAGGAAATCAAAGTCAGAGCCGGCAAAGACGCCATGGATGCCACCGTGCTTGAAATTGCCAAAGGCGAAGTCAGAGTACAATTGGCTTCTGGACTGGCAATGATTGTACGCGCAGAACACTTGCAGTTCTGATACGGAGGCCAACCTGGGCATGAACAACTTAATCAGAATAACCGCCATTGCAGGCTTACTGCTGGCGGGCTCTAGTTTTGCAAATGAAAACATTACGCGTGTTGAGCAGATCCCTCAGCTACATCAGGAACCTCAACATGCTACCGTTAGCGACAGGGTGGCCTCACGTTTCCTGCGTTCGCATTATCGTCAGTTTATGTTGGATGCGCAGTTCTCTGAGAAAATTTTTAACCGCTACCTCAACATGCTGGACTACAGCCACAACGTGCTGTTGGCCTCTGATGTGGCGCAATTTTCCGGGCAAAAAGCCCAGTTGGGTGACGCGCTGAAATCTGGTCAACTGGATATTCCGTACGCGTTGTACAATTTGGCGCAGAAACGTCGGTTTGAGCGTTTTCAATATGCACTGTCGCTGCTGGATAAGCCGGTAGATTTGACGGGCAATGACACGTTTGAACTCGATCGCAGCAAAGCCCCTTGGCCGCAGAACGCGGGTGAACTTAACCGCCTGTGGGACGCCAAGGTAAAATATGACTGGCTCAGCCTAAAGCTGACCGGTAAAGATGATAAAGACATCAAAGAGACGCTGACCAAGCGTTACCAGTTTGCGATTCGCCGTTTGGCGCAGAGCAACAGCGAAGATGTCTTCCAACTCGTCATGAACGCCTTTGCGCGTGAAATTGACCCGCATACCAGCTACCTGTCACCACGTAATACCGAGCAATTCAATACCGAAATGAGCTTGTCGCTCGAAGGGATTGGTGCGGTGTTACAGATGGATGATGACTACACCATGATTAATTCCATGGTGCCAGGCGGTCCAGCAGCGAAGAGCAAAAACATTACTGTCGGTGACCGTGTGGTTGGCGTAAGCCAAAGCGGTAAGCCGATGGTGGATGTTATCGGCTGGCGTCTGGATGATGTGGTCGCGCTGATCAAAGGGCCGAAAGGCAGTAAGGTACGCTTGGAAATTTTGCCGGCAGGCAAAGGGACGAAAACCCGTATTGTCACGCTGACGCGCGAACGTATTCGTCTTGAAGACCGCGCGGTTAAAATGTCCGTCAAGACGGTCGGCAAAGATAAAGTCGGCGTGCTGGATATCCCCGGCTTCTATGTCGGCCTGACGGATGACGTAAAAGTTCAGCTCCAGAAACTGGAAAAACAGAACGTCAGCAGCATCGTGATTGACCTGCGGACTAACGGCGGCGGTGCGCTGACGGAAGCTGTAGGGCTTTCCGGTCTGTTTATCCCAAGCGGCCCTGTGGTTCAAGTACGCGATAATAATGGCAAAGTGCGTGAAGACAGCGACACCGATGGCATTGTGTATTACAAAGGCCCGCTGGTGGTGCTGGTAGACCGCTTCAGTGCTTCCGCTTCTGAGATCTTCGCGGCGGCGATGCAGGATTATGGTCGTGCACTGATCGTGGGTGAACCGACGTTTGGTAAAGGCACCGTACAGCAGTATCGCTCGCTGAATCGGATTTACGATCAGATGTTGCGCCCTGACTGGCCTGCGCTGGGTTCCGTGCAATACACGATTCAGAAATTCTATCGTATTGACGGCGGCAGTACTCAGATGAAAGGCGTGACGCCTGACGTGATGATGCCAACGGGCACCGAGACGGTAGATACCGGCGAGAAGTTTGAAGATAACGCGTTACCTTGGGACAGCATCAAAGCGGCCAACTACATCAAGAGCGGCGATCTGAAGGCGCTGATTAGCAAACTGAATGAGCATCATCAGGAGCGTATCGCCAAAGATCCTGAGTTCCAGTTTGTTGCGCAGGATATTGCCCGCTACAACGGGATGAAGGATAAGCGCAACCTCGTGTCGCTCAATCTTGCTCAGCGTGAGAAAGAGAATGACGATGATGAAGCGATGCGTCTGAATCGGATTAACGACCGACTGGCGAGAGAAGGCAAGAAACCGCTCAAATCGCTGGAAGATCTGCCGAAAGATTATCAGGCTCCCGATCCTTATCTGGATGAAACGGTGAAAATCGCTAACGATTTGGCGCAAGACCAGAAAGAGTAATACGCCAACGTTGTTCTGATCATCTTTTGACCGTCCCAAGCGCCCTGTTGGTTTATCTGACAGGGCGCTTTGTTTTATACCCAATAGATTTCGAGTCGCAGGAAGGCGGCAACCGCAGGAATCCCCAGGAACTTACTCCAGTAAGTGACTGGGGTGAGTAAGGGAAGCCAACACACCTGCAGCTTGAAAGATGACGGGTATAGATATTGCAGGATGGTGGCGCTACTCCGCCAATAGTGGATTAACGAATCTTGGTTGGTGAACAGCCAAAACGGTTTTTAAACCTTTCGGAAAAACGAGCTGAGGATTTATACCCACAAGCCTCAGCCAGACGTTGCATACTCCATGACGTCGTCTGTACCAACATCATCGCGTGCTGCATCCGCGTCTCTAATAACAGTACTTCAAAACGCGTCTGCTCGGCGGATAACCTTCGGCGTAGCGTGGCTTCGCTCATTGCCAGCAAACGGCCTGCAGACTGCGCGGTCCAGTGGCGATCCGGCGCCTCACTGATGAGCGCACGTAGTTGGGTGGAAACGCCGGGCTGTGGCGGTACGCCAAAGTGATACCCTCGTTCTGACAGCACCAGCAGCATATCCATCAGCCGAAGTTCGAGACGCGATTCATTGAGCTCGTTGCCTGTAATCCCTTCAACCAAATACTGCAATGTGTTGGTGAGATCGTTATCCAGCGTGAGGGTAGTGAAGGAATGAAGATGATGCGCAGATGCACATTCATCAGGATAGCGGAGATAAAAACGCGCCAGAAGCGAGGGGGAAAATGTCAGGAAGATTGACCGAAAAACGGAGTCATGGCCACCGGGCGTTTTCGTCACATTGGCACTTGCATCAGGTGTAATCAGACAAAGCTGAGACGGTGTGTCGACAGTCGTTATTTTATTCTGTTCGATAAGGGTCAATTGGCCAGAAAGAACCAGCAGAAGCGTGGCCTCATAAAAATGAAAACGCGTTGTTTGCTGTGGTGTGCGCAGATGAGGCTGTGCTAATGCGCACAGACCATACCGCTGTAGCGGCTGGCCTGATGGCAAACGCCAGTCCGCCTCTTCAATGAGAGACGGAGAAGCAGGATGTAAAGCGGTCACACTCATAACAATTGAGGATTCAGCGTATACAGTCCGGTAAGTTTCGCTTCTGCCAATACTGGCGCGTTAGCCAGTGCTGCTCGGACATTCGCCCCGTTAATCTCACCCTCTATCGCTAAGGCAGGTGTTGCGAGCGCGTACAGTGTGAAGATGTAATGGTGGACAAGCGCATCGTTCCACGGCGGGCACGGGCCATCATAGCCATAGTAAGTGCCTTTCATCTGTTCGTCGGTGGCGAACCAAACAGTGTAGTCATTGATGCCGTGTTTGAGTCCTGTTGGGGCATCTGGGCCTGCTTTTCCGCGCGGAGTAATGCTGCTGGAATGCGAAGCGGCGGCAATTTCGCTGATGCTGGCGGGAATATCCAGCAACAGCCAATGATAGAAATCAACACGTGGCAGGGAGGCACTAACCTCGCGGCCTTCCTGATTCACATCGTCACCACGGCTGGGTACATCCGGGTCGTGACAGATCAACACGAAAGACTGGGTCCCTTCAGGAGCGCCGTGCCAGGCAAGGTGGGGATTGTGATTAGAAGACAGCGCAATGTGGTTGTTTGCATCTGGAACGGCAAAGGCAAATTCGCCCGGGATATTTTCGCCGTCCTGAAAACTGTGACTGGAGAGTTGTAGCATGGTGGTGCTCCTATCGTGATCCTTATGAGTGTTGAATCATTATAGAAGAATCCGTGCGTAATTATTTTCCTAATGCCGTCAGGATAATGCTTTTAGCTGTCAATATGATGGCTTTAGGTGCGAAAACTTGCCAAATGATGTTAAAGAAATGACGTCAGATAGGGACGCTGGGGGCTGAAAAAAACCGTCGAGTGGTGATTCTGATACACTAAACGAGCGTTCAAGCCACCAACAAGTGTTAGCTCATGAACTACGTCACTCATCACTATGAATGTCAGACAGTCCTGAAAAACATGCAGGAGTTTGACCTGTCACTGTGCGAAATGCGGCAACGAAAGAAGAGGGGCATGAAAAACCCAGTTTATAGGCCACATGTTTGACCGGCATACCGTTAGAAAGCAGGTCCATAGACACAAAGATCCGCGCCCGTTGCTTCCAGATCCGAAAACTGCATCCGGTATCCTCGGTGAAATAGCGTGAAAACGTGCGTTCAGACATTGCAACCCGTCCCGCGAATTCACTGAGGGAAATGTTCCATCTATCGTTGACGAGCATATCTTGAGCCACTTTATGTAGTTTATCGTCACATGGCATCACCAGATCGACAGGAAGCGCTTCGGTTTCATTCACTACTCTGAGCAATAATTGGGCGATCAACTTTTGTGTCAAGTGGTTGAAAGATTGCTCAAACAAACTGGATATCAGGTGTTGTGCGAAAGGCGTCATGCCGATGATATGAATGTGATCCAGCGTTTTCATACCGCAGGCTTCTGCCACAAACGAAGGAGTGAAGTACAACGTTCTTAATTCAGTATGAGAAAGCAAGGTGAAGGAATGCCATTGTTCCGCTGGTAGCCAAAGTGATCGTTGAGGGGGGACGACCCACTGCCGGCTACCTGTTTGAACCAACATCACACCTTTTACCGCATAAAGCAGTTGCCCCCGTTTATGCTTGTGTGACGGATTCAATTCTCCTCGTTCGTATGATCGGGCGAGATATCCCCAGTCGGCATTGTTCATTTCTATTGTCATTTCATCTGTATCGATTGGCGTATCAAATTCAGTAGATGTCGTTATCATAGTTTTTTTCGCAAGTCTGTACGAATGAAACGACATTTTTTCTGTGGAATATTCGGTGTCAGGTACCGGCCAGCAAGGATTTATGGTGAAAACTGGCATGCAGATAATGTTGTTTCTCACCTGCCAATGAGAAACTAGAATATGTCTTCTACTGAAGTAAGCGAACCAACACCAACACAGTCACATGTTGGGAATGACACGGGGAAATTTTTGGTTAACATCGTCGGTGCAGTGGCGTTAACTCACGCATGCAATGATGTTATTCAGGCGACGCTGCCATCAATTTACCCGATGCTGAAAGAAAATTTCACGCTGTCGTACGCACAAATCGGTATGATTGCGCTGGTTTACCAAATCACGGCCTCCCTTCTTCAACCCTGGGTCGGTTTGTATACCGACAAACGTCCTAAACCCTATCTTTTACCCGCAGGGATGGTCGTTACGTTTCTGGGTATCGGTTTGTTGGCAATAGCTGACAGCTTTACCTTGTTGCTCGTCTCTGCGGCATTAGTTGGTGTGGGGTCGTCCACATTTCACCCTGAGGCTTCACGGGTGGCCCGCATGGCTTCCGGCGGAAAGTTTGGCACCGCTCAGTCAGTTTTTCAGGTCGGGGGAAATGCTGGCACCGCATTCGGTCCTTTGATTGCCGCACTTTTGATACTTCCTCACGGGCAAATGTCAGTGGCGTGGTTAATGATCATCGCGTTCATTGCCATTGTTATTTTGACCCGCATAAGCCAGTGGACTATCGCTCACGGACATGCGCAGAGCAAAAAACACGATAGCCTCAGTGGTGAAAAGTTACCCCGAGACAAAGTTATTCTTGCCGTTGCCATTGTCAGTATTTTGATGCTGACGAAGTTCACCTACATAGCCTCCATCAGCAATTACTATACATTTTACCTGATTCAACGTTTTGATATTACCTTACGTGACGCACAGTTCTGCCTGTTTGCTTTCCTTGCAGCCGTCGCGATTGGAACGTTTGCGGGCGGGCCGGTTGGCGATCGTATTGGTCGCAAAGCAGTGATCTGGATATCATTTTTAGGGGTTATTCCGTTCGCTCCGATCCTGCCGCATGCGAATTTTTTCTGGACCGTCACGTTAACACTCATCATTGGTTTTGTACTGTCTTCTGCGTTTGCTGCACTTGTGGTATATGCACAAGAGGTTGTGCCAGGAAGAACGGGTATGGTTGCTGGAATTATGTTTGGCACCATGTTTGGTGTGGGCGGAATTGCTGCCGCCAGTTTAGGTAAATTGGCAGATATCTATGGAATTGTGTCGGTCTATGATGCCTGTGGTTATCTTCCGTTACTTGGGCTCGCGACTTTATTGATGCCGGATTCGCGCAAAAAATCAAAATCGCTGCCGCTGAATAATCTGTCTTGATATTTATAAGCCATTGATCGTAAGCGTGATTCGCTTTGGCATGACGGGTGAGTGCATCAGTGTTGTTAGATCTGTCACCGTTTCATCACAGTACGTCTCTGTGTTGTTTCTACCTAAAGCAACACATAGCCACTACTTCAGATGTTTGTTAATGCATCTCACCCAACAAAAGGGGCACAATATGTTTTTCAGCCAGTATGATTCTCCAATGGGGAAAATTACGATAGCAATCGATGGGGAAAACTTGACTGGGCTCTGGTTTGTAGGTCAAAAATATTATGCGCAGTCCTTTCAAGTAGAACCGTCGATAAGCCCCGAACTTCCGCTTTTTTCTGCCATTAAACGATGGTTAGATGCTTATTTCTCCGGCCATAATCCCTCCCTCGATGCACTGCCATTGGCACCAAGTGGCAGTGATTTTCGACTGGCTGTTTGGCAACGGTTATGTCAGATCCCGTATGGCGAATATGTTACATACGGAACCGTAGCCAGAGATGTTGCGGCTGTTATGGGTAAAACCAGTATGTCAGCGCAGGCTACCGGTGGGGCGGTTGGCCACAACCCAATATCTATTATCATTCCCTGCCACCGGGTTATTGGCACCAATAACAGCTTGACGGGGTATGCTGGCGGTATCGCAAAAAAAATTCAGCTACTTGAACTGGAAGGGGTTAACACCGGGAATATGAGCGTCCCTATCAAAGGGACGGCTTTATGATAATGATCGTCTCTACCCGATCCGGATAAAGAAATAACATTGCTATCGTGTGACACGATATCTCGCGATTAACGACCGGCTTTTAGCTGCTGGAAATAAGTTTCATACAGCGTGCTGGCGCTGCCAACGTCGTTCTGCCATTCGCCTTTGGCGATGGTTTCATCATCTGGGTACAGTGTTTTGTCACCTGAAACTTCAGGTGGGAGTAGTTTCTTTGCCGCCAGATTTGGCGTTGGATAGCCGATAGTCTCAGCAACTTGAGCCGCCACTTCCGGACGCAGTAGGAAGTCGATTAGTTTCATCGCACCGTCGACGTTCTTGGCGTTGGCCGGAATTGCCAGGCTGTCCATCCAGAAGATACCGCCTTCTTTGGGCCAGATGACATCCAGCGGTGTGCCAGCTTGACGCGCCACATAGGCAGAACCGTTCCATACCATACCCAGATTAACCTCACCTTCAATGAACGGGTTACCGGGGTTGTCTGAGTTGAACGTCAGCACGTTCGGCATTAGGGCTTGCAGCGCTTTATAGGCTGCTTCAATCTCTTTGGGGTCAGTGGTGTTTGCGGAATAACCCAGCTTACGCAGGGCGATTTGGAACACTTCACGTGCATCGTCCGTCAGCAGCAGGCTATTTTTGTACTTCGTATCCCACAGATCGGCCCAACCGGTGACGCTGGCAGGGTCAATCACTTCATGATTAATACCAATCGCCGTTGCGCCCCAGATATAGGGAATAGAGTAATCGTTGTTTGGATCGAAAGATTTATGTAGCAAGTTTGGATCGAGATTATGGAAGTTGCTGAGCTTGCGGGTATCAATCTTTTGCAGCATGCCTTCTTTACTCATCTTGGAGATGAAATAGGTCGACGGCACGACCAAATCGTAGGCACTGTCTTTATAGGTTTTCAGCTTAGCGTACATGCTCTCGTTGGATTCATAGGTGGAGTAAATCACCTTGATTCCCGTTTCTTTAGTGAACTGTTCCAACAGACCCGGCGGCACGTATTCGGTCCAGTTATAGAAATAGAGCGTTTTGCCGTCGTTGGCATTGGCGGTGCTGATGCCGAACGCCATCGCGCACGCTGCCAGTAGGTGTGGCCATTTTTTCATTATGTTTACCTCCTTATTAGTCCCAAAGAAAATACCTGCTTATATCAGCAGATATGAAAATAAAGGTATTTATCGCGCGAACTACCATCTTACTTTCCAGTGCGGTCGCGTAAAATTAGTTGGCTACTGAGCACCAGCACGAGCGACAGAATCAGCAGGATCGTCGCCAGCGCATTGACTTCCGGGGATACGCCGACCTTTACCATCGAGTAAATCTTCAAGGGCAGAATTTCATATGCGGGCCCGGTGACAAACGAAGAAACCACCACGTCATCCATCGACAAGGTAAAACCGAGCAACCAACTGGCCGCTACCGCTGGCATCGCCAGTGGCAGAATGATCTTACGTAGAATAATCACTTCGCTGGCGCCCAAATCGCGCGCGGCTTCCAGCATCCGTACATCAAACCCTTTCAGACGCGAGTAGACGGTCACCACCACGAATGGCAGGCAGAATGTGATGTGGGAAAACAGCAGCGACCAGAACCCGAGTGAGATGCCCAACAACATGAAAAGCACCAGTAGCGAAATTGCCATCACGATATCCGGCGACATCATTACCACGAACAGCATGCCGCCGACAAAAGGCTTGCCGCGAAAACGGTAGCGATACAGCGCAACGGCTGTCAGAGAGCCAATCAGCGTGGCAAACGTCGCGGAAAACACCGCCATCGTCAGCGAGTGCTGTGCGGCCTGAAGCAGGCTGTCGTTGTTCATCAGCAGCCGATACCAATCCAGCGTAAATCCCTGCCAGTTGATGCCGAAACGTGCCTGATTAAATGAGTTCACGATCAGAATAATGATCGGAATGTACAGATAAGCGTAAATGATGGACATAAATCCACCGCGGATTAAGCGTCCAGTCATTCCAGCTCTCCCTTTTTATTCAGCAGTCGAGCCGTGCGGTAGTAGATAAACAGCAGTACGCCCATGACTAACGTCAGGCAGATGCTGGTGGCAGCACCAAACGGCCAATCACGGATATTAAGGAACTGGCTTTTAATGACGTTACCGATTAGCAAATTCTTTGCGCCACCCATCAGGTCGGCCACGAAGAACAACCCCATGGCGGGCAGCAACACCAGCAAGCATCCAGCGATAATTCCCGGCATAGTCAGCGGGATCACCACACGAATGAAGGTTTGCCATTTATTAGCCCCTAGATCGCGGGCGGCTTCAAGGTAGGCTTTATCAAGTTTTTCAATACTGGAGTAGAGCGGTAGCACCATGAACGGCAGCAGGATGTAAATCAGGCCGAGAATCACCGCTTCAGACGTGTACATAATCCGCAGCGGCGTATCGATTAGGCCGGTCCAGAGCAAAAATTCATTCAGATGCCCACGCGTGCTGAGGAAAATTTTCAGCCCGTAAATACGGATCAGTGAGTTAGTCCAAAACGGCACAATCAGCAGAAACAGCATCAGTGGCTGAATTTTTTTCGGTAAATGCGCCAGAATAAAGGCAAACGGATAGCCCAGCAGTAAACAGCAGAGCGTAGCGATAGCGGCCATGTTCAGCGAATGCAGTAGCACTGAAGCATAAAGCGGGTCGACCAGACGCGTATAGTTTTCCAGCGTAAAGACCAGACTGACGAAATGCGTGTCATCGCGCGTCAGAAAACTGGTTCCGATGATCATCAGATTGGGCAGGAAAACAAACAGCACCAGCCAGGCAACGATGAGTGTGATAATGATATTTTGAAAGCGTTTACGCGACGTCTTCATCGTGCAGGACTACCTCCCAACTTTCCACCCAGGTAACGTCCACTTTCTGGTTGAGTGAATGATCGAAGTCGGGATCGTCTTCGTTAAAGAACTCGCTGACCATGACCATTTTGCCGTTTTCCAACTCGATGTTGGATTCCAGCGTCATGCCTTTATAGTTGCGCTCGCGCACGTAGCCAACCATCCCTTCAGCCTGCATGCCGTCGCCCAGTTCTTCAACGCGTAAATCCTCCGGTCGCAGCAGCACGTTAAGGTGTTGTCCGACGTTGACCAGAAAACTGACGGTGATCACGCATTCGTGGCCTTCGACCTGAGCGCGTACTCTTTGTTCATCCAATAGCTCTAGTACGATGGCATCAAAAATATTGATTTCGCCGATAAAACTGGCGACGAATAGATTTTTAGGCTCTTCGTAGATTTCACGCGGCGTGCCGTCTTGCTCGATGCAACCCTCGCGCATCACCACGATGCGGTCGGACATGGTCAGCGCTTCTTCCTGATCGTGCGTGACGAAAATAAAGGTGATGCCCAACTTGCGTTGCAGCGCCTTAAGCTCGTTCTGCATCTGCTTGCGCAACTTATAATCGAGTGCGGACAGAGATTCATCCAGCAGCAGAACCTTCGGCTGGTTGACGACGGCGCGGGCGATAGCAACGCGCTGTTGCTGGCCACCGGATAACTGGTGTGGGCGACGCTGTGCTAACTCGTCCAACTGCACCATTTTTAGTGCTTCAATTACGCGCGGCGTTATTTCTGCGGCAGGTGTTTTCTGCATACGCAGGCCAAATGCCACGTTCTCAAACACGCTGAGATGAGGGAATAGCGCGTAACTTTGAAATACGGTATTAACGTGTCGCTGCTCAGCGGGCTGGTGGGTAATATCCTGCTTTTCCAGCATGATGCTGCCACTATCGACCGTTTCCAGACCCGCTATCAGACGCAGTACGGTGGTTTTTCCGCAGCCGGATGGCCCGAGGATCGTCAGGAACTCACCGTTATTAATGGTGAGATTAAAATGCGAAATGATGTCTTTACCATCAAAGCCTTTATGGACGTTGAGCAATTCAACGACTGGCACAGTCAGGGAGTTTTCTTTCATTAAGGTATAGCTCTATTTCCTGATTTGGCAGATCAACGGCATCTCCGTTGCGATCGTGCCAAGGGTTATCACCTTTCAGCTAGCGTGCGCGGTTAAGGGCGGCATTTTACGGGAAACGTTACCTAACGCCAACTTGTGTGGCCCGACTTCCTGCCACTATAGACGTGAATGGCGGTGATTCAGCCAATGAATTAGCACGCATGTTTCCTTATTGTTACCTGATTTGGGAACACTTCGTGACGCTGCTACCGCTTTTTGCTCTGAATTCTAGTCCTATGGTTTGTTAAATCGGAAAAAAACTGACCTGACGCAATATCTGCCGTGGTAGCCCTATCCATAATGCCTTTCAGGGTTCAGGGGGCATAAGATGGATAAATTACTCGACAGATTTTTAAACTACGTTTCGTTTGATACACAGTCTAAATCCGGTGTTCGGCAGGTGCCGAGTACCGACGGCCAGTTGAAACTGGCGCGTGCGTTGCAGCAAGAACTGCTCGAACTGGGATTTGAGCAGATCGTACTTAGCAAACAAGGTTGCCTGATGGCGACGCTTCCGGCGAACGTTGCCTGGTCAGTACCTGCTATCGGCTTTATTTCACATATGGATACGTCGCCAGACTTTAGCGGCAAAAATGTGAATCCGCAGATTCTAGAAAACTATCGCGGTGGTGACATTGCCTTGGGCATGGGGGATGAAGTGCTGTCGCCCGTCATGTTCCCAGTGCTACACCAACTACTGGGGCACACGCTGATTACGACAGACGGCAAAACGCTGCTGGGAGCCGATGATAAAGCAGGGATCGCAGAAATTATTACCGCACTGGTGCGTCTGAGAAAGAACCAACTGCCGCACGGGGATATTCGTATTGCCTTTACGCCTGATGAAGAAATTGGCAAGGGCGCACAGTTTTTTGATGTCAAAGCGTTTAACGCGCAGTGGGCTTACACTGTAGACGGCGGTGGCGTCGGCGAACTGGAGTATGAAAACTTTAATGCCGCGTCGGTTCAGGTGAAAATTGTCGGTAACAATGTACATCCTGGTAGCGCCAAAGGCGTGATGGTGAACGCGCTGACGCTGGCCTCTCGCTATCATCAGCATGTGCCGGAGAGTGAATCACCGGAGCAGACCGAAAGCTATCAGGGTTTTTACCATCTTCACAGCATGAAAGGATCTGTGGAGCGGGCAGACTTGCACTATATCGTCCGGGATTTCGATCGTAACGGCTTTGAACAGCGTAAACAGACAATGCTGGATATTGCGGAAAAGGTCGGCGCGGGGCTGCACCGAGATTGCTACATTGAAGTCACGATTACCGATACCTACTACAACATGCGTGAGCAGGTTGAGCAGCATCCGCACATTATCGCGCTGGCACAGCAGGCGATGCGGGATTGTGATATTGAGCCAAATATGAAGCCAATTCGCGGTGGTACTGACGGCGCACACCTGTCATTCCAGGGGTTACCATGCCCAAATCTGTTTACCGGTGGCTACAACTATCATGGCAAACATGAGTTTGTCACGCTGGAAGGGATGGAAAAGGCCGTGTCTGTGATTATGCGCATTGCAGAGCTGACTGCGCTGCGTGCGAAGCCGTAAGCATTACCATTTTGCAGAAACGAATAAGGCGGGAAATTCCCGCCTTATTCTTGTGTAACCGATTATCTTGGTTTTAATCCGCAAAATACCAGTAACCGCTGTTAATCAGTACCGTGAGCTGGGCAAGGAAAGAAGGATCTTCCAGCGCATCACCCAGCAGTTCCGCATTGATGGCGGGGTGCTCAGCCAACGCAAACAGCGCTTCCTTGTGTGTACTGTTCACTTTCTCCCCGTTAACGAAGCAGCCATCCCCAACGCAGATAACACGCATACCGCCTAGACGACGCAGTGGTTCACCCTGTTGCAGATACTCATACACCTCGCCAGCCTGATAAGGTGGTTCCGGCGGTGAGAGGTCAAGCTCATGACGAGACTGGGAAATAAACTCACCAAACCAATTTTGGAAATGTTCCGGTTGCTGTACTAGCTCCAGCATCATTTTTTGCAGTGCATCCAGCTCTTGCGGCAATACGCTGGCGATATGATCTCTGGATGGAATGTTAGGATCGCTGTAGCGATAGCTGCCGAGTTCGCGGGAAAGCACATAATCCGCAAAGCCGCTGACCAGTTCGCGAGCATTTGGCGCCCGGAAACCCACGGAGTAGTTGAGCGAATTCTCCAGCGAATAGCCTTCGTGCGGGAAGCCCGGTGGAATATACACGATATCGCCCGGTTCCAGCTCTTCATCAATAATGGCTTCAAACGGGTCGACCTGAAGCAGGTCTGGATGTGGGCAATGCTGCTTCATCGGTATTTTTTCACCGACGCGCCAGCGGCGACGTCCCGTTCCCTGAATAATGAAAACATCATACTGATCCAGATGTGGCCCTACACCACCACCGGGAACGGAAAACGAAATCATCAAATCATCAGTACGCCAGTCTGGCAGTTGTCTAAATGGCTGCATCAAGGCGGAAGAGGGCTCATGCCAGTGATCGACCGCCTGCACTAACAGCGACCAATTGCTTTCACCCAGATGGTCGTAGCTCTCGAAAGGACCATGGCTCACCTGCCAACGCCCATTCTGATGGCTGACTAGCCGGCTATCGACCTCATTTTCCAATGCCAGACCCGCAAGTTCATCGGGTGAAATCGGATCGATAAAATGGGTAAAACCGCCTTTAATCAGGAGCGGACGTTTTTGCCAGTAGTTCGCTAAAAAATCCTGCCAGTCGAGATTAAGTTGATAGTCCATACCGTTTTCCAGAAATTCGTTTTTTGAGGAAATGACTGTTCTTGAAGACATGATTTTTCTTGAAGTAATCCGTATTTTAAAACAATCCGCATTTTGACAATAAGTATATACCCTAAATAATTCGAGTTTCATGCAGGCGGCAAGAGAACGAATCCAGCGTACATGCAACTTGAAGTATGACGAGTATAGCGGAAGCATTGCTCGCTGTACTGTCTTTCACCCTTCGTTCGAACTAAGGTTCTGACGGGAGAAAATAGCTTCGACTCGGGCACCACCCAGTGCGCTGTCGCTGATGAGGATCTCACCCTGATACTGTTCGATAATTTCGACGGCAACGGCGAGACCGATACCTTGTCCGGGGCGCATGCGGTCGGCTCGCTGCCCACGCAGGAAGATCATTTCGCGCTTGCTTTCGTGGATGCCGGGGCCGTCGTCATCGATAATCAGATGCAGCTTGTGATCGGAATATTGCACGCTGATTTCAACAAATTCCAGGCAGTACTTACAGGCGTTATCAAGGATATTGCCCAGTACTTCCATAAAATCATTCTTCTCGCCCACGAAGGTCAGCTCGGGTGGAATATCGAGCGTCAATACCACGCCTTTGCGCTGATACACCTTATTTAACGCAGAACACAGGCCATCCAGCAGTGCTGGAACCGAGTGTACTTCACGTATCAGCAGATTGTGTTCGGAGCGCACGCTGGCGCGATGCAGATAATAGCCAATCTGCTGTGAGATGCGACTGATCTGTGCCAGCATGATCGGCTCAGCCTGATCGATAGTGATTTCTTTGCCGGTACGCAGCGCGCGTAACGTGGTCTGCAAGACCGCCAGCGGCGTTTTCAGACTGTGGGTGAGGTCAGTGAGCGTCGTACGATATTTATGGTAACGTTGGCGTTCGTTATTCAGCAGAATATTCAGGTTTTTCACCAAACTGAACAACTCACGCGGCGGCTTTTCATCCAACTGATCGCGTGTGCCTTTTTCCAGTTCAGCGATCTGTTTTACCAGATGTTGAATAGGGCGCAGGCTCCAGTGAGCGCCTAGCCAAAGCAGGGGAAGCACCAGCAGAAGGTTGGCAATCAAAACATAGCTGAACCATTCCCACACCACGTCTTCCTGTTGTAACTCTTGCGGGATGCGGTCGACGACGACAATGGTGATGGCGGGGAGATGCTCTGTCTTGGGATACACGTTCACGGCGATGGAATGGGTTAGCGCATTGCTATGTGCGCCATTCAGCGCCCGCAGGCTGCTCAGTAATAAGGTGTTGCCCGTTAATACCGCGCTGCTGGTATCGGTGTCGGTATCCAATTCGTGATAGGCCGTCTTGTTCAGCCACTCTGGTTTTATCAGCGCTTCCAGCTCAGGAACATGCTTTTCGCGCCAGAGTACGTTGCCATTCTCATCGTATATCAACACCAGCGTGGGGAAATTGATGTCAACATCGGGAGGCGTGACGATATTCAACTGGTTATCGCGCCACTGTGCAAGGCTGTAGTAGAGGTTACTTTCGCCGCGTAACAGGCGGAATGAGGTTTTATCAAAATTGACGCTGTAACCGATAATAGCGACGACGCCATAGGCCAACGACAGCGCCAGCACGATGGCCGCTGTCGCGAGTAGAAAACGAATGCGAAGCGAGAAAGGCTGCTTCTTATCACTCATACTGGGCCTGAGGGCGTATCAATATCAAAGCGATATCCTTGTCCGCGTACGGTAGTAATTACATCTTGCGCGTCCGCCTGCTGAATTTTCTTGCGTAACCGTCCCATCAGTACATCAATGGTGTGGCTTTCCCGCAGTTCCGCATCGGGATACAGCTGTAGCATCAGCGACTCTTTGCTGACGACTTTACCCTTGTTGCGAATCAGCGTCTCGATAATCGTGTATTCAAACGCAGTCAGCTTGATTGGGGCGCTGTGGATCATCAGTTCGCGGCGCGACAAATCGATCTCGAAGGGCGGCAGACTGATAATTTGTGATGCCAAACCACTGTTGCGCCGCATCAGCGCCTGCAAACGTGCCACCACTTCTTCCATATGGAACGGTTTAGTCACGTAATCGTCCGCACCCGCTTCCAGCACGGCGACTTTGTCCTGCCAGCCTTCACGGGCGGTCAACACCAGAATAGGCAGTTTGATCTGATGCGCGCGCCAGCGACGAATCATGCTCATGCCATCTTCATCGGGCAATCCGAGATCGACAATCGCAATATCCGGCATGTTTTCATGCAGAAAATAATCTGCTTCTTTAGCGTCAGACGCTGCGTCAACCTGATGCCCCATTTCGTTCATCTGAACGGTTAAATGATGGCGTAGCAATACATTATCTTCAACGACCAGAATCCGCATCGTTATATCCTCTGTCGAATAGATAGAATCATATTTATTGAAATGCTTTTATGTAGCCTATCTTTCACGTCTGTCACTCCCGCGTATCAGCATTATACGCAGAGAAAGTCATTTATTTTATTTGTTAAATTATCCACAGGAAGGGTAAACCGGGTATAAACAGGCTGGAAATGGTTGGCCTTAAGGGAAACTGGCGGGCAGGGCGCCCGCCAGAGGGAGTACGAAATTTTGTTTGAGAACGCTTATTTCAGGTCATCGACCATGGCGATAGCGCGGCCAATATAGTTGGCTGGCGTCATCGCTTTCAGACGCGTTTTTTCCGCTTCAGGTAATTCCAGACCATCGATAAATGCCTGAATACCCGTCGCATCAATACGTTTGCCGCGTGTCAGTTCTTTCAGTTTCTCGTACGGTTTTTCAATCCCGTAGCGGCGCATCACGGTTTGAATCGGCTCTGCCAACACTTCCCAGTTGTGATCCAGTTCGTCAGCCAGACGATCGCGGTTCACTTCCAGTTTGCTAATGCCTTTCATCGTGGCCTGATACGCAATCAGTGCATAGCCCACACCCACGCCTAAGTTTCGCAGCACGGTAGAGTCGGTAAGGTCGCGCTGCCAGCGAGAAACCGGCAATTTGCTAGCCAGGTGCGCCAGTACGGCGTTCGACAGCCCCAGATTGCCTTCCGAGTTTTCGAAGTCAATCGGGTTAACCTTGTGCGGCATGGTTGAGGAACCGATTTCGCCCGCAATGGTTTTTTGTTTGAAGTGATTCAGTGCGATGTAGCCCCAGATATCACGGTCAAAGTCGATCAAAATGGTGTTGAAACGCGCGATGCAGTCGAACAGCTCGGCGATGTAATCGTGCGGTTCGATCTGTGTGGTGTACGGGTTCCAGTTGATGCCCAGCGAGGTGACAAAGCTTTCGCTGAACTGGTGCCAGTCCACTTCCGGGTAGGCTGCCAGATGGGCATTATAGTTGCCGACAGCACCATTAATTTTGCCCAGAATCTCAACCTGTTGCAGCTGACGATATTGGCGCTCCATACGGTAAGCCACGTTAGCGAACTCTTTACCGATGGTGGATGGCGTGGCTGGCTGACCGTGTGTACGGGAAAGCAGCGGGATATCGCGGTATTCCTGTGCCAGCGTTTTCAGCGCATCAATAATCTGGCGCCAGTGCGGCAAAATGACGTCGCGGCGAGCGGTATCAAGCATGAGTGCGTGAGACAGGTTGTTGATGTCTTCTGAGGTACAGGCGAAGTGGATGAATTCGTTAACGGCATGCAGTGCTGGAATAGCAGCGACTTTCTCTTTCAGAAAATACTCAACGGCTTTCACATCGTGGTTGGTCGTACGCTCGATCGTTTTAATGCGGGCCGCATCTTCTTCGCTAAATTCGGCGACAATTTTATCAAGGAAAGCGTTTGCGTCAGCGTCAAATGCAGGAACTTCCTGGATCTCTGCACAGGCTGCCAGTTTTTGCAACCAACGTACTTCAACCTGCACACGGAATTTCAGCAAACCGAATTCGCTGAAAATGGTGCGCAATGTGCTGACTTTATCGCCGTAGCGTCCATCAATAGGGGAAACGGCGGTCAGTGAGGATAATTCCATCGCAAGCAACTCCTGAGATTGGTTTCAATAACAATTATTTTCAAGAACAATTGGTTTTAAGAACACGTGGTTTTAAGTACACGCAGTTTTTAAGAACACTTGGCTTTAAAAACACGTAGTTTCGATAATAACGAGTTTCAACAACTGACTGATTTGAACCAGCCAGTTTTAGTACAAAATCGAGTATTGCAACGCTGGCGTTAATCACACCAGCGTCAGCTATAACGGCAAGAATACCATCAAACGGATGGGCAACGCGCCAATATCTGTTTCGCTTCTTTGACCAGTTGACTGCGTGAGAACATCAACTGTAAGCGCCCACCACCAATCTGTTGCCAGAGCACCGTAGAACGGATTCCGGCCAGCAGCGCGGCACGGACTTTAGCTTGCACCTGGCTGTTTTTCAGCACTTCTGGTGAGCCAGTAACCTGAATACGTGGCCCCAGCGTGCTGATGACATCCACGTAAATCGCGGCGAGCGCGCTAACGATCGTTTCGGAAAGTAGCTCAAAATGCTCCAGTTGGCGTTCCAACTGCCCGATGCGCTTACCTAATTCGTCAAGCGCAGCAGATTTCGCATTCAGCTTGCGTTCTAACGCGATCAGACTGAAGGTATAGCGCGATAATTCTGCACCCGCGCCTTTGTTACTGCTGGTATTCAGAATACCCAGTAGCGTTTCCAGCCCAACCTTCAGGTTTTGCTCGTCATTGCCGTAAACGGCCAACGTAGATGCCGGATTGAGGTTCAACACGCTGTTCAGCGAGGTATGCAGCACATCATTATTACAGTTTCCCGTGTGGGCCAACTGCTGGACTAAATGTGCTGATTGGCAAATGCCTGCGAGCGCCAGCGTGATTTCATAATAATTCTTAGCCACGGTTACTCCTGTAAGCGTTCTTCGATGATGCCGCCACCAAGGCAAACGTCGTCTAGGTAAAAGACAGCGGATTGGCCCGGAGTTACGGCAGCGACGGGCTCATCAAAACGCACGGTAATGCGATCGTCGCCAAGTGGGGTGACGGTGCAGGGAATATCCGCCTGACGGTAACGGGTTTTCACCGTGCAGCGTAATTCAGCGGTCAGCGGCTGGCGATCGACCCAGTGTAACTGCTGTGCGATTAAGCCGTACGACATCAGACGAGGGTGTTCGTGACCCTGCGCGACATACAGAATATTGTTGGCGACGTCTTTATCCACCACGTACCAAGGATCTTCGCCGCCGTCTTTGACGCCGCCAATCCCCAGTCCTTTGCGCTGTCCCAGCGTGTGGTACATCAGCCCCTGATGTTGTCCCATCGGTTTATTGTCGTCGACGGACAGAATCGGGCCGGGCTGTGCGGGAAGGTAACGCGCCAGAAAATCGGTGAATTTGCGTTCGCCGATGAAGCAAATACCCGTAGAGTCTTTCTTCTTCGCGGTAGCCAGTTCAAGTTCTTCGGCGATCTTGCGCACCTGTGGCTTTTCCAGTTCGCCGACGGGGAACAGACTTTGTGAAATTTGTTCATGGCTCAGCGTATAAAGAAAATAGCTCTGGTCTTTGTTGCCGTCCATGCCGCGCAGCAAACGGCTTTTGCCGTCAACGTCGTGACGACGGACATAGTGGCCTGTCGCGATATAGTCCGCCCCGAGATCCTCGGCAGCGAACTCCAGGAAGGCTTTGAATTTGATTTCTTTATTGCACAGGATATCGGGATTGGGGGTGCGGCCCGCTTTATATTCTTCAAGGAAGAGTTCAAAAACGTTATCCCAATATTCCGCGGCAAAATTGACGGTATGTAATTCGATACCCAGTTTGTCGCAAACGGCCTGTGCATCAGCAAGGTCAGTGGCCGCTGAGCAATATTCCGTGTCGTCATCCTCTTCCCAGTTCTTCATGAACAGGCCTTCAACATGATAGCCCTGTTGCTGTAACAGGTAAGCGGAAACGGAGGAATCAACACCGCCGGACATACCGACAATCACTTTTTTCTGGCTGTTATCTGACATGGGAGTCTCACGAACTGAAATTTACTGGCGCATTGATGCGAAAAACAAGCGGCATATTTTAGCATGTTGAACCGAGGGCTGCATCGCTATTCCTGCCGCGTGGTGGTTAGCTCACGCGTGGCAGGAATGGCAAGATGTCTAAAAAGGCCAGTTAAACGCGCCCAATACGGTTAACGGATAGCGTTCTGGCTGCTGATAGCAGCGAATACTTTCGGCCACCAGTGGTGAACGAAGCTGGCGAGAATGCAGAATTTCTTCGGCGGTCACCCAGCGACAGCATTCGATGTCGCTGTCGTGCGGTTGGGTGTCGACCCGCTGAGGCAGATCGAGCGCGAAGCAAAAGCGTAAAAACGGTGTGTTATCTGGGGCAATCCATTGATGCAGACGCAAGAAACTGTGTGGCGCTGCCTGAATGCCGGTCTCTTCCCATAGCTCACGGCTCGCCGCCTGAATCAGCGTCTCGTCGGCTTCCAGATGGCCCGCGGGTTGGTTCCACAATAATTTGTCGTTAATTAACTCTTCGACGACCAGAAAATAGTTCTCGGCCTGTACCACACAGGCAACCGTTACATGGGGTTTAAACATCCGCTATCTCCTTCCATTCTCCGGGTAACAGGTTTTCTACGGTTTGATTGGCCATGCCGTATCGAATCAGACGCAGGGTAGGATACCCGATATTCGCCGTCATACGACGGACTTGCCGATTACGACCTTCATACAGCGTAATTTTTAGCCAGCAGTCAGGAATGCTTTTACGTTCGCGTATTGGAGGATTACGCGGCCACAGCCAGTCAGGTTCCGGCACGATCTCCGCGCCTGCAGGCTGCGTTTTACCGTCATTCAGTTCCAAACCGGTACGAAAGCGCGTCAGTGCGGCCTCATCAGGAATGCCTTCAACTTGAACATAGTAGATTTTGGCCGTTTTTTTCGTCGGCTGAGTTAGCCGTGCCTGAAGCTTGCCGTCATTGGTGAGAATCATCAGGCCTTCGCTGTCGCGATCCAGACGCCCAGCGGCATAAATGCCGCTAATCGGAATGTAATCTTTCAGCGTGCTACGCCCAGCTTCATCAGTGAATTGCGGCAAGACATCGAAGGGCTTGTTGAACAAAACAATCCGGCGCGGCGTATTCTCAGGCTGCCTTTTTCTTGCTGGCTGTGAGCTGAATCGTTTAACTTTGTGATTTTTAACAGGGAATTTATTCATCATCTTTATAGTCGCGGATAACAAAAGCATTATACTCGAAATGGTTTGCGATTGGCGCGGGCTAAATATTCAAGTAGTATTGACACGCATCTTACAAGTCATTAACAAAATTGCGCTCGAAGGAGAGGTTAATGGAAAGCAAAGTAGTGGTACCGACAGAAGGTCAGAAAATCACGGTTGATGCTCAAGGCAAACTGGTTGTTCCGAACAATCCGGTTATCCCGTTTATCGAAGGTGACGGCATTGGTATCGATGTAACGCCAGCCATGATCAACGTAGTGGACGCCGCCGTGAAAAAAGCCTATCAGGGCAAGCGCGCGATTTCCTGGATGGAGATCTACACAGGTGAGAAATCCACGCAAGTTTACGGTAAAGATGTCTGGCTGCCAGATGAAACGCTGGATCTGATCCGTGAATATCGTGTGGCGATTAAGGGCCCGCTGACAACGCCAGTCGGCGGTGGCATTCGTTCTCTGAACGTTGCACTGCGCCAACAGCTGGATCTGTATGTTTGCCTGCGTCCGGTACGCTACTACGAAGGTACACCTAGCCCAGTTAAACAGCCTGAACTGACTGACATGGTGATCTTCCGCGAAAACGCCGAAGACATCTATGCAGGTATTGAGTGGAAAGCGGGGTCTGCTGAAGCAGACAAAGTGATCAAATTCCTGCGTGAAGAAATGGGCGTTAGCAAAATCCGTTTCCCTGAGCAGTGTGGCATCGGCGTGAAGCCGTGCTCCGAAGAAGGTACCAAACGTCTGGTTCGCGCTGCGATCGAATACGCGATTACCAACGACCGTGATTCCCTCACGCTGGTACACAAAGGCAACATCATGAAATTCACCGAAGGCGCGTTTAAAGACTGGGGTTACCAGTTAGCGCGTGAAGAATTCGGCGGTGAACTGATCGATGGCGGTCCGTGGGTGAAGATCAAGAACCCGAACACGGGCAAAGAGATCGTGGTAAAAGACGTGATCGCCGATGCATTCCTGCAACAAATCCTGCTGCGTCCTGCTGAATATGACGTAATCGCCTGTATGAACCTGAACGGTGACTACATTTCTGATGCGCTGGCAGCACAGGTTGGCGGTATCGGTATTGCTCCGGGCGCAAACATCGGTGACGAATGTGCACTGTTTGAAGCCACGCACGGTACTGCACCGAAATATGCTGGTCAGGATAAAGTGAACCCAGGTTCTGTTATTCTGTCTGCTGAAATGATGCTGCGTCACCTGCAATGGTTCGAAGCGGCTGACCTGATTGTTAAAGGCGTTGAAGGCGCGATCAAGAACAAGACCGTGACTTACGATTTCGAACGTCTGATGGAAGGCGCTACGCTGCGGAAATGTAGCGAGTTTGCGCAGGACATCATCGATAACATGTAATCTGCAGTTAAGTGCAGATGACTATCAGGGGCCGATTCGGCCCCTTAATTTTTCCCTCAGATTCCTTTCCCCAAAACCATCCTATTTTGTATTCATCGCCGTTGACCTAATTATTCTTTACGGGTGACCAATGCCCTGTGAACCGGGGATGAGCTGGAAGTACATCTGTTCTGGAATCGGGCTGTCCCAGCCTCCCGTATACATTGCGAAACCGATTATGCCGAAAAGGATGCCGAGCACCAGTACAGTCATCGCAATACCTGACAGTGCGGTTTGTCGCCATAGTGGTTTGGCTGCGTCACTGTCTTTTTCCTGCGATCCTGAAGGCTGAATCAGTGAGAAATGGAGCGTCGATGCCACCGGACAGGATTCGACGCAGGTCATGCAGGCTGTGCATTCTGCGGTTCTCACCTGAATTAGCTTATCCACCGGAATGTTAGAGGGACAGGCCTTTGCACACTTGCCGCAATCGATACAGCTAGTGGCATTTCGGCGGATCTTGAAGGGTGACAGCAGCGAAAATACGCCCAAGAGCGCACCATAAGGACATAGGTAGCGACACCAAAAATGACGGACAAACAGGCTGGCAAGCATAAAGAGAAAAATACAGACCAGCGTGACGGTGCCGATATTGCGGAAAAAACCGAGCATTTTGACGTCAGCGATCAGACCGTAAGGTGACATCAGAAACATATAAATGCCCTGTGCTGGCATTGATAAGGCGATGTAGAGGAAAAAACTCAATAATAGATATTTTAGGCTACGTAGCAGAATGTCCAGCCATCTTGGAAGAATGAAGTGGCGGCCAAACATTTTTTTCCCCAATGCACCTACCCACTCGGAAATCGTGCCGATAGGGCACAGCCAGGAGCAGAACGATTTTTTCAGCAACAGGCTGGTGAGAATAAATGCGAGAAGTAATAGCATTGATGCAAGGTGGATAGGGGGGAAATTACCCGTTTCCCAGGTGAACTTAACGTTCATCAATCCTGCAATTGGCAGCCAGCCTTCGATACCGCCTGGCCTCGACATATAAAGCGTCGTGCCGCCAGTTTCAAAGTAACGTACCCAAAAATAGAAAGTGACGCCGATATAGACATTGACCGTCAGTAGCAGGATCTGTGTTGCTCTGCGCCAAGTCAGTGCGTTACGCCAGTCGTTCCAAGGACGTTTACCGCCGACGGTTCCGGGTCGGCGTTGCCACCGCTTTCTTACTTTCTCGCTCATTGCTTTCAATTGCCCCATTTATTTTTTTTCACTCGGCGTTTTCAACACGCCGAAGGGATCGTGGGGCAACGTTATCATGCTCTTAACGGTCAAAAATTGATTTGTGCATTACAAATGCATGTTTTTGAGGTTTTTAGCTGCTTGATTTGTATAAGAAGATAGGTAGTAACGTGAGCGACATTGCATATGTATTGAATGACTCAATATAGTGTTGGAGGGGTTTTTCTGAAAAAAAAACGGGGTGTTAGATATATAAAAATGATGGGCACGCAAGCGTACCCATTCTATTAATTACCTGGTGAAAATATAGTTGAATATATCTGTTATATTTAAAATTCCGTGCATTTCCTGAATCATCGAATAGAATGTCTTGTTGCATTCACTGCAACTTGAGTTTTTAATTAATTTTTAATTGAGGTTATAAGTTTTTTTATTAAACTGTATTTTTATTTCTTTATTTAATTTCTGTGCGAAATTATAATTTATTATTCTTTATATTACGCTAGGTTTTTTTGCTTTTCCTGTAGCTCATCCTTTCTCATGGTTCTGACAATTTTATAAATCCATTGCAGTGAGACATTATATTTCTTCGCAAGAGCACTATGATTGCGCCCATCGAATTCTTCATATATTTGGAGATCCCGCTGAGAGGCACGCCAAGAAATCCCCATCGGGAAATAAACATTTTGTCCGCCCCACACGGTCATCATATGTTTGGCAACGGCATTGCCGACCAGTTCGGCGGTTTGTGGATCCAACTCAGTGACGTTTTTGACTGTATCGGCAACGTGTTGAGAAAGTTCGACCAGAAGCTCAGGGCCTTTACTGCGAAATTGTGGCTCAGTCATAAATCACCTTATCCTTAAAGAAAATAATTACTGCTTATGTGGGGATTTGTTCATTGCTATCTCTGGGATAGCAATCGCGTTATGTGTTCATTTAAAACTATAGTTGTTTTTGTGTCAACATCTTTAGTTTTAATTCGAGTTGTTTTTGGTTGTTAATGGCAGTGGGCGCAGTAACGCGATATGCAGACAAGGGGCCAACGAGCAGCAAAAAAAATCCCGCCATAGGGCGGGAAAGCAACACATAGACAGGAGGAATAACACAACATCAACAAGGGGTGATAAAACCATAACATGGTGATTGTATAAAACTGTTATGCGTGGGTAAGGTTATCTGGGAGAGGGTAAACGTTTTTGAAGTACGGAACAAAGCTGGTGTCCGCATTGGCTCACCGGCTTTGGTTAGAGGAAAAACGCGATAGCGACGTAAGCGAAGAACTATCTAAGCCGTGCTATAACAGTACCGAATACCAGAACACACGGCCGATGATTTCGACCTCGGATTCGTAGGCTTCTTCGTCAGCATCGCGGTTAAAGCTATGGATGACAAGGAGGCCGCCAGGCTTGCGGTAAAGTTGTTTGATTCGCTTGAGCTTATCGTTGCCACTGCCTTCCTGAGCAATGGCGTAGAGCTTTCCATCAATGATGCGTTTGTTGTTAGTATCAACTGCAACGGTGGTGCCATCCGGGATGATGGGTTCCATACTGTCACCCGCTGCCGGGAAACAAAGAACACCTGAACCGTCAGTATTTGCACCGACCTTACGCAGCGTGGCTTTGGAAAAACGGAGCTTAAAGCCGTTGTAATCCTCACTTTGAATGCGCCCGTCGCCGCATGCAAACTCAATATCCTTTAAAAAAGGCACTTCCACCTCGTCCTCTGATAGTTCTGTCGTGCTGTCCCAAGCGGATACGGTGCCCCATTTTGATGTTGGCGGAATGCTCGATTCCTGGAGTGATCGAACCACCCTGTCGCTACGCATTGGGCCTTCGCCATTTGCCAACCATTCAGGTCGAATATGTAGTGCATTGGAAAGCTCAACAATTTTGGTTGTCTGCGACGCTTTCCCCACCTCAATCTTCTGTATGGCGGCCTGAGATACACCAATCATGTCGCCAAGTGCTTTTTGGCTAAGCCCTTGTGCAGTCCTGGCGGTCTTTAATCGTTCTGCAAGTGTCGTTTTCATTCGTTCAATTTACAACCTAGGTTGTAATTTATCAAGTGGATATTAATCTTGTTTAAAAAAACCAAAGCTATGTATCGTTGGTGTGCGAAGGTCATCATAAATACAACCATAAAAACAATTTAAGTTGTTATTCCGCGAGGTGAAACCTGTGCGGATGTATGAGACAGCATCAAAATAATGCTATCGCCTGACTATCAAAAATTCTAATAAATGTCAGGCTGTCATAGTATCGTCTTATTCCATCTCCTGATTTGACTTAAACATGTGTGTAGCTTGATCTAAATCACAATCTGACTGTATGCATTTTGCTCTTATGGAAATCCCGTTGTGGGAAATACAACCAATAAATTCGTTTCATTAAGCATGCGCATGACTGCGTGTCGCGGAGGATGTATGTCTGTAATTCGCACGTGTTTAAGTCTGTTTGGCGGTGATACGGTAATTGTCCGGTGTGCTAATACATTTGAAGTACAAATGAGTAATGGTGAACAGGAATCGATGACCGAAGAGAATAGTGCTACACAGGATTCTATTTTCCGTCATGCTGAAGGTGAAGTGTATTTAACCGTGCCTTATACAGGAACTTGGGATGTCGTTATTCGAGCAAAAAATGACACACCTGAACACTCGATAACCTATTTTCCCGCCTGATAATCCCTTGGTTGGTTATATTCTGTTAATAACTTGATAATCTATTGTCGTTATCCGGTAGTGAGTCTCTGAATATACCAACCTTCTCCTTTCTTTTCTGCCGACATTGCTCAACGTTGTGAGTGCATCGGTAGCTTTCTATTTCGTTTTTCATCTATCATCTTAATTGATACGTCCATTTGTTATTATTAATGATTCTAAGGGATGATAGAGTCTGGATCTTTTGCCATACTCACACTCAGCCACCATGCGTCTTGGCTCTTGGCAAGAGAGGGAGCGTTGGTTTACTCATGCTGGCCTGTTGCTCTTGTCGTGCTCATTGCTGCAACATTTTGGATTTATAGCTAAATTTTGTCTAATCTGAACATTAATACGATGGGAGGGGGGAACCCATGAGCCGTGCCCCAATAAGCAAAGATGAAGACAAACGTCTTGCTGCTCTTCGTGAGTATGGCATTAAGAACGTATTATTTGACCCAGGTTTGAGTAACCTGATTAGCTTGGCCGCTAACATCTTTAGTGCGCCTATTGTTTTGGTATCGTTGGTAGAGGCTGAACGTCAACTGTTTGCCGCCAGCGTCGGGGTTCCGTTTTGTGAAACGCCCCGAGATATCTCTTTTTGTGCCCACACGATCCTAAAGAAAAAGATCATGGTGGTGCCTGATGCGCTCAATGATGCGCGTTTCAAAAATAACCCGCTGGTTGTAGGCATTCCCTACATTCGTTTTTACGCGGGCATCCCATTAATTACGCCGTCCGGACATGCTATTGGCACACTGTGCATTATCGATTTGAAGCCCAGAGCGACATTCACCAAGCGTGATGAGCATAATATGCAGGATCTGGCTTCATTGGTCATGGACAAGCTGGAAATGCGACGTCTTGAACTCGCGCGTAAAGCCAGTCAGGTTCGTTTTGAAAATATCGCTAATACCTCACCGGATACGATTTTGTGTGTTAATGAGAAGGGGATGATTACTTTCTGGAATACCGCTGCGGAAAATATGCTGGGATACAGTGACGAGGACATTATTGGTCTCAATATTAATACCATTGTTCCTGATGCCTTTATCGTGCAGCTCAACCATTTAGTGACCGACCGTGATTCGCTGATGAAAGGTGTGACGTTAGAACTGAATGTGCAAGCTAAAAGCGGCAGTCTGGTACCGGTTGAATTGTCGGTTTCTATGTGGGAAGACAACGACAATATTAGCTATGGTGCGATATTGCGTGACATCACAGAACGTCGCCGCAATGAAGAACGACTGTTTTTGTTAGCGCACATGGATCCGCTTACGGGGTTGGCAAACCGGACATTATTAACATCCAATCTCGAAACCGCGCTAAAGAATGAACCTGCCGTCTGTATCATGATGGTCGATCTGGATGGATTTAAAGATGTTAATGACAGTCTGGGGCATTCCAGCGGCGATGATATTCTGGTGCACGTCGCTAAAAAAATAAAAGCGACGGTCCGTTCCGGCGATGTTGTGGCGCGAATGGGCGGGGATGAGTTCGCACTGCTGTTTCCTGGCCTGAATGATAAAAGAGTCGCAGGAAAAATTGCCGAGCAAATTATTCATGAAATTTCTCAGGCGATGATTATTGACGATCACCAAATCAATATTAGCGCCAGCATTGGCGCAGTGCTGTATCCCGACTATGGATTGACGGTGCAAGATCTCTTGACCAGCGCCGATTTAGCGCTGTATCAGGCGAAGTCCGAAGGTCGAAATTGTTACCGTTTTTTCACGCGTGAGCTGCTTGAGGTGTTTCAGGCCAAGCATGCTTTTCAGCTCGAGTTTGTGCGGGCTTACGAGCAGCATGAATTTGAAATGTTCTATCAGCCACAGGTAAAACTGGCGACAAATGAGATTGTTGGTGCGGAAGCACTGCTGCGTTGGCGTCACCCTGAAAGAGGATTGCTTGGCCCGGCCGCATTCCTCACCGCACTGGAAAATGGCCCGTGGGCGGAGCGAGTCGGCGATTGGATCGTAGAAACAGCATGTAAGCAGGCCGCAGAGTGGTGTCAGGCTAGCGACAAATATTTTCGTATCAGCATTAACCTTTTCAGTGCGCAGTTTCGTACCGGCCTTTTGGCGCAGAAAATTATGGATACCCTCACTCGAACAGGGTTGGAACCCAGCTCGCTGGAACTGGAGATTACAGAAAACATTATCCTGCGTTACGACGAGAATATGATGCAACCGTTAAAGACGCTGCGGGAAGCGGGAATCGGCATTGCATTTGACGATTATGGAACGGGCTATGCCTCTCTCAGTATGCTTAAAAACTACCCAGTGACTCGATTGAAGATCGATCAAACCTTTGTCAGGACCATGTGCGAATCTCCGCCGGATGCGGCGATTGTCAGGGCGATCTTGTATCTTGGAAAAAGTTTTGGCCTGGGCGTGATTGCCGAGGGTGTGGAAACATTAGAGCAGAGCGAGCGGCTACGCGGCAAGGGGTGTGAGGAAGCGCAGGGATATCTGTTTGGGCATCCGATGCCTGCGGAGGAATTCACTCAGCTACTGAAATTGAATAAGCCGATAGACGTGTAAATGGTCGTACTGTGCCAATCTTCCCTAAAAGCCAGCGTCTGCTGGCTTTTATACTTTGCGCTTCCTACGCGGTTAACAGACTAAAAAGTGGAATGTGGATCACATTTTTTCTATAGTGCTGGCTTGTAACCCAGTACCGGATGTCCCGTGCACGAAATATTTGAAATGCTCCTTGCGGTCTTTGACCGCGCTGCCCTGATGCTGATTTGCCTATTCTTCCTGACTAGAACGCGCCAGTTCAGGCAATTGCTGCAAAAAGAGCAACATTCACCGAGAGAGCGAGTGACGGTGACGGCCATCTTTTCTCTGTTTGCTCTGTTCGGTACGTATTCCGGAATTAATGTTGAAGGATCGCTCGTCAACGTGCGGGTGATTGCCGTGATGTCTGGCGGTATTCTCTTCGGCCCTTGGGTGGGGATCGCGACGGGTATCATTGCGGGAGCACACCGTTATTTAATTGATATTGATGGCATTACCTCTGTACCTTGCCTGATTACCAGCATCATCGCGGGTATCACTTCCGGTTACATCAATAAGAAAATCAAAAAAGAGCAGCAGTGGAGTATCGGGATTCTGGGCGGAATGCTGTGTGAGTCATTAACCATGCTGCTGGTTGTTGCATGGGCGACGCCGATCGAGTTAGGACTGGATATTGTTTCAAAAATTGCCGTGCCGATGATTCTTGGCTCCATCTGTATTGGCCTGATTGTACTGCTGGTGCAGAGCGTCGCGAATGAAAAAGAGGTGATTGCCGCTAGGCAGGCCAAACTCGCGCTGGATATCGCACACAAAACACTGCCGTATTTCCGCAACATTAACAGCGATTCACTGACGGCTATTTGTAGGATCATTCGTACTGAAATTAATGCGGACGCAGTGGCGATAACGAACACGCAGCACATTCAGGCTTACGTGGGGATTGGGGAAGACAAATATAATATCGGCCACGATATTATCAGCCCGATGACTCAGCAGGCGATCCATGACGGTAAAATCATCATTAAAAATAATGATGAACAGCATCTTACGCCGGAAATTCATTCGATGATTGTCATCCCGCTGTGGGAACACGGGCAGGTGACTGGCACGCTGAAAATCTATTATCGCCATGCCCATAAAATTACTTATTCATTACGCGTGATGGCTGTCGGCCTATCGCAAATCATGTCAACGCAAATTGAGGTTTCCCGTACAGAACAACTGCGTGATATGGCAAATAAGGCGGAACTGAGAGCGCTGCAAAGTAAAATCAATCCGCACTTTCTTTTTAATGCTCTGAATGCGATTTCCTCGTCCATTCGTATTAATCCCGATACGGCGCGCCAGTTGGTCATCAATCTGTCTCGCTATTTGCGCTATAACCTCGAACTTAACGACGATGCGCTGATTGATATAAAAAAAGAGCTGTACCAAATTCAAGATTATATCGCGATTGAGCAGGCACGCTTTGGCGCGAAGTTGACGGTGATTTACGACATTGACGACGATGTGGCGTACAAAATTCCTAGCTTATTAATTCAGCCGCTGGTGGAAAATGCGATTGTGCATGGTATTCAGCCTTTCAAAGGGAAGGGAACCGTGGTGCTGTCCGTGAAAGATCAGGGCGATAAGTTGCTGGTGGCGGTAAAAGATACGGGCCACGGCATCAGTCAGGAAACGATGGATCGCGTTGCGCGCAATGAATTGCCGGGGAATAAAATCGGCCTGCTGAATGTTCATCACCGGGTCCGGCTGCTCTATGGTGATGGCCTGCATATTCGCCGTTTGGAACCTGGAACTGAGATTTATTTCTACATCCCACGAGACGATAAAACCCCGTCGGCATTGCCGGATACCGTGCAAGTGCCGTCATCAAGCTATGCTGCTGAGCAAACAGGAGGCAACCCATGAAAGCCATTATTGTTGAAGATGAGTTCCTCGCGCAGCAAGAGCTGAGTTATCTCATCAAGCAGCACAGTGATATTACGATTGAGGCAACATTTGATGACGGGTTGGATGTCCTGAAGTATCTGCAACATAACGAAGTCGATGCGATCTTTTTGGATATCAATATTCCATCGTTAGACGGCGTTTGGCTGGCGCAAAATATCAGCAAATTCGCGCACAAGCCTTACATCATTTTTATTACGGCGTACAAAGAACATGCGGTCGAGGCATTTGAAGTCGAGGCTTTCGATTACATTCTCAAGCCGTATCATGAATCTCGCATCATTACGATGTTGCGTAAGCTGGAAGCGACCTGGCAACAGCGGCAAATTGCACCCGCTGTTGAAACGGGCGCGCATTCGAGCGCACCAAGAGGCGCACAGCAAACGATTAATTTGATGAAAGACGAACGGATTATCGTCACGGATATTAACAATATCTACTACGCGGCCGCGCAGGAAAAGGTCACGCTGGTTTATACCCGCCGTGAGGAATTCATCATGCCGATGAATATTACGGAGTTTTGTAGTCGCCTACCGGAAGACTATTTTTTCCGCTGTCATCGTTCTTACTGTGTCAACCTGACGAAAATCCGTGAAATTGTGCCGTGGTTTAACAATACGTATATCCTGCGATTGAACGATCTGGATTTTGAAGTCCCGGTCAGCCGGAGCAAAATAAAGGAGTTCAGGTCATTGATGCGTCTTTAAAGGCATTTCATTCCGCGTTTCAGGCATCTCATTCCCCATTCGATCAATCACTGTCAGCCCGCTTGTATACTGGCCTCAGCCCATAAGCTGACAGTGTTTTGATGGCTTTTCTCTTCTCCACATCAGCTTATATTTTTTAGCGTGCCGAGTGAATCGGACCAATTTTTGATGTAGGGGAAAACCCATGAATACTAAACCTGTTAATCGGGGATTGATTGTCCTCGGTACCATTATCACCCAAATGGGACTTGGCACGATTTACACCTGGAGTTTATTCAACCAGCCGCTGGTGGACAAATTTGGCTGGACGTTGAGTTCCGTTGCAACGACGTTTTCAATCACCAGCTTCTGTCTGGCATTTGCAACGCTATTTGCTGGTAAATTTCAGGAACGTATTGGCTTGCGCCGCTTGACCATGATTGCTGGCATCGCGCTGGGTGCCGGTCTGATGGCGAGTGCCGTGAGTCCGTCGCTGACGCTGATTTATCTGCTAGTGGGGGTGGTTGTCGGTTTTGCTGACGGCACGGCTTACATCACGACGCTGTCCAATTTGATCAAATGGTTCCCCAATCGCAAAGGGCTGATCGCGGGTATTTCGGTTGGCTCATTCGGTACCGGAAGTCTGTTGTTTAAATATGTAAACAGCTTTTTGATTGCGGAAGTGGGTGTATCAGAAACCTTTTTCTACTGGGGAATTATCGTTATGGCGATGATTCTGGTCGGGAGTTCATTGCTGAAAGAGCCCGCTGCGGTGCCGGTACAACAAGCTGCGATTCAGGGACAGGCGCGTGATTTCTCGCTGGCTGAGATGTTGGCAACCAAAGAATCGTATTTGCTGTTTATTATCTTCTTCACTGCGTGCATGAGCGGTCTGTATTTGATCGGTATTGTGAAAGATATCGGCGTGCAAATGGCCGGAATGGATATGGCGACGGCGGCAAATGCCGTGTCTGCGATTGCGATTTTTAATACCGTTGGGCGTATTGTGCTTGGGGCGCTTTCCGATAATGTCGGGCGTATGCGGGTCATCACCTTTACGCTGTTTGTGACAATTCTGGCTGTGTCCGTGATGACGTTCCTGCCGCTTAATCCAATTCTGTTCTTTACCTGTGTCAGCGCGATTGCCTTCTGCTTTGGCGGCAACATCACGGTGTTCCCAGCGATTGTTGGTGATTTCTTCGGCCTGAAAAATCACAGTAAAAATTATGGCGTGATTTATCAGGGATTTGGTATCGGCGCGTTGTCTGGCTCGTTTATCGCCGCACAACTCGGTGGATTCCAGGCGACATTTATGGCAATCATCATTATGTCTGTTGTCTCGCTGCTGATTACCCTGTGGATTAAACCGCCTAAACATCAGCCCGTTGCTGCCTCAATGCGTGCTGATATGGCACACGCACAGAGCTGATAGAACGCCACGTTAACAGAACATCGCGCTGGGTCTCATATGTTGCCCAGCGCGAGATTATTTCTCTTTCCTGCCTCAAAACACCTTCTCTTCATCTGCTGAAATATCGCGATACAGTTCATCACTTTCCCAGTCATACACGTGTCACAGGCGAACCCTAGCGTCGTTATCGGCACGTTTTTTCCCTGAAGCGGGCTTCCTTAAAAACAACCGATCTTAAAAATGACGTCCTTTAAACATGACGTCCCTTGAAAATGAGAATAGTAACCGGAGAAAACACCATGATGATTCGGTTTAGGTTCACATCTGTTTTTTTGATGCTGTTGAGTATGGTTTTACTTGTCCCGCTGTCTGCCAGAGCGGCCGTTGAACTGACATTTTGGCATGGCATGGACAGCAACCTGAACACGGAATTGATACGGCTGGTCAATCGGTTTAACGAATCTCAGACGACGTACCACGTTGAACCTATCTATAAGGGCAGCTATGAGCAGACGCTTGCCGCTGGCATTGCCGCCTATCGCACCGGTAACGCGCCGGATATTTTGCAGGTTTATGATGTCGGTACGCCGAATATGATGCACAGCGGAGCGATTGTCCCAGTGTATGACCTGTTCAAACAGGTTGGTATCGATAATGACGAAAAAGCCTTTCTGCCCGCCGTGGCGCTGTTTTACAGCGACAGCCAGACCGGACATCTGATTTCCCAGCCGTTTAATAGCTCAACGCCTGTTCTCTACTACAACAAAGATGCGTTCATCAAAGCGGGACTCGATCCCGATAAGCCTCCACGCACCTGGAATGAGCTAGCGTACGATGCGGCACGACTGCGTCAGAGTGGGATGACATGCGGCTATACCAATGCAGGACAGCAGGGGTGGATATTATTGGAGGCTTTTAGCGTGTGGAACGGGCTGCCGATTGCGACGAAAAACAATGGTTTCGATGGTGTTGATGCGCATCTGTTGGTGAACGGCCCGTTGCAGGTCGCACACATTGCTCAGCTTGCAGAGATGATGAAGAAGAAGGAATTCAGCTATTTCGGCCGCAATGACGAGGGCACTACCCGCTTTTATAACGGTGATTGCGGCATATTGACTACCTCATCGGGTGGGCTACGCAAGATTCAGAACTATGCCAAATTCCATTACGGTGTAGGGATGCTGCCTTACAGCGAAGAGGCTAAAGGCGCGCCGCAGAATACGTTCATCGGAGGGGCAAGCCTCTGGGTTATGAAAGGCCAAACGGCCTCTCATTATCAAGGGATTGCTGAATTCCTGCATTTCCTTACGCTGCCGGAAAATGCTGCCGAATGGCATCAGATGACAGGCTATTTGCCGGTGACGCAGCCAGCCTACGATCTGACGCGCGAGCAGGGGTTTTATGCCAGATACCCCGGCAGTGATGTTGCCATGAAACAGATAACCAATAAGCCACCATTGCCTTATACGCGCGGGTTTCGATTAGGCAATATGCCGCAAATTCGTACCATCATGGACGAAGAGTTGGAGAAAGTTTGGGCAGAACAAGAAACGCCCCAGCAGGCGCTGGATAATGTGGTTTCGCGCGGTGATCTTCTGTTGCAGCATTTTGCGCAGTCGGTGTCCCGTCATTCGTGATATATCCCGTTTATGTGGAGTTTTCGACTGATGACAAAGCAAGGTAAAGGTATAACTCAGGAATTAATTACAGCGCAAAACACGGCGGTTCTGGCAGTAGCACATCGCGGTGTTTGGGCATCGGCGCCGGAAAATTCGCTGGCGGCGCTGCGAGAAGCTATTCATCTGGGTGTGGATATCGTGGAGATCGATGCGCAATTAACGGCAGATAGCCACGTTGTCGTGATTCACGATGATACGCTTGATCGCACGAGTGATATGAGCGGTCGCATTGGCCAGATGACGCTGGAGGAGATTCGTCGGGCGCGCTTACGTGGGAGTGACGGTGGTTCGGCATGGCCGCTGAGTAACGAAAAGGTCCCACTGTTATATGAGATTCTCGAAGAGGCGCGAGGGCGTGTGATCATCAATGTCGATGTGAAGCACGATCGCGAATTTGGTGTGATCGCACGCGATATTCGTGATAAAGGACTTAGCGCGGGCGTAATCATGAAAAGTCCGGTTAATCTTTCTTCAGCCTGTTTTCCTATCTTATCGCCGTCTCAGGATACCCAGATACCGTATATGCCGCTGATTCACCTTCAGCGGGGGATAACTGTTGATATTCTGAGGCAGGTTGACGATTTCGGCGTTGCCATGGTGGAAGCTAATTTTGACTACATTGAGGCGTTGGTTGAGACGTCTGCTGAATTTCAACGGCTTGGCGTACGAATTTGGGTGAACTCGCTGGATTGCGCGCATTCGCTCGATTATAACGATACGCGAGCCTTAGCCGATCCTGATGCGGTATGGGGAGCATTAATTCGCGCTGGCGTGGGTGCAATTCAGGTAGATCACGCGGCAGCATTTATTGATTTTCGGTCAACGCTGTCGCGCTGATGCATAAGGATTATCAGTAGGCAGGGGGCCGCTTTCCTTTTGAAAAGTGTAAAGTTATGTGGATTTAGTAACTGAAAAGTTAAGAATGCTTGAAAATGCCACGGCAACCCATACGATGTAGGTGTTGCAAACTTTATCTTTCTGCGAGAGGAAATCAGACTTTTATGATGCGTATTGCGCTTTTCCTGATCACCAACCTGGCGGTGATGTTGGTTTTCGGGCTGGTACTCAGCCTGACGGGAATTCAGTCCAGCAGTGTCCAGGGCTTAATGATTATGGCTGGGCTGTTTGGCTTTGGCGGTGCGTTTGTTTCACTGCTGATGTCTAAATGGATGGCGTTACGGTCCGTTGGCGGTGAAGTCATTGAACAACCACGTAACGAAACCGAACGTTGGCTGGTGGAAACCGTGCGTTCACAGTCACAGCAGGCTGGGATCGCGATGCCACAGGTGGCAATCTACCATGCACCTGACATCAATGCGTTCGCAACGGGAGCCCGTCGTGATGCATCGCTGGTGGCAGTAAGCACCGGTTTGCTGCAAAACATGAGCCGTGATGAGGCCGAAGCGGTTATCGCGCACGAAATCAGCCACATCGCGAATGGCGACATGGTGACGATGACGTTGGTTCAGGGGATAGTAAACACCTTCGTTATCTTTATCTCTCGTCTGATCGCTCAGGTTGTTTCCGGCTTTCTTTCTGGCAACCGCGATGAAGGTGAAAGCAGCAACGGTAATCCGTTGGTTTATTTTGCTGTCGCAACCGTGCTTGAGCTGGTGTTCGGTATTCTTGCCAGCATTATCACCATGTGGTTCTCACGCTACCGTGAATTCCATGCGGATGCCGGTTCTGCCAAGCTGGTGGGGCGTGAGAAAATGATTGCTGCACTACAACGCTTGAAGACCAGTTATGAGCCGCAGGAAGAAGGCAGCATGATGGCCTTCTGCATTAACGGCAAATCGAAGTCCTTCAGCGAACTGTTCATGTCACACCCGCCGTTGGATAAGCGTATTGAAGCGTTGCGCTCCGGCGAATACTTGAAGTAATTCACGCTATTATCTTCCCAAAGGCCCATTCGGGCCTTTGTTATTTCTGCGGTTGCTGATTCACCAACCCTGTACTTTCTTCGTCCGACTGTTTTCATTAGATCTGAAACAGGTGGTGAAAATATGAAGAATGTTTTATAAAATAAAACCACGATCACGGAAAAATGAAACATTGTTTCTATAATGCCGATATAACAGGCGTCTCGCGTGAGATTGGTGGCCTGATTTTTGAACAACCGCTGTCGGGGTGACCGATACGTCGGACGATCAGGAATGTCAGGTTATCGGAGAGTATGCGCGTGTGGCGTCAAATTCTTCATGATAAGTTCTAAGGATTTACGGATGGCCAAAGGTAACAAGATCCCCCTAACGTTTCATACCTACCAGGATTCAGCAACCGGCACCGAAGTTGTGCGTCTAACCCCGCCCGATGTTATCTGCCACCGCAATTATTTCTACCAGAAGTGTTTCTTCAATGACGGTAGCAAGCTGCTGTTTGGCGCTGCATTTGATGGCCCATGGAACTACTATCTGCTGGATTTAAAAGAGCAGAACGCCACACAGTTGACGGAAGGCAAAGGCGATAACACCTTTGGTGGTTTCCTGTCTCCGAACGACGATGCGCTGTATTACGTGAAAAATACCCGCAATCTGATGCGTGTTGATTTGGCTACGCTGGAAGAGAAAACGATTTATCAGGTGCCTGACGACTGGGTCGGCTACGGTACTTGGGTTGCCAACTCCGATTGCACCAAAATGGTCGGTATTGAGATCAAGAAAGAAGACTGGAAGCCACTGACCGATTGGAAAAAATTCCAGGAGTTCTACTTCACTAACCCTTGCTGTCGTCTGATTCGCGTCGATTTGGTAACGGGCGAAGCAGAGACTATCCTTCAGGAAAATCAATGGCTGGGTCACCCAATCTACCGTCCAGGTGATGACAACACGGTTGCTTTCTGTCACGAAGGCCCGCATGACTTGGTTGATGCCCGTATGTGGTTCATCAACGAAGATGGTACCAACATGCGTAAAGTGAAAGAGCATGCTGAAGGCGAAAGCTGCACTCACGAATTCTGGGTGCCAGATGGTTCAGCGATGATTTATGTCTCTTACCTTAAAGACGACACCAACCGCTATATTCGCAGTATCGATCCCGTTACGCTGGAAGATCGCCAACTGCGCGTTATGCCGCCGTGCTCTCACTTGATGAGTAACTATGATGGCACGCTGTTGGTCGGTGATGGTTCCGATGCACCGGTCGACGTGCAGGATGATGGTGGCTACAAAATTGAGAACGATCCGTTCCTGTATGTTTTCAACCTGAAAACGGGCAAAGAACATCGTATTGCGCAGCACAATACATCCTGGGAAGTGTTGGAAGGGGACCGTCAGGTCACTCACCCGCACCCATCTTTCACGCCGGATAATAAACAGGTTCTGTTTACTTCTGACGTAGATGGAAAACCAGCGCTGTATCTGGCGAAGGTTCCTGATTCAGTCTGGAACTAATAATACTAATAAATCCGCGCCACGTTTCATGGTGCGGATTATTTTAAAATATTTACTTACATATTATTTTATTAAGTCTCTGACGCGGTTATTTCTCAAACTTAACTTGATTATCGTTATTGCTCCATTGCCATAATCAAAGCGTTCCCTTTATACTAAAACCATTGTTCTATTTTTTTTAAAACAAAAAAACCTGAGTAGGGTAACCACAAAAATGGCTATTGCAGATTTAGATAAACAACCCGATTCCGTGTCGTCCGTTTTAAAGGTTTTTGGTATTTTGCAGGCATTAGGTGAAGAGAGAGAAATTGGTATTACCGAGCTTTCTCAGCGAGTCATGATGTCTAAGAGTACCGTTTACCGCTTCTTGCAGACGATGAAATCCCTGGGCTATGTCGCGCAGGAAGGTGAATCAGAGAAATATTCGCTGACGCTCAAGTTGTTTGAACTTGGTGCAAAAGCATTGCAGAACGTAGACTTAATCCGCAGTGCGGATATACAGATGCGCGAGTTGTCTGTGCTGACGCGGGAAACGATCCACCTTGGCGCGTTGGATGAAGACGGCATCGTTTATATCCACAAGATTGATTCTATGTATAACCTGCGCATGTATTCGCGCATTGGTCGCCGTAATCCATTGCACAGTACCGCAATTGGTAAAGTGCTGTTGGCGTGGCGCGATCGCGGTGAAGTGGAAGAGGTTCTGTCTACTGTCGAATTCACGCGGAGTACGCCGCACACGCTGTGTACTGCGGAAGATCTTCTCAATCAATTGGATGTCGTGCGCGAGCAAGGCTACGGGGAAGATAAAGAAGAACAGGAAGAAGGGCTGCGTTGTATCGCTGTGCCAGTATTCGACCGTTTTGGCGTGGTGATTGCTGGCCTCAGTATTTCTTTCCCAACGATTCGTTTTTCGGAAGACAACAAACACGAATATGTGGCCATGCTGCACACCGCAGCCAGAAATATCTCTGAGCAAATGGGCTACCACGATTACCCTTTCTGATATTCCCTATCGATTCTTGAGCCTGTCTTTATCGACAGGCTTTTTTTTTATTTTTGTACCAGTACCATAGCGATGTGCATCAACATGATGCGGTTAACGGATGGGTTTGGGTATCGAACTTGGCTATGCCACGGTGTTAAGATAGCCGACAGGTACTGTCATAGGTAGTTATAAGTGGAGTCGTTGTGAACATATTAGAAGTGGTTTTTGTCTTGCTGGTTGTGCTGTTGGCGGCGCTGGTCTGGTTTTTTGTCAATCGGGCGAGTGTCAGAGCAAATGAGCAAGTGAAATTGCTGCAAGAGATCGTAGAGCAGCAACGTCAGCAGTTAGCATTATTGAAAAAATTGCTGCCCCAGAATGTAGAGAAAAGCGAGCCTGAAACGCTTGCTGCCGAGCTCGATAGTGATGATGTAGAGCTAACGTTTAAAAGTGTCATCCCTGAACGTTAATGGCTCAGTCACTGTGTCGCGCCTTTGCCTGTTTACGCCATCTTTCATGCTGATGGTGCGAACAGGTATTGAGATAAAAAGAAAGAAGGCTTTACAGGAAGCTCAAAAATAACATGGCAAATGCTCAAAACAACATAGCAGATGATCAACAGGAACTGGTTTTAAAACGAGGGTTAAAAAACCGACATATTCAGCTGATTGCGCTGGGTGGTGCGATTGGTACTGGATTGTTTCTAGGAATATCGCAGACTATCCAAATGGCAGGGCCGTCCGTTTTATTGGGCTACGCTATCGCCGGAATGATTGCGTTTCTGATTATGAGACAGTTGGGTGAGATGGTGGTGGAAGAGCCCGTTGCGGGTTCGTTCAGCCATTTTGCTTTTAAATACTGGGGTGACTTTGCAGGATTTCTGGCTGGCTGGAACTACTGGGCGATGTTTATTCTGGTCGGGATGGCTGAGCTGACGGCCGTAGGGATTTACATCCAATATTGGTGGCCTGAGACGCCGACCTGGCTGTCCGCAGCGATATTCTTCGTGCTGATTAACCTTATCAATTTGGTTAATGTGAAGATGTTTGGGGAAACAGAATTCTGGTTCGCTATTATCAAAGTGCTTGCCATCGTCGGGATGATTGTCTTCGGCAGTTGGCTGTTGCTGAGTGGTAATGGCGGCGAAACGGCAACGGTACGTAACTTATGGATCCATGGCGGATTCATGCCGAATGGCGCAAGCGGATTGATCATGGCAATGGCAGTGATCATGTTTTCATTCGGTGGTTTGGAGTTAGTCGGGATCACGGCTGCTGAAGCTGCCGATCCGAAACGCTCTATTCCTCAGGCAACCAATCAGGTGGTATATCGCATCCTGATTTTCTATATCGGCGCGCTATCGATTTTGTTATCGCTCTATCCATGGGGAAATGTGGTTGGCGGCGGCAGCCCGTTTGTTCTGATTTTCCATGCACTGAACAGCAACATAGTGGCAAACGTACTTAACGTTGTGGTGCTGACGGCGGCGCTATCGGTGTATAACAGCGGTGTATATTGCAATAGTCGGATGCTGTACGGCTTGGCAAAACAGGGCAATGCGCCGAAATCTCTCGCCAAGGTCAATGCACGTGGTGTTCCCGTCCGTTCTATCGCGCTATCAGCGCTAGCGACTTCACTGGGTGTGGCGATTAACTATCTGATGCCGGGTAAAGCCTTTGAACTGTTGATGGCGCTGGTGGTGTCAACGCTGGTAATTAACTGGATCATGATCTGCTTTGCACACCTGCGTTTTCGTCAGGCAATGATAGAGAAGGGGATTGAGCCTGCGTTTAAAGCCTTCTGGTATCCGTGGGGTAACTATCTGTGTCTGGCGTTTCTGGCGGGGATTTTGGTGATTATGCTGTTGTCGCCGGGGATTCGCATTTCGGTATTGTTAATTCCGTTCTGGATTGCTCTCATTTGGCTTGGCTTCCGGTTCTCCCGCAAAAATAATGCTAGTGCTGCGCTGAAGTCGACTCAAACGCAGTAAGCCGTCTTGTGGCCTGTTCGTCACGATGCAAAGGTGAGCAGGCTACCCATCCGGCTTTAACACACAACTTATAAGGTGTATTATTGCCTCGACGTTATCCATGTCACGCTAATGCGCGCCTATCGTCGTGTGCATCATGTGTATATATTTCGCAGAGTACAGAGAAATAGCATGGTTAACACTTTTGATTTTCAATTGATATGCGATTTTTTGCATGTGGGCTTTCGTGTGGCTCACCACTGTAAATAAGGGAATTATAATGCCAGTTATCACCCTTCCTGATGGAAGTCAGCGTCATTACGACCACGCCGTTTCTCCCCTGGATGTTGCACTTGATATCGGTCCCGGTCTGGCAAAAGCCTGCATCGCGGGACGCGTCAATGGCGAGCTGGTTGACGCCAGCGATAAGATCGACACCGATGCGCAGTTAGCCATCATCACCGCTAAAGATGACGCAGGTCTGGAAATTATTCGTCACTCCTGTGCGCACCTGCTGGGCCATGCGATCAAGCAACTATGGCCAGATACCAAAATGGCGATTGGCCCGGTTATCGACAACGGTTTTTACTATGACGTTGACATCGACCGTACCCTGACTCAGGAAGACATCGAGCTGCTCGAAAAGCGTATGCACGAGCTTGCTGACACCGACTATGACGTAATCAAGAAAAAAGTCAGTTGGCAGGAAGCGCGCGATGCGTTCGCTGCACGCGGTGAGACCTACAAAATTGCGATTCTGGATGAGAACATCAGCCACGACGATCGTCCAGGTCTGTATCACCATGAAGAATACGTCGATATGTGCCGTGGTCCGCATGTACCGAATATGCGTTTCTGCCACCATTTCAAATTGCAGAAAACCTCCGGTGCTTACTGGCGTGGCGACAGCAAAAACAAAATGCTGCAACGTATCTACGGCACAGCATGGGCGGATAAAAAGCAGCTGGCTTCTTACCTGCAACGTCTTGAAGAAGCGGCTAAGCGCGATCACCGCAAGATAGGCAAACAGCTTGACCTGTATCATATGCAGGAAGAAGCGCCGGGTATGGTGTTCTGGCACAACGACGGTTGGACGATCTTCCGCGAGTTGGAAGCGTTTGTGCGTATGAAGCTGAAGTCGTACCAGTATCAGGAAGTAAAAGGTCCATTCATGATGGATCGTGTAATGTGGGAAAAGACTGGTCACTGGGATAACTACAAAGAAGCGATGTTCACGACTTCATCAGAGAACCGTGAGTACTGCATTAAGCCGATGAACTGCCCAGGCCACGTACAGATTTTCAATCAAGGATTGAAATCCTATCGCGATCTGCCGCTGCGTATGGCTGAGTTCGGTAGCTGCCACCGTAATGAACCGTCAGGCTCTCTGCATGGTTTAATGCGTGTGCGCGGTTTCACTCAGGACGACGCGCACATCTTCTGTACGGAAGAGCAGGTTCGTGATGAAGTGAACAGCTGCATCAAGATGGTGTATGACATGTACAGCACCTTCGGTTTTGAAAAAATCGTGGTGAAACTGTCTACGCGTCCTGAAAAACGCATTGGTAGCGATGAGATGTGGGATCGCGCTGAAGCCGATTTGGCAGCAGCGTTGACTGAAAATAATATCGAATTCGACTATCAGCCGGGTGAAGGGGCGTTCTACGGCCCAAAAATTGAATTTACCTTGCACGACTGTTTGGATCGCGCGTGGCAGTGTGGTACGGTGCAGCTCGACTTTTCATTACCGGGTCGTCTGAGCGCGTCTTACGTTGGCGAAAGCAACGAGCGGCAGGTACCGGTTATGATTCACCGGGCTATTTTGGGATCAATGGAGCGTTTCATCGGTATTTTGACCGAAGAGTTCGCTGGTTTCTTCCCAACTTGGTTAGCTCCGGTTCAAGTGGTGATTATCAATATCACCGATAGCCAGTCTGATTATGTCAACGAATTGACTCAAAAACTGCAAGAAGCGGGCATTCGTGTAAAAGCAGACTTGAGAAATGAGAAGATAGGCTTTAAAATCCGAGAACATACTTTACGACGCGTTCCCTATATGCTGGTTTGTGGCGACAAAGAGGTCGAGGCAGGAAAAGTTGCTGTCCGCACTCGTCGTGGTAAAGACCTGGGGAGCCTAGATGTCAGTGAAGTTATCAGTAAGCTGCAGCAAGAAATTCGCAGCCGTAGTCTTCATCAATTGGAGGTATAGGTATTAAAGGCGGAAAACGAGTTCAACCGGCGCGTCCTAATCGCATCAACAGAGAGATTCGCGCAAATGAGGTACGCCTAACTGGCGTCGAAGGCGAACAGCTGGGCATCGTAAGTCTAAATGAAGCATTAGAAAAAGCCGAAGAAGCAGGTGTTGATTTAGTTGAAATCAGTCCGAACGCCGAGCCGCCGGTTTGCCGAATTATGGATTACGGCAAGTTCCTTTATGAGAAGAGTAAGGCTACAAAGGAACAGAAGAAAAAACAAAAAGTTATTCAGGTCAAGGAAATCAAATTCCGACCTGGTACCGATGATGGCGACTATCAGGTCAAACTACGCAACCTGATTCGCTTTCTGGAAGATGGTGACAAAGCTAAAATCACACTGCGTTTCCGCGGTCGTGAAATGGCACACCAACAGATTGGTATCGAAGTGCTTAACCGCGTTCGTGACGATCTGAGTGAACTGGCAGTTGTCGAGTCCTTCCCATCGAAGATCGAAGGCCGCCAGATGATCATGGTGTTAGCACCGAAGAAGAAACAGTAAGGCATTCAAGTAGCAATACCGTGCGGCCTTTGTGTTGTGCGGTTTTGTTCGCCTTATCTGATTCGTTTTATTAACAATGCGAAGTGGAAATAACAATGCCAAAGATTAAAACAGTACGTGGCGCCGCTAAACGCTTTAAAAAAACCGCCGGTGGTGGTTTCAAGCGTAAGCATGCTAACCTGCGTCATATTCTGACCAAAAAGTCGACTAAGCGTAAACGTCATCTGCGTCCTAAAGGTATGGTTTCCAAAGGGGATCTGGGCCTTGTGATTGCATGTCTGCCGTACGCATAAGTAACCTTTTTTTAATTCAGAATAAGACTTTAGGAGAGAGCATATGGCTCGCGTAAAACGTGGTGTAGTTGCCCGTGCACGTCACAAGAAAATATTGAAACAAGCGAAAGGTTACTACGGTGCCCGTTCGCGCGTTTATCGTGTTGCCTTCCAGGCAGTAATCAAAGCTGGTCAGTACGCTTACCGCGACCGTCGTCAACGTAAACGTCAATTCCGCCAGCTGTGGATTGCACGTATCAATGCAGCAGCCCGTCAAAATGGCTTGTCTTACAGCAAGTTCATCAATGGCCTGAAAAAAGCCTCTGTTGAAATTGACCGTAAGATCCTGGCTGATATCGCAGTATTCGACAAGTTAGCGTTCAGCGCTCTGGTCGAAAAAGCGAAAGCGGCACTGGCGTAAGTCAGTTGAAAGAGGGAGCTTTGGCTCCCTCTTTTCGTCACGCACCATATCGTCAAGTACCCTAGTTTTTGTTATTCACAAGACTTTTTATTTACAAGACAAGGTAACGCAAGTATGAACGCTGCTATTTTCCGTTTCTTTTTTTACTTTAGCGCCTGAACTCAGGGGGCTTTGCGCGTAAGAAAAAAAACGAAAAGTAGCGCTTAAGCCTCCCTCAGGGAGGCTTTTTTGTTTATAATTATCGGTTTTTACTATCGTTTTTAGTAAAACGACATTCTTCAATCATGACCGTTGGCCGCATAGGCAGAAAAAGAGGAACACAATGCCACATCTCGCAGAGCTGGTTGCCAAAGCCAGAACAGCTATAGAAGAGGCCCAGGATGTTGCCGCACTGGAAAATGTGCGTGTCGAATACTTGGGTAAAAAAGGTCACTTAACCCTTCAGATGACCTCGCTGCGCGAGTTGCCGGCTGAAGAACGCCCTGCCGCTGGCGCTGTTATTAATCAGGCCAAGCAAGACGTTCAGGACGCGCTGAATACCCGTAAGCAAACGCTGGAATCCGCTGAGCTAAATGCGCGTCTGGCGCAGGAAACTATTGATGTATCTTTGCCGGGACGCACCATTGAGAATGGTGGCCTGCACCCAGTGACGCGTACCATCGATCGTATCGAGACTTTTTTCGGCGAGCTGGGTTTTTCCGTAGTAACTGGGCCAGAAATCGAAGACGACTACCACAACTTTGATGCGTTAAATATTCCAGGTCATCACCCTGCACGTGCCGACCATGACACATTCTGGTTCGATGCTAAACGCCTGCTGCGTACACAGACTTCTGGCGTTCAGATCCGCACCATGGAAAAGCAGCAGCCACCTATTCGTATCATCGCACCGGGCCGCGTTTATCGTAACGATTACGATCAGACCCACACGCCGATGTTCCATCAGATGGAAGGATTGATCGTCGATAAAGACATCAGCTTCACCAATCTGAAAGGCACGCTTCATGATTTCCTGCGTAATTTCTTTGAGGAAGATTTGCAGGTTCGCTTCCGTCCGTCTTATTTCCCGTTTACCGAGCCATCCGCAGAAGTGGATGTCATGGGTAAAAACGGCAAATGGCTGGAAGTATTGGGTTGCGGCATGGTGCACCCGAATGTCCTGCGTAATGTCGGTATCGACCCAGAAGTGTATTCCGGTTTCGCGTTCGGTATGGGTATGGAGCGTCTGACGATGCTGCGCTATGGCGTGACCGATCTGCGTGCATTCTTCGAAAACGATCTGCGTTTCCTCAAACAGTTTAAGTAAGGCGGGTATACATCATGAAATTCAGTGAACTCTGGCTACGCGAGTGGGTAAACCCGGCAGTTGACAGCGAAACGCTATCCGAACAAATCACGATGGCCGGGCTGGAAGTGGATGGAATTGAACCCGTTGCTGGCGCATTCCACGGTGTGGTTGTCGGTGAGGTGGTTGAATGTGGGCAGCACCCAAATGCAGATAAACTGCGTGTGACGAAAGTCAATGTAGGCGGCGAGCGCGTGCTGGACATCGTCTGTGGCGCGCCGAACTGCCGCCAAGGCCTGAAAGTGGCGGTAGCGACAGTCGGTGCCGTGTTGCCGGGTGATTTCAAAATCAAAGCAGCCAAACTTCGTGGCGAACCGTCTGAAGGCATGCTGTGCTCATTTTCCGAATTGGGTATTTCCGACGATCACGATGGCATCATTGAACTGCCAGCAGATGCACCGATTGGCACGGATATTCGTGACTACCTGAAGTTAGATGACAACGCGATTGAAATCAGCGTGACGCCAAACCGTGCGGATTGCTTAGGCATCATCGGCGTGGCACGTGATGTCGCTGTGTTGAATCAGCTGGCGCTGAATGAACCGGTTGTTGAGCCCGTTGCCGCGACGATTCAGGATACTTTCCCGATTCAGGTCGACGCACCGCAGGCATGTCCGCGTTATTTAGGCCGTGTAGTGAAAGGCATCAACGTTAAAGCGGCAACGCCATTGTGGATGCGTGAAAAACTGCGTCGTTGCGGTATTCGTTCTATCGATCCCGTGGTTGACGTGACTAACTACGTTTTGTTGGAACTCGGCCAGCCGATGCACGCATTCGATCTTGACCGTCTCAACGGCGGCATTATTGTGCGTATGGCAGAAGAAGGTGAAACGCTAACGCTGCTGGATGGCAACAAAGCGACGCTGAATGCGGATACGCTGGTTATTGCTGACCAACAGAATGCGCTCGCAATGGGCGGCATCTTTGGCGGCGAGCATTCTGGCGTCAACGAAGAAACGCAAAATGTTCTGTTGGAATGTGCCTATTTTAACCCGCTGTCGATTACCGGACGCGCACGTCGTCAAGGTTTGCACACCGATGCTTCCCACCGTTACGAGCGTGGCGTCGATCCGGCGTTACAACACAAAGCGATTGAACGCGCCACTCGTCTGCTGATCGATATTTGTGGTGGCGAAGCAGGTCCGGTCGTTGATGTTACCAGCGACGCTGATTTGCCAACGCGCGCAACGATTACGCTGCGTCGTGAGAAGCTGGATCGTCTGATTGGCCATGTTATTGCCGATGAGCAGGTGAGCGATATCCTGCAACGTCTGGGCTGTAACGTGGTGAAAACCGATGCGGGTTGGCAGGCGACTGCACCAAGCTGGCGCTTCGATATGGAAATTGAAGAGGATTTGGTTGAAGAAGTCGCGCGTATTTACGGCTACAACAACATTCCGAATATTCCGACTCAGGCTCCATTGATCATGACCTCGCATCGCGAAGCGTCGCTGTCATTGAAGCGCGTGAAGACATTATTAGTCGATCACGGCTACCAAGAAGCAATTACTTACAGTTTTGTTGACCCGAAAATTCAGGGGCTAATTCATCCGAATGAGGCGTCGCTGAGCTTGCCGAGCCCGATTTCTGCAGAGATGTCGGTGATGCGTTTATCGCTGTGGAGCGGCTTGCTGAGCGCAGCAGTGTATAACCAAAACCGTCAACAAAGCCGCCTGCGTCTGTTTGAAAGCGGTCTACGGTTTGTACCGGATGCGGGTGCTGACCTGGATATTCGTCAAGATCTGATGCTGGCGGGTGTGATTACTGGCACGCGTTATGAAGAGCATTGGGATCTGGCGCGTCAGGCCGTTGACTTCTATGATTTAAAAGGCGATTTGGAGGCGGTACTCGCGTTGACGGGTAAGTTGTCTGAGGTTGAATTCAAGGCCGAAAACAATCCGGCATTGCATCCAGGGCAAAGTGCTGCTATTTATCTGTGCGGAGAACGCATTGGATTTATTGGCGTTATTCACCCAGAACTGGAGCGCAAGTTGGATCTTAACGGGCGCACCGTGGTGTTCGAATTGTTGTGGGATAAGGTCGCAGACCGCGTATTGCCTGATGCGAACGAGATTTCCCGCTTCCCCGCGAACCGTCGCGATATTGCCGTTGTGGTCGCTGAAAATGTCCCTGCGGGCGACATTTTGGCTGAGTGTAAGAAAGTTGGCGCAAATCAGTTAGTTGGCGTAAACTTATTCGACGTGTACCGAGGGAAGGGCGTAGCGGAAGGTTATAAGAGTCTGGCTATCAGCCTGACCCTGCAAGATACCACGCGTACACTGGCAGAAGAGGAAATTGCCGCTACCGTTGCAGAATGCGTAGCAGCATTAAAACAGCGATTCCAAGCATCCTTGAGGGATTGAACCTATGGCGCTTACTAAAGCTGAAATGTCAGAATACCTGTTTGAGAAGCTCGGGCTGAGCAAACGGGATGCCAAAGAGCTAGTCGAGCTGTTTTTTGAAGAAGTTCGTCGCGCTTTGGAAAATGGCGAGCAGGTCAAGTTGTCAGGTTTTGGCAATTTTGATTTGCGAGACAAGAACCAACGTCCGGGGCGTAACCCAAAAACTGGCGAAGATATTCCGATTACGGCGCGCCGTGTGGTCACGTTCCGTCCGGGGCAAAAGCTAAAAAGCAGGGTAGAGAACGCCTCTCCCAAAGAGTAACAGTGTCACCCAAAAAGGCCGCGCAAGCGGCCTTTTCCTATCTATACACTTTTCACTTTATCAGCGTCATTGTCTGCTGATGCAGCATGCCGCGCGGCTAAACGAACGGTTCGTTCGGTTGCCATCTTTGGCGATGTTTCTCTTTTGGGGTAATCCGGCACTGGTCGATGATCGTCAATTAAATGGCGTATTGCCAGAATCGGGTGACGTAGCAACATCCGTGGTCCCGACCAGCGCATAATCGCTTTGATCGCCTCGCGTTTTGCGGGTTGGTAGCAGTGAATAGGGCAATGCTTACACGCGGGTTTATCTTCACCGAAATGACAACGCTCCAGACGTTTGATGGCGTAGCTGAATAAGTCCTTATACTGTGCACTCGCTCCGGTTTCAGGGTGATGTTTTTCATACAAATCGATCATCAATCCGACGGTACGGATCTCCCGCTGTCGATATTTTCCCAGGGGTTTTCTCGCCATGTTCGTCATGTCCTGATGAAATCACAATAGGTGTATTTTAAATGCAATTTATTGCAAGGGAAACCACTGAAGTCACATCTATGTTTATATGTTTAAAAGGAAGAGGAAAAAGGCGAGGTGGACCCTCGCCGAAAGTAGGTAATCAGGCCTGACCGAACTGTGCCTGATGCAATCTGGCATAGATACCACTTTGTTCCAGCAGCGTTTGATGGCTACCTTGCTCAATGATACTGCCGTTATCCACCACCACAATGCGTCCCGCGTTCTGTATGGTTGCGAGTCTGTGGGCGATGATTAACGTGGTACGGCCCGTGGAAAGCTCACTGAGCGACTGCTGTATCGCCTGCTCCGTTGCTGTATCCAGTGCGGATGTCGCCTCGTCTAGAATCAATATCGGCGGGTTTTTCAGGAAAATACGCGCAATAGACAAACGCTGTTTTTGCCCGCCGGACAGCTTAACGCCGCGTTCGCCGACCACCGTATCCAGCCCTTCAGGTAAATTCTCGATCAACTCATCTAACCGGGCTCGTCGTGCGGCTTCCATGATTTCCCCGTCGTTGGCGCCGAGTTTACCGTAAGCGATATTTTCCCTAATGGTGCCGCCGAACAGGAAGACATCCTGTTGTACGATACCGATTTGGCTACGTAACGATGCCTGCGTCATCTGGCGGATATCCATGCCGTCAATGGTGATGGCACCATGGGTTAAATCGTAGAAACGGGGTAGCAGAGAACAAAGCGTGGTTTTGCCTGCACCGGATGGGCCGACAAACGCCACAGTTTCCCCCGCGCGAATCGACAGGTCGATATTGCGTAGAATCGGGCGATCGGCGGAGTAGCCAAAGCTTACCTGATTAAACTGGATGTCACCTTTCAACGGACCGGCATCACGCGCATTAGGTGCATCGGTAATTTCAGGAACCGTATCGATCAGCTGAGTAAAGCGCTTGAATCCCGCAATGCCCTTGGGATAGCTCTCTAGCACGGAGGTAATTTTGGCGACCGGGCGGAAGAATACTTCAATCAGCAGCAGGAAGCCGATAAAACCGCCATAGGTGAGTTCGCCCTGAATGACATACCAAATACCGGCTAGCATCACGATAAGCTGTATCAGGCGCGTACTGAGGTAGCTAAGCGTCATGCTGGCTGTCATGATGCGATAGGCTTGCAATTTAGTACGACGGTAGTTTTCGTTATCGTGAGAGAACAATTTCTTCTCATGGGCTTCATTGGCAAACGCTTTAACAACGCGGATACCGCCTACGCTCTCTTCGATTCGGGCGTTGAAGTTACCCACTTGACCGAAGAGTTGGCGCCAGGTTTCCGTCATGCGTGCGCCATAGCGGCTGACGAGATACCCCATGAAAGGCACGATAACAATCGTCAACAGCGCCAGGTTCAGGTGAACCGTTGCCATCAGAATGAATGCACCAATAAACGTCATGATAGCGAGGAAGAGGTCTTCTGGGCCGTGGTGGGCGATTTCACCAACTTCTTCCAGATCTTTGGTAACGTGAGTGATGATATGCCCGGTCTTCATATTGTCGTAGTAACGGAACGGCAAATTTTGCAGATGCTCAAACGCCTGTCGCCGCATGTCGGTTTCAATCCCCACGCCCAGCGCATGTCCCCAATAGTTGACGATGGCCATCAGTGCGGTATTTAGCAGATAGACCGCCAATAGCGCCACCGACGCTAACAGGATCAGAGACCAATCCTGAGCTGGCAACAGTTTGTCGATGAACGCTTTAATCGCCATCGGAAACCCTAGTTCAAGCAGACCAGCGATAATGGCGCAGCCAAAATCGAGGACGAATAACCCTTTGTAAGGGGAATAGTAAGAAAAGAAACGCCTTAACATGTATGACTTTTTAGGTAACGAAATGTGAAGGTGACTATAACAGGTTAGCGAGAGGAATGTGACCGCGGGCAGATTAAGGTTTTTATTGGCTGGGAAGCCCAGCCGAAAACGGATCAGCGTGTGGACGACCGTGTCGCATACCAGCAGAGCAGTGAGCCTATTGTGACCATTGCGACGCCTTGCCAGAATGAAAGGGCGGGCGTGATGTTGAGCCAGATTGCCGCCAGCAATGTAGAAAGCACGGGCGTAAAGTAAGAGGCGGTTGCCAGCAAGGTCAGATTGCCATATTGAATACCGGCATTCCATGCTGAATAGGCCAATGCGGCTGAAGCACCCATAAAGATCAATTCCAGCGAACTTGGCAATGTTAATGAAATTGGCCCTTCGGCACTGAAGGAATACTGAATCCATAACACGAGCGAAGCGATGAAAAAGAACAGCGATACACCACTTTTTCCTTGCCCGTAACGCTTGGTGATATTGCAGTATAGCGCCCAGGTCAAGGCCGCAGAAAACGCTAGGCTGTAGGCTAACGGGTTAGCAAGAATGTTGTTCCACAGTAGCTCTGGCGTCCAGTCACTTTCCCCTTTCATAATCCACACAATGCCGCCCAGCGAGAGCGCAAGGCCGGGCCAAAGTAGAAAGCGGCTTTTCTGCTGATTGATAAAAAGAGAAAAGAGTATGGTCAAACTGGGCCATAAATAGTTAATCATTCCGATTTCCATCGCCTGCATACGGCTATCGGCTAATCCGATGGACAGGGACAGAAATATTTCATAGCAAACGAATAATGCGCCGCCCGCGAACAAATAGATTCTGGGTAACGTTTTAATGCGTGGTAGACCATAAAAGATCAGGAGACACAACGTGCTGGTGGAGTAAATCATCGCTGCGCCGCCAAGAGGGCCTAGCACTTCGGTCAGGCTACGAATAAGCCCAACGGATGTGCTCCATAGGACGATAGCCAGTAGGCCCGTGAGTGTGGCGCGCTGTGGCGTCATGTTTATACCCGTCATGCTTCACGTTGCCTGTACGTTGGTTTTTCTGCTACTCGAATGATGAAGAGATCGATGAAGAGTGCGCAGAAGGAATTAATAGCAAGCCGGACGCCATTATCCGCGTCCGGTGATGTTCATTGCGATGGTTTACTGCCAGAAGTCATCAAAAACAGTAATGGGGGGGTGACGCTTGTGTTCGGTTTTGCGATACCAGTTTTCGATAATGGCTGCATCATTAGCATCGATCTGTTGGCCTTCCAGATAATCGTCGATCTTTTCATAGGTGACGCCCAATGCGACTTCATCGGGGAGCGAGGGGCGGTCTTCTTCCAGATCTGCGGTTGGGGCTTTGGTATAAAGATGAGAAGGGCAGCCAAGTTCGCGCAGCAGCGCTTTACCCTGACGCTTATTCAGTCGGAAAATCGGATTGATATCGGTACCGCCATCACCGTACTTGGTGAAAAAACCCGTTACCGCTTCCGCCGCATGGTCGGTACCCACAACAAGCCCGGCATTCATGCCTGCGATGCTGTACTGCGCCTTCATGCGTTCTCTGGCTTTCTCGTTGCCTTTTACAAAATCGGAAAGCTCCACGCCAATGGCACGTAAGGTGGCTTCACTGGCCTCGATAGCGGGCTTGATATTTACGGTTAATACGCGGTCAGGTTGGATAAAGGCGATGGCATCCTGGCAGTCAGCTTCATCAGCCTGCACGCCGTAAGGCAGTCGAACGGCGATGAACTGATAGCGAGAATTTCCGGTTTCATTACGTAATTCCGTGATAGCCGTCTGGCACAGCTTTCCTGTCAACGTAGAATCCTGACCGCCGCTGATGCCCAAAACTAACGACGTAACGAACGGGTGAGCATTCAGATAATTCTTTAAAAAATCAACGCTAACACGGATTTCCTGTGCTGGATCGATGCTACTTTTCACACCCAACGCAGTGATAATGTCGTTTTGTAATGACATGCCATCTCCCTCCTGAACCTATTGATACTGCAAAAGAATTATTACGATTGCTTGAGTGTAAAACGAATCGGCGTGAAGAAAAAGGACAAGCTGTCAGGTAGTCGTTTTCCCTATAGATAACCCGTTTTAGACTATCGGCCAATATGTTACATACCCGTGTTATGATTTGAAAAAGTGGTCGCAGCCGACTAGCCTTAGTGTGACCCATTAATAATGAGGTGATGAGATGAAGAATAACAGATTACTGATGTGTATTGCGGCAGCAGGTGCTGTCATGTTGGCGGGATGTTCGGCTTATAACAAAGCAGAAAGCTATGTCAATGAGCCTGTGGTGAAAGATGTGAAAGTGGGAATGACGAAGCAGCAGGTGCATCAACTCGCAGGCAGCGGAATGGAAAAACGGCTGGTGAATGCCAAGGGAACCTGTAGTGATTATCTGCTGAAAAACCGCGATGGGACTGCGCAGAACTATTTCGTGAGTTACAACGACACGGGACATGTTCTCAATAAAGGTTTCCAGACCTGCCAGGCTTATGACACAAATCCACAGCGCTAAGTAGCCTGATTGCTCGAAATTGTCATCAAAAAGAGCATGTGAATATGTGATAAATAAAAAAACGCCGACAGCACCAGCCGTCGGCGTTTTCTTTTATGCGGCAAGCGCGGCTTAGCGGTGTGTCAACTCCGCGTCATCCTGTGCGTTGAAAACCGTTTTATCCGTTTGCTTCATCAACTGGCTGGTGACGGTACCGGCTGTCATCGAGCCGCTAACGTTAAGCGCAGTACGGCCCATATCGATAAGCGGTTCAATGGAGATCAGCAACGCGACGAGGGTCACTGGCAGCCCCATCGCGGGCAGGACGATTAACGCGGCAAAGGTTGCGCCGCCGCCCACACCGGCCACACCGGCAGAACTGATGGTGACGATACCTACCAGCGTCGCGATCCAAACAGGATCCAACGGGTTGATTCCCACCGTAGGTGCGACCATCACAGCCAGCATCGCCGGGTAAAGCCCTGCACACCCGTTCTGACCGATGGTGGTACCGAAAGAAGCCGCAAAGCTGGCGATAGATTGCGGTACGCCAATACGGCGTGTTTGTGCCTCAATGCTGAGAGGGATCGTTGCGGCGCTGGAGCGGCTGGTAAACGCGAATGTCAGTACTGGCCATACTTTGCGATAAAAACGCGCTGGATTGATACCCGTGAAAGACAGGATCAATGCATGGACACCGAACATAATCGCCAGTCCCAGATAGGACGCGACAACGAAGCTGCCCAACTTGAGGATATCTTGCAAGTTAGAGCTGGCGACCATTTTGGTCATTAGCGCCATAACACCATAAGGTGTCAACTTCATCACCAGACGAACAAGTTTCATCACCCAGGATTGCAGTGTGTCAATCGCGGTTAACACACGTTCGCCTTTCACTGCGTCATCTTTCAGCAGTTGTAGCGCAGCAACGCCAAGGAAAGCGGCGAAGACGACGACACTGATAATAGACGTTGGGTTTGCACCGGTCAGTTCCGCAAACGGGTTTTTAGGAATGAATGACAGGATAAGCTGAGGAACGTTAAGGTCGGCGACTTTACCGGCATAGTTGCTTTCAATCGCCGTTAATCTCGCGGTTTCCTGCGCACCCTGCACGAGTCCGGTTGCCGTCAAACCAAACAGGTTGGTGACAAAAACGCCGACCAACGCAGAGATCAGCGTGGTAATCAGCAGAGTAGACAGCGTCAAGACGCTGATTTTCCCCAATGATGAGGCATTATGCAGTTTGGCAACGGAATTAAGGATGGAAATAAATACCAGCGGCATCACGATCATTTGTAATAGCTGCACATAGCCATTACCGACGATGTTAAACCATGAGATTGACTGCTTAACAACCGGGTTGTCACCGCCATAAATCAGATGCAGCACCAGACCAAATAACACCCCAACAACCAACCCTAACAACACTTTTTTCGCCAGACTCCAGGATGGGTTGCGACTGGCGTAACCTAATCCGAGTAGTAATGCGACAAATAGCAGAATATTTATGAGTAGCGGAAAATTCATCCGGCTTTGCTCCCTATCAGTGAATCGCTTTGCGTCACACTATCCACGGGTGTGCAATAACGCACAGTGCCGTAAGCGACAGCACGATCTTTCGCGATAAAAAATAACAAAGACGCACAGAATAACAGTTCTTTTGCCATCATGTTACAGAGATATGTCTGACGGCGACCAACGCTGTTATTTCATGTATTGAAAGAGGTACGTTTGTGCCGACTGGAAAAAGCGAAATGATTGCTCGTAGGTGCAGCAATCCAAATTTTTTTGCGGTTGATACAGTGAAAAGCCGATGCAGGCAATACACAGAAAGCGTTCTAATTGGTTACCTTTTTGACTGTTTAAAATCGGCAACCGGAAACGCCACCGGCAGGGCCAGAGCAGGGGGACACCGGAGGGGGTCAACATATCAGCGAGAATGTGGCTTAGATAGCCGACAATCATGGCATGGTAGGCATCCGTCGGAATCGGCCAATCTTGCGGCAGACGCGTCTGAATAAAAAAAATACCCGCGGCGATAGCAAGAAAACTGTGGGTAAAACCTCGATGTCCAAAGAGGCGGGCGATCGGCACGGAAAGCCACTTCAGGCGTTGTCCGAGAACGGATTTTGGGTGATCGATGTCAGGCAGCAGCGCGGTAAGGAGTGCTCCGGGGATAATGTGCCACCAGTCTCCGGCAGCCAGCGCTGGCGATAGCTCAACTTTTTTAGCCAGAATCGCACAGGCGACAGAAAACAGCAGGTGTCCTTCCGCAGTCATGAAACTTCTCAAATAAAACTGTTATTTTATACAGTATAAGAGATTATCCCTGCCTGCGGAAGCGGTGACGGCGTAACGATTTATTTCGGTTACGGTGTTCGCTATACCTTTTATGGCGCGGCTTTCGGCGATTCGTTGCTTGCAGGCAACGCGCGCAGCCAGTTATCCAACAGTTGAGGCCAAGCAGCGGCAGGAAGCCCCTTAGTACCGCGTAGACCAAAACCGTGTTTACCTTTCTCAAAGAGATGCATTTCTACCGGAATCTGCTTTGCCCGCAGCGCGCTAAACATCACTAGGCTGTTATCAACTGACACTGACGGATCGTCAACCGCATGTACCAAAAACGTGGGGGGCGTCTGATCGGTAACCTGCTTCTCAGGAGAATAGCGCACCACTTGTGCTTCCGCGGGTTGCTCGCCGATTAACTGTTTGCGCGAACCGGCGTGCGCAATATCCGCCTGCATAGAAATAACGGGGTACATCAGCACCATAAAGTCAGGGCGTGCGCTGACGCTATCAACGGTGTCCATAGCGGGGTAAACGGACTGTGCGAATCGAGTTCCAAGGCTGGCAGCAACGTGACCACCCGCAGAGAATCCCATGATACCGATGCGCTGTGGGTTAATGTGCCACTTTTCGGCGTTGGCTCTCAGGGTTCTGATGGCGCGCTGGGCATCGGCTAGCGGGGCGTCAGCGCCTTCTTTATGGCCTTCACCGGGCATGCGATAAGTCATCACGAAAAGGGTGTAGCCCTGTTGATTAAAGAAAGGTGCTAGATCGCTGCCTTCTTTGTCCAGCACGACGCGTTGGTAAGAACCGCCTGGAGTAATGAGCAATGCCATGCCATTAGGTTTCTCTGCCTGATAAACGGTAATTTCAGGGCTTCTAATGCCCGTTGCGGCTCGATCGGGAAGAGATGGATCTTTACTCCGTTCGACCACTTGTGGTTGTGCGGTTGAAGAAGAGGCACCTGGTGCTTCACCGTGTGGCCAAACAGGAAAAACAGGTTGGGCGTAACTTAATCCATTTACAGACATCATAATGGCCCCGACAAGCAGAGAACGAACAATCATGATAGATCACCTGACAAAGGGAATGAGGAGGGAGTCGTTGGACGGTGGTAAAAAATAGGGTAGCCATCACATCGGAGAAAAAATGACCACCCTGAACCGCAAATCTTAATAAAGAAATAACATTCATACACGAAGAGGGTAAATCAGACACAGCAATTCCAACTGCTAAAACACATGTTGCTAAATCAGATATAACAAAGAAACGTAACTAACCTGCTGAACCTACGACGGACATCATAATAAAGGGATGTTAATGATAAAAATGAAACTGAATAAATCGATTAACAATAACATCCCTTTTGCCAACTAATAACGCTTATTTAAATAACAAGACCATTATTAGAAGCTGTACTGCACACCAACACGGTAACGAGTTTGACGCTCGTCGGTATTCTTATCGCCGACAACGTTACCAACTGCCATATAAGGCTTCCAGTTTTTGTCTAACTTATAAGCCAGTTTGACATCGTGTTCGATCTTCCAGTTTTCTTTGTCTGCTTGAAAACCGCTCGGTCCTGCTTTGTTGGCTTTTTTGTAGTCCAATTCGTAATCAATCTGATAATCTTTCAGGAATTTGTAGCTAACAACGGCTGTTAAATTATAACCCGTTTCTTGGGTATAGTTGCTTGCTCCAGTTTTATTCGTATTCCCGCTTTTTCTTAAATAATAAGGACGATAGCGAAGGGAAGTTGACAAATCGTCAGTAATATTTACTTTACCACGCAGGTAAGGGCGGTAGTTGTTGGAATCAGAGCTTGAATCTAAAGAGAAACCTGGTTCCAGAGAGAAGGTTTTGTTGAAGTTGTAAACATAGCTGGCGACAACTTCAGTGCCATTGCTGACGGTTTCATTAAATGGCTTATTCGGTGTATTGTCAGAACCGGATTGTTTCCATTTTGCTTCAGCAGATAAACCGAAACCATTAGCGAAACGGTGAGACATTGAAAGACGATCTTTATGGTCGTTTTTGACAGTGTCTTGCATTTCATGACGATAATCAATTGTTACGGCCATTGCATTTACACTAATTAATGACGTAACAGCCAGAGCTAATAATTTAAATTTCATTGTTATATTCCCTATTGGTTAGGATGTCGCTTAATAAAAAACACGCATTATGCTTTTTGGGACAAGTTCTATTCTATTTATTATTAAATTACGTTCTGTGATCGAGATCGGTTTGAGTAACAAAAAGTAAAATGGGGTTTCAAATTGTGAGGGAGATCGAATTGAATATAGCGGGTGTTTTAATTTAAATGAAAAATCCCTGCCGGCAGTGCGGCAGGGATGAATTACAGGATAAATCGAGTACTACATTATTTCATTGCACGTTTCAGAATACGCTCTGATTGACGCTGGAAATATTTCGCTGCGTCTTCAACCGATTTCTGACCGTAATCGATAGACTGGATGGTATCACCAAACAGAGAAACGATTTGTGGGTCGTCGAAATAAGGAGAAACAGCAACGTCATGTGGCAGAGACAGCGCCAGCTTCAACCCGGCAACAGCTGGAGCATCATCTTTGATGACGCCATCAGCAGTCAACTGAGCCACTGCTGCTTTACTCAACGGTACACCACGTTCCAGACCCAGAGCCTGAGCACCTTCTTTGCTGTTCAGCAGGAAGTTGATCAGCTGAGCAGACTCTTTAGGATGCTTGGTTGACTTACCAATAGACAGCATCTGTGCAGGTTTGAAGAATAAACCAGAGTCTTTCGCGCCTGGCAGCATTGGGTAGTTACCCAATTCCAGTTTTGCTGGTGGTTGCAGGTTGTCAGAGTACTTGGTAATAGTGGAGTTCCACATGTAAGTACCAGACCATTCACCATTGATCCATGGCTTCATTTCATACATGTTGCTCTTACCGAAAGACGCATAGTATTTCGCATCAGGCATGACATGGCTGTCGATCAATTTCTTATACATGCCAAAGAATTCAACCCATTGTGCATCGGTATAGGCGAATTTCTGACTTTTTACATCAATAGCTGGAATGTTGTATTTCTGAACCATGTAAGAGTTCAGCAGTGCCAGAGAATCCTGATGCTCCAACACGATAGGGTAGTATTGGTCGCCCAGTTTTTCTTTGAACACTTTACCGGCAGTCAACAACTCGTCCCACGTCTTAGGATATTCCAGACCTGCTTTTTTCCAGCTTTCGGTGTTGAAATAGAACACGCGAGCGGTAACAGAGATTGGAATACCATTCAGTTTGCCGTTAACTGTGGTGTTTTGCAGTTCTTTTGCATCGAACTGGGTCAGATCCAGAGAATCTTTAACCTTGTTCAGATCGTAAAAACCATCGCCGTTTTTGGAGAAAATCGGCAGCCAGTTCCAGTTGGTCTGCATCACATCTGGCTCAGTGTTACCGGCAATCTGTGTTGTCAGACGAGACAGGTGACCATCCCACCCGGTGTATTCCGCTTTCACTGTGATGTCTGGGTGCTGCTTATGGAACTCTTCAATTGCCTTGAGCGTCTGTTGGTGACGGCTGTTGCCGCCCCACCAGGACATTCTCAACTCAACCTGATCGGCTGCCAGAGATGGCATTGCAACTAATGCCAAAGATGAAGCTATTAACGTGTGTAGGATCGCTTTTTTCATCGGTTACTACTCCTGTTAAAGAGAGATATTTTTTTCTGTTTTTGCATCAAAAATATGGCATTTTTCCATGTCGAACTGGAAATATACCGGACGATGCAGTCCCTTCTCGATAATCAGCCGACCTTCGTCATAAGGAATGCGGCTGGTTAATTCAAAGCCATCGACTTTAATGTACATAAAGAATTCGTGACCCATGTTTTCTACGCGAACCAGTTCACCCTGTGAGTGGTTGCCTTCAAATGGCGTATCTGACACGGAAACATAGTCTGGGCGAACACCGAAGAATACGTCTTGTCCTACATAGCTACGGACTTTGTCTTGCTTCTCGCTGTTCAATACCAGCGCGTTATTACCCACAACAACGCCAATCTGACCGTCTTTCTCGACCAGTTTGCACGGCTTAATGTTCATTTCTGGTGAGCCAATGAAGCCAGCAACGAACATGTTGACTGGGAAGTGGTACAGGTTATCCGGCGTATCGACCTGCATGATGTGACCGAGTTTCATCACGCAGATACGGTCACCCATGGTCATGGCTTCAGTCTGGTCGTGGGTAACATATACCGTCGTTGCCGCTTTACCGCTTTTCTTCAACTGCTTATGCAGGTCAGAAATACGGATACGCATGGAAGCACGCAGTTTGGCATCCAGGTTAGATAACGGTTCGTCAAACAGGAACACATCCGGCTTTTTAACGATGGCGCGCCCTACGGCCACACGCTGTGCCTGACCACCAGACAGCTGGCGTGGCAGACGATCCATTAGGTCTTCCAGTTCCAGAATTTTGGAAGCTTCAGCGACCTGCGCTTCAATTTGCTCTTTAGGCATTTTGCTCAGTTTCAGACCAAACGCCAGGTTCTCTTTTACCGTCATGTGAGGGTAGAGGGCGTAGTTCTGGAACACCATGGCAATCCCGCGATCTTTCGGCACCAGATTGTTAACAACGCGCTCACCGATACGTACTTCACCGCCGCTGATGGTTTCCAGACCCGCCAGCATACGCAGCGTAGTGGATTTCGCACAGCCAGACGGGCCGACGATAACCATGAATTCACCGTCTTTAATCGTCAGGTCGATGCCGTGAACGGCTTTGAAACCGTTGGAGTATACTTTTTCCAATTTATTGAAAATAACTTCAGCCATGATAAATCCTCTATTAACCTTTAATTCCGCTGCTGGTCACGCCTTGTACGAAGTAACGCTGTGCCAGGAAGAAAACAATAATGGATGGCAGAATGGAGATGCTGGACATGGCCAGGATTTCATTCCACGGAGCGCCTTCAGTAACGTCGATAGACATTTTCAGCGCCAGCGCAATCGGATATTTATCCACGCTATAGACATAAATCAGCGGACCGATGAAGTCGTTCATTGACCACATGAACTGGAACAGCGCAACAGAGATGATGGCTGGTTTCAAAATCGGTACGACCACATACCACAGTACCTGGAAGGAGTTACAGCCATCGATCTGGGCCGCTTCTTCCATATCACGTGGTACACCACGCAGGAACTGGATCAGCATGAACACAAAGAACCCTTGTGTTGCAAACGCCAGCGGTAAGTACAGTGGCAGATAGCTGTTCAACATGCCCATTTCGCGGAACATGAGGTACTGCGGAATCAACAGTACGGTGCTTGGCAATAGCATGGTGGTGATCAGTGTCGCAAACCAGAAGCCCTTCCACGGAATGTCAAAGCGAGCGAAGCCATAAGCCACAATCACCGAGGAAATAACGGTCAGAGCCACTTTCGGAATCACGTACTGGAAAGTGTTAATCATGTAGTGACCGAAATTGTATTCCGTACCGGTTTTCCAACCGTTAACGAAACCGTCCCATGTGGCGTGTTCTGGCCACAGGCCTAGTGTCGTGAAGATCTCATTGTTCGGTTTGAACGAGGCTGAGAACATCCACGCCAGTGGGTAAAGCATCAGTAAACCAACGAACAGCAGTATCACGTAACGGATAACGGCACTGATTTTTTCTTTACGCAGCGTGCGGCGTACTTCTGCAGCAGCAATTTCTTGTGCTGTAGTCAGGTTTGAATGCATGTCAGCCATTTTTTCCTCCTTTATCAGCGGAGTAGAACACCCAGTATTTCGACGACTTAAAGGAGATCGACGCAAATACTGCAACAACCAGGAACAGAACCCATGCTAACGCAGCACCATAGCCCATATCGAAATACTTGAACGCCGTATCATAGATATAGAGCGAGAACAGGTAGGTGTAGTGCGTTGGACCGCCGCCGGTAATGACGTAAGGTGCCGTAAACTCCTGGAATGCCTGGGTGGTCTGCATGATAAAGTTAAAGAAAATAACGGGTGTAATTAGCGGTACTGTTACTTTCAGGAACATTTGCCATTTGGATGCACCGTCGATCATGGCGGCTTCATACTGTGATTGCGGAACGTTCTGCAATGCAGCCAGGAAGATAACCATCGCGGAACCGAACTGCCATACGCGCAGCAGGGTTACCGACATCAGTGCCAGCGAAGGTTCACCCAGCCAGTTGATGGCGTCAAAGCCAAACACGCCGAGGAAGCTGTTTAACAAACCATCGATGGCGAACAGTGCACGCCACAAAACGGCGATTGCCACGCTGCTGCCCAGAATAGAAGGCACATAGTAAGCAGTACGGAAGAAACCGATACCACGTAATTTGAAATTAAGTACAAACGCAATTAACAGCGCGAAGATTAATTTCAGTGGAATGGTCAGAAATACATAGGCAAAGGTGACGCCCATTGATTTCCAAAAGAGATCATCCTCCAGGAACATGCGGTGATAGTTTTCTAGCCCCGTAAATTCAGGTGGATTTATCAAATCATACTCAGTAAAACTGAGGATAAATGACGAAACAAAGGGGAAAGCGGTAAAAACTATCAGCCCTATAATATAGGGGGAGATATAGGCTAACCCCAGCATTCTGTTTTCATTCATAATGCTTACCTATTTGTAATTGTGAATCATTAAAAAAATATAAAATTAAGCCGTTAATAACTCTGGATAAATTAACTCCACGTCATAAACAATTCTATTTTCCCCGTTAACGCAAAAATCACCGTGAACATATCCACCTTGCGTCAAGAACGGTGGAATAGCGTTTAATTTGTTGCGACAAGCGGCAACGAAAGTCAGTAAAGCCAGCGGATAAGTATCATCCAGACGAACATAACGATGCTGTGCAGAGCGAACAAACAAGCCACGATGGAAATGTTGTTCAAACAGAACGCCAGCCAGCTGCGCGGCGTAATGTGCCCAGGATTCTGATTGCTTGTGATCGGCCAGTTCGATAACGGTCAACAAAAGCAGCGGACTGGCGATGTGCTGAATGTCTTCTTTATTCAGCCGTGTCAGCATGGTGTTAACCAGTGCGTACAGATCTTCATCACCACTCAAACGATAAGCGCGAACCAGCGGTAATAAATAATCACCTTCTAATGCGAACGGTTTTAGTTCCATTCCCGCTTTGCCGTAATAGCCATCGCGTTTAAAGCGGTAGCCTGTCATGTCTTGGCCGTTGTTCCACATCGGGCGCAACGTATTGCTGGTGACATCGTAGGCGTACTGATAGTAATTTTTTAACCCTGAAATAACCCAGTTCAGCATTTCTGCATCAGGCTGCGTGCGGAGGATATCCAGCATCGCCAGCGGGTTATCAATCAGCAGTGGACGCATATCGCGGAACAGCACATTGGCTTCACGCGCGATTTCACCGAACTCTGGACCAAACTGGCGTTGAGCACGATCGCCAAACCAGGACTGCGTCTGGTTATCGTCTTCCGGTACCGGTTGACGCTGCTGTGGTGAACTGAATTGATATACCGGCATACCGGTTTCTGGGTTGCGCGCCAGAACGTATTGGCGGTAAAGGTGTTTACCCCATGCTGCAGCATGGCTATCGCCCGTGTACTCTGCATATTTGAACGCGGCGTAAATCAGGTCTGTGCCAGCATTAACAAACGTCAGTCCTTTTGTTAACGGCAGAACGGGCCACTGTGCTGGATCGACGACATCATGGCGAGCATGCAGGAAAACATTAGGATCGCGTTTTTTGCTGTAATCGCCATGACGACCCAGATCCAGAGAATCCCAGTCTTCAACGTGCGCGTTCCAGAAACCCTGAAAGAAGTTCAGCGTCTTTTCCGCATTAACACGATGCAACAGCGCGTAATAGGGTAGGTGATGTTTTAATTCATGCACCTGAGCTTTGGATTCTGGCCCTTCGCCTTCCAGCGTATCCAGATTAATAAAGCGGTGACCGCCCCAGTAGAACAGGCCGCTATTATCATCAACGAAGTGATCCAGGAAATATTCGCTTTGTGCGATAGCGTGCTGTTGGTAACTATCATCACCCGTAACGACGCTCATGGCGCACAGTGTTCTTAGCCAATTCTGCTGGCTGGCAAAATTAGAAATAGGTGCGCTGTGCCCATCTGGGAATTGCCATACGGCTGGCGCATAATTTTCCACATCAAAACCATCAGCCAATAATTGCGTTGGTTTACTTTGGCTGCGGCCTTTTTCCTGAACGCAGGCTATATGGCTATCTAGTGCTGCAACCCATTCGTCGAGCTGCGATTTCCTGCTGGTGTATAAGTTTTCAAAAATACTCATGGAGTACCTTCTTATGGAACCGTGTGAACAGTTCCTTATAAATAGAAACACTGTTTTGATTGATTATATTGCGCTATTAACCTTGTCGTCATGCACGCAATCTCGAAAGTGTGATCAAAGTCGGAACGTTGTTTTGATTTTTTTTAAGAAAGGATTTTGGCAGGAGAAAGAATGATGAAAAATGAAATAAGAAATTGAAAAATAAATAAAAAGCACAACCTAAATTGTGCTTTTTATCGAAAATTGGCGAAACGCCGCTAAGAAAAATTACACTTAGCGAGCCAGCCAACCACCATCAACGGCAATTGTGTAGCCATTAATGTAATCAGATGCGCTGGATGCCAGGAAGACGGATGGGCCCATCAGGTCCTGCGGTAAACCCCAACGGCCAGCCGGGATACGATCCAGAATCTCTTTGCTGCGGTCTTCATCGGCGCGCAGTTGCTGAGTATTGTTGGTTGCCATGTATCCTGGAGCGATGGCGTTAACGTTGATGCCGTGTTTTGCCCACTCGTTAGCCAGCAGACGGGTTACACCCATTACTGCGCTTTTTGATGCGGTATAAGAAGGCACGCGGATACCGCCCTGGAAGGACAGCATAGACGCGATGTTGATAATCTTGCCGCCTTTACCTTGTTTGATGAACTGGCGCGCAACGGTCTGAGACATAAAGAAAACACTCTTAATGTTCAGGTTCATGACGTCGTCCCAGTTTTTCTCGCTGAAATCGATCGCGTCTTCACGACGGATGATACCGGCGTTGTTGACCAGAATGTCAACGTGGCCAAATTCAGCAACGGCTTTTTCTACCAGCTCGGCATGACCAGACACGTTGCTCATGTCAGCGGTCAGGCTGAGGAAACGGCGTCCCAGTGCAGTGACTTTTTCGATAGTATCTTTCGGTTCAACGATGTTGACGCCGACGATATCACAACCAGCTTGCGCCAGACCGATAGCCATACCCTGACCCAGACCCGTATCACAACCTGTGATAAGAGCAACTTTACCTTGCAAATCAAAAGAATTTAAAATCATAGCTGTAATCTCTCTGTAAGCGACAATACTTAGTCGTTAGCTGTTACTGTAGGGAACACCGGTAATTCCGGTTGAAAGCGATTAACGTAACTCGCTAACCTTGACGTGATCCATGTCACCGAAAACTTGATTCTCGCCAACCATGCCCCAGATAAAGGTGTAGCGTCTGGTGCCAACACCGGAATGAATCGACCAGCTCGGTGACATCACCGCCTGCTCATTTTTTATCACTATGTGACGGGTTTCCTGCATTTGTCCCATCATCCATCATTCCTGGCGAAAGCGCCGGGCGAAACAGATGATGCCGCGTGGCAGTGACAACGTCACCTGTTCCTCAACATGCCCGGTTCTTTCTTGTTATGCGGGATGATAGTTTGGATGGGATGTGAATTCAATAAAAATGAAATAATGTTTTATTTATTTCTTGAGGGCCGTCATGGTTTTGCTTATTTTATGTTTCTTCTGGTACTGATGTGGCTAAAATGTCGCAATCCATAGCCATACATTCATTGTCGTGCACGGTTTGTTGACGCAATAGAAGGTATGGGCAATAAAAGCGTTAGAGGAGAGATGATGATGAGAAGATATTTTATTGATGATGAAACGCCATGGGAAGAACTGGGCGGTGGCATTAAGCGTAAAATCATGACCTGGAGCGATGAGCTGATGATGGTTTACGTGCACTTTGATAAAGGTGCAATTGGTACGCCGCACTTCCATGAGATTCACGATCAGATTGCTTATGTTGCCGCTGGCAGCTTTGAAGTTGTGATCGAAGGTGAGAAACGTATCCTGAAAACGGGCGACGCCTATCTGGCGGTGAAACACGAGATGCACGGTGTGGTTTCGCTTGAAGACGGTAGCGTACTGATCGATGCTTTCTCGCCTAAGCGAGCTGATTTCCTGTAATTCCTCAAAGCGTGGCCGGGATATACGTCGGCCACGCTTTCGTCATATCCTGCGACATCTGCTTTTCTATTCTTCTTATTCCTACATCTACACTAAATGTTCAGCAGTCAGTTGATTCAGAGAATCCAACTGATAGTCAGCCAGCACCCAGCGTGCGTCAGCGCGAAACTCAGCCTGTGGAATAACGATGGAACGCATGCGTGCTGCTTTGGTTGCGATCATGCCATTCACCGAATCTTCCAATGTCACGCATTGCGCAGGAGATACGCCGAGTCCGTTTGCTGCATTCAAATACACTTCGGGGTGAGGCTTACTGTATGGCAGTGCCTCGGCAGACATCAGGACATCAAAATAGTGCTCCAGATTAAACATACGCAGTACCTGCTGCTGCATGTGGAGCGGCGAAGCTGAAGCGAGTCCAATCTTGAGATTCTGTTCACGACACAGTTGCAGCGCATGTTCGACGCCAGGCAGAAGAGGACGCTGCTCGGCAACGAGTTCGATGGCGCGATCGATAATACGTCGGACAACTTCATCCCGACTTGGAGTAGTCCAGGGAGAATGCTGATACCAGAGCTCGACAACCATATCGATGCGTAAACCCAGCGTATCTTTCATTGCGTGTCGTAACGAAATATCTACGCCCAGTGAGGCGATAACCTCCAACTCGGCCTTATCCCACAATGGTTCTGAGTCGATCAGCAGCCCATCCATATCGAAAATTGCCGCGCGTATAGAAGAATTAAAGGACATACCACTTGCTCCGTCAGCAAAGAAAAAGAAAATTTAAGGGTAAACTATACCCTAATAAATCGAGTTGCAGGACAAAACGCTAGCGTTTGGAACAACGCGAAGTGTTGGCTCGTCAGGGCGAGGCTATGGAAGGACTGCGTAATACAGTTAACACACGTTGCGTGAAGTATGGCGGGTATAACGTTGCTATTGTGGCTTATCAAGCGGCGTGGGAGATAAAGTATTGACTGCTCCCAAACTTACAGTAGGCTACCCGTCGTACTAAAACGATACATTACTAATGTTGCGTCGCTAAGAAGGGGTTCTCATGACGTATCAACAGGCTGGCCGTATTGCCGTCGTTAAACGCATTGCCGGATGGATCCTTTTTATTCCTGCGCTGCTTTCAACGCTCGTCTCGCTGGCTAACTATCTCTACGCTTATACCCAGAAAAAACAGGGCATCGATGCTGTTCTTCTGGATTTTCTGCATCTAATGGTCGACATGGTGCGCTTTAATACGTCTTTCCTGAACATTTTTTGGTACAACTCGCCAGTACCGGATTTTACGCGTTTTTTCAGTGCGGCGACGCTGATGTTTTGGCTGATCTACATCCTGATTTTCATTGGCCTGGCATTGCAGGTATCGGGGGCTCGGATGTCTCGTCAGGCGAAGGCAATTCGGGAAGGTATTGAAGATCAACTGATTTTAGAGAAGATGAAAGGTGATGCAGGAAACACGCGTGAGACGCTGGAGTCTCGAGTTGTGGTTCCTGGGCACACGATTTTTGTGCAATTCTTTCAGCTTTACATCCTGCCGGTGATTATCGCGGGTGCTGGCTACATGGTATTACGCCTACTCGGGTTGCCAGTCTGAATGACGGTCTGGCGCAACTTTTTGCGCCAGATGCTGAAACACCCTACCTGTCTTAGATCAAACGTCTTACATTAGATCAAAAGCTGTCGCTCTATAAGCTGTTGTGCCTCAACAATATGCTTGCCGCCGAAAAGATTGGCGCGGTTAAGCAGATAGTAAATCTGGTAAATGGGTTGGCGATCGATAAAGCCTTTATCCAGCGGCCATACGCTCTGGTAACCATCATAAATCTGCGCGGGTAGGGACGGATAGCGTGGCAACATTGCCAAATCGCACTCTCTGTCTCCCCAATAGCAGGCCGGATCGAACAAATACGCCCCGTACTGACTATTCGCACAATTATCCGGCCACAGGTCACCGTGCAAGAGCGACGGCTGTGGCTGATGCCCAGCGAGACGTTCATCGACACGAGCGATCAGTGTTTCAATGTGGCCAAAATGCATCCCTTTTTCCGCCGCTAGCTGCAATTGCCACCCGATTCGCTGTTCGGCAAAAAAGGTCGCCCAGCGTCGCTGCCAGCTGTTTGGCTGTGGCGTTGTCGAGAGGTCATTATCTAAATCCAACCCAAATTGTGGCTGATCGCTCCACTGGTGTAGACGTGCTAATTGTTCGCCCAAACACCAGGCACTGTGGGCATCCAACGGTTTGACCGGAAGATATTGCAGAAGCAGGAAACTGTAATCGCGTGAGCTGCCGACACCATAGACCTTGGGCACGCGAACGGTATTACTGCGGCTCAGTAAGTGAAGCTGATCGGCTTCAGCAGTGAATTTAGCCAGCATTTCACGACTATCGCATTTTACGAAGACGTCATGCTCGCCGTAGCGGACGTACCAGGCTGGGTGTATTTCACCGCCAGGTAATTCGCGGTGTTCCTGAATATCCGCAGTACCGTGATGCTCTTCCAAAAGTCGGCTGATAGCTTGCCACATAAGGTCATCCTCCCGTTGATGTTGCCCGATAACGATGCTGTTCACTGGGGTGATTCGTTTACGGTAACCCATTGAGCGCAATAAAAATGGAATCTATACCTCAAATAATTCGAGTTGCAGGAAGGCGGCAAGAGAAAGCATCCCGATGAGCTTACTCATGTAAGTGATTCGGGCGAGTGAACGCAGCCAACGCGCATGCAGCTTGAAGTATTACAGGTATACAGCACAGTGATACCGATAGGTGGAGATAGCGAGAAACAAGTATAGCCGTAATTAAAAATCACGGAGTTAGGATGATGCTCAATCCGGCAAATAAGGCAGTAAAATAAAGCATTTAATGACGTAACCGACGGCTGTTTTCCGGTTACGTCATGCTAAAAGGCTGAGGAGCGGGGGGATTACAGCGCGTCGGTGGCAGTCTGAGAAGCAGCCTGACGACGCTGCTTAAGCTGGTGGTAAGTCAACGCCAGTGTGAAGAACACCGCCTGAACGATGACGATGCAAGGGCCGGTTGCGCCATCAATATAGAAACTAATCAGGGTGCCAGCAATACAGGAAACGACGGAAACTAACGTGGCGACAAGCACCATGCGTTCGAAACGTTTACAGACCATGAAGGCAATAATACCCGGCGCAATCAGCATCGCGATCACTAAAATAACGCCGACGGCCTGTAAGGATGCGACGATGGTCATCGCCAGCAGGCTCAGCAACCCGTAGTGCAGTAGCTTAACAGGGAGGCCAATGACGCGAGCATGATTGGGATCGAAGCAGTACAGCATGAAATCTCGACGTTTTAACAAGATGATAGCCAGCGTCACTCCGGCGATCAGTAATATTTGCGTCAGTTCTTGCTGAGTGATGCCCAGAACGTTACCAAACAGAATATGGTTCAGATGCTGATCGGTATCGATGCGCGCAAACATAACGAGCCCTAGCGCAAACATGCCGGAAAAGATAATCCCCATTACGGTATCTTCTTTGACCCGACTGTGCTCTTTCACGTATCCCGTCGCTACCGCACAAAAAATACCGGATACGAAAGCCCCTATAACCAACGGGATCCCCAGCAGGAAGGCGACAACGATGCCGGGCAACACGGCATGAGAAATGGCATCGCCCATTAGCGACCAGCCTTTCAGCACCAGATAGCATGACAACACCGCACAAACGGTTCCTGTTACCACAGCGGCGAGTAGCGCACGCTGCATGAACGGGTAGGACAGGGGATCAATTAGCCAGCTAATGAGCGTCATAATGCATCTCCTGATTGATCGCGTAACCGCAGGCGGCGCGATGCGAGTAACCCATGCTTGGGTGCAAAGACAAACGCCAACAGGAAGACGATGGTTTGTAAGGTGACAATCACGCCGCCGGTTGCACCATCAAGGAAGAAGCTCAGATACGCGCCTGCTGCGCTGGTGATAGCGCCGAGCGCAATAGAAATCACAACCAGACGACCAAAGCGGTCAGTGAGCAGGTAAGCCGTCGCACCCGGCGTAATCACCATCGCGATGACTAAAATCGCCCCGACGGTTTGCAGCGCTGCGACAGTGCAAGCACTCAGCAGCGTAAAGAACAAAATTTTCAGTTTCAGCGGGGAAAGACCAATCGAGCGTGCGTGGTTCTCATCAAAGAACACGGCCAGCAGATCCTTCCACAGCAGACAGAGAATCACGAACGTCACGCCGATAATGACTTCAACTTGCAGGACATCTTCGTCGGCGATGCCTAAAATATTGCCAAAAATGATGGACTGCACGTTAACCGATGTCGGATTGAGCGAAATAATCAGCAGGCCGACAGCAAAAAACGTTGAGAAAATAAAGCCGATAATCGCATCTTCGCGTAATCGGGTAATGTGGCGGATGAGAGTCATTGCCAAGGCTGCGAGCATACCGGTAAAAAACGCACCGGCCGCGTAGGGCAGGCCCAATGCATAGGCACCTGCAACGCCGGGGACGACGGAGTGGGAGAGTGCATCGCCCATCAACGACCAGCCTTTCAACATCAGGTAGGCAGAAAGAAAAGCGCACACGCCGCCGACTATTGCGCTGACCCAGATCGCTTTGACCATGTAGTTATAGCTGAATGGCTGCAACAGGATATCGATCATCAGGGCTTTTTCTCCTCCGGTATCACACGTGACGCTGGAGGGTCGCTCTTGGTCGAACCATAGAACACGGCCGGACGTTCATCATCTGTCAACACCGTCACAGAGCGGACATCGTCGTCATCGTGAAGGTGAGCTCCCCCGAGGTTAATGTGCCGTAGAACGCCGCCGAACGTTTTCTCCAAATTGCTTTGGGTAAAGGTACTGTGCGTCGGTCCTGCGGCTAAAACGGTGCGATTGACCAAAATAACGTTATCGCAAAACTCGGGAACGCTGCCGAGGTTATGCGTTGCCACCAGAATCAAATGCCCTTCGTCGCGTAAGGTGCGAAGCAGATCGATGATCGCGTTCTCTGTTTTGACGTCTACACCGGTAAAGGGCTCATCCAGCAGCAAAACACTGCCCTGTTGAGCCAATGCCCGCGCCAGGAAAACGCGCTTTTTCTGCCCACCGGACAGTTCACCGATCTGGCGATGTTGCAGCGATGAAAGTCCGACACGCTCCAACGATTCCGCCACAATCGCACGGTCTTGTTTACTGGGAATACGCAGGAAATTCATTCTTCCATAGCGTCCCATCATGACCACGTCGGAAACCAAAACGGGGAAGTTCCAGTCCACATCCTCTGTTTGTGGAACATAGGCAACCAGATTCTGTTTCAGCGCCTGATAAATTGGTTGCTGATTGAGCAGTACCTGCCCTGAGGTTGGCTTGACCAACCCCATGATGCTTTTGAACAACGTCGATTTTCCGCTGCCGTTTACGCCAACCAAGGCGCAAATCGTTCCGCCAGTCAGAGAAAATGAGGCGTGGCGAATGGCCTGATGCCCGTTGCTGTAAGTAACCGAAACATCATTGACTTCTAATGACTGTACTGCTCGATCACTACTCATTGATTAAATCCTTTAGCGATGGTTTCCACCGTCACTTGTAACAGGTCGATATAGGTCGGCACGGGGCCTTTTTCTGTAGAAAGCGAATCAACATACAGCACGCCGCCATATTTCGCCCCCGTTTCTTTGCTGACCTGTTTTGCTGGCTTATCGGAAATCGTGCTCTCGCTGAATACCACAGGGATAGCTTTTTCACGCACGGTGTCAATTACTCGGCGTACCTGCTGAGGTGAACCCTGCTCATCGGCATTGATTGGCCAGAGGTAAACTTCATTGAACTGATAATCCTTCGCCAAATAGCTGAATGCACCTTCACTGGTGACTAACCAACGCTGCTGCTCTGGGATACGGGCGAGACGTTCACGTAGCGGTGCGTCGAGAGCCTTAATTTTTTCAGCATAGGTTTTTGCGTTACGGTTGTATGTTTCTGCATTAGCCGGATCGGCTTGAACCAGACCTTTGCGGATATTTTCAATATAAATTAATGCATTCGAGGGTGACATCCAGGCATGCGGGTTCGGATTGCCATTATAGGCACCTTCACGGATAGGAAGCGGGGTGATGCCTTCCGTTACCACAACGGCGGGGACATTTTTCACATTCTCGAAAAAGCGCGTAAACCAGCGTTCGAGATTCATACCGTTCCACAGCACCAGTTGTGCCGACTGTGTCTTCACGATATCGCGCGGTGTCGGTTGATAATCGTGAATCTCTGCGCCGGGTTTGGTAATGGACTCAACGGTTGCGGCATCGCCTGCGATGTTTTGTGCGATATCCTGAATGATGGTAAAGGTGGTGATGACTTTAAGTTTTTCAGCCGCCTGAGCGGATGTGTTGGCTAAAAGCAGCAATGCGCACGGCAGCGCAACACGGCGAAACAGAGCGGACAAAGGGAGGTGAAAGCCAATCATGCGGATATCCTTACAAACCGTGAAAGAGTTATATGAGAATAATTATCAATATCATTTAAGTCAAGAGGCAGAAAAAAGCGGGGAGTTAATATTGAAGGGTGTCTCATGACACAAGAAATCACTGTTCGCAGGCCCGCAGCACGCGCTTGCGTAGGTAAGGAACGCATCATGCTCCTTTAGTAACAGAAATGTTGCTTTAATTTAATGAATCGTACTTAAGGTTACAACGAAAGTCTAACGGTAACAGTAGTGAACTGTCTTGCAACTATACATAGCTATACACATGGCGAAATTTACGCCAAAAAGCGAGATAAATCTTCTATAGACTTAAGAAAATTCTGATGCTTGCCGATAAACCATAAAGACTGTGAGAGATGTCTCTATTTTATACAAAAGGATTGTCAGTGATATGAGCACAAAATCAGAACGGCGTTGGAAGTTGGCAAGTTTGGTCTTATTGACTTTTTTGATGGTACTAATAGCACTGCTGGTTCAAGCAAGTTAATTTCCAGCATAATGAAAGGTTAGGCTATAAATAATTTCTATTATGTAATGTATTAATGCAAAAGATATAGATAGCATAAAAATGACAATCGATTTTAAACATTGATATAAGCGTGGTCGATGTCTGGCTCGCTTTTCGCTAGTGGTCAATATCTCTTCATATAAGAACGCTAATTATAGCTTTTTGTTATGATTGCATGGGCGTTTTGGCTCGAATTGCGACAGTCGTCGCGTATTTTTTTACATAATAGAATCTGAAATTCACTTATTGCTTAGCGTCAGAAGGTGCATGTGAATATAGGCAGTCAGACTGTGTTATCGCGTATTAATGAACCAATGATGATGTGAATTTGTGCGGCACATCCACGACTGATAAAAAAGCCCTTGCCATCGTTTACATAGTGTGTAATAACGCTTCTGGGTAAAACGAGGTACAGTTCTGTATATGAATGGCATTTTCAGTAAAGAAGACTTAAGTACAACCTTTAGCGTTGCATGTTGCTTCTCTGCCGATCCTTATCTTAGTGCCTCAAGCAGTAACGACTTTGGTTTGTCTGTATAACGCCTTTTTGGCGGTTTAAACAATTAAAGGAAATATTTGAAATGGCAAAGATTAAAGGTCAGGTTAAGTGGTTCAACGAGTCTAAAGGCTTTGGTTTCATCACTCCTGCTGACGGCAGCAAAGATGTATTCGTACATTTCTCTGCAATTCAAGGCAACGGCTTCAAAACTCTGGCTGAAGGCCAGAACGTAGAATTCGAAATTCAGGATGGCCAGAAAGGTCCTTCCGCAGTAAACGTCACTGCGCTGTAATTTTACAGCTCTGTTGCAAAACCCGCCATGGTGCGGGTTTTTTGTTGTCTGCGTTTTATATGCACTCGTGATACTTTTATCTACACCCGTAATACGATAAAGACGTTTTTAATGAGGAAAATGTGCCGATGAGTTATCAGTGTCCGCTATGCCAGTTACCTCTGGAGCGACACCCGCGGCAATGGACGTGCGGTAAACATAGCTTTGACTGTGCGAAAGAAGGTTACGTCAACCTGTTGCCAGTACAGTTTAAGCGTTCGAAACAACCCGGCGATAGCGCGGAAATGATGCAAGCCCGGCGCAACTTTCTGGAAGCCGGTCATTATCAACCGCTACGCGATGCAGTCTCACAACATATTGATAATATTGTTGTGGATGATGCCGCTGCGTTGCTGGATATCGGCTGTGGGGAAGGGTATTACACCGCAGAGCTTGCACATCGTCTTACATCGCGCAGGGCGATGATGATATATGGGTTAGATGTCTCCAAAGCAGCGATTCAGCGTGCGGCAAAGCGGTATGACAACGTTGAGTTCTGTGTTGCTTCTAGCCAGAGATTGCCTTTTCGCGATCAATCTCTTGATGCTGTGGTAAAGATTTATGCGCCGTGTAATGACGCAGAGTTGCAGCGTACGATTAAGATTGGCGGCTGGGTGGTGACGGTGTCTCCGGGGCCACGACATCTTTATCAACTGAAGTCGGAAGTCTACGATGAGGTGCTGTTGCACCCGAGCAAAGATGAAGTGCTCGCAGGTTTTCAACTGATGGATCGGCAGACGCTCGCGTACCCCATGCAGTTATCTGGACGTGAGGCTGCTGCGCTATTGCAAATGACACCTTTCGCCTGGCGGGCAACACCTGACGTGAGCGAGCGGTTGCAGGCAACCACAGCGTTTAGCTGTGAAACGGATTTTATTATTCGCCTGCATCAGCGTGTTGAGAGCGATGCTGACGCGTGATCGGGAAGAATAAAAACGGGCAGCGCGGTAGCGGGCTGCCCATTGCTTTTATACCCTAAATAATTCGCGTTGCGTGACAAAACGCTAGCGTTTTGAACAACGTCAAAGCGTTGGCCCTCTAGGGCAAGGCTCATTTATGGGCCTTGTAACGCGGCAACTGCGCGAATCCCCAGGAGCTTACATAAGTAAGTGACTGGGGTGAGTAAGGGCTGCCAACGCACAAGCAACGTGAAGTATGACGGGTATATCAGGCGGCGTAGCCGAGATGTTCGTACAGGATATTACAGCCGATACCAATCAGAACCAGCCCACCTATAATTTCTGCTTTTTTACCGAGAATTGGACCGATATAGCGGCCGATCATCATCCCAATCGTAACCATAATCATGGTGGCACAGCCAATAACCATCGCAGTATGGAAGATATTGACCTGAAGAAATGCTAAACCGACGCCAATTGCCATGGCATCCAGGCTAGTGGCGATCGCAGTACAAACTAACAGCGCCAAACTATGATTTTTGACTGGTTCGCAGCGACAGTCTGAGGAACCTTTAAATCCTTCAACGACCATGCGGCCACCGAGAATCAATAACAGCGTAAAGGCAACCCAGTGATCCCATTCGAGAATATATTGGCTGGCAAAAAAACCAAGCGCCCAGCCGATGAGCGGGGTAATGGCTTCGATAACGCCAAAAATGAGACCAGTACGGATCGCATCACGGAAACGAGGGTTATGCAGGACGGCACCTTTACCGATTGACGCGGCGAAGGCATCCATTGACATACCAAATGCTAGGATAAGTGTTGCTGACATATTCATTGTAAAATAGCCTCGGCTGGACGATTAACCATATACACGCAGATCATCCCCAACCCGAATGATGATCTTACGTGTCTATGGTCTCGCCTGCCAATCACGCTTGGCCGCCCGCACCACGTTTTATACCCCAGTAATATGGAGATAGAACGAGTATGTTGATACGAGCATTTCTGAAAAGTTACTAATGAGTATTTACTAATCAGAAATCGGCTACTCCCCAATGACGGCGCAACCTTACCATATTATTTATGATGCAAACAACACTAAAAGTTTTAAGTGTTAACAATGCAATTGATAATTATTTTCATTTGGTTATCGATGACGAGGGATCGTATAAAATAACGACAATGTTATTGGGGTTAAAATACCATCAAAACATGAGGTGTATATCTGAAGCTATTTTAGATAATTTGAAAGGGAAATTTACCTCATTGATTTTCAATCATAAATTTATATATTTTTTCTAAATCATCGAGCTGAGTAACCTGTATCAATAAACGGCGTTTCTCAAGATCGATAACTAATACGCCATCTTCAGATAAATTCATATTTTTAATTCTGGTATAAGGAATGAATATATTTGCATAAAAGAAACCGGTCGATTTAAAAAGTAGTTTAGGGCGGCGAATATAGGCCAGATAGCATGCTATGAAGGCTAGAGAAATCAAAAGATAGGTCGTGATAATGGCGCCATTACTCATCACATTCTGATAAATAAGAATACCCACTAAACCAATGAAAATCAGCGTGTCGAGACGGTTCATCCGCTTTAGAGGGACGAGGAGTTTTGTTTTCCCGTTGAGTTTATCCATGATGAATTCGTCATAGATGGCATACGTCAGTGCTAAGGCAATCAGTACCACTAGTGCGATATCCGTTATCGTCATCCGTATTACCTTTGTCGGTTTGTATCAGTGAATAAAAAAACAGCCGGACGCATTGACGCCCGGCTGTTGGATTCTACACGCCTAGCAGGCCGATCCAGTATCCGAAGATACCAATGGCGAAGAAGCCCATAATCAGCCACAGCGCGTTCACCTTGCGCCGTAACAGCCACATACAGCCGAACGTCAGCAGTAGAGGCACGAGCCCCGGCATGAGCTGGTCAAGAATGGATTGAACCGTGGTTACCGTGGTTTCCCCGTTCTGGTTCGTCACTGTCGACACCACCATCGGTATATTGACGTGGGTCCATTTATTGACCAATGCCCCCATGACAAACAAGCCGAGGATTGACGCCGCTTCGGTCATTTTTTGCAGGAAGCCGCCGCCCATATCACTGACGATATCGATCCCTTTGCGGTAACCGTAGGCGACGCCATAGTAACGTACCAACAGACGAACCAGGTTAAACAGGACAAAGAAGAGAACCGGCCCCAGCAGACTGCCGCTCATGGCAATCCCCGCGCCTAGCGCAGCGAATACCGGACGTGCGGTGCCCCAGAATATCGGGTCGCCGACGCCAGCCAGTGGCCCCATCAACCCGACCTTCAGACCGTTTATCGCTGCGTCATCAATGGGCGCGCCGTTAGCACGTTGTTCTTCCATTGCCATGGTTACGCCGAGTACTGGAGCGGCAACAAAAGGCTGCGTGTTGAAGAACTCCAGGTGACGCTTGATCGCTTGTTTACGCTCTTCCGAATTTTCAGGATAAAGACGGCGAATCACTGGCACCATGGAAAAACAGAAACCGAGTGCCTGCATACGTTCAAAGTTCCAGGAACCTTGAAATAGGTTGGAACGGATAAACACCGCGCGGATGTCGCTGTCAGTGAGTTTTTTGACATTCTTATTTTCGATCATTTTTCTCACTCCTGTTAATCCAGTTCGTTATCAAGACCATTATTGCCTGATGTAACAGACTGGCCTTGAACCTTGTTATATTTCGGGCTGAGTTGGATATACAGCACCGCCATCACAATACCGATTACGCCCAGAGCGACCAGATTGAACTCAGTGAACGCGGCGGTAACGAAGCCAAGATAGAAGAACGGCATCAGGTAGCCCGCACGCATCATGTTGATGACCATCGCGTAACCGACGACAACAATCATCCCACCTGCGATATTCAAGCCGTTGGTGACAACCTCTGGGATGGAGTTCAGCAGGGCGTGAACAGCGTCAGTACCCACAGAAACTGCGACAATAACGGCAGGAATCGCGATACGCATCGCCTGAAGTAGCAGGGCGGAAACGTGAATCCAACTGATAGCCGTCAGGTTACCTCGCTCTGCCGCACTGTCTGCCGCATGTTGGAACGCGACGGTGATGGTACGAACAATAATGGTTAATACTTGCCCAGCGGCAGCGAGTGGAATCGCCAGAGCAATCCCGGCGCCAATCCCCTGACCACCGGCAATAACCAGAATGGTTGAGATAATGGAAGCCAGCGCCGCATCGGGTGCGACTGCCGCACCGATGTTCATCCAGCCTAATGCGATCATTTCCAGCGTACCGCCAATGATGATCCCGGTTTTTAAATCACCTAATACTGCGCCAATCAGCGTACAAGCAACGAGTGGACGGTGGAACTGGAATTCATCGAGAATCGAACCCATCCCCGAAACACACGCGACGATAAATATCAGCACAATTTGAAGTGTGGTAATCTCCATCGTACTTCTCCTATAAAATGCGTCTGAGTAAAAATAAATCGCCATCCCCATTGATTTTCTATGTCGACATAAAGCTTTTCAATATCGACATAAATGCATATTTTGAAAATCTCCAGGTCTATAAAACTATTATTGATGGTGATGTTAACGTTAATAACCTTCGTATCGAGACAGGCATCAACGCGGCATTTTGTTAATCAAGTCCATCATTTTAATCCGGGAATCGGTTGATACCTTCCGAACCTCCAATTCAATACCGCGTTTATCTAATTCACGGAATGCCACAATATCCTTCTCATCGATAGAAACGGCATTATTTACCTGAGTTTTCCCCTGTTTGAACGCCATGCCGCCAATATTGACCGAGGTGATTTTTACGCCATTTTCGATCAGCGTTAATACATCCGTCGGATTGGTGAACAGTAACATCACACGATCGGTGGCATATTTCGGGTTGTCATAAACACGAACGGCTTTTGCTACATCCACCACGTGCGCGGTAACGCCCGGTGGCGCAACCTGAGTCAGCAACGTTTTACGCACGTGATCGGCAGCGACTTCATCGCTGATAACAATAATGCGCGAAACATTGGTTTCTTTCGTCCAACGGGTGGCGACCTGACCATGAATCAGACGGTCGTCGATGCGTGCCAACCCAATCTTCATATGTTCGCCGGGACCTGCCGGTGTGGGTACAGCGTTGGCTTTGGGGGGCGGTGGAGGAGAAAGATGGGGGACTTTGGGTTTTTCCTGATGCTTCAGCGCCTTGACGCCATCTCTGCCAGCCTCCAGTGCAATAGAAACCAGATCGGAGAAGGACGGATTATCATCCCGAGCCATAAAGGTTTCCGCCAGCATGGGGATATTCACGCCGGCGATAACATCATGGTTTTCTTTATCCGTGACGAGGCGACTGGCGGCGTTAAACGGGCTGCCGCCCCATGTATCAACGAGAAACAGCACGCCTTGCGATGTGTCTAAGTGCGTGAGTTTTTCCTGATATTTTTCTATCAATGTTTCGGCGTTTTCTCCGGGAACGAAATCAATCCAGGCGACATTACTTTGTTCACCAAGAATCATTTCTGCTGTCTTTAACAGCGGTCCCGCAGTGGCGCCGTGAGTGCATAACATGATTGCAATACTCACTTGCTACCTCCTCACGTTCACGATCAAAAAGAGTCAATGTGTCAGGAAACAGAGTTAACGTTCCGGTAGTGAAAACGTTAACCGTCGCGGTATTAGTATGGCTGCAAGAAAAAATTTTACCGTGGATTCATGACATTCACTGTATTCCTCCAGGTTGTCAGGCGAGAAATCGTGACTGACGGATTTATTTTACTTATCGAAAAAATAAATAGTGTGATGATGCTCTAATGCTGACCAGTTAAGCAGGGGACTAAAATGGCGCGGAATAGGAAAATTTGAACGTGTTATCAATGCGAAGCGGGTCTACGAAATTCTTTGTGAAAAATGGTAACAACCTGTTAGAGTAAACATCCCATTAATTGCTTAGGAGCACCGGGCATCAGCCCTTCCCATGGACTGTCACCGACAAACTGTTCTCTGTTTCCCCGCTAATGCTGGCGGTTTTCTGTACTCAGCTGGTCACTCAGACCACATTCAGAATCTCTCTGATTCACACCAACTCTTTTTATTACCATTCAATGCGGCTCATGCATTGATGTCATCTGCTCGTTCATTTTCTGGAGTCTGACATGGAATTTTTGCTAGATCCTTCAATCTGGGCAGGCCTATTGACGCTGGTGGTACTTGAAATTGTTCTGGGTATCGACAATTTGGTGTTTATCGCCATTTTGGCGGATAAATTACCCCCCAAGCAGCGAGATAAAGCCCGCATTATCGGTTTAAGCCTGGCGTTGTTCATGCGTCTGGGCCTGTTGTCTTTGATTTCCTGGATGGTCACACTGACGCGTCCATTGTTTAGCGTTGGCGATTTCAGCTTCTCGGGTCGTGACCTGATTCTGCTGTTCGGTGGGGTATTCCTACTATTTAAAGCCACAGTGGAATTGCATGAACGGCTAGAGAATAAAACGCACGATGGCAACGGTAATCGCGCGCATGCCAGCTTCTGGGCCGTGGTTGCGCAGATCGTCGTGCTGGATGCGGTGTTCTCACTGGATGCCGTCATTACCGCGGTGGGGATGGTGGATCACCTGGGCGTCATGATGACGGCGGTGATCATTGCAATGGGCGTCATGCTGATTGCTTCTAAACCACTGACCAACTTCGTCAACGAGCACCCAACGGTGGTTGTCCTGTGTCTCAGCTTCTTGCTGATGATTGGTCTGAGCCTGATGGCGGAAGGTTTTGGCTTCCATATTCCGAAAGGCTACCTGTATGCAGCGATTGGTTTCTCTATCCTGATCGAACTGTTTAACCAAATTGCCCGTCATAACTTTATGAAGCATCAGTCGCACCGTCCTTTGCGTGAACGTACCGCAGAGGCCATTCTGCGCCTGATGGGCTCACGGAAAAACATGGACGATGTGGATGCGGATGAACCGCAGAAGAAGCTCACGACAGAAGAATTTGCTGAGGAAGAGCGCAATATGATCAGCGGTGTGCTGACATTAGCCTCGCGTTCGCTGCGTAGCGTGATGACGCCGCGTACTGAAATTTCCTGGGTAGATAGTGGCAGTTCTGTCGAACAGATCCGGATGCAATTGCTGGACACGCCTCACAGCCTGTTCCCAATATGTCGCGGCTCTCTGGATGAAATTATCGGTGTCGTCCGTGCTAAAGATCTGCTGGTGGCGCTGGAAACTCAGACCGATGTGGAAAGCTTTGCCGCTGCTAATCCGCCAATTGTGGTGCCGGAAACGCTGGATGTGATAAACCTGCTGCCTGTTCTGCGCCGTGCGAAAGGTAGTCTGGTTATCATCGCCAACGAGTTTGGTGTGGTGCAAGGGTTGGTAACGCCGTTGGACGTACTAGAAGCGATTGCGGGTGAATTCCCGGATGAAGACGAAACGTTGGATATCATCCCAGACGGCGAAGGCTGGTTGGTGAAAGGCGGAACGGACCTCCACGCTTTACAACAGGTAGTGGATAGCAGCGTTCTGGTTGATCCGAAGGAAGAGTATGCTTCACTAGCGGGGATGCTGCTGGCACATAGCGATGAGTTCCCGAAAGTCGGTGCCATCATTGAGTTGTACAACCTGCGCTTCCATATCATTGAGGTTTCCGAATACCGTATTGAACTGGTGCGTGTAGAACGTATCGTCGATCGGGAAGAGGATGAAGACGCGTAATTAGCGCTTTGCGGGGCGATTGTAGAATAAAGCTCCGCCAATGATTTGGTGTAATGCCAGTCGGTTGAGTGTATTGGTACGTTTCTGCGAGTCATAAACAATCTGGAATCAGGTCTCTGATTCCAGATGAACGGCGTGATGATTACACCCTGTGAGCGGTGCGCTGACAGGGTGTTTACTCGATTGGTTCGGATGTCTATTACTTCACCACTTTGAACGGGTCTGGAACGGTATGTTGGTTAGCATTGTTCCAATAGTTCTGTAATACCCAGCCATATTCTGGCAATCCATTGATAAATGGTGGAAGCATCGAGTCAGCGGTTGGGTTTTTCCAGTCTGCCTGCAGCTCTGCACCAAGTGCAAACACGCTTTCAAGTTCAGCGCCTGCCGCAGTCATTCTCTGCATCGCGGCATCTGCTTCGTATTTGCTCCATGCGCCAGATGCATCAACAACGGGATACACTTGGTACCCATCATTTATCATTGCCAACGTCGGTAAGGTTACACACGTTCCCAATGTGACACCGGAAATGATAATGTGTCGACGCCCAGTTTTAGCCACTAAATCTTCTAAAGCTTTACGGAACGTCGGATCTTCATAAGCATTGATAATACCCGTACGACGGTAAATCGGCTGATCTTTGAATATTTCTTTCAATTCCGGCAGCGTATCGCCATTTTGCCATTGCGCATTGGAACTTGTAATTAATACGGGAATATTCAATGCCTTCGCCATCTGCGCTAAGGCAATAACATTGTTTTTATAGCCTGATGCCTGTTGAAAATCTCGAACGCTAGCCATCAACCCCACTTGGTGATCGACAAATAACATAATGCTATTTTCAGGCATCGGTTTATCATAAGCCACGCGACCCGATTTACGTGCGTCTGAAGGGCTTGTTTTATATGGCAAAACTTTGTCCGTAATAGGGCTAACAATATCGGTTGATTTCTGTTCCGCAAAAGAAAATGAAGAAACGCAAAGTATTGTTAAAGCGAGAGAGAGTTGAGTCAATTTTGTACGTGGCATAGTTATCCTGAGAAAATAATAAACAGTGATTTAAATACGACTAATCCAAGTCGGCGCAATTTGAGTGCCTTTATTTGCACCGTACCCAAAATAAATATTGAGTCCGCCAAGCGGCTCCAGATAACGTGAGTTTTTTAGGCCACCCGAATATATTGGAGAGAACCCTATACTTTCGATTAATTCGCGGACAGATTCTTTGGCGGATTCGCTATCTGTGGCATAAAAAGCAGGGACAGTGGCATTCTGGGCAAAATTTGCCCCCTCTGACAAAACTTGAGCAAAAATGGTGTTAAATGCTTTAACAACAATAGCCTCCGGAACCATTTTTGCGATTTCTTCTCCTGCCGAGGTGTTATGCCCAAGGGTTAGTCCCATGTAATCGGCTGTGAGTGGGTTGGTTATATCAACAATCACTTTCCCTTTTAGATCGCCAAGCGAGCGTAATGCGGAGTGCGCATCGTTGTAACCTACCGCTAAAATCGCTATGTCTGAATCCTGCAACGCGTCACCAGACTCGACTGCCACAGCCCCCGGGTATTGAGCTGCAAGCGCTCTGGCTTTTGTGAGATCGCGCGCGGTTACACGGACTTCATGCCCAGCCAAGGTAAGTTGCTTGACGAACCCCTGTCCCATATTTCCAGTACCTATAACGGCAATTCTCATTGTGTAATCCTCGTGTAATAAAAGTATCCACGACACTTTATTAGTAATGTTGATAATGATAAATAAGGGATAAATAGATATATTCTCTCTCTGGAGGAGACTATGGATAAATTGCAAGCGATGACGACCTTTGTTGCGGTAGTTAAGGCTGGAAGTTTTGTCAAAGCGGTAGAAAGTACGGGGTTTTCTAAACCGGCAGTATCACGCCAGGTTATTGAACTTGAGAAGTTTTTGGGAGTGAGATTACTTCACCGTACCACCCGGCGTATTTCTTTGACGAGTGAGGGGCAGATTTATTATCAACGCTGTAAAGAGGTGTTATCGGTTATCGAGGAGGCCGAAAACCAAGTTTGCGCACGAGCCAATCAAGCACATGGGCGTTTGCGAATCGGTGTACCGCAGGATTTCGGTGTACTTCAATTGGCTCCGCTATGGGGACAGTTTATGGATAGAAATCCGAAAGTTGAGCTCGATATTGTTCTTTCTGATCGTAACGTCGATCCAGTGGAAGAAGGCTACGATTTAGTGGTTCGCATCGGCAATTTACCTGATTCAACGCTGGTATCCTCTCTGTTGGCAACAACGCGTCTGGTATTGTGCGCCTCACCCGAATACCTTCGCTTACGGGGGACACCAACACACCCGACAGACTTAGATGAACATGTAGTCATTGCTTATAGTTATAACGCCAGTGGCAACGAATGGTTATTCTGCAAGGAAAAAAGAGAACAGATAAAAGTTAGCACCCATCCGCGTCTCAATGTTAATAGCGGCGCAACATGCCGACTTCTCGCTATCGAAAGCCAGGGGATAATCTTGCAACCAGATTTTCTGGTACACAGTGATATTATAAAAGGGAAATTAGTCGAAATTATCCCGGAATGGCAAGCGCAAACACTGGAAATACATGCCCTTTACCCTACACGTGTCCTATTGCCCCTCAAAGTGCAACTTTTACGTGATTTTTTATCGGACTCTTTACGTCCCAAGCCATGGCTATCGCCCGCTTATGACCCGTGGGAAAAATTGTTAACAGGAAACTGAATGTTCAATCATTGAATATCTGCCTATTACGACAAATAGCGCTTAGCGCTTTATGATTAAGACGGCTTTATTAAATAAATTGAATTTTCAGAGGTAGCCAGAAGGTGTGGGAAAGGATGGCGGGGATACCCCGCCTCCTGTTCGATCGTGTCGTACTTTTAATCACATTGCACTTTGATCGCCAGCCCGCCTCGTGAGGTTTCACGGTATTTGGCGTTCATGTCTTTACCCGTCTCGTACATGGTTTCAATGACCTTATCCAGCGATACACGGGCTTCACTGGTGCGGCGGGTAGCCATGCGAGCGGCGTTAATCGCCTTAACGGAGGCAATCGCGTTGCGTTCGATGCACGGAACCTGTACTTGGCCCGCAACCGGATCGCAGGTTAGGCCCAGATTGTGTTCCATCCCGATCTCGGCAGCGACGCAGACTTGTTCTGGGCTAGCGCCCATCAGTTCTGCCAGCCCAGCGGCTGCCATGGAGCAGGCTACGCCCACTTCACCCTGACAGCCTACTTCAGCACCGGAGATAGAGGCGTTCATTTTGTACAGAATGCCAACTGCGCCTGCCGCGAGGAAATAACGAATATAAATGGTTGGGCTAACCGGCTCGATGAAGTGGTCGTAATAGGCGAGGACGGCTGGGACGATACCGCATGCGCCATTCGTTGGTGCGGTTACCACACGGCCCCCCGCGGCATTTTCTTCATTCACTGCCAGCGCGAACATATTAACCCAGTCCACCACGTTCATCGGGTCGTTGGATAGCTTATCGGAAGACACCAGTATACGACGCAGCGCTGAAGCGCGACGAGGAACGCGCAGCGGGCCGGGTAAAACGCCTTCGGTGTTCATGCCGCGATCGATGCAGGCACGCATTGTCTGCCAAATGTCGGCAAAGTACGCGTCAATATCCTGTCGGCTATGCAGTGCCAGCTCGTTCCGCATCACCATCCCGGAAAGCGACAGGCCATTCTGTTTACAATGGTCCAGCATCTCTTTGGCGGAATTGAATGTATAAGGAACGGAGACGTCGTTGGCGGCGTCTTTGCCAAAATTCTCGGCATCAACGATGAAGCCACCGCCGATAGAGTAATAGGTTTTGCTATAAATTTCTTTATTGCTGGCAAAGGCGGTGATGGTCATACCGTTTTCATGCAACGGTAAATTTTCGCTGCGGAAAACCATCCCACCTTCGCGTGGGAAATCGACCTCGTGCTGTCCGTTAGCCAGCAGCAGGCGTCCGCGTTGCTCAACATCGCGGATAAAGCCGGGAATCGCATCAATATCAACGGTATCCGGCATGTTTCCCGCCAGGCCCATGATGATGGCGATATCCGTATGGTGTCCTTTACCTGTCAGCGACAGAGAACCATACACATCGACGGCAATACGCGTAGTCGCGGTCAGTAAATCCTGATTGATCAATTCATCGACAAATTGCTTACCGGCTTTCATCGGTCCAACCGTATGAGAGCTAGAGGGGCCAATACCGATCTTAAACATGTCGAAAACGCTTATCACGCGAAACTCCTTAAAGACTCAGGATCGTATCCGGAATTCTCTGGTCGCCTGCTTTTAGTTCTGGCGAGACATGACCTGAATTGTAGTGGATATATACCCAAAGATTAGAATAAAACTCGTCAAATCGCGCTATTGTAGTGTGGAATATGTTGCATAGCTTTCTTTTTCGCATGAAATAAACTTATGCCTATGCATAATTTAACTTATCTCAAATATGACCTAAGTCATTGTAAATGTTATGTCTGAATGATTTTTATTCGGTAAGGACGCTTTTAATATGGGGATAATTAGTGGGGGAAAAGAAGTGTCGAGACAAAAACTGCCGAATGTGGCCCGTGCTTAGGGCCTGTCGGAAATTTGTAAAGCAAGCTGGTGGATGATGGCGGCGGTCAGTCCCCAGACAAACTGCTGCTGATACCAGGAGAGGTAAACCCGGTGCCGCTGCTGTTTACGCTCGATATCCAGTGGGTAATAGCGTGTCAACGCAAAAGCCTCGTCCAACGGCATTTCAAACAGGTCGGCGACTTCATCTTCATTAGGGTGGAAACGAGTCTGTGCGGCGATCAGCCCGACGACGGGCGTCACCTGAAAGCCACTAACGCTGTCCAACGGCGGTAAGACACCCAACACCTGTACATTCTCCGGTGGGATAGCCACTTCTTCCTGCGCTTCACGCAGCGCTGTTTCGATGATAGAACGATCCGTTTTGTCTGCCGCACCGCCGGGAAAGGCAACTTGTCCGGCATGCTTACGGAGATCGGCAGAACGGCGAGTCAATAATAGCGTGGGTGTCGGGTGACAAATAATCGGCACCAGAACCGCCGCCTGCCGTTGTTGATGAACGGGGCGTAGCGGTGGTGGAAGCTGTAGCTGAAAGCGCGTGATAAAGTCGTTCAGCGCAAACGCCGTTGGCGGCAAGGCGATCTCACTCATTTACTCGGTACCTGAATTGTTGGTCTGGGAACCATCCAGCAGGGGAAGAATGCGGCCCACTTTATCAAACGTTTCCTGATATTCAGCCTGTTCCTGACTGTCGGCGACGATGCCGCCACCTGCCCAACAGTAGATTCTGCCGCGTTCGGTTAATAACGTTCTGATGGTGATGTTGGTGTCCATGGTTCCACACACGCTAATGTAACCGACACTACCGCAGTAGGCATTGCGACGCTGAGGCTCTAGTTCCTCAATAATCTGCATCGCGCGGATTTTTGGTGCACCGGTAATCGATCCACCGGGGAAACAAGCGCGTAGCAGCGTGGTGGCAGGGCAATTTTCCGGTAGCAGTGCTTCAATTGTGCTGACCAGATGATGTACCGCGGGAAAAGGTTCGACGACGAACAGTTCAGGTACGCGAACGCTGCCCGGAACCGCGACGCGGCCGATATCATTGCGCAGAAGATCGACAATCATCAAATTTTCAGAGCGATCTTTCTCGGAGCTGGCGAGCCGCATGGCCTGTCGTTTATCGGCATCCGGGTCTGCGAGGCGCGGTAATGTACCTTTAATCGGGCGAGTTTGAATGTGATTATTTTCCAGCCAGAGGAAGCGCTCTGGCGATACGCTGATTACCGTATTTTCCGGCAGACGCAGGAAAGCAGAAAAAGGCGCTTTATTGCCTGCGGACAGTCGTAAAAATGCTTGCCATTCATCGCCCGTATAAGCCGCACAAAAACGCTGCGCCAGATTGACCTGATAGCAATCGCCCGCCAGAAGATAGTCCTGTATTTTGCGGAATTTTTCGCCGTATGCGTCGCGTGACATATTCGGCTGCCAGGCGCTGGCGAGACTGAAATCGGCTTTCGGGGGATCAACGGACGGATTGGCTAACCAGTCGAGCCGGGCCTGAAGAGAATGATGTACGATCAGCGTTAATGTTTGCTTGTGATGGTCGGCAACCAGCGCCCAGTCGTATAAACCAATCGCCATATCCAGCAGGTCGATATCCTGTTCTGCCTGTGTAGGTAGCGTTTCAATCTGACGCCCCAAATCATAGCCGAACAGGCCAAGTGCGCCGCCCTGAAACGGGAAATCAGCGTGCGTTTCGGTAGTCAGCGCCAATGCATCCAGCTGTTGTTGCAGAAGATCAAACGGGTCACTCTCTGAGGTATTGGTTACACCGCCACTTGTGGTTTCCGTCTTGCCTCCGCGTGTGCACAGCGTGGCTAGTGGGTCAGCGACCATGATATCGAAACGATTGTGCGGATGATCGGCAAACCCAGAATGCAGCAACATAGCCCACGGCTGTTGGGAAAAGGGCGCAAAGCGATCGAGCAGCACAGTCGGATAATAAGGCAGCGCGTGATAGAGAACGGCGGAGCCCGTTGCTGTGGCCGAATCGCTTATAGAATCTCTTTTATTAGTGACGTGAGTCGTATTGGCGGCAGTCATGTTTTTCGTGTTGTGTCTACTATTATGGTGTCGATTTTACTGACCACAGCGTACCACAAAGCAGAAATGCTGGTGTATGCCGAAGCGGGCATGCGATGATACGCGCGAATTTATCAACCAGGAAACAATCATGATTGCAGGTATGCCCGCGCTGACACACAAGCAGCAACAAGATGCCGTAGAGCGCATTCAGGAATTGATGTCTGAGGGCATGAGTAGTGGACAGGCTATCGCGCTCGTCGCGGCAGAAATTCGCGAAAACCATAAGGGTGGCAACGTCGCGATGATGTTTGACGAAGACGATGATGACATGGTTAATGATAGCGATGAAGAGCACCATTTTGACGATGGTGAAGAAGAGGAAGAACAGTAAGCGCGCTTCCCCTGCAAGACGTTGGTGGTTTATACCGCCGCGATTGCTTTTATTTCGACTTTAAATTTCGGATGCATCAACTTCGCCTGCACGGTGCAGCGTACAGGCGCGCTGCCAGCCACGACCCAGGCATCCCACGCGGCGTTCATCGCGGAAAAATCATCGGCATCGGCGAGAAAGATCGTCACGTCCAGCAGCTTGCTCTTATCCGTTCCCGCCTGTTTTAGGATCGCATCTATCGCGCTCAGCGCGTTTTCCGTCTGCGACTGAGCATCGTCATCCAGATTCTCCGGCACGCTGGTGTAATAGAGCGTGTTGTTGTGGATGACAGCATCTGACCAGCGTGCTTCAGGATTAATTCGTGTGATCGCCATGGGTGAGGTTTCTCCTAACGTAATAAAAGCGAATCGCCAAGCCTAACACAGTAGGTGCTGGCACGTGTTCCTGATTTAGGGTGGTAGCGGCGGGTGACTCTTGGCATAATCAGCGCGATATTTTGCCGCGACCTGAAACGGTTAGGGGCTTATAGATTTTATAAATAAAGCATTCCTTTGAAAAAGAGAGCAGGCGTGACGAACGATCGGGTAATCGATGATTTTGCTAATGACGGCGCGCTGGCGAAAGCGATCACGGGCTTCAAGCCTCGTGAACCACAGCGGCAGATGGCGCAGGCTGTCATGCGGGCCATTGACGACAAAACGGCGCTGGTGGTGGAAGCAGGAACCGGAACGGGTAAAACCTATGCTTACCTTGCGCCTGCGTTGCGTTCAGATAAAAAAGTCATCATTTCTACCGGGTCGAAAGCGCTACAGGATCAGCTCTATAGCCGTGATTTGCCGACGATTGCACAGGCGCTCAAGTACAAAGGCAAATTAGCGCTGTTGAAAGGCCGCTCGAACTATCTCTGTCTGGAACGGCTTGAACAGCAATCGCTGGGGGGCGGTGATTTACCCGGCGAAACGCTGAGCGAACTAGTCAGGCTGCGCGGTTGGTCGTCGGAAACAAAGGAAGGCGATGTTACGACCTGTGCAGGCGTGGCAGAAGACAGCGCGATTTGGCCATTAGTGACCAGCACCAACGATAACTGTCTGGGCAGCGACTGTCCGCATTATAAAGAATGCTTCGTAGTGAAGGCGCGGCGCAAAGCGATGGATGCCGATATCGTGGTGGTCAACCATCATCTTTATCTGGCTGACATGGTGGTGAAGGAGACGGGCTTTGCGGAGCTGATTCCTGAAAGCGATGTCGTTATTTTCGATGAAGCCCATCAGATACCCGATATCGCCAGCCAATATTTTGGCCAACAGCTTTCCAGCCGCCAACTGCTGGATCTGGCAAAAGACATCATCATTGCCTACCGCACCGAGGTACGTGATGCCTCTCAACTACAAAAAAGCGCCGATCGCCTGACGCAAAGTACGCAGGACTTCCGGCTAGCGCTGGGCGATCCGGGGTTTCGCGGCAATCTCCGCGATGTGCTTGAGCAGCCGTCGCTTCAGCGTGCGTTACTGTTGCTGGATGATGCACTGGAGCTGTGTTACGACGTCGCGAAACTGTCGCTCGGGCGTTCTGCGCTGCTGGATATTGCCTTTGAACGTGCCACTCTTTACCGCAACCGTCTGAAACGACTGAAAGACGTCCAGTTGCCGGGTTATAGCTACTGGTATGAATGCAATTCGCGTCATTTCGTGTTGGCGCTGACACCGTTGTCCGTCGCCGATCGCTTTCGTGAATTGATCAAAGATAAGCCCGCAGCCTGGGTGTTTACCTCTGCGACGCTGTCTGTTAACGATCAACTCTTTCACTTCACCGATAGGCTGGGTTTGGATAACGCCAAGACGCTCCTGTTACCCAGCCCGTTTGATTACGCCAATCAGGCACTGCTCTGCGTTCCTCGTAACCTGCCGGAAACTAATCGTCCCGGTGCGGCGAAAAGGCTGGCAGCAATGCTGCGGCCGTTGATTGAAGCGAATCAGGGACGCTGCTTTATGCTGTGCACCTCGCACCAAATGATGCGCGATTTGGCTGCCGAATTCCGTGCCTCGCTGACGCTACCGGTGCTGTTGCAGGGGGAAACCGGCAAAGCACAGTTGCTATCGCAGTTTGTATCGGCGGGGAATGCCTTGCTGGTGGCGACGAGCAGCTTCTGGGAAGGCGTGGATGTGCGCGGCGATACGCTCTCTTGCGTCATTATCGATAAATTGCCGTTTACCTCACCGGACGATCCGCTGTTGAAGGCGCGCATAGAAGACTGTCGCCTGCGCGGCGGTGAACCGTTCGACGATGTGCAGGTTCCTGATGCGGTGATTACCTTGAAACAAGGCGTGGGGCGTCTCATCCGTGATGTTGAGGATCGTGGCGTGATTGTGATTTGCGATAATCGGTTGGTGATGCGGCCGTACGGCGCAGTGTTTCTTAACAGCTTACCGCCGACACCGCGTACCCGTGATATTCAGCAAGCGATTACTTTCCTGACGCGTAACACATAATCCCCGCTGACGATTGCCGTATGGCCTGACCGATGGTGGGAAGGGCTGCGGCACGGCAGGGGCTTATGCTATGATACGGGTTATTAAGATTTATTTATCCTGCCTGAGGTTGGCATGTCTACGCGAATTCTAGCGCTTGATACCGCAACGGAAGCCTGTTCCGTCGCACTCTGGAATGAAGGTGAAATTCATTCTCTGTTCGAAATTTGTCCCCGTGAACACACACAACGTATTCTGCCGATGGTTCAGCAAGTGCTGGCTGACTGCGGCCTGGCGCTCAAGGATCTTGATGTACTGGCCTTTGGTCAGGGGCCAGGAAGTTTTACCGGTGTGCGGATTGGTATTGGTATTGCGCAAGGGCTGGCGCTGGGGGCGGATTTACCGCTGCTCGGTGTCTCGTCACTGGCGGCCATGGCGCAGGGCGCTTTCCGCCTGACGCAGGCGACGCAAGTGCTGGCTGCTATTGATGCGCGGATGGGAGAAGTGTACTGGGGCTGTTATCAGCGTGACGCTGACGGCGGCTGGCAGGGGGAATCCGAAGAGGCCGTATTAAAACCTGAACAGGTGCAGGCGTTAACTGCCGCGCTGTCAGGCGAATGGGTCACGGTAGGAACTGGGTGGGAAACCTACCCTGAGCTGGTCAATCATTCCTCGCTGGTGTTAGCGAAAGGTGACGTGCTGTTGCCACAGGCGCAGGACATGTTGCCGCTGGCCTGTCAGCTATGGCACGCAGGAAAAGCAGTCAGCGTTGAAAATGCGCAACCGCGTTATCTGCGCAATGAAGTGACCTGGAAAAAACTGCCTGGCCGCGAGTAGCTAAAACGCACATTTTTCATAAAGTATAACGGGAATAAACAGCAACTTATTCGATGCTGAGCAGTCTAACGATCAGATATCTGAAGAGGGGTTGTGCCATGCGTGTACAGATAAAAAGTATGCAAATGAAAAGTCTGCATCTGAATCAGAAAAAAGCACGCCTCTGTATGGTGGCGGCGACAGCGCTGCTGCTTTCAGGTTGTGTCACGGTGCCGGATGCCATCAAAGGCACGTCGCCAACGCCGCAGGACGATCTCGTTCGTGTGATGAATGCGCCGCAGATTTATGTCGGGCAGGAATCTCGCTTTGGCGGACGGGTAGTCAGCATCCGCAATGACGTGAATAAAACGCGCCTTGAGATAGCCAGTATGCCGCTAGATAGCGGGGCGAAACCACGGCTGGATATGCCGTCAGAAGGGCGCTTTATTGCCTATGTGAATCGCTTTCTGGAACCCGTCGATTTTAAAGACCAACTGGTAACCGTTGTTGGGCCGATTACTGGTACCGAACAGGGGGCTATCGGTGATAAACCCTATCGCTATGTTGTGATCGATGCGCAAGGCTACAAACGCTGGAATGTCGTGCAGCGTCTGATGGTGCCGCCCGGTGGTTATGGCTATGGGCCGTGGGGATGGCGCGCGGGTTACGGCTACGGTTGGGGCCCCGGATGGGGATTTGACGGCGGTTGGCACGGTCCGGCACGGATTGAGAATATCGTGACAGAATAAGAATAGGGCTATTTTACTTGTCATTTTGAACCTGGGCAGTGCTCAAAATCCTCACGTACTACGTGTACGCTCCGGTTTTTCCGCGCTGTCCGTGTCCAAACTGACTGCGCCAATAACGCCCTATGGGGTAGGCTCTAAAATTATTTTGTTGGACATAAAGAGATCAGGCGACGCAGGTCGCCTGATTTTTTTTGAATAAAGAATAAATTAGTGATCGTTCTCGCAACCTTAACATTGTTTGTTAGCTAACTGGTAGGCTGAGTTAAAATTATGTTAATAACAATATGCCTCTGAGGGCGACGACGATGCCACTAAAAAAATATCTCGGGAGTGACGTCTTGGAAAAAATTTGGTTATCACGCTATCCGGCGGACGTACCTGCGGAAATTGACCCGGATCGCTATTCGTCATTGATTGACATGTTTGAAAATAACGTGAGGCGTTATGCCGATCGACCTGCATTCATCAACATGGGTGAGGTGATGACGTTTCGCAAGTTGGAAGAGCGGAGCCGGGCGTTTGCGGCCTATCTGCAAAATCAGCTTAAATTGCAGAAAGGCGATCGCGTGGCGTTGATGATGCCCAACCTGCTGCAATACCCCGTTGCGCTGTTTGGTGTGTTGCGTGCGGGTATGGTGGTCGTCAACGTTAACCCGCTGTACACGCCACGGGAACTGGAACATCAGCTAAAAGATAGCGGGGCCAGCACGATTGTTATTGTGTCTAACTTTGCGCATACGCTGGAAAAAGTCGTTCATAACACGGCGGTGAAACACGTTATCCTGACCCGCATGGGCGACCAGCTATCCACGGCAAAAGGCACGTTAGTTAACTTTGTCGTGAAATACATTAAGCGACTGGTGCCCAAATACCATCTGCCGGATGCAATATCATTTCGTCGCGTGTTACAGGAAGGGCGACGTCAGCAGTACGTTCGGCCTGACATCATCAATAGCGATCTCGCCTTTCTGCAATATACTGGCGGTACTACAGGCGTGGCGAAAGGTGCCATGCTCACGCACCGCAATATGCAGGCGAATGTGGCACAGTGTCTTGCCGCTTATGGCCCGGTGTTGAAGGAAGGGAATGAATGGGTGGTCACGGCGTTGCCGCTGTACCATATTTTTGCTTTGACGGCTAACTGTCTGCTGTTCTTTGAGCTGGGTGGACAGAATCTGCTGATCACCAATCCCCGAGATATCCCCGCAGTGGTAAAAGAACTGAAACAGTATCCTTTTACTGCGATTACGGGCGTCAATACGTTGTTTAATGCGTTGTTAAATAATAAAGAATTCCATGAACTTGATTTCTCTACACTGCGATTATCCGTTGGCGGAGGCGCGTCAGTGCAACGGGCCGTAGCGGAACGCTGGGAGAAACTAACGGGTAAACATCTGCTTGAGGGCTATGGGTTAACAGAAAGTTCCCCTCTGGTGGCCGTGAACCCCTACGATCTCAAGCATTACAGCGGCAGCATCGGGCTGCCCGTGGCATCAACGGATGTCAGAATCATTGACGATAACGGCAACGATGTGGGGCCGGGCGAATCCGGTGAACTGTGGGTGCGCGGGCCGCAGGTGATGTTAGGGTATTGGCAGCAGCCTGCCGCCACGGATGACGTATTAAAAGACGGCTGGCTGGCGACAGGTGACATTGTCACGGCTGATGACGAAGGATTTCTGCGGGTGATCGACCGCAAAAAAGACATGATTCTGGTTTCCGGTTTTAACGTCTATCCGACGGAGATTGAAGACGTGATCAGCCGTCATCCAAAAGTCTCCGAGTCGGCGGTGATAGGGGTCGAGAATGAGGTATCCGGTGAGGCGGTAAAAGCCTTTGTAGTCAGACGCGATAACTCGTTAACGAAAGAGGAACTTATTACGCACTGTCGCCGTAATCTTACAGGCTATAAAGTGCCGAAAGAGATCGAATTCTGTGACGATCTGCCAAAATCTAACGTCGGGAAAATTCTGCGTCGTGAATTACGTGACGATAAGACGGCAAAGAAAGACGCTGCCGCCTGACGATTTTCCGCGAAAAACGACTGCCAGAGAGAGAGGCAGGACGCGATATGATGTTTTCACGCCGGTTTATCCGGCGTTCTTTTTTATGGCGATATGGATTTGACCCAGAACCGTAAAGTAAAAACAACCAAGAGAATGACGTTTTGAATTATCAGTTGATCACTTCCGACATCGGGTTACAACAGGTTTGCTCTCAGGCGCGACGCTTTCCGCAGGTGGCATTGGACACGGAGTTCGTCAGAACCCGCACGTATTACCCGCAATTAGGGTTGATTCAATTGTATGACGGCGAACAGCTTTCACTTATCGACCCGTTAACAATTACAGACTGGGCACCCTTTCAGGCGTTACTGCGTGACGAGCAGGTCACTAAATTCCTTCATGCAGGCAGCGAAGATCTGGAGGTGTTTCTCAATACGTTTGGAACATTGCCGACGCCTTTCATTGACACTCAGATTCTGGCCGCATTTTTGGGTAAGCCGCTTTCTTATGGTTTCGCTGCGCTGGTGGCTGACTACATGGGCGTATCGCTGGATAAAAGCGAGTCGAGAACGGACTGGCTTGCCCGACCGCTGAGCGAAAAGCAGTGTGACTATGCCGCTGCCGATGTGTTCTACCTGCTGCCGATGGCCATTCAACTGGTGGCAGATACGGAAACCGCAGGGTGGATGAACGCCGCGCTGGACGAATGTCTCCTGCTCTGTCAGCGTAAACAGGCTATTTTAGCCCCGGAGCTGGCCTATCGTGAATTTGGCAATGCCTGGCAGCTACGTGGCCGGAATCTGGCTTGCCTTCAGCGTCTGGCTGAGTGGCGTTTGCGCAAAGCGCGTGAGCGGGACAGCGCGGTGAATTTTGTCGTACGTGAAGAGAACCTCTTGCAGGTAGCGCGCTGTCTGCCTTCTTCGCTGGGAGAGTTAAGTTCACTAGGGCTGAGCGGCCCAGAGATCCGCTACCACGGGAAAACGTTGCTGGATTGTGTGGCGCAGACAGAAGGTATCTCTGACGCGGATTGTCCTCCGCCAGTGATTAATTTGGTCGACTATCCCGGCTATAAAAAAGCGTTTAAAGATATCAAGGCATTGGTGCAGCGCGCGAGCGAGCAGAGTGGACTATCCGCCGAATTGTTGGCATCACGTCGCCAAATTAATCGCCTGCTGAACTGGCACTGGAAATTAACGGGGCAAGATGCGAGTACGCCGGAAATGTTGTCCGGCTGGCGTGGGCAGCTATATGGCGCTGAGCTGCGTGAAATTGTGCAGAGCTATTAATCACTGGGAAATGAGTATTCTCAATACGCCTTATTTGTTGTGATGCTTCAATTATGGAAATGCAGCAAATAGGGTGACGAGAATATGGCGAAAAAACAAAATAAGAGAAATATAACTGGCTAAATATACAGTTATATTGTGAAGCGAAACGCATGTGATTTGAAGTATGACGGGAATAGATATCCCCTGCGTGAAAGCAGGGGATATTACAGCAGAAAAATCATTTAGGCGTTTCTTCCGCTTCCGGTAATGTAACGTTCAACTCAAGCACGGAAATATCATCTCCTTTTTGCTCAAGTTGAACTGTCACCATCTCAGGATCAATCTGTACATATCTACAGATAACCTCAAGAATGTCTCGCTTTAATTGCGGCAGATAATGAGGCTCGTTATCACCCCGGCGTCGCTCCGCGACAATAATTTGCAGCCGTTCCTTGGCAATATTGGCTGTCGTTTTTTTGCGGGACAGAAAGAAGTCCAGTAAAGCCATAATTTATCCCCCAAAAAGTCGTTTAAGGAAACCCTTCTTCTCTTCTTCAATAAAACGGAAAGGACGCTCTTCGCCAAGCAAGCGTTCAACGGTGTCTGCGTAGGCTTTACCCGCGTCAGCTTCAGCATCCAGAATCACGGGCTCGCCCTGGTTAGAGGCGCGAAGTACGGATTGATCTTCAGGAATAACGCCAATCAGCGGAATCCGTAGGATCTCAAGAACATCTTCCATACTCAGCATGTCGCCGCGGCTCACCCGTCCTGGGTTGTAACGCGTCAACAGCAAATGCTCTTTGATTGGGTCTTCAGAACGCTCCGCGCGACGTGATTTTGAGGACAGAATGCCCAGGATACGGTCGGAGTCGCGAACGGAAGAGACTTCTGGGTTGGTGGTGATAATCGCTTCGTCGGCGAAATAGAGCGCCATCAACGCACCTGTTTCAATCCCAGCTGGCGAATCACATACGACAAAATCGAACTCCATATCGCCCAAGTCGTTGAGTATTTTTTCAACGCCTTCATGCGTTAACGCATCTTTATCACGCGTTTGTGATGCGGGCAGAATGTAGAGGTTGTCTGTTCTCTTATCTTTGATCAGCGCCTGATTCAGCGTGGCATCACCTTGAATGACGTTCACGAAGTCATAGACCACGCGACGTTCACATCCCATGATCAGGTCGAGGTTACGCAGACCAATGTCAAAATCGATGACAACGGTCTTTTTTCCTTTCTGGGCTAAACCGGTAGCAATGGCCGCGCTTGATGTGGTCTTGCCAACGCCCCCTTTACCCGATGTAACAACAATGATGCGTGCCATAAATGTTTCCTTGGGAGATTCTAGTCTAGAGGTTTTATCGTTAAAACATTGTCCAGCTGGTTCAGGTTGATCCGCGCTGGCTGCCCAAAATATGCTTCCGGTATCTGGTCGCTTAGCCAGTAACGACCCGCGATAGAAACCAGTTCTGCGGCCAGATGCGTACAGAATATCTGGCTCTGAACATCGCCAGAAACGCCTGCGAGGGCTCGGCCGCGCATCATGCCGTAAATATGAATATTGCCATCGGCAATCACCTCTGCCCCTGCGCTGACGCTGCCCATGACGATTAAGTCACAGTTCCGAGCGTAAATCTGTTGGCCGGAGCGAACAGGGGTGTTGATAATTTTCGTTTTCACCGCAGCAGGAACGGCGGCGACGGGTTCGACTACCCGGCGTTGTGCTTTACCTTCGCTCAAGAGGGGAAGCCCCGCCTGTGCAATGATTTTCTTTAATGCGTCATCGGTACATCCGCTGACGCCAACGACATGCAGGCCCGTTGACGAAATAGCCTGCTGCAATTTTATCCAGTCGGTTTCCGCTGTTAATGCAGCAACATTAATGACAACGGGGGCATTTTTCAGGAAAGCAGGCGCTTGCTCTATTTTTTCCTGTAGTGCCTGGTAAATTACCTCGGGTTGGGAATCATGCAAATGAACAACCGATAAGGTAAAGCTGCTGCCTTTTAGCTCTATTGGCGTTTGTGACATCTATCCTGACTCAGTTTCAGCATCTTTTAATCCCTAGAGTAACATTTAAGGCATGATATTCCAGAGCGCTGTAAGCATGTTATAGTCACAATTATATACAGGCAAGATGGCATTCCCATCAAATAGAGTAAAAAAAATGTTTTGTGTGATCTATCGAAGTGCGAAACGCGATCAGACCTATCTTTATGTTGAAAAAAAAGACGATTTCTCACGTGTGCCGGAAGAATTAATGAAAAGCTTTGGCACGCCGCAGCTAGCGATGCTCTTACCGTTGAATGGACGTAAAAAACTGGCGAATGCCGATATAGAAAAAGTGAAACTGGCGCTACAGGAACAAGGTTTTTATCTGCAAGTTCCACCTCCGATCGAGAGCTTATTAAACACGCCCGTGTAAGTGTAAAGAAATAATACCAAGACGTACTTTCAGATAAAGCCGCAAACATAATTTGGCGTGGAATATCTCGACCATTAACATGATATTCCGCGCGATAAATATTCACCTTTTGAGTTTTACTCCGCCCTAATTTAATTGTTTCCATTTTTGATGCGTGATGACGTCGTCTTCAGACCACGCGATTGCCAGCCCGCGCTCCTGAAATCTGTTGGGGTAACCCCCGTTGCGATGATATAACGATGGTTTTGCACCATCGTGTTCTTATATAGCTGTTTTCCTTTTGGGCGAGTTCTGCGCCATGAAGGCAGCGATAATCCAACAGACAGGGCAGGAGAATACCCATGTATCAACACAGAGACTGGCAGGGCGCGCTACTTGATTTCCCCGTAAATAAAGTCGTTTGCGTCGGAAGCAACTACTCAGAACACATCAAAGAAATGGGAAGTGCGACCCCAAGCGAGCCAGTTTTATTCATCAAGCCTGAAACCGCGCTGTGTGATTTACGTCAACCCGTCGCCATTCCTAAAAATCTGGGATCGGTTCACCACGAAGTCGAACTGGCAGTGCTGATCGGTACGCCGTTAAAGCAGGCGAATGAAGAACGCGTTGCTCGCGCAATCGCAGGTTATGGCGTGGCGCTGGATTTGACACTGCGTGATTTGCAGTCCGAATTTAAAAAAGTGGGCCAGCCGTGGGAAAAGGCCAAAGCCTTTGACGGTTCCTGCCCGATCTCCGGTTTTATTCCGGTTGCCGAGTTTGGCGATCCGCAGCAAACCGATCTGGGTGTAAAAGTGAATGATGAAGTGCGCCAGCAAGGCAACACGCGTGATATGATTACGCCGATTCTGCCGCTGATTGCCTATATGAGCCGTTTCTTTACGCTACGCGCGGGCGATATTATTTTAACGGGTACGCCAAAAGGGGTCGGCCCGATTCTGTCAGGCGATATGCTGACGATTACGGTCAATGACCGGACGCTGAGCACGCGTATTATCTAACGCTCTGGCTGCCCGTGTTGAACAACGGGCAGCAAAACTTCCCCGCAGTGCCTGCCAGAATCACGCATCTTTTTTACAACGCTATCGATTTACAACAGGAAGAAACATGACTGAACGCCCTTTTTGGCAGCAAAAAACGTTGTCTGAGATGTCTGACGATGAATGGGAGTCGCTGTGCGATGGCTGCGGTCAGTGCTGTTTGCATAAACTGATTGATGAGGATACGGAGGAGATCTACTTTACCAACGTCGCCTGTAATCAACTCAATATTAAAAGCTGTCAGTGCCGTAACTATGAGAAACGCTTCGAGTACGAACCGGATTGCATCAAGCTGACGCGTGAAAACCTGCTGACGTTTAATTGGCTACCGGCGACCTGTGCCTATCGTCTGATTCATGAACGTGAAAATTTACCGCAGTGGCATCCACTGGTCTGTGGCACGAAGACAGAATTGCACCGCGAGCGTATCTCAGTCCGTCATATCGCCGTGCGTGAGAGTGAGGTGGTGGACTGGCAAGAGCATATTTTGAACAAACCTTCGTGGGCTAGGTGAGGCCGTAAAGTAAAGAGATTGTCACCGTGATGTGGGTAGACGCCACGGTGACGTGTTGCTGTGCGGTATTAAGTCCTACTGCTGTGCGGCGATTTTATCGTTTATGATTTTTGCTCTGTCTATCGACTGCTGATTCCTGTCAATTTCCTGTTGCACTAACTGATTTTGTTGTGACTGTTGATAGCGAATGGCGTCGGCCTCTGCTTCTTTTTGTTTGAAAGCAATATACTGATTTTGCAATTCAATTCTTGCTTCCAGATCATCCATTTCCCCTTTGTCCACTTTTTTTCCCAACACTTTTGCGTTTAAGACATAGAGTTTCAGCCAAGGTGTTGAAGCGAGTATGGGCTCTTCTTTTATTGAGTAATCCAGACAGGTCGCCATATCGCTGAGGCGAGGGTACCGCTTTTCGCATGCAGATTGGAGCTCGCTTGTTGTTGTACACGACGTCAACATCAGTGGAATAATGGCAAAAAGATATTTCATTACAGACTGCTTCCTTGTGAAAAACCACAGTAATTTTAAGTGATTATACTGTAATGAATGGCGGTTTTCTTCTTCATATTTTTAGGTTATGGCAGTGGGGATTTACACTATCGATAGCGATAAATAGGTAGGTATTGCAGGCATTGAATTGTAAAACTGTAACCCGCATCACAATGTTTCATTAATGATGTTAATCTGCTGTTTTCTAAGTCTATCTTCCATACTCCATTCAAGTTTTTGCTAGGAGTTAATGTATTTTTCTTCTTTTCGGCAGAAGTCGAGTGGCGGAGGCTGAGGGCTTCCCTGTGTTATTGCTAGCGTGTTGTATAATTTTAAAGCAATCAAACCAGCAGGAGGGAGAGCATGTGATTAACTTTGAGAAAATCATTCTTGAGTACAGCGAGCAGTACACCGACTTTGCTGCCTCCACCATTGCTTTTATGGAAAGTCAGGAAAAAAAGATCGACGCAGATGAAATATCACGAAGAATTCCGCAGGAAAAGAGACCTTTTTTCAACGAACGATTAGGCCATTATCGCGATATCTACAGACCACAGCAGTGAGGGTTGGCACAACCTGTGAAGCGTAGAAACAGTTACCAGAAGCCCGACAATCGTCTCGTCGGGCTTTTCGGTCTATTTCTTAACAGATTATGTACTAGCGGCTGAAGAGGTCGCGTCGCTTCGGACGGAAAGGTTGAGCGATCAACACCAGCACGGCAATCACCAGATAAGCGGCGAAGATGCCAAGCAGCCATTGTGGCATTTCCATAGAGAGAAATTCCCACTGACGTACTGAACAATCACCTGTCGCATTGAAAATGGCTGGGAGCCATTTGTCTAAAGGCAACCATGACGGGAAGCTGACAAAGAAATCACAGGTGGTAAACGGCGACGGATTCAGCAGAATATCCGTGTGTTTCCAGGCCAGTCGAACCCCTTCGTAAGCACTGTATATCCATAACGCGATGGCCGGGTAACGTAATGCGGTTGATGGCGCGACGGCACCAACAATACCTGCCGCGAAGACGCCCCACAGCGCACAGCGTTGGTAGATACACAACACGCAGGGTTTTAATAACATAACGTGCTGGAAATAGAGCGCAGTCAATTCTAATGCTAAAGCAGTAAACGCCAGCAGCAGCCACGCACCACGTCCGCGTGAGCAACGATTAAGAAATCGCAACATAAAAATATTCCATGCTAAACATGACTAAAGCAGCAGTGTAAACCGTTCAGGTTTCACTGCCATCATTTCACTGTGCAAAACGTAACAATATGTTTATTTGATGCTTTTCTATCATTTTACGGCGGCGAAACCGCTATTGATAACGTCATCAAGACGGAAATTGTCGCCACCGTGATTACTATACACGATCGTGATTATGAGTGACTGCCCGATATGGTCAAATTTGGCAAAGAAATCCAATGATTATTCATCAAAAACTCAGTAAACGGCACGAGCGTGAACTCAACGCAAAGTAACCCGACCAGCGTCATTACAATCGTGTAAGGCAGCGCCATGATCACCATGCGTCCGTAAGACAGGCGGATAAGCGGAGCCAGCGCGGAGGTCAGCAGGAACAGAAATGCGGCTTGCCCATTTGGTGTGGCGACGGAAGGCAGGTTAGTGCCGGTATTGATCGCCACGGCGAGCAGCTCAAATTGGGGTAAGGATATTTTGCCATTCTCAAACGCATTGCGTGCCTCGTTGATATAAACCGAACCAACAAATACGTTATCCGATATCGACGATAGCAGGCCATTGAACAGATAAAACTGTGTCAGCTGGGCGCTATCAGAAGATTGTAAGACGTAATGGATAATCGGTGAGAACAACTGCTGATCGATAATGACGGCGACGATGGCAAAGAAGACCGTCAGCAGTGCGGTAAACGGCATGGCATCCTGAAACGCTTTGCCGATAGCGTGTTCTTCGGTCACGCCACAGAACGTTGTGGCCATAATAATCACGGAGAGGCCAATTAACCCAACTTCGGCCAGATGAAATGCCAGCGCAATAATGAGCCAGACGCCAATCACGGCCTGCACGAGTAAACGCACTTTATCCTGCGGTGTGCGCTTTTCTGTCATGTCCCGATCGTAATCCTCAAGCACGCGGCGCACGTTATCCGGCAGGTTTACCCCATAGCCGAACAGCTTGAAGCGTTCGACCAGCACACAGGTCAGAACGCCGCAGATAAAGACGGGCACGGTCACTGGTGACATGCGTAGGAAAAAGCTGACGAAATCCCAGCCTGCGCTTTTCGCGATAATCAGGTTCTGAGGTTCGCCAACCATCGTCATCACCCCACCCAGCGCGGTACCGACGCCAGCGTGCATCATCAGACTACGCAGAAATGCACGGAATTGCTCCAGCGTACGATGATGTTCCTCGCCGTTTAACGCGCTGTCATCGCTGATATCGGCTTCGTCTTCACCTTGTTGAGAGGCGAAGCGGTGGTAAATACCATAAAACCCGATAGCGACGCTGATGACGACGGCAATCACGGTCAACGCGTCTAAAAAAGCAGAGAGAAACGCAGCCGCCATACAGAAGGCGAGTGAGAGCAGGGGTTTAGAATGGATGCGCAGTAGCAGTTTGGTAAACACAAACAGCAGCAGTTGCTTCATGAAGTAGATACCTGCCACCATAAACACCAACAACATCAGAACTTCAATGTTCCCCGTGACTTCATGCCACACCTGTTGTGGGTTGGTCATGCCGATGAGTATCGCCTGTAGTGCCAGCAGGCCACCAGGCTGTAGCGGATAACATTTCAGCGCCATGCCGAGCGTAAAAATAAACTCCACGACCAATAACCAACCGGCCCAAAACGGGCTGACAAAATAGAACAGCAGCGGATTAATCAGTAAGAAAGCAAAAATAGTCAGTTTGTACCAGTCTGGCGCGTATCCCAGAAAGTTTTTTAACAGTGCACGGTGGAAGGGCATGGCGATCATAATGGGAGGGGAATCCTTATTCGTTATAATAGTTTGATGGTTTTTATCATATAGTAAAAACTTTACAAACGGCCATAAGTCTACCGTTCTACGCTGTAAGAGAGCGGTTTGCAGTCACAATTTTTCATTGAAATGGTTCGGGGTCTGAGTACGGCGCTATATCATGATTCTTTCGTCTGGTATTATGATTCGGCTTTTTTCGGCAATCACCGCTACGGATTATCAAACACATGGTTATAAAGGCGCAAAGTCCGGCTGGATTCGCGGAAGAATACATTATCGAAAGTATATGGAATAACCGTTTTCCTCCTGGCTCTATTTTGCCCGCGGAAAGAGAGCTTTCCGAACTGATCGGCGTGACCCGTACTACCTTGCGAGAGGTGCTTCAGCGCTTAGCGCGCGATGGCTGGCTGACGATACAGCACGGGAAACCGACAAAGATTAACAACTTTTGGGAAACCTCCGGCCTCAATATTCTGGAAACGTTGGCCCGACTCGATCACGATAGCGTGCCGCAATTGATCGATAACCTGCTGGCTGTGCGCACCAACATCGCCGCCATCTTTATTCGGACGGCGTTACGGCATAATCCGGAAAAGGTGCGTGATGTATTGACCCAGTCAAACGCTGTGGACGACAGCGCGGAAGCCTTTGCGCAACTTGACTACAATGTGTTCCGTGGTTTGGCGTTTGCCTCCGGCAACCCGATTTATGGCCTGATCCTGAACGGTCTGAAAGGATTATATATTCGCGTAGGGCGATACTATTTCTCCAACCCAGAAGCCCGCAAACTGGCGGTGAACTTCTACAGTCGGTTGGAAACGTTGCGTAGCGAAGAGTTGTACGATCAGGTTATGGATGTCGTTAGACATTACGGTAAAGAAAGTGGAGCGATCTGGCATTCTATGCAGAGCGCGATCCCGCGAGATATCGCGGAAGTGCGCCGCTAAGACGTCATACGCTTCATCGCGAAAACGTGAAAAGGGGATTCAGGTATTGCCTGAATCCCCTTTGTTTTTTATCGGCGAGACTTTTCACCAGTGTAACGGCGTTCTGCTATGCAGATGCCGCTCCGTTACGCGGCGGGCAGCGCTCTATCAGCTCAATGCTCCCATCTGCATTAGCCTGCTCCAGATAAACGTCGAAGCCCCACAGGCGGTGAACGTGTTTCAACACTTCCTGGCTGCTTTTATCCAACGGTGCGCGGTTATGTGGAACATAGCGCAGCGTTAGCGCCCGATTGCCGCGCAAATCCACATTCCAGACCTGAATGTTTGGTTCCAGATGGCTCAGGTTGTACTGTGCGGACAGCTCCTGCCGGATCAAACGATAACCTTCTTCGTCGTGAATTGCGGCAATTTCCAGGTAGTTGTTTCGATCATCGTCCAGCACGGTGAATAGCCGGAAATCGCGCATCAATTTAGGCGATAAGAACTGGCTGATGAAGCTCTCGTCCTTAAAATTCTGCATCGCGAAATGCAGCGTATCGAGCCAATCTTTACCTGCAATATCAGGGAACCAGTAGCGATCTTCATCCGTCGGCGACTGACAAATACGTTTAATGTCCTGAAACATCGCGAAGCCCAGCGCATACGGATTGATGCCGCTGTAATACGGACTGTTATACGGCGGCTGATAAATCACGTTGGTATGGCTGTGCAGGAATTCCAGCATGAAGCGCTCAGAGACACGGCCTTCATCATAAAGATGGTTGAGAATGGTGTAGTGCCAGAAGGTCGCCCAGCCTTCATTCATCACCTGAGTCTGCTTCTGCGGATAGAAATACTGACTGACTTTCCGTACGATGCGCAAGACTTCTCGCTGCCAGGGTTCCAGCAACGGGGCGTTTTTCTCCATAAAGTAGAGCAGGTTTTCCTGCGGCTCTTGTGGAAAGCGTCTCGCTTGTTCCGGTGCGGCACCCTGTTCGCGGCGCGGTAAGGTTTTCCAGAGATCGTTCACCTGACTTTGCAGGTAGGCTTCACGACTTTTCTGGCGAGATTTCTCCTCTTCGAGCGAGATTTTTTGCGGACGTTTGTAGCGGTCAACGCCGTAGTTCATGAGAGCATGACAGGAGTCAAGCAGTCGCTCTACCTCGTCCACGCCATAACGCTCTTCGCATTGTGCGATGTATTGTCGGGCAAAGAGCAGGTAATCGACGATAGAGCTGGCATCGGTCCAACTGCGGAACAGATAATTACCCTTGAAGAATGAGTTGTGTCCGTAACAGGCGTGCGCCATGACGAGCGCCTGCATCGGCAGCGTATTCTCTTCCATCAAGTACGCAATACAGGGATCGGAGTTAATAACGATTTCGTATGCCAATCCCTGTTGCCCATGTTTGTAACGTTGTTCGGTTTCAATAAATTTCTTTCCGAACGACCAGTGGGAATAGTTAATCGGCATACCTATGCTGGAATAGGCATCCATCATTTGTTCTGAGGTGATTACTTCAATCTGGTGAGGATAGGTCGCCAGACGGTACAGCTTGGCTACTCGATCAATCTCGTCGAGATAAACCCGCAATAACTCAAATGTCCAGTCCGGTCCATCACTCAGGCGAAGTGTTTTTTTTACCTGATTATCCGTCGATATAGCCATCAGCGCGCCCCCTAACATAACAAGCCTGTACGTGAGATCCCGTTTACTACTTTCCCGCTAGCTCCTGTCAAAAAATCATCGTGGTTCATTTAGTTATAGCTGAGCTTTGGACACGCGGCAATTGACGAATTGACCGCATTCAATGGATAAATATCGCTGATGGGATAAAAAAGACGTGTGTTTGCGCTGTCTATCAATCGAGAAGTGCGCTCCCCTGAGAGAGCGCAACATTCCGACTGAACTAGGGGCGTTGGTACCGTTTTAACAGTGCCTGAATATCGTTAAGGCGGGAGACGGCAACCGTGGATAGCTTCTCTTTAGAAACGTTGCGATCGAGCGAGATGCAATCCTTCCACAGAGAACGACCGGCAATCACGCCAGAAGCGCCATTTTTCAACGCGCTCTCTACCTGAGGCAGAAAGGTGGCGTGATCGACTCCTGCAGACAGAACGGCCCAGGGTATTTCACCGCAGAGTGTGGTCACGCGCGCACAGGCTTCATCCGACCCAGGATAAGGAATCTTCAAGACTTTCGCGCCTTGATCGATACAGGCTTGACAGCCCGCCGGAATGAGTTCAGGCAGGAGGCGGGTGTAGGCGTCGCGAGATTCATTTTCCAGAGAATAGGTTAGGAACTCGACGACGAGCAGTAAATCCTCCTGCGCAAAATCCTGAATCACGGTACGGAGTGTTGCAAGGTTACGCGTATTGGCTTCTGGGATATCTGGGCGAAGGTAGATCATGATTTTTCCACCGGTGGCCCCCCATTCGCGCACTTTACGTGCCGTAACGCCCTCAACCATCGTGGAGATCCGGTAACCTTCCGGACTCGTTTCCCAGCCTGAAGCATCAAGACCGATGAGCAGGCCGATATCGCGAGGTAAAATATCTTCATCTATCAGACCCGGTATGGCGCAGATCGGGTCGACCAATACACAGCCCGCCTCAGCTGCCAGATAGCGAGTGATGTCATATTTTGTTTTTCCTAATGTTTCATTGGTAATCGCAGCCTGCGCATCAGAGGTCGGTGCTAATAACGTTCGCATACCGCCACGTTGATCGCAGGCAATAACCATCATCGCGCCCGTCGCGTTACAAATTAATTGATATCCCCGGTGCTCAGCTGTTGTCATGGTGTTCATGATAATTATCCTCATAAAATTAATGTAAATAAGCGATTAATCCAGGTGTGTTTTGATCCATTGAATTAATTCCTGATGATTAATTTCCTTATCCTGATCAACCGTGTAACACTTCCCAATGCACATTGGTTGTGCCTGATGTGCGAGTGAAGTTAATTCCGGGAGATACTCATCACCAGGATGACCCTTTATTCTTTCATTCATTCTGGCTTGATATCGTTCTGCCACCCGATCAGATGAGATGGCATTCCATATTTCAAGCGGGTGTTCGATATCACACGAGGTCAGATATTCCTGTAATATCGATTTTTCGCGAAAGCCGAACCAGGCATCAAGAATAAAAATACTATTATTAGGCGCTTGCCTAACGATGTTAAACATCGCCTGATACGCGGCGCATCCCAGTTTTCTATTTAACGCTCTATCGATAATGTCGCAGAACTGCATCATGAATGGCTCTTTTATTTCATCGAGGCTTAACCGTGGGAGATGCAATTCATCAGAAATAATACGCGCTACCGTGCTTTTCCCTGATGCAGGTATGCCATTTACTAAAATGATTTTTTTCATAATACCCCGACAATATCATCTGACGTGGTGGCACATCGAATCCGAGAGAGCATGTCATCCTGCTCCAATAGATTGATGATGGAGGCGATGCCTTCTGTGATATGAGCATCACTGTTAATGCCACCGAACATAATTAAAATATCTACCGGTTCACTTCCCTGAATAGAGAGTGGCGTGCGTAACGTCAATAAGCTGAAGCAATTCTCAATAACGCCACACTCAGGGCGTGCATGTGGAATAGCGATGCCTTCATCAAAAACATAATAAGGGCCGTATTCCTTCGTGCTTTCGATCACCGCAATGGGATAGTCTTCCGTAATACACCCTGCGTTGATTAATGGTTGTGCGGCACAATAAATAGCTTCTTCCCATGTTTCACATATCATGCCGAGTTGAATGCAATTGTGCTGCAAAAGGAAATTTCTTATGCTCATAAAGCCTCATATATTTTTCCGAATGGTGTTTCTGAGTTCATCGATCTGAATGAAAATAGTATCAACGCGATCCCGGTAATCAGGATGGGAAGAAAATAATTGAATGGCCTGGTTGTATTTAATCATTAACGTTTTTTGTGTTTCACTATGCGTCGGATCTTGTGCTAAACGAGATTCAAGCTCCGTTAATTCCTCCTCAATTTCCCTGACGCGATTGTCATTTGTATTATCACGGTGACCGGAAGACGGGGCAGGCGATAAAAAACGTTTGAGTAGAGAAAACATAGTGACTCCTTAGCAATTGACACAATTGACACAATGACATTAATGACGACAGGCCATACGACGTGTTTATGCGCTATTGCGATAGTTTACGATTCGCAATAAAGGCAATGGCTGCAACGAACGCGACAAATGCGGCGACAAATAACCAGTCCTGCTGGAAGGCGTGTCCTAATATCAGGCCAGTACCGATGACGTCAGAATCACTGAAGGTGACGCCGGTAAATCCGAAGACTTCCAGTAATGGCACCAGAATGGCAGGCAATAAGGTAATGAAAAGACCATGAACCACACCGCCGATAATAGCGCCGCGCCGTCCTCCCATGGCGTTACCGAAAATACCCGCCGTGCCGCCCGCAAAGAAGTTGGTCAGTAAACCTGGCAAAATCATCGCCAACCCAAACATCGGGAAAATCAGCATTCCCAGAATAGAACCGACGGTGGTGGCGAGGAAGCCAACAATCACGGCGTTGGGTGCATAAGGGAAGAGCACCGGGCAATCCAATGCGGGTTTAGCGTTAGGCACCAGGCGCATGGCGATACCTCGAAATGCGGGAACCAACTCATTAAGCAGCAGACGGACACCGCTGTAGAGAACGAAAACGCCCGCCACAAACTGCATGGACTGCATAAACGAATACATCAGATAGTTGACGCCGTTGGCATATTGCGCGATGTATTCCGGTCCCGCTGCCACGGCAGGGATGAGGTACATCGGTACCATAACGACGGCCATCGACAGGTAGGTATCCTGCAAGAATTTGAAGTTATCGGGCAGCGTTAAATCTTCTGTAGATTTGGAGTTTTTACCGACTAGCCGAGCGACGGCGGCCTGCACCAGATACCCGATGGTACAAAAATGCCCGAGCGCGACATCATCGGAATTCGTGATTTTACGGACAATCGGCTGTGCCAGCGCAGGCATTAGCACGGCCATAATGCCGCCAAATATGCCTCCGGTTAGGATCAGCGTCGCGCCGGTCAAGCCCGACTTATAGCCGATCACGGTACCGATTGTTGCCATCCACAGCAGAGCCTGTCCCGTCAGGAAGATATATTTAAAGGGGGTAATTCGTGCAATCAGGATGTTGACGGCAAAGATCACCATCAGCGTTAACGCGACTTCTGAGCCGAGTTCGCGGTTTGCCAATCCGGCGATGGCGGCGACATCGGTGATGTAGCCCTTCATACCGAAACCGTGGGTAAAGATACTGTTCAAATACGTCAGGGCATCGACGATGATGTTAATCCCCGCCATCATGATGAGGAACCCAAGCAGTGTCTTGAATGTCCCCTCTGCAATTTTCCCTACCGACTTCTTCTGTAAAATCAACCCGATCATGGCGATCAGCGCGATTAATATGGATGCCTGGCCTAATAAATCTTTCACAATGAAATTGATAACGGTGTTCATTTTTCACCTCATGCTATTTATGAGCCTGGATATACGCTAAAATTTTTTCTTCTATTTCATCTTTGTCGGTAAGTTTATTAAGAATGATGACCCTTTTTTTCTCATCTTCACTGGCATCGCTATTCAGAATGTCAGCAAATATTTTCTGGGTTAGGATGACGTCATAATTGAAGGCAGAGGCTTCTGAAATCGTGGTGTGATTGATTTCCGCATCAATGCCCAGCTTTTTTAGTACGGATATCGCACTCATTTCGATAGCGAAACTGGAGCCTAATCCACAGCCGCAAACGCAAAGTACTTTCAACATAATAATGGCCTCATATAAGATGATGAGTTTTCGCGAGCTTATAAAAGTGACTTTCGACATCAACCAAGCGTCGTTCAGAATCTTCCAGATCGATAGGGATCGCTTTGTTGTTATTATTGATAATGATAATTTTATTAGTCAGCCCAGCGTTAATGCACCGAACCATTTCTTCTGCTAACAGAGTGCCCTGAATAATTTCTTCCCCAGTGGGCGCGCCATTTCGTAAGCCGTATCCTAAAATAGTTTTTCGGATACGGATTCCAACCTTATGTTCGAGTTTCTTGATAATAGTATCGATAGCGCCCTGAAAACCGGGAGTGTATTCATGGGTGTAGCCTTCAGAGCATAAAATGATCACGCTATTTTGTTCTGCGATTTTATCCCGAATACATTGTGCTAACGCATCAATATCCCACGGTGATTCTGGAATGAGTGCGATATCAGCATTACTCTTTAATGCCGCCTGTAGTGTTAATTCACCACAATAGCCACCGAGTAATTCAATCATGAATACCCGACCTTGTAATCCACGGCCCGTATTACGCAATTTCTCTACTTCACTCATTACTTGTTCGCAGGCGGTGGAGAAACCAATCGTATAGCTATTTCCTGAGATATCATTATCAATCGTCATTCCTACGCCGTAGCAATGAATACCGTAGTGGCTTAATTTTTTTAGAAATTGAAATGATCCATCTCCTCCCGCCATAATGAGTGCGTCGAGTTTTTGTTTTTGGATGTTTTTAACAATTTTCTCGTAGTCTGTTTTTCTACACTTTCCGGTTTTTCTCCCTGATGTAATCAAGGGCATTGATGCGAGTGAATAATCCACCAGATCGCGGCGAGTGAGGGCTTTACAGCAGTTATCGATAAGGCCATTAATTCCACCATCGAAAATGACGATGTCAGAGGCAGTCATTCTATTCACCTGAAAGATGAAGTTATTTATTCCGCTAACGTCGCCGCCGCTAATGACTAATCCAATTTTCATCGTCGCCCTCTAAAAATATGAATAACCATCGTGTGAACACAATGTTATTAAATTGATGAAGTGTTTTTTTGATGAATGTCGCAAATTTGTATTTAACTATGCTGAGACTTGGCTTGACAGTGATGTCGCTGGTTCTATTGCTGTGATGGTTATCACGATTTAAAAATAAGCAGTCTGACTAACTTATTAATTAGTTTGAGATTTAACATTTTCATCTTTTTTATTTCTTCGGTTCTTTTCTGTTAAAAAATGAATACATATTTTGTGAATGATTTCACAGTTATTTCGTTACGATCTCAATGATGAATCGAAGAGAGAAAAATATACCCTAAATAATTCGAGTTTCAGGACAAAACGTTAGCGTTTTGAACAGCGCTTGCGCTGGCCCCGAAGGGGGTGAAGCCATAAGGCTGAATAACGCGGCAAGGGAAGAAATCCCGATGAGATTACTCAGGTAAGTGATTCGGGTGAGTGACAAACCTGCCAAAGGCAGGTTTGAACGCTGCTTGCAGCGGCTCCCACGGAGCGAGACACACGTGTGTGTCGAGTAACGCAGCCAACGCACATGTAACTTGAAGTATGACGGGTATAAAGAAATGTTCTCGCTGAGACGAGTGACAATTCCCTCCCAAATGCTAGAGTAGTCTTCAGTTTTACCTTTTAACTAGTGTTTTATTCCATTAAATAAGCATTTTTCCAGCAGATTAGACGGTCTTTAACGGAAAGGAAGGGAGAGCGGTAGCATGCGGGTTGTAATTCTGGGAAGTGGCGTAGTTGGTGTAAGTACCGCCTGGTATCTTGCGCAGGAAGGGCATGATGTTACCGTTATCGACAGGCAGCCGGAGCCTGCGTTAGAAACCAGCGCCGGGAATGCCGGACAGATTTCCCCCGGCTATGCCGCACCGTGGGCTGCACCGGGAATACCGCTAAAAGCGATAAAATGGATGTTTCAGCGCCATGCGCCGCTGGCCATTCGGCCAGACTTCACGGCCACACAGCTTTGCTGGATGTGGCAAATGTTGCTCAATTGCGATGCCCGCCACTATAAAACTAATAAAGCACGAATGGTGCGTCTGGCTGAATACAGCCGTGATTGCCTACAGCAGCTGCGGCGAGATACAGATATCCAGTACGAAGGTCGACAAGGTGGAACGCTGCAACTGTTCCGCACCGAACAGCAATATGACAATGCGACACGAGATATCGCTGTACTCGAAGAGGCTGGGGTACCGTATCAATTGTTGGCTCGCCATGAGCTTGTCTCCGTCGAACCCGCATTGGCGAATGTAGTCGGGAAGCTAACCGGCGGACTGCGTTTGCCGCATGATGAGACGGGCGATTGCCAACTGTTCACCCGCCAATTGGCGGCGATGGCTGCTGATGCTGGCGTCACCTTTAAACTGGGGCGTAACGTCCGTCAACTACGGGTCGAAGGGCAGAACGTCACAGGTGTGCAGTGCGACGACGGTATGATCGTGGCAGATGCCTATGTGATGGCTTGCGGTTCCTATTCAACAGGGCTATTGCGGCAGTGGTTCGATATTCCGGTTTATCCGCTGAAAGGCTATTCACTGACGATTCCTCTGGCGGATGACGCCTCAGCACCGGCGTCTACCGTGTTGGATGAAACGTATAAAGTGGCGATTACGCGTTTTGACAATCGCATTCGCGTTGGTGGCATGGCAGAAGTGGTGGGCTTCAACACCGATCTGAATCCCAAGCGTCGAGAAACGTTGGAAATGGTGGTGCGCGATCTGTATCCCCATTGTGGGCCGATTGAGCAAGCGACATTCTGGACAGGACTGCGTCCGATGACGCCAGACGGCACGCCGCTGGTGGGGCGCTCACCGCTGAAAAACCTGTATCTGAATACCGGTCACGGCACATTAGGTTGGACGATGGCCTGCGGGTCGGGGAAATTGCTGGCGGATATTCTGTCGGATAAATCACCGGAGATTGAAGCCGATGATTTATCCGTGTCTCGCTATACTCGTTAGAGTATCTGTATTCTGCATTCGGTGTTTTGAATTAGCTGCGGGGCAGCGACGTAATGCTGCTCTTGTGGTGACGCGTGAGCAGACGGGCGCGTATCGCCAACAGGGCTGCACAGAGCATAACCAGCGCCAGTGATATTTTTGACGGCAGAGGAATGGCCATCGCACCCAGTCCCAACGCCGCACCGCCTGCCATCTGCACAAAGCCTACCATCGCCGATGCAATACCCGCTTCATTGGAATAAGGCTCCAGCGCATAGCTGGTGGACGGCCCGATCAAAAATGCCAAGCCCGCACAGGCCAGTGCGACGGGCAACATGTAGGTTGGCCAAGTATCTTGCATCGCTTCGGGTAAGAGCGCGACACCGGCAAGCAGCGAAAGAAAACCCGCCCCCATCAGCAGGCTACCGATAGCCAGACAACGTGGCCGACCGACTTTACGGATAATACGATTCGCGAAGAAGCTGACCAGCATGATCCAAAAACCGTTCGCGCCGAAGGCAATAGAAAACTCAAGCGGCGTGAGTTGCGCCTGATTCATTAACACCACGGGGGAAAAGGTGACGTAGGTTAACGCCATCCCCATCGCGCCTGTATTGACTGATGCGAACCCCAGAAAGTGGCGATCGGATAAAAGGCGAGCATATTGGCGCAGCGGCAAACCGTGCACAGGTAAGGTTGAATCTGGGCGTGTTTCTGGCAGAAAGCGGATAACGAGTGCCAGCACCAAAACACTGTAACCAGCAAGGAACCAGAAGGGCGCACGCCAGCCGAAGGCTTCGGCCAAAAGCCCGCCTAATAGCGGTGCCAGCGCGGGTACAATGTTCAGCGTGCCGTTAAGAAAGCCATAGGTTCTGGCAGCATCATCGCCGTTCAGTTTGTCACGCACGCTGCTGAAAATGGCAACGGCGGTGCAGCACACGGCGATGCCCTGAAAAAGACGTGAGAGGATGAACAGTGTGGCGCTGGTGGCCAGTGCGCCCATGATCGCGCCGATGATGTAGATCACCACGCCAGCGAGCGCCATTGGACGGCGGCCATATTTATCTACCAGCGGTCCGGCCAGAAGTTGGCCTAATCCCATAACCAGAATAAAGAGGGCGACGGTGGACTGAATCAGCGATTCCGGGCTGTTCAGCGCCACGGCAATGGCGGGAATAAGCGGTAAATAGATGTCAATGCCCAGAGGGCCGAGTAGAACCAGAGTCAGTAAAATCAGAACAAATCGTTGCATAACAATACAGAAATCTATGTTTTATGGGTTCGACAGGGTAATGCGCACACTGGCGGAAAGGAAGTGTTATCTTTGTGACGGTGTCACAAGTATGTGACAGGAATGTGTTTACGAGATCGAATGCGGGCAGTTATTAACAGGGCGGAGCGTCGTTTATCAGAGGCTCTCCGCCCTTTAGTCAGGCGTGTTTAATGCACTCAGGCCGTTTCAATGCGAGGATAAAAATCATGATTCTCGCGCTGCATGCGTTCATAGACCTTACGCAATACGTGATTGGCGTCAGCTCGGAAATCGCGGTCGTGACCAATCAACTGTGAGGCCGTATTCCAGCGTCGGGAAAATGCATCGTAATCTGCGGCAATGGTCTGCATTTCGTTCTGATAATGCTGGCTCATTTTCGTTAATTGTTCATCACCACTGCGCTGAAGAGAAGGGTAAAGCACGCGATCTTCTGCCGAAAGATGCAGTTTGATGGTTGAGCTCATGGCAACAATGGCGCGAGCGATATCAGTGGCGTTCTCCGTCACGCCTTCCCGCGACAGGCGGCGTAGGGTATCAATACTATCGAGGATTGCGGTGTGCTGGTGTTTGAATTTATCAATATTCATGAGCGATTCTCTGTGCAGGTATAATGCCATCTATAATACATGTATTTTAAATGCATGTTTATGGAAAAGTGCCTAGAGAGAAGAGATTAGCCAGCTAACTGTTAATTATTAACAACTAACAGATAACTGGCTAATTGAGGTGTGCTCAATGTCCTACGGTTTGTTTACGGAAGAGTTCACGGAAGACAGGGTAGATATCATCCTGATCGCGAATATGCTGCATGGCGAAGTTGTCGAACGTATCGCGCAGCGTTTCATATTCACGCCAGAGCGTCTGGTGTGAACGTCGGGTGATTTCAATATAACTGTAGTAACGCACCATCGGCAGAAGCTTACTCGCCAGAATCTGATGACACAGCGGCGAATCATCAGCCCAGTTATCGCCATCCGATGCCTGTGCCGCGTAGATATTCCACTGTGATGGATCGTAACGCTCGCGCACCACTTCCTCCATCAGCTTTAACGCACTGGAGACAATGGTCCCGCCGGTTTCCTGAGAGTAGAAGAACTCCTGTTCATCGACCTCTTTGGCCTGCGTGTGGTGGCGAATATAGACAACGTCGACGTTTTTGTAATTTCTGCTGAGGAACAGGTACAGCAGAATATAAAAGCGTTTCGCCATGTCTTTCGTCGCCTGATCCATGGAACCGGACACGTCCATCAAACAGAACATCACGGCCTGACTCGATGGTTCGGCCCGGCGCTCGTAGTTCTTGTAGCGCAGGTCAAACGTATCGATAAAAGGCACGCGTGCGATTTTCTGGCGCAGTTCAGCGATGTCTTGCCGTAACCGTTCCTCTTCCAGCAATTGTGCCGGTTCGGTGTGCGCCAACTGTTCTAACGATTCTTCCAACTCATGCAGCGTACGGCGTTTCCCCGCTGTCATCGCCATACGGCGCGCCAGCGAATTTTGCAGCGAACGCACCACGCTGATATTGGCAGGAACGCCGTTAGCGGTGTACCCAGCACGGTGCGTTTTGTACTCGTTCATCTGTCGATGCTGCGTCTTCTTCAGATTCGGCAGTGCCAGATCTTCAAACAGCAGGTCCAGATATTCGTCTTTGGAGATCTGAAAGACAAACTCATCATCGCCTTCGCCGTCTTTACTGGCGTCACCCTGACCGGAGCCACTGCCGCCACCTCCTTGTGGCCGCTCGATTTTGTCGTTCTGTACGAAGTGATCGTTACCTGGGTGGACGCGATGGCGGTGGCCTCCGCGCCCCTGATGGAACATCGGTTCATTGATGTCTGCATTGGGGATCGAGACTGACTCCCCGCTTTCGATGTCGGTCACCGAACGCTTATTAATGGCCTCGGAAATCGACTGTTTTATTTGCGACTTATAGCGGCGCAGAAAGCGTTGGCGGTTCACCGTGCTTTTGTTTTTGCCGTTCAGCCGTCGATCAATAAAATAGGCCATGTTTCCCCCAAACGCTGTTGCCAGCATCGTGCATCATTATGATGATTTCCTCACCCGCAGATACCATTCGCACAGCAAACGAACCTGCTTCCGGGTGTAGCCTTTCTCCATCATGCGATCGACGAAGTCATCATGTTTTTTCTGCTCATCCGTTGAGGTTTTGGTGTTAAACGAAATCACAGGCAGCAACTCTTCCGTGTTGGAGAACATCTTCTTCTCGATAACCGTGCGCAGTTTCTCGTAGCTGGTCCAGTTTGGGTTGCGGCCGCTATTGCTGGCGCGGGCGCGCAGAACGAAGTTGACGATCTCGTTACGGAAGTCTTTAGGGTTACTGATGCCCGCAGGCTTCTCGATTTTTTCCAACTCGGCGTTCAGCGATTCACGGTCAAACAGCTGTCCCGTATCTGGGTCACGGTACTCCTGATCCTGAATCCAGAAATCCGCATAGGTAACATAACGGTCAAAAATGTTCTGTCCGTATTCGGAATAGGATTCGAGATAGGCAGTCTGGATCTCTTTACCGATAAATTCGGCGTATTTCGGCGTCAGATAGCCTTTCAGGTGCTCCAGATACTTCTCTGCCAGCTCCTGCGGGAACTGCTCGCGTTCGATCTGCTGTTCCAGTACGTAAAACAGATGTACCGGGTTGGCGGCGACTTCGCTGTGATCGAAGTTGAAGACGCGTGACAGAATCTTAAAGGCGAAGCGGGTCGACAGACCGTTCATCCCTTCATCCACGCCCGCGTAGTCACGATACTCCTGATAGGATTTGGCCTTCGGGTCGGTATCTTTCAGGCTTTCCCCGTCGTAAACCCGCATCTTGGAGTAGATGCTGGAGTTTTCAGGATCTTTCAGGCGCGACAGAATGGAGAAGCGAGCCAGCGTTTCCAGCGTGCCAGGTGCGCAAGGCGCATGCGTCAGCTCACTGTGATCCAGCAGCTTGTCGTAGATTTTGACCTCTTCGGACACACGCAGGCAGTACGGCACCTTCACGATATATACGCGGTCGAGGAACGCTTCATTGTTCTTGTTGTTACGGAACTGCACCCACTCAGATTCGTTGGAGTGCGCCAGAATAATCCCGTTGAACGGCAGGGCAGCAATGCCTTCCGTCCCGTTATAGTTGCCTTCCTGTGTGGCGGTCAGCAGCGGATGGAGCACCTTGATGGGTGCTTTGAACATCTCGACGAACTCCATAATGCCTTGGTTCGCGCGGCACAATGCACCGGAGTAGCCGTAGGCATCGGGATCGTTCTGGGCAAAATGCTCCAGCTTACGGATATCGACTTTACCGACCAGCGCTGAAATGTCTTGGTTGTTTTCATCGCCCGGCTCGGTTTTCGCGATCCCGATTTGCGCCAGAATCGATGGCCACACTTTGACGACTCTGAATTTGGAAATATCGCCACCGAAATCCTGTAGGCGTTTGGCCGCCCACGGCGACATGATCGTGCCGAGATAACGTCGCGGAATCGTATACTCTTTCTCGAGTATTGCGGCATCTTCCTGCGGATTGAACAGGCAGAGCGGATGATCATTGACTGGGCTGCGTTCGCCGTTGGCGCTGAGGATGTAAATGGGCACGCGCTGCATCAGCGCTTTCAGGCGTTCAGCCAGAGAAGATTTCCCGCCGCCGACTGGCCCCAATAGATACAGAATCTGTTTCTTCTCTTCCAAACCCTGTGCTGCATGTTTTAGGTAAGAGACAATCTGCTCGATAGCCTCTTCCATACCGTAAAATTCTTCAAAAGCAGGGTAGCGAGCAATCACCCGGTTAGAGAATAGGCGCGACATTCGTGATTCTTGGGCGGTATCCACCATTACAGGCTCACCGATAGCCGTTAACAATCGTTCAGCCGCGTTTGCATAAGCGTTGCGATCCTGCTGACAGATGGTAAGGAATTCCTGCAGAGTGAACTCTTCGTCCTTGGCAGCGTCGTAGCGCTGGCGGTAGTGATCAAATATGTTCATAGCGATGCCCGTCCTTCGTCGATTAGCACAGATTAAGAGAGCGTGTGGAATATATGCCTATTAATGTATTGCCCTCCGAAAGAAGAAGTCTTTGAGTCCAGCAACCCTTATGCCAACTTGTAGCCTCAGGGCGTCGTAATTTTATTCATACCTGCTGGTCAGTAAGACGTCACCTTCTGTATTAAAGCGTAGTTTGCATCCGTAAAATTTCCTCTAGTCCACAGACGTATTTTTAAGATATTTCAATGACTCACTTTCAGGAAAATCCGTGTAACATTACCGTTAATAGGCTCTCAGCCTTAAGAACACTGCCTATTACCGACGTTAGCGCACGTAAAACCTATCGAATATATCGGTTATTCGTTAATGTTATTTTTATATAACCTGAACGCGAACGTGTGTAATTGGCTATCATGTTTCATGATGTTTATCTGTAATAGGAAATAGAAAACTGTGAAAAAACCTCAACTATGTGTGCTGGCCGCGCTGATTTCTGGTGCTGTGGTCCTGCCTTCAGCCTATGCCGCCGATGTTTCTCTGGGCCTCGGCGCTGCGGGCTCAACGTCCGTGTACCGTGGTGTTGATAATGATGTTTATCCGCTTCCTGTACTGAATTATGAAAGTGAAAGTTTTTATTTCCGCGGGCTGGGTGGTGGATACTACCTGTGGAATGACGGCGCAAATCGTTTCTCTTTAACGGCTTACTACCTGCCTTTAGGCTTTAAGCCAGGAGATAGCGACGATCAGCGTATGAAGCAGTTGGACAAACGCCGCGGTACGCTAATGGCGGGCGCGGCTTATCGTCATACTGCTGACTGGGGTGAAATTCGTACCGTGTTGGCAGGCGATACGCTGGATTACAGCAACGGCTTCGCGTGGGATACCGCTTACCTTTACCGTTTCTCAATGGGCGATCTGAGCATCACCCCTGGTATCGGTGCAACCTGGTTCAGTGAAAACATGAACCAGTATTACTACGGCGTGAGTGCGCAAGAATCTTCGCGTTCTGGCTTTAACCAATACAGCCCTGGTGATGGCTGGGCTCCGTATCTTGAACTGAGCGCAGGCTATCAGATTAACGAAAGCTGGAGCGCCTGGGCGGTCGGCCGTTACACGCGTTTGTCTGACGAAATGAAAGACAGCCCTATCGTTGATAGTAATCACAGCATCTTAATGAGCGCAGGCGTCAGCTATCGCTTCTAACGCTTTTCGTTAGCATGGTGCATCTGCCGTACAATAATGGGGTGATATCACCCCATTTGCACGTTTATGGTGCGCCGAATGCCATGTTAGGTTGACGGTAAACACGTTGCGTTGACGGAAAACAAGGGAAAGATTCATGACAAAAGCGATTCATTTTCCAGATGATACCCGCGTACCGGCAATCGGGCAGGGAACGTGGTACATGGGCGAAGATGCCCGAATGAAAGCGCAGGAAGTGACCGCGCTGCAAGCGGGCATCGACCTTGGATTAACGTTGATTGATACCGCTGAAATGTACGCAGAAGGCAGGGCGGAAGATGTTGTCGGGGAAGCGATACGTGGCCGTCGCGATAGCGTTTATCTGGTATCAAAAGTCTACCCGCACAATGCGGGAGGCGAAAAAGCGATACAGGCATGTGAACGTAGTCTGAAGCGACTGAAAACCGAGCATATTGATTTGTATCTGCTGCACTGGCGCGGCGGTATCCCGCTAGTTGATACGATTGCAGCGATGGAACGGTTGCAGCAGGCTGGTAAAATTGGTCAGTGGGGCGTATCCAATCTCGATCTTGAAGATATGCAGGAGCTATGGTCGCTAAGCGGCGGGCAGCGCTGCATGACCAATCAGGTGCTGTACCATGTGGCATCACGCGGTATTGAGTTTGATTTGTTGCCGTGGTGTCAGCAACAGCAGCTTCCCGTAATGGCGTATTGCCCGCTGGCGCAGGCGGGGCGGTTGCGTGATGGATTATTCTCACATCCAGTGGTGAATCGCATTGCGCACGAACACAATATTACGCCAGCTCAACTTTTATTGGCATGGGTCATCCGTCAGCCGGGCGTGATCGCGATTCCAAAAGCAAGTGCTGTAAAGCATGTTCAGGAAAATGCGAAAGCGCTGAACGTGTTGTTGTCTACGGAGGATCTCACGCAGCTAGATCAGGCGTTTCCACCGCCAACGCGTAAACAACATTTGGATGTGGTGTGACGAAAGGATTTAGAAGAAGAGTGTATGGCGAACAGCGTCGCCATACACGGTATAGCAGTGGTTATTTCTTGATGCGGATAACCGTCGTCAGACGAGCCGGAGCGTTGTCGGACGCTACAAACGGTTGGTTAATTCGCGCTGTTTCCACGCACACGAACGTTTTATATCCCTCATCCGGCATATCGCTAATCGTACGAGAAAGCTCTGCACCGGGGTTCCATGACACTACATCGCTATGGTGTGTATGGTGGACTTCAATGGCGCGTTTCAGTACTGCATCATGCACCACGCTAGTGTCCTGCGGCTTGGTATAGATACGGTCTGTACGATCGGTAAAGACCAGATCGCCTTGCTGCGTTGCCAGCTTGCCTTGATCGACCTTATCAATGAATGGTTCACCCAGACCGGCAATGCGAATATCGCTGATGTTGCCGATGTTGAAATAGGTGTGCAGCGCGCTGGTAATGCTGTAATCGCCATGCGCTTCCAGTTCAATACCGCACTCCTTGCCCAGCTTGAAGCGGGCGATGAGTGTGAATTCATGCGGCCAGCTCTTACGCGTTTCTTCGTTATCGCGCAGCGTGAACGTGAGCTGTACGCCGTGCTCATCTTCGCTGTGAGCGGTAAATTCCCACGGCAGCAGACGGGCAAAACCGTGGTTAGGCTCGGCGAAAGGCCCAAACCAAGGGAAACAGATAGGGACACCGCCACGGATAGCAACGTGATGAGTAAACGGTGTATTGTCGCTCAGCCAAAGCACTGGCTCTTCGTTTGTCGGCTGCCAACTGAGCAGGTGCGCCCCTTGTAGTGCTACTGCTGCGCGAACTTCAGGATGATCAACGACGATGATGGGTAATTGGTCCAACTGACGCTGGCTGAGGGTTGCGCTAATTTGCTTAGTGACGGGGAGTGAGAAAATTGTGTTATGCATGATAGAGCCTTTTTTTGATTGTTTTTCGTTGTAAAAAGAAATCTGCAATTAACAATAAAAAAGGGCGACATCACGTCGCCCTTTTTTCACCGAATCATCGCTGACGCTTATTTAGAAATGTGAGCGATCAGATCCAGAACCTTGTTTGAGTAACCAGTTTCGTTATCGTACCAAGAAACCAGTTTCACAAAGTTATCGCTCAGTGCGATACCGGCTTTAGCATCAAACACGGAAGTCAGTTTTTCACCGTTGAAATCGGTAGAAACCACTTCGTCTTCGGTGTAACCCAGAACGCCTTTCAGCTCGCCTTCAGAAGCGGCTTTGATTGCTGCACAGATTTCTTTGTAAGAAGCTGGTTTTTCCAGACGTGCAGTCAGGTCAACAACAGAAACGTTCGGGGTAGGAACGCGGAACGCCATACCAGTCAGTTTGCCGTTCAGCTCAGGGATAACTTTACCTACAGCTTTAGCTGCACCGGTAGAAGATGGGATGATGTTCTGTGCTGCGCCGCGGCCGCCGCGCCAGTCTTTGTGAGACGGGCCATCAACGGTTTTCTGCGTTGCAGTCGTTGCGTGAACGGTGGTCATCAGTGCTTCAACGATACCGAAGTTGTCGTTGATGACTTTTGCCAGTGGAGCCAAGCAGTTAGTGGTGCAAGAAGCGTTAGAAACGATTTCTTGGCCAGCGTAAGTTTTGTGGTTTACGCCCATAACGAACATTGGGGTGTCATCTTTAGATGGACCAGTCAGAACGACTTTCTTCGCACCAGCAGCGATGTGTTTACGTGCAGTGTCGTCAGTCAGGAACAGGCCAGTTGCTTCAGCAACAACGTCCACGTTGACTTCGTTCCACTTCAGGTTTGCAGGATCGCGCTCTGCGGTAACACGAATGGTTTTGCCGTTAACAACCAGGTGGCCATCTTTAACTTCAACGGTGCCGTTGAAACGACCATGAGTAGAGTCGTACTTCAGCATATACGCCATGTATTCAGCGTCTAACAGGTCGTTGATTGCAACGATCTCGATGTCAGAACGTTCTTGTGCAGCGCGGAAAACAATACGGCCGATACGGCCAAAACCGTTGATACCTACTTTGATAGTCATATATTCCACCAGCTATTGGTTTGTGAATAGAAAATTTGTGAATAAAAGGTTGGTTGTAAAATTACAAAAACCTTGCTGAGCGTCAAGCGGAATCGTGTCAATAGTTGCTGTAAGTCAAACCTATGACCAAACTTTGTGCGAAAACCGCTCGACCCTGTAACTAAGTAACATCTAAGACTGATATGAGGGCGGAATGCATCATATAAAGCCTGTGTTATCCCGATATGTGACGTGTGTCACAATTAAATATTCGTGCTAATAACATTCATAATATTAGGCCAAAACGGCCTGTTAGGTTGTTAATTTTTTGTTATAATCAATGATTAATTGAATAGCTAACACCGCTGTGAGACTTCCATGACTAACGACTCTGCTTCGCATACCCCATCCGACAATACTGAAATGACAGAGATGCAGCGCTATGTCACCCAGCAACGCGGTACCGAGCCTGCGTTTTCAGGCAAATTGCTGCATAACAAGCGTACAGGTGCTTATCACTGCCTGTGCTGCCAGGCTCCGCTGTTTTATTCCGACAGCAAATATGATTCTGGCTGTGGCTGGCCGAGCTTCGACCAGCCCGTCTCCTCAGAGGCGATTCGCTATCTGGAGGATGAGTCACACAACATGCGCCGTATTGAGATCCGCTGCGGGCAGTGTGATGCGCATCTGGGGCACGTTTTCCCTGATGGCCCGAAAACTACTGGCGAACGCTACTGCGTGAATTCTGCTTCGCTGAGCTTTATCGACGACGTTGATGGCGAACGCGTTGACGGGTAATCTGTCTGCGATAAGTGCGATGACTATAAGCTAGATGATATCTTGCTTTAAACGATTCAGCTACTAAAGATCGCTGTCAATACAGGAATCCAGTAATAATAAACCTGATCTTTCTCGGAGCAGAAACCGGATATGGAACTCAATGATCTGATCGACGTCATGACGCCAGAGATTTATCAGCGGTTAGTCACGGCGGTAGAGCTGGGCAAATGGCCAGACGGTGTCGCGTTGACGGCTGAACAGAAAGAAAACTGCCTGCAAATGGTGATGATGTGGCAGGCTCGTCATAACGAACAGGCTGAGCACATGACGATTGGCACTAATGGTGAAATCGTGATGAAGAGCAAGCAGGAACTGAAGCGCCAGTTTAACGGTTCTGATGCGATTGTTACGCTTAAACCCTAGTTGCTCTTAAACTCAATGACTCTTACATCTGCCTGCTCACAGGTTACCCTGAACCCGACGGCTGCCGTCATTTTAGGCTGTGAGTGGCGCTAGCTGACTGACGAGAGTGTGGTAAGAAACCGCGACATGTCTGTAAGCGTAGCTCCACGCTGCACCATTTCTTGCAATGCGGATTCACTGTCGCTTGGCGAAAGATTAACGCCACGACAGCCATCCACCAAGACTTCGGTGTGATAGCCCAGAGCAATCGCATCCAATACGCTGAACTTGACGCAATAATCGGTCGCCAGCCCCAGAATAGTCAAATGGGTGATGTGATTGGCGTGTAGCCACGCATCCAATTCGGTTTTAACCCGATGCCCGTTATCGAAAAAAGCGCTATAGCTGTCGATTTCCGGCTGGGTTCCTTTTTGTACGATCCACTGAATGGCCGATTGATTTAGTGCGGGATGAAAATCAGCCCCGGTGGTTCCCTGCACGCAGTGAACGGGCCACCAGATCTGCGGCCACCCGTTTAACTCACCGATTTCTCCGACCTTGGTATTCGCATTCACGGCAAAACTGCCGTGGTTAGCCGGGTGCCAATCCTGACTGGCAATCACCGCGACGCCAGCGGCCACGCAGGCTTCAATGGCACGGTTAGCAACCTCAATGACGCTGTCGCCTTCGTTAACGGCCAATGCGCCATAGGGACAAAAATCATTTTGTAAATCAACTAATAGCAATGCTTTTTTCATTACCTACTCCGTGATTAACTCAATCTTTATCGCTCAATTCCCCATGCAGATTTTGCTGCATCAACTGGCGAATGTCATCTGCGCTTAAATCTTGTTGGCTCAATAAATAGTGTAGTTTGGTCAACGCGGCCTCAACGGTCATGTCAAACCCACTAATCACCCCCGCATGCGCCAGCGCATTGCCTGTCGCATAGCCGCCCATATTCACACGCCCGGAAATACACTGAGTCAGATTAACGACTACAATGCCGCGTGCGGAGGCTTCACGCAATTCGTGCAGCAGCCCAGGGCTTTGCGGCGCGTTGCCAACGCCATAGGAACGCAAAATCAGCGCCTTCACGGGCTGACGGAGAAAATTGCTGATGACATCGGCAGAAATGCCGGGGTAAATCGTAATCACTCCGATAGGTTGCGGCGTAATGTGATGGACTTTCAGCGGTGGACAGTTGCTGCATTCTACGGTGGGTGCCAACCGACGAATATGGATACCGGCTTCCAGCAGCGGTGGATAGTTGGGGGAGGCAAAGGCATCAAAACCATCTGCATGGGCTTTGGTCGTGCGGTTGCCGCGTAGCAGTTTGTTATTGAAGAAGAGGGCGACTTCATTAATCGGATGATTAGCGGCAACGTATAGCGCGTTTAGCAGGTTTGTCTGGCCGTCTGAGCGCAATTCCGCTAACGGAATTTGTGACCCTGTCACGATCACTGGCTTGGCAAGATTTTCCAGCATGAATGAGAGCGCGGATGCGGTGAACGCCATCGTGTCAGTGCCATGCAGAATCACGAAGCCGTCATAATCATCGTAGTGGGCTTGAATGTCGTCCGCGATGGATTGCCAATCTGCTGGCGTCATGTCGGATGAGTCGATCAGCGGTGCGTATTCATTAATCGTGAATGACGGCATCTCTTCGCGGTGGAATTCGGGCATTTTTGCCAGTTGCTGCTGTAAATGACCGGATACCGGCACATAGCCATTGGCGGAACGCTGCATACCGATGGTGCCGCCTGTATAGGCGACATAAATGGATTTCTTTTGCATGGTGGTGTGAGTCAGGATTAAAAATCAAGTATAGAGGGAAAAACAGCCCGACAATATCATCATAAGCAATGACTATTACCGGGCTATTTGAGACTTATGTAAACGCTACCGGACTTCTCCGCAGGTGAGACAAAATGCATATCGGTTCTGCGGGTCGTTCAGGTTATTCATGATGGACGGCTGTGAGCGCACGACTTCCGCCAACTGTGCGACTGGTGCTGGCAGCATGGACTGAACAGCAACCGGCAGCAGGGCATAAACAGAGGCGTTCACCTGATTCAACATGGTATCGAGCAGACCCGGCTGTTCGGCATACCAGTTCAATTGATATTGCCCCAGTTTTGCCAGTTCAGCGGCTTTCTTCACGGCATCATCAAAATCACCGATCTGATCGACCAGACCATTTTCTTTCGCATCGCTACCGACCCAGACGTGTCCTTGCGCGATTTCATTGATTTGCTCTGGCGTTTTCTTACGTGCCTGCGCCACGATATCGATGAAGTTCTTATAACCACGTTCGATACTCAACTGCATCATCTGCGAGAATTCAGGCGGCAGTGATTTAGTAATCGACAGATCGGCCAGCGGTGAGGTGGCAACGCCATCCGTGTGGACGCCAAGGTTTTCCAGCGAATCTTCGAACGTGGTAATCACGCCAAAAATACCGATAGATCCTGTTAGCGTACTGGCGCTGGAGATGATCGTGTTCGCCGGCGTTGATATCCAGTAGCCGCCCGATGCCGCCATACCGCCCATGGATACCACGATCGGTTTACCCGCCAGACGGAGTGCCATCAGTTCTGAGCGAATCAGTTCCGATGCCGTGACGCTACCGCCAGGGCTATTGACGCGCAGTACCAGCGCTTTCACTTTAGGATCGAGGCGTGCGGCACGAATTTGTGCAGCCGTAGTATCACCACCGACCATTCCTGGCGTTTCCGGTCCGTCAATGATGGCGCCATTGGCAAAGACAACCGCAATCTGGTTGTTATTTTGCACAGGCGGTTTGACGACATAGTCGTAAATGCTGACGAAATTAAAGTTGTTCTTCTGGCTATTCCAGCCGAACGTTTTCACCAGCGATTGTTCAGTCACGGAACGTGATGCCACTTCATCGACCAGCTTGTTATCCAGCGCATAGCGTGCGGTGTCACCCTGAACGGCCTGCAAACCCGCAATAATGTTGGTTGCACCAGGGAAGAGCTGCTGAGGCGTAATCTGACGGTTAGCGGAAACCGTATTTAAATACTGCTGCCACAGCGCGTTGATCCAACGGCCATCTGCATCACGCGCAGCAGGCGACATATCATCACGTAGATACGGTTCAACGGCTGATTTATAGGTTCCCACACGGAAGACATTGGTGGTCACTTTCAGCTTGTCGAGCATGGATTTGAAGTAGAGGTTGTTGGTCGCGAAACCGTGCAGATCAACACTGCCTTGTGGCGTCAATGACACCGTGTTGGCAAAACTGGCCAAATAGTATTGAGACTGGTTGTAGCTGTCACCAACGGCATAAATGGGTTTACCACTATCACGAAATTCACGCAGCGCCTTGCCAATATATTGCAGAGACGGCTGATCGGCACCGGTAAAATCGCTGAGATCCAGCACCATTCCGGTAATATTGTCGTCGCCTTTTGCCTGCCGAATGGTGTCGACGATATCAAACAGTGAGTTTTCCTGGCGGCGATTATTCGACGCGCCGAAGAATTCGCGCCCTAATTGACGCAGCTTATTGTTGACGGTCGGCTGATCAACCACCACGCCCGTCAGATCGACCAGCAGAGCCCCCTTCGAGGCCTCTTCCGGCGTCGTTTTTACCTGTGAGTAGATCCCAACGCCAACTAAAATCAGCGCGATAAGGAAAATATTGAGAATAAATTCTCTGATAAAATTAAGCAGACGCCATGTCCACTTAAAAAATCCGCTAAAAATTCGCCACAATGTGCGCATGATATCTCCATGAACGGGTAAACAGCGTGTGCCCTACGTCCTTCAACTCGCCTTCTGGCAAGTGGTGAAGCACAAGGAGTGATAGTATCCTAATGAGCGGACAGTAAAAAGTCAGCATTAAATCACCGTGGTAGCGCGCCCTGTCGGGGTTATCTTGTAACAAAACTTCTACTTGTGCTAACGTGGCGCGCAACGTTGCCGTACCGCTGTTTCTTCCTGAGAAATGGGTTGTGCCGCAGAAATTATATTGCCAGACAGGAGATGTGCGATGGATGCTCTTGAATTGCTATTGAATCGTCGTTCGGCCTCGCGCCTGACCGCGCCAGCACCGACAGGTGACGCATTGAATAACATTATCCACGCCGGTATGCGTGCACCGGATCATGGGGCGATGCAGCCGTGGCGCTTTTTTATGATCGAAAATGAGGGTCTGGATCGTTTTAGTACATTACTGACCCGTGCTGCACAGCAAGAAGGGCTGGACGAGGCAGGTATAGATAAAGCACGTCAGGCTCCTTATCGCGCCCCGCTGATCATCACCGTTGTCGCGCATTGTGAAGATAGCCCGAAAGTCCCGCTCTGGGAGCAAATTGTCTCCGCAGGCTGTGCGGTTCAGGCGATGCAGATGGCGGCATTGGCGCAAGGCTTTAATGGCATCTGGCGTAGCGGTGCCTGGACGCACAATACTCTGGTGCGTGAAGCATTCAACTGCCGCGAACAGGATGAAATTGTCGGTTTCCTCTATCTTGGGACACCACAGTTGAAAGCATCGACCACGGTCACGCCGCTTGATACCGACGCGTTTGTTCACTACTTCTGATCGCCGTCTTTTGAATAATATCGATTTCCCACCCGTTTTACAGCGTGCTTTCCCGCGAGTTGCGCGGGAAATGCCCAGTCTGCTTGATGGTGAATAATGCGACTTTTTATTGCCGAAAAGCCCAGTCTTGCGCGGGCGATTGCAGACGTGTTACCCAAACCGCATCGACGCGGCGATGGCTTTATTGCTTGCGGCCAGCATGATGTCGTGACGTGGTGCGTAGGGCACCTGCTGGAGCAGGCGCAGCCAGATGTTTATGATGCGCGCTACGCCCGCTGGTCTCTCGCCGACCTACCTATCATTCCTCAAAAATGGCTGTTACAACCGAGACCATCGGTCAGCAAGCAGTTGAACGCGATAAAGAAACTCCTGAATGATGCCAGCGAAGTGATTCATGCGGGAGACCCCGATCGTGAAGGACAGCTGCTGGTTGATGAAGTACTGGAATATCTTTCCCTACCGGAAGAGAAGCGTCAGCAGGTACGTCGTTGCCTGATTAACGATCTCAATCCACAGGCAGTAGAGCGTGCCGTTTCTCGCTTGCGTGAGAACAGAGAGTTCATTCCTTTGTGCGTTTCGGCATTGGCGCGTTCCCGTGCCGACTGGCTCTACGGCATTAACATGACCCGAGCCTATACGATATTAGGGCGCAACGCTGGCTATGATGGCGTGCTGTCGGTTGGCCGAGTGCAAACGCCGGTGCTGGGGCTGGTGGTACGACGAGATGAAGAGATAGAAAACTTCGTTTCCAAAGATTACTTTGAAGTTAAAGCCCACATCGTGACGCCAGCCGATGAACGCTTTGTTGCTATCTGGCAGCCCAGCGAATCCTGCGAGCCTTATCAGGATGAAGAAGGGCGCCTACTGCACCGTTCTCTAGCGGATCACGTCGTTAAACGAATCGAAGGTCAGCCTGCGTTCGTCACCAGCTATAATGATAAGCGGGAATCGGAAACGGCACCGCTGCCTTATTCGCTCTCGACGCTACAGATTGAAGCCGCGAAGCGTTTCGGGCTGAGTGCGCAGCAGGTGCTGGACGTGTGTCAGAAGTTGTATGAAACCCATAAGCTGATCACGTACCCACGTTCTGACAGTCGCTATCTGCCAGAAGAACATTTTGCCGGACGTCATGCTGTCTTGAATGCGATCGCCGTGCACCAGCCTGACCTCTTGCCACAGCCAGTTATGGATATCGATCGGCGCAACCGCTGCTGGGACGATGGCAAGGTTGATGCTCACCACGCGATTATTCCCACTGCTCGCAGTGCAAGTGCTTCGCTGACAGAGAATGAACGCAAGGTGTATGGTTTAGTCGCGCGGCAGTACATCATGCAATTCTGCCCGGACGCCGTGTTTCGTAAATGTGTTATTGAATTGGATATTGCGGGCGGTAAATTTATTGCCAAAGCACGATTCCTGGCCGAAGCCGGTTGGCGAACGCTGTTAGGCGGCAAAGAGCGAGATGAAGAGAACGAAGGCATGCCGTTGCCCGTGGTGGCAAAGGGTGATGAATTACTGTGTGAACGCGGTGAGGTTGTTGAGCGTCAAACTCAGCCGCCACGACCTTTTACCGATGCGACGCTGTTATCAGCGATGACGGGGATCGCACGCTTTGTGCAGGATAAAGAATTAAAGAAAATCCTGCGGGCGACCGATGGTTTAGGCACGGAGGCGACGCGTGCAGGTATCATCGAGCTCTTGTTTAAGCGGACATTTCTGTTTAAAAAAGCGCGCTATATTCACGCGAGTGAAGCGGGGCGAGCATTAATTCACTCGTTGCCTGCGAGTGCGGCGCATCCTGATATGACCGCACATTGGGAAGCCACGTTGACGCAGATTAGCGAGAAAAAATGTCGCTATCAGGATTTTATGCAACCGCTGACGAATTCCTTACAGGATCTGATTCAGCAAGCGAAACAAAACGGTGCGGTTAGAGCGTTCAAAGGGCTTTCTGCGCCGCCGTCGGGTGCCTCAAAACGGCGCAAGCCTCAGGCTAAAAAAGCGAAGGAGCAGGATCAATGAAATCGTTAGTGTCTTTGTGTTTCGTCAGTGTGATGCTGGTGCTGCCCACACTGGCGCAGGCTAATCGCGGCGGAACGGATATTGTCGTTCCTGTTCCACCAGAAGTGTGGGGAGCCGGAACGACGGTTCGTGAGCAAAGCAATAGTTGTCTGCGCTGCTGTGTGTATGAAAACCGTAATTATTCTGAAGGTGCGGTAGTAAAGGTCGAAGGGGTGATTCTGCAATGCGTGCGGGACAAGCAAACGCTGGGAACGAATAACCTGATATGGCAGTTGATTAAGTAGTAACCGTGAATCAAGAAAATATTACATTCGGCACGACTGTTGGTATTAATCACCGCTGTGGCTTTGATGCCCAGCGGTGATGTCATTTTTACCACTCACTCTTTTTAAAGCGTAAATTCCGCCCAGATTGGCGCATGGTCGGAAGGTTTCTCCATTCCACGAATAGCGTAATCAATACCAGTGGCGATACAGCGTTCAGCCAGGAAGGTACTGGCGAGAATGAGATCGATACGCAGACCGCGGTTGTCATCAAATCCAGAAGAGCGATAGTCAAACCAGGAGAAACGATCGTTGTTCTCTGGATTGGCAGCTCGGAAGGTGTCGATGAGCCCCCAACCTTGTAAACGCGCCATCCATTCACGTTCTTCCGGTAAGAAGGAGCATTTGCCGGTGCGTAGCCAGCGCTTGCGGTTATCTTCACCTATGCCGATATCCAGATCGGTAGGGCTGATATTCACATCCCCCATCACAATCAGCGGCTGTGTCGCACTATGGTGCTGTTCCAGATAAGTTTGCAGATCCTGATAGAAACGTGTCTTAGCGGGGAATTTTATCGGATGGTCGCGGCTTTCTCCTTGAGGAAAATACCCGTTTACTACTGTAAGCGTGCCATGCTCGGTGGCGAAGTCCGCCATGATGATCCGACGTTGTGCATCCTCTTCATCCGTTGGGAAACCGCGACGGACTGCAAGAGGCTTTTCTTTACACAGCAGAGCAACACCGTAGTGACCTTTCTGTCCATGATAATAAACGTGGTAGCCGTACTTGCTGACATCCTCTAACGGAAACATGTCGTCGTGGACTTTCGTTTCCTGCAACCCGATCACATCCGGTTGGTGTTGTTCGATAATGGCGGCCAACTGATGAGGGCGCGCCCGCAGGCCATTGATATTAAAAGATACAACTTTCATGTTCGCTGCCATTCGCTAAAAAATGTGACCAGATGGTAGCAGAAAATGGCGCGTGGCGTCACGGCGAGGCTGCGCTTTCGGACTGAGTTGATAGGCTTATTGCTATGGCTTTACTGACGGGTGAGGCAGATAAAATCGTTGAAAATAAGATTCACTTATATTCAGTTGAACACGAGGCTTATCGACCGTTATACTCCGCACCTCGCAGGAGAGAGGGCGTGTACTCCAGCATACTTCAAGCTGCATGTATGTTGGCATAAAGTATAACGCTCCGCCGAAGGCGCAAACTCCCATAATCGCTCAGGCTACCCTAACTGCGAATTCCATTGAAGCCAACTGGAGAGAGGTTGCGATGCAACCCACCGAAGGGGCAAGCAGCTCTGCTGCGTAAACTCTCAGGTAAAGCGGACAGAGGGAGTGGCACATTTCACAGGATAACTTGTGTGCTGACTTACATCTATCTGATCGCGATTACGGCTGAAGGGATGTCCGGGGCGCTGGCCGCCGGGCGTCGCAATATGGATATTTTTGGCGTAGGCATGATTGCCTTTATCACCGCGCTTGGCGGTGGCACCGTTCGCGATATTCTTCTCGGTAATTATCCCATCGGCTGGACGCAGCATCCCGGCTATATTTACCTCACCATTGGTGCGGGTCTTTTCACGATTATTATTGCGCGCTTTATGCACCATTTGCATCGCTTGTTTCTAGTGCTGGATGCGATGGGGCTCATTGCTTTTACCATTATTGGTTGCAATGTGGCGCTGAAGTTGAATTATTCGATGACAGTAGTCGTCATGGCGGGGATTGTGACCGGGATTTTCGGTGGCATATTGCGTGATATTTTCTGTAACCGTACGCCAATGGTGTTGAAGAAAGAGCTGTATGCCAGCGTCTCGCTCCTCGTCGCACTTTTATATCTGGGGCTAAAATCGCTTAATATCAATCACGATATTAACCTACTGGCGTCATTCACTATCGGTCTGGCTGTGCGATTGGCAGCAATTCGCTGGTCATGGCAGCTTCCCGTGTTCTCTTATGTTCCCGGACGCTGGAAAGGGAAGGCGTAAGGGTATCTTTTCCCCCATTCCATAATATCATTCTGATTGTTGGTGCAAGTGGTGGTGGGGGAAAAATAACGCCAAGCGTTGCTCAAAACCGTACCGGTTTTGTCGAACCTTAGTCGAAGGTTCTCACCTTCCCTTTACGGGAATTTACTGCTTTAGTGTTGGGATGTACTTCAGAAGTGTTGCTTGAAATGGTGGTGGGGGAAGGATTCGAACCTTCGAAGTCTGTGACGGCAGATTTACAGTCTGCTCCCTTTGGCCGCTCGGGAACCCCACCACTGGCCTTGCTGCAAGAAGCTTTCGCTTCAAGCGGGGCGCATCATATCAAATGCCACGCCCCTGTAAAGCGGTATATATCAAAAATAAATGCGTCTGCCGTTTTTTTATTCCGTTCGGCGCATCCTTATACAAAAAGATGTCCGATCAACCAATTACAGAATAATGGTACGGTTCCCGTAGACAAAAACACGCTGCGCCAGCACGCGGTACAGTGCACGGCTCAGGACATTTTTCTCAACGTCGCGACCTGCACGCATCATGTCGTCGCCTGAGTACGTATGGTCGACGTGAATGACGTCTTGCATGATGATCGGGCCTTCATCCAGATTATCGTTGACGTAGTGAGCTGTCGCGCCAATGATTTTCACACCGCGCTCGTATGCTTGATGGTATGGACGAGCACCGATAAACGCGGGTAAGAACGAATGGTGGATGTTGATCACCTGATTCGGATAGTGCTGAACAAACGCCGGGGTCAGTACCCGCATGTATTTCGCTAGCACAACATAATCAGGTTTGTATTGATCGATCTGCGCGATCATCTGTTGATCGTGCTCTTCGCGAGTCAGCCCTTCATGGCTAACCAAATGGAAAGGGATATCAAACCGCTCGACCAGCGTCTGTAAGGTATCGTGGTTGCCGATGACGGCAGAGATTTCGACATCCAGACCGCCATACGCGCTTTTCATCAACAGATCGCCCAGACAGTGAGCTTCTTTCGTTACCAGAACGACGATGCGACGACGGCCTGCCGCGGTTAATTCGCGAGACGATCCTTCGGGAAGTGCGCTATCCAAATCGGCTAACAGTGTGGTGTCGTTGAAAATCCCTTCCAACTCGGTCCGCATGAAAAAGCGTCCAGTGCGATGATCGACAAACTCATTGTTTTGCACGATGTTCAGTTCGTGCTTATAACAAATATTCGTAATTTTCGCGATGAGCCCTTTTGCGTCGGGGCAAATGGTTCGTAATACTTTTCTTTGTATATTTTGGGATTGCATGAGTGTGTGGATCCTGTCCAAAAGCTAAAATAACGATCTTATGGTAACGCAGCGGTAAGGCCGCGTGGGCGACTGCCTGTGTTCTATTGTCCGCAACACTTTTTGTATTTTTTGCCGGAACCACACGGGCAAGATTCATTTCTGCCTGTCTGCAAATGAACTCCGTCTATATAGTACCAGCGATTATGCTGGCGAAGGAAGCGTGAGCGCTCTCGCATCACTTCTGTACGCTGACTGTCGATTTCCGATATATAACGCGCGGCAAATTCCACATACCCCTCATTGGGGGTTTTCCCTAGAGACGTTGCCAGTATAGTGAGGCCAAGCCACTGTGAATTCTGGCAGCTTTCAGTGAGAGACTCGCGCCATTTCTCGGGTTGGAGATCGGGATGCCAGGTAGCGATAAGGTAATCGACATCGTGCCTGACGTAGGCGGTGTAGCGCGACCTCATTAATATGGCAGGCTCGGCGGCTATGGAGGCGTGCGTGAGGTAGGGTTGACAGCATGCGTTATACTGCAACCCACTGCAGCAGGGGCAAGATTCAGACACGATGTCTCCTGAAGAAAATTTAAGATAAAAACTGATAGATAATAAACAGATCCCTATGCAGGATGCCGATATGTTACCTAAGAAACTCTACGTGTAGCAATGTGCGCTAAAATGAAAACAGGTGGAACAATCATGCAGCGGAAGAAAATTGGCGTAGCCTTGGGATCTGGGGCCGCGAAAGGATGGGCGCATATTGGCGTATTTAATGCGTTAACTGAAATGGGGATCGAGGTTGATATTGTTGCTGGTTGTTCTATTGGCGCGCTGGTTGGCGCGGCGTATGCCACAAACAATTTATCTTCAATGGATCGCTGGGTGAGAAGTTTTGGCTACTGGGACGTGATTCGTCTGATGGATCTTTCCTGGCAGCGCGGCAGTTTGTTACGTGGCGATCGCGTTTTTAACAGTGTGAAGCATTTGTTACATACAACAAAGATCGAAGATTGTGATATCAAATATGGCGTAGTGACAACAAACCTGAGTACAGGGCGTGAGCTCTGGTTGACAGAAGGTGATTTACATCAGGCAATGCGGGCCTCTTGCAGTATGCCAGGTCTGCTATCTCCCGTTAGATTTAACGATTATTGGCTGGTGGATGGTGCGGTGGTTAACCCTGTTCCCGTTTCTTTGGCACGGGCAATGGGGGCGGACATCGTAATTGCGGTTGATCTCCAGCACGACGCGAGCCTTAATCATCAGGATTTGCTGTCGATCAAACCGACGGCATCGGACATTGATGCGGAGAATGTTCCACAAGATTGGCGTAGCAGGATTCGGGAACGGTTACTGCGTGGGCGACGTCATCCAGCAGAAAATTCTCCAACGGCGATGGAGATAATGAGTACATCGATCCAGATTCTTGAAAACCGATTGAAGATGACAAGGATGGCGGGCGATCCGCCCGACGTGTTGCTGCAACCGCATTGTCCCCAGATTGCTACGTTAGATTTTCATCGGGCGCAGGAGGCGATTGATGCGGGCTATAAGGCGGTGGAAAAAATGCGTGATGAATTGCTGCCGCTAGCGAAAGAGGCATAGTGAAGAACCTATGCATGTCGTTCAGAGCGCACACGTAGCGAAGAAGACATGTATTAAGAAGATATAGTGTGCCGTCTATCCGGCGCATTGACGCTAAAGCAGATGTGATTATTCGGTGTTTGAAGTAAGGGGTACTGATGGAACAACCACTAGCGGGTAAGCATATTTTAGTCATTGATGACGAGGCCGTTTTTCGATCTGTGCTCGCTGGTTATCTGACTTCTCTTGGCGCTTTAGTTCAGGAGGCGGTTAATGGATTAGATGCACTACGTATTCTTGAACATTACCAACCCGATTTAATAATTTGCGATCTGAAGATGCCGACGATGGGAGGTATTGAATTCCTTGAGTGTCTGCGTTTGAAGGATAACGATACGCCAATACTGGTTATTTCTGCGACCAGCCAGATGGCGGACATCGCCAAAGTCCTGCGCCTTGGTGTTCAGGATGTATTGCTGAAACCGATTCGTGATTACATGCGTTTGCGTGAGGCGGTTATGTCTTGCCTCTATCCTGACATGTTCACCTCACAGTTGAATGAGATGGATCAACTGATGCAGGATATGGATTCCTTAAATCAATCTCCTGACGCGGTAACGAAACTGCTCGCTCAGTTGCAGCCGCCCGTTCAGCAAACGCTTGCACGCTGCCGTGTTAATTATCGTCAGTTGACGACAGCGGAACAACCGGGTCTGGTGCTGGATATTGCCGCGCTGTCGGACACAGAGCTAGCGTTCTATTGCCTTGATGTCACTCAGGGCGTCAATAATAATGGGACGTTGGCAGCGTTGCTGCTTCGGACGTTGTTTAATGGGTTACTTCAGGAGCATTTGGCCGATCAGCAACATCGTTTACCGTATCTGCCGACGTTATTAAAGCAGGTAAACCAGCTGCTGCGACAGGCGAGCCTAGACGGTCGTTTTCCTTTGCTTGTGGGATATTACCATCGGCAATTAAAACAGCTGATACTGATTTCTGCTGGGTTAAACGCGACGTTGAATGTTAACGAGCAGCAAATAGCATTGAATAGCGGTATCCCTTTAGGAACGCTTGAAGGCGCTTATCTCAACCAGCTAAATTATCAGTGCGAAGCGTGGCAGTGTCAGATATGGGGTGGCGGCGGTCGTTTACGGCTCATGTTGGCGACAGAATAGTCTGATAGACGAGACGGGCGCTGGTTTCGCGTAATACTTCTCTTTCGGTACTATTTTTTATTTCCTACTCTGTAGGGAGTTATCTTATTTTTATTGAACCCCAACGTTGGGACAAGCGTACCCTTGTTAAAGTCGTTATACTCTTCCGGTTATCTTGATTAGATAAATAAAGTTCATTATTTGAACGGTATATAAGAGGCTGTTTATGTCTATTGTGAATAAAAAAGTAAAAAAAGCGGTCATACCGGTTGCTGGATTAGGTACGCGTATGCTGCCTGCCACCAAAGCCATTCCTAAAGAAATGCTGCCGTTGGTAGATAAACCGCTGATCCAATATGTCGTTAATGAGTGTATCGCCGCAGGGATTACTGAAATTATTCTGGTTACGCACTCCTCTAAGAATTCCATCGAAAACCATTTCGATACCAGTTTTGAGCTGGAAGCGATACTGGAAAAGCGTGTTAAACGTCAGCTGTTGGAAGAAGTCCAATCCATCTGCCCTAAACACGTCACCATTATGCAAGTCCGTCAGGGATTGGCGAAAGGGTTAGGCCATGCCGTATTATGCGCGCATCCGCTAGTTGGGGATGAGCCAGTCGCGGTTATTCTGCCTGATGTGATTATTGATGAATATGAATCCGATCTGAAGAAAGATAACCTGAGCGAAATGCTACAGCGTTTTTCTACTACAGGTCACAGCCAGATTATGGTTGAACCAGTTGAGAATGTAAGTAGCTACGGCGTGGTTGATTGCAAAGGCGTGGAATTAAAAGCAGGGGATAGCGCACCGATGGTTGGTGTGGTTGAAAAACCGAAAGCTTCCGAAGCGCCATCTAATTTAGCCGTTGTTGGTCGTTATGTCCTCTCTGCGGATATTTGGTCTCTGCTGGAGAAAACACCGCCAGGCGCGGGTAATGAAATTCAGTTAACAGATGCCATTGCGATGCTGATGGAAAAAGAAACGGTAGAAGCGTATCACCTGAAAGGTGTGAGCCATGACTGTGGTAACAAATTAGGCTATATGCAGGCATTCGTAGAATATGGCTTACGTCATGATGGTTTAGGCGAAGACTTCGCGCAATGGTTGCAGGAAACGATTGACGCAGAAGAAAAATAACAGAATGTAATAATTACCCTCTGTTTACAAAAACAGAGGGTAGCCTAAAACGGCGACATATCTGTTTTCTCTTTACACAATGCGTTATAAAGAAAAACCCCCGATAAGTATCGGGGGTTTTTAGTATTCAGTACTTATAAACAATTACAGCAGGAAATCGTCTAACGATTTACCTTGCTCTTCGATTGCTTTCTTGATTACTGCTGGAGTACGACCTTGACCAGTCCAGGTTTTAGCTTCACCGTTCTCGTCAATGTATTGATATTTTGCCGGACGGGCAGCGCGTTTGCTTTTACCTGCAACTTTCACTGAACCTAAAGATTGCAATAATTCGTTAGGGTCAATACCATCGGCAATCAGCATATCGCGGTATTGTTGCAATTTACGCGCACGTTCTTCAACTTCAGCCTGAACCTGGGTATCTTCTTCGCGGCGTTCATTAACCACGACTTCCAGTTTTTCCAGCATTTCTTCCAAAGTATCCAGGGTACATTCTCTTGCCTGGGCACGCAGAGTACGGATGTTGTTAAGAATCTTTAGTGCTTCGCTCATTGTGATAATCTCAAATTAATATTATTGGTGGCGTGTAGTGTGATAATAGAGTGCTATTTTCTTTTCTGCAATAGTCAAATTTGTAAGTTTGTTAAAAAACATCATTTTTAAAACAGAACTCACATCGTATGTTACATAAATATAAATACTTTCCTGTTATCAAAAAAATACATTTTGTATGCCGTTTTTCTCTCTCAAACGACAGTGAATGGCTTATTGATGCCGCGCCGTTGTTATAAGGAATGTTTATATCTTTTATCGTAATGGTTAGCCAGTGGCGGCCGTATGGACAAGATATGGTCGGGGAATAGCCCATTGCACAGCATGAAGACGAGTTGTTACAATAAGTTTTTACGACACGACGATCATATAGCCTGTGTTTGGAGTAGCTGAGTGGCCCAACTTTATTTTTATTATTCTGCAATGAATGCAGGGAAATCGACGGCGCTATTGCAGTCGTCATATAACTACCAGGAACGCGGGATGCGCACGCTGGTGTTCACCGCAGAAATAGATAATCGGCATGGAGTAGGGATAGTAAGTTCACGGATCGGTCTTTCTTCCCCAGCATTATTGTTTAATCCGCAGACATCCTTATTTGAACTGCTGGAGAAAGAGCACCGCACTCAGCCCGTAGATTGTGTATTAATTGACGAATGTCAATTTTTAACCCGCGAGCAGGTGAACGAGCTTTCCGATGTCGTGGACCAATTAGATATCCCGGTATTGTGTTACGGGTTGCGTACTGATTTTCGTGGTGACTTGTTTTCCGGGAGTCACTATTTATTAGCGTGGGCTGATAAGCTGATTGAGTTAAAAACGGTCTGTCATTGCGGCCGTAAAGCCAACTGTGTATTGCGGTTAGATGCGCAGGGTAATGCCGTCCACGAAGGAGAGCAGGTCGTTATTGGTGGCAATGAGAGTTATGTTTCTGTGTGTCGTAAGCATTATAAAATTGCGTTGGGATTAACCCGTAAGGAAAGCGTGTAAGGCGGTTAAATATCCGGCTTGCGGGATGATTAATAAACGGTGCATTGAGACCTGCGCGTGTAATAAAAATGCCCAACCTTAAAAGCGTTGGGCATTTGTAGTGGACTAAACGATGAGGCCGTAACGGCTTACACCTTAATGTGCGGCTTTCTTGCCAGTTTTGGCGGCTTTTGCTACAGGTTCAACGGCTTCCGCTTTTACCTCTTCAGAGAACTTACGTCCATAGTAAGTATCCAGCAGAATCTGTTTCAGCTCGGAAATCAGCGGGTAGCGTGGGTTAGCGCCAGTACACTGATCGTCGAATGCATCTTCTGACAGCTTATCAACCTTGGCCAGGAAATCGGCTTCCTGTACGCCCGCTTCACGAATGGACGTTGGGATCCCCAACTCGGTCTTAATTTCTTCCAACCAGTTCAGTAATTTCTCGATTTTCTGTGCAGTCCGGTCGCTAGGCGCAGTCAAACGCAGATGGTCAGCTATCTCTGCATAACGGCGACGCGCTTGCGGACGGTCATACTGGCTGAATGTCGTCTGTTTGGTCGGGTTGTCGTTCGCGTTATAGCGAATCACGTTAGAGATCAGCAGGGCGTTAGCCAGGCCATGCGGAATATGGAACTCCGAGCCCAGTTTATGCGCCATTGAGTGGCAGACGCCGAGGAATGCGTTGGCAAACGCGATACCTGCAATCGTCGCAGCGTTATGCACGCGCTCACGGGCAACCGGGTTTTTCGCACCGTCACGGTAGCTGTCTGGCAGATTTTCCTTCAGCAGCTTCAGCGCTTGTAACGCCTGTCCGTCTGAATATTCATTTGCCAGCACGGAAACATAGGCTTCCAGTGAGTGTGTTACGGCATCGAGTCCACCAAACGCACACAGTGATTTCGGCATGTTCATTACCAGATTGGCATCAACAATCGCCATATCCGGCGTCAGCGCATAGTCCGCCAACGGATATTTCTGCCCCGTTGCATCGTCGGTCACGACGGCAAACGGCGTGACTTCGGAACCGGTACCGGATGTGGTGGTAATCGCCACCATTTTGGCTTTGACGCCCATTTTCGGGAATTTATAGATACGTTTACGGATATCCATAAAGCGTAGTGCCAGCTCTTCGAAGTGTGTTGTAGGGTGTTCATACATCACCCACATGATCTTCGCGGCATCCATTGGAGAACCGCCACCCAGCGCAATAATCACATCAGGCTTGAAGGAGTGCATTTGTTCCGCGCCTTTGCGTACGATGCTCAGTGTTGGATCCGCTTCAACTTCAAAGAAAACTTCGGTTTCCAGTCCGTGCTGTTTCAATACGGAAGTTACCTGATCGACATACCCGTTATTGAACAGGAAGCGATCCGTCACGATAAATGCGCGTTTTGCGCCATCGGATGCGACTTCTTCAAGTGCGATAGGCAGTGAGCCACGACGGAAGTAAATGGATTTAGGAAGTTTATGCCACAACATATTCTCTGCTCGCTTGGCTACCGTTTTCTTGTTGATCAAGTGCTTCGGACCGACGTTTTCGGAGATGGAGTTTCCGCCCCATGAGCCACAGCCCAGCGTCAGAGACGGAGCGAGTTTGAAGTTGTAGAGATCGCCGATACCACCTTGAGACGCCGGTGTGTTAATCAGGATACGCGCCGTTTTCATCATATTACCGAAATGATTCACGCGCTCTGGCTGATTGTCTTGATCGGTGTACAGACACGATGTGTGACCGATGCCACCCATTGCGACCAGCTTTTCCGCTTTAATGACGGCATCATTGAAGTCTTTCGCTCGGTACATTGCCAGCGTTGGAGACAGTTTTTCATGGGCAAACGGTTCGGATTCATCGACTGCCGTCACTTCACCGATCAGCACTTTGGTGTTTGCAGGGACGGTGATGCCTGCCATTTCGGCGATCTTCGGTGCTGGTTGGCCAACAATGTCGGCATTCAGTGAACCGTTTTTCAGCAGAATGCTTTGTACGGCATGAAGTTCTTTGCCTTTCAGCATGTAGCCGCCGTGGGTAGCAAAACGCTCACGCACGGCATCATAGACGCTGTCTACCACGATGACTGACTGCTCTGATGCACAAATGACGCCGTTATCGAAGGTTTTCGACATCAGGATAGAGGCAACGGCACGCTTAATATCCGCCGTTTCGTCAATAACAACGGGGGTGTTACCGGCACCTACGCCGATCGCTGGTTTACCTGAACTGTATGCCGCTTTCACCATACCCGGTCCGCCGGTAGCCAGAATCAGGTTGATATCCGGGTGGTGCATAAGCTGGTTGGATAAATCGACGGACGGTTGATCGATCCAGCCGATGATATCTTTCGGGGCACCTGCGGCAATCGCGGCTTGCAGAACAATGTCTGCGGCTTTATTGGTCGCGTTTTTTGCTCGTGGATGAGGAGAGAAGATGATCCCGTTACGGGTCTTCAGGCTGATCAGCGCTTTAAAAATCGCGGTAGAAGTGGGGTTGGTGGTGGGAACAATACCGCAAATCAGGCCAATAGGCTCTGCAATCGTAATGGTACCGAAAGTGTCATCAGTAGAGAGGACGCCACAGGTTTTTTCATCCTGATAGGCGTTATAAATGTATTCGGATGCGAAGTGGTTTTTGATGACTTTATCTTCGACGATCCCCATACCGGATTCAGCAACTGCCATTTTTGCTAGCGGGATACGGGCATCCGATGCCGCGAGTGCGGCAGCACGGAAGATCTTATCCACCTGTTCCTGACTGTAAGTGGCAAATTCCTGCTGTGCCTTTCTTACTCTTTCGACCAGTGCGTTAAGTTCAGCAACGTTGGTTACGGCCATAATGCTCTCCTGATAAATGTTAAACTCTTTCAGTCAATTGTTCGCCGGATAGAACAGTATAGATAAACGAGCGGGGTACGTTTCCGTTACCAAGCTATTCTTTCCTGCCGACCTCACGTTAATTGACTCAAAGAGCTTGTCAGACGCCGTTATGGCGCGATTTCTACTTTTTAAAATACTGTAACCGCCGATATCGTAAATTTTTGAAATATTGTTTTGAAAATAGGTCAAAATTAAGAGGATTTACGCGTTCACTACGGTATGGAATGAGCATACCTATTTGTGGGTGCCTTTTTTGTGATCAATATCGAATTTTCTTTAAGCTGACACCATTCAGCATGATAGTGTTGATAATCAATATCATTCATTGAGTAAAGACGGGCGCTTTTCTACTCACAACGGAGCGGGAAGGTAGAATCGACGGCGGTGATGCCGATAATTGTCGGCGTCAATTCCGAGCTCAGCCTGTTCGTATAATAGAGACAACCCGTCGTATAAAACGTGTTCGTATAAATATTGCTTATATCTTAATCGGGTTAGTTATTTTACGTGCCGCCTATCGCTGGGAGGTTGGGGACCATAAAGCGTGTATGGTTAGTAATGGAATTGTTAAAATAATAACATTTCGTTCAGATAATGACGCGGATAGGTAAGCATGCGTCATCATTTTTGTGCTGTGAAAATGATGAAACCCACTACGATGTTTTTTTGTTCAAAATCTATAAATTGCTGAATATTTAAAAAATACTTGCAAAATAAGATAAAAGACATTGATTATCATGGGGTTAATGTTTGTATCACGCTATTGCAATAAAACATCTACCCGCCTGTAGTAAAGAAAATTAAGCAACATCAATGTAAAAATATTGGCGAATGTGTCCGCTTTTGATAGCTTCGAGTGTCGACCTGTTATTCGTTATTCACCCATAAATTAATTTTATGATTTATTTGGATAATAGGCGTTCTTTTCTGCTCTATGTGACGGCAATTTTACGCATAGAGTCCGGTATGGCGTTGTATCAGACAGGGGCGTTTATAAAGTGAAAATTTGCAAAACAAAACGATGCTTTGTTACCAGTATGATTGCCGCAGCAGTGATGGCGTCATGCGTGAATGTTCAAGCTGCTAATGTACCTGCCGATGTTGAGCTGGCGAAAGAACAGGTTTTGGTGAGAAACAATGGCGCCGAGGTGTCATCACTGGATCCACATAAAATAGAAGGCGTACCGGAATCCAACGTCGCGCGCGATTTATATGAAGGATTGGTGATTTCCGATCCTGATGGACACCCGATTCCCGGTGTGGCTGAGCGTTGGGAAAGCAGTGATTTTAAAGTTTGGACGTTCCATTTACGTAAAGATGCCAAGTGGTCAAATGGCGAACCCGTTACCGCACAGGATTTCGTTTATAGCTGGCAGCGTCTGGCCGATCCGAAAACCGTTTCCCCTTATGCCAGCTATTTGCAATATGGTCATCTGTTGAATATCGATGACATTATTGCCAGCAAGAAATCTCCCGATACGCTGGGCGTAAAAGCGCTCGATGACCATACGTTGGAAGTCACCTTAAGCGAGCCGATCCCTTATTTTTATAAATTACTGAATCACTCATCCATGTCTCCGGTAAATAAAGCGGCAGTGGAGAAGTTTGGTGATAAATGGACCCAGCCGGAAAACTGGGTAGGGAACGGCGCCTACCGTCTTAAATCCTGGGTAGTGAATGAACGGCTTGTGCTGGAGCGTAACACCCAATATTGGGATAACGCCAAGAGCGTGATTAATCAGGTCACCTACCTGCCGATTTCTTCTGAAGTTACGGATGTTAACCGTTACCGTGCGGGGGAAATTGATGTCACCAATAATAAATTACCCATCGAGCTTTTTCAGAAGCTAAAAAAAGAAATCCCACAAGAAGTTAACATCAACCCCTATCTCTGCACGTATTATTACGAAATCAATAACCAGAAACCGCCATTTAACGATGTACGGGTACGTACAGCTCTGCGCATGGGGCTTGATCAGGACATATTGACCAATAAAGTTAAAAATCAGGGCGACATTCCTGCCTATGGCTATATTCCACCCTTTACTGATGGCCTGAAAGCGCATACGCCAGAGTGGTTTACCTGGCCACAGGCGAAACGTAATGAAGAAGCGAAAAAACTGCTGGCGGAAGCGGGTTATACCGCAGAGAAGCCGTTGACGTTTAATTTGCTTTATAACTCGTCTGATTTGCATAAAAAAATGGCGATTGCGGCGGTATCGATCTGGAAACAGAATCTGGGCGTCGACGCGAAGTTAGAAAATCAGGAGTGGAAAACCTATCTCAGCACACGTCATCAAGGCAATTATGATGTCGCGCGTGCGGGATGGTGTGCGGACTATAACGAACCGACGTCGTTCCTGAATAGTATGCTGTCAGATAGCAGTAACAACACGGCGCATTATAAGAGCCCGGCGTTCGACAAGCTGATGGAGCAGGCTGTTCAGGCGAAAACGGACGATGAACGTGCACAAGTTTATCAGCAGGCAGAATCGCAGTTAGATAACGATGCGGCCATTGTACCGGTCTATTACTATGCGAACGCCAGGCTGATAAAACCGTATGTCGGTGGCATTACCGGCAAAGATCCGTTGGACAATGTACGGGTGAAGGATCTCTATATCATTAAGCATTAATCCGCAGCTATTTACGGTTTGATGCAAATGAAGTGAGCGAGCAGCGATTAATTTGGTGTTTAATCTCTGGTTACCCATTCCTACTCTGTGGGAATGGGTCGTGAGTCGAATCGATTAATCGTTTTCTCACAGGACTCTAATTCAGGAATCGTGCTGGGATAACTAACACGACAACATTACAGGAGAAAATAATGACACACATCACAACTAAAAAAAGAGTAGCTGCCGCTATTATCGCGGCATTAAGTAGCACGATGGCTGTTTCTGCCTTCGCCGCGACCGTTCCCGCAGGCGTTCAGTTAGCAGACAAACAAGAATTGGTTCGTAACAACGGCGCTGAAGTTTCCTCTCTTGACCCGCATAAAATTGAAGGTGTGCCGGAATCTAACGTGTCGCGCGATTTGCTGGAAGGGTTGGTCATTTCTGACGTTAACGGCAAAACCAGCCCTGGTGTAGCGGAAAGCTGGGATAACAAAGATTTTAAAGTGTGGACATTCCACCTGCGCAAAGATGCCAAATGGTCCAACGGTGAGCCCGTTACCGCGCAAGATTTCGTTTACAGCTGGCAGCGTCTGGCTGATCCAAAAACGGCATCGCCTTACGCCAGCTACCTGCAATATGGTCATTTGCTGAATATCGATGACATCATCGCTGGCAAAAAATCCCCAGATACGCTGGGTGTGAAAGCGATCGACGACCATACGTTTGAGGTCACGCTGTCAGAAGCCGTACCTTACTTCTATAAGCTGCCTGTTTACGTCGCAATGTCTCCAATCAATAAAACTGTTGTCGAAAAGTTCGGCGAAAAATGGACACAGCCGCAAAACTGGGTCGGCAATGGTGCCTACAAACTGAAAAGTTGGGTGGTGAATGAAAAAATGGTACTGGAGCGTAACCCGCAATATTGGGACAACGCCCATACTGTGATTAATCAGGTCTCCTATCTGCCGATTGCGTCTGAAGTGACGGACGTCAACCGCTACCGCAGCGGTGAAATCGACATGACGTACAACAACCTGCCAATCGAACTCTTCCAAAAACTGAAGAAAGAAATCCCGGATGAAGTGAAGGTTAACCCGTACCTGTGTACCTACTACTACGAAGTTAACAACCAGAAGCCGCCGTTTAATGATGTACGCGTACGTACTGCGCTGCGTCTGGGCCTGAGTCAGGATATCCTGACCAACAAAGTGAAGAATCAGGGCGATATTCCTGCTTATGGTTTTGTACCACCGTATATCGATGGCCTGAAAGCCGCTGTACCTGAGTGGTTTACCTGGTCACAGACCAAACGTAATGAAGAAGCGAAAAAACTGTTGGCCGAAGCGGGCTATACCGCAGAAAAACCGCTGACGCTGAGCCTGCTGTACAACACGTCCGATCTGCATAAGAAAATGGCGATCGCCGCCGCTTCTATCTGGAAACAGAATATCGGTGTGGACGTTAAACTGGAAAACCAGGAATGGAAAACCTTCCTCAGCACCCGTCATCAGGGAACCTATGATGTAGCTCGTGCCGGATGGTGTGCGGACTATAACGAACCTTCAACCTTCCTGAACAGCATGCTGTCCGACAGCAGCAGTAACACCTCGCACTATAAGAGCAAAGAGTTTGATGCACTGGTGGCGAAATCCTTGCAGGTGAAAACTGACGAGGAGCGCGCTGCGGTTTACCAGCAGGCGGAATCACAGCTGGATAAAGACGCTGTCACCATACCGGTCTATTACTATGCGAATACCCGACTGGTGAAACCTTATGTTGGTGGATTAACGGGTAACGATCCTCAGGATAATGTTTACGTGAAAGATCTTTATATCATCAAGCACTAATAATAATGGCTGGCGCACGCAGCTGTGCTGCCAGCCTTTTATAGGTACGAGCAATGTTAAAATTTATTTTTCGCCGCTGTTTAGAGGCGATACCAACGTTATTTATTCTGATCACCATCTCGTTCTTCATGATGCGATTGGCACCCGGCAGCCCGTTTACCGGCGAGCGTAATTTACCGCCGGAAGTGATGGCGAATATTGAAGCTAAATATCATCTGAACGATCCAATACTCACGCAGTACGGTAACTACTTACTGCAATTGGTGCAGGGTGATTTCGGCCCCTCTTTTAAATACAAAGACTATTCCGTGAACGATCTGGTCGCGACGTCTTTCCCTGTTTCTGCAAAGTTAGGGTTCGCGGCATTCATTCTCGCCATTGTTTTTGGTGTGAGTGCGGGCGTGATCGCCGCACTGAATCAAAATACGAAATGGGATTATACCGTGATGGGGTTTGCCATGACGGGGGTGGTTATTCCCAGCTTTGTCGTCGCGCCGTTATTGGTGCTGATTTTTGCCATTACGCTGCGTTGGCTGCCCGGCGGTGGTTGGAACGGCGGGGCACCCAAATACATGATTTTACCGATGGTGGCGCTATCTTTGTCTTATATCGCCAGTATCGCGCGTATTACCCGAGGATCTATGATCGAGGTTTTGCACTCTAACTTTATCCGCACCGCGCGCGCCAAAGGGTTACCGATGCGCCGCATCGTTCTGCGCCACGCGTTAAAGCCTGCGTTGCTGCCCGTGCTTTCCTATATGGGACCCGCGTTTGTAGGGATTATTACCGGCTCAATGGTCATTGAAACCATTTTTGGTTTACCCGGTATTGGGCAATTGTTCGTGAACGGCGCGCTGAACCGCGACTATTCACTGGTACTGAGCTTGACGATTTTGGTCGGCGGCTTAACCATTTTATTTAATGCGATCATTGACGTGCTCTACGCTGTTATCGATCCGAAAATTCGCTATTAATTGGAGGCGTTATGTTTTGGAATCGAAAAAACGTTGAAGCGTTAGAGAACTTCACCGAGCAGGCTGAGATTGAAGGCCGTAGTTTGTGGCAGGATGCGCGCCTGCGCTTTATCCATAACCGTGCTGCGCTGGCCAGTCTGTTTGTTTTGGCTGTGATTACTGTGTTTGTGATTTTTGCACCTCTGCTGTCTGCATTTGACTATGCCGATACGGACTGGGGAATGATGTCAGCCGCGCCGGATATGACGTCTGGACACTATTTTGGTACAGACTCCTCCGGTCGTGATTTGTTGGTCCGCGTTGCCATTGGTGGCCGCGTCTCGCTGATGGTGGGTGTCGCGGCAGCGCTGGTTGCCGTGGTCGTTGGAACGCTGTATGGCGCGATGTCCGGTTATTTGGGCGGAAAAGTGGATTCAGTGATGATGCGTCTACTGGAGATCCTCAACTCGTTCCCGTTCATGTTCTTCGTCATTCTGCTGGTCACGTTCTTCGGGCAAAACATGCTGTTGATCTTCGTGGCCATCGGCATGGTGTCTTGGCTAGATATGGCGCGTATCGTGCGCGGCCAGACACTGAGCCTGAAACGTAAAGAGTTTATTGAAGCGGCGATGGTTTCCGGTGTCTCCACGCGCGGTATCGTGCTGCGCCACATTGTTCCTAACGTGCTCGGTGTCGTAGTGGTTTATGCCTCTTTGCTGGTGCCAAGCATGATTCTGTTTGAGTCCTTCCTGAGCTTCCTGGGGCTGGGAACGCAGGAGCCGTTAAGCAGCTGGGGTGCCTTGCTGAATGATGGGGCGAACTCAATGGAAGTGTCGCCATGGTTACTGTTCTATCCGGCGGCGTTTCTTGTTGTCACGTTGTTTTGTTTTAACTTTATCGGCGATGGCCTGCGTGATGCCCTCGACCCGAAAGATCGCTGAGGAGCATTAACATGAGCAAGATTGATTTAACGGGCGCGCAAGACGCGCTGCTACATGTTCAGGATCTACGGGTAACGTTTAAAACACAGGATGGAGACGTGACGGCGGTTAATGACCTGAACTTCACGCTCAATGCTGGTGAAACTCTGGGGATTGTCGGTGAGTCTGGTTCCGGTAAATCACAAACAGCATTTGCGTTGATGGGGCTGCTGGCCCGCAATGGCCGTATTGGCGGATCGGCGCGTTTTCGTGGCAGAGAGATCCTCAATTTACCTGAAAACCAGCTGAACAAGCTGCGTGCTGAAGAAATCAGTATGATCTTCCAGGATCCGATGACTTCGCTGAACCCTTACATGCGCGTCGGTGAACAACTGATGGAAGTGCTGATGCTGCACAAACGTCTGAGCAAAAGCGAAGCGTTTGAAGAGTCGGTCAAAATGCTGGATGCGGTCAAAATGCCGGAAGCGCGTAAGCGTATGAAGATGTACCCGCATGAATTTTCCGGTGGGATGCGTCAGCGCGTGATGATTGCGATGGCGCTGCTGTGTCGGCCGAAATTGCTGATTGCCGATGAACCGACAACAGCATTGGATGTAACGGTTCAGGCGCAGATTATGACGCTGCTGAACGAGCTGAAGCGCGAGTTTAATACCGCTATTATTATGATCACGCATGACCTGGGCGTGGTTGCCGGTATTTGTGACAAAGTATTGGTGATGTACGCAGGGCGCACGATGGAATATGGCGTTGCACGCGATGTCTTTTATCATCCGAGCCATCCGTATTCCGTCGGCCTGCTTAATGCCGTACCGCGTCTGGATGCGGAAGATGAGGTGTTGGCGACTATTCCGGGTAACCCGCCTAACTTATTACGCTTGCCGAAAGGATGTCCGTTCCAACCGCGCTGCCCGTATTCAATGGATGTCTGCCATAGCGCACCTGCGCTGGAATCTTTTGGTGATGGCCGCTTGCGCGCCTGCTTTAGAGCGATTGAGGAGGTGGTATGAACAACGCGGACGAGAAAAAGGTGTTGTTAGAAGTGGACGATCTGAAAGTCCACTTTGATGTCAGAGATGATAAGCAGTGGTTCTGGCAGCCGCCGAAAAAACTGAAAGCGGTCGATGGTGTGACGCTGCGTTTGTATGAAGGTGAAACGCTGGGCGTGGTAGGGGAATCAGGCTGCGGCAAGTCTACGCTGGCACGTGCCATTATCGGGCTGGTAAAAGCGACCGACGGGCGAGTCACGTGGCTGGGGAAAGATCTGCTAGGGATGAGCGCCGCCGAATGGCGCGCAGCGCGTAGCGATATTCAGATGATATTTCAGGATCCGCTGGCGTCGCTGAATCCGCGTATGAATATCGGCGAAATTATTGCCGAGCCGTTGAAAGTTTATCATCCAGAGCTTGATCGACAGACGGTGAAAGATCGCGTTAAAACGATGATGTTGAAGGTTGGACTGCTGCCGAGCCTGATCAACCGCTATCCACATGAATTCTCTGGCGGACAGTGTCAGCGTATTGGGATCGCGCGGGCACTGATTCTGGAGCCGAAGCTGATTATCTGTGATGAGCCGGTTTCTGCACTGGACGTATCAATTCAGGCACAGGTAGTGAACCTGCTGCGTCAGCTACAGCGTGAAATGCACCTGTCGCTGATTTTCATCGCTCATGACTTATCGGTAGTGAAGCACATTTCCGACCGTGTGTTGGTCATGTATCTGGGTCATGCGGTAGAGCTGGGAACGTACGATCAGGTCTATCAAAACCCACAGCATCCGTATACCCGCGCGCTGATGTCTGCTGTACCGATTCCCGATCCCGATCAGGAACGCAACAAGAAGATACAACTGCTGGAGGGGGATTTGCCGTCACCGATCAATCCGCCATCAGGTTGCGTATTTTGCACTCGTTGTCCCGTAGTCGGCCCTGAGTGCTCGAAAACGCGGCCATTGCTGGAAGGGAGCTTTACACACGCGGTTTCGTGTCTGAAAGTCGATCCGCAAGCGCTGCTACCGGTCTCGGAAGCGGAAGCACAGTAACGGGTTTTATCGGTTATTCATGTAAAAAAGGCGTCTCCTGCGGGAGACGCCTTGCGTTTAGGCGAGATAACTTATTCTTTTAACAGGGCTTATTCTTTCCACAGAATGTGGCAAAGCTTGTGGTCTTTTTCTCGGCAAATCAGTACGCGGGCAAAAATATCGGTAATTTCTTCACCGTCTTGTTCGGCCAACCCAATCACGACTTCAGCGAAGAAATCCGGATTCAGGTCGAAATCAACGTGCTCCGCCCAGTCTTCAGCGGGGTCGAATAACTCAGCACCGCCGCGCTCTTCGAATTGCAGGTTGAACAGCAGAATATCTGCCGGATCGAGGTTGTCAGCAGCGAGTTCCAAGAAAATGTCGTAGGCCTGTTCCAATGCTTCGTCTTCGGTCAGGCGGTTATTCAAATCCATAAAGCGATTCCTGTTAATTCCCAATGGCCTTATTAGAACACGGGAAAACACGTATTTACAGCAGGGGGCTGAAAAAGTAGAACAGCCGCTCGACGATACGTTGCCAATAAGGGCGATTTTGCCACTGCGTCGCGTTTAACAGGCGTGAACGGGCGATATAGTCTTCCTGCACGCAGGCCAAATCGGTGCCGAATCCGGCATCGTCAATCACCAGCGTGATTTCAAAATTCAGCCACAGGCTGCGCATATCCAGATTCACCGTACCGACCAGACTGAGCTGTCCATCAACCAACACGCTTTTCGTGTGCAGCAGTCCGTCCTTGAATTGGTAAATTTTCACACCTGCGGCCAGCAGTTCCGTGAAGAACGCACGGCTGGCCCAGCCGACCAACACGGAGTCGTTCTTGTGTGGAACAATAATGCTGACATCAACGCCGCGCTGGGCGGCGGTACAGATGGCATGTAGCAGATCGTCGCTGGGCACGAAGTAGGGAGTCGTCATGATCAACTGCTTGCGCGCCGAATAGACGGACGTCAGCAGCGCCTGATGAATCATTTCTTCCGGGTAACCGGGGCCGGAGGCAATAACCTGAATGGTGTGACCGCTCTCCTGTTCGAACGGCATGACGTTAACATCAGGCGGCGGCGGAAGCAGGCGTTTGCCGGTTTCCATTTCCCAGTCGCAGCAGTAAATAATGCCTAGCGTGGTCGCTACTGGGCCTTCAATACGTGCCATCAGGTCAATCCATTGCCCAACGCCAGCATCCTGTTTGAAGAGACGGGGATCAACCATATTCATGCTGCCGGTATAAGCAATACGGCTGTCGATCAGGATAATTTTACGGTGTTGTCGCAAATCCATGCGGCGCAGGAAAGCACGAAATAGATTCACTTTCAGGGCTTCGACTACTTCTATCCCTGCGGTGCGCATCAGCTCAGGATGATGTTGACGGAAGAATTGAACGCTGCCAGCCGAATCCAGCAGGATGCGGCAATGTACACCGCGTCGTGCGGCCGAGATAAGAGAAGAGGTGACTTGCTCAACCAACCCGCCGGGCTGCCAGATATAGAACACCATTTCGATGTTATTACGCGCGAGTTCAATGTCACGTAATAGCGCCTTAATCGTGTCATCAAACGTGGTCATCAACTGCAACTGATTGCCTTTGACGCCGCCAACCCCTTGTCGGCGTTCACAGAGCTGGAATAACGCGCTGGCGACTTCACTGTTTTCCGTCGCGAAAATACGGCGATATTCCTTTAATTCACGTAGCCATTTTGCCGTTGATGGCCACATTTTGCTGGCGCGCTCAGCCCGACGTTTGCCGAGATGGAGTTCGCCAAATGAAAGATAAGCGATAATGCCGACAAGTGGCAGAATATAAATCACCAGTAGCCAGGCCATCGCTGAAGGCACTGCCCGACGTTTCATCAGAATACGTAAGGTCACACCTGCGATCAGCAACCAGTAGCTAAAAACCAGTAACCAACTTATTACGGTATAAAATGTCGACATAAAAGCAGCACAGTTCCCTTTTGCAAAGAATTAACAAAGTGTACGCATAGATTTATAAAAGGGGAAATGCCTTTCCTCTGAATAAAATAGCGTAATTGGATAAGAAGAGAATGACGGAGAGGGTGATTCACCGATTGTGGTCACGCATTAGGGGTATATAATGCCCAGCGCGAGTGGATTAACAAGAGTCGCATAATGAAACGCAGTCGGAATGAAGTGGGCCGCTGGCGGATGTTGCGTCAGGTCCAGCGTAGAAGAAGTCGCTGGTTGGAGGCGCAATCGCGTACTTACCGCCATATTCGCTCTGCCCGTTACTTGCAGCAGAAGCATCAACGGCGGGCATTACTCTATGCGGTAGCCTACGAGTGGTAAACCAGTGAGGAAAATAGCGACCCGAAGTATGGTCGCTATTTTTTATCACATAACGGATCTTATTCCGCTTATCCCATCACGGGAATGCGCTGCGTTATTTCTCTCTGGTCAATCATCGGGTTCACATCAGCCTCTGTCGAGGGCAGAATAAACAGCGACACCGAGGTATTTAAGCGTTCCGTTTGCTCCAACAGTGAGGAGAAGGTGTGTGCGGAGGCTTCAACCTGTCCTGCGTTTTCTCTGACGGTGTCGTTCAGCGTGCTGAGCCGAGCGGTCACTTCATGAATGCTTTCATTCTGCTGGTGCGATATTTCTGAGATTTCACTCAGGAACGTGCCAGTGCCTTTCGCCGTCTGGATGATATTCTGCAAGCTGTCATTCAGTTTGTTCACCAGCCGTGTTCCGGCGGTAACGCTGTTGTCTGAATCACGAATCAGCACATTAATACTTTGTGCAGAATGGCTGCTTTGCGAAGCCAGCGTGCCGACTTCACGGGCAACAACGGCGAAGCCTCGTCCCATCGTCCCAGCTCGCGCTGCTTCAATTGCGGCATTCAATGACAAGATATGTGTCTGGAATGCCACGTTCTCAATCATCCCAATCGCTTCCGTCATTTCGCGTGTTCTGCCTGCAATATCCGACATCGCCGCCTTGACGTCATTCATCATCGTCTCACCCTGCGCGGCGATTTTGCTGGTGTCTTCCGCGTGCAAATTAGCCTGCTGGGTATGTTGCGTGTTTTGCTCGAGATGGTGGCTAAGCTGAATCACGTGTTCAGTCGTCACTTTAAGTTCGTGGGATTGACGATTCGCCTGCTCGGAAAGTCGATGGTTATCCTCAGCCACGCGATCGACCTGCGTCACCATGTGATCAACGCCCTGACGAACCTGATTAACCAAGGTCACCAGACCTTCCTGCATTTGGATGACGCTGGTGTTGAGCTGTTCAACTTCCCGAGTTCCGCGTGTCTCTGTGTTGACCGAATGGGAAAGGTCGCCTGCGGCGATCAGTTTTAAATGAGCAATAATGTGCGTGAGCGGACGAATAATGACCTGATTAACGCCAACCCAGACGGCAATGGCGATCGCCAGTAAGAGCCCTAACACCGTGATGAAAATGGTTTTCGCTTGATCGAGTGAGGATAAAAATTGTTGTCCATGTTGCTTTTGCAGCGCATCGGTATCTTGCAGATAGTGTGAATACTTCTGAGTAAAATCACTTTGATAGGCCTGAACTGGGACAGCAAAGAAAATATCAATCTGATTGGTGGTTTTTATTCCCTCAGCCAGCTCGACAAGCCCAGAATAAAGCTGGTTGTAACTCTTTTTCAGATCGACAAATGCTGTTGTGTCGGCTTCCGCCGTCGTGGTGGTTTCCAGTAACTGATAATGTTCTTTTGCCTGTTTTAGAGACACCTCCGCCTCATCCATCAGACTATGCCAGCTGCCTTCAGACCCGGTTTCTTTGTCTACCAACAGATAAATGCCAGCGCGATTCAGTTTGTCGCTGGCATTCATCACTTCCATCCGCGCTTTATCCATTAACGCTTGTTGCTGGCGCAGGCTCTCGTTAGCAGAAATATCTTGCCGAACCTGCGTCATCGTTTGAGAAATGATGCCGACGGAAACCAATTGTAATAAAGAAAATAACCCAATGATCAATAACAATCCGGAGAGAATACTGAGGCGATGACGGCGGCGGATAGTAGCAACTCCGTTTCGCAAAATCGCAGGCATTAACATGATTGTCGACCCTCTATAGATGAATAGCGGTCAAACTATCACTGTTAAATGACTAAAATATTTCAGCTTTTGACAGGGAGGTAAGAGGCCATGATTTTCCCCTCCAATCATGACCTGTATCAATATACTCGTCATACTTCAAGTTGCATGTACGTTGGCTGCGCTACTCGGCTCACTCACGTGGACCTCGCCCCGTTGGGGTCGCTGCAAGCAGCGTTCAAATCTGCCTCTGGCTGATTTGTCACTCACCCGAATCACTTACCTGAGTAAGCTCATCGGGATTCCTTCTCTTGCCGCCTTACTGAAACTCGAATTATTTAGAGTGTGACTCTTAAAACACTTTTTTATAAGGTTTCACGCTGACGTGTTGATAGACACCGGCTGTGATATAGGGATCGGCGTCGGCCCATTCTGTTGCTTCGCCCAACGACGCGAATTCAGCGATAATCACGGAACCGCTAAAACCAGCCTGACCGGGATCTTCGCTGTCGATAGCGGGTAACGGGCCTGCGGTAATCAGTCGACCCTGATCGCGTAATGTCTGTAAACGGGCAAGGTGGTCTGGTCTTACCGACAGGCGTTTTGCTAATGAATCAACATTATCTTCAGCATAAATGACATAGAGCATAGCGACCTCACTGGTTAGGAAGATACCCTTTCTCGTTTGGGATACCGGGTAGAGATCCCCAGCGGCCAAACGCTATCGGGTAAGAAAAACGTGTTTTTATCATCATACGTGATGTTGTTCGAGGACAATAGGTTGATTTGCCAGACTAATCCCCCCACGGTTTCTGTTTTTTTTACAATTCCATGCGTTGTTATTGAATATGATTGCTATTTGCATTTAAACTTGGGCGGCATAAGAGGATAAAGACAGACTATGCCGCAAAAAAAGTTTTTTTTAACCCGCCGTTACTCATGGCCATTCATACTTTCAGTTGGTTTTCACGGTTCACTGATTGCAGGTTTGCTGTACGCATCGTTTAATAATTCAATCGAATTACCGCAGGAATCTAAGCCTATCAGCGTTGTGATGGTTAACCCTGCGGCCTATGAAGCGGCACCCGCTGCCAAATCTGCGCCTGAACCAGAGCCAGTTAAGCAACCAGAACCTGAGCCGGAGCCGATTCCAGAACCGGAGCCAGTGCCGCAGCCGGTTCCTATACCATTACCCGAGCCTAAGCCCAAGCCGCCGAAACCTAAACCGGAACCTAAGCCCGTGAAGAAGGTTGAGCAGCCGAAGCCGGTTAAGCGGGAGCCAACCGTTGAAAAACAGCCGCCTTCGCCGTTTACCAGCGAAGAGCCGACGCGCAATATCAATAATGCGCCAGTGAAGCAGGCGCCTGCGCCCGCAGCAAGTTCACAGTCAAGTGGGCCGCGCCCGCTGAGCCGCGCACAGCCACAGTATCCTGCACGCGCGTTCTCTTTGCGTGTTGAAGGTCGAGTGAAAATGCAGTTTGATGTGGACGACTCTGGACGCGTTGATAACGTTCGCGTGCTTTCTGCCGAACCGCGCAATATGTTTGAGCGCGACATTAAACAGGCGATGCGCAAATGGCGTTACGAAGCAGGCAAACCGGGTAAAGATCTGGTTGTGACCATCGTCTTTAAAATTGATGGCGGTGCAGCCGTCGAATAATTCACGTCAGGACAAAAAAAGAAACGGGGCGTCATCAGCTAAAGATGACGCCCCGTTTTCGTTAGTTCTTCCTATCCGTTAATTATTCAGGGTAGGTAGTGTTACAGCTACGCCCAAAAATGATGCCGAGTTTACTCGCTTGGCGTGAAGTTGCTTTTCCCTGCTGGCAACTCGCGTGGGTGACCGTCTTCATCCACTGCAACGTAGGTGAATAACGCTTCGGTTGCCCGATAGCGCTGACCAATCGGCTCAGACGACACTTTCTTTACCCACACTTCAACGTTGATGTTGATAGAGCTACGGCCAGTGCGTAAGCAACGCGCATAGCAGCAAACCACATCGCCCACGGCAACAGGTTTTAAGAATGACATTCCATCAACCCGTACAGTAACGACACGTCCCTCGGCGATTTCTTTCGCCAAAATCGCACCGCCCATGTCCATTTGCGACATCAGCCAGCCGCCAAAAATATCGCCATTTGCATTGGTATCGGCTGGCATTGCCAGCGTACGGAGAACCAGTTCACCCTGTGGTAACACGTTTTGTGTGCTCATTGTGTATGCCTCGGTTTAGTGCGGTTACTGTTGCTCGCTTTTTTCTTCTTCTGATTTCTCTTGGTCGTTAGGTAAGTGGCGATAAATATAGATGCCACAAATCAGCGTAAACAGCAGCGTCACACCGGTCAGACCAAAGACTTTAAAATTGACCCAAACGCTTTGCGGTAGCCAGAAAGCAATATAGATATTAACCAATCCGCACACCAGAAAGAACATGGCCCAGGCGAGATTCAATTTTCCCCAGACGGACTGCGGTAACGTGAGCTCTTTACCCAGCATCTTCTGAATCAGTGTTTGTTTCATGACAAACTGGCTAACCAGCAGGGCAATGGCAAACAACGCATAGATGATGGTGACTTTCCACTTGATGAACAGATCGTTATGGAACACCAGCGTGAGTGAGCCGAAAACGACAACCATCGCAAAGGTGACCAGCGTCATTTTCTCTATTTTGCGATACACCACCCAGGTAACCACCAGTGACAGCGCGGTTGCCGCAATCAATGCGCCCGATGCGATATAGATGTCATAAAGTTTATAGGCCGCAAAAAAAACGACCAACGGTATAAAATCAAGAAGTTGCTTCATTATGTCAATCCATCACTCAACAGTGTCGTAATCATAACCCGCGAGAGTTATCCGATAGCGCATGCCATTATCCTTTATTGTGGAACACCATTCCCGAGATATTGTAATAATTTGCAGAAAATTACGATTGGGTAGATAGCGAACGAGAATTTGGCGAGGCCTATGCCACCAGAGCAGTGACATAGGCGGAATACGAGAAATTAAGCGCGCAGCAGCATATAAAGGCGGAACAGATAAATAAGCAGGATAGCGGAGATCAGATTGCTTAACCCGTTCAGAACTATGCTGAGCACCGTGGGTGAGGAAATCGGTAACTTTGATACGATCAGCAAAATAGCGATTTTAGCCAGCAGCCACATCACGATGGCTGGTGCGGTGGCACGTAAGTTGCCATAGGCCAGTTTGGTGCTCGTTTTGATGGCGCTGAAAATCCCGCTTTTTTCAGTGACGACAATCACGGGTGATAAACTCAGCGCAATAGCCAGCAACACGCCAGGAATGACCAGAAGCATCATGCCAAGCTGGATGAGCAGGGTGCACAGCAGGATGAGGAAAAGCAGACGCAGTAAAAAAGGTGCGGATGCGCCAATGGCGCGCAGGGCACTGGTGCGTTGTCCGTCAGAAACCAACTGGATTAACATCAGAACCCCGCCCGTCAGCAGTACGTTGCCCACTAACGCAGCAAAAGTGCCTGCCGCTGACATTTTCAGCAACACGGTTTGTTGTTCCGGTGTCATTTGCTGAATCAAATCCATTAAGCCAGATTCGACAGAAGATGACAGATCGCTGCTGGAACTGCTCAGAATCTGTAACTCGTCTCCAGAAGGCGATAACGCATGATTCAGTATGACAGTAATGAATGCCGTCAACAGTGACATCATTAAGATGCTGATGAACTGGTTACGGGTAAAATTCATTGTGTCACGGTACAACGTGTTAGCCGTGATAGGCATGCAGGCTCCTTGAAAAAGATAAATCGACCGAAAGAACTTAACTCGCGATTGTAACCTGTTAATCCGCGCTGTGGCACCCCGTCAACGATACAATGCTGCTTTTCCCTTCACTCAAGATCAATGTGACATTGCTACCCATAGTCGTTCTCCTTGTTATCGGTGACGTGTTTTATGACGCTATGCGGTTTTTGATCTGGATCAATTCCATGAAATTTAATTGGTTAGTGATAAATGATTCAGTTCAATTTGGGCGTGGAATTTTTAAAAGATGTGATCTGGTTTAAAACAAGAATACCTACTTAGGGGTATATTTCGCTCGAAATTTAAACCCTATATATGGAGTGGGTAATGAAAAAGACATCTTTCTTATTGTTGGCGGCGGCATTAATGCCCGCATTGGCGCAGGCTCATCAAGCGGGTGATTTCATTGTTCGGGCAGGAGCAACGACGGTACGTCCCGTTGAAAGCTCAGATAATGTGCTGGGTAGCCTGGGATCGTTTCAGGTTAATAACAATACTCAGTTGGGTCTGACCTTCAGCTACATGGTGACGGATAACATTGGTGTTGAATTGCTGGCTGCAACCCCGTTTAACCACAAAGTCGGTTTGCAAAGCACTGGAACAATCGCGGAAGTGAAACATTTGCCGCCGTCTCTGGTGGCACAATATTACTTTGGTGATAAAGAAGATACGCTGCGCCCGTATCTCGGCGTAGGTGTGAATTACACCCTGTTCTTCGATGAGAAATTTAATGATACAGGGAAAAGTGCAGGGCTAAGCGATCTGAGCCTGAAAAACTCCTGGGGTATTGCTGCTCAGGCTGGATTGGATTACAACCTGGATAAGAACTGGCTGCTCAATATGTCCGTGTGGTGGATGGATATTGATACCGATGTGAAATTTAAAGCCGGTAACGATCAGCAAAGCGTGCATACCCGTCTCGACCCGTGGGCGTTTATGATTGGTGCAGGTTATCGTTTCTGATTACGAACGTAATCTTGTGCGAAGAAGAATAAAAAAACGGCGAAGTTAATACTTCGCCGTTTTTATAGACAGGAAATAACAAACCAATAAAGAAATACTATTTACTATTGAAGCTATTTTCTAAATGGCGTTAACCATTAGAAACTGTACTGAACACCAACACGGTAGCGAGTCTGGCGTTCGTCAGTAGTTTTGCTACCAGAAACGTTACCGACTTGAACGTAAGGCGTCCAGTTTTTGTCGAATTTGTAAGCCAGTTTAACATCGTGGGTCATGTCATAGTTCTCGTTGTCAGCGAGGTAGCCAACAGAACCAGCTTTAGTTTTCTTGTCGTATTCAAATTCGTATTCAATGACAAAATTCGCTGGCAGTTTGTAACCCAATGTACTGGTGATGGTGTAGCCTTTCATATCAGTAGGATTTGTTGAACCGATTTGGTCGCTTCTGCGCAGGTAGGATGCACGGTAGCGCAAGCCATAGTACAGAGAATCGGTGATGTTGGCTGTACCTTTGATATAAGGACGATAGTTGTTGTCTTTTGAAGAGGAAACCATATTTAAGCCAGCTTCCAAACCAAAAGTTTTATCGAACTTGTACAGGTAACTGGCGGTCACTTCAGTACCGGTACTGACGGTTTCATTATACGGTTTATTTGGCGTAGTGTCTTTGTCAGATTGACCCCACTTGGCTTCCATTGACAGGCCAAAACCGTTATCAAAACGGTTAGATATCAGCAGGCGATCTTTATGATCGTTCTTTGCCGTATCTTTCATTTCGTGACGATAATCAATCGTCACAGCCATGGAGCTTAAGCTGATTAAGGAGGTTACCACCATCGTCAATATTTTAACTTTCATTTTATTATCCCAAGTCAAAGAGAATTATTATTTAAAAACGCGCTGCCACTTTTGTTCAGCGGTTCCATTCTATTTATTATTTCTTACAGTAATGTGAACAAGATCGTTAAAAAGAGAAAATTTCAAATGATCTCAATTATGTGATTTTCTTCGTATTTTATTGGTGGGATTTATGCGGTTTAAAAAATAATGGTTATTTTATTTATTTCTTTAAAATGGGGGTAAATAATTATTTCAATTTGAAATTAATTCTTACATTTATAATGAATTGGACATTAAATAATAATTGAATATATTTTTCGCTAATTAAATAAGAAATAATTTGAAACACTATTTGGCGCGCGACATTGCTTGCGTGAAATACAAATCGCGCGCCTGAAAGGTGTTATGAACGCGTAGCCGCTTTCATTTCACTCACAAAGGTGTGTAACTCTGACAGCATGACATCGGGCTGGTTCAGATTTTTTTCGATAATACGTACGATCGCAGAACCGGAAATGGCACCCGCGGCACCTGACGCTACGGTTTCCCGCACTTGAGCAGGGTCAGAAATGCCAAATCCCTGTAGCGGTGGAGCAGCATGATACTCGTTCAGTTTGGCCACCAGATGATTCAGCGGCAACTGAGCACGCTTTTCTGCCCCGGTTACGCCTGCGCGTGAAACCAGATAGGTATAGCCACGGCCATAAGAGGCGATCTCTCTCAGAAGTTCATCATCGGCATTGGGTGGGCAGATAAAGATAGGAGCAATGCCGTGTCGCAGCGCTGCCGTACGGAAAGCGGTAGATTCCACGACGGGAACATCCGCTACTAAAACTGAATCGACGCCAACCTCTGCACAGCGCTGATAAAACGCATCAATGCCGTTGCTGAAAACCAGATTGGCATACATCAGCAGACCGATCGGAATTTCTGGATATTTCTGACGTATAGTCGCCAGCATTTCGAAACATTGCCCTGGCGTGACGCCTGCGGCAAAGGCGCGCAGGTTAGCATCCTGAATGGTTGGGCCGTCCGCTAGCGGGTCAGAGAAGGGGACACCCAACTCTAGCGCATCGGCACCGGCGGCAATCAACGTATCGATAATCTTCAGTGACTGATCAGGGGACGGATCGCCTAGCGTGACAAAGGGGACGAACGCGCCTTCTTTTTTCTCTGACAGGCGTGTAAACAGCTGTTGATAGCGCTCCATTAGATTTCTCCCCGATCTTTCAAAATATCGTGCACGGTAAAGATGTCTTTATCACCACGGCCGGACAGGTTGACGACCAGCAGTTGCTCTTTCTCCGGCTCCGCTTTGATCATCTTCAAGGCGTGCGCCAACGCATGGGATGATTCCAGTGCAGGGATAATACCTTCACCGCGGCAGAGCGCTTTGAAGGCATCCAGCGCTTCATCATCGGTAATCGAGACATAGTCTGCACGGCCGATGCTGTTCAGGTAGGCGTGCTGCGGCCCTACGGATGGGAAATCCAGCCCAGCAGAAATAGAGTAGGACTCTTCAATTTGTCCGTCAGATGTTTGCATCATCGGGGACTTCATACCGAAATAAATACCGACGCGGCCATGTTTTAACGGCGCACCGTGCTGCCCAGATTCAATGCCTAAGCCGCCCGGCTCAATGCCGATCAGGCGAACGTGAGTATCGTCGATGAAATCAGCGAACATGCCAATTGCGTTAGAGCCGCCGCCGACACAGGCCAGCACTGCATCCGGTAAGCGACCTTCTTTTTCCAGGATCTGCGCCTTCGTCTCTTCGCCAATCATGCGTTGGAATTCGCGTACGATAGTCGGGTAAGGGTGCGGACCTGCCGCCGTTCCCAGCAGATAGTGTGCCGTTTCATAGCTGCCAGACCAGTCACGCAGCGCTTCGTTACAGGCATCTTTCAGCGTGGAAGAACCGCTATGAACTGGAATCACTTCTGCACCCATCAAGCGCATGCGGAAGACGTTCGGCGACTGACGCTCAACGTCTTTTGCACCCATATAAACGCGGCATTTCAGGCCAAGCAGGGCGCAAGCCAGCGCCGTCGCGACGCCGTGTTGTCCCGCACCGGTTTCAGCGATGATTTCACTTTTACCCATGCGCTTAGCCAGCAATGCCTGTCCAAGCACCTGATTCGTTTTGTGCGCGCCGCCGTGCAGCAGATCTTCACGCTTCAGGTACAGCTTGGTTTTCGTCCCAGCCGTCAGGTTTTTGCATAGGGTTAATGCTGTCGGGCGACCCGCATAGTTTTTCAGCAGATCGGTAAATTCAGCCTGAAATTCAGGATCTTTTTGTGCGCTGACGAAAGCCTCTTCCAGCTGGCGCAACGCCGGGATGAGGATCTGCGGAACAAACTGTCCGCCGAATTCACCGAAATAAGGGTTGAGTAATGTCATAATTTTCCCGTCTGTTTTAGTGTTGCTGCTGACGTAACGTCGCAAAAACGGCAGCAATTTTATGTGAATCTTTTTTCCCCGGTTCGCTTTCCACCCCGGAATTGAAATCCAGTCCTGCGCAACCTTGCCGTGCCGCCAGTGCGCAGTTATCGCTATTCAGTCCACCGGCTAACAGCACGTTATCCAGTGACTGATTGTCCAGCAGCGACCAGTTGAAGGTTTTACCGCTGCCGCCCTGACCGTTGTCAAACACGTAGCGATCGACGTGAGTGAGATTACGCTCTGGCAGCACATCCGTGATGCTCAGTGCTTTCCAAATCTGGCACGTTGCAGGTAATTGCTGGCGTAGCTGGTCGATCGTCTGTTGATCCTCATCGCCATGTAGTTGAACAGCCGCTAACCCCAACTGCGTCGTGATAGCAACGATATGAGCGACGGGCGCATTGCGGAAAACGCCGACATAACGCAGTGGCGCACCCTCAATGACATCGGCCGCTTGTTTGGCGTCGATATAGCGTGGAGAACTGGCGACGAAGATTAAACCGCCGTAGAGCGCACCCGCATGATAGGCGGCCTGTGCATCAGCTGCGCGCGTCAGGCCGCAGACCTTGTTTTCACCCAGAATAACGCGGCGTACCGCGCCGTTCAGATCCGGTTCAGACATCAGTGAACTGCCGATCAGGAAGCCCTGAGCAAAAGCGCTGAGTTCACGAATCTGTGCCTGGCAGTTGATACCGGATTCGCTGATCACGGTGACGCCAGCAGGCAGACGCGGTGCGAGCGTCCGGGTACGGTTGAGGTCAATGGAGAGATCGCGCAGGTCGCGGTTGTTGATCCCAACGACGCGTGCTTCGAGCTGAATGGCCCGCAGCAGCTCTTCTTCATTACTAACTTCTGTCAACACGCCCAGCTTCAGGCTGTGCGCCACTTCGGCCAGTTGCTGATATTGCTCGTCGTCCAGCACGGATAGCATCAGCAGAATGGCATCGGCCTGATAGTAGCGTGCCAGATAGATCTGGTAGGGCGAAATAATAAAGTCTTTGCACAACACCGGCTGATGGACTGCCGCGCTAACCTGCGGCAGGAAGGCAAAATCGCCCTGAAAATACTTTTCGTCAGTCAAAACGGAAATAGCAGACGCGTAATCTTTATAGACCTGAGCTATCGCTACCGGGTCGAAATCATCGCGAATCAATCCCTTCGACGGTGACGCCTTTTTGCATTCAAGAATAAAGGCGGGCTTATCTTGTTTCAGCGCCTGATAAAAGTCGCGCTGGCTGGGAACGATCTCATGCTGAAAAGAGGCCAGCGGCTGTGCTTTTTCTCGTTCCGCAACCCAGAGCGCTTTATCACGCACAATTTTATGTAATACGGTTTCCTGCATGGTTCCATTATCCTCTGGCGGACAGGGCGATAACGCGCTGATAAGCCTGTCCACTATGAATGACTTCAAGCGCCTGTTGCGCATTTTGGCGCAGATCTTCTTGTCCGAATAATCTCAGGAGCAGCGCAACGTTGGCGGCAACCGCCGCGGCGTGCGCGCGTTCACCTTTACCTTGTAGCAGTGACGCGAGAATGTCACGATTTTCTTCTGGCGTACCGCCTTGTAATGCCGATAGCGGATGCGTATCCAGCCCGAAATCGCGGTGCGTCAGTTCGTAGGTTTCGATCTCGCCATGGTTCAACTCGGCAACCTGCGTCGGTGCATGAATCGCGACTTCATCCATTCCGCCACCGTGTACAACCGCGGCACGCTGGTAGCCCAGCACTTTCAGCGTTTCGGCGATAGGGCGAACCAATTCGGGGCTATACACGCCAATCAGCGCCAGCGGTGGACGAGCGGGGTTAACCAACGGCCCCAGCACGTTGAAGACGGTGCGTGTTTTGAGCTGCTGACGTACCGGCATGGCATGACGGAAGCCCAGATGGTATTGCGGAGCAAACAGGAAACACACGCCCAGGTCGTCCAGCGCCTGACGGGAATCCTGTGCGCTCATATCCAGCTTAATGCCGAAAGCGGAGAGTAAGTCAGAGGAACCGGAACGGCTGGATACGCTACGGTTGCCGTGCTTGGCGATTTTCAGACCACAGCTGGCAGCAACGAAGGCACTGGCCGTCGAAATATTGATGCTGTTGGTGCCGTCACCGCCTGTGCCGACGATATCGGCAAATAAATAGTCAGGGCGCGGGAACGGCTGCGCATCGGCCAGCAGAGCCGTGGCAGCACCGGCGATCTCATCGGGATGTTCGCCGCGCACTTTCATACTAATCAACGCCGCTGCCAGTTGGCTGGCTTCCAGTTCACCGCGAATAATGGCACCAAACAGCGCCTGACTTTCCTGACGGCTGATGCTGTTCGCGCCGTATAATTTTTCCAGTATGTGTTGCATGGTAATGACATCCTGAGCAGTAGACGGTTCCTGGGTCTTAGACGACGGTTGTGTAGAAGACAGTTGCATAATCGTATCCCTCGTTAAGCCAGCGCCCAGTCCAGCGTTTGTTCCAGCAGTCGAGCGCCGTGCGTGGTCAGGATCGACTCAGGATGGAATTGAAAACCGCAGACGCGATCGGCATCGTTCCGCACGGCCATGACCATCGTGTTGAAGTGTGCGTTGACGGTCAGCGTCGACGGAATGTTGCTGCCGACCAGCGAGTGGTAGCGAGCGACGGGCAATGGATGCGGTAAACCGCTAAACATGCCGCTGGCATCGTGGTCGATGGCAGACGCCTTGCCGTGCAGGATTTCACCCGCCTGACCGACATGGCCGCCGTAGGCTTCCACAATGGCCTGATGGCCGAGGCAAATGCCGATAATCGGCAACTGACCGCGCAAACGTTGCAGCAGCTCAGGCATACAACCCGCTTCGGCTGGCGTGCCGGGGCCGGGGGAGAGCATCAGGATCGGTTTTTCCATTTGCTGTAACCGCGCGATGATGACGTCGGCAGGCAGATGGTTACGGTAAATCACGACCTGATGACCGCTGGCACGCAGCTGATCCACCAGGTTGTAGGTGAATGAATCGATGTTATCGAGCAGCAGGATATCGGCCATCAGAAAATCTCCTTTGCATGGTGCGCGCTGGCAATGGCTCGCAGTACGGCCCGGGCTTTATTGCGTGTTTCGTCGGCTTCGGCTTGAGGGTTAGAATCCAGCACCACGCCCGCACCGGCCTGAACAGTGGCAATACCGTCTTCGACATAGGCGGAGCGAATGACGATGCAGGTGTCCAGGTCGCCGTGAGCGGTGAAGTAGCCCACCGCGCCGCCGTAGCTGCCGCGTCGGGTTTTCTCACTTTCGGCAATCAGCTGCATGGCCCGAACTTTCGGCGCGCCGCTTAGCGTGCCCATATTCATGCAGGCGCGGTAGGCGTGCAGCACATCTAAATCTTCACGCAATGTCCCCACAACGCGGGAGACCAGATGCATGACAAAGGAATAGCGGTCCACTTTGGTCAAGTCAGCAACGTAACGGCTACCCGGCTGACAGATGCGCGCCAGATCGTTACGGGCTAAATCTACCAGCATCAAATGCTCAGCCAGCTCTTTATGGTCGGTACGCATTTCCAGTTCAATACGGCTATCGAGATCGCGATCCAGCGAGCCATCGGCACGGCGACCGCGCGGGCGAGTACCGGCAATCGGATAGATTTCGATTTGACGGCTGTCTGCATCGTATTTCAGCGAGCTTTCCGGCGAGGCACCGAACAACGTGAAGTCTTGATCCTGCATGTAAAACATGTAAGGGCTGGGATTGCTATCCTTCAGCGTTTGGTAGGCGGCCAGCGGTGAAGGACACGGCAGAGAGAAACGACGTGACGGCACGACCTGGAAAATTTCACCGATGCGGATAGCTTCCTGCATCTGGCTGACGACTTCCCCGAAAGCCTCATCGCTCTGGTTGCAGCTCAGCGTCATGTCTTCGATGGACTGACGCGGCAGCGCGGGCGCGGGCTGAGTGAGCTGAAGTTGCAGCTGTTCCAGACGCTGTTGCAGACGCTGCTTTTCGCTATGGTTCGGTGTAAACAGGCTGGCTTGCAGAGCGGTCACACGTTTTTGGTGGTCAAGCACCAGCAGCGTTTCTGCCAGATAGAAGCAAAAATCCGGGCAACGCTGCTGCTGGTTCAGCGCAGGTAATTCTTCAAACCCGGCGACCAGATCGTAGGCGAACAGGCCGCCGAGAAACATAGCTTCACGCTCATCTATCGGGCAGGCGACCAGCGTCAGAATCTGACGTAAGGCGTCAAACACGGACAGCGAACGCAGGCGAGCATCTTCGTCCTGCATGGCGTCTGCCAGTGGGAACGTGAGTTCACGACCGTTCGGACGCGGCTGATTGATAATCTCCACTGGCAGCGCGGCATCCAGAAGCGGCAGAAGGCTGGCGCCGTTTGCCGTGAGTGCCTGAATGGAAACGTGCTGACCCAGTGCGGTGATGCGTAGTGCGCTATCTACGATCAACAGGCTTTTCAGGTTTTCCTTGCTGTCGATTTCAGCCGACTCTAACAGCAACGTTGCCGGTCTGGCACCGCAGAGCTGATGGAAGATGGCGCTGGGGTCGTTACGGTAAACGGCCTCAATACGCAGCAGTTCCAGTTTAGGTTGTGTTGTTTGCATTCTTGCTACCCGTTTAATGTTGTGACCATCAAATAAAAAGCCCGCTTAGTTAAGCGGGCCTGGGAATATCTGCATGTGTGATAACAGCGATGCGTGATTAGTCCACCCGCGAGAGGGAAGAGCGCCACCAACCATGCTTCATCATTTTCTGCGTTGCCATTATCATCATCTCACTGTTTGTATACTGATTACTGTCTGCGCACTGCGCTTGTGTACTAGTTAACTGGTTCGGGGATAAAATGTCAACACCTTCAATAGGATTATTTTATCGATGCTTTACATCATAAAAAGGCAGCAGTTATGTCATTTCATAGGCAAGCATGCCTTCTTACAACCTCTTTCACGAAAGAACCCAGGAGATGACCTGAACCAGCGTAGGCATGCACGGTGGAAACTACTGAGATCTTTATATCCAACCAATTCAGCAACTTGAGAAAGCGAATATTGGCTATATATGAGATAATATTCTGCAAGATTCATTTTAACGTCCTCAAGTATATCCTTGAAATAAGCCCCTTCTTCTTCCAGACGCCTCTGTAATGTCCGGGGAGTCATAAAAAGGTCAGATGCGACAGAATGAATATTGCACGAACCGGTTTCTAGTTTTTTGTTAATGCTGTCTCTTACTCGGCTCTTTATTGTTTTATTAAAAAGAATGTCGATCAAGCAGGTTGCGTGTTTTTCATGCAATTTGAAAAGTGACGCATTGGAAGTAACCAATGGCATTAACAGGATCTCTGCATTCAGATAAACACAATTTCGATGTGTGCCAAAGGTCATTGGGCAAGCAAATAGCGTTTCATATTTTCTTATGCCATAGGGTTGTGGATAACTAAATTCCATGGAAGAAAAATGAGTAAAATTAGCAGCAGTGAGCCACTGACAATAAGCCAGTAAACTGGCAACCGTTAATTCATGAAATTGACGAGTGATTTCTTTGTTTTTATCTTGTGGGTAAAGATAAGTAAATCCTATGCAGTATGTGTTTGTGTTTTTCTTATCTAACGTTAGCTGACAGCCGCTGTATAACAGTCTAGAAAAACGGCAAAGGCATTCAAGTGCATGTAATAAATTGTCACTACTCATCATAATATAATTAACGATATCATAATCACCAGGGTGAAAGTATTCATAAGATAGTAACCCAAAACTTTCTTTTCCCTGACTGGCATAGGCAATGTTAAGCAATTTTTGAATGTTATAAACACTGGTGAATTCATCACCGATTTCTTCACTCCTATAGCGTATTGTTGCATCGTTTGATAGCGCGTCTACGATTACCCCTTCCTTTTTTAATATATTCTCTAATGATGTTATATATTTTTTTCTTATTAAATACATGGTGGGTACACTCCTTGTTTTATTTTTTATCTCATCCAATAAGTAACTTTATGGGAACAGGTTTAATTTATCAAAAATGTCATTTAATGGCAAATAAGTGTCATCGTTAAACATTGTCAAATGTAGAATATTTTTTTTGGCATAGATAATCAAAATAATGTCATCATTTCCCTTAATAATAAATCGGCGAATAAGATATTAATATTGCGTTAATCATGATGATTATCATCATTCAGGGCGTGTTTTGATATCACCATCTTAATGGTGTGAAAACTATCACCCCCTGATTATTACAAATATTTCTTAATGGGGCTTTTAATGTTTGAATTTATCTCTCTTGATAGGGATGGTGTTTTATATATTGCTGCTTTCTTGGTGATAATAAGATCTGTGTCACTCTATATTTTTTCGAAAGGAAACAATGTTGATAAGGCCAATGTCAACATATTGATGCTGGTTTTTTTTCTGCTCTTTATGACAGCATCCTCCCTTTCATCGTGGCCGCTTATTTATTTTTTGGCACTGTTTTTCGTCGGCAGTATTATCTCTTTCACATGGTTCACATACTCAGGAATGATAACCCCGTTTGGGTCGGGACTTACAGCAATTAGCACTACTTTGCTTTTATGTCTGCTCAGCTACATGCTTTCTTTTTATGAAACGTTTGTCGAACATGGTTTTCAGGCTATTTTTATTGCTATTTTTTTATTTTCGATAATAACATCGATTTATTCATTTTACTATTTGCCATTTTCTCAAAACTCCTTGTTTTATCTTAATTTCAAGAGAAATAAAAAAGTGATGCATATCCAGAGTGTTAGTGAAGTCTACTCACCCAAAGTCACTATCCATCTGCCTTGCTATTCTGAACCGCCAGAAATAGTAATCAATACGCTGAATAGTATTTCCGCATTAGATTATGACAATTATGAAGTTATCGTCATAGATAATAACACTCGGGATGAAACACTCTGGAAACCCGTGGAAAAACACTGTAGCATGTTGGGTGAGAAATTCAGATTTTATCATGTTCCTGTACTAGCAGGAGCAAAAGCTGGAGCATTGAATTATGCATTGAAAATCACGTCTTCTGATACTGAGTTGATCGCTGTTATTGATGCGGATTATATCACCGAACCCGATTTTATTCGACGCTACGTCAAAATTTTTAAAGATGAAAACGTCGGTTTTGTTCAGACTAGCCATGATTACTATAATCATCAATCAAGCCCTGTTATGGAAGGCGCCTATTATTTCTGGACATTATTCCATAAAATAGAACTGCCATCATATACCGAAATTAACGCTGCATTTACCGTCGGGACGATGTGTATTTTGAGGCGGAATATATTGGAGAAGGTAGGAGGGTGGGATGAAACTGCATTGACAGAGGATTCTGAGCTTGCAGTAAGAATGCATGCGCAGGGATATATAGGTTACGTATTCGCTGATACGGTAGGAAGAGGACTGATTCCTACAACTTTTTCTGATATGAAAAAACAGCAAGTTAGATGGACTGCGGGGCCTGTTCAACAATTACTTAAACATTGGCGGCTGTACTTCGGTTTTTCGAGTGAAAATAAAATGACCCTCAATCAAAGAGTCATGGAAATTAGACATAGTACATCCAGAATCAAACCCGTTTTTTCGCTAATATCACTTCATATTATGGTGGTGGTGAGCTTCTTTCTCTTGAGCGGGAATGTTTATTTATCTATTCCTTATGAATTTATCGTTTTCTTTTTATGCATGTTGATAAGCACCTTTATTGAAAAAATGGCCTATTTTAGATTATTTAATTGCTCAGGGATTCTTCCCGTTTTCTATCATGGGATTATGGCTCGGGCGTTAGAGTGGACTTTTATTTACGGAGTCATTTCATCACTGTTTGGTTTTTCAATGAAATGGGATAGGACAAATAAATTTGAAAATTCGAAGAGCATTAAGCGTGCATTTTTAGCATCAAAAATAGAGGTGGTAATGAGTGTCTTTTTTTTCTTATACTCATTTTTTTTATTATCCGGAAATCATTCTGGTTATAATGATTTTGTTTTCCTTACAGGTATTGCATGCCTTGTTAAAGGGATAGGTTTCCTGTGTGCGCTGCTTGTGGCTTCCTTACTGGAAAACAATTTGCGTATCCTGGAAGCACCTTAAAAATCTCGTAGGGGAAAGGAGAGAAAAGGGCACGCAGAGAAGATGAGAATTACCCTTTTCCTCCTATTGATGGCATCATGCGGCCTTCGCATTATTCTTGTTAATGGATAGGCTTGTGCCAGAAGATTCTCAACCGATATCGTCGTTCCCACTTTATGATTTGCATAGCCATACCACGGCATCTGATGGTCTTTTAACGCCGACGGCGCTGGTCAGTCGGGCGGTAGACATGCGGGTGAGCGTGCTGGCCATTACCGATCACGACACGACGGCTGGACTTGACGAAGCGCAACATGCGATTGCACAACAGGGGCTGCCGCTGAGATTGGTTTCCGGCGTGGAGATCTCCACGCTGTGGGAAAACCATGAGATCCATATTGTCGGATTGGGGATGGATACTGCACACCCTGCATTGACGAGGTTGCTGCAACAGCAGGCGGCGTGTCGGCAAAGTCGGGCGGAGCAGATCGCGGCTCGACTGGAAAAAAACCGCATTCCTGATGCGCTGGCTGGCGCACAGCGTCTGGCGACCGGAGGGCAGATTACACGCGCGCATTTTGCACGTTATCTGATCGAACTGGGTATCGCGGCGAATATGAATCAGGTGTTCAAAAAATATCTGGCGAAAGGCAAAATCGGTTACGTGCCACCGCAGTGGTGCACCATCCCGCAAGCGATTGAGGCGATTCATCAATCCGGCGGTGTGTCGGTGTTGGCGCATCCGGGGCGCTACGATTTGACGGCCAAATGGCTAAAGCGCCTGTTAGCTACCTTCGCAGAAAGCGGCGGGATCGCGATGGAAGTGGCGCAATGCCAGCAGGCACCGGATGAGCGAACACAGTTGGGACGCTATGCGCGTGACTACAACCTGATGGCGTCGCAAGGATCGGATTTCCACCTGCCGTGCGCCTGGATTGAGCTGGGCCGCAAGCTGTGGCTGCCTGCCGATGTCGAACCCGTTTGGCACCATCCGCTATTGGTGGAGGCTGGCAGCGCATAGCCGCGTTGATGCCACGACACTCTTTTTGAAATAACAAATTCATGGAATAACAATCTTTTACCGTCAACACGTTCTATAATAATCCTTATTGCACGATGAAGCGGGTTGGAATGAACAGCGCCGCGAAATGTCAGACGTACGAGGTAGGGTCATGAGCCAGTTTTTCTATATTCACCCACAGAATCCGCAGCCGCGATTGATTAATCAGTCGGTCGAGTTTTTGCATAAAGGTGGGGTGATTGTTTATCCAACGGATTCCGGTTATGCGTTGGGCTGTATGTTGGGCGAAAAGAACGCACTGGAACGCATCTGCCGGATTCGCGATCTGGGGAGCGATCATAACTTCACGCTGATGTGTCGCGATCTGTCCGAACTGTCGACGTATGCCCATGTTGATAACTCGGCTTTTCGGTTGATTAAAAATAATACACCCGGTAATTACACATTTATTCTGAAAGCGACGAAAGAGGTTCCTCGCCGCTTAATGAATGAAAAGCGTAAAACCATCGGCCTGCGCGTGCCGTCCAATCCTATCGCACTGGAGCTGCTGGCCGCGCTGAATGAACCGTTGATGTCGACGACGCTGATGCTGCCGGGAAATGATTTCGCCGAATCCGATCCAGAAGAAATTCAGGACAGATTGGGAAAACAGGTGGATTTGATTATTCATGGCGGTTCGCTGGGTCAACAGCCGACGACGGTTATCGACTTGACCGAGTCCGTGCCGCGCGTCGCCCGCGAAGGTACCGGTGATGTCACGCCGTTCTTATAAACGCGGCGACGAGCGGTAACAATGGGAATACAAATGGCGTGAAGATCGGTATAATCGCGCCAGTTTTTAATACGACAAACGATTTTTACGTAACCTGCTGATTTTTATAAGCAGTTATGACTCCCCCCGACGCCTGGGAAGGCGACACTAGAGGTTGCTCAATGAGCGAAAAGTTACAAAAAGTTCTGGCGCGTGCCGGACATGGCTCACGCCGCGAAATTGAAGGTATCATTCAGGCTGGACGCGTCAGCGTTGACGGTAAGATTGCCACTCTGGGCGATCGCGTTGAAGTGACGAAAGCCACCAAAATCCGTATTGATGGTCATGTGGTTACCGTTAAGGAAACCGAAGAGTCCGTGTGCCGCGTACTGATGTACTACAAACCGGAAGGTGAGTTGTGCACCCGTAACGATCCTGATGGCCGCCCGACAGTATTTGACCGTCTGCCAAAAATTCAGGGTTCTCGCTGGGTTGCAGTAGGGCGTCTGGACGTGAATACCTCCGGCCTGCTGCTGTTCACGACCGACGGTGAGTTAGCCAACCGCCTGATGCACCCCAGCCGTGAGGTTGAGCGTGAATACGCCGTGCGTGTTTTCGGTGAAGTTGACGACGAAAAGATCAAACAGCTGAGCAAAGGCGTACAGCTGGAAGACGGCCCGGCATCATTCCGCACTATCCGCTATCAGGGCGGTGAAGGTCTGAACCAGTGGTATAACGTAACGCTGACAGAAGGGCGTAACCGTGAAGTTCGTCGTCTGTGGGAAGCGGTTGGCGTGCAGGTTAGTCGCCTGATTCGCGTACGCTACGGCGACATTACGTTGCCAAAAGGTATTCCACGCGGTGGCTGGGCAGAAATGCCGCTGGAACAGCTGAACTATCTGCGTGAATTAGTGCAGCTTCCAGCAGAGACAGTGTCGAAACTGCCGGTTGAGCGTGAACGCCGTCGGGTGAAAGCGAACCAGATCCGCCGTGCGGTAAAACGTCACAGCCAGATCAACAGCGCGCCAGCACGTCGTACATCTCCAAAGCCGAAACGTAACGGCTAAGCTTTTCTCTATATACGCTTCACGGGCAGCCTTCGCTGCCCGTTTTCATTTAGCCCATTACTGATAGCTATGGGACTAAAGACTACCAGTCAATGCCTTGTTGTGCCTGAATCCCGTAATCAAACGCATGCTTTACTGGACGCATTTCCGTCACGGTATCGGCCATTTCGAGCAAATCACGGTGGCAGCCACGACCGGTGATGATCACAGTCTGTCCTGCGGGGCGCTGCTTCAATGCAGTGACAACGTCACTTAAATCTAGATAATCATAGCTAATCATATACGTCAGCTCATCTAATACGACGAGGTCAAGCAGTGGATCGGCCAGCATCCGTTTCCCTGCTTGCCAGACATGTTGTGCCGCTTCGGTATCCGTCTGGCGATTCTGCGTATCCCAGGTAAAACCGGTTGCCATCACCTGAAATTCTACGCCGTGCTGCTGCAGCAGGTTCTTTTCACCGTTTGGCCATTCACCTTTAATAAACTGGATCACACCAGCCTGTAACCCGTGGCCTATCGCCCGCGTGACGGTGCCAAACGCGGCTGTCGTTTTCCCTTTCCCATTCCCAGTGAACACAATCAGGATACCGCGCGTTTCATTCGCGGCGGCAATACGGGCATCGACCTTTTCTTTCAGACGCTGTTGGCGTTGCTGGTGGCGTTCATCGCTCATATTGAGTGCTCTTGTCTATTATTCGGCTGGACCGGCTTTTCTACCCGGCTGAGCATCAAAACTCATCCCTGTTTTACGGCGGCTATCATCGCCCATCAGGTAGAGATACAGCGGCATGATATCTGCTGGCGTTTTCAGCTTCATTGGATCTTCGCTGGGGAATGCCGACGCGCGCATACCCGTACGCGTTCCGCCGGGATTAATACAGTTCACCCGCAGATTGTGCGAACGATACTCATCTGCCAGCACCTGCATCAGGCCTTCTGTAGCGAACTTGGATACGGAGTAGGCTCCCCAGTTAGCACGACCTTCGCGGCCGACGCTGGAACTGGTGAAAACCAGAGAAGAGCATGGCGATTTCAATAACAGCGGCAGTAGCGCTTGCGTCAACATGAAAGTCGCGTTGACGTTGACCTGCATAACCTGATGCCAGATCTCCGGTGTTTGCTGTACAACAGGGACAATTTCCCCGAGCAATCCGGCGTTGTGAAGCACGCCATCCAGATGGGGTACAACCTGTGACAGCTCGTCTGCCAACTGAAAGCACTGTGCAGAGGATAAGGCCAGCATATCGCAGACGACAACGTGTGCTGTCGTACCGTGTTCTTGTTCGATCTGCTGCTTAACCGTTTGCAGTTTGCTTTCCGTTCGTCCTAATAAGATAACGTGTGCGCCATACCGAGCATAAGTCAGTGCGGCTTCCCGACCAATGCCGTCACCCGCGCCGGTGACCAGAATGATGCGGTTTTGCAGTAAATCGATTTTAGGTTGGTAGTGCACAATGAATTCCTCTTGCCGCGACGCAGAACGTTCACGCTTCAGATAATAGACCTGCCATAGCATATCGACCCGATGCGAGCTGTCGGGGCGTGCGGTTCGGAACGTCAGGTGAAGGCGCATCCAAACAGGGCGAATGGGGGTGTTATGCCTCAAATACCGCACGTTTTCAATGAGACTGCCTCTATTTATCCCTGTGCTGTTGTAAAAAGCAGCAATAGGCATAAAAACCACAGGAATAACATCGCCATATTGCGTGCCATCAGTTAGGTTATAGGAAGGGAATGGCGTGCGACGTCAAGGCCATGGTTGGTGAGTAGGCCAACATTAATTAATACTCAGTCAATGAGGACGGTGTTTGTGGAATTACTTTCTCTGTACGGTTTATTCCTGGCTAAGGCACTCACCATCGTGGTGGCTATTGGTGCCTTAGTCGTTCTGGCATTCGGGATGACGCAGCGTAAGCGCCAGCATAAGGGTGAGTTGCAGGTCACGAATCTGGGCGAGCAATATCAGGAAATGCAGCGTGAAATGCAGACCGCCTGTATGAGCGACACCGAACGTAAGCTGTTATCTAAACAAGAAAAAAAGAAAGAAAAAGAAACGGCTAAGCAAGATAAACAGCGCGCCAAGCGTGGCGAAGAGAAAAGTGTAAAACCGTGCCTGTACGTTCTCGATTTCAATGGCAGTATGGATGCGGGAGAAGTCAGTTCGCTACGTGAAGAAATCTCCGCCGTACTCGCCGTGGCGAAACCGAAAGACGAAGTGTTGTTGCGTCTCGAAAGCCCCGGCGGTGTAGTACACGGTTATGGGTTGGCTGCGTCGCAATTACAACGTCTGCGCCAAGGCGGCGTACGTTTGACGGTTGCGGTCGATAAAGTGGCTGCCAGCGGTGGATATATGATGGCCTGCGTGGCCGACCGTATCGTAGCAGCGCCTTTTGCCATTGTGGGTTCTATTGGCGTTGTGGCACAAATCCCCAATTTCCACCGTTTGCTGAAAAACAAAGACATTGATGTTGAACTGCATACCGCGGGTGAATTTAAACGCACATTGACGCTGTTTGGTGAGAATACTGAACAAGGCCGCGAGAAATTCCGCGAAGATCTGAATGTCACGCATACGCTGTTTAAGGACTTTGTACAGCAGATGCGTCCGTCCCTGGATATTGATTCGGTTGCAACCGGAGAGCACTGGTTTGGCACTCAGGCGAAAGATTTAGGATTGATAGATGCTATCGGCACCAGTGACGATCTGCTCATTGCCGAAATGGCGAATCATGAAGTATTAAGCGTACGCTATACGCGCCGTAAACGTCTGCTGGATCGTCTGACGGGCAGTGCGGGAGATACCGCTGAACGTCTGATGCTACGCTGGTGGCAGCGTGGTTCGAAGCCTCTGCTGTAACCGATAATTGTTATGCCTATCAATCTCCCCTAAATAATTCGAGTTGCAGGAAAGCCAACGTACATGCAGCTTGAAGTATGACGGGGAAATGCCCGCAAACTGCGGGCATTTGCGTCTAATCGACCAAATAATATTTTTCGGATAAAACATGCGCAAGATGTTTGAACATGTTAAATACAGCAGTACTTTTTAAGGTTGGTATTCCGCTCTCATCGAGAAAAAACTCACCGCGAAAAACGAGCACGCCGCTTTTTTGTTCTACGCTATCAGCGACCATTCCGTGCAAATAATCATCGTGATGTTTAATGATGTCATTGGCTTCAACTAATAAGCTCTGGCGGTCAATAGGACGTTTTTCTTCATTAACCTGGTGTTCAGGTGACATGATTACTACTCCTGTACTCACCCTTGAAAAAGGGGGGTAGTTACACTATATCAACAATGTTATTTCGAAAACCAATGCGGCTATTTCAAAAATAAACACTGTTATTTCAAAAACTGCATCAAGATAAAGGGTACTGCGATCCGGTTTCAGCGTAAAGTGCAGATTATGATGCAAATGGGCTACATTTTAGGGGCTTACCTGCCGATATTCAATTTAGCAGGAAGCGGATAAAACTGGATTTCCATGCTAATTAGGTTGCGTGGCAGTATTTATCAGGTAGAGTGTGGGATTTTGCGCAGTCAGTAGAATCCGCTCTGAATGCCCCGAAAAATATCTGATTTTCAGAAGAATTCAGCAGGTAATAGTACATATGGGTAAAGCTCTCGTTATCGTCGAGTCCCCGGCAAAAGCCAAAACGATCAATAAGTATTTAGGCAATGACTACGTGGTGAAATCCAGCGTCGGTCATGTGCGCGATTTGCCGACGAGCGGCTCAGTTAGTAAAAAGAGCGCGGACTCAACGACTAAAGATAAAACGAAAAAGAAAGTCAAAAAGGATGAGAAATCCGCGCTGGTTAATCGTATGGGCATCGATCCTTATCATGATTGGAAAGCCAACTACGAAATACTGCCGGGTAAGGAGAAGGTTGTCTCCGAATTAAAAACGCTGGCGGAAAATGCTGACCACATCTATCTCGCAACCGACCTTGACCGCGAAGGGGAAGCCATTGCCTGGCACCTGCGGGAAATTATTGGTGGTGACGAGCAGCGTTTCAGCCGTGTAGTGTTTAACGAAATCACGAAAAATGCCATTAAACAGGCGTTTGAAAAACCAGATACGTTGAATATTGACCGCGTTAATGCACAGCAGGCGCGTCGGTTTATGGATCGCGTGGTGGGTTACATGGTTTCCCCGCTGCTGTGGAAAAAAATTGCCCGTGGCCTGTCCGCTGGGCGCGTACAGTCGGTTGCAGTACGACTGATTGTCGATCGCGAACGTGAAATCAAAGCGTTCGTGCCAGAAGAATACTGGGAATTGCACGCCGATTTGTTGGCGGGCAGCGATATTCAACTGCAAATGCAGGTAACGCACCACAACGGCAAGCCGTTTAAGCCGGTTAATAAAGAGCAAACGCATGCGGCGGTCAGTCTGCTTGAAAACGCACGCTATGTCGTTGGTGACCGTGAAGATAAACCGACCAGCAGCAAACCGGGCGCGCCGTTCATCACATCCACGCTGCAACAGGCTGCCAGTACACGCCTCGGCTTTGGTGTGAAAAAGACCATGATGATGGCCCAGCGTCTGTACGAAGCGGGTTACATTACCTACATGCGTACCGACTCAACGAACCTCAGTCAGGATGCGCTGACGATGGTGCGTGGCTATATCGGCGAAGAGTTTGGCAAGCGCTATTTGCCTGAGGCGGCGACCGCCTACAGCAGCAAAGAAAATTCGCAGGAAGCGCATGAAGCCATTCGTCCTTCCGATGTTGGCGTACTGGCCGACAGTCTGAAAGATATGGAAGCCGATGCGCAGAAGCTGTATCAGTTGATTTGGCGTCAGTTCGTTGCCTGTCAAATGACGCCTGCGCAATACGATTCCACCACGTTAATCGTGGAAGCGGCAGATTATCAACTGCGTGCGAAAGGCCGTACGCTGCGTTTTGATGGCTGGACGAAAGTCATGCCAGCGTTGCGTAAAAATGATGAAGATCGCACGTTGCCAACTGTGGCCGTGGGCGAGGCGCTGTCACTGCAGAAACTGCTGCCAGGGCAACACTTCACCAAACCACCTGCACGTTATAGCGATGCCTCTCTGGTTAAAGAGTTGGAAAAACGTGGGATTGGTCGTCCATCTACCTATGCCTCTATTATTTCAACCATCCAGGATCGCGGCTATGTCCGTGCGGAAAACCGCCGTTTCTATGCCGAGAAAATGGGTGAAATCGTTACCGATCGACTGGAAGAAAACTTCCGCGAATTGATGAATTACGATTTCACCGCGCGAATGGAAAGCCGTCTCGATCAGGTTGCCAATAATCAGGCGGAATGGAAAGCAGTGCTGGATGAGTTCTTCAAGGAATTTAGCCAGCAGTTGGAAAAGGCTGAGCAGGATCCTGAAGAAGGCGGTATGCGACCCAATGCGATGGTGTTGACCAGCATTGACTGCCCAACCTGCTCTCGTCAAATGGGTATTCGTACCGCCAGTACCGGTGTGTTCTTGGGCTGTTCCGGCTATGCACTGCCGCCGAAAGAGCGCTGTAAAACCACGATCAACCTGATACCGGAAGCTGAAGTGCTGAACGTGTTAGAAGGTGATGAAGCCGAAACTAACGCATTGCGTGCCCGTCGTCGCTGTGAAAAATGTGGTACGGCGATGGACAGTTACCTGATTGATAATCAGCGCAAACTGCACGTTTGTGGAAATAACCCAGCCTGTGACGGATATGAAATCGAAGCTGGCGAGTTCCGCATCAAGGGCTATGATGGTCCGATTGTTGAGTGCGAAAAATGTGGTTCCGAAATGCACCTCAAAATGGGACGTTTCGGTAAATACATGTCCTGCACCGGCGAGACTTGCAGCAACACGCGTAAGATTCTGCGCAATGGCGATGTTGCGCCGCCGAAAGAAGATCCGGTGCCGTTGCCTGAGTTACCTTGCGAGAAGTCTGATGCCTATTTCGTATTGCGTGACGGTGCGGCAGGGGTCTTCCTTGCGGCCAATACGTTCCCGAAATCTCGTGAAACGCGAGCGCCGCTGGTAGAAGAACTGGTTCGATTCAAGGATCGTTTGCCGGAAAAACTGCGCTATTTGGCAGATGCCCCAGCGACGGATAAAGACGGCAATAAAACCCAAGTACGTTTCAGCCGTAAAACCAAACAGCAATACGTCTCGTCAGAGAAAGACGGCAAGGCAACAGGCTGGTCCGCGTTTTATGTTGATGGAAAATGGGTTGAAGGGAAGAAGTAATCTCTTTCCGCCATCCTCTGACCAACTGTGGTTGTGCAGAGAAAATAGCTAAATCAAGCCAGCCGCAAGGCTGGCTTTTTTTATCCCAGAATATCTCTTGATAAAACAGATGTATGAAGATTGTCTGCGGTAGCATGAGGATTGTTGATCCGTGATAGAGAATGATGCGGTTTACCTCGGTGATAATCGCACGCACTGCGTTCTTTAATCACCTACGTCATGTAAAAATGGTTATATAAAAATAATTTTTATGATTAAATGACATTAATTGATGGAAATATGCGCCGGACGATTAAGGCGTAATCAAGATCAATATATCCCAAATAATTCGAGTTGCAGGAAGGCGGCAAGAGAGGGACAAATTCGTCTGGAACGAATTTGACCAGCCAGCGACTGGCCTTCGGTGAGAGACAGGATGTCTCTCATTTCATCCCGATGAGCTTACTTAGGTAATTGATTCGGGTGACAAATCTGCCGGGAGCAGATTTGAACGCTGCTTGCAGCGGCCCTTCAGGGCGAGGCCCACGACGGGCCGAGTATTTGAACGCAGCCAACGCACATGCAACTTGAAGTATTACGGGTATAAAACGGAACGTCGTTAGAACGTTGTGAGATGCCACGCGCACACTTCAATTGGGAATGGGATAAATTATGAAACTACAACAGCTTCGTTATATTGTTGAAGTTGTTAATCACAACCTAAATGTGTCTTCTACCGCAGAAGGGTTGTACACCTCTCAGCCAGGGATCAGTAAACAGGTCCGCATGCTGGAGGATGAATTGGGCATTCAGATTTTTGCCCGTAGTGGAAAACACCTGACACAGGTGACCCCCGCTGGACAGGAAGTCATCCGCATTGCACGCGAAGTGTTGTCGAAAGTCGATGCCATCAAAGCGGTTGCCGGAGAGCATACCTATCCCGATAAAGGGTCACTGTACGTCGCGACTACCCACACACAGGCCCGCTACGCGCTGCCAAGCGTTATCAAAGGTTTTATCGACCGCTATCCTCGCGTGTCGCTGCACATGCATCAGGGCTCGCCGACGCAGATTGCCGAGGCTGTTGCGAAAGGATCTGCTGATTTTGCTATTGCGACGGAAGCGCTGCATCTGTACGACGATCTGATCATGCTGCCGTGCTACCACTGGAATCGCGCAGTAGTCGTAAAACCGGATCACCCGCTGGCATCCAAAACAGACATCACTATTGAAGAGCTGGCCGCTTATCCCATCGTTACCTATACCTTTGGCTTTACGGGGCGTTCTGAGCTGGATACCGCGTTTAACCGAGCGGGTCTCACGCCGCGCATCGTCTTTACCGCAACAGATGCTGATGTGATTAAGACCTACGTGCGTTTAGGACTGGGCGTGGGGGTGATTGCCAACATGGCGGTTGATCCGCAGACGGAAACCGATCTGGTGACCATCAACGCGAACAGCATCTTTAGCTATAGCACCACGAAAATTGGTTTCCGCCGCAGCACATTCCTGCGCAGCTACATGTACGATTTCATCCAGCGTTTTGCTCCGCATTTAACGCGTGATGTTGTCGATTCTGCCGTTGCGCTGCGCTCGAATGATGAAATTGAAGCGATGTTTAAAGACATTACGCTGCCAGTGAAGTAAGCATCAACAGCCGTACTTAAGCCTTGAAAGCAAAAAAGCCAGACAGTGTCTGGCTTTTTATCATCTATCATCTATCTATCTATCTATCTATCTATCCTCAAACGCTTCACCAACAACACCTCACCCCGTTATCCGAGCGAGGTGTTAGGGCGGGTTATCAGGCAGATGCTGTGGTCGTGACGGTATCCACAGGGGCGTCGGTAACATCCTGCGTCATACGTGTCAATTTTGGTGCGGTCAGCAGCATCAGAACGGCGATGATGCCCGTGACGATGCCAATCTGCAGGAAGACATTGCTATAAATCTCAAGAGACGCGTGCGGATCTACGACGTTCTCTGGCACTGCCATCATATTGGCGACGTAGCCTGCGATAATCGCGGCACCGGCAGATGTCAGGAACCAGGCACCCATGATAAAGCCCATCAGACGCTGTGGCACCAACTGAGCGACCATTGCCAGACCCAGACCGGAAATCATTAGCTCCCCGATACTTTGCAGGCCATAACAGAGGATCAACCAGTTTACGGACACGATACCCTGTTCGTTAGCCATACTCGCGCCCCACGGCAGCACCAGAAATGCGCCGGAACACAGCACCATACCAATCGCAAATTTGTGCGCCATCGGTAGCTGGTCACCCATTTTGTTGTAAACCGCAGCCAGAATCGGGCTGGCAACCATGATCCAGAATGGGTTGAGCGCCTGATACTGCTCTGGCTCAAAGGCAAAACCTAAAATCGTGTGCTCAACGTTGCGGATAGCAAAGAAGTTCAGCGATGTTGGCATCTGGTTGTACAGCACGAAGAAGACGACAGCTTCCAGCATCAGCAGAAGTGCTACGATCATTTTCCGGCGTTCAGCGCCGCTCACCGCCAGCATTTCTTTGATGAAGATAGCAACAACAGCCAGTGAAATAAGCGTCAAGATCCAACGTGCGACGCTCTGGTTGTGCAACAGCCAGGTGGAAATGGCGACCAGCGCGACAATACCCACCAAGGTGACGGCCAGTTTCGGCAGATTAATCGGTTGGAAATCTGGCTGAGAACCTTGCGTGCTGACCCACTTACGGCAGAACATGAAGTTAACCAGCGTCAGAATCATGCCAACCACGCTCAGAGAGAAGGCAACGCCCCAGCCGTAGTGCGCGGCAAGTACCGGTGTAGCCAGCATAGAGAAGAAGGAGCCGATGTTCACCGACATGTAGTACATGGTGAAGGCGCCATCAAGACGCGGGTCGTCTTTCGCGTAGCAGGTAGACAGCAAGGCAGATGGGTTGGCTTTAAACAGTCCGTTACCGACGGCAATGGTTGCCATACCGATATAGACCCATGTAACGCTGTGACCCGAGTAGGAAATCATAGCGTAGCCGAATGCTAGCACGATGGCACCCAGAACGATGACACGTTTGGTGCCGAGGACTTTATCACCCAACCAGCCGCCAATGGCGACGAAACCGTAAACCAACGCGCTGAAAGAGGAGAAAAGGGTGATGGAATCTGTTTCGGACATGCCCAACATTTTGACCAGATAAACCGCCATAATGCCCTGCAGACCGTAGTAACCAAAACGCTCCCACAGTTCGATACTAAAGATGAGATAAAATGCTTTTGGCTGTTTGAACGCGTTCATGCTGACGCTTTCGGTGGATTCGTTGTTGTTTGCTGTTGACACAAAGGACCTCTGATTTTACATATCTCGTTTTTTTTAACGAGAAAATAACAAGAGTGAGACAGTGAAACTGCAACCTCTTTTGATTGTTATGGGGAGGAAAAACGGCGTTATATTGACGTTATTTTACGGACAGACAAGTCATTTGACATCTTTTGTTACAAGTGGTTTTTGTCGTGGGATAAAACCAGAAAATAAATGTTATGCAGAGTTTAATTTCACAACTTGCTTTTGCATCAAATGATTATCTCGCTTTTCCGCATTTGTTTTTTATGAAAGGGATATAATCTGCCTTTTACTTAAAATCAAGACAATATCATTAACTATGAATGAATATGCGGTTTAATCTTTTGCATATTACTAAATATGCAGTGAGTGTAAAAAAGCATCAGTGGTAGGCAATAAGATAAATATCGATATAGTTTTTATGCGTGACTATCAATCACTAAATTTTCTATTAAAAATAACTTATTAGCCTTAAATAGTGGTTAATTGTGTTTTTATACAGTTCTTTTGAACGAGGCTCCGCTAGAAAGGGCGTGGTTATTTGAGCGGTGAGGCGCTGTGAGCTTGTGACTGACTCTGGTTGTAGGAACGCTAAGAATGAGAGAGCGAAAGACGGGACGAGTGTGGAATCATCGAGAGGAAGGTCTGGTGATAGCCGTTTCACCAGACTACAACAGATTAGGCGTCGACCTTTTCGCCGAACTCACATAAATCTTCAATCAGGCAGGAGCCACAGCGCGGTTTACGAGCAATGCAGGTGTAACGGCCATGCAGGATTAACCAGTGGTGGCAGTCGACTTTAAATGCTGCCGGAACAACTTTCAGCAGTTTTTCCTCTACCTGTTCGACATTTTTACCCGGTGCGAATCCTGTGCGGTTACTGACGCGAAAGATATGGGTATCAACAGCAATCGTCGGCCAGCCAAACGCGGTATTCAAAACAACGTTTGCTGTTTTTCGTCCTACGCCGGGTAGGGCTTCCAACGCAGCGCGATCTTCAGGAACCTGTCCCTGATGTTTTTCCAGCAATAGGCGGCAAGTCTTGATGACATTTTCCGCTTTGCTGTTAAACAGGCCGATCGTCTTGATATAACCCTTAACGCCATCTACACCTAGCTCAAGCAAGGCTTCTGGCGTGTTGGCAACAGGATAGAGCTTTGCGGTTGCCTTGTTGACGCTGACGTCGGTTGCCTGTGCAGAAAGCAGTACGGCGATGAGCAGTTCAAACGGTGTGCTGAAATTTAACTCAGTCGTCGGATGGGGATTGTTGTCGCGTAAACGCGTTAAGATCTCAACCCGTTTATCTTTGTTCACAGCGATTCCCCCACGGCACCGGTTGTTGGCACCATTTTCCCTTCGGCGGCAGCGGCACGCGCTCGGCGTTGTTTCATTTTCTCATCGATCAAATATTTCACGGCAAGCAACAGTCCCAGGCCGATAAAGGCACCTGGTGGTAACATCGCCAGCAGGAAAGGGGAATCGAGATGGACAACCTCAATACGGAGGACTTTAGCCCAACTGCCCAGCAGCAAGTCTGCGCCGTCGAACAGCGTGCCGTTACCCAGAATTTCACGCAAAGAGCCGAGCACCACCAATGCGCTGGTTGCCCCCAGTCCCATTGCCAGTCCGTCAATGGCGGAAGGGAAGACGGCATTTTTAGACGCAAAGGCTTCTGCGCGGCCGATAACGATGCAGTTCGTCACGATCAGCGGAATAAAAATCCCCAGCGATTGATATAAACCGTAGGCATACGCGTTGATCAGCATCTGTACGGTGCTGACGACGGAAGCAATGATCATGACGTAAATCGGAATACGGATTTCCGCGGGTACCCAACGGCGCAGCGCAGAGACGGCCATGTTGGTACAGGTGAGAACCAGCGTAGTTGCCAACCCGAGTCCCAGCGCGTTAGTCGCGGTTGATGACACCGCCAGCAGGGGGCACAGACCCAATAATTGAACCAGTGCCGAGTTGTTCTTCCATAACCCGTCAATGAAAAGCGCTTTGGTTTGACTCATTGGTTCTCTCCACAGGCGGACAGCGTGTTGATTTGTGGCGGTAGCGCTTGCAGATAAAGCGCGCTGCGCTTCACGCTATTAATAACGGCACGCGGCGTGATGGTGGCTCCGGTAAACTGGTCAAACATCCCGCCTTCTTTCTTCACTGCCCAGCGGGCGTCATGTTCGCCTTGTACCATTAGCCCATTGAACCGCGTGATCCAGTCAGAAATTCGTACTTCGATTTTATCACCCAGCCCCGGTGTTTCATGGTGCTCGGTCACGCGGACGCCAAGTACCTTGCCATGAAAATCGGCGCCCACCAGCAGCCGAATGGCACCAGAATAACCATCCGGTGCGGTACTTTCCAGTGCAGCGGCTACGGGTTCACCATTCTGTCGGGCGATGAAAACGCGATGCGGTGCTGACGATCCTAGTGCCGGATTGGTGACAACGTAACACTCTTTTTGAATATCACTGTTGTATAACTCGGCGGGAACCACCTGATCCAACAACATCTTTTGCTGCAACAGCGCCTGATGGGAGATCGTTGGTTCCGTCAACATATTCACCACGGCAGTGACTGCGGTAGTGGAAGCAGCAAACAGAGCCAGTGTTGTCGCGTGGCGGCGCATTGTCGTCATCATGGGCGTCTCCTCAGCGATGGTGGCCGTAAGCGCGTGGCTTGGTGTAATAGTCGATTAGCGGCACAGTAATGTTCGCCAGTAGAACGGCAAAGGCTACGCCGTCTGGGTAGCCGCCATAGGTGCGAATGAGCCACACCAGTAACCCAATCAACGCACCGAAAATCAGACGGCCCCGGTTCGTGGTTGATGCCGTTACCGGATCGGTAGCGATGAAAAATGCGCCGAGCATGGTCGCACCGGACAACAGATGTAATATCGGTGGGGCAAATTTATCCGGCGCGATGAGCCAGCTTAGCAGGGCGCAGAACATCAGCGACAGCAGAAAACTGACTGGAATATGCCAGCGAATCGTGCCGCGCATCAGCAAGAACAGCCCGCCGATGAGAAAACCGATATTAACCCACTGCCAGCCAATACCAGACAACGATTGTGCAAACATCGGCTGTTGCAGAATGGCTTGTGGCGTTTGACCAGAACGTAAGCTGGTTTTAAACGTATCCAGCGGGGTGGCCTGACTCACGCCATCAACATTGTGCATCAACTGCTGCATGGTATGCCCGTCAGGTGTGTGTCCGGTAAAAATGATGACGAGCGCATCATGGAAACTGAGCGAGATGGTTTGCAGCGGCTCGGGCGGCAACCAGCTCGTCATCTGGACAGGGAAAGAGATCAGCAACACGACATAGCCAATCATTGCGGGGTTAAAGGGGTTTTGCCCTAATCCGCCATACAGCTGTTTGGCAATAATGATAGCGAAGACGGTTGCCATGACCACCATCCACCACGGCGCGAGCGGCGGTAGGCTGATTCCGAGCAGCACAGCGGTCAGTAACGCGGAATTATCAGCCAGGGTGGTTCTAACCGCAAACTTTCTCAGTGACAGTGTCACGCCTTCCGCAATAAGCGCGGTGGCAGACGCCAGCCCGACCTGAATCAAGTTGCCGTAGCCAAAGAAATAGACCTGCGCCAGCATGCCCGGTAGGCAGGCCAGAATAACCCACAGCATGATGCGCTGTGTGCGCTGTTGGTTATGTGTAAACGGTGAACTCGCAATTCTAAAAGCCATTTATTCCTCTTGATGTAACGATGCCTGCGCGGCCTTACGGGCTTTAACACGAGCGATAGCGGCGGCAACGGCAGCCTTACGCGGATCTTCCGGCTCTTGTACTTCAATGGCCGCGATCGGCTCTGCTGTTGTCTCGGAAACGACTGGAGCGGCTGCTTCTACGTTTGTTGCAGGCTGCTGCGCGGCTTTACGAGCCTTAACGCGGGCGATAGCGGCGGCAACGGCAGCCTTACGTGGATCTTCCAGCTCTTGTGCTTCAACGGCAGCTATGGGTTCCGCTGCTATGTCGGGAACGGCTGATAACACCGGCTCTGTCGTATTTAACTCGGACTGCTGTGCAGCCTTGCGAGCTTTAACACGTGCAAGGGCAGCGGCAACGGCGGCTTTACGTGGATCAAGCTCGTCAGGTGTCACTTCTGCTGCTGGTGTTTCTTGTTGCGCTTCTTCCTCTCGCACTCGTTCTTCACGTACTAATGCTTTACGTGCGGCACGCGCAGCAATGGCCGCACTGTTATCCGGCTGCGCATCAGGGATTACCGTGATGGGGGAACCGATCTCGGCTTCTGCGGTTTGTTTGCGCCGCACGCGCTCCAATGCGGCCTGAACGGCGTCTTTGTCACTGGTGGATACGCCAGCTGCAGCTTGTTTATGGCGCAGTTCACGCGCGGCCTTTTCCCGTTCCAGACGAGCCTGTTTGGCATCAAAACGCACTTTGGCCTGCGCGGCACGCTGTGCGTCTTCGTCAATGGCCCGAATCTCGGCCTTTTCCTGACGATAGTACTGCACCAGCGGAATATTGCTGGGGCAGACGTAAGCGCAAGCACCGCATTCGATACAGTCGAACAGATGATGATTACGGGCTTTTTCGTGTTCTTGTCCGCGACTGAACCAGTACAACTGCTGCGGTAAGAGACCCGCAGGGCAGGCATCGGCACATTTGCTACAGCGAATACAGGATTGTTCCTCGGCAACCGGCTCCATTTCCGAATGTGACGGCGCGAGCAGGCAGTTGCTAATTTTGACGATAGGCACGTCCAGCGACGGCAGAGTAAAGCCCATCAATGGGCCACCCATCACCACCATCGGCTGTTTAGTGACGTGGAATCCACCCTGTTTGAGCAGGTGGCGTACTGGCGTCCCCAGCCGCGCCCACACGTTACCGGGCTGGCGCAAGGCTTCACCGGTCAGTGTCACTACGCGCTCAGTGAGCGGTTCACCGTCGATCACGGCGCGTTTGATGGCGTAGGCCGTGCCGACGTTTTGCATGAGCACGCCAATCGCGGCGGAATGTTTACCGAACGGGACTTCTTTGCCAGTCAAAATTTTGGTGAGCTGCTTGGCACCGCCTGACGGATACTTGGTAGGGATGACGCGCAACTGCATGTCGCTGCGTTTGCTCAAGGCCAACCGCAGAGCACTGATGGCTTCCGGCTTGTTATCTTCGATTCCGATCAGAATACGTTTCGACTGCAACAGGAATGACAGAATCTCGACGCCCTGAATAATCTCGTCGGCACACTCCTGCATGAGCCGATCGTCGGCGGTAATGTAGGGTTCGCATTCTGCGCCGTTGATAATCAGGGTTTCAATCCCGCGCATCCCGCCTTGTAATTTAGCTGCGGTAGGGAAGCCTGCGCCGCCCAAACCCGCAATGCCCGCCTGATGCAGGTGGGCAAGCAAGGTATCGACACTCTGCGCGCGGTAATCCGCATAGGTCTGGCGCTCGCACCAGCGATCTTCGCCGTCTGGCACGATAATGATACTGAGTTCGGTCAGGCCAGAAGGATGCGCCGTTGTATGCTGGCGAATCGCGTTCACGGTTCCCGATGTCGGTGCGTGAACGGGCAGTGTACGGCCTTTTCCCCGCGTCAACGGCTGGCCGCGCAGCACCTTCTCACCGACGCTAACACAGATTTCGCCTTCCGGCCCAAGATGCTGCTTGAGCGGAATAATGAACTGTTCTGGCAGCGAGATCTGGCGTAGTGGCGTCTGGCTGGACTGCGTCTTCATTTCCGGCGGATGAATGCCTCCGTCGAAATCCCAGATCCTGTCTTTTCTAAAGGCGGAAAACAGCTTAAGCATGTCGTTCTACTTGAATAACGCGTACTGGAATCGTATCGAGATCCCATTTCCAGTTAGCGGGAGTCGGAGCGATGGGCCGTAATTCGATACAGTCCGTGGGGCAAGGGGAAACGCAGAGATCGCAACCTGTGCATAAATCGCTGACGACGGTGTGTACCGCTTTGGTACTGCCGATAATGGCATCAACCGGACAGGCCTGAATGCACTTGGTACAGCCGATGCAGTTACTTTCATCGATCCAGGCAACGTGACGTGCAGGAGCTTGAATATCAGCATCGCCTTCCAGCGGCTGCGGGTCGACGTTGAGCTTTTCAGCCAGCTTCAACATCATCGCTTCACCGCCGGGGCCGCATTTATTAATGCTTTCACCATTTAGCGCGACCGCTTCGGCGTAAGGCCGACAGCCAGGGTAACCGCACTGGCCACACTGACTCTGCGGCAGCATGGCTTCCACTTCTTCCACGATCGGATCGTTTTCGACTTCAAAACGACGTGAGGCGTAGCCAAGCACCAAGCCGAACGCCAGCGCGAGTGCGCTTAATGCCGCAATGGCGATCCAGATAGCGGTCATCAGAATTTTACCAGTCCGGTAAAGCCCATAAATGCCAGAGACATCAGGCCAGCGGTGATCAGTGCAATCGAAGAGCCTCGAAACGGTGCCGGAATGTCCGATACGGCGAGGCGCTCGCGGATGGCGGCAAAAAGAACCATCACCAGTGAGAAGCCTGCCGCACCGCCAAAACCATAAATCGTCGATTGCAGGAAACCGTGCGACAGGTTGATGTTGAGCAAGACGACGCCAAGTACGGCACAGTTGGTGGTGATCAGCGGCAGGAAAATCCCGAGCAGGCGATACAGCTCAGGGCTAACTTTGCGCACGAACATCTCGGAGAACTGCACCACCACGGCGAGCACCAGAATAAAAGCCATGGTGCGCAAATAGAGAATGTCGAGCGGGACAAGAATAAATTCGTTGATCAGCCAGGAAAACATGGAGCCCAGTGTCATCACAAACGTGGTCGCCATTCCCATACCAATCGCCGTCTCTAGTTTTTTGGACACGCCCATAAAGGGGCACAGCCCAAGAAACTTCACTAAGACGAAATTATTTACCAGAAGGATGCTAACAAAGAGCAATGCGTATTCGGTCATTACGGTGCCTAGAAAACAAAACCGGACTATTATCAGGCATTGTTGGGTTTTCGACAACATACCCAAAGTAGGGGTATAGCCGTCTACTTCAAGGAGCGGAGGATCTGGCTCTCTTAATAAGAGAAACGCCGGGCTATCAGACAGCAACGCGCAGTGCGTTCTGAGCCATAGCCCGGAAGGTGATTATTGCATAACTATTCTTTTTTCACCGATAGCTATTTATCACTACAGAACGTGATGCCAAACAGATTTTGGCACACAGCCGAGATCGAATAAGCGCCCGCCGGATGCTAATTCAGCCCGCCGATGGTCAGCTGCACGATACATGTTGATGATTTCCTGACTATCGGTCAGAGAGTAATTGAGATGATCAAAGAGTTTTTCCAGACTTTCTGTTGAGCTGACTTTCCTGAATTTAAGCAAATAGTCATGAACGGTCATGGTGAATTGGTCTAATAGTTATGTGGTTGAGATGACTAAGTATATTCAAGCAAGAAAGCCTGTCTAGAGGGAGAAGTAATAAACTACGCTTATTTTTCAACAACAAACGAATGAAAATGAAAAATAATGAATTGACAGGAAAATAACCGACTTTTAAGGCTATGCCGAGTGGCGGGGTGATGATACATCAGAGAATAGGAACGATTAATGCCTATAAAGGGGCAGATTGTGTACGGATGAAAGATCCATAGACAATCTGCCCAAAGCGTGGAATTAACGACTACAAAGTTTGTAATACACCTCATTCCAGCGCAGAGCATCTTTGAATTCGTGGAGTCGGGTTTCGTTGTCGATCACCAGCAGTTCAATGTTCTGCATCTCTGCATAAAGCCGCATGTGGTCAAGATCCAACGCCTGACTAAATACAGTGTGGTGCGCACCGCCCGCCAGAATCCAGGCTTCGGCCGCCACTTCCAACGACGGTTGCGCTTTCCAGATGGCGCGAGCAACCGGCAATTTTGGCAACGGACGTGGCTGCTCAATGGTGTCGACTAGATTAACCAACATTCTGAAACGATCGCCCATGTCGATCACGCTGGCGTTGAGAGATGGTCCGGCAGGCGTGGAGAATATCAAACGGGCAGGATCGGCTTTTCCGCCAATCCCAAGATGCTGCGCATCCAGAATCGGTTTCTGCTCTTTCGCAATGGTGGGGCAGACTTCCAGCATATGGGACCCGACGACCAGATCGTTACCATTCTGGAAATTATAGGTGTAGTCCTCCATGAAGGAGGTTCCGCCCGACAATCCGCCTGCCATCACTTTCATGATGCGCAACAGCGCGGCGGTTTTCCAGTCGCCTTCACCACCGAAACCGTAGCCTTGCTGCATCAGGCGTTGAACCGCCAGACCCGGCAGTTGTTTTAAGCCGTACAGATTTTCAAAATCGGTGGTGAACGCGTGATAGCCGCCTTGTTCCAGAAAGCGCTTCATCCCAAGTTCGATCTGAGCGGCATCCAGCAGGTTCTGACGATTAGCCCCGTTGAGTTTCACCGCATCCGTCAACTGGTAGCTGGTTTCATACTCTTCGATCAGTGCATCAATATCGCCTTTGGAGACGGCATCAACCACGGCGGTTAAATCTCCCAGTCCCCAGGCGCTGACGGAGTAGCCGAACTGAATCTGCGCGCCGACTTTATCACCTTCGGTGACGGCGACTTCACGCATGTTGTCGCCAAAGCGCGCGACCTTCAGCTGTTTGCTTTCCTTAATGGCAGCGGCAACACGCATCCATTTGCCGATGCGAACATGCGCGTTCTTATCCTGCCAGTGGCCGACCACCACCTGATGCGCTTGGCGCATTCGAGCACCGATAAAACCAAACTCGCGTCCGCCGTGCGCCGTCTGATTCAGGTTCATGAAATCCATGTCCATGGTATCCCACGGCACTTCGGCATTGAACTGGGTATGGAATTGCAGCAGCGGTTTACTAAGTACGCTCAGGCCGCCAATCCACATTTTTGCCGGAGAGAAGGTGTGCAGCCAGGTTAGCAGACCGATGCAGTTATCCTGATAGTTGGCATCGCGACACAGTGCCAGAATTTCATCTGGTGTTTTCACCAACGGCTTTAGCACCAGCTTAACCGGTAGATTGGCTTGTTGATTCAAACCCGCGACGACTTTTTCTGCGTTCTCTTTTACCTGACGTAACGTTTCCGGCCCATAGAGATGCTGGCTACCGATGACGAACCAGACTTCAAGCTGCTTAAAATGATCCATGATGACTCCTGTACGTGATCCCCAGAGGGATAAAAATTAGTTTTTTGCCGTAGACGTTGGGCTATAGGCTGGTTCCGCGAGACGGCACCACTGCTGATAGCGCTCATAAAGCTGTTGATAACGGGCAACGCGCTGGCTGTCTGGCATTAACGTGCGTTCTATGCCGCTGGCCATATGCTGTTGTGCGGTTGGGATATCGACGTGAACGCCAGCGGCGACGGCGGCAAAGATCGCAGCGCCGAGCGCACAGCACTGGTCGGACGCGACGATCTGCAAGGGACGATTCATTACATCGGTACACACCTGCATGATGACGGGGGATTTCCGCGCGATGCCGCCCAGCGCCAGCACGTTCTCGACGGGGACGCCCTGATCTTCAAAGCATTCCATAATTGCGCGTGCGCCAAAGGCGGTAGCGGCAATGAAACCGCCAAACAGCGTAGGGGCATCGGTGCCCAGATTCAGATCGGTAATCACGCCTTTTAAGCGCTGGTTGGCGAACGGCGTTCTGCGGCCGTTAAACCAGTCCAGCACGATAGGCAGGTGATCCAGCGTAGGGTTGTCCGCCCAGTTGCGGGTAAGCCTTTCCAGCAGCTTGGCTTCCATCGCCTGTAGTGACGTTTTAAGTTCAGGATGATCTTTCGCTGCTTCCTGTAACGACCAGCCCAGCAGCCTGCCAAACCAGGCATACATGTCGCCAAAGGCGGACTGTCCAGCTTCCAGACCGATATAGCCGGGGACGACGCTGCCGTCGACCTGTCCACAGATCCCGGCGATGGTGCGATCGGCAATGCGTTCTTCGTCCGCGATCAGAATGTCGCAGGTTGAGGTGCCAATCACTTTGACCAATGTATAAGGCTGTGCGCCCGCACCGACGGTACCGACGTGGCAGTCAAACGCGCCGCCTGCAAGCGTGACCGTCTCAGGGATGCCGAGCCGCTGCGCCCACTCTACGGTGATGGTGCCGACCGACTGTTCGGCGGTCCAGGTATCGGTAAACAACGGGTACTGCAATGTCTCTGTCAGGCAGGGATCGAGCGCGTGTAGGAAATCTTTCGGTGGGAGTCCACCCCAGCTCGGATGCCAGAGTGATTTATGTCCGGCACTGCACCGGCCACGACGAATATCGGCTGGCGCTTGTGTGCCGGAAAGCAGGGCGGGCACCCAGTCGCACAGTTCTATCCAGGAAACGGCCGACTGACGCACCGCTGCATCTTCGCGCGATACATGCAGGATTTTGGCCCAGAACCATTCGGATGAGTAAACACCACCGATATAGCGGGTGTAATCGGGGAACTGACCGCTGCGGCACAACGCATTAATGGCATCCGCTTCTTCTATTGCCGTGTGATCTTTCCACAGTACGAACATCGCATTGGGGTTGTTGGCAAACTCGGGGCGCAGCGCCAGGATCTGGCCTTGTTCATCAATGGGTGCGGGCGTTGACCCGGTTGAATCCACGCCAATACCAATGATGCTCTGCCGCTGGTCGTTCGTCAGACGGGAAACCACCACCTTGATCGCCTGTTCCAGCGATTCGATATAGTCCAGCGGATGATGTCGGAACTGGTTGTTGGCAGGCTGACAATATTTACCCTCACGCCAGCGGGGGTAGTAGACCACTTCTGTTTCCAGCTCTTTCCCGCTTTGGCAGTCAACGGCTAAGGCGCGTACCGAATCACTGCCAAAGTCGAGACCAATCGTAATAGCGCCCGCGCTCATGCTTTGCTCCTCATTAATCCCAGATCGTTGGTGTTTACGATAGGCAGGGATAACGAGAGGCGGTTAGGAGTGGTTAGCTGGAAGTATGTATTTTTCTGTCGCGAGCAGCCATTTTGTGAAGCTGGTCAAAGGTTAATGATTGGTTAAATTTGCTAAATGTATGCACAAACCTGTCATTGTTCCGGACTGTGATAGCGCTCTATATTCTTATCGGTAATAACGGCTAAAACATAAAGCGTCTGAATGCTACTGAGTAAAGGAACCACGCTAAGTCTGTGTTTTTCCTTTATCCGGACCGGAAATACCTTACCAGGAACTCGAACTCGCTTCAGCGTCGCTGGCGAATGAAAAGATAATTACACCGGAGAACATCATGCATAAATTCACTAAGGCGCTGGCAGCAATCGGGTTAGCCGCTGTTATGTCACAATCAGCTATGGCAGAGAACTTAAAGCTGGGATTTCTGGTTAAGCAGCCGGAAGAGCCCTGGTTCCAGACCGAATGGAAGTTCGCGGATAAGGCAGGAAAAGATCTTGGTTTTGATGTGATAAAAATTGCGGTGCCTGATGGGGAAAAAACCCTGAACGCGATTGATAGCCTGGCGGCCAGCGGGGCGAAAGGGTTTGTTATTTGTACCCCAGACCCAAAATTGGGGCCGGCCATTATTGCAAAAGCACGTAGCTACAACCTGAAAGTGATCGCGGTTGATGACCAGTTCGTGAACGCTAAAGGTCAACCAATGGATACAGTGCCGTTGGTGATGATGGCGGCCACCAAAATTGGTGAGCGTCAAGGTCAGGAACTGTATAAAGAAATGAACAAGCGTGGCTGGAAAGTGGATGAAACCGCTGTGATGGCGATTACTGCTGATGAGCTGGACACCGCGCGCCGTCGTACTTCTGGCTCCATGGATGCGCTGAAGGCCGCTGGCTTCCCAGAAAAACAGATCTATCGTGTGCCAACCAAATCCAACGATATCCCCGGTGCGTTTGATGCCGCTAACTCCATGCTGGTTCAGCATCCTGGCGTGAAAAACTGGCTGATTATCGGTATGAACGACAACACCGTACTGGGTGGCGTTCGTGCGACAGAAGGACAGGGCTTTAAAGCAGCAAACGTTATTGGTATCGGTATCAACGGCGTGGATGCGGTGAGCGAACTGTCTAAAGGTCAGGCAACGGGCTTCTTTGGCTCACTGCTGCCAAGCCCGGATATTCACGGCTACAAGAGTATCCAGATGCTGAATGACTGGGTCACCAAAGGCGTCGAACCGGAGAAATTCACCGAAGTGACCGACGTGGTGCTGATCACTCGTGACAACTTTAAGGTCGAACTGGAGAAAAAAGGCCTGATGTAATCTCGCCTGATTTCGTAAAGATGCGGATAACGCCGGTCAGCATGAAGCTGGTCGAGGTTATCCGCGCTCTACCTGCATCGTTATGAGGAAACAGACATGACAGCACAGTCACCCTATTTGTCGTTTCATGGGATCGGTAAAGAATTTCCCGGTGTTAAGGCGCTTTCGGATATCAGCTTTTCCTGCCATGCCGGCCAGATCCATGCATTGATGGGAGAAAACGGGGCGGGCAAGTCGACGCTGTTAAAAATCCTGAGCGGCAACTATTCACCGTCAGCGGGCGAAATCCGCATTCAGGGCAAGCCCGTGCAGTTTAGTAATACGATGGATGCCCTGAATGCGGGTGTTGCCATTATTTATCAGGAACTGCATTTGGTGCCGGAAATGACGGTCGCCGAGAACATCTATCTGGGCCAACTGCCGCATAAATACGGCATGGTGAACTATTCACTGCTGCGCTATGAAGCCAAACTGCAATTACAGCATTTGGGATTGGATATCGATCCTGATACCCCGCTGAAATACCTGTCGATCGGGCAATGGCAAATGGTGGAGATCGCCAAGGCGCTGGCGCGTAATGCCAAGATTATTGCTTTTGATGAACCGACCAGCTCGCTGTCTGCCCGTGAAATCGAGCAGCTCTTCCGAGTGATTACGGAATTGCGCAGTGAAGGCCGGATCATTTTGTATGTTTCGCACCGGATGGAAGAAATTTTTGCACTGAGCGATGCCATTACCGTGTTTAAAGATGGCCGCTATGTGCGCACGTTTGACGATATGCAACAGGTGAACCATGAGTCGCTGGTACAGGCGATGGTTGGGCGTAACCTTGGGGATATCTATGGCTACGCGCCGCGTCCGCACGGCGAGGATCGCTTGACGCTGAAAGAGGTAAAAGCGCCGGGCGTGAAATCCACGATTTCCCTGAACGTGAAGCAGGGGGAGATTGTCGGGCTATTTGGTCTGGTGGGAGCGGGCCGCAGCGAACTGATGAAAGGGCTGTTTGGTGCGACCAAAATCACCAGTGGTCAAGTGCTGTTGGATGGCAAACCGCTGGTGGTGAATTCCCCCATCGATGCGATTCGCCAGGGTGTCATGCTCTGCCCAGAGGATCGCAAAGCCGATGGCATCATTCCGGTGCACTCGGTGCGTGACAACATCAACATCAGCGCAAGACGTAAGAGCCTGAAAGCCGGTTTTATTATTAATAATCAGTGGGAAGTGGATAACGCGTCACAGCGTATTGAAGCGCTGAACATCAAAACGCCGTCCGATGAACAGCTAATTATGAATCTTTCCGGCGGAAACCAGCAGAAAGCCATTCTTGGCCGCTGGCTGTCCGAAGAGATGAAGGTAATTTTGCTCGATGAACCCACGCGCGGTATCGACGTCGGCGCGAAGCACGAAATTTATCATGTCATCTATGAACTGGCGAATCAGGGGATCGCGGTGCTATTTGCCTCCAGCGATTTACCAGAAGTGCTTGGGCTGGCCGACCGGATTATCGTCATGCGCGAAGGTGCCGTCTCCGGCGAACTGCTGCATGCCGATGCCACGGAGCAGAAGGTGCTCAGTCTGGCTATGTTACGAACCCCCGATATCGAATCTGCGGTTGCCTGACCGCGAAGGAGCAAAACAATGTCAACGGTTACGTCTGCAACCTCAGAAAAGAAGAAAAACGGTATGGGATTGTCCCGCATTTGGGATAACTACGGCATGCTGGTGGTTTTTGCCGTGCTGTTTCTTGGCTGTGCGATTTTTGTCCCAAATTTCGCCTCATTTATCAATATGAAAGGGCTGGGGCTGGCGATTTCCATGTCCGGCATGGTGGCCTGCGGGATGCTGTTCTGTCTGGCTTCTGGTGATTTTGACCTGTCGGTGGCTTCGATTATCGCCTGTGCTGGGGTGGCGACGGCGGTGGTCATTAATATCAGTGAAAGCCTGTGGATCGGCGTTGGTGCGGGTCTGCTGCTGGGCGTAGCGTTCGGTCTGCTTAACGGTTTCGTGATTGCCCGTTTGAAGATTAATGCGCTGATTACAACATTGGCAACGATGCAAATTGCGCGCGGTTTGGCGTACATCATTTCCGATGGTAAAGCGGTAGGGATTGAAGATGAGCGTTTCTTCGCTCTGGGATATGCCAACTGGCTGGGCTTGCCTGCGCCAATCTGGATCACCATCGGTTGTATGATTCTGTTTGGCCTGCTGCTGAACAAGACCACGTTTGGTCGTAATACGCTGGCGATTGGGGGTAATGAAGAGGCTGCGCGTTTGGCTGGGGTGCCGGTAGTACGCACCAAGATCATCATTTTCGCCTTGTCCGGTCTGGTATCCGCTGCGGCGGGGATCATTCTGGCGTCGCGTATGACCAGCGGCCAGCCGATGACGTCCATCGGGTATGAGCTGATCGTCATTTCTGCCTGTGTGCTGGGTGGCGTATCACTGAAAGGCGGGATTGGTAAAATTTCCTACGTAGTGGCTGGCGTACTGATTTTAGGGACGGTGGAGAATGCGATGAACCTGCTGAATATCTCTCCGTTTGCCCAATATGTGGTGCGTGGCCTGATTCTGCTGGCGGCGGTTATCTTCGACCGCTACAAACAACTGGCGAAGAAAACGGTATAAATGCCCGTGCGGCAGGCTAGTCATCCTGCCGCGTCTTATCATTACTAGCGTGTACCGGAGGCCTGATGTATCACCGTATGGCGCATGAATCTCAGCCTAATCCGCTGCTACCGGGATATTCGTTCAACGCTTATCTCGTGGCAGGTCTAACGCCGATTCTGGCTGAAGGGCCGCTCGACTTCTTTATCGATCGTCCTGATGGGATGAAAGGCTACATTATTAATCTCACGATGAAAGGACAGGGACAGGTCTTTGATGGCGATGAGACCTTTTTCTGTAATCCTGGCGATCTGCTGCTGTTTCCGCCTAAATCGAAGCATTTTTATGGCCGCTCATCGGGCAGCGATTGCTGGTATCACCGCTGGGTTTATTTTCGTCCACGTGCCTACTGGGCTGACTGGTTGGAATGGCATACCAAAAGCAGCGGCATCGGGCGTATGAGCCTGCCGAATAACCAACTGTTGCTGGAATTCGACAGACTGTTTGCCAATATCGAGCAGACGCAGCGTTCAGGACGGCGTTTTTCGGAGGAACTGGGCATGAATCTTCTGGAGCGTCTGTTGCTCAGAGCGATGGAAGAAGATCCGCAGAGTCCGCAAAAGATCATGGATCCACGCGTGATTGAGGCCTGCCAGTTTATTACCAGCAATCTGGCCGGAGAACTGCGTATTGATGAAGTCGCACGACACGTTTGTCTGTCGCCGTCGCGGCTGGCGCATCTGTTCCGTGAGCAGGTGGGCATTAATATTCTGCGCTGGCGTGAAGATCAGCGCGTGATTCGCGCCAAGCTGTTACTACAGACGACACAGGAATCTATCGCCAACATTGGTCGCGTGGTGGGGTATGACGATCAGCTGTATTTCTCACGCGTGTTCCGTAAGCGAGTCGGCGTCAGCCCTAGCGATTTCCGTCGCCGCAGCAGTGAAATCAACTATCCGGCAGCCAAAACGCTGCCCGTGGCGTGGGGAGAGCGGATACCCAATGCCGTGAGCGGTTAACGAACATAAAATCGCGCTGGATTCCCTTGGCGATTATCCCTCTCTGCAATCTGGCGGATGACGGGTATATACTGAGTGAGAAATCACAAAGTCAAAATAAGCTAAGGGGAATTGTCATGAGTGAGACCGTTCGTGTTGGGTTGCTGGGCTACGGTTATGCCAGTAAGACATTCCACGCGCCGTTAATTGCAGGTACGGCTGGTATGGAGCTGGTGGCCGTGTCCAGCAGCAATGCTGAAAAAGTGCATGCGGATTGGGCAAATCTTCGGGTGGAGAAAGACCCGCAGGCATTATTTAACGATCCCGATATTGACCTCATTGTTATTCCTACCCCCAATGACACACACTTCCCGCTGGCGAAACAGGCGCTGGAAGCAGGCAAGCATGTCGTCGTCGACAAACCTTTCACCGTGACGTTGTCACAAGCATGCGATCTGAGTGCGATTGCCGAACGCGTCGGAAAAATGCTTTCTGTTTTCCATAATCGCCGTTGGGACAGCGATTTTCTGACGCTGAAACAGCTACTGGCGGCTGGAACTCTGGGCAATGTGGTTTATATGGAATCGCATTTTGATCGCTTCCGCCCTGAGGTTCGCCAGCGCTGGCGTGAAGACGGCAGCGAAGGCAGCGGGATTTGGTACGATCTTGGGCCGCACTTGCTGGATCAGGCGCTGGAGCTGTTTGGCTTGCCGGTGGCGATTCAGGTAGATATGGCACGGTTGAGGCCTGGCAGTAAGGCAATTGATTATTTCCACGCGACGCTGATTTACCCACAACGCCGGGTTGTCCTGCACGCCAGTATGCTGGTGGCGGCGGCGTCTGCCCGCTATATCGTGCATGGCACACGCGGCAGCTTTGTAAAATACGGTCTTGACCCACAGGAAGATCGCCTGAAAGCGGGTGAACGTCCACCGCTGGCCGACTGGGGGCAGGATAAACACGATGGCGTGCTGACGCTGTCGCGCGATGGCATCACGGCGGAGCAAACGATCGCCACGATTCCGGGTAATTATCCGGCTTACTATGCGGCAGTACGCGATGCGCTGACGGGTAAAGGCGAAAACCCCGTCAGCGTGCATCAGGCGATTCAGGTAATGGAACTGATCGAACTGGGACTGCTGTCTCACGAGCAGAAAAAAGCCGTCACGCTGAAAAATAACTAGATTTGCCGCGTTTTATTCCAGATAGTTAACGGTTTGTTTAAATAGGCGATCTTAGGATCGCCATAGACTGCCGTTTTGGGCGATCTCCGGATCGCCCGTATTGTTAGGGCGTTAATTAGGCTAAGGCTAGGGGAAAGGTGTCGGGCATGGGGTGGTTACAACGGTTACGCATTGATAAGTTTTTATTGGTTCTGATTTTGGTCGTGGTGACGGCATCGATTCTTCCTGCTGAAGGCACCGTGAAGGTTTTCTTTGAATATCTGACAACGGCGGCGATTGCTCTGCTGTTCTTCATGCACGGTGCGAAGCTCTCGCGTGAAGCGATTACCACAGGCATGGGGCACTGGCGTTTGCACCTTGTGGTGTTTGCCAGCACGTTTATTCTGTTCCCGCTGCTGGGAATGGGCATGAGCCTACTGTCGCCAGTGGTGCTGACGCCAACCTTGTATCTTGGCTTCCTCTACCTGTGTGCGCTACCCGCAACGGTGCAGTCGGCGATTGCTTATACCTCAATGGCTGGCGGTAACGTGGCGGCGGCGATCTGTAGTGCTTCAGCATCCAGCATTTTAGGCGTGTTCCTCTCACCGATTCTGGTCGGTTTGTTGATGCATACGCAGGGGGGAGAAACGGATACGCTGCATGCTATCGGTTCAATCATCATGCAATTAATGGTGCCTTTCGTTATTGGGCACCTGTCTCGTCCGCTGATTGCCAAGTGGGTCGAGCGTAACCGTAAGCTGATTAATATTACTGACCGGTCATCGATTCTTCTGGTGGTTTATGTCGCCTTCAGCGAAGCGGTCGTGCAGGGGATTTGGGGGCAGATCAACGGGTGGTCATTGCTGGCGGTAGTCGGTTGCTCTATAGTGCTGTTAGCCATTGTGCTGGTGGTGAATACGCTGGTTGCGCGCAAGCTGGGCTTTAACACCGCTGATGAAATCACTATTGTTTTCTGTGGTTCGAAGAAGAGTCTGGCGAACGGGATTCCGATGGCAAATGTGCTGTTCCCCGCCGCGGCGGTTGGCGCGATGGTGCTGCCGCTGATGATCTTCCACCAAATTCAGCTAATGGTGTGCGCCGCGCTAGCACAGCGTTATGCCAAACGGCTAAGTAAGGAAAAAGAGACACCTCATCAGTAAGACATTATCGATCTCTCGCTATATAAAATAACGCCCTCGACCTCATACAGTTCGGGGGCGTTGTCATTTGTGACTGCTTAGAAATAGATTAAATAATCTATTACAGTGATAGTTTCTAAAGTGTATCACTTTCTCGATCCGTTACGTTATAACAATACCGGCTCATCAAGATTCATTGTCGATAGAGCAGGATGCAGTTGATGATAATTATTATTTGAGATCGAGGGAAATATGTTTAAAAAAACGGTGTTAACTTTAGCGATGTTAGGGACGTTGGCTTCCGCATCTGTGCAGGCCGCTCAGCATATGGAGTGTGTAAAAACCAGTCAAAAAGAGATTGCATCGTTATTTGACCGTTGGAATACCTCGCTACAAACCGGTGATGCGAAGAAGGTTGCGAAAAACTATGCGTCAGACGCGGTGCTGCTGCCGACGCTATCCGATAAACCGCGGACGACTGACGCAGAGCGCATTGATTACTTTGAACATTTTTTGGCAAAAAAGCCAGTTGGTAAGATTGACACTAGCACAATACGGATTGGCTGTAATAAGGCTGTTGATACCGGAACGTACACTTTCACATTCGGTGATGGCAGCGTAGCCAAAGCACGCTATACCTATACTTACGCTTGGAACGGCAAACAATGGTTGATTACCACGCATCATTCCTCAGCGAATCCGAGTAGTTGATCTCTGTAGCTTATCTGTAACAAATTCGCATCAAGCGGCTAACGAGAGTTAGCCGTTTTGGTGTGTCAGGCAGAAATGACTACAGGACGTCACGGTGATTAGGCAGAAGCCCGCTTACGCAGAACCTTTTCACGCAACTGTTGTTTTTCCTGCTCGCTGATAAATGCGATGTTCAGGCCGTTTTCCTGTGCTTTACGCGTTTCTACCGCCGTCAGGCCGGCAAGGGGTGCTGCGACCTCATATTCGTGGCGGATCTCTATGCCTTGAACCGCTGGGTCGTCCGTGTTGATGGTGGCTGGGATGCCGTAACGCAGGAAGTGGATCAACGGATGTTTATCCAGTGATTCCACCGTACTGGTTTGAATGTTAGAAGTCAGGCAGGATTCAATACCGATTCCATTCTCTGCCATGTGCGTCATCAGGCGAGGATCGATAATTGCAGTTACGCCGTGCCCGATGCGCTCGGCGCCCAGATGATTAATCGCCTGCCAAATACTTTCTGGCCCAGCCGCTTCACCCGCGTGAACGGTGATGTGCCAGCCGGCATCGCGCGCTTGTTGGAAATGAGAGGTAAACTGCGCGCCAGGGTGGCCGAGTTCATCACCCGCCAGGTCGAGCGCCACGATACGATCGCGCTGTGACAGCAGGGCATCGAGCTCTTGCTGGCAGGCCTCGGTACCGAATGTCCGGCTCATGATGCCAATCAGACGAATATCGGTATCGAAATCACGGCTACCTGCCGTAATACCGTCGATCACCGCCTCAACAACGCCAGCAATCGGTAACTTATGATTCATCGCCATATAGTAGGGAGAGAAGCGCAACTCGGCGTAATCCAGCCCAGCTTTCATGGCATCTTCAACATTCTCGTAAGCGACGCGGCGACAGGCGTCCAGTGAACCGAGAACGGCGACACCCCAGTCGAGTTTTTGTAAAAAACTCAGTAGATCAGGTTCATTTTGGGTGACCTGAACGTGAGGGCGGAGTGCGTCAAGATCGCTGGCAGGTAATGCAATATTGTACTGGCGTCCTAGATCCAGAATACTCTGGGCGCGGATATTGCCATCCAAGTGTCGGTGGATGTCCGTCAATGGCAGGTGTAAATCAATCATAATGTTATTGTCTGATTACTGTTTTTCATACGACAAAGTATAAAAAGAAATCGTGGTAAATAGCTAATTGTTACCGATAAAATTCAAGCGTTCTGGGCAATAATTGAGCAAAAACAATCTGTTATTGGTTTTCTTGCTCAATTTCAGGTGCGTTTAATTTAGGGATAACCCGGATATAAATGAGTTCACTGAGTAATTCGACTAAGGTTTGGCTGACGATCACGGCTGGCAGTAACGGTAGCGCGCCCGGTATTGCCAAGGCCAGCGGTAGAATAACCAGAGAATTACGTGTGCTGGCGCTAAAGGCCACGGCTCGCCCGCTAGAGGAATTCAATCGAAACGCACGGCTAGTTAACCAGCCAAGCAGCGGTGCCAGCAGCGCGAAGAGCAGGTAAAACGGTACCGCGAGTAAAACGGATTCCCAGGTAGCACGCAACTGCGGAATGACTGCTGCCACCACGATAAATAACACCAGCGCCGTAGTGGGAACCGGCAGATAGCCCAATGCGTCCGAAAATGTCGCCATAATACGCTGCCGCGCCGCTAGCCATTGAAGAAGCGCTGCCAGCGCTAAAGGTATGGCGATGAGCCAGATAAATGCGTCGATAAATGGCGCGAAAACGATGAGTCCGACGGCATCGTGGCCGAGAAATAGCGTCAGGTAAAAGGGCAACGCCAGCATTTGTAGCATCAGTAATATAGGCGTTGCGGCCAGCAGGCGTCCGGCATCGGCGCGTCCCAGATGCGCAAATGTCACCACGTAATCAATACACGGCGCGAGTAACACCAATATGATGCCTAGCTTCACCAGCGGTTCGGCGGGGAGAAAGGGTAACAGCGCCGCGACCAGCAAGGGAATCACGATGAAATTGGCAACGAGAAGCGCCCCGATGAATCTGATCTGAGTGAAGCTTTTCCCGATCGTGTTCAGCGGAACCTGCAGAAACGTGACAAACAGCATCAGCGCTAACGCGGGATTAATCACGGCATCTAATCGCTCGGTTCCCGGCAGAACCCTGGCTGTTGCCGCTGCCGCTACTACAGCAAAAAAGTAGATCGCGGCCTGATGTGTTTCCATAAAAGGTTTCAGCGCGGACATGACGTTATCTCAATATCAAGCAGAAGATTTAGGGCAGAAAAAACGGTGGCAGCAAGTGCGACCACCGTGTGTTTTAAAGCGTTATATTACCGAGTGCTGGGTTATTGCGCTGGTGGTGTGATCGGCTCTTGTGGTGCACCAGGCTGGGATTCTTCACCTTCTTCCGTTGGAACGGAGAAGTAAGGTGCGATGAAATCGGCCAGTGCTATCTTGTTACCGTTGAAGTCAATTTGACCATCAGCGTAGAGTAGTGAGCTGGTAATCGCATTCTCCTTAGTCACACTCATCTGGTTCATTTGACCAATGTTCGCCATCATCTTAGCTTGCTGCTGCGCCATTTCTGTCGCCTGCTTTTGCTCTTCATCGTTAGCTGGTTTCGGCCCCGCCTGCACCATTAATTCTGCCAGCATATCCAGCGGTACGTTGAGTTTGGCATCGAGCTTTTTGACCGATTGACGAATGATTTTTTCTTCATCCGATACCGTGGTATCAGCGGCTTTATCCGTGCTCTGCAATGGATCGGTTAAATCCAACGCCAAGGTGAACGTGCCTTCGCCTTTGCTATTTTTCCAACTGATCGGGGAGATCGCAATGCTCGGGTTGCCTTTCAGCAGTTGTGGCAGGTATTGCAGAATAGACATAGCGACTTCGTGCTGATAAACGTCGGGATCCATAGCACTCGGATCTTGCAACAGTTTCTGCACTTTTGCCTGATAGGCGGTGAGGAACTGCTTAGTGCCCGCGCCGTCAAGCTGTGAAATAGACATGCTCACGTTACCTGAGCCCAGATTGCGGTCGCCGATAACTAAGGAGCCCAGCGTAATGGCCATTTTGCCAGCCAGATTTTTATCATCTTCCGTTGCGCTACTTTGCAGAGAGAAGTCGTTCAAGGTAACGGGATCGCCGCCTTCTACGGTAAACGTCATCGTTTTAAGAGATAGGGCTCCATCGCCTAAATCAATATCGAATTTGCCTTTTTGATTGGTCCCTTTGATGGAGAAATCGGTGACATCGACGTTCTCGGTTTGACCCCAGGCGTTTTTCCTTTCCATCTTCACGCTGCTGATGGTGGTGTCCAGCTTGCTGCTGCGCAGATCGTGCCCGATATCCAACAGCGCTTCTGCGCCACTGAAGGAGAATTTCTGTTCTGGCGTCTGATAGTCGATCGGCACTAGCGTAATGAGTGACTGCGTATCACCGCTGTAAGCGACGCGGGTTTCTGCCGTGAAGAACGGTTTGTCTTTGGTCAGCTCAAACCAGGCTTTGACTGCCGGGGTGTTGGCCAACTCGGTATGAACAGAGGCCATCGACGGCGCGAGGTTGAATTTCTTGAGCTGTGCCAGCGGGAACGGCCCGTGAGAGACAGTTTCATTGAAGACGAGCTCTTCACCCGGCGCAAGGAACTGTGTCCCTTTTGCAGTGCCATCTGTCTGTAAAACATAGGCCAGCGTGCTGCTGAATATTCCGCCTTGATAATCGCGATAGACCACTTTTAACCCAGAGTTCGGGTAGGCTTGTTTGATCTTAGTGTTCAGCGTATCGGTAAAACCATCAATTTGCTGAGCCACCTGTTTGCCGGTGTACCAGGATGCGCCGGTCCAGATGGCGCCCAGAGCAACAATAACGCCTACGGCGACTAACGACTTCTTCATTTTTATTCATCCTTTAGTAAAAAAATGCGCGTTTTCAACGCGAAACGCGGGTAACTCTCAACGTAATGCGCAGGTAACTTTCAACGCAATACGCGGGTAACACAGCGTATGGAACGAGTTATCGGTTAAATACGCGAGCGAGACGCCCCTGTCCCTCAACCGTTATCGGTGATTCATTGGCGGAAATAAAGCAGGACTCCCCTGGGCGTAGCGAAAGCCGCTGCTCATTTTTTTGCAAGATGGCCTGGCCGTCAACGCAAAATACAATGGCTGCACTGTCTTGGCTGAGCGTTTGTGGGCTCTGGCTCAGTTCGTGCAGTGAAAAAGCAAAATCATCAACAGGAATGGGGAAGCTGAGTTCATTACCCTGTCGGTGTGGCGTAGTCAGTAATTGGTTTGCGGGTTTGCCTTCAAACACGACATTTTCCAGCAGCTCTGGAATATCAATGTATTTCGGCGTTAACCCCGCACGCAGCACGTTATCCGAGTTAGCCATGACTTCTAATGCCACGCCTTTTAGATAAGCATGCGGCGTTTGAGCAAATAGGAACATGGCTTCGCCGGGTTGAAGTGTAATCACGTTCAGCAACAGTGGGGAAAATAACCCGCTGTCATCGGCATAGTCGTGTGTAATCGCGCGAATGGTGGCCCACGGCTCGTCATTTTGACTATTTAGCGCGGCCTTCAACACGCCGAGTGCACGGGATTTTTGCTCACCGTCCATGCTCAGCAGATTAGTGAACAGCATGGCGAGATTCTTTGCGTCGGGCTGTTGTAAAAACGCGGCGATTGACGGGTGCGCACTGGCAATCGGCTCTAGCAGGTGCACAATTTCAGATAATTCTCGGAACCCGTTCATGGCCTGAAAGGGCGTTAACGCGTAGACCAATTCTGGTTTGTGATTGGCGTCTTTGTAGTTTCTTTCGGCCGCATCCAGCGCGATACCGGCGGCATTCTCTTTCGCAAAGCCTTGTTCTGCCGATGATTTACTTGGATGAACCTGAATAGAAAGCGGCTGTTCTGCACACAATACTTTAAACAAAAAAGGTAATTCGCCAAAACGTTGCGCGATCGTTGCGCCAAGATGGGCTGTTGCGTCTTCAGCAATCATCTCACGCAGGCTGCGAGTGTTGCCTTTTTCATCAATAATCGCCGAACTACTTTTAGGATGGGCCCCCATCCAAAGTTCCGCCATCGGTAAATTGTTAGGATTATCAATGCCATAAAGCTCAGTTAACGCGTGTTTGCTGCCCCAGGCGTAGTGCTGGACGCAATTGAGCATTTTTTGCATGTCGGCTCCCTGCTATTACATTAATTGTTAGTTTCTGTGATGCTGGCTGTTAACTACTTGAATGATTATGAATACACTGCATCTTCTTCGCTTCATGGTAATGTTTTATGTAGCGCGATGCCAGACCGTGTTAGTAGACACAATAAGTGTGATAGGCCAGTCAGTGTTATCAGAATAGGCCCAGCGATGTGATTCGATGTTTTCTATTATTTGAATCTGTGTTTTAAGGAGGAAAGGTAATGAGCACGACGCGTAGTGAAAAAGACTCAATGGGGCCAATCGATGTTCCTGCTGAACGTTTATGGGGTGCGCAAACACAACGCTCACTGGAACACTTCCGTATTTCTGAAGAAAAAATGCCTCGCGCGCTGATTTATGCGCTGGCGCAAACCAAGCGTGCGGCGGCTCGCGTCAATATGGATCTCACACTTCTGCCTGCCGATCGGGGAAATGCGATTATTCAAGCAGCGGACGAAGTGTTGGCAGGTCAGCATGCTGGAGAATTCCCGTTAGCGATCTGGCAGACGGGGTCTGGCACGCAAAGCAATATGAATATGAACGAAGTGTTGGCTAACCGCGCCAGTGAACTATTGGGTGGAGAGCGGGGCAACAATCGACGGGTTCATCCCAATGATGATGTTAACAAAAGTCAGAGTTCTAACGATGTATTCCCAACGGCGATGCATGTTGCGGCCGTGGTTGCGATCAACGAACACCTGATTCCCGAATTGAAAGCTCTGCATGCCACTCTGGCGTCGAAAGCTGAGCAGTTTAAAGACATCGTCAAGATTGGCCGTACGCATTTACAGGACGCGACGCCGCTTACGCTGGGGCAGGAAATTTCCGGCTGGGCCGCGATGTTGCAGCACAATTTGAAGCACATCGAAAACAGCGTACCGCATATTTGCGAATTGGCGCTCGGCGGTACCGCTGTAGGTACGGGATTGAATACGCATCCTGAATATGCGGTGCGTGTGGCGGCGGAACTGGCGCAATTAACCAATCAGCCGTTTGTGACCTCACCGAATAAATTTGAAGCGCTGGCGACCTGTGATGCGCTGGTTCATGGGCACGGTACCTTGAAGGGGCTGGCTGCGTCGTTAATGAAGATTGCTAACGATGTGCGCTGGCTGGCATCGGGTCCACGCTGTGGCATCGGCGAACTCAGTATTCCTGAAAATGAACCGGGCAGTTCCATCATGCCGGGCAAGGTCAACCCGACTCAGTGTGAAGCGCTGACAATGCTGTGTTGCCAGGTGATGGGCAATGACGTTGCCGTAAATATCGGCGGTGCTTCCGGTAACTTTGAGCTAAATGTCTACCGCCCAATGGTGATTCATAACTTCCTGCAATCGATTCGCCTGTTGGCTGACGGTATGAAGAGCTTTGATGAACACTGTGCGGTGGGGATTGAGCCGAATCACGATCGCATCACTCAACTGTTGAACGAATCGTTGATGCTGGTGACCGCGCTGAACACGCATATCGGCTATGACAAAGCGGCTGAAATTGCCAAAAAAGCGCATAAAGAAGGGCTTACGCTGAAGGCGTCCGCACTCAAACTGAACTACCTCACTGAAGCACAGTTTGATGAGTGGGTTCGACCGGAAGATATGGTCGGTAGCCTGAAAAAGTAATGCCGCTGTAGTCAGCGTTTTATCACGTAGCCTGCCGATATCTATCCGCAGGCTTTTTCTTTTTTATTCTGGTGTATCGGTATACAGATGCAAACGCGGGATGAGCAGACGCAGTTCGGCGGCTTTCGGTTTGTGCTTATGTTTGATGTTGTGGGCGTCATAAGGATTAAGTTCGCCGATAATCGGCACATCGCCCCCAGATTCTTGCTGACAAAGCACGAGTAGGGGAGACGGGCAGGGATGTTGCACCTGTTTTTGCTGCTCGGCATACCACACGCGTGCGATGGGCTGCACTTTCACCGGACGTTTGATCTTCAAGACCGCGTCTTCCGGTAATTGCAATACGGCATCCATCTCTTGTTCCACATGCTCAATCCATTGCGCTTTGGTATACGGCACCGTATGTTTTGCGGCATTCAGGCTTTTAGTCAGTTTCTCCAGCAATTCTCCACGCGTCATGTTTTTGATGATGTGTTTATTCGCCCAACCAAACCGGACCGACGCTGGGTTGGTTATAAGCGTCAACGAACGGTAAGCACTGAGCGTGATCAGTCCTTTCAGATGCGAGTGGACGAACTCAAAGCGCTGTTCCGGCTCTAGCCCAGATTCGATGGTAACAATCTGCTCTAGCTCTTTTTTCAACGCATTAATTTCCGCAATAAGCGAGTGTGCCTGCTGATATTGTGCCGTATTTACCGCAAAGCAGAGTGCGCCCGGCAAGCGAATCGCGCTTTTACTGCTAAGTGCTTCCGGATAGTGGTGAATGAACAGACGCTGAAAATGCGCTAGCCCTTTATCACGAGCCTCCTGACCAACGTACTGCGTGACGGCGATGTGCTCAATCGGATCATGCTCCGTTCCTTTTTCCACAGGGGGAAGGGAGTAGACGCGACCCGCCAGCAGTCGATACGTTGAAAACAGCTGCTGCATTACGGCAAGCTTGGTTTCTAACGTCTGAAAACAGAGGTTCATGCGATCGATTAGCGTGTAGCGATTCATCTATAAAGTCATTTTAGTTACAACATACTTATGTTTATACTCATAAACACACACTTCAGCAATCGTGATTGTCATTATTTTCAAACAGGGCTGGGGGAAATAGAGCGAGAGTAGGCAGGAACAACACGGAGTTTACCCTGACTCAGGTAAACTCCGGTAGGAAAAGAGCTTAAAGGCGGTGTTTTAGTATCAGGCTGACGACCAGTGCGAGAAGTAAGAGCGCCGCAAGGAACAAAGTGATCCCCATCCAGCCGAATGAATGCCAGAAGAATCCCCCTAGCGTACCCGCCAGGCTTGAACCCAGATAGTAAGAAAAGAGATACATGGACGAAGCCTGACCTTTCGCGCGACGCGCCCGTTGCCCAATCCAACTGCTAGCCACCGAATGGGCGGCGAAAAAGCCAGCAGTAAAGAGCATCATCCCACCAAAAACAACGAATAACGGACTCAAAGCCGTCAATCCCAGCCCCGTTAGCATCAGAAGGATCGAAATACTCAGCACGGGGCCACGTCCGTAGCGGGACGTTAACGCCCCAGCTTTTGGTGAACTGTAACTTCCGGTGAGATAGACCACGGAAAGTAAGCCAACCACCGCCTGACTGAGTAAATACGGTGGCGCCAACAGCCGATACCCGATGTAGTTAAACAGGGTAACGAACGCGCCCATCAGCAAAAAGCCCTCAAGAAACAGTAGCGGCAATCCTGCATCGCGCCAGTGTAGTTTGCTATTCAGCAGTAGCGTTTTCGGACGCAGTGAACCGGGGCGAAAATGCCGTGATTCCGGCAGAATTCGCCAGAACGTTATCGCCGCGATGAGTGCCAGTACGCCGATGACACCGATAGCAACACGCCACGGAAAATAGTCCGTTAACACGCCGCTAACCAAACGTCCGCTCATCCCACCAATCGAGTTACCGCTGATATATAACCCCATCGAAAACGCCAACACGCTGGGGTGAATTTCTTCACTTAGGTAACTCATGGCGACGGCCGCGACGCCGCTTAGAGACAGACCAATCATCGCCCGCATAATCAATATGCCGTTCCAACTGGTCATAAACGCACAAATTACGGTACAGATTGCAGCCAGCATCAGCGACACAACCATCACATTTTTACGACCAATCGTGTCGGAGAGCGGGCCGGTGAACAGCAGCCCAAAAGCCAGCATCACCGTTGAGACGGAAAGCGACAAACTGCTGGTTGCTGGCGAAATACCAAAATCCTGAGATAACACCGGCAACAGCGGTTGCACACAATACAGTAAGGCGAACGTTGCTAATCCAGCAGAAAACAGCGCCAGCGTGACGCGCATAAATTGTGGCGTACCACGGGTGATATAGGGTGTTTTACCGGAAAATTTCGGGACAGTATCTTCCGCAGCGTCGGCCGTAGAAATAGGCCAGTCGTTCGGTGCAGAAGATGGCAGGTTACTCACAATAATTCCTTAGCGGGAAAGATAAATCAGACGTAAAACAACAATAAGACGATCATAGAAGAGTGATATTATTTTGTATAATATATTAATAATCATGATTGATACTTTTAAAATATGAATATCGAACTACGTCACCTTCGCTACTTTATTGCGGTCGCCGAAGAGCTGCATTTCGGTCGAGCCGCGGAAAGATTACGCATTTCTCAGCCACCACTGAGCCAACAGATTCAGATTCTGGAAGAGCAGGTGGGAGCAAAACTTTTAGCGCGCAACAACCGGAATGTTCAGCTCACGCCAGCAGGCGAGATGTTCCTGAAAGAAGCCTGGTCGATCATCAGCCAGGTTGATCAGGCGGCGGAGCGGGCGTCTCGCATTCAACGCGGTGAGATTGGGGAATTAACGATCGGCTTTACGTCGTCCGCGCCGTTTATCAAAAAGATCTCCAGCAGCCTGCTGCGTTTTCGCCAAACGTATCCAGAAGTGCATATTCAAATGATGGAGCTCAACACTAAGCAGCAAATTGAACCGCTGCTGAATGGTAAGCTCGATATCGGTATTATGCGCAATAACCCGTTACCGGACGCGCTGGATCATCAACTGCTACTACGTGAACCGCTGATTGCCGTGGTGCAAGAATCCCATCCTTTAGCGCAGCAGGCCGCAGGGCGAGCAATCAACATCACACAGCTGGCAAATGAGCCATTCGTTTTCTTCTCCCGCGCGGTTGGAACCGCACTGTATGACGATACGCTGACGCTGTTGAAACGCTATGGCATCAGCCCTTACATCACGCAAGAGGTGGGTGAGGCGATGACCATCGTTGGGCTAGTATCGGCGGGATTGGGCGTGTCCATTTTGCCTGCATCGTTTTTGCGTATTCGGGTTGATGGCGTGAAATATTTGCTGCTGGAAGAAGAGGACGCCACAACGGAGGTTTGGCTGGTTACGGCACGACATCACCCGCAAAGTGCAGCGGCTAACATGCTGATGTCGCTGATGTTGGGCGGATAATAGTTAAAATATGCGCGCTAAATCACATAACGAATCAAATATTTGACGAGTTTAGTGAAAAGCCCCACCATACCCGCAGTTTTTTTATTTTGCAGCGTGAAAAATAGTCATGCCGCAATAATAAAGATAAATTTTTCAACAGCAGTGCCAGTTATGCCCTAAATAATTCGGGTTGTAGCCAACGCATAGGCAGCTTGAAATATGATGGGTATATAATGCGTAGGAGCCAGGTTTGTGATTGCCGACGGTCAACCAGGACACATCGATCAAATCAAACAAATTAATGCCGGTGCAGTTTATCGGCTGATCGATAAGTACGGCCCGATATCACGTATCGAACTGTCCAAACGCGCTCAGCTCGCGCCCGCCAGTATAACCAAAATCGTTCGCGAACTGCTGGAAGCTCATCTGGTACAGGAAACTGAATATCAGGATGTCGGCAGCAGAGGGCGTCCCGCTATCGGCCTGATTCTAGATACCCAAGCCTGGCACTACCTTTCTGCACGCATCAGCCACAATACCCTGTTATTGGCGCTGCGCGATCTCAGCAGTAAGCTGGTTGTGGAAGAAGAGATCCCGCTTCCCGCAGAAGCCCCGCAGCCGTTGCTTGACCGTATTCTGAATGAAATCGACCAGTTTTTTATTCGTCACCAAAAACGGCTGGAGCGATTAACAGCAATCGCAATTACTGCGCCAGGTATGATTGATGCCAGCAAGGGCATTATTCATCGGATGCCGTTTTATGACGTTGAGGAAATGCCGATTGGCCCTGCACTAGCACAGCGCACAGGGCTGCCAGTGTATTTGCAGCACGACATCTGTGCCTGGACGATGGCTGAAGCGTTATACGGTGCCTCACGCGATTGTCAAAATGTGATTCAGGTGGTGATCGACCATAACGTCGGTGCGGGCGTGATTACCGGAGGACGCATTCTGCACGCTGGGAGTCGGAATCTGGTCGAGATCGGGCACACGCAGGTCGATCCTTATGGCAAGCGTTGCTACTGCGGCAATCACGGCTGTCTGGAAACCGTCGCCAGCACGGAAAACATGCTGGAGTTGGCACAGCAACGCATGAATACGTCCATGAGTTCGCTTTTGCACGGTTCACCACTCAGCGTGGAAAGCCTGTGTGACGCTGCACTCAAGGGCGATCAGTTAGCCAAAGATATCATTAATGATGTCGGTAATAACGTGGGTCGAATTGTCGCCATCATGGTGAACCTCTTCAATCCCGATAAAATTCTGGTCGGTTCCCCTCTGAATAAAGCGGCCAGTATTTTACATCCCGCCATTTTAGGCTGCATTCAACAGCAATCATTCCCACCCTACAGCCACAATATCCAGGTAGAAGCGACCCAATTCTACAATCAGGGCACAATGCCCGGTGCCGCACTGGTAAAAGACTCGCTCTACAACGGCTCACTGCTGGTTAAATTGTTGCAGGGATAACCATAAAGACGTAGAGCAACAAAACATTGCGCTAACGCAAACCGCCCGAATGAGGCATAGCCTAGACTTTCACGCTTGGAAAGCATTTTAGCTGTGCTTGTTTTTTGGTATTCAGGTGGTCTGGAGTTATCCCATGTTGAAACGTATTTTTGTCACTGGTACTGATACCGCCGTTGGCAAAACAGTGGTATCCAAGGCGCTACTGCAAAAACTGGCGCTGGCAGGCAAATCGGTTGCAGGCTACAAACCGATAGCAAAAGGGTGCGAAGAGACGGAAGCGGGCCTGCGTAATAAAGATGCACTGCTGCTACAAGCGGCCTCCACGCTGGAACTGCCCTATAACATGGTTAACCCTATCGCACTGCGAGAAGATGAAATCAGCGCCAGTGAAGGCACCATTGATTACTGTGCGATGACGCAAGGCCTGCGCCACATGAGCGAGGTGGCTGACATCGTAGTGGTTGAAGGCACCGGTGGATGGCGGACCGTCATGAACGATCTGCGGCCGTATTCCGAATGGGTGGTACAGGAACAGCTGCCTGTCGTGCTGGTTGTTGGCATCAAGCTGGGTTGTATCAGCCATGCGCTGCTGACAGCGCAGGCGATCATCAACGATGGTTTACCGCTGGTTGGCTGGGCGGCTAATCGTATTAATCCCGGACTGGCAAATTACGCAGAAATTATTAACGTTCTGCGGAAGAAAATCCCGGCACCGCAAATAGGTGAACTGCCTTATTTACCGCGTGCCGAACAGCGGGACCTCTCGTCTTATATCGATCTTTCTGCCGTCAGCTATTAATTTCGGTTGTCCTCTATTCCCGCATCTCTGCGGGAATAAATTTTCTCCGCCACGCCACCTGTTATACTCACAGGCAGTTTTTCTTCTTATCCTGAAAATATAATGAAAACAGAGAATAACCAGAAACAAACACCTGTTCCACATCGCCATTGGATTCTAATCGCCTGTATGTTGGCCATGTTTACGGCGGCGATTGAAGTGACAATTGTCGCCACAGCGCTACCTACCATCATCGCGGATTTAGGTGGATTCTCACTATTAGGTTGGGTCTTTGCGGGTTATTTACTGACGCAGTCGATCAGCATCCCGATTTATGGCCGATTGGCCGATCTCTATGGTCGTAAAAAGATTTTCTTCTTCGGCATGGTGGTATTCCTGCTGGGATCGATTCTGTGCGGATTCTCGACGCAGATGGGTTGGCTGATTGTCTTCCGCACCTTGCAGGGGTTGGGCGCAGGGGCGATTACACCGATTGCATTCACCATTGTTGCCGATGTTTACAGCTCAACCGAACGACCTAAAATACAAGGCTATTTGTCCAGCGTGTGGGGCGTTTCCGCCATTATCGGCCCGTTGTTGGGGGCGTTTATTGTGCAACACTTCAACTGGGCGTTGGTCTTCTGGGTCAATGTACCGATTGGGCTATTTTCTATCTTCCTGCTGGCTCGCTATCTGCCGACGATCAATGCCGTTCGTCAGCACCAGTTGGACTGGACGGGCGCGTTCTATCTGGTGGTGTCCGTTGCCAGTTTGCTGATGGCACTGCTACAGGCTGAGGTATTTGGCTATTGGGTGATTCCGCTACTTGCGCTCTCTGTTGTGGGCGGCATTCTGCTGGTTCGACAAGAAAAGCGTACACAGGAGCCGCTGTTTCCGCTGGCACTGTGGCGTAATCGTGTCATTATCGCCGGTAATCTCGGCGGATTAGTCGTCGGTGCAGCGATGATGGGCGTGAGCGCCTTTTTGCCGACGTTTATTCAGGGCGTGATGGGGAGAACCCCATTGGAAGCTGGCAGCATATTGGCGATGATGTCGATTGGCTGGCCGCTGGCAAGTACGCTGAGCGGGCGGTTAATGCTGTGGACGTCTTATCGGTTTACGGCGATGGCCGGCGGTATTGTACTGATTATCGGTAGCCTGACATTGTTAACGGTTCAACCGGACAGCAATCTTATGTGGGCGCGGCTAGCCGCATTCTTGATCGGTTCGGGAATGGGACTGAGCAGCACCACGTTTCTGGTATCGATACAAAACTCGGTGGACTACTCCATTCGTGGCATTGCGACAGCCTCCGCCATGTTTACCCGAATGCTGGGTTCTGCGCTGGGAACGGCAATTCTTGGCGCCACGTTGAACATCAATCTGCACTGGCGATTACCGGAAGTGAGCGATCCTCTCCAGACGCTCATGGATCCGGCCAAGCGCATCCTGCTGAGCGTAAATCAGCTCGATACGATGGCATCGCAGGTCGCGTCGTCAATCCACGGCGTATTTATCGTTTCTGCACTCATCGCGGCAATCACACTGTTTTCCGCCAGAATGATCCCCGCGAGCCAACGCCCAGGACAGACGTAAGCCAGACAGAAATAACAGCAAAAGAAAAGGCGCGAAAGCGCCTTTTGAACATCCAGAGGAGGAGATTATGGTGTTGTTGTCGGTTGGCCTTCTGCTGGCGCAGGTGCGTTTTCAGTATTAGCTTCACCATCGGCATGACGGGTGTAAACAATCTTGTGTGAATCACTCTCGCAGTGACCAACCACCTGACCACCGGCCTGATTCACCTGGTCGTTCGGTACAATATCCAGCGTAAAACCGGATTCTGGCACACCATTGGCGATGATTTTCTGGGTAATATCGGCTTTCACACTCTCGCAAGACGCCTGTGCGGCCAACGGCGCAACCAGGAATAACGCCGCACCAAAAATGACGGTCTTTTTCATCTTTTGATCCTTTTCTCTGAAAAAAGTCTCTTTGAGTATATCAAACGATGAAGATAACGCGAAAAAGCAGCGGAATCAGGCCGTCAATGACAGCCCATATAGACTTAAACACAGGGGCCAGTGGCACAACCGTACATCATAAACAGCGGAAAAAGGATAACGGCCGGAATCATGAGAGGAGCAAGCAGTACTTCTTTACCCGAGTTATCGCTGCTATTGATTACAACGGGGATCGGCTGCGGCAAGCGTCCATTGTCTGTCGGGCTGACCAGCGAACCTTCTTTCTTACTGAACGTGCCTTTCGCGCTAAACGTGACTTCGCCTTTTCCCATCGTCGTGGGAATTTGGGCGGCGTAGAGCTCGCGTAAATCGACTTCCTGCTCCTTGGTTAGTCGGCGAGTATCAATCATGTTTTTATAGCTCGCATAGACTTGACCATTATTATGGAGAGAAAAATCGACCCTTACACCCATGATGATGTCTTTATAATCGCGATAAAACGCGTAATAGTCCTGATACTCCTTTTGCGTTCTTGCGTCGGGGAATGTGTAAACGTAGGTATTGGACTCAGCGATAAGCGTCCCGTTGTTATTGGCGATATGCGTGATGTTGTCTGTTTCTGGATACGTGCTTGCGCATGAACTGACCAACAAGCACATGATCAGCAGACCCCACGGCTTGATGTGAAAAGAGCGTGAAAATAGCCGTGCTAAATCCATATTCATCCTGATGCACTCCATTTGGGATAAAAACGTGTGTTGCTACGGTATAGCGATAATCATTGAATGTTACGGTGACGTCATCTTCGGATACAGGTTAATGCGCTGCAATACGAAGATAAAAGGGGAAACCCACGCCAGAAGGCGTGGGTAAAGAATCATGGATTAACTGGACGACCGGTGCGACGATCGAGGCAGCGATCGGTTGTGTTTTCCCAGTAAGCATTGACGTTATAGCTTGCGTTACATTTCTCACGCCCATCAATGGATTTTTCAGTTTTATCGAATTCTTTCTCAACGCGGTTATTAACTTTATTACGCAGCGAGCGGGTTGAATCCCATTGCTCTTTGCTTTGACGCGCCGCTTCTTTCGACAACGCGCTGTCGCCAGAGTCGACAATGATATGGCGCGTATCAGCCAGTGCGGCAGGCTGCCAGGCAGCAGAAGCGATAACTAGAGAAAGCGGGATGAAGGCCCGAATCAAAGAGGAAAAGGAGTAGTGGTTCATGTTTCACCTTGACAGAACGAATGATAAAAACAAACGCCGATGCCGTAAAACGATAACAAGCGCACGGCAAGCGATAGACAACAAAAGGCGACCGCCGTTCCCTGTAACCTTCGCGCTTCGTGCAAAACGAAAGGTTGCCTATAAAGATAAGTATACATCCTTCGCTTCAACGGCACTATAACCGTGCAACATCGGGTTAAATGCTGTTTGTGACGCCATAGAAAAGGGCATGAAACCACGTTCACACCCTTAATTCTCGTCCTGTCGGCGATTATCAGCCTTCGCGATGTACGCTTAACCCTGCAAAAGATTGGCTAACTGGCATCATTTCCAGCGTGTTGATGTTGACGTGCGCTGGCAGGGTGGCAACCCAGAAAACGGCTTCAGACACATCTTCTGCGGTCAACGGCGTCGTGTTGTCATAGGTTTTGCTGACTTTGTCGTCATTGCCCTTGAAACGCACGGCTGAGAACTCGGTTCCGCCAACCAGACCGGGTTCGATATTTGTCACACGGATTCGGGTGCCAGACAGATCGGCGCGTAATCCCAGGCTAAACTGCTGCACGAACGCTTTGCTGGCACCGTATACGTTACCGCCTGCGTATGGCCAATTTCCTGCGGTAGAACCGATGTTAATAACATGACCGATATTGCGCTCTACCATGTCAGGTAGCAGCGCTCGCGTCATAAAAACCAAGCCTTTGTTATTGGTATCGATCATATTTTCCCAATCGTCTACCGATGCCTTATGTGCAGGCTCCAGGCCTAGCGCCAGTCCAGCGTTATTCACCAGCACATCAATCGCCCGCCATTCGGCAGGCAGAGAGGCAACGGCCTGCTCAATCGCCTGACGATCGCGCACGTCTAATTTTAGCGGATATAACGCATCGCCCAGCTCAGCCTTCAGCGCATCCAGACGTTCCTGACGGCGGCCCGTCGCGATCACTTTATGGCCCGCGCTAATAAATTTACGGGTAATTGACTCACCAAACCCAGCCGTTGCACCGGTAACAAAAATAATCATGCTTTTTTCTCCCTGACCGTTTTCATATTCTGTTTGTGCCTGATATCGATATAAATAATGAAAGGCATGAGATCATTTAGCCGCGCAATTCCCCGTGGGTCAAGCGTTACTCCGGTTTCAACGATACGGTTCAGGAATAATTGCCCCTCAGGAAGAGGGGCGGATATCGCGCCATAACAGTGCGACAAGACAGGTATAACGGATAATTAAATCCAGTTCTTGTTACGGAATTCTCGCATGGTATCCGCGACCCACTGCATTTCCTGCGGTGTGCCTAGTGAGATACGGCACCAGTTATCCGCCGGAGGAAACGCACGGCCGATCAGCACGCCAGCGTCTGCCATATGCTTTTGGTAATCCTTGAGCGGAACGACCAACTGATGGAAAACAAAATTCCCTTCTGACGGCAAGTACGGCAATTTCAGGTCATCTAGCGCCTTCAACAAGATTTGACGCGACACATCATTACTCTTTTTACTGTAGGTAATAAATGCCGAGTCGTTCATGGACGCCAGTGCGGCATCCACGCCGCTAAAGTTAATTTTTTCACCCGCGACATACCGTCCCATCAACGCAATCACGGTGGGATGCGCAACGGCATACCCAACGCGCATACCGGCCATCGCGTGTATTTTGGAAAAGGTTTTGAGCAGAATAATATTTTCTGCGCCTTGAGTAATCATCGGCGAAATAGAGCGAAAACGTGGGTCATTGACGAATTCGGCGTAGGCTTCATCGACGATAAACATCGTATTGGCAGGCTTGCTGGCAATCCACGGTTCGATTAAATCCGCAGGCGTAATCGTGCCCGTTGGGTTGTTAGGATTGACCAGATAAACAATGGAAGGGCCACTGTAACCCGCAACGGCCGCTTTTAGCCCTTCAATATCGAACGCCCAGTTGTCGAGCATTTTGACTTTTGTGACTTTCATTCCGGCAATTTTGGCAAAGTGCTCGCCGTCACCGTAGGTTAATTCAGGAATGACCAGTTGCGCATCCAACGATGCGTAGGCTTCAATCGCTGCCCGGATGCCCTCGGATGAGCCTGCCGTCAGCAAAATGGAAGGGGCCTCCACCTGATGATGCGCTGCCAGTTTATTGCCAAGCATCAAAATTTCATTCTTTGCGTAGCGGTTGGCTTTCACCACCGCATCACGTGCGGCGGCTTGCGCCTTGGGTGACATCCCCAGTGGATTCTCATTGAAGTTAATACGGATTGGGTTATCGGCCGACGGTGCGGTAAATGCTGCGCTCTCAGGCTGTGTCTCGGCAAACACTCGCGAACTTAATCCTGTGGTTACCGCAGCCGTCCCCAGCAAGGCGCCAGAAAGTTTTAATAATGCTCTGCGTTTCGGGTTTAACACGTCGCTTTCATTGATTAAAAAATTCATCAAAACACTCTCCTTAGTTACATAATGACAGGAGAGCTAAAGCATAAAGCGCGCCAGTTTTCCCAATCGCTCGATCTCTAATACCTTGTCAAATAGATGAAATAATATTTTCTTACGACAAGTTTTCCCGTATGGCGGGAAATTTCACCTTTATTGCGTATCGATCAAAGGTAAAAAAAATTGATTTATTCATCAGGTGATTAAATCAAAGGATCGGTGTTACTTATGCAAGAGATCCATCATGACGCATAAAATGATGCATCATGATGCGCTTGCCCTACGAGATAGCGATTGAGTCACGCTTCCTGATTGTCGGCTTCTACCGCAGCGTACAACCGGTCAAGAATATCGGGAAAAGCAGACTGCACGCGGTTCCAGCTCGGTACAAACGGTTTATCACCTGGACTATCGCTGAAGGCATGGCCGGAAAAGGTGATCACATCGGAAAACAACTCCACAGCCGACTCTTCTTTATGGCGGTCAAAACTCAGGCCGTTCATACGGGCATCGTGTTCGAAGGCATCGATCATATCAAGAGCGGTGCGATAGTAGGTCGCACGCAGGACACGGAAAGAATCTGTGGTGATATTCACACCAAGAATGGCCAGCTTGCGATACAGCGCTTTTGTGATATCCGCCGCCATGCGCTGCAATCCTGCGTTCGGATCGTCTTCAGACATCGGCTGATGTTTATGGTCGTAGCGATCCGCAATGTCTACCTGACAAATACGGCGAGTTGCTGTTCCTCGATGGATCTCTGATAGCACACCAATCTCCAGTCCCCAATCGCTTGGAATGCGCAGGTTATTCAGGATTGCGGTGCGCATCGCAAATTCGCCGGAAAGTGGATAACGGTAACTGCGCATGTAATCCAGATAGTCGGAATGACCGTAGACCTTTTGCAGCGATTTCAGTAACGGATAAACCAGTAGGCGTCCCACGCGGCCATTCAGTTTTCCCTCAGCAACGCGGGCGTAATAGCCTTTGCAGAAGTCGTAACTGAAGTGCGGATTCGCCACAGGATAGAGTAGGCGAGCCAACATCGCACGATCATAGGTGACAATGTCACAATCGTGTAAGGCGACACAGGCAGAGCGACGCGATGCCAGCGTGTAACCGACGCAAAACCAGACGTTTCTGCCCTTGCCAGGCTCACGCGGTGCCAGCGATTTTTCTGCCAACTCGTCGCTGAGTGCTTTTAGTCGCGGGCCATCGTTCCACAGAATACGGTGCCGCTGCGGTAGACGAGAGAAAAATTCTCGGGCGTAAAGAAACTGTTCTCGATCGGCGCGATCCAGCCCAATCACAATTTCGCCAAGGTAAGAAACCTGGGATAGCTGCTCGATAATGTGGCTCAGCGCAGGACCTTCCAGCTCAGAATAGAGCGATGGCAAAATCAGTCCCATGCTGTTTTGCCCGGAAAATACCTGAAGTTCATACTCCAACTCTTCCGTACGTCTCTGAGTGAGATTGTGAAAATTGGTAATGATGCCATCTTGATAAAATTCGCTCATCGTGTGCTCCCATACCATCTTGTGGCTCATTCATGCCAAGAAATGACCGTTGCCGATAAAGTGATCCAGTCCTTCGCTCCAGCCCCGAGGCCCTGAATCCTTTGTGCAATATTGTTCACCGCCATACGACTCAGGCAGGTTAACAATTTGATTTTCAATACCTTTAATTAATACAGCACAGTCTACGGTGCATAAAAGAGAGATATCGTTCGGGCCATCGCCGAGGCCGAGGGTTTTGACGTCAGTATCGTATTTCTCGATATACTGTGTTTTTATCCAGTTAGCCGTAAATCCCTTACTCGTTTGAGCGCTCATGACGTGATAGAAGCGACCGCCTTGCGTCAGCGCCAAACCCATATCCGCCAATAATTGGCGAAAATGCGGTAATCTGCTGGCATCATCCAGCCAAAGCAACGGTTCAGAGGCTTCACGCTGTTGCGCTAGTCGGGCGTCTTGCTCGCTTAACCCTGTGACTTCTGCTACTTCCTTACCGCTCATATCACCAAAGCCTTTGAAGCGAAAACCGGATGCGCGCAGTTGCTCTAGCTGTGTGCGGATAATGGAATACCCTGAACCCATCCTCTTCCTTGGGTAGTCAGGATGAGGTCGCCATGTCGGCGGCAGTGTCGCAATGGCGCCGTTTTCAGCAATATAAGGATAATCATCCAGCCCAAGCGCCTGCCGTAATGGCTCAACTTCGGCCGCTGTTTTACTGGTGGTAATAATCAGCGGAATTGCTTCATTCGTCAGCCGCGTCAGCCAGGGTTGCGCGTCATCCCATCGGTAGGTCTCATGGTCAAGCAATGACCCATCGAGGTCGCTGAAAATAATCAGCTTCGTATTGCGTGGTTGCATAGGTTCTCCATGTTTTATCGTGGATAAACAGAGAGTAACGATGGACGGTCAGAAAGGGCGTGTGTTTGTCAGTGAGGTGTTGTATTCGTGGTATTGATGATTGTGAGCATAATCACACTTTAAGGATAGGAGGCAATCCGTATCTTCACCAATAATATAATGATCTGGCTACTTTTCGGCAGGCTGATGAACATCAGCGGACGCTGCTTTTATCCTGAAACGTTTTACGCCAGTCGGTCGGACTAACGCTAAAACGCTGTTTGAACTGCTGTCGAAAGGTTACTACTGACTGAAAACCCACATTATCCGCAATCGCTTCGATGGAGTGGGAGGTCGATTCCAGCAATGTCTGGCTATGATGGAGCCGTTCCGCCGTTAACCAGCCGCTAACCGTCATGCCTGTGGCTCGGAAGAAATGTCGGGTAAATGTCCTGCGACTCATCTGCACACGGCTTGCCAGCGCATCCAAAGAGTGGGACGAACTGAGATGGCTGCGCAGATAGTCCAGCAACTGATTGATTTTACTATCCCGCGTATTTTCCGGCACCGGATGTTCAATAAACTGAGCCTGCCCACCTTCACGGTAAGGCGGGATCACCAGACGGCGGGCAGCACGGTTAGCGATAGCGCTGCCGCAATGTTGACGAACCAGATAAAGGCAGCAGTCTATTGCCGCTACCGTGCCCGCAGACGTAATCAGATGTTCATCTTCGACATAGAGCGCGTTGGTATCCAACTGCACATGAAGAAAGCGGGCGATAAAATCCTGCTCAAACGCCCAATGTGTCGAGGCGCGGCGTCCATCTAGCAATCCGGCATAAGCCAGCACATAAGTCCCCAGACACAATCCGGCGATCTGTGCTTTGCGGGCTTCGGCAGTGCGTAGCGCATCCAGAAGCGGTGCAGAAGGGCGTATTTCTGGGTGGCTCCAGTGCGGGACTACGATCAAGTCGGCGTTTTCTAACGCGGAAAATCCGTGTTCAACGTTGATAGAAAACCCGTGTTCTGATGCCACCATGCCCGGTTTTTCTGCACAGAAAAAGATCTCAAACTGTTTTTTTTCATAGAGCATGTCGCTGAAAACCATGCTCGGTATAGATAAATGAAACGGGCTAAAATTCTCGGAGACAACCACCGCGACGGTTAGCATAGCCATAATAGCCCTCGTTCAAGATAAATATGTTCCGGTATTATCCGGTTTAGAATTGCACGCTTTCACCATCGTTCGGCACGTGCACGATGGACTGAAGTTTTTCTTCGTGCAGATAGTCACGGAGTTCAGCGCGGCTTAGGAGGCAATGGTTCACCGCTTCCATATGTGTGGCGACTATCGCCGCGTTAGGCACAAGCCGATGTACACGCCGAACATCCTCTTTTCCCATGATAATCGAACCGAAACCGGGGATGAATGCATTACCGATATTCAATGCCACTACATCGGGAGAATAACCCGTCAGTACATCGATAACATGCTGATTCCAGACGGTATCGCCAGCCAGATAAAACGATTTCTCATGAGCATGTCGAAAGACAATCCCGCAGACATCACCCAGTCGTTCCGCCATCTGTGGATTAGCATAGGTTTCATCAGAACCGTGTTGACCGGATGTTTTGATCAGCGTTATGCCGTCGTATTCCGTCTGTTCACCCAATACACGTACGGAGGTAAACTCCGCCTGCCGAATGATGTCAGCATCCTGCGCATTTTGGCTGAAGATCGGCATTGTTTTCGGGATAGCGTCGATGGCTGCATCATCCCAATGGTCGAGGTGCGTATGCGTCACAATCACGGCATCAACATCCAGAATTGCCTCCATAGGCAAAGGAAGATCGACCAGTGGATTACGCAGATGTGCATTTGCCGTTCCCGGGAAGCCGGGATAGGTCGCCTTTGGTGCCAGCATCGGGTCAATCAGGAACGTTTTCCCACCAAATTCCAGTCGTAATGTCGCATTGCGAATCTGCGTTATTTTCATCTTATTGCTCCCATATCCGGTTAACTGGCAGCGCTGTTACGCGCCAAACAGGAGCAGTATAAGAATCTGGCAGATCGCTAACAGTGGCCTAAATGACACTCTTCGATGAGTTTAGGCCAATTTGTCTCAAGCGGATTGTTTATCATCGGCTAGCTGAAATACCTGCCTCAGAATGAGGCAGGTATAAGGGTAACCACTCGGTTGATTTACGCTTTCGACTGTATGCGGTCGCGATACCGGTTTAGTTCTTCCAGTTTGGCCGATGCGGCCTGCTTACGTTTGAAGGCGATGTCCTCGATCTGGCTTGCCGAGGTACTGAAATAGGATTTCAGTTCATCACCAGTCAGGTACGTGCCGCTCAATCTGTTCAGCTTGCTCCAACCGTCTTTGAAGTTATCCACAAACTTGGCTGACACGATGCCAACGGCCTGCCATTCAGCCGTTTGAGTGATGAAGAAATCATTCGTGTTCCGTTTGATGCGCTTCGTGAAACTTTTCGTCGGCTGATTCCGATCGAGCGCTTTCTGGAGCAGATCTGACTGCTCGGTCGAACTTTCTACGACGCTCTGCATGAAATTCGCAAACGTTTTGAAGAAAAAAGAGATTTCGACAATAATTTCACGCATCCGCTTCAGCGCTTTGAGGCTCAGGCCCAGAGACTGGATCGCCAGTTGAATGGTTTCTTCTTCGGTTCGTTGTCCCTTTAGCAGGGCGTTGATTTTTACCAATTCCGCAGCTTGGGTACGTTTCTCTTTTTCATAAGCCTCGACCTTTTCCAGCATTTTCATCTGCATGTCGCGGAGACCTGTCGCCTGTTTTTCTTGTTTCTCTGCCATTCTTCCCATGTTATCGCCAAGGGATTCCAGCGCGGCATTTAAGGCTTTCAGCGCAGTTTCTGTCGCCGAAATCTTGCTGACCTTTTCTTTGATTTCTGCACTGTTGTCTTTGATTCTATTATCGAGAGATTCCAGCTGCACCGCTTTCGCGTCTGCATCGATCTGTGCGTCCTCTTCAATTTTTTCCTTTTCGGCCGTCAGCTCCTGATTCTTCTTCTCCAGCTCAGCTTTTTCACGCTCAGCGGTCGTTTTTTCGGTACGTTTGTCAGCAATTTTTCCCTTAGTTTCTATTGCCTTCGCTGTTGTGTCGTTCTCTTCTGTCGCAGTTTCCGCATTGATCAACTGCCGTGCCGTAGAGTTAACTGAGGCGGCAACCAGCGATGCGCCTCCCGTGGCGACCCCTGTGATACCAGCGGTAATTGCCGGAACCATGGATGAAATCATCTGTGCGCCGACGCTCACGATAGACATGATAAAAGCGCGATCCTCAGCCGTTTCTGCTTGCGATTTATATTCGTTCGCCATTTTTTCATACTTGGCGATATCGATCTGCAGGTCTTGTACCAGGCTGTCCAGTTTTTCGCGTTGTGCATTGTTCTCAGCAATTTCTTTTTCTATCTTTTCCTTATTTTTCAAACGCGCAGATAACGCCAGCTCTCCCTGCTGTGTCGTCTTGGTGGTATCGTCAATAATGCTATCGTAGGTATTCGCGATCTTTGTCAAATCGGCACTGACCCGCTCAGCCCGTTTCTTGATTTCTTTGGCCAGATCCACTAAATCCTCGCCAATGAAATCTTGCAGATCCTGAGGATCATTGCTGTCACGGGCCTCTGCCCAGTCACCGAACAGGGTGCGTAATAATTTGAGAATCCGTTCAGCATCCGTCGACGCGCCGCGCATTTTCTGTTCGCTTTCCTGCTGAGCCGCAATCAGGCGACTCATCAACTTATCAATCTCAACCCTGATCTTTCCTTCTTCCTGGGGCGTTGTGTTGTAGGCGATATAAAGCAAATCGATAGCGTTATCGGTGTCTTCCTTGGATCGGGAAACGTCATAGGTGCCCTCAATCCTCCTGATATAATCCTCAACCAGAGGGTGGTTAACATCAGGCAACGCCACATTATTACTGTCCAGAATTTCCTCGACTTGGGCGTCAATACGTTTATTGACATCGAACTCGATACTGATGATTTTATTTTCAGCAGCCATGTTTCTCTCCTCAGATTCAGCAAAAAGGTTAGTTTGTGCAGATACGCTCGCCACCCGGAAGTTGCAGGCCGTTTATGTCGAGCAATTCTTGAGACTTAAGCAGTAAAACATTCAACGATTCAGATTCTTGGCGCAGGCGATTCACAATAAACCGCCGGTCTGAGGCTGGGTCGAGTCCGTTAAGTTCCGCAATAGAGTCGGTAAACCTAGCGAGTAGGGTGGCGTTATCCTGTTTGAGCTTTCTGATCTCGGCTAATGAGACTTTGAGCATGCCGATCTTGTTTTCGACTGCCGCAATATCAGCGCTGTTTTGCTCAGACTTCGTCTGGTTTTCATATAACCGTGCTTCAGCCTGATTATTTTCATTACGTGCTGCCTCGTACCGTTCTTTGGCTGCAGTGGCCCGAATGTCGATTTCCTTCCTTGCGCCGTCCAACCTGCGCAAATCCCCGTTCAGACCCGTAATTTCTCCGGCAAAGTCACACATGAAACCCAAAAAACCAAACTGACGTTTGCAATCGTCAAGTGCAGCCTCTCTTGCACGAATTTGATGCTTGATTTCCTGCATCTTGTTTTCCAGATCCTGCCGTTCCCTCGATGCCATTTCGAAACGGTTGGAAAACTCCTTAGCGGCAAATGCTGCACGCTCTAACTCGGTAGCTAATTTCTGTTTCTGGGCGTGTAGTTCACCCGCCGTTTCCTGCAATCCATTACTATTAGCCTGAAATTCTGCTTCCTTGTCGGTGTAGCACTGTCCTTTGATGGCGAGGGTTGCATCAATACGCTGCGCGTTAGTAATCTGCGCATTGAATGCTTCAATTTCGAATGGCGTCAGCGTTTGAGTCGCCGCTGACAGAGAAAGGGATGTAGCAAAAAATATGGTGAGAAAAGCAACCCAGAGATAGTTCAAGTGCCGCATGTTGGATTCTCCCTATTAATGTTACCCGTGAGGGGCCGTCATTCTACGGGCTACGGTAACAATAGGGCGCATTACTGCCTATACGGCATTTAGCCGTTTGGCGAATGTCATACGCGTGGAGGTAATATCTGAGAACATGATGTTATTTGTGCGCTGTGCCGTCTTCATACACACTAGCTATCTTAACTAACTGGCTAGCTTATCAACGTACTGTTTCATCACTGAAAAGGACCATTCCATGCCCCATATTGATGTCAAACACTTCCCAAGGAATCTGTCTGAAGAAGAGAAGAAAGCCGTCGCGGAAGATCTTGCTGCGGTCCTGAAGAAGCATTTCGGTTCTTCCGACGAATCGCTTTCTGTCGCGTTAAACGAAATCCAGCCGGAGTGCTGGAAAGATGACGTTTACGACCCGTTCATCAAGCCGCAGTTGGACACATTGCCGAAAAAGCCGGGATATTCGTATTAAAAAATACGCAGTAAAAAGCCGATAACGTTTTGAGTGTTATCGGCTTTTATGCTGCTGTAGAGCAGGGGAGTTATGCGGTCAGCAGTTGCTGTGCCGTGCTTTCAACCAGATCCAGCAGAACTTTGACATCGTCCAGGCTGACCGTTGGGTTCAGCAACGTCAGTTTCAGGCAGGTAACACCGTTAAACTCGGTGACACCTACGTTGGCACGACCTGATTCCAGCAATGCATCACCAATACGTTGATTAAGCAATGCAATAGTTGCGTCATCCGCTGTCGCCAGCTGTTGCGGGCGGAAACGGAACAGAACGCTTGCCAGCTGTGGTTGCATCACTAATTCCAGCGAAGCGTGTTCATCCACATACTGGGCAACCTGCTGTGCCAGCGTGACGCCGTGATCGATGATCGCCGCATACTGCTGTTGGCCTAACGCTTCCAGACCCATCCACAGTTTCAGTGCATCAAAACGACGCGTCGTCTGCAATGACTTCGACACCAGATTAGGCACGCCTTGGGCTTCATCGAACTCAGAGTTCAGGTAAGCCGCCTGATAGCGCATCAGTTCATAGTGGCGAGCTTCTTTCAGCAAGAATGCGCCACAGCTGATGGTCTGGAAGAATTGTTTGTGGAAATCCAATGTAATGGAATCCACCAATTCAATACCATCCAGATAATCGCGATACTTCTCGGACAGCAATAGTGCACCGCCCCAAGCCGCATCAACGTGCACCCAAATCTGGTGTTCCGCTGCCAGCGTTGCAATCGCTCGCAGAGGATCGATTGCACCCGCGTCAGTCGTTCCCGCTGTCGCGACAATCGCCAGAATCTGCTCGCCGTTAGCCTTGGCCAACGCCACTTTCTCAGCTAAATCGTTCAGATCCATCCGCGCGAAGCGATCGGTTTTCACTAGCGTAACGCATTGATAACCCAAACCCAGTAAAGCCATGTTCTTTTGCACCGAGAAATGGGCATTTTCAGAACAGAACACTTTAATTTTCTTCAGGTTACCGACTAATCCATCTTGCTGGATCGAATGTCCCTGACGTGCGAAGAAGGCATCACGCGCTAACATCAGCCCCATCAGATTGCTCTGGGTGCCACCGCTGGTGAATACGCCAGCATCGCCAGACTGATAGCCGACTTGAGTGCGCAGCCATTCAATCAGCTTCATCTCAATGATGGTCGCTGACGGGCTTTGATCCCAAGAGTCCATGCTCTGGTTGGTGGCGTTAATCAACACTTCAGCCGCCTGGCTGACCACTAAGCTCGGGCAGTGCAGGTGAGCGACGCACTGTGGATGATGCACCGACAGGCTGTCTTTCAAAAAATACTCAATTGCACGCTCGATAGCAGCCTGGTTACCCAAGCCCTGAGGATTAAAATCCAGCGTGATGCGTTCACGCAGTTCAGCAACCGTTTTCCCCTGATACATCTCAGGCTGTTGCAGCCACTGCATAACGGCTTGACTACTCTGCGTAATCGCTTCCTGATAGGCTTCGATACTTTGCGCAGAAGAGGCCAAAATCGGGTTTATTTTTGTTTCAACTGCTTCTGTTTCAACTAATTGGGACATCGTGGTCATTCGCTCCACTCAGACTGGCTTCACGCCAGCAGACAGCAGGGCGTTTTCAAATTTATCCAGGAAGATTTCCAATTCAGCATTGCTGATCAGCAGGGAAGGCAGCAGACGCAGAACGCAACCATTACGGCCGCCGCGCTCCAGAATCAGGCCTGATTCAAAACATTTTTTCTGCAACAGCGCAGACAAATCGCCGTCAGCCGGGTAGCAACCCATGTGATCCTGCGCTTCGTCAGGCTTAACGATCTCAATCCCGATCATCAAGCCCAGACCGCGAATGTGGCCGATCACTGGATAACGTTTTTGCAGCTCGGCCAGTTTGGCTTTCAGCCATTCACCTTGCTCAGCGACTTTATCTGCCACCTGATTGTCTTTGAGGTGCATCAGCGTCGTCAGGCCAGTTGCCATTGCCAGTTGGTTACCGCGGAAAGTGCCAGTGTGGTGACCCGGTGCCCAGGCATCAAACTGCTTCTTGATACCCAGTACGGCTAATGGCAAGCCGCCGCCGACCGCTTTGGACATCACAATGATATCTGGCTCAATACCCGCGTGTTCAAAGGCGAAGAATTTACCGGTACGTGCAAAACCAGCTTGAACTTCGTCGATGATCAGCAGAATACCGTGTTCCTGCGTCACTTTACGGATACGCTGCAACCACTCGGCCGGTGCCGGGTTCACGCCGCCTTCACCCTGAACGGCTTCCAGAATGACAGCAGCAGGTTTGCGTACGCCACTCTCAACGTCGTTGAGCAGGTTTTCAAAATAGTAGGTTAATGCTTTAACGCCAGCGTCACCGCCAATACCCAGCGGGCAGCGGTACTGATGCGGATAAGGCATAAACTGGACTTCAGGCATCATGCCATCGACCGCTTCTTTCGGTGACAGGTTGCCGGTTACCGACAGCGCGCCATGCGTCATGCCGTGGTAACCACCAGAGAAGCTGATCACACCAGAACGGCCAGTGTATTTTTTTGCCAGTTTCAGTGCAGCTTCAACAGCATCGGCACCAGAAGGGCCGGTAAACTGGAGGCAGTACTCTTTGCCCTGGCCAGGCAATAAGGAAAGCAGATATTCGGAGAACTGATCTTTCAACGGCGTGGTCAGATCAAGTGTATGTAACGGCAAGCCGCTAGTAATGACACGTTGGATGCTTTGCAGCACGTCAGGATGGTTATGACCAAGCGCGAGCGTACCCGCACCAGCCAGACAATCAAGATATTGATTATTCTCAACATCGGTGATCCACACGCCTTCGGCTTTCGCAATTGCCAGAGGCAATTTGCGTGGATAACTCCTCACGTTCGATTCAAATTCAGCTTGTCTTGCCAAATAGGTTTCATTGTTTCCGTTTAATGAATTCGCACCTAAACTGTCAATACGGACTTTATCCGTCATCATATCTCTCCTACAACCGTGTGCTCGCTGGCAACCACGGTTGAATAAATGAATTAAACACGTAACTACTATAAGAAAAACGCGGCCAATATAGGGTTTTTCAGTCACCGACTCAATGATTTATTTCGTTTCGAAACCTTTATTTTTTCACATAAAAATCAACTGGTTGAATGATTAATTGCTAATCATGATGCCATGGCTATCTTACATGCTTATTAAATAAGCAAAAAATCTTTCCTGGCACAGGGCGAAATTGGACAGAAAAGCAGAGAACCACACGACAAATGGCCTACGGTGAGATCGCTTCTGACTCATGGCGCTTCACATAAATCATTTTTCGATCAATAAGTTGATTGGTTTCTAAGCAGGATAGGTAAAAAGTGGTATGCCATTCCAGAAGTGGTGACTGCTGATGTCGCGTTTTATTATCGATCCTGCCACAGCAGACCGAGTTGCTCCTGCATGCGGCGTTTATCGACATTCACAATCAGAGACGGATGACGGAGGCAAGATGGCCTATTATATGACTCAACAGATGAGTAATCCCAAAACCATTACCATCACTTACTACCGGAAGCAAAGCAGCGAACATGTTAGCCACGACGAGTCAGGGCGTTTCACGAAGGATGCCGTGGATAACTATGCAAAATTTAATAATCTTCGCACCGAAGACGTTGTTAAAGGGAACTATAAGAGTGGGCAAGGCGTGCCAGTGGGCGGTAAAGTTTTTCAAATTTAAGTGTTAAAAAGAAAGCCCGCCAAGTCTGCTATTAGACCCTAGGCGGGCTTCTTTTTGTATGACAGCTAGCCGCCCCAGCGGTTCCTGAGGTAATTAACGGCTTCCTGAGTTTGTGGCTGATTAAGATAATTTTCTCTGAACAGAATTGTGCCATTAATGTGCGGCGTAGACTCGTTCAAATCGAGCTGCTTTTTCAACTCTGGCACGCCACCCTTTATCATCCAATCGGGTTCATTCTTTGACGGTTCACCCACTTTATACAGTGCAACGCCAATATAGAGACGCGTGCTTGTGGGCTTCACCACATCCGCCCACCATTTTGCCAATACATCGTAGCGAGCCGCGTCGCGCGCGAAAGGCCAGTAAAGCTGCGGGGCGATGTAATCTAACAACCCTTGCTGTACCCACAAGCGGGTATCGGCATAGGCTTCATCATAAGCGGCTGCGCCTCGTGTGTCGGAACCTGCCGTATCGTGCGACCGGTTGCGCCATACGCCAGCAGGGCTGACACCGAATTCAACCTCGGGTTTCAACTGCTTGATGGTGCGCGAAACCTGCTCAATCAGCTGTTGTGTATTGTGTCGCCGCCAGTCGGCTTTTGAGCCAAATCCCTGACCATATCTTTTAAAGGTCTCTGCATCGTTAAGCGCAGAACCAGATGATTCAGCATAGAAGTAGTCATCGAACTGCACACCGTCAATCGCGTAACGCGCAACGACTTCGGCCACGATACTGGTGATCCAGCTTCGTGCTTCCGGAATTCCAGGGTCGAGCACAAAGCGATCGCCAGCCGTGCGAATCCAGTCACGATGCAACACAAATACGCTGGCCGGATTCTGCGACAGCGTGCGGTTTAGCTCAGTAACGATTCCTGGCTTGGTGTTGACGGATACGCGATAGGGATTAAACCAGGCATGGACTTTTATACCGCGTTTGTGCGCCTCATCAAGCATGAACTGGAGCGGATCGTAACCAGGGTCCTCACCAATATGGCCCGTCAGCATATCTGACCACGGCAATATTTTAGAAGGCCAGAGTGCGGTGCCATCAGGCTTAATCTGGAAAAATACGGTATTGATACCGAGATTTTTCAATTTATCCAGCTTGCCTTTCAGCGCGTCCTGCTGCTGAGTAACGCGGATGGCAGGGCTGCTGGCATTGACTGACGTCACCGGCGGCCAGTCGAGACGGGAGACTGTCGCCAACCAGACTCCACGTACCGGTTCCTGACTTTGCTGAGGTGTGACCGGAAGAGGCTGTTTAACGAGAGGGACTGGGGTGACAAGTGAACTCGGCGGCTTGGACGCGCAACTGGCAAGTAGAAGCGCAGCAGCAATAAGTACGACTGGCTTTTTCACGTTGGTTAGCTCTTATTTTTGCGACTATTAGCCCATGGGTCAACGGCACTATCATCTGATTTTACGGGAGCAACATCATCCAGAGAATCAAGATACAGCGCTTCAACTTCGGCGCGAGCCCACGGTGTCCGACGCAGAAACTTTAAACTGGATTTCACACTTGGATCGCTTTTGAAGCAATTGATGTTAATTAATTTACCCAGCTCAACCCAGCCAAAACGGTCAACCAGCGCATTAACTTGCATTTCAAGCGTTACGCCATGTAAAGGGTCTTTAGAAATATGAGCGGTCATGTAGTAAAAGTCCGGTAGTTTCAGATGTTGTGTTCAGAATTGGGCTGTTAGCAAGGGAAGGGTACAAGAAAGCAGGGCGAGCGGCAATGTTGTGCAGCCATGTGAGTATGACAACGTTGGTACCAATACACAGGATCACATCAGCAAAGTGCTAGTATGAGCATCCTCAGTAATCATCAAGGAAAGGTAATGAGAGCCAGCATTCGGACGAAGATCGTGAGAGTATGTGAAGCCAAGATTGCGGCTAAAGGAGATAATGTTGGCGTGTCATTTTATGCTTTTTTTGCCAACAAGAATGACGATCCGGAATTACTCATGGAAGTCGCTCAATGGTGGATCATGGAGATGAAGCTAGACCACTTTGAAAAAGCCAGAAAGATCATATCTCTCCTTACACGCTAGACAATAATAAATAAGGGATTTTAATGCTCTGTAAATCGACATCGGTGACTTTGCCTCTGCTAGTAGCATCGGTACTCTTGCTGACAGGATGCGCGCCAGCACCGGATCTAACGCAGTGGAAACGTCCTAATACGGACATCGACGGCGTGCGCATCGCTATGGGTAAATGCGGGGTGCCGCTCCCCGGACCCGATATCCCCAAAACAGACAATGAATCAGTTCTGTATTACCAATGCATGGAGAGTATGGGGTTTACCCGTAAAGACGGATTCAAAATTTGCAGCGTTCGTGTCTACCATGATACCCCAGCCTGCATTAAGCAAGAGCAGGGATACTCTTTGAGTCAGCGCCAGCTAGAAGCGCTGCCTTTTGTCGCAGACAGAGGGTTTCATCCGATTAAGCCGGATTCCGGCGTGAGCCAGTTTTCCTTGATTAGTTGGCGTAAAGCGGGAGCGTCGCGGCATTTTTCTCATGAAATCGAAAACGACAAACAAGCACTGGCGGCGATGTATCAATGCGGTTATCCGCAGCCTTTGGGTTCGGTGCCTTACGTGCCGACACTGCGCAAAGCCGCGGATGCTCAACGATGCATGCTGGATAAAGACTTCGAGCCGAAGAACAAACTTAGTCTAGTCTGTCGCAATTACCCGCAAGTCACGGGCTGCCAATGATATGAAGTAAATGTACTCTGGAGCTAGTCATAGAAAAGGGGCTGAATCAAAAAGGAAAGTCAGTATACAGGGGGAAAATATCAACAGTTTCTCTGGCGCTACAGAATAAGGGTAGCGTTGTCGAGGGAGGGGGCTGGTTTAGCTAAAGGATAAAATTATGGTTGGTATTCGTTCCATTCTCCCAACCAGTAATATCCCCTTAGAGAGTTTTATGGGTTTAACATATTAAAGGTTTCTTATGATTGATTATCATTATGAATTGAATGACATTCGTGAATATATTAATAAATTATCTATTGGGAGGATTGAATACATTGATAAAATAAGCGCACCATTCATTCCTGATTTATCTGATAGCTTTAAATTAGATGGTTCTAATGTCGTTCTGATAGGGCAGGAGACTAATGGCTGGCACGGTAATTTGTTTAACGCCATCAGTGATGAAGAAAAAATAGACAAAATAATATGTAACAGTAAATCATCGCATAAAAAACTTTTATCGCAAGGTAAGGTTGATAGTTCATTTCTTCGCTACATACATAAAATAAAAGAGTCTAATAATGGTGAGCTTGTTCAATGGCTTAATTTTTATCTTTGTGATTACAAAAAATCATCATTTTTTAATCTTAAAGGAAAAAACAATGATCTATATGAGTTCATCACAAAAAAATCAGTTTCTATATTATCTCGCCAGTTAAATAAACTCAAACCAAAGGTTATATTTTTTGCTGGTAAGTACCATAACAATTTCCCATTATTAGAAGATGCTATGAATTTAACTTCGCGTGAGAAATTAACTTCTAAAAATAAAAAAATAAGCTTGATGTTATGGAATGGAGAAACGTTAGTCATTAGAATCCCCCACCCTGGTTCATGGAGTAAGGTTTCAAGGCAGGCTAGATTAGATGCTATTGATTACATGAAGTTATTTAATTCTCTTAATGATGTCGAACAGTTTAAAAAAATAACGCAAGTTCCTTCGATATGTCATGTTTAGAACATGAAAGGAACGATTGGCGTTATTAAAAATAATATCGTTCTTACCGTAAAACCGTGGCCAGTGTTACTTGGCCACTATATCTACTTAGCTTTGTGCTGCGGCGATACGTTTTCCAACCTCGGCGGAAAGGTCTATTACGACGCTTGCAGGACGCATCATTACGACGAAATCAGTGATCTTACCCGCATCATTAAATTCAATAATATCGACACCGGTGAGAAGTTCGTCACCCATGCTGGCTTTGAACTCTAAAACGTAACCTGATTTGCTGGAAAAGTGTCTAGCATACTGAAAGTTTTCAAGTACGCTGAAGACTGCTGGCAGAATCACCATCAGTGGCCCCTTGCCGTGGTAGGGGTCTAATGTCGACGGGTTACTGAAAACAACATCTTCAGCCAGTAAATCAGGCAGCCGTTTCCAATCGGCTTCAGCGACGATGCGATGCCACTCCTGAAGCCCGGACTGCACCGCTGCATTAGGTGAGGCCTGTTGGATGTTGTGCTGGCTATTCTGTTCTGCGTTACTCATATTTATTTCCTTCCACTTATTAGTCATAAGATAATTAATGCCATTTCACAGCAGATAAAAAACATGGCAGTTTTGGGTATTTTCTCTAACAATCAGTCTCAGAATGGTGTTAGGAAATATGCCCATCTCACAGGAAAATTTAATATGGGCACGACTTCCTTTTTAGATCATGGAGTCGTGCTAGTGCTGACATTTACCATTTTAAGAAATAGCCGGTTTTCAATTGCTATAGCGTGCGGCTGCACGGCTGTTGCTGAAACCTTGGGCAAGCAGCATTCTTGCATGCTCAAATGCATTCCATTCCTCAATGTCAGGAACAGGAGGGATTGTGACCAGCTCCTGACGGTCAAAACCGATAAGTGCGGCGTTGACTAACTCTTCTACCTCCATGACGTCAGGCACGTTGCTGATATCAGCTCCGATACGCTCGTAAATTTCAGTGCGCGTGGCGGCAGGCAGGACAGCCTGGATATAAATATCTCTAGCATTCAGCTCACTTGCCAGGCTTTGAGAGAGAGTCAGAACATAAGACTTAGTGGCTGCATAAATACCCTGAGAGTATTCGGGTAATAGCGCCAGCACCGAGGCAATATTAATGACAGATCCACGACCTTCCTTTACCATCGCTTTTACCGCAGCAGAAGCGAGAAGGGTGGGCGCAACAACGTTAAGCTGCAGAAGATTTTGCATCTTCTCTGGCTCTGCTTCTGCAAATCCGCCCGCCAAACCTGCGCCTGCATTGTTGACAAGAATATCAATGAAAGGGCCGTCCTGAAGGCGCTGAATCACCTGTTCAAGTTGGGTGTTTTCTGTCAGATCGGCAGTTATCACCTCGATGTCAACGGCATGAGCGCTGCGCAATTCAGTAGCTAGATTTTCGAGACGTTCAGTTGCGCGTGCAACCAGTACCAGGTTGTGACCACGCGCTGCGAGACGGCGTGCGTATTCAGCACCGATGCCACTGGATGCACCGGTAATAAGGGCTGTTGTCATATTTTATATTTCCTAATCATTGTTCAATAATGAATATGTAAAAAAGGTAAAAGCAGAACACCGATTGAAATCCTGAGAATGGGCTTTCCAATATCGGCATTTTTTAATTGTCTTTTAATAAAAACTGATAGGGCATAAATTCAGCTCGGTTAATTCCTATAAATAAGTAATGAAATTATTATTCATCATGAAATAGAATTGTCAGTCACGTGACTTAAGGCTGAGCATCACATAATGTTCGTAATGTCCTACGCCATTTTTCACAACCGGATCTTCTGACGTTAGTGCGCTGATATCCTGTTCATCGGCGATTTGAAACAGCGATACGCCATAACCACCATTTTCATCAATGACAGGACCATGAGCAATGATAGTGCCATGATCCATCAGGCTATTAAGGTAAATACCATGCTGGGTCATTAATGATTTTTCATGCTCGGTCATTGTTGACAGAAAGTCACTTCTTGGAGGAATAAATTTGCACAAATAAAATTTCACAATCTTCTCCTAGTACATGATATTTTTAATATGAACAAGTGTTAATTAGACGGTACGGAATCATAGTCACACTAGACTTAACCCGAAATATGATAAGAGCATATTCATCACGCAGAGTTATTTAAACAGACATTATCTCAATGCAATGAATGTACCCCCCGTGTCAGTCCAGAAAAAATATGTGGATGATGATGATCAAACAGCACTCTTCACACTCTTAATAATTGAACTTTCAAACATCCCAGGTGCGTACTGTTGCAGGAAAAGAATCATCCCCGTCATCTTGCCAACCGGATTACTGAATTTAGGTTTTTTTGCCTCGATGAGATTACCGATAGTTCTCACTACGGCTTCCGGAGATTCGGCGTCCTCAATTCCTTTTTGCGTAGCGGCATTGGCCTGAAGACGATAAGAATCATAATCCTTAATACGTTCTCCGGTGGCTGCGACGGCATTATGGCCAAGATTAGTTTTAAACCATACCGGTTCGACCATACTTACGCTGATGTTGAAATGTTCAAGTTCAAAACGCAGTGATTTGAAGTAGCCTTGTACTGCATGTTTTGACGCGGTGTAGTAGGAGAGGTTGGGTGGCCCTATCAGGCCGACAATCGAACTGACCGTGATAATCTGCCCATGTTTTTGTTCTCTGAATAAAGGGAGAAGAGCATTCGTTACCCGCACAGTTCCCCAAAAATTGGTTTCGAACTGCTTCCTGCCCAAATCGATCGACGTTTCTTCAGCCAGGCCTGTCACCATATAGCCAGCATTATTGATAAGTACGTCTAAACGGCCAACTTCACTTATCACATTTTGTCTGAAAGCGGCAACGGAGTCCTCATTGTCAATGTCAAGTTTCAGCAATTTGAATGGGACATTGTGTTGGTGCTTCTCGGGTTCACGGCTGGTACCAATGACTGTGTGTCCGATTTTTTGCAGACTTTTGGCAACGAGCAATCCAAAACCTGAGGATGCTCCCGTGATGATGATCGTTTTTTTCATGCTGTTGTATCCTGTGAAGCACCGCTAACAAGCGATTTTTATGAAACCTGATGCACTTAGCTGACAGCAGCCGGCGCTGCTATTTCCCGCAACTGCAGAGCAATAAGCAGTGCTGCTGGCGTATCAGAAAAGAGGCCCTTGTCTATCTGGTCTACGCGTTCCTCAATATTGGACGCTTGACGAAATGGATGTTAGTATCGTTTAGATATTGAGTCAATACAAAAAAGATAGTTACAAGGGCGAGCAGCGTTCCCGGGTATCCAATTTTAAAAATGTGTTTTAAAATCAATTAAGTTCCAACCTAATTTTAGTGAATATTATGAAAAATAAAGATTTCTCAAGCGGATCTTGTCCTATTGCAAGAAGCCTAGTTTTTTTAGGGGATGCATGGACAGTGCTGATACTCAGGGATGCCCATGCCGGAATGACTCGTTTTGATCAATTCCGTAAAAGTCTGGGGATTGTGCCAACGATGCTAACCAAGCGACTGGCCTCACTGACTCAGGAAAATCTTCTGCAAAAGAGGCTGTATTCAGAACATCCACCACGCGAGGAATACGTTCTCACAGAGTCGGGACGGGACTTTTTACCTGTGCTGTTTATGTATGAAGCATGGGGACGAAAATACCGCGGAGAAGGTGAACTCATGCGGATCCTTGATGATGAAACTGGACTTGAAGTGCAGCCTGTCGCGATAGACCGTATTAACGGTGCTGAAATCGGTACCAGACCGTTTCACATCGTGCAGCCTAAAGATAGCGGAAATGTAACTCAAGATGGAGGCAGTAATGACATTGTCAGGAGCTGAGCAAAATACATGGATAAATCGTCCTGAATATTCAGAAGTTAGCGAAGACAGAATAGTCATAGTGCGTGATGCGCACACGGACTTTTGGGAAAACACGCACTATGACTTCAGCCATTACACCGGACATGCGTACGGGAAAGAAACTGAGAGCGATTTCACTTTTCAGGTCAGAATCAAAGCGGATTTCAAAACGCTGTACGATCAGGCAGGGGTTTTCATTGGAGGAACGAAGACTGCCTGGATTAAGGCCGGAATAGAATTTAATGATGGACAGCCAGCTATCGGATGCGTTGTCACTGACAATAACTCTGACTGGTCGACAGGAGTTTTTCCGGGAAATCCAGACGACTTTTGGATGCGGGTAACATCTAAAGGCGACGTCATACGCATACAATATTCGATTGACGGGAAAAATTGGCCCTTGCTGAGGTTGTGTACATGGCCAGGGACAGGAAAAAAATTCATTGGCGTCATGTGCTGTTCTCCTAAAAGAAAGGGATTAAGCGCCGAGTTTACCGACATCTTATTGACTCCTCCATTCGATAAGGAGCTTCACGACCTTTCGTAGTAACAAGCAATACCGATGTTCATAAATCCGCGGTTAAAAGGTCATGGAGTTTATTATGTACGGTCATATACGACATAACGGTGTCAATATTGCGTTTGAGAGTTTTGGCGATGAATCGACAGAAGTTATCATCCTTGTCGCTGGACTTGGATCTCAGATGATCAGTTGGTCGGATGCATTTTGTCAAAACGTTGTAAGCAGAGGCTATCGTGTTATTCGTTTTGATCACCGCGATGTAGGGTGTTCCTCACATTTCTACGACTCTCCTGTTCCAAATATGGGGGAGGTTAATAAAGCCATGTCAGCAAACCGTCAACCAGACGTTCCTTACACGTTAGATGATATGGCGGGGGATTTAATTGGTCTGATGGATGGCCTTTCCATCGCAGCGGCACATTTTGTAGGCAGGTCGATGGGGGGGATGATCACCCAGATTATTGCCGCTCATCACCCTGAAAGGGTGCTGTCGCTCTCAATAATTATGTCGAGTTCCGGAAACCCTTCTTTGCCACAGACAACGTCGGACGTCATGGCTCTGATGACGCAGCCTGCTCCCAATCCTTTCCTTAATGAACCCGAATATCTCAATCACCGCCTGCGACTGGCTGAGCGGTTAGCGGGTAAGATCTATCCCTTTGATGTCGAAAGGTACCGCAGCCAATTCAAAGAGGAACTCAGGCGTTCTTTCAACCCTGAGGGATTTGCAAGGCACATGGCGGCGCTTGTTGCTTCTGGAGACAGGCGGGCACTGCTAAGCAGGATAGCGGCTCCGACACTGGTGATCCACGGAACTGATGACCCTCTGTTTGTACCTTCACATGGTGAAGACGTTGCCATAAATATCCCAGGAGCGGAATTTATGCTTATTGACGGCATGGGACATGATATTCCGAATCAGCTAAATACTCTCGTTACTGATGCTGTAGTACGGATCGCACAATGCTGGCATTAGAGATCCTCGTTACGTCCTTCTGCCAGCAAAGGTTCTCGTCGTAAATAACAAGGCTGCCCACGGCGCAACAGCAAACCTCATAGACCAAGCCCTAATATCTAGGGACGCTGGTTTTCTTTTGAAAAGCAGGTGAGGGCACGAAATTATTCTTTATCAGGAGGCTAGATGATCTACAAAATTGTTGATTTCTTTAGAAGCCACTGTGAGATATGAACTTATTTATCCATGCAGAAAAGAGCAATAGAGCCCATTCTGCTCTGAGGCCGCATCAATTAGATCGACGATATGGGTCGTGCGTTCAACTGAAAACACGTTTCGGTTGAGAATATCTAATGGGTTTAATGCACATCGCGCGCTATTGGGCCATCAGATGGTATAGTCAGCGTTGATTAATCAAGAGAGATTATCAATGCGCAGAAAGAATATTAACGATTATCAGGCTTTTATCGCGGTTGCGCGTGAACAAAGTTTCACCAAAGCAGCAGCACAGTTGGGTGTCTCACAATCTGCGTTAAGCTACACAATCAGAACGCTGGAGGCACATCTGGGTATTCGCCTACTGACACGTTCAACCCGCAGTGTCTCGGTTACCGAAGCTGGCGAACGTCTCCTCAGTCGCATCGGGCCACATTTCGATCAAATTGAAGATGAAATCGCTGCACTCAGCGGGATGCGAGAAAAACCGGCAGGCACGGTACGCATCACCTCGGTTGAGCATGCAGCTGAAACCCTCCTCTGGCCTAAACTCGCGCCCATGCTCCTGAAATATCCTGATATCAATATTGAGATTATTAGTGAGTACGGGCTTAAAGATATCGTTGCGGAACGTTATGACGCAGGTGTGAGACTCGGAGAGCAGGTTGATAAAGACATGATCTCCCTGCCGCTTGCGGAAAACTTTAGTTTTGCTGTGGTGGGTTCCCCCTCTTACCTTAAAGGGAAGTCGGTTCCTGTGATCCCCAGTGATCTTAGCCACCATAGTTGCATTAAGTTACGACTTCCAACTCTGGGAAGCATTTATACGTGGGAGTTTTATAAGGAGGGTAATGAGATTAAAGTTCGCGTTGATGGGCAGGGGACATTTGCCACAATAAGTATGATGCGTCAGGCGGCTTTTGATAGCCTGGGTCTCGCATACCTGCCAAAAGACACGGTAGATGCCGAGATAAAAAATGGCAAGCTGGTTCAGGTTCTTGCTGACTGGTGCCCTCCAAGGCCCGCTTATCATCTTTACTATCCCAGCAGGAAGCAGCATTCGCGTGCTTTTATGCTGGTACTTGATGCTCTCCGATATCCCAGCATATAACTTCCCCACATAAATACCCCCGTCGACATGAATCTTATCGATTCGATTTTATTAAGAAAATACCTTTCTAAGCTCATGCACTATTAAGCATCTAATCTCTGAATATCATTGGAAGTATGATGATTTCTGAAATGACAAATGAACTATTCGCCGCTGTCATCGAATGAATGAAGGAGTCTTGCAATGAGCAATAAAACAGGTGGACTCAGCCGCCGAAATTTCATCCTGAAAAGCTCGGTTGTCTCAGCTGGCTTTTTGATGGCAGGGAAGGCATCAGCAGTACTTCCACCGACGCCGCGTGCTTCCGGAACGACAACCCATATTGACGGTGTCACCGTCCAGAGTGTCATGTTCAGGAATCACGAGATTATGATGTCGGGTAATATCTATCTTCCCAAAGGTTTCAGCGAAGATCAAAAGTATGCTGCAATCGTCGTGGTCCACCCCGGCGGAGGCGTAAAAGAGCAGACGGCGGGTCTGTATGCACTCAAGTTGGCGGGCGCTGGCTTTGTTACGCTTGCCTTTGATGCGTCACATCAGGGGGCCAGCGGCGGTTTGCCTCGTTTTCTTGATGACCCTATGAAACGTGTCGGTGATTTCTACAGTGCTGTCGATTACCTGACTACGCTGCCTTATGTTGATACCGCGCGCATCGGTGCTCTGGGAGTTTGCGCGGGTAGTGGCATTGCTGTGAAAGCTGCTATGACCGAGCGGCGTATTAAAGTGCTGGCAACAGTCAGTGCGGTAGATGTGGGTGCTGCAACCCGGAAGGGCTGGGAGGGTAATACGAATGAGTCTGAACTTATTCAGACTCTGGACGCTGTCGCTAAGCAGCGCTCGGCAGAAGCCGCGGGGGGAACCCCCGTCTATGTCAACTATGTACCTAAAATCGGGGACACTACAGCACCTCGTGATCTTCAGGAAGCCGCTGATTACTATTTAACAGCCCGCGGTAGATACCCGACATCAACTAATCAGATGCTAATGACCAGCATCAGCACACTGGCATCCTTCACTGGATTTGAAGGGGCGGATATTTACATCACACAGCCCCTACTGATGATAGCCGGAGGCAAAGCGGGGTCGCTCTGGCATAGCCAGCAACTGCATATCAGTGCTGCCTCAGAGCAAAAAGAACTCTATATCATCCCAAGCGCGACGCACATGGACCTTTACGATGGCGAGGGTGCAACTGCTGCGGCTAAAAAACTGGCCCCGTTCTTCAAAACAAATCTTGCATAAGAGAAATCATCGATGAAACACGCTGCACTTTTTGAAAAATTCTCACTGGGCCAGAGTATTACTTTACGTAACCGTATTGTCATGGCACCGATGACGACCTGGTCTGGTAACGACGACGGTACGGTGTCTGAAGATGAAGAGGCTTATTACCGTTTACGTGTGAAGGATATTGGTCTGGTCATTACTGGTTGTACGCATGTACAGGAAAATGGCATTGGATTTACCGGTGAGTTTGCTGCTTATGATGACAAATTTATTCCCAGCTTGAAGCGGCTTGCTGCAGCAGCAAAAAGCGGTGGGGCACCGGCGATCCTGCAAATTTTCCACGCAGGTGTCAAAACCCGCCCCGATCTCGTCTCTGACATTGTTGCTGCAAGCGCCGTTCCCGGGGATGCCGGTCCGTCGGCTCCCTCCGTCACTCCTCGTGAACTTCAAAATGAGGAAGTTCTCATGGTCGTTCAGGCCTTTGGTGAAGCAACTCGGCGTGCTATTGAAGCTGGTTTTGATGGTGTTGAGCTACATGGCGCACATGGCTTTTTACTGCAGAACTTCTTCTCACCACATTTTAATCAACGCACCGATTGCTGGGGTGGTTCTCCTGATAACCGTATGCGCTTTCCACTCGCAGTTGCCAGTGAAGTACGTAAAACTATTTCCGAATATGCCACTGGTCCTTTTCTGCTCGGTTATCGGATCACTCTTGACGAATCACATGAAGATGGCTTGCGCATAAAAGACTCTCTTCAGCTCATTGATAACTTGATAGATGTTGGTATCAACTATCTCCATGTTTCATTAGGTAATGCGTTGGAAGCTCGGCCAATCGACGGGCCGAACGGTCCTAAAATTATTGAAATCGTTCGAGACCATCTCGACGGTCGCATACCGTTCATTGCTGCGGGCCAGATCAGGACACCGGAGCAAGCCGACGACGCTATCGCGGCGGGCCTTTCTCTTGCCGCAATCGGTCAGGGACTGGTTATGAATCCTGACTGGGTTCGGATTGCTAGTGGTGAATCTTCAGATCCGATCGCTCTCGACGTGGCAGCTTGCGACATCGAGTCACTTGCTATCCCTCGAAAACTGTGGGGCATTATCGAAGACACTACGGGGTGGTTTAACGTTCGGTAAGCTCAGGCTTTCAGGGACATCTTTCACATCCATGAAGAAACACATTTACCTGACATATAATCCCTTAAAATACTGGTTCTGACGGGCATTGAGTGGGGGCCGGAAATGTGTTTTCGACAAATTTCTCGTTTATTCCATTTATAAATATTTATCCGGGCAGACACGCTGCCCGGATATTGTAGCCGGTGAACGCAACGCTAGATGATCTACATACAGCAGAAGCTGGCTGGTCCAAGTAATTATGGTTAGAGAGGGAAGTCAGAAATTACTAACATGTTGATTTATCGTAACGAGGATGTGGCTTATGAACTTATTTACCATTACAGTATATTTAACATAATATACATTATGCGAACCAATGAGCAGCCAGGCAGGAACTGGCAGTTTCGCTGAGCAAATCCCCGCATCCGGCAAAAACACTTTTTCCGGCATCAACAATCATTCAACTGTGTTAACGGTAACCATTAATTATTTACTACGGAAAGAAAAACCAGGCTGTCTTGATAAGATCCTGTTCTACCTCAAAAGCAGCAATGCTTTCTATTGGGTGCGATTTAGCTGGGACTCAGAGTGTTTTCCTCTACAATGTGTTTTCCAGCTCGCTTATTAGGTCCATTCCCATGCCCAGACTGACTCAGAAAGACATGACAGAAAGTGAACAGCGTCAACTTAAGACGTTACTCGATCAGGCGAGAAAAAAACAGGATCGTCCGCTGACCAACTCTGAAAGCAATCACATTAAAGATGATTACATCGATAAATTGATGAAGGAACGTGAAGCCGTGGCAAAGCAAGCGCGGGCCGATAAGAAGAAAAATAAATTCAAGCCTGATTCCTCTACAACCTATGAATGGTCTGCTAATACGAATTTACGAGGCCGCCGCTAGCGTCCCAACACGAATGATTGAAAAAGATGCCTAACGGCCGCTGATCGCACACTGTGACTTAATGCTTCCAGCGGCACAGAGCGGATATTCCAACGGTGCCAGTACAGGCGGATATCAATCGGGTTCCCGATTTGCAACGGCACCAGTTCGCCTTTTTCCGTATAAGGTGATGCCATATGTTCAGGGATCATCCCCCACCCTAGCCCTCTGAAAATGGCGCCGACAAAGGCTGCGGTTGAAGGGACAAATTGCTGAGGCGGTTCAATCACTTCAGGAACCAGCGATTCAATGAATAAGGACTGTAACCTGTCCTTATTGTTAAATATCAGAAGCGGCGCTTTCTGCAAACTGTCTGCATTAATGCCGTCAGCAAAGTACGTATCGTGAAAAATCTGTGAACAATAGGCGCGATAGCGCATCGTTCCCAGATACTCTACGCTGCATCCTTGAATCGGCTCCGAGCTGGCACTGACGGCGGCCATGACCCGACCTTCACGCAGTAACGTCGCTGAATGCTCCTGATCCTCAACAAGTATGTCGAGCAACATACCGGACTGGTGACAGGCATCTTCCATCGCATCCAGAAACCACCCATCTATAGAGTCCGCATTTACCGCCACTGAGATACTCTGTCTGGCTGGCATTTCAAGCGTACTGAAGAGCTCATTCTCCAACATATCTATCTGTTCTGCGTGCCGAAGTAACGCTTGTCCCGTCGGTGTTGCACGGCAAGGATTCCCCCTTACGATCAGTACCTGACCAAGCTGATCTTCCAATTGCTTGATACGCTGGCTTATGGCAGACGGCGTGACATGAAGTTTACGAGCCGCAACCTCAAAACTGCCGCTACGGACGATCTCCATGAACGCTCTCAGGCAAGGATAATTCAGGTGCATGGTTATTTTTTCTTAACAAGATCAGGATGATTTAATTTGCCTTAATTAAAGGAACGATACAACTTTCGCAACATTATGAATGCTATACGCGAATCGGGGAAAGTTTGGAGGAATGTGAACAAGCATTGCAGGCGTGTCAGTCGAATATATCAGCCCGACAACCTTATGGTTGCCGGGTGACCGTGTTTCTGTTTATCTTAAAAGCGCATGAGGTAAAGCGTGCTGCTGTTCCAGACGGAAATGCTCTATCGTTTGCGCCAACAGCATGGACTGATCTTCCAGCGAACTGGCGGCGGCAGACATCTGCTGTACCAGTGCGGAGTTTTGCTGCGTTACGCCATCCATTTCATTGACGGCAATCGTTACCTGACTGATGCCTTTCGCCTGCTCATCCGATGCGGTAACAATCTCACCGATAATGCTTTGTACCGAACTGACGGCATGCGTCATATCCTGCATGGTTTTACCCGCATCGTTCACCAGTTTCACTCCACTTTCAACACGCTTGCTGGACTCTTCAATCAGTGCGGCAATTTCTTTCACCGCGCTGGCGCTGCGCTGTGCCAGGCTGCGAACTTCCGATGCTACAACGGCGAATCCTCTTCCCTGCTCACCCGCTCGCGCCGCCTCTACCGCCGCGTTCAGCGCCAGGATGTTGGTCTGGAAAGCGATGCTGTTAATCATGGCGGTAATGTCGCCAATTTTCTTCGCACTATCGTCAATCTGCGACATCGTCTGCACCACCTGACTAACCAGCGATTCACCGCGCTGAGCTATCTTCGTGGCATTCTCTGTCAGCGTCGTGGCCTGATGGGCGTTGTTGGCATTATGTTTCACCGTGGCGGTGATCTCTTCCATGCTCGCTGCGGTTTGCTCCAGCGCGGCAGCCTGCTGCTCCGTACGCGAGGCAAGGTTGAGGTTGCCGCTGGCAATTTCCGCAGCGCCTTGTCGCACGGAATCACTGGCGTCTTTGATCTGTCCGACCACCTGACGCAACTGTGATTGCATCGTATTCAGCGCGAAGAACAGGCTGCTGCGATCGTTGTCTTTCACGTCAATCACATTACTCAGCCGCCCTTCGGCAACAGACAGCGCGATGGTTGCAGCTTCAAGCGGCTCGCCGCCAATAGGTTTAAGCACTTTACGGCTGAACACCCAGCCCAGCAGCGCGCTCACCAACAGAATGCTGATCACCATCATGATGACAGCATTGATCAACTGGCGCTCAGACGCGGCCATCACTTGGCTCACTGGCGCCACAATCCCGAGATACCATTTTTCCGTGCTGTTGCCGATGGTGACCGGCTGCCAGGTAACCAGCGCTTGTTCGCCCAGAATCGCATCGTCGTGCTGTACCACGGAAGACGTGAAATTGTCAGTTGGCCCTTGCCAGGCTTTGCTCGTCTGAGATTTATCAGGATAAGAGATGACTTTACCCGCGCTGGATAACAGCATTGCGTAACCACCGCCTTCCCAAGGTTTAATCTGGTTAACTTTTTGCTGCAATGATGCAAGAGAAATGTCTGACGTGACGACGCCCCACAACTTCCCCTGACTGACAATCGGTGCGGCGACTGACGTCAGCAGCGTTGGAACGCCGTTATAAGCATAGGTGTAGGGTTCGATTAGCGTATCTTTCTGGCTCTTTTGCGGCAGCAGATAGTAATCGCCTTGGCCTGGAGTCAGATAAGAAAGCAGAGGATGCATGGCATAATTACCTGCCTGATCGCGGTCAACAAACCAGGCGTAGCGACCTTTCGGTGCCTGACCCGGTTGATCGGCAAACTCGGCATCACGTCCGTCAAACACATTCTCTTCAAAAATGACTGAAATCGAAAGGTATTCCGGGTTATCCCGCAGAGCATATTCCATAATTTTATCGACCACTGCGCGGTCTTTTATGCCTGCGGATGGCAAAGCAGCCAGCCCTTGCCCGAGGTTATGCGCTACATCACGTGCGTAGTTGAGTTCCTGCTGAATTCTCAGGGCTTCGCTTTGAGCTATTTGCTGTAAATAGCGTTCGGCCAAAGACTTTTGTTCACTACTAGACTGCCAGCTGAGCACGCCGATGGTGACAGCAAAACCGAGTGCGATGGTGAATGCGCCAGTTAGCAATACCTGGGCGCGGGTGCTCATTGTCTTTTTTTGTATTAATTGTTTGGCCATTATGGCTCTCCTGGTGTTGACCCTTATCGTAATCAACATTCCCTTGCAATGAGTTCCCTGCTATTTGTCTATCGGCGTTTTTTTTTTGAACTTTAGCGGCGCAGGAATGAACAAGAGATAAGGGCTGGAGGCCAATGGTCGTCGGAGATCGTTTTTTTACGTCATAGAGTTAGCCGCAGTCTGATGATGAGCCCGTTTCCAGACTTTTGTGCATGTTAAAACCAGTAATCTGGAATCCCTGTTTTTCATATAACGCCTTGGCGACTGAGTTACCCGTAGCCACTCTCAGTCCGACTTCGTTGATGCCTAACGCGGCAACCACCACGTCCATCGCTGCCAGTGACGCTTTACCGAATCCGCGGCCACGCCACGCTGGCAGAAGGCAAAAATCAGATATCCAGGCAGAGTTTCCGTTCAGAATCACCCACAAATAGCCGATGACGTCTTCATTGTCTAAAGAATGAATGCACCATAATTTATTGGCTGGCGTGTGAGTACTCTGCGGCAGCGCAACATCGATGGATTGCGTGGCGATCGCCCTCGCCTTTTCCGCGTCATATCCTCGGGACTCTTGTAAATCCTGAGCATATTCCAGAATAAAAAACTGACGATAATCGGGATAATCCGACTCGGTCATATCCGTTAAATTTACCATTGTATTCACTTTACCCAACCCGAGTGACGGCCAGCATCACGGCTGTTATTAAGCAGTTTCAGCCATCACGTAATTTATTTTCAATGTAATCAATATAATGACACAATCAGCGCGGTTCCGATAATACGAAACGAAACCGCGCAGAAACGTCAGGATGCGGTTTCAGATGCCGTTCTGGTCGCCCGATCGTGAGCGGAAGAAGAACAAAGAAAGGCCAGAATCACCATGACAAGCACCGGCAGCATGGCGATGCGTAACCCCGCCACTTCGCCAAGAAAGCCCAATGCAGGCGGACCCACGAGAAACGCAAAGTAGCCTAATGTTGCGGCAATAGTGACGCGAACAGCGCTGTTTTCTCCACTTCCTGCGGCAGAAATCGTGAGCGGGAACCCCAAAGATGCGCCAATACCCCAGAAGATAACCGCAGCGGCGGCCAGCAGTGGCGCATCGGAGAAGATGACCAGCGTCAGCCCCAGTGCGGCAGAAGCGGCACTGAATCGGAGAACATTGACCTTGCCGAAGCGATCGACAAAATATCCTCCAGCAAAGCGGCCCAACGTCATACCCGCCGTAAACCCGACATACACTAGCGTCCCCGTCGTATGGCCGAAGTTATGACCATCGATCATCAGTAACGGCAGCCAGTCGTTGGCAGAGCCTTCCGCAAGCGCCATCGCAAGAATAACCACACCCAAAATCAACAGCCGACTGTCTTTAAGTTCGTTGAAAACCTGAGTCTTGTAGTTCCCTTTTTCCTCTTGCCCGGAACTGGCCAAATCACTCAACCACGGCATTTGACGCATCAGCAAAATAGCGGTGAGCATCGACAACGCAACCACGACGACAAAATGCAGTGTCGTATTGATGCCAAAAGCCGTCATTGCCATCCCTGCCAGTGCACCAACCAGTGTTCCCAGGCTGAAGAATCCATGCAGTGTTGTCATCAGACTTTTATTCAGGTGTTGTTCAAACGCCGCACCTTCAATGTTGATGGCGATGTCAACCAGGCCGACACCCGCACCGAAAATCAATAGCCCCATAAAGGCACTGGGCGTGCTCCGAATCGAAAGTGAAACAGCAAGCACAAGTAACCCAAGCAGAAGCAGCAGAAATCCACTGGCCATGGTTTTACGAATGCCGAGGACGTTAATGACTTTACCCGCAGCCAGTACCCCTAACATGGAACCACATGAAAAACCGAACAGGATCATGCCCATTGTTTCCGTTGAAGCGTTCAGAACATCACGCATAACAGGGGTTCGGGTCACCCAAGTTGCCCACGTAAAACCGGGGATGAACATCAGCCCGAACAGGGCGAATTTATTGATAGCGGGTTTTGTGGTCATAGCTCTCATCGTCTTTATTTAAAAGCATTCGTACATATGTACGAATAACTATCGCACGAATATGCACCGCTTTGCACCTGTTTCATTACGTTCTTTTTCACGGGAAGACGCCCGGCAAGATCGCGCCAGACGATATCAGGATGTCAGTTTTATCACCGTATTGAGAATGTCTTCACGGCTAACTGCGTCATCATTGAGATAGTTATGGATCGTATATCCTTCAATCATCGCATCCAGTGAGCACGCGGTTGCAATGTTGAAATGAAGGTGAAGTGATTTTCTGCTGCGTGTCATCCACTCCTGCAATATCAGCCGATATTCTTCTTTACGTGATGCCAGCGCATACAGCTCAAAACTTAATGTCAGATGACGTGGCGTCGCCCAGATATCGCCACAGATCAGATCAACCACCGCTTCACGCGCGCTGTCGATATCCTTTGCCTGTTTGAGACGGACACGGAATGCCTGTGAGATACCATCAACCATATAGACGAACGCGTTGTTGAGCAGCAATTCAATGCTGCTATAGCGATAGGTCAGCGTCCCCGGAGAAAGCCCGGCCTGCTGCGCAATTTTCCGGTAGGTTGCCCCTCGCACGCCATGATCCAGTATGACTTCCAGCGCGGCCTCAAGAATTCTGTGTTGTGTATCTTTGCCATCATGCGCTGCATCGTGTGATGGTGACATCATTCTGTTCCCCCTTAACTGGCGATGCTGACGATCGTAACCTTTATAACAAAAAAAAGCCGCCAGTGGGTTCGATTCCCACTGGCGGCTTATGGTAAACGAAAAGCGGTTTAGCCTCTCAATTTACTGTGGTATTCACCTTTCAACGTATTGATTTCTGCTAATGCGGCTTTGGCTTCGCTCACTTTACCGGCATCCACCAGAGCCTGCGCGCTGTCGACTTTTTGCAAAATTTTATCCAAACCTTCCACATAGGCTTTTCTATCTGGGCCGTCTGCAGGTTGCTTGGCGAAATCAGGCGGCACTTGCGTTTTAGCATGCTCGACGTGTTCGCGGAATGTGCTCAGTGCAGTTTTCAACGTTGCAGCATCATCCGCTTTCGTCGCCGCGGTATAACTTTTTTGCATACCGCGCATGTCTTCAGACACGGTTGCATTTGCTAAAACCGGTGTCAGTAAACTCCCGGCCAGCAGTACAGAAAAACAGATCTTGGTCATTCTATTCATCTTGAATTCTCGCTTGTGTTCCATAGCACGACATACTCGGAGAATCTGACCATCACACGCCGGCCAGCCCAATATTGATCTTGTTATATTGCGTCCTACGCCATTGCCCACATCACGGAGCGATGACTATGCTAAGTTTATGGTTATTACGGTAAAGATGTTAAATTATTTTTAATCGTTTCGTTATTTTTAATTATATAAATGTAAAAAAGCTCACCAGAGCCACTCTGGTAAGCCTTTTATCAGCACTAATTTTATTGGTAAAACAGATAAACAGTGTTAGTTCAACTGATAATCCAGCGTAATTTCGGCCTTGAGCACTTTTGACACCGGACAACCCGCTTTCGCTTTTTGGATAATCTTATCGAAAGTGGCTTCATCAATCCCCGGTAGCGTCACCGTGCTATGAAGGGCGATCTTGGTGATCGCGAATCCACCATCAACTTTATCCAGCGAGACATCCGCAGTCGTATCTATCGACTCGGGTTTATGGCCTTCTTCACCTAACATCAGCGATAACGCCATCGAGAAACAGGCAGCATGCGCTGCACCAATCAACTCTTCTGGATTCGTACCGGGCTTGCCCTCAAAACGGGTATTAAAGCCGTACGGTTGCTGCTGCAATGCCCCGCTTTCCGTTGAGACGGTGCCCTTTCCCTGCTTGATATCACCTTCCCAATGCGCTTGCCCTTTTTTATGGATGGTCATGTAATCTCCTCATTATAGATTAGCCATTGGCAGCTATTCGCGTTGGCGCGAAATCTTGCTGTCGTCATACCCTTTAAACCGTAGAACACATTTTGTATAAATCCAAATCGATTACTCCATATCTATAATAATTTCATGCTATAGAAATAAACTCAGTGATATATTCAGTGCTTTATTATTTTAAGATAAAACCGATTTACCTATTTATACAAAACTTGGATTATCGATGGGCCAAAGCGATAGGTTTTCAGAAAATGGAATTCTGTTTTGGCATATTTATTTTTACAACTCACCTATGTTATTAATCTTGAATAATATTGGATGTGAAACATGAATAAAATAACCTCATTAGCGTTGTCCGCATTATGCGTCATTCCCCTAATTAATACCGCCCACGCCCAGTGGGAATTGGACGATATCTGTTACGGCTACGCTACCGCAACCGGCTCTGGGTATCAGGGCGGCGCGCTCTTATTGGACCCTATTCCACCGAATATGGAGATCACCGCGTTAAACCGTAGCCAGCTGGATTATCGCGGCGTGAAGGCATCGCTGGCTGGGGCTTACCTGAAAGTGAATGGCCCAAAAGGCAGCACGGTGGTTTATGTCACGGATCTTTACCCTGAAGGTGGAGATTGCGCATTAGATTTATCGTTTAACGCTTTCGAGAAAATAGGCGATCTGCGGGATGGGAAGATTAATATAGACTGGACGCTGATCGAAGCGCCGGTAAATGGCAACGTTATTTATCGTATAAAGGAAGGCTCAAACCCTTATTGGGCTGCAGTGCAATTTAGGAATGTAAAATATCCGGTTATTGAGATGAAATATATGCGCGATAACCAGTGGGTTGCTGCACAAAAAACCGATTATAACCACTTTATTGTTGAGCACGTCGGAATGAACGATATTCCTATTGAATTTACCGATGTAAAAGGTAACGTTCTCAGCGACACGCTACCGCCAATGTCACAAAGTACCTCATCCGCTTACCTGATCACGGGCAACGTCCAACTGTAGTCGCCCACAGCTTGAGGGACGCTGACACCGTGCAGCATCCCTCGTTTCTGTCAAATTACGTTTCATAAAAGCTCCCGTCATTTTTACCTAATATAGATCGTTTAAGCATCGAGATACACGGGGCTACCACAGGGGTGAGGCGTCCCCGCGGGAACCTCCCCTGTGTTTCCCCTAATAACGGACTTAAACGAATGGCACTACGCCATTTTCCCCAGCATTTTCATCATATTACCTGGGCATCGTCTTCAACTCGGGCGTACATGTTCCGTTTCCCACTTTTTCTATTGCCCAAATATTTGTTAGTTTTATCACTTCTTTAAGCGTTTGATTCGCCATCATTCGCACTACAGTATACCCTGTCGCAGATTACATTTTATTTTCTGCTTTAGGCATCATTACAAAAGGTCTCTTTTGCGTGGCAAAATTATTTTTACGTAGTGGAAGTTTGGATGATTTTCTGGCGCTGGGTGAAAACGGGCAGCCAGTTTATGCATCGGCACTTCAATTGCGGGAAACGTTACGTCTCAGAAAACAGCAGCAGATTGCCGATTGTCTGGCGATCCCCCAACCCAACGAGCATGGCGACCGCATTGACTGGTATTCACCGGTTGACGGTAAAGTCACCTCTTGGATTGCCGCCAGTGAAGAAGAACGAGAAACGGCGCTGTCGTTACTGGAAACCTATCAAACCGCGGTTGCCGACATCAGCCAGCGTGCGCAAAATGCAGAAAAAGCGGGGCAGAAACTTTTCGGTGTCCTGCTGGCAAAAGCGATACAGTTCCCAGGGGCGAACCACGTCTATCTGGTTGATGGCAAGCCCGTCTTAACATTCTGGGGCTTCGTCAATCTTGATAAGAAATCCCGCCTTGATGCATTGGACTGCCTGCGGCCTATCATCAAGGAAGCAGAGCCGCTTTTTGTTGCCTCCGTCCCCGCTGCAAGCGCACCAACGCCTCCGTTGGTCGACCCTGTACCGGAGCCAGAACCACAGCCTGTCGTTCAACCCGAAGCCGTCGAACCAACGCCTGCGCCTGCCGCTACGGCAGCAACGTTGCCTACTCGTCCACCGTTCTTCCGACTGTGGTGGCTGTTACCTGCCGCCGCACTGTTAGCGATTTTGTCATTGCAGATACGCGGCTGTGTGTCAGAACAAGAAAAACCGACATCCGAACAGGCCGCGACGGTCAAGCCAGAAAAACGCGCGTTGTCTTCTTCCACGCCAACTGAACCAACGCCGCCACCAGTTCCGCAGGTCGCAGAGAAAGAGATCGTGAAAGCGGCTGAGCCCTCTATTCCAGCTCCACCTGTTGTTTCTGCTGCGCCGACCGTAGAAGCGGCCAAACCAGAAGCTCCTGCTGCCGTTGAACCAAAAGAGCCGGTTGAACCCGTTGTCGAGCAAGTGCCAGCACTTCCTGCGGGCAAAGATGATTTAGTTATGCCAGCCGATGCTGTGAAAATTGGCTCCATCAAGTTCCTGAACGGCAACTGGCGCGTCATTGTTGATAGTAAAGCGCCGATTACCGGCAGGCCACCTAGCCTGCGCTACCAGATTCAAAATGGCAAAGGAACGGCACGTATCACTCATGGTGACGGTGTCACGTGTCGCGCCAACGTTGAGGCTGGCTTAATGGGTTCTGGCAATCTGATCATCAACAGCCGTTCTGGTGCGCGCTGTTCCGATAATTCTCGTTTCCAAATGCCGGAACTGGTCTGTAAACAAGGTGCATCTGGCACCGCAGCGGAGTGTATCGGTCGTTATGACGCAGACACCGTTTTCCCGATGACGATAAAGCGCGAGAGTAAATAATCATGCTGGCGACGATTACCGATTATAAACAACGCATTACGTTGATTCAGGACAGCGGGATTCAGTTTTTGGATTTTGCGTTAAAGCCACAGTTTTCGGCGGAACAGCCTAACCGCTATGTGCGTAAAAGTGCCAACGGCCCCTTATTGCACCTGCTTTACGATGAACATACGGACAAATACCTGCTGCCTTCTGCAACGGGTATGCCGCCGGAAGTGGTCAAGCCTGAGTTAAGTGCTTCACTTGATCAATCATTGAAGCTGCTGGAGAACATCTGGCTGCCGTTGCCCTTCTTCCGCTTCAATCCGCCGCGTACCTTTATGGGCGGGCCGGATAACTGGGCGCGGATGCGGATCCTAGCTTTGGATACGCCCGATCAGGACGGCAATACGCACCGCATTTGTCTGGCATTCGATACCAAAACCTACCCAGAAGGTCACGAATACGAGTCGCTGGCGCCTAATGCTAATGACATCAAAACCGGCGGGAGTTTCGCGCTGGCTTATCACAGCGACGAGCTGGGTGAATTCCTCGATGCAACCTGGGTCGACGGCTGGCTGCGGGAAGTCTTTAGTCAACAGGTTAAGACGCAGGAAAAACGTGACAGCCATGATGTGAAAGTGGCGCTCAGGGGATTCGAATATCAGGCGCATTACCTGAATGTGTTGGATATGCTGGGCAACCAGCTTGAGATACCGGAAATTCGTATCAACACCAGCACGTTGCAGGAGCCTGCCGTCAACGTTGATCTGATTCTGGACGTCGGTAATTCGCACACCTGCGGCATTCTGGTAGAAGACCATGCAGATGAAAGCAACGGCCTGAAGCAGACCTATGAACTGCAACTGCGCGATCTGAGTGAGCCACATTATCTGTATAACGAACTGTTTGAGAGCCGCGTTGAGTTTTCACAGGCGAAGTTCGGCAAGGAAAACTTCTCCGTAGAAAGCGGTCGTGATGACGCCTTCATCTGGCCGTCAATCACTCGCGTCGGACGTGAAGCTAGCCACATGGCGTTGCTGCGTCAGGGAACGGAAGGATCGAGCGGTATTTCCAGCCCGCGCCGTTACCTGTGGGATGAAGAAAGCTATGCACCCGGCTGGCGTTTTAGCCAGACGGACGCACATTCACAAGCCGAACCATTAGCCACTGCCATGCCGCTGACCATCATGCTGAATGATGAGGGGCAACCGCTCTACAACCAGCCGCTAGATGAGCGTTTACCAGTATTTTCGCCGCACTACAGCCGCAGCTCGATCATGACCTTCATGCTCTCCGAACTGCTGGCACAGGCGCTCATGCAGATGAACAGCGCCGCCCAGCGCTTGAAGATGATCCACAGCAGCGCGCCGCGCCAATTGCGTAACATCATTCTGACGTTGCCTTCCGCGATGCCGAAGCCCGAACGTGAGATTTTCCGCCGCCGGATGCACGAAGCCATTGCGCTGGTCTGGAAAGCGATGGACTGGCACCCGATGGACGAAGACTTCACCACGCTGGCCGACAAGCAACAGAGCCGGGTTCCGGTGCCTGAAGTACAAATCGAATGGGACGAAGCGACATGCGGGCAGATGGTTTATCTGTATAACGAAGCACAGGTGAACTTTGGTGGCCGTGCTGAAGATTTCTTCGCCAGTATGGCTCGCCCGGATAAAGAGCTCGACGAAGGTGAACCCGCAGGTAAAACGCTACGTATTGCCTCAATCGACATCGGCGGTGGCACCACTGACCTCGCCATTACGCAATACCTGCTTGATGACGGCGTCGGTAACAACGTTAAAATTATTCCACGCCTGCTGTTCCGCGAAGGTTTTAAGGTCGCAGGTGACGATATCTTGCTGGATGTGATTCAACTTTATATCCTCCCCGCGCTACAGGCTGCGCTGAAAACCGCAGGAATGGCCAGCCCAGATGCGCTGATGGCGAAGTTGTTCGGCAACGAAGGCCGTATGGATGCACAGCTTACGCTGCGCCAGCAGGTAACGTTGCAGGTCTTTATTCCAATCGGTCGCGCGATTCTGGAAGCCTACGAGCGCTTTGATCCGCTGGACACCAGCGCCGAGATTGAATCCACCTTCGGTGAATTGCTGGAACAGGCACCGACGGAAAAAGTGCTGGAATACATCAATACGGAAGTGCAGCGCGAGCTACCGGTTAGCGATACTGTATTCGATATTTTACAGGTGCCGCTCATCCTCAAACTGAACAAGCTGCATGGCGAATTCCTATCGAACAAAATGAACATCACGCAGAATTTGCGCCTGATGTCTGAAGTCGTGTCGCTGTATTCATGCGATGTGCTGTTGCTTACCGGACGCCCTTCGCGCTTCCCGGGGATTCAGGCGCTGTTCCGCCACCTGCAACCGCTGCCGATTAACCGGATGCTGTCGCTGGATGGCTATCACACCAATGACTGGTATCCGTTTAACAAGCGTGGACGCATCGATAACCCGAAATCCACCGCTGCCGTCGGCGCGATGCTGTGCCTGTTGGCGCTCGATCTACGTCTGCCGGGCTTTTACTTTAAGGTCGGTGATTTCCAGCCTTATTCTACGGTGCGCTACCTTGGCATGATGGACAGCAACAATGCGCTGACGCTGGATAATGTGTATTACAGCGATATCGATCTGGATGAACCTGATTTTGTGCTGGATCCTAAACACAGCTTCCAGGTGCGTGGTTCGCTCTGCCTCGGATTCCGCCAGTTGGACAACGAGCGCTGGCCCGCCTCCTCTCTCTATATGTTATCGATTGTCGATCAGGATTTAGCCCGTAAGGTCGTTGGCGACAGCAAGCTGCGCGTCCGACTGGCTGTAACGAAAGGCGACGATCAAGACAGCCCCGAGCGCTTTGAGATTGCCGATGCGGTATTAGAAGACGGTACCCGCGTCCCACCTCATCATTTACGACTTAAGTTGAACACATTATCCGCTAACGGTTCAGGAGCGACCCATTATTGGATCGATAGTGGGAGTGTATTTAAAAAATGAAACGATTAACGCCTAAACAGCTTTCCACCCGGCTTCACGGCCAACTACAGGCCGTCGCGCAAGGTGTTGAACAGGCTATCGACTGGGTTGAAACCACGCGTCAGAACGCCCCGCGCCTGGATATTGAAGCCGACCGTCTGATCGTCAAACTGCGCCGTAACCACAATAAAGCGCAGCATCTATCCGATGTGGCGCAGAAAGAGATTGCCATTGGTTTTTTTGGCCTGTCTCAGGCTGGGAAAAGCTATCTTATCTCGTCGCTGGCTGGGGGAGAAAACGGCAAACTGGAAACCTCATTTGAGGGGCAGCAGTTGGATTTTGTCGATCACATTAACCCATCTGACCGAGCCACCGCGCTTGTTACGCGTTTTAGCCGACAGTCCGGTGTGAAGAACAAATCGTTTCCCGTTCAGTTGCAGCTCCTCAGCGAACTGGATATCGGCAAGATCATGGCCAACGCGTTTTTGAACGATCTCAATCAAGAGACAACGTTTGAGGAGCTGGATGAGCGCCATATCGCCGAGCACATTAAAACGCTGTTGATGCACCGCCAGCCAGAACCCGTTGAAGGGATGAGCCGCGATGAAGTCGTCGAACTCTGGGACTATCTGGTGCGCCACGACGTTAAACGGCAAAAACAGCTGGAAGCGCACTTCTGGCCCGTTGCGGTTGAATTAGCACCTTATCTTACCGTTGATGACCGTGCTCAGCTCTTCTCCGTACTCTGGGGAGAGTTGAATTCGCTGACTTCCGCGTATCGTCATTTCAACCACACGCTGCAACATCTGTCCGGTGCGAGTAAGTTATTAGCACCGTTACGGACACTGGTGGATGATGAGTTAAATCCCGCAGACGGCCTGATCGACGGTTCCGCGCTGGAGCGATTGCACAGTACCGACGATCCCAGTGTGCTGGTACGCCCGGTTCAAAACGGCCGCGCGGGGAAAACGGCGGAACTCTCGCTGGCAGAGTTAACAATGCTGACGGCGGAGTTACTTATCCCGCTACAGTCGCCCCCTAAAGAAGCGCTGTTCGAGCAGGTCGATGTACTGGATTTCCCCGGCTTTGGTGAAATTCGCGAGACGCGCACCGCGCCACCAGCAAAAGGCCAAAACACGCTGTATCCGCTGGCGCACACGTTATTGCGTGCGAAACGCGCCTATCTGCTGGAGCGCTATACCGACAATCAGGAAATGAACGTACTGATGGTATGCAGCGCCGCAGGCGATCGTGCCGACGTTAAAGTGGTTGGTAAAGCGCTGGAGCATTGGGTCAAACAGACTCAAGGTGAAAATGCGCAGGTTCGTAGCAACCGTAAACCGGGGCTGATTTGGGCGGTTACTCGTCACGACCGTCGTATTACGCACGGGCAAAACTACGATGCCGCGGTACAGCGCTATGTCGGTAATCCAGGCGACGCTTGGGGAACGATGCTGGCCATGGATAAACGTGGTGTAACACGGATGGCAACCTGGCTGGGGACCGAAGTTAACCGAGAAGTGAAGCTGGGGCGCATCAGCGAACAGCTTAACGAAATCCAACGTGAACTCAGCGATAACCTGTTAGGTAATTGGTATCTGCCCGTTGATGTTGACGATCCGGCAGAAAAACAGCGCATCGCCGAAACCTTGCTGAAATCGCTCCAGACCCGCACTGGCGTGCACGGCGAACTACTGGAACGGCTTCTGCCCTCGCGTGATGAGCTGCGCCGTCTGTATCTGCAACAGAAAGGGGCAAGCTACGGCGGTTTCCACGCCGATGCCGAAGATCTCTCCACTCCCTTAGCCAATAGCGATCCGTTTGGCGTTGGGATCGAAATCGATCTGTTTGCCGATGAACCGATCGCTATCGATCAACCCGTAATGCCCGTTCTGACGATCGATCATGGTTATGAGGCGGACTATGCGCACGGCGTGTATCGTTACTGGATTAACTATCTACGCGGCCTGCCGGAAAATGCCCCGCTCCTCGATCTGCTGAACGTGCCGAAATCAACGATCGAAATGCTGGTCGAAGAATTGATTACCGGCAGCATCCGTTTACGGATCGAAGAAGCGCTGGTCGATATGTTGGTCGATGGAGAACAGTTGGGCATCAACCGCGAGAATAAAGCCGACCGTCAGGTTTCACGCGTGCTCACTATTCTTGGGGACTTTGTCGCCTGGCTTGGTTTCCAACAGCTTGATGAATCCCTACGCCCTGCCAGCCGCATCAATCGCGGCCATAAGATTTTTGCCAAGCCGGAAAAACAGGCGGTCAGCTTTGGGGCCTCACAGCGTTTAACCAAACTGTCGCTCACGCCGACCAACAATACGGCGTTTTATATCTATGATTGGCTGGTTGGCCTGAATGAGATGATTATCCAGAACGCGGGCTACTCCGCTGCGCGAGAAGTCAGCGCTGAACAGCGCGAGCAACTCGGCACAATTTTGGCGCTGATTAAGCCCGCTGAAAAATAACGTTCAGTCAACCACTGTCGATGTAAGAAACATGACGTGACATTGTCACTAATATTCACGTCATGTTTCCTTTTTCCTGCCATATCCTCCCTCCTAATTTGTTTATCGTCTCTCCTCGCTCCTCAAAATCTTATTTGACGAACTGTGGATTCAATCTATACCTAAGTTGATGACTTTCAATTAATAAGCGTTGAGTTCCTCTATCTGTTAGCCATTTTCACCGAGTGAAAATGGGTGACCTTAACAGGAGTGGTTATGACGATAGAAAAAGCGCGCGAGGAAAACGATATCTCGCTAGAAAACGGCGAGTACGAAGCTATTTTGCTAAAAATAAGGGCATTCTATCGAGAGCTGACAGCTAAGGGATTAGCGGGACTGGGTGATATTTATCATCAAGATATTCATTTTATCGATCCCGTTTCTAGCCATCATGGGCTGAGTGCTTTACACCGTTACTTTTCCCATTCACTCGAAAATCTGAGCTATTGCCGGTTCGATATCTCTGATATTCATACCTTTCGCGGCGGTGCGACGATGTTCTGGACGATGCATTATGCACATCCGTCCTTAAAGCGTAATGCGCCGCTGACGCTCGCGGGCTGTAGCCACCTGCTCTTTGCCGACAATAAAGTTATCTACCACCGTGATTATTACGACATGGGTGCGATGCTTTATCAGCATATTCCCTTGCTTGGCTCGTTAATCGGTTATCTAAAATCGAGACTTCAGGCATGAAGCGCGTGTTGATTACCGGAGCCAGTTCTGGAATCGGTCAACAGCTGGCGCTGGATTATGCCAAAGAAGGCTGGGACGTCCTCGCCTGCGGGCGCGATGAGCAACGGCTTCACGCATTGACTCTCGCCTTCCCAACCCTTCGTACAACGGCATTTGACATGACGAATTTAGACGACACGCGTCAAGCGTTGGAAGGCGTGACGGCCGATCTAGTCATTCTCTGCGCGGGAACCTGTGAATATCTGGATAACGGCGTCGTTGAGGCAGAAAAAATAAGCCGGGTGCTAACAACCAACGTGATCGGCCCAGTAAATTGTCTGTCGGTGCTATTGCCACAGCTTGCCAGCCATAGTCATCTGGCGTTGGTGGGTTCGACCGCCAGCCTCGTTCCCCTGCCGCGTGCGGAAGCCTATGGTGCCTCAAAGGCGGCGCTGGCCTATTTCGCCCGCAGCCTGTCGCTGGATTTGCAGGCACGCAATATCACCGTGTCGCTGATCCTGCCCGGTTTTGTGGAAACCCCACTGACCGCACGTAATGATTTCCCTATGCCGATGTTGATTTCCGCGTCCCACGCTTCTGAGGCTATTCGGCGTGGGCTAGCAAAGAAAAAACGTGAAATCGCCTTCCCTCTACGCTTTGCGCTATTACTCAAATTAATTTCTGTGCTCCCACAGTCATGGCAACGTCTGCTGGCAAGCCGCTTAGTAAGGTAAAAAGTATGAAGATTGCCATTATTGGTAGCGGTATTTCTGGCTTAACCTGTGCACTCAGGTTATCCGATCGCTTTCAGGTGTCGGTACTTGAAGCGAACGATTATCTGGGCGGGCACACGGCAACGGTCGATGTGGTTCAGGATGGCACGCCCTACGCCATTGATACGGGTTTTATTGTCTATAACGAGCGGACCTATCCCAACTTTATTGCTCTGCTGGATGAACTGGGATTAACCGGTCAGCCCACCGAAATGAGTTTCTCGGTCAGTAATCCGGTTTCCGGGCTGGAATATAACGGGCATACCTTAAACACGCTGTTTGCCCAGCGCAGCAACCTGTTCCGCCCCACTTTCTATCGCTTCGTTGCGGAAATCGTGCGTTTTAACCGCGTGTGTAAGCGGTATCTAACTGACGATAATTATCAGGGGCTGACGCTAAGCCATTTATTGCAGCAGGAAAAATTCTCGCCGTTCTTTGCTCAACACTATCTTTTGCCCATGGGCGCGGCAATCTGGTCGTCGTCACTTGAAGATATGCGGCTTTTCCCTCTGTCGCTTTTCCTGACTTTCTTCAACCATCATGGACTGTTAGATTTGGTCAATCGCCCGCAGTGGATGGTGGTGCCCGGAGGTTCGCGGGAATATGTGCGACGCATTGCCGAGCGTGTCCGCGATCGAGCGACGATCCACCTCCAGACGCCTGTCAGCCAGGTAGTACGTGATGACACAGGCGTTACGGTGCATACCGCCGAACAGGCACATCGGTTCGATCAGGTTATTTTTGCCTGTCATTCCGATCAAGCGCTGGCGCTGCTGGAAACGCGTACACCCGATGAGCAGCATATTCTCGGTGGTATACGTTATCAGCCTAACCACGTGATTTTGCATACCGACACCCGACTTTTACCCTATAGCCGACGGGCATGGGCGAGTTGGAATTACCGTTTGCCGGTCGATCAGGCGCTGAGCCGTTCACGCGCGTCCGTCACCTATAACATGAATATCCTGCAAGGTATTCGTTCCTCCACCACCTTCTGTGTTTCGTTGAACCCTCAGCAAGATATCGACCCGAGTAAAATATTACATCGCGCGGTTTATCATCACCCCATCTTTACGCAACAGACGACGGAATATCAACAGCAGCGCAAACGCATTAATGGACACAACCGCAGCTGGTTTTGTGGGGCTTATTGGTACAACGGCTTTCACGAAGACGGTGTAAAAAGCGCGCTGGATGTCGTCAGCCAACTCCACCAGAGTGTGCAACATGAATAGCGCATTGTATGTGGGTAACGTTCGTCATCGACGTTTCACGCCCGTCACGCATCGTTTTGACTATGCATTATTCATGGCGTTAATCGATTTAGATGAAATCCCCGCCTTGCCGCACGTTGGTATTGCGTTGGAACGTTTTGCTCCTGCGTCATTCTATCGCGGTGATTACCTCGGTGGCGGTGATATCAAAACCAAAGCTCAGGAGCGAATTGCGGAACTAACTGGGGAACGCCTTGCAGGGAAGGTATTGCTGCTTTGTCAGCTACGCTATCTAGGCTGCTCTTTCAACCCAGTCAATTTCTATTATTTGTACGATGAACATAACCAGCTACGCTGGTTATTGGCAGAGGTGCGTAATACGCCTTGGAACGAACGCCATACTTATGCCGTCGTCCCCGATGGTTCTACGCCCGTTACCAAGGCGTTTCACGTATCGCCTTTTAACCCGATGGATATGGTCTATCGCTGGCGACTCACGCCGCCCGTCGAGCGTTTGCGGATCCACATCGAGAATCACAGGCAAGGACGCGAATTTGATGCGACGCTGTTGCTGCATCGTCAGCCGCTCACTCGCGCCGCCCTGCGTAACCAGCTTTGGTCACTGCCGTTAATGACGATGAAGATCGCCTGCACCATATATTGGCAGGCTTTGAAACTGTGGATTAAACGCTCACCCGTTTATCCCCATCCGCAGTCTGGAAAGAAGGATAACTCATGAGTTCAACGGAAACACAGTTGGTGCGTCACCCGAACGATACCGCTCGCTATACCCGAGCCAGAAAAGTGGTATTTGCCCTGCTTGGACGGATAGAAAATGGAAGTGTGCGCCTGCGCGAACCAGAAGGTCATGAAACGTTCTTCGGGGATCAACACGCGGCGCTGCAAGGCGAAATCACAATACATCATCCTCGCGTTTATCGCCGAGTCTTGTTGGGGGGAAGTATCGCCGCCGGAGAGAGCTATATTGATGGCGACTGGAGTTCAACAAACCTCACGCTTGTTCTTCAGTTATTGGCGCAGAATCAGACGTTAATCGATACGCTTGAAACGCGTTTTGGCTGGCTCACGGGGCCATTTCATCGGTTTATCCACTGGTGCCGTCGCAATCGCCCACAACAGGCGCAGAAAAACATCGCCGCCCACTACGATCTGGGCAACCATTTTTATCGCAGCTTTCTCGATAGCGGGATGCTCTATTCCAGCGCCTGGTATCAGCAACCCGACATGACGTTGGAAGAGGCTCAGCGTGCCAAACTCCGTCGTCTTTGCGAACAACTCGCGCTGTGTGAAACGGATCATTTGCTGGAAATTGGCACTGGCTGGGGAGGCCTCGCCGAACTGGCCGCCCGTGAATATGGCTGTCACGTCACCACGACCACGCTGTCACAGCAGCAATATGACTACGCGGTTGAACGTATTCAGCAAGCCGGACTGAGCCATAAAGTGACGGTACTGCTACAGGATTACCGAGCATTGACGGGTCAGTATGACAAATTGGTATCGGTCGAAATGATCGAAGCCGTCGGAAAAGCCTATTTGCCCACCTTCTTCAAACGCTGCCAGCAACTGCTGCGGCCACAAGGGCGTATGGTGCTTCAGGCGATTACCATTGCTGACCAGCGCTATAGTCATTACAGCCGTAATGTGGACTTTATCCAACGCTACATTTTCCCTGGCGGTTTTCTGCCCTCAATTACCGCGATGACGACTACCATGACGCGGCATACCGACTTTATCACCCGCGATCTGTTTGATATCGGTCAGGACTATGCCCGTACTCTCAGCGAGTGGCGTCAACGTTTCTATCAGCAGTGGCATATGCTGAATGCGCAAGGCTTTGATGAATCGTTCCAACGCCTGTGGGTATTTTACCTTTGTTACTGCGAAGCTGGCTTTCGCGCACGCACCATCAGCACTGTACAGCTCACGGCGGAAAGGCCATAAGCCAGAAACATAGCGATTGATTTTTTTCACTCAAACCAGAAGGGGTAAAAGACAATGAAACTGAAGGCACTTATCCTTACAGGCGTGTTCTTTTCCTGTTCCACCTTCGCCGCAAGTACCACCGTTACGCTGAATGAAGCTCTGCCTACCGATACTGGCGGCAGTATCGGTGAAGTCGCCATTACGGAAACACCGTACGGCCTGCTTTTCACGCCGAGCCTGAAGGGATTGGAAGCGGGTATTCACGGGTTTCACGTACATGAAAATGCCAGTTGTGAACCAGCCGAGCAAGACGGTAAATCGGTTCCTGCGCTGGCAGCAGGCGGTCACCTCGATCCGAAAAAAACCGGTAAACACCTTGGACCCTATAACGACCAAGGGCATTTGGGTGATTTGCCTGGACTGGTGGCTAATGCCGATGGTACGGCAACCTATCCGATTCTCGCTCCCCGGATAAAATCACTGTCTGAGGTAAAAAATCACGCATTGATGGTACATGTTGGCGGAGATAACTACGCGGATATGCCAGCAAAACTGGGTGGCGGTGGTGCTCGCATGGCGTGTGGTATGATTAAGTAAAGCGAGAAGGGAAAATAACGATGCCATATCGCGAAGGATATGGCATCGCACGTTAACAATCGTTGGTTATCGAATGGCGCGTTTTAATATACGGTTAGCGCCACTGAGGAAATCATCAGCAACCTTATTCACTTCACCATTGCCGTAGTCCAGTTTTTGCAGGCTCGTCGTCCACAATTGCACCAGTTCCTGGTTTTCCATAAACGGTGACACAGGAACCTTCGATTCAGGCTGTGCCGCGGCTGCCCGATAGGCATTGGCTAATAGGTTACCAGGGTTGATCACGCCGATATCTTCCAGCAATTTTTGCGCTTTCGGATTAGCTGGCATGCCGTTTTGCAGTCCAAGAGCCTTCACGCCTTCTGGGTTACTCAGCATGAAATTCATCAACATCGCCGCTTCTTTTGGGTGCTTACTGTTCTTGCTGATGGCAAACAGTGAAGAGGGTTTGCTTGTGAGCCCCGAGTCTTTAGCGTCCGGCATCGTGATAAACGGCCCGGTTTCTAATACGGCATCTTTCGGCATATTACTCGAATAGGTATAGATGGCAGAATCCCACAGATACATGCCCGCTAATTCGCCGTTAATCCACGGACGAATCTCATAGACGTTGGTACGCCCGAACGAGGAGAAATAACGCTGATCGGGTATCACATGGGAATCAACCAGTTTTTTATAAAAGCCGAAGAGTTCCCGTACCTGATCGCGGCTATAGGCAATGCTTTGTTTCTTCTCATCGATCATATCGATGCCGTATTTCTGCGCCATATAGCTACGACCGAGCGTGAGAATATCCAGCACATCGCTTGCCCCTTGGGCGACACCGAGCGGATAGTAGCCGTCACCCAGCTTTTGTTTAAACACTGGGCCTGCGGCAAACAGCTCATCCCAGGTTTTCGGGTAAGCCACGCCCGCATTGTCCCAGGTGGTTTTATTGTAAATCATACTGCGGGACGTCATCGAAATCGGGAGACCTTGCAGTTTCCCTTTTACATCCGCCGTTTTCAGAGCGTTAGGCGGGAAATCTCCTAGCCCCAAAATGTCTTTTTGTTTATTCAAATCATAAAAACCGTCGCCATTGCGGGAAAACTGCGGCAGCCAGTTCCAGTCAATACGAATAACATCAGGCTCTTCCCCCCCTGCCATCTGGGTTGACAGACGGGAAAGATAACCGTCCCAGCCAGCATATTCAGCTTTGACCGTGATCGTCGGGTTGGCTTTTTGAAACGCGTTAATCGCAGCCAGCGTGGCCTCATGCCGCTGATTGCCGCCCCACCAAGAGATGCGGATCTCGGCAGCGTCAGCAGAGTGAGAAAATGCCGCTCCCAAGGGAAGTGCAGCACAAAGCAGGAGTAGGTGAGATAATGTGTTCCGTGTTTTCGCCATAATAGAACCCTTATAATTGTATTCGGAGGTTTCCACCCGCAGCCCTTTTAGGGGCAGACAGGTACTACGGATGCGGAAGCTTTTTCTGCCGAAATGGCAGAGACTCAGATTAATTTCCTCTTTTCAGATTAACGGCCAGTTCGCTTATTTTCACTGGCAGTTCGGTGCGTAATGACCGATTGGCGGCAATACCGGTTAAAATAGACATTGCCCCATCTCGGTAATCCGCTGCACGATGTAATGGATCTGGTTCCGGTGTACCAAACAGATCGTTTAACATGACCTGATCGCCGCCGCCGTGTCCGCCCGATTTAAATTCAACCGGTACGACATAAGGCTCGTCAAACATCGGATAGATCTTTATTTCACATTCATTCAGCGCACCTTCATCCTCTTTTTGTCCGCCTCCGTTTACGTAAGATTTTTCTACTAGTTTCATTTCTAACCGACCCTTGCTGCCATTAAACACCACATTCAGCCCTTCCCAAGGTAAATACGCGTTTAATGAATACGTCATGATGGCTTTGTTTTTATAGCGCACCATCACACCCAGCACATCTTCAATATTAATACCGTCATCGAAGACACTTTTATCGCGGTAATAACCATCTTCGTGTTCAGCATCTAAATATAAAGCCGTCAGCTGTTCGCTTTGATTCATATGCAACGCAAACGGATCGCTTTCCGCGGCGGCGCTATTATGTGAACGTGAATAGAATTCTGTGACACCACGCGCTTCAGCATTCGCTTTGCCATAAAAACGCAGATCGCCTTGCGCATAGACCGTTTCCGGTTCGCTGTTCAGCCAGAAATTGACCAGGTCGAAATGGTGCGTGGATTTATGCACCAACAGCCCGCCGCTATTGCGCTTGTCACGGTGCCAGCGGCGGAAATAATCTGCCCCGTGCTCGGTATTCAACAACCACTCAAAATGAACGGAATAGACTTCACCAATCACCCCTGCCGCAATTAACTCGCGGACTTTACTGTGGTGTGGTGCGTAACGATAATTAAATGTCACCCGTAATTTACGGCCAGTGCGATTAATCGCATCAATAATGGCCTGACATTTTTCTTCGTCAATCGTCATCGGTTTTTCACTGATGACATCACAGCCTAATTCCATTGCCCGGATAATGTAATGATGATGCGTTCGGTCTATAGATGTCACAATAACAATATCGGGCTTGGTTTCCGTGATCATCTGCTCAAACCGATCGGCATGATACGTTGCCACATTATCGTGTCCAAATTTATGGACAATACGGTTGGCGTAATCCATTCGCGTCTGATTTGTATCGCAAAAAGCAACAAATTGTCCCTGATCCTGATAATCTCTGGCAATCGACTCTAGATAAAGGCCCGCGCGGCCCCCCGTTCCCACTACGGCATATTTCTTTTTCATTCTGTGTATTTCCTCCAAATAACGTAGGGCACATAGCTACACTCTTATACCTTTGCCATAAAAAATAGAGCATACCGACATACTTCACCTTCACATTATTGCCATGTGATGATGTTACCTGGCAGTAGGATAAAGATTGGCATGATCCATCTCGCATAAATATAAATTAGAGCATTTCCATTTTAGTGATTGATTTTATTGAAAATATAAAGCGATATATCTCTCTGCATCCCTAGTATTGAATGTGCGCTGGCTTGCGTAAGTGTCACCCGTCAACGGGATTCGCTCTAACACGCGCGGCTTGTTACATAAAAACCAACCAGCTATGTTTTCTACCCAAATCTCAGCCCTTCTCTCTTGTCAGGGTGAAAAGCCGCCCTTAGCTATGAACGTGATGGTTTTCTCTTTTTCCACCTCACCGCATGACATATCTCGCATTTTATTTTCAATCCTACGGCTGATGCCGGATAATCAACACGTAACTAATGAGAGATGCAGGAAAGCGACAAGCGCGTAAGGAATCACTATGCAGATTTTTTTCCAGGACACGATGGCAACTCCGCTTGGGGAGTTATTGATTATTGCTGATGAAAATAATCATTTACGTGCCGTCGAATGGCGCGAGTATGAAGACGATTTATTTCGCTCACTCAATCGCAGTTATCGAAATGATCCCTTTTCGTTACAACCGCGTCATAATCCCGGTGGCCTGACAGACAGTCTGCAGCGCTATTTTGATGGCGAATTAGCGATTATTGATACCCTGCCTGTCGCTTCCGTAGGGACGGAATTTCAACAGCAAGTTTGGCGGGAATTACGTCGAATTCCCTGCGGCGAAATTACTACGTACGGCGAACTCGCCACGCTGTTGGGACGTACTGGCGCAGCGCGTGCAGTCGGCATGGCAAACGGCTCAAACCCTGTCAGCATCGTGGTTCCGTGCCATCGCGTCATCGGTACTGGCGGTGCACTGACGGGTTATGCGGGAGGGATTCATCGTAAACAGTGGCTGTTAGCTCATGAGGGCTACTTACCGCATCAAAATAGTTTACCGTTATAATTATAACGCCGCGACACGCAAAATTTTTTAACCAAATTGCTTATCGCCGTAAGTGATTTGGATTAATCAACGTGTTAACCGTTCGATAACGCAATAGACGAAAATATTATCGCCACGCAACACTTATATATCGAAATATTTTCCAGAAAAATCGAAAAATTATAGTTAGTTCACTATTTATTGGTCTATTCCGGTGATTGTCGGTCTTATCACGGCCGATAAAAGCTGTTAAAATTGACCAATATCAATTATTGCCTGAGCAAAGCCTATGATCCCGGAAAAGCGAATTATCCGACGCATCCAGTCTGGCGGTTGTGCAATCCACTGTCAGGATTGCAGTATCAGTCAGCTATGCATCCCTTTCACCCTGAATGAACACGAGCTCGATCAGCTCGACAACATCATTGAAAGGAAGAAGCCAATCCAGAAGGGACAAGCGCTGTTTAAAGCGGGTGATGAGCTGAGATCGCTGTACGCTATCCGCTCCGGTACGATAAAAAGCTACACTATCACCGAGCAAGGCGACGAGCAGATCACGGGCTTTCATCTGGCGGGCGATTTGGTTGGTTTTGATGCTATCGGTACCGCTCAGCACCCAAGTTTCGCCCAGGCGTTGGAAACTTCAATGGTCTGTGAAATCCCTTTCGAGACGCTGGACGATCTGTCAGGGAAAATGCCTAACCTACGCCAGCAGATGATGCGCCTGATGAGCGGTGAAATCCGTGGCGATCAGGACATGATCCTGCTGCTGTCGAAGAAGAATGCTGAAGAGCGTCTGGCAGCGTTTGTCTACAACCTCTCCCGCCGTTTCGCTCAGCGTGGTTTCTCACCACGTGAATTCCGTCTGACCATGACGCGCGGTGATATCGGTAACTATCTGGGCCTGACCGTTGAAACTATCAGCCGTCTGCTGGGGCGTTTCCAGAAGAGCGGTACGCTAGCAGTAAAAGGGAAATACATCACGATCGAAAATATCGATGCGCTTTCCGAATTAGCAGGGTCTTCACGTAAATAATATTTCCAGTCTAACTATTTGACGTTGCCACTATTTTTACTGTGGTAACGTCAACGTTCTATCCTCCCTTTCCTCGTCGTTCGTGATATTTCTTATTTTGTTATTCTGCGGCTTATCTCTGTTGTCCAAAGCGATTCCATTGCGGTACTCTTGATTTACAGGCTGTGGAGTAACAGCTGTTTGGAGGAGCTATGGCAAAGTATCAGAATTTACTGGTAGCTATTGACCCAAATCAGGATGACCAACCAGCGCTGCGTCGGGCGGTTTACCTGGTTCAGCGACTTGGCGGCCGTATCAAGGCATTTCTGCCGATTTATGATTTCTCTTATGAAATGACCACCCTGCTTTCCCCCGATGAAAGAGTGGAGATGCGTCAGGGCGTTATTCAACAGCGAACCGAGTGGATTGAGGAGCAGTGTAAACACTACCTTGAAGCAGGCGTTTCGATAGAAATTAAAGTGGTTTGGCACAATAAGCCATTTGAAGCCATTATTCGGGAAGTGATTGCCGGGCAACATGACCTGCTGCTGAAAATGGCACATCAGCACGATCGGCTGGAAGCGGTTATCTTTACGCCAACAGACTGGCAGTTACTGCGCAAATGCCCTTGCCCCGTGTGGATGGTAAAAGATCAGCCATGGCCGACCGAGGGCCGTGCATTGGTTGCGGTCAATCTGGCCAGTGAAGACCCTTATCACGATCCCCTCAATATCAAATTAGTATCAGAAACGCTGGAACTGGCTAAGCAGGTTGACCAAACCGAGGTTCACTTGGTTGGCGCCTACCCGGTTACTCCTATCAATATCGCCATTGAATTGCCTGATTTCGATCCTAGCGTCTATAACGATGCGATTCGAGGGCAGCACCTGATTGCCATGAAATCGCTACGCCAGAAATTCAGTTTGGATGAGCGCGTGACGCACGTAGAAAAAGGGCTGCCAGAAGAAGTGATTCCCGATCTGGCGGAGCATTTGCAGGCAGGCGTCGTGGTATTAGGGTCGCTAGGCCGAACCGGCCTTTCCGCCGCTTTTATCGGCAACACCGTCGAACACGTTATCGATCATTTGAAGTGCGACCTACTGGCGATCAAACCCGATGACTTCGTTTCACCGATTACACAGGAAGACGGCAACAACAGCTGACTCCATGTTTCATCACGTTCGAATCAAATAATGCCAGCCTCAGCGCTGGCATTATTTTTGGCAATACGATGCGACGCACATACAACGTAAATCATGGCGACTAAAGCTTATTTCAAATGTAAAAAAGAGATATAAAAAAGGGGCGATATTCGCCCCTTTCGTTTTCTACTTTGTCACGTCACGCTTACAGCGCTTTCAGAATCGCCTCAACGCTGTCTTTGGCATCGCCAAACAGCATCTGCGTATTCTCTTTAAAGAACAGCGGGTTCTGTACGCCAGCGTAGCCGGTATTCATAGAACGCTTAAACACGATAACATTCTGCGCTTTCCACACTTCCAGCACTGGCATGCCAGCAATTGGACTATGCGGATCTTCTTGCGCCGCTGGGTTAACGGTATCATTCGCGCCAATGACCAGTACGGTGTCGGTGTCGGTGAAATCATCATTAATTTCATCCATTTCCAGCACGATGTCGTAAGGCACTTTCGCTTCCGCTAACAGCACATTCATATGTCCAGGCAAACGCCCGGCAACCGGGTGAATACCAAAGCGGACCTTGATGCCACGCGCACGCAGTTTTGCGGTGATGTCATGCACTGGGTATTGCGCCTGTGCAACGGCCATACCGTATCCCGGAGTGATAATGACCGAGGTTGAGTTCTTGAGCAAATCAGCCACATCTTCCGCTGAAGCCTCACGATATTCTCCGACCTCTTCGCTCTCACTCGAGGAAACGCCATCGGTACCAAAACCACCGGCAATCACGCTGATAAAGGAGCGGTTCATCGCCTTACACATGATGTAAGACAGAATCGCACCAGAAGAACCTACCAGAGCACCCGTCACGATCAACAGGTCATTGCTCAGCATGAAGCCTGCTGCCGCTGCCGCCCAACCAGAGTAGGAGTTCAGCATAGAAACAACGACTGGCATGTCTGCACCGCCGATCGATGCAACCAGATGCCAGCCAAATACCAGTGCAATCGCCGTCATCAGAATCAGCGCCAGTACCTGCAACGCTACGCTGCCTGTGTTGACGAAGACCAACAACAGCAGGAAGGACACAACCAGTGCCGCCAGATTCATTTTATGGCGATGAGGCAGCATCAAAGGCTTAGAAGAGATATTGCCGCGCAGTTTACCAAACGCGATAATCGAGCCTGTGAAGGTCACCGCACCGATGAAGATCCCCAGGAAGACTTCCGTCAAATGGATATTGACCATCACCGGATCGGTGATTTCACCGTGGTCAAGGAAGCTGTTAAAGCCCACCAGTACCGCAGCCAAGCCCACAAAGCTGTGAAGAACCGCGACCAGCTCTGGCATTTCGGTCATTTCAACCTTACGCGCCAGATAAATACCGATTGATCCACCGATCGCCATAGCGACGATGATCCAACCAACGTTGCCAGAATCAGGCCCCAGAATCGTCGCGATCAGCGCAAGTGCCATACCGCTGATACCAAAGATGTTCCCTTGTTGCGACGTTTCGTGCTTGGACAACCCAGCCAAACTGAAAATAAAGAGAATTGCGGCAACAATGTATGCAGCAGTTACTAATCCACCAGACATGTGTTACCCCTTAGTTTTTACGGAACATTTTCAGCATGCGCTGAGTCACGGTGAAACCACCGAAAATATTGATGCTGGCAATCAATACGGCAATGAATGAGAAGAATGACACCCATCCGCCATGACCGATTTGCAACAATGCTCCGACAACGATAATGCCTGATATCGCGTTAGTGACTGACATCAATGGTGTGTGCAACGCGTGGCTGACATTCCAGACAACGTAGTAGCCCACCACGCAGGACAGCGCAAAAACAGTAAAGTGAGACAGGAACTCTTTAGGTGCGACATTAGCCAGCCAGCCAAACAGCAGAATAGCGATCACGAGGAATGCATATTTCTTCCACGGTGATGTGGGCTTAGCTTCAACTTTCACAGCCGCAGCGGCAGGTTTCGTTTGCTGTGGTTGAGCTGAAACCTGAATCGGCGGAGCCGGCCAGGTGATTTCGCCTTCTTTAACAACGGTCACACCGCGAATCACGGTGTCGTCAAAATCAACGTCAATTTCGCCGTTTTTCTCTTTGCAGAGTAACTTCAGCAAGTTAACCAGGTTCGTGCCGTAAAGCTGTGAGGATTGTGTCGGTAGACGGCTAGGTAAATCGGTGTAACCGATAATTTTGACGCCGTTTTCCGTCACGGTCACGCGGTCGGCAACGGTCAATTCGCAGTTTCCGCCCGTTTGCGCGGCTAAATCGACGATCACGCTGCCGGGCTTCATGCTCAGCACCATCTCTTTAGTGATCAGCCGTGGAGCCGGTTTCCCAGGGATCAGTGCGGTAGTGACGATAATGTCGACGTCTTTCGCCTGTGCGGCAAACAGTTCCATTTCCGCTTTGATAAAGGCTTCAGACATGACTTTGGCATAGCCATCGCCGCTGCCAGCTTCTTCTTCAAAGTCGAGTTCGAGGAACTCGGCGCCCATGCTCTTAACCTGCTCTTTTACTTCAGGGCGGGTGTCAAAAGCACGAACGATAGCACCCAGACTGCCCGCAGCACCGATCGCGGCCAAACCTGCCACACCCGCGCCAATAATCATGACTTTGGCAGGCGGGACCTTACCTGCTGCGGTAATTTGCCCAGTAAAGAAGCGGCCAAATTCGTGGGCAGCCTCAACGATAGCGCGATAGCCTGCGATGTTAGCCATCGAGCTGAGCGCATCCAGTGACTGCGCGCGCGAAATACGCGGCACGGAATCCATTGCCATTACCGTCACTTGACGGGCAGCCAGCTTCTCCAGCAGTTCTGGGTTTTGTGCCGGCCAGATAAAGCTGACAACCGTACTACCCGCACGGGTCAGTTCGATTTCATCATCCTGAGGCGCATTGACCTTCAGGACGATATCAGATTGCCAGACTTCCGAACTGTCAACAATTGACGCGCCGACTTCTTCATATGCCGCATCGTCAAAACTTGCCAGTTTTCCCGCTTCACGTTCTATCGAGACCGTAAAGCCCAGTTTCAGCAGTTGTTCAACCGTTTTCGGCGTCGCTGCAACACGGGCTTCATTGGCCAACCGCTCTCTTGGTACACCAATACGCATGCTGATACCCTTTTCGCTTATTTTTAACGAAGGTTATTATTCTCACCCTACTCTGTTATACGAATTCGCCGAGACCTGCTGCACCCTATATCCCCGCATTCACGCGGTAGGAAGAGGGTCTTATCCTCTTCTTGCCACACGCTTTTTTGGGGCGTCTCACTGTAGCGAACTCATTTATAACGTACTGAAAATGTGATCGATGATCCATAAATAAAATGAATTTCACAGAAAAGCCGAGTTATTACAGGTTCTGCCAGCCTTTCTTGGTCGAAAATCATGCTCTTCTCAGCCTTTTGTAGCATTATTACAGAAGTATTTGTCTGTGCTGTTTCACAAAAACGGTGTGTTACAAGGTTGTTACCGCGATAAATCACATAAATATCCCTTATGATGTCAAAACAATCATTAACCGTTATTATTAGCACTTTTCTTGTTCTCATCCGAAGTATCACGGCTTTTTAGCTCCGCTGAAAATGCTAAAGCACAAGAATTTATTCCGTGCGATAATCAGCCCTATTCCGTTACAGGTTGATTGCTATACCTTAAATAATTCGAGTTGCAGGAAGGCGAAAGGATTTTTTATGAAGCTGAAGACTACTGTTATTGCATCCACATTATTGTTATCACTCTCGGCATTTTCAGCGCAGGCGGCACAGGAACTGACACCTGAGCAGGCAGAATCCCTGCAACCTTTTGAGCGAATTACGTTTAAAGGACGTTTTAACGCAATCAATGAAGCGGTTGCCGCAGCATCAAAACGCGCCGACAAAGCGGGCGCAGCGTCGTTTTATGTGCAAGCTATGGATGACGCGAATTCGAGCGGGAACTGGAACGTGACTGTCGATCTGTATCGCAAAGATGCACCAAAGGCGAATCAGGACACCCAATTCCGCACTTTCTACGGTGTAAAAGAGCTGCCGAAAGATGTAGCTTACGGGCTGGAACCGTATGACACGGTAACCGTCGGCGGATTCTTCCGTAGCCAGCCTGACGTGAATGATGCCATTGCGAAAGCGGCAAAAGAGAAAAATGCAGATTCGTTCTACATCGTCCGTCAGATTGATGTGAATTCGAATAGTGCCAACCAGAAAGTCACTGCCTACATTTATAAAGCCGATGCACCGAAGCGCCAGACCCAGAGCACGGACGTGATTCCAGCAGATTCTGATGCAGGTCGTGCCGCGCTTGCTGCCGGTGGTGCAGAGGCCGCTAAGGTAGAAATTCCTGGTGTCGCTAACTCAGGTAGCCCTAGCCGTAACGTAGGTAACTTCTTTGAAACCCAATCATCAAAAGGCGGACGTTACACGGTAACGTTAACGGATGGTTCCAAAATTCAGGAACTGAACAATGCCACAGCGGCTCAGATGGTGCCTTTCGATTCGATTAAATTCCGCGGTAACTACACTAGTATGACACAGGTGTCTGAGGCCGTAGCCAAACGTGCGGGTGAGAAAGGGGCTAAGTACTACCACATCACCAGACAGTGGGAAGGCAAAGGCAACAATCTCACGATCAGTGCCGATCTCTATAAATAACAGCAGTCGTATAGTGTTGTAGAGAACAGCGAAGCTGTATAAAACACAAAAACCCGCGATATCGCGGGTTTTTTTATGGCGAGCTTCCTGCCCGCTACCCTGCGGGCCGTCGCAAGCGACGTTGAAAAACGTTCCCTACGTTTTTTATGTCAGTAATCAACCGACAGTGAGTAAGCTTACTTGTTGGTATCCAGTTCTGGGAAGCTTTTCACCAGATCGTCAATCGCTTTAATCTGTTGCAAGAACGGCTCCAATTTATCCAGCGGCAGCGCGGATGGACCATCACACTTCGCGTTAGCCGGATCGGGGTGAGCTTCAATGAATAACCCCGCCAGACCGACAGCCATACCAGCACGCGCCAGCTCGGTTACCTGTCCGCGACGGCCACCGGACGCTGCACCAAACGGGTCACGGCACTGTAGCGCATGCGTAACGTCAAAAATCACAGGTGAACCGTTGGAAGCGTGCTTCATGACATTGAAGCCCAGCATATCCACAACCAGATTGTCGTAGCCAAAGTTACTGCCTCGATCGCACAGAATCACCTGATCGTTGCCACCTTCGATAAACTTATCGACGATGTTCCCCATTTGACCAGGGCTGACGAACTGCGGTTTTTTAACGTTGATCACTGCGCCGGTTTTCGCCATCGCTTCTACCAGATCGGTTTGGCGTGCTAAAAACGCAGGAAGTTGGATCACATCAACGACATCGGCAACGGACTGCGCCTGATTTGACTCATGCACATCAGTGATAATTTTTACGCCAAAGGTCTGTTTCAGCTCCTGGAAGATTTTCATCCCTTCTTCCAAGCCGGGACCACGGTAAGAGTGAATCGAAGAACGGTTAGCCTTATCGAATGACGCCTTGAACACGTAAGGAATACCCAACTTCTGCGTGACCGTGACGTAATGCTCACAAATGCGCATCGCCAGATCGCGTGATTCAAGAACATTCATGCCGCCAAACAGCACAAAAGGCAAGTCGTTGGCAACGGGGATATCCCCTATCTTGACCACTTTATTCGTCATACTTTTACCTTCATGTCGGGAAATAAATTAACGCTGCATTACTGCAAAACGGTTTCTTAATGTAAGACTGTTTTTTAATGCAAGACAATCTGTTTTTGCTCTATCGAGTGAATCTGTACTTTTATCATTTCACTCACTGGATCTTCCGGACACTGTTCAACGAAATAGTTGAGATCGGACAGTGCGATATGATCGCAATCCAGTTGAGCATAAATCAGGCCACGATCGCGGATTTCATACGGATCGTCTGGGTCAAATTGCAATACCGCTTCACTGGCTCTCAACGCCAGTTCCATCTGTTTCTCTTCCATCAGAGCGACTTTCAACGTGTCGAGCATTTTACGCACGATCAGGACGTTTTCCGCTTCATCCAAATCTTCATCCAGCAAGCGAGTTGACGGGCCGATGTTACCTTTAAGCCAAACCTCCAGCACATGCTCGCTCAACGTATCGCCATTGAGCGGATTGATCAGCCACATCTCTTCGTCGAGCCAGTCGGCACGCAGAATCAACTGCGTCGGGAAAATTACTGGCATCAGCGGCAGGCCGAGTTCGTTTGCGATATGCAGGAAGATGATGCCAAGTGACACAGGCATACCCTGACGAGATTCCAGCACCTGATCCAGCCACAGTGCATCAGATAGGCGATAAACACCGCCAGCACCGCCGAATCCCCAGGTGTGATAAAACAGCTCAATCAGTTTTTCAAGCTGAAGGTCTTGCTCAAGGCCGTCAGGAATAGCGGCTCGGGCGCTCTCAACCAGCTGTTGCAGATTTTGCCGCACATCCTGAGCGGGAAAGTCGCGGCGAATAGCCTGTGAAACCAACACGACACCATCACTTAGCAGTGACTGGTTGAATTCAAAATCAGCAATAGCACTCATAATTATTCCATCAGCAACGGTGACTGGGTCAATGCCAGCAGCACGACCACACCAAAGCATATTAAAGCAGATACAAACGCCAGCCAGCGAACGTTCTGGCTACGGGGGCGTTTCCCCAAGGCGATAGCGCCAAGAAGGATATAAATGATAACGCCAAACAGTTTTTCCGTCAGCCAGCTTTGCTCGGGCGTAAACGGATAAGTGTGACTCAGAATGATTAAACCAATACCGCTGATCAATAACAAGGTATCGTTAATATGTGGCAGAATTTTAACCCAGCGCTGTTGCAGTAGAACCGATTTCTGACACAGCCAGAAAAAACGGATGACAAACAGGGAAATACTGATGCCAACCGTTGCCAAATGAAGATATATCGTAGCTGGGTAAAGAGTTATCACGTCCATTGCTCCTAATAATTGATGGTATCCAACCAGCGCCCTAACGACACGCGGTCATTGCCACCATAGTCCTGACAAGTTTCTATTTGTGTAAATCCTTGCGCCTGCAACAGTTGGCGCACAGCATCACCTTGCTGCCAGCCGTGCTCCAATAGTAGCCAACCGCCGACGTCTAAATAATGCGGAGCGGATTCAATAATAGTGCGTAAATCCGCCAATCCGTTGTCGGCAGCAATCAGTGCGCTGGCAGGTTCAAAGCGAACATCCCCCTGTGACAGATGCACATCATCAACATCGATATACGGAGGATTACTGACGATAAGCGCAAAGCGCATGTGATCGAGCGGTGAATACCAGCTTCCAGATAAGAAATGGACGTTATCGATTCCCAATTGCTGGGCATTTTTTGTCGCTAACGCAATGGCATCCGGTTGGATGTCGACGCCAATCACACGGCAATCACGTCGCTCGCTGGCCAACGCCAGTGCGATCGCGCCGGTTCCAGTGCCCAAATCCAGCACGGTGCACGGCGTTTGAGGCAGACGCAACAATGCTTGTTCGACCAGGCATTCTGTATCGGGACGGGGAATCAACGTGGCAGGTGAGACGGCCAGCGGCAGCGACCAGAACTCACGCACACCGATCAAATAGGCGATGGGTTCTCCCTGCTCCCGACGCGCCAGCAGTTCAGTTAACTGCTGCTGTTCAGTTGCGCTCAGTTCGGTTTCACCAAACGCTAGCAAGAACGTGCGCGACTTGCTGGTCACAAAGCCCAGTAGAATTTCTGCATCTCGCTTCGGGCTTTCACCCGCTGCGAGTTGCGCTGTTGCAGAGGTTAACCAATCCTGATACGTCATTATTCCTGCTCGGACAACGCAGCAAGCTGATCGGCCTGGTATTCCTGCACCACAGGCTGAATCAGCGTGTCCAGTTTCCCTTCCATGACTTCATCCAGTCTGTAAAGCGTCAGGTTAATGCGGTGATCGGTCACCCTTCCCTGTGGGAAGTTGTAGGTACGGATACGGTCAGAGCGATCGCCAGTGCCGAGCAGGTTACGGCGCGTTGATGCTTCTTCCTGATGACGTTTCTGCATTTCTGCCGCACGAATACGCGCGCCCAACACTGACAACGCTTTAGCTTTATTCTTGTGCTGTGAACGTTCGTCCTGGCATTCCACAACAATGCCGGTTGGCAAGTGGGTAATACGGATAGCGGAATCGGTGGTGTTAACGTGCTGACCGCCTGCGCCAGAAGAGCGGAAGGTATCGATACGTAAATCCGAAGGGTTGATGTCTGGCATCTCAGCTTCTGGCACTTCCGCCATGACGGCGACCGTACAGGCTGACGTATGAATGCGTCCCTGAGATTCAGTCGCAGGAACACGCTGCACGCGATGGCCGCCAGATTCAAATTTAAGCTGGCCGTACACACCGTCGCCGGATATTTTGGCAATAACTTCTTTGTAGCCGCCATGTTCACCATCGCTGGCACTCACAACCTCCACGCGCCAGCGGCGTGATTCGGCATAACGGCTGTACATACGGAACAGGTCGCCAGCAAAGATCGCCGCTTCGTCACCACCGGTCCCCGCGCGCACTTCAAGAAAACAGCCGCGCTCGTCATCGGGGTCTTTCGGCAACAATAGCACCTGAAGCTCCTGCTCCAGTACTTCAATTGTCGCTTTACCCTCTTTCAATTCTTCCTGCGCCATATCGCGCATTTCGGGATCGTCCAGCATCATTTCTGCGGTCTGTTGATCCTCTTGCGCCTGCTGCCATTGCTGGAAACAGCGGGTAATATCCGTAAGCTGTGCATATTCTCGCGACAACGCGCGAAAGCGATCCATATCAGCGATGACGCTGGGCTCACCGAGTAACGCCTGGACTTCTTCGTGGCGTTCTTGTAATGCTTCCAGTTTAGCAACAATAGAAGGCTTCATGCGGGCGGTTAAATCCTGTAATAGAGATGAATGCTAGTCCAGCCCAAGGCTGTCACGTAAAATTTGTAACCGATTTTGGTCGCCGTCACGAGCGGCTTGCTGAAGGGATTTGGTCGGCGCGTGAATCAGACGGTTGGTTAAACGGTGTGTCAGTTCCTGAATCACCGCCTCAACGTCATTGCCTTGTTGGATGGCAGCCAGCGCCTTGGCCGTCATTTCCGCACGCAGTTCATCGGCTTGTGCGCGATAATCGCGAATCGTTTCCACCGCGGACTGCGCACGCAGCCACGCCATGAAATCAGAGCTTTCCTGCTGCACGATAGATTCAGCCTGCACCGCCGCGGCTTTGCGCTGCGCAAGATTATGCTGAATAATCGCATGCAGATCGTCCACACTGTAGAGATAAACGTTCGGCAACTTGCCAACTTCCGGCTCAATATCACGTGGTACCGCAATATCTACCATCAGCATAGGCTGATTCCGTCTCGCCTTCAGCGTCCGTTCCATCATCCCTTTTCCGATAATCGGCAATGTACTTGCCGTTGAGCTGATCACGATATCGGCATGAACGAGCTGTTCGTCCAATTCTGCCAGTGTGATGACGTCTGCACCCACTTCCGTTGCCAGTGCCTGTGCGCGCTCACGAGTACGGTTCGCGATCACCATTTTCTGAACATTGTGCTCACGAAGATAACGAGCGACCAGTTCAATGGTTTCTCCGGCACCGACCAGCAGCACGGTGACATCGGCCAGTGATTCAAAAATCTGTCGCGCCAGCGTACACGCAGCAAACGCCACCGACACCGCGCTGGCACCGATATCCGTTTCTGTACGAACACGCTTGGCTACAGTAAAGGACTTCTGAAACAGCCGCTCCAGCTCGCTGGATAGGGAATGACCGCGCTGTGATTCGGCAAACGCCTTCTTCACCTGCCCTAAAATCTGCGGTTCGCCTAATACAAGGGAATCCAGGCCACTGGCAACACGCATCAAATGACTAACCGCGGCATTACCTTGATGCCAGTACAGGCTGCCGTTGACTTCTTCTGGGCGCAATTGATGATATTCGCACAGCCAGCGAATCAACTGCTCACGCTGGTTTTCCTGTTCGTCAACGCTAAGGTAGAGTTCCGTGCGATTGCAGGTAGACAGCACAACGCCGCCCTGCACCAGCGGTTGCTGTAACAGACTGTCGAGGGCCACCCCGAGTTTATCTTGTGAGAACACAACGCGTTCACGCAGAGAAACGGGTGCGGTTTTATGATTAATACCAAGCGCAAGCAGGGTCATTAGGCTGTTTCTGAGTAATACCGGTCTTAGTATGGATTTCGTTTGAGTCGCATTCTACTTGATGCAGGAGTGCAAGAAAAGCGACAGCACGCGATACACCTCATCTGAGGTATACGCTTTTTGACAAAAAACAATAAACGCCATTAACGAATAACAACCATTGACGCTGAGCGGTAAGCCCGTTAGCGTGACGTATTTCACGGACTTCTTCATTTACAGGATACGACCGACATGCCAACCAAAACCGTCCGATGCCTGCGTTTATTGCCTTTAGCCAGCCTATTGCTAGCCGCCTGTAGCGTTAATCAACCGACCCAAACGGGTAAAAGCCCAACCTCACCAGAGTGGCAACAACATCAGCAAAAAGTACAGCAGCTCAGTCAATATCAGACGCGCGGCGCTTTTGCCTATATCTCCGATAGCAAAAAAGTATCAGCCAATTTTTTCTGGCAGGACACGCCGCCACAGCGTTATAGATTACTGTTGACCAACCCGCTCGGCAGCACCGAACTAGAACTGCGTGCCCAGCCTGATGGCGTACAAATCACCGATAATCAGGGCAAACGTTACGTAGGTAAGGATGCCGAATATATGATTCAGCAACTGACCGGTATGGCGATCCCGCTGAATAATCTGCGTCAATGGATCCTTGGCATACCGGGTGATGCAACTGAATTCACGTTAGATGAACGTTATTTGCTGAAAACCATCACCTATCGTCAGGGCAGCCAAAATTGGAATGTCAGCTATCAGAGCTACAACACCGAGCTGACGCCTCCGCTCCCAACCAGCCTGGAATTAGTTCAGGGTGAACAGCGTATCAAGCTGAAGATGAATAACTGGATGGTTAAATAAGCGATGCAACCGACGGTTACCGAGACATGGCCTGCCCCCGCCAAACTGAATCTGTTTCTTTATATTACTGGCCAAAGGCAGGACGGGTATCACCTGCTGCAAACGCTCTTTCAGTTTCTGGATTATGGCGACACGCTGACGATACGACCGCGTAATGACGACCAGATTAACCTGCTTACCCCCGTAGACGGTGTGGAGAACGAGCAAAACTTGATCGTACGCGCCGCACGCTCATTACAACAGCACTGCGAACGCCACAATATTCGCCCTGCACAGTTTGGCGCCGACATCAGTATCGATAAGTGCCTGCCGATGGGCGGAGGGTTAGGCGGTGGTTCATCCAATGCGGCCACGGTGTTAGTCGCCCTTAATCATGTGTGGCAAAGTGGGCTAAACGTTGATACGTTGGCTGAATTAGGGCTGCAACTGGGAGCGGATGTTCCCGTGTTTGTCCGTGGGTATGCCGCCTTCGCCGAAGGCATTGGCGAACAGCTAACACCGGCGAATCCACCAGAAAAATGGTATCTGGTTGCACACCCTGGCGTTAGTATTGCTACACCGTTGATTTTCGGCGATCCTGAACTGACGCGTAATTCGCCAGTTCGTGATTTAGAAACTTTATTAAACCAGACCTTCGTCAATGATTGTGAAGCTATCGCAAGAAAACGTTTTCGTGAGGTTGAACAGCTACTTTCATGGCTGCTAGAATATGCCCCGGCGCGCCTGACTGGAACGGGGGCTTGTGTGTTTGCAGAGTTTGACACCGAGTTCGCAGCCCGTCAGGTGCTTGACCAGGCCCCGGAATGGTTAAACGGTTTCGTAGCACGAGGCGTTAACGTCTCTCCGCTACAACGTAAGCTTTCTGGGCAACTTTAGGTTTTGCTACACACCGGCTGCCGTGCGGCCAGTCTGTAGCAAACTTAATTCATACACCCGTATGCATATTGTACCTGTTGCTCTTCGCTGCTTGGCAGGTACAATATTTCTCTGGACGCAAGCCTGAGGTTCTTCTCGTGCCTGATATGAAGCTTTTTGCTGGTAACGCCATCCCGGAACTAGCACAACGTATTGCCAACCGTTTGTACACTAGCCTTGGCGACGCCGCTGTCGGTCGTTTTAGCGATGGCGAAGTCAGCGTGCAAATCAATGAAAATGTACGCGGTGGTGATATTTTCATCATCCAGTCCACCTGTGCACCCACCAATGACAACCTGATGGAACTGGTTGTGATGGTCGATGCTCTGCGTCGCGCTTCTGCGGGACGTATTACCGCTGTTATCCCCTACTTCGGCTATGCCCGTCAGGATCGACGCGTGCGTTCCGCACGTGTGCCAATCACCGCGAAAGTCGTTGCTGACTTCCTGTCCAGCGTGGGTGTTGACCGTGTTCTGACTGTTGATCTGCACGCTGAGCAGATTCAGGGTTTCTTCGATGTGCCGGTAGATAACGTATTCGGTAGCCCGATCCTGCTGGAAGATATGTTGCAACAGAATCTGGAAAACCCAATCGTGGTTTCTCCTGATATCGGTGGCGTTGTGCGTGCTCGCGCAATCGCTAAACTGTTGAACGATACCGACATGGCGATCATCGACAAACGCCGTCCACGCGCCAACGTTTCTCAGGTGATGCACATCATCGGTGACGTCGCTGGCCGTGACTGTGTACTGGTTGACGATATGATCGACACTGGCGGTACGCTGTGCAAAGCGGCGGAAGCACTGAAAGAACGTGGTGCTAAACGCGTATTCGCTTATGCCACACACCCGATCTTCTCAGGCAATGCTTACGAGAACATCAAGAACTCTGTAATTGATGAAGTGATTGTCTGCGATACTATCCCGCTGGCGGAAAACATTCGTTCACTGCCGAATGTTCGTACGTTGACGCTGTCAGGTATGTTGGCCGAAGCGATTCGTCGTATCAGCAACGAAGAATCTATTTCTGCGATGTTTGAACATTAATTGCTTCTGATCGGATAACCGATCACAAACGATAATGATGGAGCCACCTGTAACAAGGTGGCTTTCTTATTTCTACCGTGTATGTCGCTATAAAAAACAAAAAGCCACCATAGCGAGGCTGCAGCGGCTTTACTGTTCAATGTTCATTCGACTTCATTAACGCTTATGGATGACGCTGGCGGCGGCAACGCTTATCAAAGTGTTTAACCCACCAATAACGGTCTGCGACTTCTTCACGCCCGCTAATACGCGCCCCCACCAACCAAAATATTGCACCAGAAAAAATACCGACCAGATCAATGTAAGTCATATACTCAGGGACATTTAGCTTAGGAAACTGACTGGCGATGGAGAAGCCAATACCACCAATCATCAGAATCATACCAAGCCCCATCAACACATTACCCAATGCTGCCACGTTCTTGCGTTTCATCTGCCACCTCCAGATTAATTCAGTGGATGAATCGGAGTGCCATTACAGGTTACTTCCTTATATTGATGTAATTATAGACAATAACGTGATCGTATGATTGCGGGAGGGATCACAGATAAAGGGAATGATTAATATTTTTTTACGTTTAAACAAATAAATAGACAAAAATACGAATAATCACATCACTAAACAAATAACAATGTATTCACCTTTCAGTGCCGCGATTTGGCTATCCCCCACTCGGTGTGTAAACTAGCGTTCTCATAATCACGCTACCCTGCGTAAGTTTAAGCACGTAATCTGGAATATACCGTGAGCAGCATTAAATTAATTGTCGGCCTGGCTAATCCTGGCGCGGAATATGCCGCCACTCGTCATAATGCGGGTGCCTGGTTTGTTGATCGCCTGGCTGAGTCTTATCGCCAGTCGTTAAAAGAAGAAAGCAAATTTTTCGGTTACACCTCCCGTCTGAGTCTGGCTGGGCAAGATGTGCGCCTGCTGGTTCCCACTACGTTCATGAACCTGAGCGGAAAAGCGGTCGCGGCCGTGGCCACTTTCTACCGCATTCAGCCCGATGAAATTTTGGTTGCACACGATGAACTGGATTTATTACCGGGGATTGCCAAACTTAAACTGGGTGGTGGGCACGGCGGTCACAACGGGCTGAAAGACATCATCAGTAAATTGGGTAATAACCCTAACTTCCATCGTTTACGCATTGGTATCGGCCATCCGGGTGATAAAAGCAAGGTTACCGGTTTTGTACTAGGTAAACCGCCGATGAGCGAACAAACGTTGATCGACGATGCCATTGACGAAGCCGTGCGCTGCACAGAAATTCTGATGAAAGAAGACATGATAAAAGCGATGAACCGCTTGCATGCCTTCAAAGCGGCATAATCTGGTCAGAATGCGGATGGTAGATCGAGATAAATCGCCATTCCGTGTATAATCGGCCGAAATATTTCCATTCTGACAGGCAAGATAAAGTAATTGCCTGATTAATAAGTTATTTAAGGTGATATAAACATGGGATTCAAATGCGGTATCGTTGGGCTGCCTAACGTCGGTAAATCCACTCTGTTCAATGCGTTGACCAAAGCCGGTATCGAAGCGGCCAACTTCCCGTTTTGTACCATCGAGCCGAACACTGGCGTAGTGCCGATGCCCGATCCACGTTTGGACAAGCTGGCTGAGATCGTTAAGCCGCAGCGTATCCTTCCTACTACCATGGAATTTGTTGATATCGCTGGTTTGGTAAAAGGCGCATCCAAAGGTGAAGGTTTAGGTAACCAATTCCTGACCAACATCCGTGAAACGGAAGCCATCGGCCACGTTGTACGCTGCTTCGAGAACGACAACATCATCCACGTCAATAATAAAGTTGATCCGGCCGATGACATCGAGGTAATCAACACTGAATTAGCACTGTCTGACCTCGACACCTGCGAACGCGCCATTCATCGCGTGCAGAAGAGAGCTAAAGGCGGCGATAAAGATGCTAAAGCTGAGCTGGCTGCACTGGAAAAATGCTTACCGCAGTTGGAAAACGCTGGCATGCTGCGCTCGCTGGATTTAAGCGATGATGATAAAGCAGCTATCCGCTACCTGAGTTTCCTGACGCTGAAGCCAACGATGTACATCGCCAACGTCAACGAAGACGGTTTCGAGAATAACCCTTACCTCGATAAAGTGCGTGAAATTGCTGCGGCTGAAGGTTCTGTCGTCGTAGCCGTCTGTGCCGCCGTTGAATCAGACATTGCGGAAATGGACGATGCCGACCGTGAAGAATTTATGACCGAATTAGGTCTGGAAGAACCGGGTCTGAACCGCGTTATCCGCGCTGGCTATGAACTGCTGAACCTGCAAACCTACTTCACCGCTGGCGTAAAAGAAGTTCGCGCATGGACAATCCCTGTCGGCGCCACCGCACCACAGGCCGCAGGTAAAATTCACACCGACTTCGAAAAAGGCTTCATCCGTGCACAGACTATCGCCTATGAAGACTTCATCACCTACAAAGGTGAACAAGGCGCGAAAGAAGCCGGAAAAATGCGTTCGGAAGGCAAAGATTACATCGTTAAAGATGGCGACGTGATGAATTTCTTGTTTAACGTCTAATTTGCCTCTGTTGTCTCACGCGATCTCATTGAATCTCGTGAAGGCTGATAAAATCCACGCAATTGCGTGGATTTTTCATTTTATAGCGTCTCATAGCAGCGCAGTCAAAAAATGAGTAGGTAGATAGGTAAGCACAATCTGATTCTGAACCGCAGCGGGTAAGCACGCACCTTGCTTTCGGTATTTCCACACCGTTCAACCAAAAATTTTAGTCAGCAATACGTCATCAACCGTTTGTCGCATAATACCAAGCAAGTGCTCATCATCAGCATCGTGCAGGGTCACAAAAGCTATAAAATCCGCATGTTGAACAAACTGCTCAAGCGTCGTCTGGGCGCGCATAATTACCCCAGCAGCACATGATACGATCTCTTTTTCGACCACGGATTGATAATATTGCTGATAAAACTCTGCGCCTTTTTCATCATATAATGCGCCTAATTGATCCATAATTTCGCTAAGAACCTGACTGGCTCCATCATCTTCAAGATCCAGCTCATCCAGATGGTACGAAAAATCCCCTGGATTATATTTAATGCCACTGACTCCATCTATATCAAGTGCACTATGGCGCTGATTCTTCCGCTGGAGATACCCAGCCAGTGTAGTATCGAAAGCTCCCAGGGTATTCCAAGAGACTCGAAACCCACCATTTTCAATATCCAAATCCAGGCAGAAGGCATAAACCTCACTGTTTTCCTCACGCGAGGAGAATACCGACGCTGCGCGTTCAATTTGGCGAAAAAAATATGACTCCATCTGGTCAATATTTAAATTAATCATTCAGCTCCCATCATTATCCATCACAAATCAAATCATCAGAAATCGGCTAAATCAATTTCTTATCTCAGAATGATGATGACATCCTCAGTTAACGGCAACAATCATATATTCTCCCGCATAATCACTGCAGACGATGCTATCAGCAGTGCCAGATAACTAATCGCTCCTTTCATTCGCATCCTGTACTATCGTGGGTCGTTGTCCGATTACGCCTGCAGTCTGGTACTTCCCGCCGCTCACGCAGCAAAACGAATACCGCGCAGGCCGCCAGTGTGGCGATTCCCGCTAATACGTACATGACGATAGTGAAGGACTCCGCATAGCGCTGTAATAGCAAAGCTCCATGTTCAGGCAGGATCGATACAGCGGGATGCAGTTCTCCTAACGCGGTGCGGCTGGAAGCTTCCAGAAGTGCAGCCGATGAAATTGATGCCCCTATCTCCAACTCCATGCCATTCTGAATTAAGGTGGCGAGAAACGCGCTAATCATGGCGATAGCAACACCATCTGCGGAGACGCGTACGGTATTGAAAATCCCCGTCGCCATACCGACTCGTTCTGGCGTCACCACGCTGACAGCCAACGCGTCCATCAGCCCCCACGGCAGGCCGATACCTATACCAATCAGCAACAGCGGTAAATGCAACGCAGCCCCTCCTTGAGCAAACCCATACGCCAATCCGATCAGTCCACTCGCCACGAGCAGCAGTCCGCCGCTGCACAGCAAACTGGGAGTGAACCAGCGTGTCAGCAACGCCGCCAAAAATGGCACTACAAGCAGTGGCGCTGCCAGCCACACCATCATCTGCCCTGCCTGCAATGCGCCGTAGCCGTCAATGCCGATGAAACGCCCCGGCAGCATCACAATCAGTACGATAAAAAGGAAGGCGGGCGAGGCGGCCAGCACCTGTACACCAATAAATCGGGGAGAACGAAAGAAAGTTAAATCCAGCATCGGTCGCGAAACCCGCCGTTCGATGACGACAAAACCAGCAAATACGACAGCCGAAACGAGTAACAAAGCGATAACCGTGGTATTACGCCATCCTAGTTCGGGTATCAGCAGCATGCCGTAGGTAAAGAGTCCCAGAGCCAGCGTAAAGCTAATCATTCCCGGCCAGTCCATTGTGCCTGAAATCGGTTTGCGCACCTGTTGAGTGCTTATCGCGACCAGACCCCAGCCGAGCAGGCCAACGATACCCGTAGCATAGAAGACACCCTGCCAACTGCTGGCCTCAACCATCCACCCAGATATCAGCGGACCGAAAGCCAAGCCGAGGCCAAAGGTAGTGCCCAATAAGCTGAAAGCTCGCGCTCTAGCCCGTCCTTCAAAAAGCGGGGCCAGCGATGACATCGCCGCCGCAAACGCCGCCGCGCCGCCCAGCCCCTGTAATAATCTAAGCAGATCGATCCACAGTACGTTGGGGGAAAACGGAATCGCGAAGGTAAAAGCACAAAACCAGGCCAATCCAATCAGCCAAATGCGTCTGCGCCCGTAGATGTCGGTCAGGCTGCCCGACACCATCATCGCACCGCCATAGCTGAGGATGTAAGCATTCATAATCCAGCTAAGTTGCGCCGGACTGCCGCCCAGTTCCTGGCTGATAGCCGGTAGCACGACCGCCGGACCAGTGAAGCACAGCGGAATCAATAAACCAGTGAGGCAGGCGGCCAGCAGTTGAAGCCAAATTCGGGCGGAAGGAAAAGAAAATAAAGTCATCGTTCTCGTCTGCAATAACGTGATGCCCAGATACACCGACATGCGATGTAACCAAGCGTTTTATGCAGCTTAAGCCAAAGCCATAACGAGAAAAATAGGATAAGGTTATCAACACTTCGGACAAAAATGTCTTAAATAGGCGATTATGATGATGGACAAACTGGGCAGTATCGGCATTTTTGTGCGTGTGGCTGAACGGCTTGGATTCTCCTCGGTATCGCGTGAATTGGGAGTGTCGCCCTCTTCCGTCGGCAAGGCGGTTGCGCGGCTGGAAGCACGTTTGGGCGTGCGGCTTTTTCATCGCAGCACACGAACGCTGGCGTTAACTGCCGAAGGTGAGAAATTTCTTGAACGCTGCCGCCGTATCCTGAGTGAGGTCGAAGCCGCTGAACTGGAAATGACGCAGGCCAGCGAAACGCCATACGGTAAATTGCGCGTCAGCCTGCCCAGACATAGCAGCCTGTTCGAGCCTGTCATCGCAGAGTTCATGCGGCGCTACCCTGCGGTAGAGCTGGATCTGGATTTCTCCGACCGTTTAGTGGATGTCATCGGTGATGGTTTTGATGCCACGATACGCACTGGAACGTTGGCGGACTCAGGACTCAAACGTCGTCAGTTGGGATCTTTCCGTCGCGTTCTGGTCGGCGCGCCGGAATACTTTGAAGTGCACGGGCTGCCGCAACACCCAGTCGATCTTCAGAGGCATACCTGCCTGCATTACCGTTTTCCCAGCTCCGGTCGCCTCGAACAATGGCCGCTCCCGGCAACGACTGACGAAAACGCCTACGACCTTCCACTCTCGCTAGTCTGCAACAGTATAGAAATGCGTATCCATCTGGCTCGACAAGATCAAGGCATTGCCTGTCTGCCAGATTTCAGCGTGGCGAAATATCTACGCGATGGCCGATTACAAACCATCCTTGATGATTTCACTCACAATAGCAGCCCAATGTGGATTCTATGGCCCGCCAGTCGCGACCTGTCCCCCAAACTTCGAGCGTTCATTGATTGCCTGAGCGAGAAAACGTTTAGCTGATGGAGAACACCCTACCCATTCGCCACGCGGCAAAAATGTTGATAAATGCGTTTAACTCTCGTTCAACTCATTACCACCACTGACTAAACGTCTGCTGTGGGTTATCAACCTGGACGCTTTCACCAATACGCGGCGTCATTAATCGCCAATCCTGATTTTCGCTGGCTTGAGAAATGCGCTCCAGCGGATCGTTCCAGCGGTGGTGCGCCAGCTTAAATTTGCTGTTGTGGCTTGGTAACACCGCCTTGGCCTGCAAGTCACTCGCCGCCTGCGCGCTCTCTTCCGGCGTCATGTGAACGTAGGGCCAATCACTGTCGTATTGTCCACATTCCAGTATCGCGATATCGAACCCACCTAGCCGTTCGGCGATCTCTTTGTAGTGCACGCCATAGCCACTGTCTCCACCGAGATACAGTCGATGCTGCGCCGTTATCAGCGCAAATGAGCCCCACAACGTTTGGTTATGCTTAAGTAGCCGACCGGAAAAATGCTGCGTCGGGAGCACGTGGATTTCCACCCCGTTCTCTTTCAGACTGCTGAACCAGTCGCCTTCCGTAATGGCTTTCTGGGGGAAGCCCCATTTTACAAAGTAGGAACCCACGCCGGTCGGCGTAACAATACGGCGAATTTTTCCACGTAGCGCGTTCAGCGTAGGGTAATCCAGATGATCCCAGTGATCGTGAGTGATCAACAGGTAGTCGATCTCTGGAACGTCTTCTGGTGAATACACATTGCTGCCTTTGAAGGCGATATTAGTACGTGGCACCGGCGAGGCGTTGTCGCTAAATACCGGGTCCAGCAGGAAGGTTTTTCCTTCCAATTGAATAAAGTAGCTGGAATGCCCCATCCAGATGATGACGTTATCCGTTTTACTTAACTGATGCAGATTGGTCTTTTCCGAAGGCAGGCGAGTCTCTGGTAATGCGCCCACATCTTTACCGAAAAGAAAGCGATACAGGAGTGCGATTCGATTTTGGCTACCTACCGTCGGGCGAGCAACCGGGTTATGAAACGCCCCATCGCGAAAGAGTGGATTTTCCTGCTGAGGTTTTACCTCTGGTGAAACGTATTGCGGCTGCTTTAACCAGCCGTAAACGGCTACTGCAATCACAGCCAAAACGAGTAACAAAATCATAGAATTTATCCGGTGTCGTTTCGTGATGAATATTGTTTTGTAATGAGTACGGTTTCGTAATGATAATTTCAGGCATCGCCTCTCTGGCTCCGGCAGTTATGCACGAACGCTGAGAATCTGGCAAGGGAGAAACGAAGGGTTTTTGGTGCAAAAAAAGCGAAGGCACTCACCTTCGCTCTGGGTTTTGGTGGGAAATTATAGTGGCCTTTCACCAATGACGTTCATCACCTACATGCTATTTCTTAAGCGCCAACAGCGTTTTTCCCATTCCGATAACGAATTCGTTCTGTTGTCCGATGACTTTATTTAGCCCGGCTTCATCCTGAATATTGTCGACCGTATTGATCGCCTGAACTTCCAGTACGCGCCCTTTAATCAGCGTCGAGCACAGAGAATGTAGAACCTTGTTATTCAGAATCGTTTGTAAGCACCGAAAAGGCGTCGCATCATCAATTTGTCCCGCACGCTGATCGGGTTTGATACGCTGACGCAACATCTCTTTTTCCGTACTGGCGATCACCGCATCCAGATCGCTAGGCTTGGAAGCAATCGGGACTTTACCCTCTCTATCTGGCGGCAACATAAACAGAGAAACCAACGCCTTATTGCCTGTCGTCGGGTCAACATACTCGGTCTGGACCATATGGTTTGCCGCATCGACCACTTTTTCTCGCTGAACCATGCCCAACAATTGCGCAGGCAATGCATCGGTGAGATCCTGCGTGGTATAACCAACAAACAAGTCTGGATCCTTTGTCTCGGCAAACCCGTGCAGCGGTAGTACCAATAACAGACCCGCAATCCCTTTCTTTATCACACTGATTTTCATTATATTCCTCTACTCTTCATTGTGTGCATCCCTCTACCTCACCACTCGCTATTCTTGTCACGCTGACCTTGATAGCCTCTGCTTTTTTATCACATTTAAACGCAACAACGCATTCTACAACTACAGGAAAGAATAGCATTTTTTATACAAAAACTTGTTGTCGAAGGGTTCCTTCGCTAGAATCGCGCCGTTTACTCACCCCCAATGTGTCATTTGGAGCCCTAAAGTGCCCTGTACGTCAGCCCCCCACTAACCGCCGACGACTGCATTAAGCAGCCTCGATTCGGCGCAGTCTGCGCCAGCGTTGGCTGCGGTACTGGTTCCCTTCTCTTTCTCGCCATCGCGCGGAACAGAGAATGAATCTCCCGCTTCCTCCCCCGCGACTCTGACCTCTGGAATGCCAGTGGCCAGCCTATTGACTCGCGCCCGAACACGTTCGTCGGCCCTCTTTTTTACCGTAGATGGGCCTGGCTGCGCCAATAACGCAGCAGGCGAAAAACATGTATTTACATTCAATACCGTTATTAAAGTATCCGCGTACGCCTCATTTGGAAGGCTCACGCTTACAGCCCGGCGATGATGCGTCGGACCAAATTGCACTGAAAGCGCTGGCAGGCCGCTACGTCGTAATCGAAGAAAAGATCGACGGCGCGAACAGCGGTGTATCGTTTAATGAAACGGCAGAACTTTTGCTCCAATCACGCGGTCACTATCTGGCTGGCGGCTCGCGGGAACGACAGTTCAACCAGTTCAAACTGTGGGCCTCTGCGCATGAAATGCGTTTTCTTGAACTGCTGGAAGACCGTTTCGTGATGTACGGCGAATGGGCCTACAGCAAGCATTCCGTGTTTTATGACCGTTTGCCGCACTACTTTCACGAGTTTGATCTTTACGATCGTCGTGACGGCATTTTTTTATCGACGGCGCGCCGACATGCCATGCTGGCTGGTTCTCCCGTGTTGTCCGTTCCGGTGCTGTACGCCGGAGAGATGCCAACGAATCCGGCGTTGCTGTGGAAGCTGGTATTTCGTTCTCTGGCGAAGAGTCAGAACTGGAAAACCGTGTTTGAATCCACCGTCCAGCGTGAAGGTTTACCACTCACGCTATGCTGGCAACAAACCGATAAATCGGATCGTTCGGAAGGACTTTATCTAAAGGTTGAAGATGATGAACAGGTACTGGCACGTTACAAGCTGGTACGCCATGACTTCATTCAGACCATTTTGGACAGCGGATCGCATCATTCACGACGCCCTATTTTGCCGAACCAACTGGCTGAAGGCGTTGACCTGTATGCGCCTTGTCCACCGGTATCTTGGGAAATGCTGGGGCTGAATACGCTGCGTTCTTTGGACGCACTCGCCGCCGTAATGTCCGATAAGTAAGGAAGATGACTATTATGGATTGGAATACCATTAGGGGGCTGGTCCCCGCCTCTGGCGCACAGCCAGATTTTGCGAATTGTCTGGACGCATTTCCGGTACTTAAACGCGCCGAAGAGACGCCGCAAGAGCCACGCTATCACGGTGAAGGCGATGTCTGGACGCACACCATGATGGTGATCGAGTCGCTATTACAGCTTCCCGATTACCAAACAGCCACGCGCGAACAGCAGGAAATCTTGTTTTTTGCCGCGTTGCTGCATGACATCGCGAAATATCGAACGACGGTGATTGATCCGGTGACGGGTCAGATTGGTCAACCGGGACATTCGCGTAAAGGTGCCATCGACGCTCGGGTATTGCTGTGGGATGCAGATATCCCGTTTGCGATTCGTGAGGCGATTTGCCGATTAATTGCGGTGCATCAGGTGCCGTTTTACTGCCTTGAAGATGAACGCCGTCGAGTGTCGCCGATCTTTACGATTCGCGAACTCTCTTGGCAGTTGAGCATTCCGCTGCTGGCTACGCTGGCGGAAGCCGATATGCGCGGACGAATCTGTCAGGATCAAGCGCGCGTACTCGACAGCATTGAGTTATTTCGCGAGTTAGCACGGGAAGAAGGCTGTTACGGTCAACCGAGAGCATTTGCCGATGCCCACACGCGCCTGAGTTATTTTCGCGGTGCCGATGTCCATCCAGACTATCCGCTGTTTCAGGAACCAGGCTCGAAAGTCACGGTGATGTGCGGTTTGCCTGCTTCAGGAAAAGACACCTGGGTACAAACGCATCGACGTGACTTACCGGTGGTCTCTTTCGACGATGCGCGTACAGAGCTGGGGCTGAAACATGGCGAAAATGAAGGGAAAGCGGTGCATTGGGCGACTGATAAAGCGCGTTCACTGCTGCGAACCCATGCCCCTTTTGTGTGGAATGCTACGCATCTGAGCCAGCAAATGCGCACCCGTACGTTGGATCTGTGCTATGCCTACGGCGCAGAAGTGGAGATCGTTTATCTGGAGCGTCCGCGTCAGGAACTGCTGCGCCGCAACGGTAAACGGGACACCACTCTGAGCAATAAAACGCTGCAAGGGATGCTGACAAAATGGGAGCTTCCCTCACCAACGGAAGCGCATGCTGTTCGTTATGAAAGCTAAACGATTAATGTAACGAGCTAAAAATGACACGTGATTCGGGCAGAGAAAGCGGTATCGCCACCCCTTTCACTGCCCGACATCACGACATATATCGTATTTACCACGCGGCGCATCAGCTAACTCATGCTGATTCCCGCCGCCATCACGATTAATATTTATACGTCACTTAATTTGACCAGCGAAGCGGCTTTCAGGTAATCCTTTGAATTTATCTGACTTAACTTCAAACAATGCGCCGTCATCTTTTTTAGGCGATGACAGACCAACCCGTGCGCTGGTGCAATAAAGCGTGTCATATTCATCTCCCCCCATAACAGGACAGGTAGTCTGCACCGCAGGCAAGGTTAATACGCTATCCACTACCCCATCTGGGTTGTATCGAACGACTCTGCTACCGCCCCATTCCGCATTCCACAAGAAGCCCATAGCATCGATACAGGAACCATCAGGCGCGCCCTCACCGGACACCTCAGCGAATATTCTCTGATTATCGAGGGAAGGATAATCGCAGCAGAGAATGCGCTTTTGCAGCGAATCGCAATAATACATCGTGCCGCCATCGGGACTAAAGCAGAGGCTATTCGCGATCGCTACGCTTGGGAGCGCCAGACGTTCAACATCTAACGTTGCGGCATTGAACCGATAGAACGCACCAACGGATTGAGGAGGTTCGCCTTCGTGCATCGTGCCAAACACGTAGTTACCGTCACGATCGCAGCGCCCATCGTTAATGCGGGTTTCCGAGGATCCAGGCGACAGCACGATATTGGACAAGACTTCGGTCTGTAAATTAAAGAATGCCAGACGGGATTCCAGGCCAAGTAATAAGATATCTTCTGTTTGAGTCAGACCGAACGATCCAAGCCGCTCGGGCATAGTCCAACGCTGAGTGGCGCCGGATTCTGGATGATATGCCAACAATTCTTTGCCTACGATATTGGTCCAAAAAAGGCGACGTGTGTGTTCGCACCATAGTGGACATTCACCCAGTAGATTCTTAGCATCAACGGTAATTTTAAACACAACGATTCCTTAAATTATAGAAATACGCTCGTAGCCAGACAGCTCGCTTAGCGGAATATCATCCTCGACCAGCGATCACCAAAGAGGGTGATCGCCAAACCAAGCAACATCAGAGTCGCACCGCTAAACTTGATCACCGAGACTGGCCGCGCATTGACTCCCAGCAAAGCAAAGTGATCAATGACTAACGAAGATATCAACTGTCCGGCAATGACCAATCCCAACAATGCGGCCAGGCCAATCCGCGGCACAAGCACCACGTTACACAGAAGCGCGCAGGCTCCGAGGAGTCCTCCGATCAGGCACCATAACGGCTGAGCGGGTATGGCACCCAGCGACGCCACAATTCCTCCTCGGGCTGATGCCACTACGGCAAGAAAAAGCATGCCGATGGCAAAGGAGAACAGCGCCGCCGCAACGGAGTCGCCGCCAATACCTTTAGAAAGTTGACCGTTTAATGTGGTTTGTAGGGTCACGGCCATTCCAGCACCGAAGGCCATCATGAAGTACACTGCGCTCATGTTCGTGTCTTATCCCTGACCCAGCGGAACTAATACCTCAGCAAAAAGGTCTGGCTCGTATCCGGCAGCAGCAAAAAGATGTTCACGCGACGCGTCGATAGCCGCGCGTAATCTCACGCTATCAACGCCTAATACCTCACCGCCACGTTTGACTACACGGCCACCGATGAGAACGGTGTCAATGTTGCTACGTTCAGCCGCGTGCACCACTGTGCCAAAAGCATTATTAGATGGATAAAGGTTGATATCATCGGTACGGATAAGTATCAGATCTGCCTGCTTACCCGGCGTCAGGCTACCGACTTTATCCTCTAGGCCCGCACACGCGGCACCGTCCATTGTTGCAGCCTCTAAAAGCCGGTGGGCATCAACCCTTTTGGATGAATGATGAGAACCGCCCCAGTGCTTGCTGTTCTGACCAATAACACGTTGCAGATAGAAGGCGACCCGCATCTCCATAAACATGTCACCGCTGTAAGATGTCTCATTATCAACACTCAGTCCGGGACGGATGCCGTGTCGCTGAGCGGCTTGCAGCGCAAACATGCCATCTTCAATTCCGTAATGCGCGTCCGATCGAGGGCAAACGTTGACGCGTACGCCCGCTTTTCGCAGAATTTCCCAACCCGCATCGGGAAGGCTTGTACAATGGTTAAAGATATTATCTGAACCCAACAATCCCTCCTGATACAGAGCGTTGAGATGAGCTGCCATTCCCCCTCCAAAGAACTCAGTCACGATGGGTAAGCCAAGTTTTCGGGCTTCAGCCCATAATTCGGGTTCAAGTTGTGCCATTGCCGCCAATGTCACAAGGCTATCGGAATCTGTTCTGAAGTATTTATCTTGCAGACGAGCAAGATTGCCCGGCCAGTGGGCTCGATCCCACTCTCCAGAGACAGGCGCACCGGACGCATGTATGGCACGGATCCCAGTATCAAGAAGTGCTTCCACAGCGGCATCTGAATGTTCGCCCGTACGGCTGTTATGGGAGTTATCAATGACGGTGGTGATGCCAGCATCTATGCATCCCAACGCGGTAAGGAGATTGCCAATATACATATCGGATGGGCGATAATGCTTGGCAAATGAAAAGTGAGTGGCATTGCAATAATCTTCCAGTGTTTCAGCATTTGGATTGATTCGGCGCAGTTGACCTTCCCAAGAATGACGATGTGAATCGACCATACCCGGCATAGCGATCATGTTTTCTGCATTGATGACTACCGCATCATCTGCGCTTAAGTTTTCACCAACAGCAGCAATGGTGTTACCAATAATCAGAATGTCACCGCTGGGCAGATTGCCGACCTCTGCATCCATACTGATGATCGTGGCTCCGCGAATGAGTGTTTTGGCAGCCACCGATGCCAGCGGCGACAATATGTCTCTCTTGTAGTCGGTCATTTGTTCGTATCCCAAATTCATCTGTGTACGGCAATGTATAAAACAATGATTAGCTGAAAAAGCACCCATAACTGTTTTGATTATTCAGAAATCACGAAGAATCTGGAATTCTGGGATATAGTTGACGTAATAAGAAAGCTATTGCGGGATGAGAATGGATCGTTTGCAGGCTATGCAGGTATTTCTGCGCATTGTCGAGACCAAGAGTTTTGTGCGTGCAGCGGATACGCTCTCTTTACCCGCCTCCACCGTTACCAGCACGATAAAAAATCTGGAAATGCACCTACAAGTACGTCTGTTGAACCGGACCACCAGAAGAGTCAGTCTGACCCCAGAAGGCGAACGGTACGTCACACAATGCCGGGAAATTCTTGATCTGATAGAACACACCGAGAGCAGCCTGCATAACTTCAAACAGCACCCACAGGGCCGCCTTTGGGTCGATATGCCGAGTGGCATAGCGCATTCCCTGATTTTGCCGAATTTGGTGGATTTTTACAGGCGATACCCCGATATCTATCTGATGATCGGCGTGAATGATCGTCAGGTTGACGTGATTCAGGAGGGCGTGGATTGTGTCATCAGAACAGGTAAACTCAGTGATTCGACTCTCGTCGCCCGTCCTCTGGGACGGCTCAGTTGGCTGACATGCGCCTCGCCTTCATATTTAGCCGAATATGGTGTGCCTCTATCATTAGAAGATTTATCTCGCCATCGAGCCATACACTATTTTTCTAACAGCGCCCGACACGCTAGCGACATGCGTTTTGCAAAGAATAATGAAAATGTGGCTATGCCGATGACGGGCACGATTGCGGTCAATGAGACAGAGCTCTATATAAAAATGTGTATAGAAGGCTATGGATTAGCGCAGTTAGCGGGGACATTAATTTCAGAACATCTCAGGGCGGGACGTTTGATAGAAGTGCTTGCCGATTGGCGCCCGCCTGCCGTGCAGATTTCGCTGCTCTACCCACACCAACGTTTTCTTTCTCCCGCCGTTCGTGCCTTCTCTGACTGGGTAAGCGAGCTATTCAATGACAGAATGGTAGAGTAGGAACCGTAACTTACCAACGGAAGCGCATGCGGTTAGCGATGAAAGCTAAGCGATTAATTCAAGGAGCTAAAAATGAAACAAGATTCAGGGAACGATGACGTCGTCTTACCGCTGCTTTCGCAGCACGACATCACGTGTCTTCTTTTACAACCCGTGGCGTCGTGCATTTCGGATGAATATCCTTGGGTAAGCAATAATGAACAGACGATCGACAAGCATTTTAAAGGCGTTTGTGCACAGGTCATGCGTCTGACTCATACCCAATCGAGAATAGAATGGAATCATTACGGTTCTGGCTATGCCTCTTTTGTCGACGCCTGGTTTTATAGGAATACACCGGATTTTGACGTCAAACGCCCGCTTCGCTGTGGTGAAGAACACACCGGGTTAACTGTCTTGCTGAGCCGCCTATCGCCTTATTTCGTTTTTATGGAGAGCGAGAAAAACTGGCACGCTCGCGGTGGTACTCAGGCGCTTCCAGAACTGGAAATGATCGATAGGCTGGAGACACACGCCGTTATTGCATTGAGCCAGCAGATTCAGTCAGAACTGGAAAAGTGTGGGCTTATTCGCGCTTATAAGGAACAGTTGATATCGCCACTACCCACCGGAACTCGCGTACCGACAGTACTCACAGATCGCGGTTTCACACAATTCGATGCGCTGTTCCATTGGGAAGATTGAGTATTTAACGTAGCTTCGGAGTAAAAACGAGGTGTTATAAGAAATAGGAATATTAAATTACCTACTTATTTACATGTGACTTTTCGTCAGAAAAGTCACCAAAAAGTAAAAATAAAAACTCACATAATTACCATATAGAAAAAAGGCCATTAAAATGATGTCACTGAATAATAGATTTAAACAACCGATTGTCACAGTTTTAGCTAAACGAGCAGCAAATCGTTGTTCCAATCCATCCTGTCGAGCAATAACCAGTGGGCCATCGTCTGATCCAAACGACTCAGTAAACCTTGGCGAAGCTGCGCATATTTATGGTGCACATCAGGGTTCTGCACGTTATGAATCATCAATGACCTCAATGGAGAGAAGTGCTATATCTAATGCAATATGGCTATGCGGAAACTGTCATAAACTCGTAGATGATGATCCTACTAAATATCCAGCTGGTTTACTTTTTGAATGGCAGCGCGAACATGAAAATTATATAGCAAAGCAAGTCGGTCAAGTAGCATTTGAAATAAAGAAGAGATATGAAGAACGGCATCTCAGTGAGTTTGGTAAACTGAGTTATCTGGCGGAACGTTTAATATTAGAAAAAGAAGACTATTGGGAGTATCAACTCACAGCTGAGGTCTTACGTTTTGAAATGAATTACTCATTACAACGATGGAATGCATTAAAACAAGGCCTTTATATTAAACCAATTATTCGAATTACTGATAATGAATTCTTCGAATGGATGTTAGATCGGTTTCAAGAAATAACATTAATTACGGAAGCGTTTACAAAGTTAATTAATTTTGGATTCAAGAAAGCCTGGGGTGAACTCGGCGAAGCTGGTAAAGACACAGAAATAGTATCAATATGCAAATTATATGCAGAAGTATGCAAGAGCGCACTAGAATGGGAGGAGATAATTTACTTTTCACGCGTTAGCGGATTATACTCAGAAATACATAAATTATTCCTTGGAATTGCAGGAAATATTATAGAACAAGCCGAGAAACTTCCAGCATTTTTATCAGATATGGTCACCCAAAAGCCGATCTCAGGAACCTTCTCATTAGATATTACCATTGAGTTACCTGATGGCTGGGAAGAGCGCTTTGAACAGGCTCTAAAAAATATCGAAATTATGACTGATCAATGAAGAATAACCTCATTTCACAATGTGTGATCTTTGATTCTCAGAATCCTCGCATGTTTTAGATGCATCTTCAATATAGAAAAGTAAATATGCACGTCAAAAAAAATACGTTAACGACTACGATAGCCGACTGTTCTGTATCTTAGCGGGGACGCAACGAATTATTCGACGAAACTATTGAGTAATAAACTCTTAGTCTGATGTTATCTCGATCAGGTTACCATCAGGATCGCTGACGATCGCTTCATAAAAACCGTCCCCTGTCATACGAGGTGGGGCAACCAGAATACCGCGTTCCGCTGCTTTGCTGGCTAACGCTTCAACATCCGCCTTGCTGCCAACCGAAATCGCCACATGTGCCCAGCCGCAACCCTCTTTATTGGTTAAGGCTTCCGACAGCACTGGCAGCGTCATCAGCTCAATGGATGCCCCTTCGCTAAGTTGAACGAAATGCGATTCAAACCCAGGGCGATTCCGACTCACATATTTTTCCCCCACCTGAGCAGCGAAGAACTCTTGCCAAAATGCCGCCTGTGCAGCCAGATCGGCCGTCCATAATGCAACGTGTGCCACTTTCATCATGATTCCTTCTTAACTGTTGTCTTTCACATCGTCATGGTCTGTTATACAAACCAACGGTGATTACCGCGATCCGTTCAGAATCGCTAAAACCTGCGGATGCAGGTCTGGATTACCAGTCGCGACCACGGTGCCACCCGCTTCTGCTCGCTGCCCGTTGAGATCGGTGATGATGCCGCCCGCCTGCTCAATAATCGGAATCAACGCGACAATATCGTAGGGCTGCAATGCAAATTCCACGCAGATATCTATCTGGCCTGCCGCCAGCATCGCCAGCGCGTAGCACTCACCGCCGTAACGCGTCATCAGTGTGCTTTCGGTGAGCTCTGCGAAGCGAACGGTCGGATGCATGCTCAGCGCTTCCGGCGCGGTGGTGTGAAGAATCGCCTGTTCGAGTGACACGCCTTTACGCGTACTTAAGCGTGTTTCTCCCTGCCGATCGCTACGCCAGGCCTGTGAACCATCGGCCCAGAAACACTCTCCGGTAAACGGCTGGCTCATCATTCCCATCACCGCACGTTCATGATGCAACAAACCGATGAGTGTTCCCCACACGGGTAGCCCACACAAGAAAGGCCGGGTTCCATCAACCGGATCCAAAACCCAGCGCACTGGCCCTTCACCGCTCAGACCAAATTCCTCTCCCATAATCGCGTGCTCGGGATAATGGCGCGTGATGTGTTCACGTATCACACGTTCGGCTTCCCGATCGGCTTCCGTAACTGGATCAAAGCGAAAACCCTCTTTTGGCTTCGTTTCAATTTGGTTGGCTTTAAGGGAACGAAAACGCGGCAACGTTTCTTGACTGGCTAACGTGGCAAGCTCATGAAAAAAAGCAATATCGGGAAGCGGCTGACTCATGGTGTTTTACCCTCCTATCGCGTTTGCGCGATCGTATCACTGAGAATTAGGCTGATAGATAGCAATGCTCGATTCAGTTAAATTACACACAAATGAGCATAATAATACGCTCGATTATGAGTGAAAAAACAAGCACCGACAACCTCACTTTCACCTCCGGATAAAAAAATAGCCCCCAAACGCTACCGTCAGGGGGCTATAACAAGAATAGCTAAACTGAATTATTCAGCTCAGGTCAGCGCCGTTGCTGGCGATCACCTTTTTATACCAGTAGAACGATTTCTTTTTCTTTCTGGCTAATGTCCCTTCGCCTCGGTCGTCGCGGTCAACATAGATGAAGCCATAGCGTTTGCTCATCTCGCCGGTAGATGCGGCAACTAGATCGATACAACCCCACGAGGTGTAGCCGATAACCGGGATACCGTCGCCGATGGCATCCGCCATCGCGCTGATGTGCTCACGCAGATAGCTGATGCGGTAGTCATCATCGATGTCGCCCTGCTCGTTAATCTCGTCCTTCGCCCCCAGCCCATTCTCCACCAAAAACAGCGGTTTCTGATAGCGGTCATACATCATGTTCATCGTGATGCGCAGGCCCAGCGGATCAATCCCCCAGCCCCATTCACTCGCCTTGATATGCGGGTTCTTCAACGATTTCACGATGTTCGCGGCGCTGCTGTTGTGCTCGTTCATATCTGCCGACGCACAGCGGGAGGCGTAATAGCTGAAGGACACAAAATCTACCGTGTTCTTGAGAATTTCGTCATCGCCCGGCTCAGAAGCAATCGTGATGCCCTTCTCTTTAAACAATCGTCCGGTATACGCCGGATAAGTGCCACGCGCCTGCACATCGATAAAGAACAGGTTTTCACGATCTTTATTCAGCGCCGCCCAGACATCTTCCGGTTTACACGACCACGGATAGAAATTACCGCCAGCCAGCATACAGCCGACCTGATTTTCCGGGTTAACCTCATGCGCAATCTTCGTCGCCAGCGCGCTTGCCACCAGTTCATGGTGTGCGGCCTGATATTTTACCTGCTCCTGATTTTCCCCTTCGGCAAATACCAGTCCCGCGCCGGAAAACGGGCTATGCAGTAAAATATTGATTTCGTTGAACGTCAGCCAGTATTTCACCAACCCGTCAAAGGCTTCAAAACAGGTTCGAGCATAACGCGTGAAGAACTCCACCATTTTCCGGTTACGCCATGAACCGTATTCGGTGACCAAATGCATCGGCACATCGAAATGGCACAGCGTCACCAACGGTTCCATGTTGTACTTCTTGCACTCGGCGAACACATCACGATAAAACGCGATGCCATCCGCGTTGGGCGTCAGCTCATCCCCGTTTGGATAGAGGCGACTCCAGGCGATGGAGGTACGGAACACCGTAAACCCCATTTCCGCCATCAGCGCGATATCTTCCTTATAGCGATGGTAGAAATCGATCGCCTGATGGCTGGGATAAAACTCATCCTCACGCAGCGCAAAACGCGGCTCTTGCCCCAGTTTCACCGGCAGACGATTCACGCCGTGGGGAATCATGTCCACCGTCGTCAACCCTTTACCGCCTTCAAGGTACGCGCCTTCTGCCTGATTGGCCGCAATCGCGCCCCCCCATAAGAACCCATTGGGAAATGTTGATGCAGACATACGCTCTTTCTCCTTCGTATTTAGTGCTTCATTTAATTCGTGTTCGCTGCGTGCTGCGGCGCGGAAACCTCGTCGCTCTGTACGCGCTTTTCTTCTGGTTTTTCTTCTACTGGGATGTCTTCAAAGCCCAGCAGCAAGGTCACAAAGAAGGAAATCACGACGGACAGAATCATGACGCCGAATACCCAGGCAATGCTCATCGGATTGGCAGGATCGAAGAACTGTACGCTGGTGAATAGCCCCGGCGATGCCATGGAATGGCTTGCCAACCCACCGATACCAGCGACGGCACCACAAATAAACCCGGTGATTAAACAGGCGATCAGCGGACGTTTCAGGCGCAAAGCGACGCCGTATAATGCAGGCTCAGAGATCCCAGCAACAATGGCCGATGCCGCAGCCGCCAGCGCCGTCTGGCGCAGTTCCGGGTTTTTGGTGCGCCAGGCGACGGCCAGTGATGAGCCGCCCAGTGACAGGTTCGCACCAATTTCAGACGGCATAACCATGCCTTCTTTGCCGGTTTCGGCAATGGTTTGAATAATGGTCGGCGTAAACACACGGTGCATGCCGGTCATCACCAGCAACGGCCAGATAGCACCCATGATGGCAACGGACAACCAGCCCAGATAGTCATGCACGGTGTACACCACTGCAGAAATACCGCTACCGATCCAAATCCCAATCGGGCCGATAAGCATGATGGCAATCGGGGACGCAATCAGCACGATTAACATCGGTTTGAGGAAGTTTTTGGTGACGGCTGGCGTAATACGGTCTACCCATTTTTCAATGTAAGACAGAATCCAGGTCATGCACAGCGCCGGAATCACGGTGTAGGTATATTTCACCGCCGTGACCGACAGCCCCATAAACACCACCTGTTGACCCTGTGCTGCTTTTGCCATCAGATCGATGAACGTCGGATGGACCAATACCCCGGCGATAGCAATCGCCAGCGACATATTGGTTTTGAATTTTACCGCCGCAGACGCCGCCACCATGATCGGCAGGAAGAAGAACGCGCCGTCACCAATCACGTTCAGAATCGTGATCGTCGATGCACCCTTCTCAAACAGCCCGGTCATATCCAGAATCATGGCGAGCAGCTTCACCATCGAGCCGCCAATAATCGCCGGAATAAGCGGTGACATCGTACCAATCAGCGCATCCAGAATCCCTGCACCGATGCGTCGCAGCGTAATTTTATTGTTCACCGGCACCGCTTTTTCAGCAGTCGCACCTTCCGGTAACAGCTTCACCACCTCGGCGTAAGCCTGAGAAACGGTATTACCGATGATGACCTGGCACTGGTTATCGTTTTTCACCACACCCAGCACGCCGCCGATCGCCTTCAATTCGGCAACATTCGCAGCATCATTGTCTTTAAGCACAAAACGCAGGCGGGTCATACAATGCGTCACGGCAGCGATGTTATCAGCACCACCGATGGCATCGACGATCGAACGGGATACAGCCGCATAATTCTTTGACATGGATAGACAATCTCTCGTAATCGCGCACGTTACACCCGTTTCAACAAACCGCTCACCGCGAGTTCATTGTTTGGCATACGCACATTTATTATTCAATTTCATACAGTTATGAAAGTATTCATGCCGGTATCCCTGCTCCATGCAACGTGATGAAACGCCGATGGGTAACCGGTTCCACATGATAGTGTTTATATATGAATGTAATTTCAATAATTTTGTTATGAATATTTTTCTTATGTGATCGTGATCGTCATGAATAGCGTGCTATTCCCCTCGATCGCTTCGGTTCTGCACTCATCACCCTGCTACCAGTCCATATCCTAAATAATTCGAGTTTCAGGCAGGCGGCAAGCGAAGGCATCCCGATGAACTTACTCAAGTAAGTGATTCGGGTGAGTAAGCGTAGCCAACGCACATGCAACTTGAAGTATGACGGATATAAAGTGTGTAAAATGGTGGAAGTACTCAACGTCTCAGGATGTCCCATGTCAACAATGCAGGAAGTGGCGAAGAAAGCAGGCGTATCAAAAGCGACGGTGTCGCGCGTGCTTTCAGGTAAAGGCTATACCAGTGAAGAAACCAAAGCGCTGGTCTATCAGGCCATTGAAGAGACGGGATATCAGCCAAATTTACTGGCGCGTAATCTGGCGACCAGCAAATCAGCCTGTATTGGTTTGGTGGTGACGAATACGCTCTATCACGGCAGCTATTTTAACGAACTGCTGTCACAGGCCGCCAAAAAACTCGAAGACAATGGGCGTCAGTTAATTCTGGTCGACGGTAAACACAGCGCCGATGAAGAACGCGATGCGATTCAATTCCTGCTCGGTTTACGCTGCGATGCGATTATCATCTACCCTCGTTTTCTCAACGTGGATGAGATGGATGACATCATCGATAAGCACAAGCAGCCGATCATGGTGGTCAACCGTAAACTACGTAAACACCAAAGCCACTGCATCTGCTGCGATCACAAAGGTTCCAGCTATAACGCCACACAGCATCTGATCGCACGCGGTCATAAAGACATCGCGTTTATCACGGGTTCACTGGATTCACCGACCGCTATCGAACGCCTTTCTGGCTATAAAGATGCCCTGACGGCAGCTAACATCGCGGTGAGGGATGAACTGATTGTGAGAGGAAAATGGACGCCGCGCTGTGGATCGCTCGCCATTACTACCCTGCGCGATAGCCAGGTATCGTTCAGCGCCGTGCTTGCCAGTAATGACGATATGGCGATTGGTGCAATAAAAGCGTTGGATGAAGCTGGCGTTGCCGTACCGAACGACGTCTCTGTGGTCGGGTTCGACGATATTCCTACCGCGCCGTTTTTGAAACCGTCACTCTCCAGCGTAAAAGATCCGGTGAGCGATATGATCAACGAAGTGATTAACCGCCTGATCGCTATGCTGGATGGCGGTTATTTCTCGAAAGAGAACCTGTTTTTGTCTGAACTGCGGGTCAGGGATTCCATTCAGAACGGGCCGTATGGGTAACCAACTCGCCTGATCTCAATTCGGGGTCGTCTCAGACCCCGTTTTAACACTTTATGTCAGCACCAATAGTGATCAAAAATACCCGGTATCAACAGACTCAGAATTGCCACTGTACGCCCACGCTGTAGCGCGTTTGATCGCCATCTCGATGACCAAAACGACTGCCGATTTCGGAGTACAGATTCAGATTCTCTGCCGCAAGCCACTGCACGCCGATCGTCGCCTTGCCGAAATTCTTATCCTGTTCTCCCACCGCAACGCGGCGGTTTGCGCCATCGACATGATCTTTCACGGTAAAGCTGGAATCGAGCCCATCGGCCAATTCACGCACCCACGCCACCGTCGCGTAAGGTTGTAGTGACATCGTGTTGCTGAATTCCACCTTGCCGCGCACGCGCCAGCCCAAACTGGCCTCCAGTGAATCGACATCCTGTTTTTCATACCGCACGCCAGTCCGCAAATTGCCCTTGTCATCAAACGCATTGATCCGATAACGCGCGTAATCCAGCCCAACAACCGGGCCAGTGCGCAGGCCGCTTATCGGGAAGTCATAACCGCCGCTTACGCGGGCACCGATAAACTGCGCTTCGGTATTACCATCCAGCGTGTTGTCCAACAAAACCGGACCGCCCGCAGATTGCAGGTAAACCGAGCGGCGTGACTCAATCGCCGCACGACCCACCGTCACTTCGCTACCCAGCCAGGCGGGCCCGCCCTGATTCAGCAAACCGTAGACACCTGCTTGCCAGGTATCGCTTTCAATATGTCCATTGCGCTCCAGCTTATCCTTGCTGCGCAACAGACTCAGGCTGCCACCAATCGTGACACCGTCACTTAATTGATAATCCACCAGTGCATAAGCCATCGCCTGCCGAGAACGCTGCTGTGGTGCGCGATCAAAACCATTTGACGGAATAACATCGCCCTCAACCCCAATCGCCGTATCCAGCGTGCCCACGCTACGAGCGGTATTTTGCAGCAGCAACCAGCGCTGGTTATGTAAATCACTCAATGACTGACGCTGACGCTTCAGACTCTCTTCCATCGCCTGCTGCGTCGCGGCAGCGGAATACGCCGAATGCAGCAAATCGGTATTGGATATTTCCAGCAGCAGTCGCGTCACCAGTCGTGAAACGTCACGCAGGCGCTGATCGATACGCTCCTGCCCGAACACGCTGGTCAGAAAAGCTTCGTTATCAACGGTGGGGTCATGCCATGTCGCGCCCCCCGGCACTGCGGGATTCGTGGTTTGCTCATAGCCATCTTGATCGCCGATATCCCAGTTAGTGGCCTCCATATAAAGCACGGGAATATCAAACGCCGCATTGAAGCTATCGCCGTCGCTGCAACAGCCGGTTCCCGCCGGATAACTCGCATTCAACCCCGGATTGGTAAACAGTTCGATACCCAGTTCATTTGCAATACGCAGCGTCTGTTCACGCAGGCTTGCCTGAGCGGGATTTGCTACGCTGTTATCGCCAGCGTGAGCATAGAGTTTGTCACCAGTGATCATACTGTCCATGTTAATCATGGCCTTAAGATCGCCCGTGTTTCCTTGCGCAATCAGATCGTTAACCATCGCACGCGAACCGCGTAGCCCCTCTTCTTCTGCACCGAAGGCAGCAAAGACCAGCGTTTTTTCCGTCTGGATACCGCTGAAATTACGCGCCACTTCCGTCAGAATGGCGGCACCCGATGCGTTGTCATCCAGCCCTTGCAGCGTTGGCCGCCCAAAGAAGGTATCAAAATGCGCCCCGGTAATGATGTATTCACTGCTCAACCCGACATTAGAGGCCAGCACGTTTTGTGATGAACGCGTCGTACCGCCTGCCGTCCAGGAAAAATCCTGCCTGACCGTGCTATAGCCGGGCGCCATACGCTGCGTCATCCAGTCCGCCGCACCAGCAAAATTTGCCGTATCGCGATAGCGCCCCGGATAATCATTAATGAGCGTATCCACTGTCTCACGCGCATAGTCACCGTAATCATAAGCCCAGGCCGGTACACATAAACACGCCATCCCTACCGCAACAGCTACTTGCTTCAACATACACCCCACTCCCTTTTCTCGTTATATACCCGTAATACTTCAAGCTGCATGTTCGTTGGCTGCGTTCAAATCTGCTCCAGGCAAATTTGTCACCCGAATCACTTACCTGAGATGATTAACAACAGCACCAGAGGAACCTTATCTAGGTCATGTCTTTGTTAAAGAAAGAAAAATAGCAGCAATATTCATTCCAAGACCATGGGATAGAAGAAAATATGATTAAATATGTCAAAAAGCAGCAAATCGAAAGGAAGTCATTGGAATTGTGTAATTCTGATTAATCATAGGGTTAATCATGAATTAACCTAATTTCATCAGAAGACGAGTGAATGATTAGCAGGGAAGAAAAAAGGTGATGGAAACGCGACAGGTTTGATGAAAATGCGATGAAGAGGCTTTTATGAGGATGCAACAAAGACAAAAAGGGCAAAACACGCACCGAAAACGATCGTTTACAGCACGTGATTGCCCATTTTTATAGAAAATTTAAACGTAAACGTTAAGCTGGTTAGTGGCCGTTGGGCGGTTCACCCCATCAGCTATAGGCGGCTTAAAGACTGAACCGCTATTTTCGTACGCTGTCTGCGTCCGGGTAGCGGCGTCCTGATTAGGGTAACCAGACAGTTGCGACGAGCGGGAAATGCCTTGGACATGATCAGGCTTGTCAGGCGCGGCGTAATAGGACACTGGAGAAACTAGGTTGAGACCAATCATTTTCTTTCCCCCTATTCATCTCATCTGCCAAGAAAACTTATCTTGCTTATTACTGAGTATAGAACAGTCAAACAGGGGGAGTATGTAAGGTTTTGTCTGAAAAACCGCCGCTCATGCAGCCCTTAGTAAAGGGAAGATAAGACCCAAAATCATTCTGATTTACTATCAAGCCGTTATTTGTTTTTATCCCACGCGCGCAGGCGTCCGGCCGCATTTTTATAAGGCGAGGCGGTATTAAATTGAATCATCCGACCACGCGTCCACTTGCCGTACCAGCATTCGCCATAGAGTTGTTCATCGGTATAGCGTTCAACCAGTGCGATGAGCGACCGTTTATTCGCGGCAAGCAGTGCGACCAGTTCAGCCCAATCGGTAATAGGGGCATAGTCCTGGTAGAATTTTTGTGCCAACAGGCCGAGCTGATTCCATTTATAACCGGCCTCTGGAAAATCAATGGTTTTGCCCTGCTCTTCGTGCTCATGCCATTTCAGCACCACATTGCCCCAGCCTAGCAAATACGCCACCAGATTTGCCGGGCTCATCAGCGTTCCCTGCGCATGCCCTGCCATTTCTGGCAAGAATGCTCGCTCTGTAGGCACAGCATCGATCTGCTTCATTAATAGCGCAAACTGACTGTTGATCGCCTTAATCAAGGCTTCCTTGCTCTCCGGAACCGCCATCAAATAACCTCATTTTTCTGCTATAGACAGAATCAGGTTACTGCTCACATAGCGGCACAGCGTTGTCATCGCTCACGTTTCTCATCATTGTTCACGCTTCTAGCCGTTGATCAGCGTTGCGCTAACAGCCGAATCGACGCCTCACGTTCACCGGGTGACGTCACGGGCGTATGGATAATGAACTCATCTACGCCAAAGCGCTGATGATAGCTCTCCAAGCGCTGATGAATATCTTCCGGCGTGCCGTAAAGCACATGCCGTGGCTCCTGTTCGATACGGAAATCCGTCACGCCTGCCTGTCTAACGAAATTCTCGGCCTGTTCCTGACTGCCTACCGTTAGCGGCGGCTTGTTTTCAATATAAACCTTATAGTTATGCTGCGTGCTGGCCAGCGCTTCCGCATCCTCATGACGTTCGGCGGCAATCACCGACAGCGACAGCAGCGTTTGTGCACTGGCTGGTTTCAATTCCCGATAGCTCAAGAGTGATTCCGTCAGCAGCGTTTCGCTGGCGTTAATGAACCCAGCGAACACGAAATTCCAGCCCAGCGATGCCGCTAATCTCGCACTCTCCTGACTGGCTCCCAGCAGAAAGCGCTGTGGCTCATGTTCCGGCAGCGGTGTCGCATTCAGGCTATCTGCCGTACCGTCATTGCTATCCAGAAAACGATTGAGCTGATGTAATTTCTCCGTGAAGGCGACCCGCTGCGCCTCACCGATTTCCTGCTGTAACGCCCGTGTCGCCAGCGGCAACCCGCCCGGCGCTTTACCGATACCTAAATCAACACGACCGCCTGCCAACGCGCTGATGACATGGAAATTCTCCGCAACTTTATACGGGCTATAATGCTGTAACATCACGCCGCCGGATCCGATACGCAAAGTTGTCGTATGCGCTAACAGCCAGGTGATTAAAACCTCGGGAGACGACCCCGCCAGCTCATCGGAATTATGATGTTCGGAAACCCAAAAGCGGTAATAGCCAAGCGCTTCAGCCACTTTCGCTAGCGACACGGTTTGTGCCAACGCCTGTGCCGCGCTCATTCCTTCGGCGATAGGGCTTTGATCTAATAAACTGAGCTTATATCCCACGATGTTTCCTTATTTTTATCGGCTATCTGTTAGCGCTATTCATAGCAATAAATAGTCATAACCAAAAAACAGAAATAGCAAAAAACAGAATAAGAAGAATGTTGCATAAAGGTATAAAAAATAAATATCAATAATGAGTTTTGTTAGCAGGAATATTCATAATAAATGAATACAAAAAACACCATCATAAAAAGACATGAAATATAACCAGATGGTATTTATCCATTGAGTTGCTATCGGCTACCTTTATCATGTTTAAATTTTGTTAAGGAGGTGTATTGATATGGCTGAATCTATCCCCTGTTGTGATACGTCATTTGAGCAACAGTTAATTAACTGGCGACGGCACTTGCATCAGTACCCGGAATTGTCCAATCAGGAACACCAAACCACCGCGCACATTACCCGCTGGCTACAAGAGAAAGACATCCGCCTGCTGCCCCTTGCGTTAACCACCGGTGTCGTTGCCGAAATTGGTCACGGCAGTGGACCGACGATTGCGCTACGTGCCGACATTGATGCGTTACCGATTGAAGAGCTGGTCGATGTCGACTTTCGCTCTCAGCACGCTGGCGTCATGCACGCCTGTGGCCACGATTTCCACACCGCCGTGATGCTCGGCGCTGCCTGTCTGCTGAAAAAACGCGAACATGCCTTACCAGGTAAAATCAGGCTATTTTTTCAACCGGCAGAAGAGGTGTCTACCGGTGCCAAACAGCTTATCCGTGCAGGTGCGCTCGCCGATGTTGCCGCCGTTTTTGGCCTGCACAATGCGCCCGAACTCCCCGCGGGCACCTTCGCCACACGTAGCGGCCCGTTTTATGCCAATGTGGATCGCTTCGCTATTCACATTACTGGTAAAGGCGCGCACGCAGCCAAGCCGGAACAGGGTATCGACAGCATCGTGACTGCCTGTAATATCGTCAATGCACTGCAAACACTGCCTAGCCGCAGCTTCAGCTCGCTGGAATCGCTGGTCATCAGCGTCACGCGTATTCAGGGTGGTAACACCTGGAACGTACTACCGCAAACGGTAGAATTGGAAGGTACGGTTCGTACTTACAATGCCGCGATTCGTGCAGAAATACCGGGACGAATTGAACAACTGATTAGCGGGATCGCCCTTGCGCTGGGCGCAAAAGCGGAACTGAAATGGTATCCCGGCCCGCCTGCGGTCGTGAACACCAGCGAATGGGCCGATTTCAGCAAACAAATTGCCCGAGACGCAGGTTATCAGGTGGAAAACGCCGAACTGCAAATGAGCGGCGAGGACTTTGCCCTTTACCTTCAGGAAGTGCCGGGCACGTTCGTCAGTATTGGCTCAAACAGTGAATTTGGCTTGCATCATCCTCAGTTCAATCCAGATGAAAGCGCCATTGCACCCGCATCACGCTACTTTGCACAGCTAGCGGAAGCCGCACTGCATCGCTTGCGCACCACGAAAGTTACCCCACCACAGGCAGTGTTTTCTTCATCTTAATACGTTGATCTACAAATACAATCACCTCCGCTCGATCGATTGGGCGGAGGGGACTATTCCCTAAATCACTCGCGTTGGCAAGCTGGTGAAAAACCTATTTTCAGAACGAAAACGGGGGTAATGGAATAGAAGAGTAAAGCGTCCGCGCCAGGGATGGCGCGGCTCGAGCTTACAGGGAGGTACTTGCAGCGTCTTTACGATCTATCCATTACCACCGCTCAACGCGCGTATATAGTTTAACGTATAGTCAATGTATTTCATTAACCACGAACCGCATGATAACCACGGGAAAAATACACCAGGCCATCGGTACTTTCGCCCTGCTTAATCGCTAACACTCGGCAAATAAAGATATCGTGCGTCGCCGCGCTCACCACTTCCTCAACCCGGCAGTCAAATGCAACCAAGGCATCCTGCAATACGGGTGATCCCGTGTGTAACACGTCCCACTCCGCCGCCGCAAACCGTTCTTCCGTAGACGACCGGCTTCCAAACAGCGACGACAGCGCTTCGTGGTGTGCCGCTAGCGTATTAACGCATAGATGTTCATTCACCTGAAACGTGGGATACACAGATGAACCGCGATTCAGACACACCAGCAGCGTGCCGGGCGTATCACTGACGCTGGACACCGCAGACGCCGTAAACCCAGCCTTACCTGCTGGGCCATCGGTAGTAACGATATTAACCGCCGCGCTCAGCTTTGCCATTGCATCGCGAAACGCCTGCTGGTCAACGGCGGTAACCGTAGCAGAGGGAACGGCGTCATTCACAGTTACGCGTCGTTCAACTGTCAAATCAGACATGAAATTTTATCCTTTAGATACGGCGAGAGGCATAGCCATTAACATCATACTAACAAAATAAGCCGCGCCATCATCTGAATTTTTTGAATTTCATTATACATTTTTGTTGTTTTACATCACTCCTCGCCTCATCAATAGTGAAAACACGCTCTTAACGTCCTATTAACCTTTCATTGAATGCGTGAATATCTATTAATGGTTTTCTCTGTTGATAGCTTGTTGTTGGTTTATTGATAGCCAGCTTATTAATGAATTTTTCACCTTCATGAAAGTATGTTCGATTAATAAAAGGTTTCTCATAATGAGTAAAAAACAAACATCATCAAAACGGCAATTAAGATTAGGTTTAATATTACAAGGCGCGGCGGGGAATATGTCCGCATGGCGACATAAAAACGTCGTCCCCGATGCCAGTATTAATTTTGGTTTTGTTTTAGATGCGGTAAAAAAAGCCGAACAGGGAAAATTCGACTTTGTTTTCGTCGCTGACGGCTTGTATATCAATGAAAAATCCATCCCCCACTTTCTCAACCGTTTCGAGCCGTTAACGCTGCTATCCGCGCTGGCTACCGTCACCAGTCATATTGGTCTGGTCGGCACACTCTCGACGTCGTATTCCGAACCGTTTACCACCGCCCGGCAGTTCGCTAGCCTCGACCATCTCAGCAACGGTCGTGCAGGCTGGAACGTGGTGACATCGCCATTAGAAGGATCGGCAAAAAACTTTTCCCGCGCACAGCACCCGGAACACGCGCTGCGCTACCGCATCGCCGATGAATTCCTTCAGGTGGCGAAAGGTCTGTGGGATTCCTGGGAAGATGATGCCTTTATTCGCGACAAAGCCAGCGGGCAATTCTTCGATTCTGAGAAGTTGCACACGCTGAATCATCAAGGGGAATTCTTCTCGGTACAGGGCCCGCTGAATATTGGCCGCTCTGCGCAGGGTCGCCCGATTGTGTTTCAGGCTGGCGCGTCTGAGGACGGGCAAAAACTTGCCGCTAAACACGCCGATGCCATCTTTACTCATCAACACACGCTGGAAGACTCGCAGCGTTATTACCGCGAAGTGAAGCAGAAGCTAGAAGAAAACGGTCGCCACGCCGATCAACTGCACGTCTTCCAGGGCGTCAGCGTGATTGTCGGCAATGATGCAGAAGACGTCGAGCGCCAGTATCAGGAAACGGCGCAGTTGGTCACGATTAAGGACGCGCTCAATTATCTGGGGCGCTATTTCGAGCACTATGACTTCTCACAACACCCGCTGGATGAGCCCTTCCCTGATATCGGCGAACTGGGGAAAAACAGCTTCCGCAGCACCACCGATGAAATCAAACGCAACGCACAGGAAAAAGGCTTAACGCTGCGACAGGTCGCGCTGGAAGCGGCGTCACCCCGTCCAGTATTCAGCGGCACGCCCGAGCAAGTGGCGGATGGCTTACAGCTCTGGTTTGAAAATGGCGCGGCAGACGGCTTCATCATTCAGGGGGGCACGCCAGATACACTCAATCACTTTGTCGATCGGGTCGTCCCTTTGCTGCAACAGCGCGGCCTATTCCGTCAGGAGTATGCCGGCTACACGCTGCGGGAAAATCTGGCGCTGGATTATCCGGTGAATCAATTCACGCGCTAGTTTGCACCGCAGGAGATTTACCGTGAAACAGACCCCTTTTATCACTGTAACCGGTCTGGCGACGCTACTGAGCGCCACGCTGGCGATAAGTGCACAGGCGCAAGACACGGAATTCGTCAGCCGTATCGATCTCAAGGCCAATCAGGTTCCCATTCGTACTGAGAAAAACGCCGAGGCTATCGCGCAAATCCCGGCTAATTTCAAATTCGTGACGCCGGGTAAGCTGACGATTGCCGTCTCGGCGCTCAGCTCACCACCGCTGTCGTTGTTGGCTGACGATAACAAAACGATTGTCGGCAGCGATGCTGACATCGCGCGGCTGGTGGCCGACAGTCTCGGACTGGAGCTAAAGCTGGTTCCTGCCTCTTGGGAAGATTGGCCGCTGGGCATTACGGCGGGGAAATACGATGCCGCTATTTTTAATATCGCCGTAACGAAGCTGCGCAAAGAGAAGTTCGATTTCGCCACATACCGCATTGATACGCTGGGTTTCTACGTGAAATCGACCAGTAAGATTACCGCAATCAACAAACCGGAAGACGTGGCCGGTCTGAAAGTGATTGTCGGCTCCGGCACCAATCAGGAAAACATTCTTCTGGGCTGGGATCGGCAAAACCGCGCTAACGGCCTCGCCCCCGTACAGCCAGTCTACGTTACCGACGATGCCGCCGCCAATTTGAGCATTCAGTCCGGGCGTGTCGATGCGTTTTTCGGTCCGCACTCCATCGGCGCTTATAAAGCGGCGTTAACAGGCAAAACGCGCATGGTGGGCAAAGGCCCGACGGTCGCTTATGTCGCGGTCACCACGCAAAAAGGTAACGGTTTGGCGCAGCCAATCAGCACCGCCATCAATGGCGCGATCCATAACGGCAGCTATGCGCAAGTGCTGGATCGCTGGGGTGAAGACGATGAAAAGATCACACAGTCCGTGGTGAATCCGCCGGGTATTGGCGATTAATAAAAGAGACATGTCATTAAAAGTGACACGCTCTTAAAAGTGACAATGTCACCATAATAACCTGCAAGGGAAAGATAAATGCAAAAACAGATCGCCTACACCATCGCACATTTGGCCGCGACACCTCGCGTGCTTCCCTCGCTTCTGACAAGGCTACTGACGGGATCGCTGCTGCTCGGCACGCTGTCCGTAACGACTGGCGCACAGGCGGCTATCGACCTGAAAGCCAATCAGCAGCCGATCCATGCGCCGAAGAATGCGGACGCTATCGCACAGATTCCGACTGATTTTAAATTTGTCACGCCGGGGAAACTCACCGTCGCGATTGCTACGTTGGGTTCGTCACCGCCGCTGGCCTTTCTCGCTGACGACAACAAAACCGTAGTCGGCAGTGAACCGGATATCGCCCGACTGGTGGCAGACAGCCTTGGTCTGGAGCTGAACATCGTTCCCACTTCGTGGGAAGACTGGCCGCTCGGCGTGGCCTCCGGTAAATATGACGCCGCCATTATCAATATTACCGTCACCAAAGAGCGTAAAGAGAAGTTCGATTTCGCCACTTATCGCATCGATTCACTCGGCTTCTATGTGAAATCCACCAGTAAAATTCAGTCCATCAAGGAAGCGAAAGACATTGCTGGATTGAAGATTATTGTCGGTTCAGGCACCAATCAGGAAGCCGTGCTGCTGGCATGGGATAAACAGAATCGCGCTAACGGCCTACCCGCCTTTCAGCCCATTTATGTCACGGACGATGCTGCGGCCAACCTGAGCCTGCAATCCGGTCGTTCTGATGCCTATTTCGGTCCAAACGTGATCGGCGCCTACAAAGCAGAGCTGACTGGAAAGGTTAAGCACGTCGGCACGGTAAATGGCGGTTACCCCAACGTTGCACATATCGCGGTCACCACGCGCAAAGGCAGCGGATTGGTACAGCCGATTAATACTGCGTTGAACGGTGTGATTAAAAGCGGCGAATACGACAAGGTGCTGAACCGCTGGGGAGAAAGCATTGAGCGTATCGAGCGTTCAGAAATCAATCCGCCGGGACTGGGCGATTAATCCCGCCTTATGGCTATCGCGATGCCATAAGCGAAACGCAATGGCTACCGATAGCCCGTATACCCTAATGAATCAGGAGCATTGAATGTCCGACGATATCTTCATTGTTACCCAGCCCGAAGATCCTATCGTGGCACCCATTATCGACGGCCTGTTCGCAGAGTATGAGCAGCGTTATGGGGATTTTTTCGGTGAGCGGGAAAGCGATTCGCAGGGAATCTACCAGCAGCCACACGGCATTTTTATTGCTCTGCTGCGTCGAGGTATCCCCATCGCCACGGGGGCGTTTAAACGCTACGACAGCACCACCGCCGAGATTAAGCGGGTATGGACGGATAACTCACTGCGCCGTCAGGGACTCGCGGGAAAAGTGATGCAAGAGCTGGAACAACACGCGCGCCGATTAGGCTATGAGCATTTTTTCCTGACCACCGGCTTCCGTCAGCCTGAAGCGGTGCGCTTATACCTGAGCCACGGTTATACGCCTCAGTTCGATACCACCGTCGATCCCGTGACCTATAGCCTTCCACCTTACGACGGGCGTTTACCGTTTAAAAAAGCGCTGTTCGAAACGGTAGCACCACGGGTTGCGCGACAAACGGAAGTCGAGCTTATCACCCGCCATTTGAAAGTGTGTTGACCCTTACGCACCGGTAATCACCCTATGCACTAGCCACAAAACGACATTTTTCAGCATCACATTCAAATGGTATCGATCATGACGCAATCTCTACAAACGTCGTCTCAGCAACCACCACTGAGTCAGGCACAGGAACCACCGTTGAACATTGTTCCGGCGCGTTATCCTTTTCGTTTTGCCGGTGCACTGTTTTCTCTGTTTATTTTTGCCGGGATTATTCAGTCAATCGCGCTGAACCCGCGCTGGGAATGGTCAGTCTTTGCCGAGTGGTTTTTTAATCCGGTCATCCTTGCGGGGCTGGGGCAAACGCTGCTGTTGACCGCGCTGGGTACATTATTCAGCATTTTCTTCGGCACCGCGCTGGCGCTGGCACGGCTTTCACCGTCTTATCTGCTATCCACATTGTCGTGGCTGTATATCTGGCTGTTTCGATCGCTGCCGCTAATTCTGGTACTGATCATTCTCTACAATTTCTCGTATCTCTATGACGAACTGGCGCTGGGGATTCCGTTCACGTCTATCGTCTTCCTGCGCTATCCGACGATTGATCTACTGGATCAATTTTCCGTCGCCGTACTTGGCCTGACGCTGGTGCAGTCTGCGTATACGGCGGAAATTATTCGCGGCGGTATTCTTGGCGTGGATGCGGGTCAGTTTGAAGCCTCCGCTGCGCTCGGCCTGCCCGGAGGTCGTCGTACGGTGCGCATCATTCTGCCGCAGGCGCTGCGTTCGATTCTGCCCACCGGTTTTAACGAGATCATCAGCCTCGCTAAAGGTACCTCGATTGTCTATGTGCTGGCGCTGCCGGAGCTGTTTTACACCGTTCAGGTCATCTACAACCGTACGCAGCAGGTTATTCCATTGCTGATGGTCGCCACCATCTGGTATCTGCTGATTACCACGGTGCTATCCATCGTCCAATACTACGTGGAACGCTATGTGTCCCGCGGTGCGGTGCGTGAAATGCCGCTAACGCCGCGCCAGAGACTTGTTCGCGCCCTGACGCGCAAGCGCGCACGTTAACCCCCCGATTCTGGAGATTCACTATGTCTGAAGCTATCGATTATTTTGCTCACGCCCGAGCCACCGCGCAACCACAGGCAGAAAACGCTCGCGGGCTGATTGAGATCCGCAATGTGGCGAAACATTTTGGTCAGCATAAAGCGCTGGATGATATCAATCTTACGCTAGCGCCCGGCTCCGTCACGGTGATCTTGGGTCCATCTGGTTCGGGAAAATCCACTCTGTTGCGCACCATTAATCATCTTGAACGCGTGGACGACGGTTTTATCCGCATCGATGGCGACTACATCGGCTATCGCCGCAAAGGGAATACGCTCTATGAATTGAAAGAAAAGGACGTGTTACGCCAGCGCATTAACGTCGGCTATGTGTTCCAGAATTTCAATCTGTTCCCCCACCTTTCCGTATTGGAAAATATCATTGAAGCCCCGTTGGCACATAAATTGTATTCCCGTCAGGAAGCCGAAGATGTCGCCTTTACCCTGCTGGAAAGCGTCGGGCTACGCCATAAAGCACAGTCTTATCCACGCCATCTGTCCGGTGGGCAGCAACAGCGCGTCGCGATTGCTCGAGCGCTGGCGCTCAAACCGAAAGTCATGCTGTTTGATGAACCGACATCCGCGCTCGATCCCGAGCTGGTCGGCGAGGTGCTGGATGTGATCAAATCACTCGCCCGCTCCGGCGTGACGCTGGTCGTCGTCACACATGAAATCGGCTTTGCGCGCGAAGTCGCTGACCGAGTGGTGTTTATGGTCGATGGAAAAATTGTCGAAAGCGGCGATTCCTGGCAGGTGCTAAATCATCCCCGTCATCCACGGACAATCAACTTTTTGAATAAGGTGCTGTGAGGAAGCGCATTGAGCCAGATGTCTCCCTTCTGGCTCTATTTCACGCGTTGACCCGATTTATCAGTGACTTTTTCACCATCTTCTTTGGTGAATGCGCCTCGCTGCGGATCGGGGAGAATATCCAGCACCTGCTCTGATGGACGACATAGTCGGGTTCCCAACGGAGTAACGACAATCGGACGGTTTATCAGGATCGGATATTGCAACATGAAATCAATAAGCTGTTCGTCAGTAAAGCTTTCCTCAGCAAGCCCCAGTTGTGTGTAAGGTTCTACGTTTTTGCGCAGCAAGGCTCGAACCGTCATTCCCATGTCACCAATGAGCGTCACCAGTTCATCACGCGAAGGCGGCGTATCAAGATAGTAAATAATCGTGGGTTCTGCGCCGCTATTACGGATCATCTCCAGCGTATTACGCGAGGTACCGCAGTCAGGGTTGTGGTAAATCGTTATTTTGCTCATATCAATATCTCATTACAACGTGATGGATAGCCGCAGTGCCAACGCAACCAGCGTGACAAACAGCACAGGCAGTGTCATGACAATTCCGATACGGAAATAGTATCCCCAACTGATCGTCATGTTTTTCTGTGATAACACATGTAACCAAAGCAGTGTCGCCAGGCTGCCAATAGGAGTAATTTTGGGTCCTAAATCACAACTAATGACGTTGGCATAAATCATTGCGTCTTTAACAACACCAGATGCGGTGCTGCCGTCGATAGATAAGGCACCAATCAACACTGTGGGCATATTGTTCATGATTGAGGAAAGCAGCGCGGCCATAAAGCCAGTGCCAAGTGTGGCAGTCCACAGTCCTTTCTCCGCAAACAGATTCAGAATACTGGAAAGATATTCCGTTAACCCCGCGTTGCGCAGACCATAGACCACTAAATACATACCGAGTGAGAAAATTACGATCTGCCATGGCGCACCACGCAGTACCTTACCCGTATTGATGGCATGACCTTTTTTTGCCACTGCAAGCAAAATAGTTGCGCCCACGGCCGCAATAGCACTGACGGGAATCCCCAAAGGTTCGAGGACGAAAAATCCGGTAAGCAGAAGCACCAAAACAATCCAACCCGCTCTGAACGTTGCCAGATCCTTAATGGCACTTGCCGGTACTTTTAACCGAGATACGTCGTAGGTTGCAGGGATATCCTTCCGAAAAAACAGGTGTAACATAATCAACGTCGCGATAATCGCTGCAATATCGACGGGAACCATAACCGATGCATATTCAGCAAACCCAAGGTTGAAAAAATCGGCAGACACAATGTTAACCAGATTAGAAACAATCAGCGGCAGGCTAGCCGTATCAGCAATAAATCCTGCAGCCATAACGAATGCCAGCGTCGTACCAGTGCTGAACCCCAAAGCCAACAGCATGGCAATCACAATCGGCGTGAGGATCAGCGCGGCGCCGTCGTTGGCAAACAACGCAGAAACGGCAGCGCCCAGTAAAACAATCCAGGTAAACAACAGACGCCCGCGCCCGTTTCCCCATCGGGATACGTGCAATGCCGCCCATTCGAAAAAACCCGATTCATCAAGCAATAGGCTGATGACAATCACCGCAATAAACGTCGCCGTCGCGTTCCAGACAATATTCCAGACAACCGGAATATCATTGAGGTGAATGACCCCGCTGAACAGCGCGAATACGGCCCCGATGCTAGCACTCCATCCGATACTGAGACCTCTGGGTTGCAAAATCACCAGGATCAAGGTCAGTAAAAATATGATTCCTGCCAATAACATATCAAACCTCATCACATATGGAAAAAAGAATATATCTCTTCCTATTTCAGCATGAAGAAGAAGCGGATTTAGCCAGACACCGACGAACGTCATCACGCAGGCATTGCCATGCGGTACTAATCGTTTCTGCGGCCCAAGCAGGCATGTGTGGAGACAATCGATAATGAATCCATTTTCCTTCACGGCGATCAAGAACTAAACCTGATTCACGTAATATTGCCATATGGCGGGAAATTTTAGGCTGAGATTCCGTGGTGGCAGCGCAGATATCACAGACGCACAATTCTCCCGCTTCTCTGAGCAGCAGGATGATGGATAGCCGAGTCTCATCGGAAAGGATTTTGAAAAGTTGGACGGGTTGTAGCATTTTTGGCTCTCAATACACTCCATATACATATATGTTAATTCATATATATTGGAATTAGAATCCTCTAATGCAAAATGTAGTTAAGGAGCAGAAGGAATGACGCTGAAACTTAAGTACAATGGAGCCATTGCGCCTGACATGATTATTTGAGTGGCAATGGCTCACCATACGGGCTGCTATAAACCTGAACCATCACGCTTTTATCGGTATCAAATGTCGCAACCGTCACAACATCATGAGTGCCAACCGCTCGCCAACATTCAGCCTCAACATCGCAACGATCCTGCTTCTCATACCCCACCGAAGTCAGATAGGTGTGAACATTGCGGGTATCGCCAGTGCCATAGAAATTCACCGTCCATACTTTAGCTTCAGGACCCGTTACGTTCGAAAAACTGAAGGCATAGCGATCGGTAATATGCGGCATGTTTTTCAGAATATCGGGGGTATAGAACGCATATTCCCTTTTATCCTGTTCGGTATAATGCGCACTGCTGGCAAAATCCATTTTGATATACGGCCATATCGCGCCAACCACAACAGCAATAACGATGGTGCCGATCGCAGCAAAAATCTTCAGCGGTTTACTCATCCTTAAGTCTCCTTCCCTTTTTAACTGAAGCCAAACAATGAACTATCTTCTTAAGGTTGTATTTTACACCGCTTGCCTGACCAGTATGAAAATTTTGCACTAACGAAATGAAACCAAGGTAACTGCACTCAAATCGCGACCAATCCCCGTACGTCGTCCTGCTCCATCGTTTCGCCTCGCCCGCGCTGTATGATTTCCCCGCGAGACATCACCAGATAGCTGTCAGCCAGTTCGGCGGCAAAGTCGTAAAATTGCTCAACCAGCAGGATCGCCATATCGCCACGCTGCGCCAGTTGGCGAATCACTGCGCCGATCTCTTTAATCACCGACGGCTGTATGCCTTCTGTCGGTTCATCCAGAATCAACAGCTGTGGTTTACAGGCCAGCGCACGTCCAATCGCCAGCTGTTGCTGTTGCCCACCGGACAAATCGCCACCGCGCCGCTGTTTCATTTCATCCAATACGGGAAAAAGCTGGTAGATCTCATCCGGTACCTGTCGCGCCTGTTTGCCCGGAAAACGCGACAGCCCCATCAGCAGATTTTCTTCCACCGTCAGACGGGGGAAAATTTCTCGTCCCTGCGGTACATAGGCAATACCTGCTTGCACGCGCTGGTGGGGTTTACGTGTATTAATTGCCTCGCCCTGCCAGCGAATCGTGCCGGACTTCGCCGGAATCAGCCCCATCAGACATTTCAGCAGCGTGGTCTTCCCCACGCCGTTACGCCCTAACAGACAGGTAATCTCGCCGGGATTTACCTCAAACGACAAACCGCGCAGAATGTGGCTGCCGCCGTAATATTGATTCAGTTCTGCAATTTCTAACATGTTAGCGCCCCAGATAAACGTCAATGACCTGCTCATTAGCCTGGACCTCACGCAGCGATCCTTCCGCCAGCACCTGCCCCTGATGCAGCACGGTCACGCGATCGGCAATGCTCTCGACAAATCCCATATCGTGCTCCACCACCATCAGCGAGTGCTTGCCCGCCAGACTGCGGAACAGTTCGGCGGTGTAGGCGGTTTCTGCATCCGTCATCCCGGCGGCGGGTTCATCGAGCAACAGCAGATGCGGTTCCTGAACCAACAGCATGCCAATCTCCAGAAACTGCTTTTGTCCATGCGACAACAACCCTGCTGGTCGCTGCCGTTCGTGACCGAGTCGCAGCAGCGCCAGCGTGTCGTCAATCCGGTCACGTTGCTCGCCGTTCAGCCTGGCACGCAGGCTTGCCCACACCGACTTGTCGGTTTTCAGCGCAATTTCGAGGTTTTCGAACACGGTCAGCGCCTCAAACACGGTCGGCTTTTGGAATTTTCGCCCAATTCCAGCGCGTGCAATGTCCACGGGTGATAACGTCGTCAGATCGGTAAATTGATCGTAAAACACCTTACCGTTATCCGGCCGCGTTTTGCCGGTGATGACATCCATCAGCGTGGTTTTCCCCGCGCCGTTTGGTCCGATGATGCAGCGCAGTTCCCCCACGCCAATCTGCAACGAGAGATCGGTGAGCGCCTGAAAACCGTCAAAACTCACGTTAATCTTGTCGAGTTGCAGCACCGGATCGGTCTGGTGCCGATGGCGATCCGACGGGTGTAGCTGGGCAAACTGGGTCGGTGAAGAAACCGTCAGTGCAGGCACTGACGGTACAGATACAGGTTCAGTCATGTTTCTTCCTCGTCAGCAATCCAATCACACCACGCGGCAAAAACAGCGTGACGAGAATAAACATCAGTCCCAAAAAGAACAGCCAGTATTCAGGAAAGGCCACGGTAAACCAGCTTTTCGCACCGTTGACGATCCCCGCGCCGAGCAATGGCCCAATTAGCGTTCCGCGTCCGCCCAGCGCGACCCAAATAGCGGCTTCGATGGAGTTGGTCGGTGACATTTCACTGGGATTGATGATGCCAACCTGCGGCACATACAGCGCCCCCGCCAGCCCACACAGCACGGCGGAAAGCGTCCAGACAAACAGTTTGAAGCCTTTCGGATCATAGCCGCAGAACATCAGACGGTTTTCCGCATCGCGCACCGCCGTCAACACGCGGCCAAATTTACTGCGCGCCAGCGCAAACCCCGCTAACAGGCTGGCGGTTAGCAGCAGCACGGTGGCGACAAACAGCCCGATACGTGTACCCGTGGCCGTAATGGGGAAGCCCAGCAGCGTAGTAAAACCGGTAAATCCGTTATTCCCACCAAAGCCGGTTTCGTTACGGAAGAACAGCAGCATCCCGGCGTAGGTCAGCGCCTGCGTCATGATCGAGAAATAGACACCCTTGATTTTGGAACGGAACGCGAACCAGCCGAATACAAACGCCAGTATGCCCGGCACCAGTACGATCAGGCACAGCGCCCAGGCGAAATACTGTGTGCCTGCCCAGAACCACGGTAGTTCCGTCCACGACAGGAATGACATAAACGCGGGCATCCCCTCGCCAGCGGCCTGCCGCATCAGATACATGCCCATGGCATAGCCGCCCAGCGCAAAAAACAGACCGTGACCGAGCGATAGCAGCCCCGCGTAGCCCCACACCAGATCCAACGCCACGGCAACAATGGCATAGCACAGAATTTTGCCGATCAGCGTCAGCGTGTAGGTGGAGATAGCCAGCGGGTTCTCTGCGGGCAACAGCGCGAAAAATGGCAGTATCAGCAAGACCAACAGCATGCCCGAACCGAGGCCAAGCATGAGTCGCGGTGCGCGCTGCGTCAGGGTTATCGTCATCGGCTGTTTAATAGAGTGCGTAATAGGTTGCGTCATCAGTCAATCACCCGTCCTTTGAATGCAAACAACCCCTGTGGCCGTTTCTGAATAAACAACACGATCAGTACCAAAATGACGATTTTACCCAGCACTGCGCCGATCTGCGGTTCCAGCACTTTGTTGAGAATGCCGAGGCTAAATGCAGCCACCACTGTCCCTGCAAGCTGTCCGACGCCGCCCAACACAACGACGAGGAAGGAATCGATGATGTAACCCTGTCCCAGTTCCGGCCCGACGTTACCCAACTGAGACAGTGCCACACCACCCAGCCCCGCTATGCCAGATCCGAGACCAAAAGCCAGCATATCGACGCGTCCGGTCGGCACGCCGCAACAGTCCGCCATCGCCCGGTTTTGCGTCACCGCCCGCACATTCATGCCGAGCCGTGTTTTATTGAGTAATAACCAGGTGAGTAACAGCACGCCGAGGACAAACAAGATCACCGCAATACGGTTATACGGCAGCACCAGATTCGGCAACAGGCGCAGCCCGCCGGACAGCCACGCAGGGTTCGCGACTTCCAGATTCTGCGTACCGAACAGCATCCGCACCAGTTGGATCAGCATCAGGCTGATACCCCACGTTGCCAGCAGCGTTTCCAGCGGACGACCATAGAGATGGCGAATCACCGTGCGCTCCAGCGTCATGCCAACACCCGCCGTGATAAAGAAGGCCACAGGCAACGCCAACAGCGGATAATACGGCAGCCAGGCCGGCGCAAACTGCTGGCACAGCGACTGCACCAGCCAAGTCGCGTACGCGCCCAGCATCAACATTTCACCGTGTGCCATGTTGATGACGCCCAATAATCCATAGGTGATCGCCAGCCCCAGCGCCGCCAGCAGCAAAATCGAGCCAAGCGACAGCCCGGTAAACGCCTGCCCTAACAGATCGCCGACGATCAAACTTTGCTTAATCTGATCCAGACTCTCCTGCGCTGCCGCACGCACACCGGTATCTGATTCATTCGGTGCCTGCGTCAACGGCTGTAACAGTGCCTGCATTTGCGGATCGCCGGTCTGTCCTAATCGTTTAACCGCATCAAGACGCACCAGTGGGTCGGCAGCACTTAACTGGCGGGTAGCAATAGCGATATTCAGCGCATCGTGCACCTGTGCGTCTTTCTCTACCTCAAGCCGTTGTACCAATAGCGGCAGTTGCTCCGCACTGCTGTCACCTTGCAATTGCCGCACCGCATTCAGGCGCGTTGCGACCTCATCACTGACTAACTGGTGTGAAGCCAGCGCGGTGGCAATCAGCACGCGCAGACGGTTATTCATAAACAGTTTTTTAGTCGCGCCAGTCGGTTGAGCATGCCCTTCCAGCGGCGTTAACGTGCCTTGCACATCCATAAACGGCTGTTGATTCTGATCGAGTACCACCGATTCGGCGCGCAGTGCCTGTAGCAGCGGCAAGCGCGCAGGCTCCGGCGCAGCGGCCCATTGTTGCAGTAGCTCTGCCTGCTGCGTGCGGCTGGCGGCGGCGAAATCGGCTGCGGGCCCAGCCTGTGCTAACACAGGAAGCATCAGACACAGCGACAGCACAAACGTAGATAATTGACGATTAATCATCGCAATGTCCGCCATATTAGAGAGGGAATCCCCGTCCAACCGTTGGACGGGGCGACGTTTACTGTGCGGCTTTTATTGGATGATCGGGCTTCTTATCATTGCCGGCGATGTACGGGCTCCACGGTTGGGCGCGAACCGGTTTATCGGTTTGCCAGACCACGTTGAACTGACCATTTTCCTCGATTTCGCCAATCATCACTGGCTTATGCAGATGGTGGTTGGTGCTGTCCATCGTCAGCGTAAAGCCATCCGGTGCGGCAAAGGTTTGACCCGCCATAGCGGCACGTACTTTATCCACGTCCGTGGTGCCCGCTTTCTCTACCGCCTGCGCCCACATGTGAATCCCGACGTAGGTGGCTTCCATCGGATCGTTAGTCACTACCGTGCCCGAATTCGGCAGGTTTTTCGCTTTGGCGTAGGCTTTATAGGCTTCGACGAATTGGGTGTTGGTTGGGTTCTCAACCGATTCAAAGTAGTTCCACGCCGCCAAATGGCCGACTAGCGGTTTGGTATCGATACCGCGCAGTTCCTCTTCACCTACCGAGAACGCGACAACTGGCACATCGGTCGCTTTGATGCCCTGATTCGCCAGCTCTTTATAGAACGGAACGTTGGAATCGCCGTTGATGGTAGAAACTACCGCCGTCTTACCGCCCGTCGAGAATTTCTTGATGTTGGAAACGATGGTCTGATAATCGCTGTGCCCGAACGGCGTATAGACTTCCTCAATATCCTTGTCCTGCACGCCTTTTGAATGCAGGAACGCGCGTAGGATCTTGTTGGTGGTACGCGGATAGACATAATCGGTACCCAGCAGGAAGAAACGCTTCGCTGCCCCACCGTCTTCACTCATCAGATATTCCACGGCAGGGATCGCCTGCTGATTCGGTGCCGCACCGGTATAGAATACGTTCGGCGACATCTCTTCGCCCTCATACTGCACCGGATAGAACAGCAGCCCGTTTAACTCTTCAAACACCGGCAGCACCGATTTACGCGACACCGATGTCCAACAGCCGAAAACCACCGCCGCTTTATCCTGCGTTAGCAACTGACGCGCCTTTTCAGCAAACAGCGGCCAGTTCGACGCGGGATCGACAACTACCGGCTCCAGTTTTTTACCCAACACGCCGCCTTTAGCATTGATCTCATTAATGGCCATCAGTGCCACATCTTTCAGCGGCGTTTCCGAAATCGCCATCGTGCCGGACAGCGAATGCATTACCCCGACTTTGATGGTTTCCGCCGCCTGCACGCTCCAGGTCAACCCCATACCAACCACTGTCGCAGACAGCGCAAAAACTTTTAGCAATGAACGTCTTTTCATTTATTAGCCCTTAAGTCGTGTTGAGTGAGAATGGAATCGTGTGATGCGTCTGGTGAAGCTGGTTCTGTAGTAACTGACTGAGGCCGTGCCTGCTGTAGCATGTGTAAGGTGATCTTCCTGACTTCGGCCTTACTGACCGCAATGTGGTCGGTTAGAATGCGCTGCGCCTCCTCAGTGTGTTGTTGCAATATCGCTAGCAAAATCTGGGCGTGTTCTTTATAGGTCGCGTCGATGCGATCCTCACGGGTGAAATCGAGACGGCGAATAATGCGGATTTTCTCCGTCAGTTCGCCGTGAATCCGAGCCATTTCACTGTTGCCCGCCGCCATAACCAGCCCACGGTGAAACCCTTCGTCGTAGCGGGACACGGTCTTTCCATCATCCAGACGCGGTTCCTCAATCCAGAAGCGTTTCAGATCCGCCAATAACTCGGCGCAGCGCCCCGGCGGCATCCCGCACAGTCGACGAATGGCTTCGCGCTCCAGCACAATGCGGAAGTCATACAGTTCTTCGAAATACTCAAAATCAAAGGGGCGCACCTGCCAGCCGCTGCGAAAATAGACTTCGACATACCCTTCCCGCTCCAACCAGAACAGCGCCTGACGCACCGGCGTGCGGCTAACCGACATCCGCTCGGCAATCTCACTTTCACTGAAGCGATCGCCCGGCATCAGACGAAAGTCGAAAATGTCGTTTTTCAGCGTCTGATACACCCGTTCCGCCAACGCTTCCGGGCGATCTTTGTTATTCTTTTGTGTGCCTGTTCGCATGGTTTTCTCCGCCTCGCCGTTTATTACCTGTCGTCCGTTTTATGCAGACTCGTCCCTTTATCCCAACTGGTCCTTATTCCAGCCATAGCAGGGCATCACCGGGACTGACCGGACGCCCCGGCTGACAGCCGATGCGCTTCACCCGGCCTGACTGCGGCGCGCTAATCGTTAGTTCCATTTTCATCGCTTCAACGATGATCAACGGCTGTCCGGCCTCAACCTCATCCCCTACCTTCACCAGCACTTTCCAGATATTGCCGTTCATATCTGCACTGACCTGAAAGGCATCTTCGTCGTTTTCTACAGAAGCGATTAAAACGTCTTCCTGCGGCGTGCTGTCCTCTTCTTGCTGCCACAGCGCCACTTCAGTTTCAAATGCAGAGGCCTGACGCTGGCGAAACGCGGCGATATCGTCGGCCTGTTCGGTTAGAAAACGCGTGTGCTCAGAGAAATCAAATTCGGTTTCTTCGATATGGATCGCGGCGCGTCCTTCGCGGAAATCCTCACGCAGCGCCGTCAGTTCGGCTTCGCTGACCGGATAAAACCGCACCTGATCGAAGAAACGTAGCAGCCACGGTTCACCCGCGATGAACTGATCATTTTTGAGGAACTTGTTCCAGATCGGCAGCGTGCGCCCCACCAGTTGATAGCCGCCCGGTGAATCCATGCCGTAAATGCACATGTACATGCCGCCGATGCCGACCGTGCCTTCGGCAGTGAAGGTGCGCGCCGGATTGTATTTGGAGCTAAGCAGACGGTGACGCGGATCGACCGGCACCGCACAGGGCGCGCCGAGATAAACATCGCCCAGCCCCAGAATCAGGTAACTGGCATCGAAAATGATGTCACGCACGTCATCACGGCTCGATAAACCATTAATACGCTGGATGAAATCGACATTATTCGGCAGCCAGGGCGCACTAGCGCGTACCGTTTCACGGTAGCGTTCAACCGCACCGAGCGTGGCGCTGTCTTCAAACGCCATTGGCAAATGGACGATACGCGACGGCACTGTCATCTGGCTGACATCGCCGAGCTGGCTTTCCAGATTCAGCAGCACGTCCAGCAGCGCACGCTGGCGGATAATCCGGCTGTCATAACGTACCTGTAGCGAACGCACGCCAGGCGATAGCTCTTCTATTCCCGCCGTCGCCGAAGCACGGATCGCAATCATCAGCAGATGAATACGCAGCCGCAGCGCCAGATCGAGCACGTTCTCGCCGTACTCGATCAGAACGTAGTTGTCGCCTGCCTGACGATAGACGGCAACTGGCGTGGTCGCCGTGGCTTGCACGGCAGCCAGCACCGTTGCGGAACCGTGTTCTGTCGTCGCTAACGAAGGAATGTCGAACGCAGGTGCATGTGCTGTACCCAACGTGGAAACACGAGCAGACTGCGCCTGTTCCAGTGCCAGCGCCTCCTCCGCGCTGATAGGATGGAAACGGATGCGGTCACCCGGTTTGACCTGGCCGACTTTCCACAGTTCCGCTTTGGCAATGGTGACCGGACAGACAAATCCGCCCAGACTTGGCCCATCGCGCGTGAGGATCACCGGAAAATCACCAGTAAAATTCACCGCGCCGATGGCGTATTCACAGTCGTGAACGTTGGAAGGATGCAAACCGGCCTCACCGCCGTTCTCTCGCGTCCAACTGGGCTTCGGCCCCACCAGACGCACGCCCAGTCGGTTCGAGTTGTAATGCACCTGCCATTCTGCCGCGAAAAATTCGTCGATTGCCGCGTGGGTAAAGAAGTCCGGCGCACCGTGCGGGCCGTAGAGCACGCCAATGCGCCATTCGTTGCCGTACTGCGGAATCAGCGCGATGTCCACGGCCTGCGGGGCGCTCACCGGCGCAGGCGTAGTGCAGGCAGGTAATGCGGGTTGCGAAATCGCCAGCATATCCGCCACGCGCAGCGTTCGTCCGGCGTGACCGCCAAATTCCCCGAGCGCGAACGTCGAGCGGCTGCCGAGATACTGCGGTACATCAATGCCGTTGCGTACCGCCAGATAGGTACGACAACCGGACTGCGCCCGCCCCAGCGTCAGTGTTTGCCCAGCCGTTACCGTGACGGGCTGCCAATAGGGCACGACGTCTCCATCCAGCGTCGCTGGGCAATCAGCTCCCGTCAGTGCAATCACCGCCGTACTGTGGAAACGCAACGTCGGCCCTTGCAGCGTAAACTCCAGCCCTGCCGCAGCGTCATCATTACCGACAATGCGGTTCGCCAGACGGAACGCGAAATCGTCCATCGGGCCGGACGGCGGCACACCGATATCCCAATAGCCGAGGCGTCCGGGGTAATCCTGCACGCTGCTCCAGGTGCCGGGCTGGATGACTTCAATCACTGGCGCCGACGGCGTAAAGCTATCGAGCATCCTCGTCCATACCGTTCCGCTACGGAACGCGTCGGTGGTGATAATCTGACGCAGATAATCCAGATTGGTGGCAATACCGTGCAAACGCGTAGCATTTAGCGCCTGCTGCATCTTCTCCAGCGCCAGCTCACGGGTTTCTGCGTGAACGATCAGCTTGGCGATCATCGGATCGTAATACGCAGATACCTCGGTGCCAGTGCTTACCCAGCCATCGACCCGCACGCCGTCGGGAAACGCCACTTCAGTCAGCACGCCGGGGCTGGGTTGGAAATTTTTCAGCGGATCTTCCGCATAGAGTCGTACTTCAATCGCCGCGCCACGCGGTCGTTGTGTGAGCTGCGCCCAGTCAAGCGGTTCATCCGCCGCAACGCGCAGCATGCATTCGACCAAATCCAGCCCGGTGACACACTCCGTCACTGGATGTTCAACCTGCAAGCGGGTATTCACTTCGAGGAAAAAGAACGCGTCGCGCTCGGCGTCGTAGATGAATTCCACCGTTCCCGCGCTGCGGTAGCTGACCAGTTCGCCGAGCTTCACTGCCGAAGCCAGCAACGCCGCGCGTGTGGTTTCTGGCAAATGCGGTGCGGGCGTCTCTTCCACCACTTTCTGGTTGCGCCGCTGTAATGAGCAATCACGTTCGCCCAGCGCCACCACACGGCCTTTGCCATCGCCAAAAATCTGTACTTCTACGTGACGCGCCCGATCGATGCAGCGTTCGAGAAAGACACCTGCATCGCTGAAAAACTGCTCGCCCAACCGACGCACGCTTTCCCACGCGGCTTGCAGCGCGGCAGCATCGGCACAGCGCGTCAGGCCAATTCCCCCGCCACCGGCGGTACTTTTCAGCATCACCGGATAGCCGATCTCGTCTGCAGCGACCAGCGCGTCCTCCAACGAGGCCAGCAGCGGCGTTCCCGGCGTCATCGGCACACCGGCAGCCGCAGCCAGTTCACGGGCGCGGTGCTTCAGGCCAAATTCGCCAATTTGCTGCGCGGTTGGCCCAACAAACGCGATACCCGCCTTTTCACACGCGGCAGCAAACGGCAGGCTTTCGGATAGAAAACCGTAGCCCGGCCAGATCGCTTCTGCTCCCGTCTGCTGGGCAGCCGCCAATACCTTATCGATACACAGATAGCTGTCGCTGGCCTTTTCCCCGCCAATCGATACGGCGATATCGGCATCTTTCACATGCTGTGCGTTTTTATCCGCGTCGGAATAAATAGCCACGCTGGTGATACCCAAGCGCTTTAGCGTGCGCATCGCACGGCAGGCGATCTCACCTCGATTAGCAATCAATACGGTCTTAAACATGGGACGCCTCCTGACGGGCGAGCCAATGACGCCAGCCGCCGAACGCGGTGATATCCGTGGCGTCGCTTAACGCAGCCGGTTCGCAAATAAAGCCTTTAACTCGTCGCCCGTCGGCTAACATCAACGTACCGATTCCCAACGGTGCCGGAATCTCTGCGACAAACTCACCAAAACGCGCCAGCGGGATGTCCCATAGTTCGACGATGATCGCCGCGCCATCGGTGCTTTTCGCTAAACCGGGCTTGGCAGGTTGCGTATTCGCCAGCGCATAAAGACGATAGTTTTCCGCGGTGTGCGTCTCTTCTATCCGTACCGCATCACGGTTGGTCAATTGATGGTTGAGCGGCATACCCGTCAGGTGCGCGCCGACAACGGCGAGGCGGACGTGTGAGATGGAAGGCGGTAAGGTGGTTGGTCCTGCAGGCAGCGCTTTTCCCGTCGCGCCCAGCGTAAGCGCCAGCTGTGCCTGCCAGCGCAGGCCAAAACTCGCTAATGCACGGTCGTGCCACGCGGGTGCAATCAGCGTGATACCCGCAGGCAAACCGTCAGCACGGAAAGGCGCAGGCAGTGCCAGCGCCGAAAGATCGGCCAGATTGGTAAAGTTGGTGTAGGTTCCCAACTGGGAATTGTTACGCACCGGCTCCTGCTTCATCGCCTCACGCGTATGAATCGTCGGCGACGTCGGCACCGCTAACGCATCGAACGAGGCCAGCGTCTGCTGAATCTGACGCGCCAGTTCGGCCCGCAGGTATTCGGCTTTGAAAGCCTCTACCGCGCTGAAACGCTCACCGCTCGCCACGATGCCGTACACCACCGGATCCATCAGTTCAGGTTGCCGCAGCATATCGCCCACCGCTACCGTGCGTTCCGCTACCCAAGGGCCTTGGTAAAGCTGTTCAGCCAACTGCGTGAATACGCTGAAATCGATGGGATGCAGCGTCGCGCCCGTCGCTTCTAATTCGACCAGCGCGAGCTGCCATGCGGCCTGTGCGACGGCATCATCAAAAAAGGTCGGATCGCTGGGAATAGCAACGCGCGGTTTTTCCGGCAGCAAGGCTGGCGCACTGCCCGGATGGCTGCGCGAATAAGCATCTGCGGTATCATATCCGCCAGCCAGTTCCGCGACGGTAAACGCATCTTCGACGGTTAATGCGAACACGGAGATCGTGTCATTCAGGCGACAAGCAGGAACGACACCGCTTGCCGATAGCCACCCTTTCGTCGGCTTCAGGCCGACGATATTATTAAACCCCGCGGGAACGCGCCCCGATCCGGCGGTGTCGGTGCCTAATGAAAATGCGACCAGCCCCCGCGCCAGCACCGAAGCCGATCCTGAACTGGAACCGCCGCTGATATAGTCCGCATTGAAGGTATTCGGTACTTCACCAAACGGTGAACGCGTGCCCACCAAGCCAGTGGCAAACTGATCGAGGTTGGTTTTACCGACAACCACCGCGCCTGCCGCTTTTAATTTGGCAACGGCAGTCGCATCCTTGTCGGCCAGATAGGTGAATGCCGGACACGCCGCGCTCGTCGGCCAGCCTGCAACATCAATATTATCTTTGACAGCAAAGGGAACGCCGAACAGCGGTAGCGCGTCTGGGTTTTCACGATACAGAGGCAGCAGCGCCGCGATCTGTGCCTCAAGCAGCTCGGGGGTCGCCAGCACGATCCACGCCGGATCGTCCGTCGAGAAGCTGGCGAGCAGCGCACTTAGCGTCTCTCCTACGCTATCAGCCTGCTGTTGGTGATGCTGTTTCCATTCCTGAAGCGTGAGTCCCGTCATTCTTGGCATAGTGTGAATCCCATCTGGTATACAAGATTGAATTCACTAAAGCGAAAACCATGCCAGTTTTCACCACTTTGATTTATATGGAATTAAATAATTCCGTTTCATTATCATGCACAGAAAAGGAACAACCGTGCGCCATCGCGGAGCACGGTTGCTATCGGCAAAGTTGTTATAGATAAATCGTTATAGATAAATTGTTATGGGTTAACGCGTAGACAGTACATCGCTGCGTTGACGGCATTTATTCAACGTCTCGGTTTTCATCTGCCTGATAATCGAAGAAATCAAACGCGGCAGTATGCTGGTGCAATACGCTGTCTACACAGGCGATCCCGACAAACGACCCGGTAAATTCACCATGCTGGCTGTATTCATCCGAGAATTTGATCGTTTCATAGACTTTTCCGACCGGTTCATAATGTACATCGTCATACGACCAGGCGAAGGAAATCGACCGCCCTTCAATCTTCAGCCGTAAATACACCGCATCGGCAGTAAGCCATGCACTGGCGTGCCAGTCTTCCCGCTTCGCGCCATTTTCCATGTGGATAATGGAAAGTGCCGCACACTGATTTTCTTCGTCATCGTGCTTTTGTAAATAGTGCTTTTGTAAATAGAGATAGTTCATGTTGTCGTAATACAACACGAGCCCTGCACTATGCTGGAACACCTCTGGGGTAAAGCACATTTTGGTTTTCACTGTCGTGTAAACAGAGGTCAATTTTCTAGCCAGCACGCTGACTTTATTCGTGGAACTCAACGACTCCTGCCCGCGTAAACAGACATGGCTTGCCCGGCTCGTCAGGTCGGTAAATGAGTTCGGATGAATGCGCGGAGCGTAGTAATACAGGGCGAGCGTATCATCATTAAAATCATCACGCGCAGGCGTCACGAATGACAGTGATTCAGGCAAGGCGCTCGATTCGACGACGGCTTTCGCAATGTTGTCATCCCCTTCTAACCGCATCCAGCCATCCGCCGTCCAGCGCATTTTCTGTATTGCCGATTCGCGCCCTAAAGGGCAGCATAATTCTGGCTGGAAAGGCCGCGCGCAGAGATGGACCAAATACACCTCGCCTTCGGGCGTTTCGACATAGCTGCCATGGCCTGCTTTTTGTATTTGCACCGCTGGGTTAAAACACTCTGGCCGCAGATAGTCTTTCACACCCAAGATAGAAAAATCGGGCTTCTCATATTCCGCGTTATTCTTTTCAAATAGCACTGGATTCACCGACGTGAGAATCGGGTTGCCCGCATCGCTTTCGTAAGGGCCCCAGACCTGTTCCGCGCGCGCCATCGTCACGCAATGCCCGTAGCCCGTCCCGCCTTCCGCGCACATCAGGTAATAGTAACGGCCCCGCTTTGTCAGATGCGGCCCTTCCGCGCCAATCCCCGTCATCCCCGCCCAGATTCGTTTCGGGTAGCCGATGACTGCCTGCGTTTTCGGTGAATATTCCACCAGAGAAATCGCGCCATTGTAGCCATCGCGCGTTTCCCAATCGACGGCCACAATCCATTTCCGCCCATCATCGTCATGCAAAATGGAGGCATCATAGCCACCAGAATGTAAATAGACGGGCTCACTCCAGGGACCCGTGATGTCCGGTGCCGTAATCAGATAATTGTCTACATCGAAATATCGGCCATGCATTGAGTTCATCACGCCGTAAATGACGTAAAAAAGTTGTTCCTCCTCACACCAGGTGAGGCACGGAGCCCAAATGCCCTTTGCTGAAGGCAGTCGCGTTAAATCGACTTTCTTTTCATCATTCAAAACATGGGTATGCAACGTCCAATTTTTTAAGTCAGTAGAATGGTAAATCGGTATCCCGGGAAACCACTCAAAAGAGGAAACGGCAACGTAATAATCATTATTACGGCGACAAATAGACGGATCGGGATTGAATCCTTTAAAAATGGGATTTTTTATCATAAGGCACTCCGTTATAACCTATTCTTTAATTACATGTCGTCAGACAGCATTATCTGCATAGCCAATGCTATTTTTGGGTTTTCATTTACAGGATGATTTATTGTCAGGTTTTCGTTATTGCCTCAAGTCTGGCATCATTCAAGGTATAATGATTAATGATAATCACCAGACTAAAAACCAGTAGCGCAGGATAAATAGAAAACAGAAGCGCGACGGTATTGACGGCTTTTTCTGGCTGAATTGGCACGCCGCCAATATAACCACTCCAGGCTAACAACCAACCAATGAATGCACCGCCCAGCGCGATGCCCAATTTAATGGCAAACAAATTAGTGGAAAAAACAATGCCGCTTAATTTCCTACCGCTTTCTTTTTCCAACACGTCAACCACATCAGATATCATGCCCCATTGCAATGGCGTTGCAGCACCCTGAATAACATTCACCACCATGACAACACTGAAAATCAACCAGAGCATATCGGGTGAGAGGAGGTAAATAACCGTCAGTAAAATCGCCTCCAGAAACATGGCATATTTAAACCCTTTCACCTTGTCAATATTTTTGAATACGGATGATGAAATGAATGCACCAATGATTCCAGAAATAATCGCGGTTGTTAATAAATACGTGCTGATATCCGGGCGTTTTAACACGTAGTTACAGTAATAAATCGTGCTGCCACCTTTGAATAACACCGCAATCAGGTTGACGACATTTAAGGTGAACATGCTACGCCAGTCACGATTCCCACATAGCGTTTTAAAATCACGCCAAACAGACCCAGAATTTTGTTCTATCGGGGAAATATATCGCTCGCGGGTGTTTGAGAAACAGAGGTAAAAGAACACAACGCTCAGTGCACCAAATACCATCATGGTATAGAAGTAGCCTTCCTGAATATTGCCTTTACCAATGTATGTTACCAGCGGCAACGCGGAGATAGAGACGATCAATCCGCCGATGGCGCTGAGTGAAAACCGCCACGACTGGAGAGAAACCCGCTGGCGGGAATCGTTACTGATGTTGTTAATCATCGCGCAGTACGGCACGTTAATGGCGCTGTAGACGATGGACAACAGCAGGTAAGACGCATAAGCGTAAATCAGTTTCCCCGTGTAACTGAAATCAGGTGTATAAAACGTCAATGTGCAAACCACGCCAAACGGAATAGCAAACCAGAGAATATACGGCCTGAACTGGCCAAACCGCGTTCTCGTTCTATCCGCCAGAGCACCGATACCGACGTCAATAACCGCATCAATCGCCCGAACCACTAAAAACATCGTTCCCATATGATCTGGCGATAGGCCGAAGACATCGGTGTAAAAGTACGCCATAAACAACATCACCGTCTGCCAGACCAAATTACAGGCCGTGTCCCCTAATCCATACCCTATTTTTTCTTTAATACTTATTGCGGAATCAGACATAACTCCCCCACATCAATTTGACAGAGTTCAACCCTTTTTGGACTCGGAGTAGGCTTACTCTCTCATCCTCAAAATCAGGTTATTGATTTTCACCGGGGAGATATGTATAAAAAAAAGATAAAAATATAATGAAAGTGAACCCTATGAGTGACGAACATCCCATTTACGAAATCATTCCCGTTTTAACTGGGGAGCTTTATACGCTGGTGGAGGATGACGTTCTGCAATTTAACGGCTGTGATGTTATCCCCCACTATCACTTCATGAATGAAATTATGTGGTTCAGAAGCGCAGAAGGTTTATTTTCCATTAACGACGACCAATATAAAATAAAAGACAATACGCTCATCTTCGTCCCTGCCCTCGTCATTCACGATATGTTCCTATCGCCTCAATCAGATCATCTTCGCTATTTATTTCAGTTCGAGACTGATTTCATCAACGACACTAACCCATCAATTTCCTCGCTAAAAAAGTCAAAGCCACTTGTCTTCCATATTGACGAAAAAAACGCAGCACGAATTGATACACTGCTGTCCTGGTGCAATGAGTTATTTATCCACAACAAGTCATCAATATTGATAACGAAATTATTAGCTTCATTTATTGAGTTGGTATTTTCTTTCGATAGTCAAGAGGAAAATAAAAGCAGCCACGATGTTACGTCCAGCGCATCAACCCTGATAAAATATCTGTACAGCTTGGAAAACAGCACGGAGTCGGAGATCACCACAGCGGAGGCTTCTGCTGCCTGCAACTGGTCAAAATCCTATTTTTCTCGGCTTTTTAAAGGTTACTTTGGCATGACGTTTAAAAAGTACATGCTATTAAAGAAAATAAAACACGCCATCCGGTTACTTTCCTCGACGGAGTTAAAAATTGCAGATATTGCTGAGAATGCGGGTTTTACGGACAGCGCGTATTTTTGCATGAAATTTAAAATCGTCATGGGCTGTAGCCCAGCCACTTTCAGACACAGGATCTGGGCATCACAAAATTTGGCCGCCCCCGTTCAAATGACGCCGTGTCTGCCGGATTGATGAACAGCGGTCGTGGGATCGTCAGGCGATCTTCTTCGCGGCCTGCTGCGCCAGAATCGACAGCGCTGTTGCCTTAAAGATATGCGATTGCGACATCGCGTTTTCGGTGCGCTCACGGCAGTCACGCAGAAAATCGGGGAAAAAAGTGCGTTCGACGCTACCCGCAGGAGTAAAGCGCTGTTCACCTTTGCCATTCACCAGATAAACGACATTGCTTTCCCCACGCGTGAGATCGACATATTTCCTGATTTCGATATAGCCTTCCGTCCCCAGTATTGTCAGGCGACCGTCGCCCCAAACGCTCAACCCATCCGGCGTAAACCAGTCACAGCGAAAATAGCCCGTTGCCCCATTGTCGCCCAGCAGCATGGCATCGCCAAAATCCTCAAATTCAGGGTGGTGCGGATGGTGATAATTCGCCGTCTGGCTGGTCACCACGCGCGCATCGGTGTTGCCGGTAAAATAGAGAAACTGTTCGATTTGATGGATGCCGATATCGCAGAGGATCCCGCCGTACTGACGCTTTTGATAAAACCAGTCAGGCCGCGCACCACGTTCACGATGCGGACCGACGCCAATTGTCTGAATCACCCGCCCGATTTCGCCCCGTTGCACCAGTTCACCGGCAAACAGCGCGCTATCCACATTGATGCGTTCATTAAAGTACACGGCAAACTTGCGGCCAGTTTCCGTCACCCGACGTTGAACGGCATCCAATTGTTCCAACGTGGTCAGCGGCGGTTTGGCCGTGAAAAAATCCTTGCCCGCATCCAGCGTGCGCAGCGCCAATTCAGCTCTGTCACAGGGAATCACCGCACAGGCGATGAGATCGATAGACGCATCGGTAATCAGCTGTTCCGCAGAAGCGGCAAAAGGAACGGAAGGGAAAAGCGAGGTAAATTTTGCCCGATTATCTAGGTCAGATTCGAATACGCCAACCAGCTCAGCACCAGCATCAATGAGCTGCTGACACATGTCATAAATGTGGTTGTGTGCTAATCCAATCGCTGCAAACCGAATCTTCTTCATCTTCACCTCTGCCGATCTCGCTATGCCGAATCACTACAATATACCCAAAATAATTCGAGCTGCATGACAAAACGCTAGCGTTTTGAACAACGCCAAAGCGTTGGCCCTTTAGGGCAAGACTCATTTATGGGTCTTGTAACGCGGCAACTGAGCGAATCCCCAGGAGCTTACTCAAGTAAGTGACTGGGGTGAGTAAGGGCAGCCAACGCACAAGCAGCTTGAAGTATGACGTGTATAGAGTGGAAACGGGACTAGCTAAAGACAAAAGCCACACAACGCGTTAGAATTTTTCCTGTTTTTTTGACATATACCTACATTTTCTGCAACGTAACCAAGAAAGATAACCATGAAAAGAAAACGTATTCTGATCCCCCTCCTCCTTCTGATCTTGTTTGTGCTCTATCTGAATCGCGATGCGTTGAATCCTTTTGCCCCAGACTGCAAAAACCTGCCAGCGAATCAACCGAAGCCAGAAGCGTGCAAAAAACCAGTGAAAGAAGTCGCACCCGGTTTTGAAATTTAAGCGTTGAAAGTTAAGCTGACGCCTTAGCGCGGTTTGGGGATATTGAACTGTTCCAGCGTGGGGTTAACTGTCCTGGCAAAATCTTCTCGCCGATGTTTGAGTTTGCTTTTGGCGTTGAAGAAATTTACCAACTCCGCAATCCCCATACCGATACTGAGTGCCCCGCTCACCGCCCAACCGACTGGGCCTGCGGCAGCGCCAACAGCAGAGGCTGCCGCTGCACCCGCAGCTTCACCCGCAATAGCACCGACCACTTTCCCGGCAATCGCCGCCCCCGCTTTACCCGCCAGCCCAATGGCCGTTTTGCTCCCCGCAGCCTTGGTTAAATCCTCTGCATGCAGCGACGATTTAGCAAAATCCATCACGCTGCGTCCGGCATCTTTGACCACCTGTGCATCGCTTTTTGCTTCCGAACCTGCGTGAGACGAAGCCGAAAGTGAAGTATCCAGCCCAACAGATCGCGGCGCGGTTGGTGACACCGCAGAAAAACGTTGGCTTATTCCCGCCTGTGCTAACAGCGGGTCGGACAGTAAGATGGTGTTAATCTCTCGCGGCACCGCTCGCTCAAAATGTTGAATCACATCTCCGTCTTTCTGTAGCGCCTCAATACGTTGATTCAGCACCTTTTCCGTTTCTTCCGTGTTCCGGTATTCTCGCCCTGCGACCACCTGTTCCAGCGTCTGTTGCAGTTTGACCAGCGTCGCCGATTTTTGCGCCCCGCTGTATTGCTGCGGTTGGGTAAAAACAGCCTCATTCAGATTGCTGATATCGGTTTTCGCTGCCAGCCCCAATGCTGCCGCGTTGTGCAGCGTATCCGCCGCTTCCTGACGGTTTGTCGGGGCCTGTTCACGAATCCAGTTTTTCATGTCCTTCATCATCAGTTTGCCATCGTGCGAGACACGCGCCAGTTTCTCCCCTTTAACATCCGCATGTTCCAGGATCCCGAATAATCCCGGATTCGACCACAGTTTGGCGGCGGCTTTAAGCTGAGGTGACAACGTCGGGTTATGAGTCATGATCGCATTCAGATCGGTCAACGTGCTGGTGCGATCGTTCTGTTGTGGGGGAGAATCCGTGTAGGATTTTTTGGGATCGGCAGCATTAAGCAGGGGTTCATTAGCCAGCAAAAGCGCCGAAGATTGCACTAACCGCAGCGATTGTGCATCGGCTGCCGGATTTTTAGTCTGGTATTCCTTCACGGCGTGACTGGCATCGCTGGCGCGCCGTTCCATGTCTTTAATAAAAGATTTGGTATCCCGATTTGAGATATGTCCGTCGGCTCTGCCGCCATCTTTTGCCGTATCCATCGCCGTATAGATGGCAGGATTTTCACGCAGATAGATCAGTGCTTTTTCCGCACTTATTCCGCCATCCTGTAGCATTTTCGCTGCGGCCAGCGGGCGGTTCAGTTCCTTCGCCGCCTTCTCGCGTTCGTTTTCCGGCAGATCGCTCAGCAGTGTCGACCACTTTTCCAGTGCTTTCGCGTTACTGTGTTCAGAGCTATCGATCGCCTGAAGATCGACGAGAGGTTTCGGCTCCGCAATCAGTGAGCTATCTGCAATCTGCATGGGGGGCAATGCGCGCACCGGTACCGTCGTTCTCACATCAGAAGGAACCAGCGGCACGCTCGGCAACGCATCGCCAAAATCGATTGAACGCGGACCCGACTGCGCAGCGGGCAATGCTGCATGTTGCCCATGTTGTCTGTTGGCTTCTGTGCCATATGCCGCCGCGGCGTTTCCCCAACTGCCTTTGCTCTCAATACGGTTGATCATCAACGTCCCCATTCTGCTGTTATCAGGCTTAATAAACGGATGTCCCGAGTCATTCGATCACAGAAAGGCCTGCGAACGTGCTGGCCGCAGCATGACGGAGATAGCTAGATATGAGTGGCGTAAAAATGCAGTGGGTTCCCTAAAAATATTCCGGAATATTTGATGGCTGTCGGTTATTTATTCGTTTTATAGGGACGTCACTCCCAGAGAAATATTTTCGGGCATCCATCAACCTGACAACAACGATCTCCATGGCATCCAGTCCCTTCCCTTACAATAACCAGACTAAATGATTACAAAAAATTTCAAATGGTAACCAAATGTGTGATCCACATAAATGAAACAGCGTTTCCTTTTCACCATAATGCCACACAGCCTAATTATCAAGTTTACTGATTAATTAGATTGACCAGTAAAAGGTAGAAATGTTCGACACTCACTCATCAGCATAAGCCATTTCGCTGATTGAAATACGCATAAGCAAAGCCGTATATAAGGGGTATCCGATGAATTAATAGCTCCTGATTTACCAGGGAAAACGCCCTGTCTGACATTATTAATGGCGTCATCATCATTCCTGGTGATTCTATTTTTACGCCCAAAAAATGACATCAACTGTCTGGTTTTAAAGATAGAGACTGCACTCGCCAAAAATATTATTTATTCAAAAAAGAGAAAGATAGAATGAAAATATACACACGTAACCTACTCATCGTTTGTGCCGGATTCGCCCCTTTTCTTGCCCAAGCAGAAACAGATGGCAAAACTACCTTCCAATATGAACATAACTGGAAGACGGAAGACCGCCGCCACTCAGATTCCATCAAGCTCATTCACAAGAAAACAAACGGCTGGTCATACGAAGTCAAATTCAGTACGTCTGCGGGCGGGAACAGCAACTACGACGTCGCCTATGACGATATGCAAGGCGGCTCAGGCGGCATGGTGATTGGTAAGGACTTCAAGCTAAGCAAGGCCGCAACCTTAACACCTAGCTTCGAGTTCTCCATCGGGAACGCCTCCATGATGTATCAGCCGGGGCTAAAATATAACTACCGAATCAACAGTGACTGGTCCACTTATGGCCGCTATCGCTACGAATATAAAAAACCGACTCGTAGTTCACGTTATTCGATCATTTCCACGTCAGACAAATATGGTTACGCAGGGGAATCTTATTTATCAAAATCAGACACCGGGCGCCACCGTCTGGATGCAGGGGTAACCTATTCTGGGTTTGATAAAATTAATCTGACTTACGTCTTTAACTACTATATCGGTGATAACACCACCAAGTCGTATAAATATAGCAAGGGTGAATTCACAGAAAGAGAATACGCCGTCTATGACAACGGTAAAACGGACTATGAGCATCAGTTCAAAGTTCAATATAAGTTAAACAAACAGCTAACTCCTTACATTGAGTATGATGATATTAGCCAATCCAGCACATCATCAAGCCGTCAGGGGAAAATCAAAGTTGGTTTCAACTACGTTTTCTAAGAAATGCAGAGTTTTATAAAGCAAATATGCTGTATTTCGTATCGCGTTGATGAAAAATAAACTCATGAATGAATTTTGTCTATCAGCGCACAGTTTTCATAATTAACGACCAATATTAATGGTGCCCATAATGAAAAAGCGCTACCTTGTGGCCGGTATTCTCTTTGCCCAAATTTATGCTATTTCCGCCTCAGCTTCTGATACCAAACTCAGCTATGAACATAGTTGGGGAACAATGAATCGCTATCATGGTGATGAAGTCGGCATGCGACATTTTATGGATAATGGCCTGTACGTCGGCGTTGAGCTGAATTTTTATAATAAGAATAAAGATCTGACCATCGATGATGTCGTCTCGAATTCTTATGCTTTTTATACCGGTTATGCCTACAGCTTAACGCCTGAGTTAACACTGACGCCCAATCTGGAAGCCCGCTTCTACTCCGGTGGCACCAGCGGTGAAGGTACAGTGGGTAACATCGGCGATAGTCAAACTTCCGGTGCACGCTATACGCCGGGGTTAAAACTGACCTGGGCTTTGACGGATAAGGCGGATCTTCATGCGCAATATCGCTATGACCTCAGAAAAATCACTCGCAGCAAGCGTACCAGCACGGATGATGACACCCACCGTCACCGTTATGAAGCAGGTGTTGCCTACAAAGGCTTTGATAACTTCACGCTGGCGTACACCGCTTACTACTATCACGCGGATTACGTGCTGCAAAACAACAAAAAGCATGACTATCAGCAGGACTTTGACCTGTCTTACACCATCAACGACAACTGGACGGCACACGTTGGTGTTGAAGATGTCGCCAGCGGGCGCGATGTGAAATCACGTGAAGGAAAAGGCAAAGTCGGCTTTACCTATACGTTCTAACGCCGACTTACTGCTACGCAATGTTTCTCGGGGATCCTGTTAATCAAACGGGATCCCTTTATTACAGCTACGGATTCACACTCGTTACAGGTAGATAATATGAAAAGATTTGCGCTGTCGCTCCTTGCGGGTCTGGTCGCTTTACAGGCCAGCGCGGCTACACCGGACCGTCTCACCATCGTCAATCAGTATGTTGACAACGTGCTGGCGAAAGCCGGTGACCATTATCACGGTCAATCACCTACACCACTGCTTGCTGATGGCGTCGATCCACGTACTGGCAAACAGATGGAGTGGATCTTCCCTGATGGTCGTCAGGCCGTATTATCCAACTTCTCCGCTCAGCAGAACCTGATGCGCGTGCTGGTTGGTCTCAGCAACCTGAGCGGTAATGCCAGCTATAAGCAGCGTGCCGAAGCGATTGTGAAGTACCACTTTCAACATTATCAGGATGAGAGCGGCCTGCTGATTTGGGGCGGCCACCGCTTCGTTGATTTAAAAACGCTGCAACCGGAAGGCCCGAGTGAAAAAGAGATGGTGCATGAGCTGAAAAATGCCTATCCCTACTACGATTTGATGTTCAGCGTTGATAAAGACGCGACTGCACGCTTTATTCGCGGTTTCTGGAATGCGCACGTTTATGACTGGAAGGTTATGGAAACCAGTCGCCACGGTAAATACGGGCAAAAAATAGGTGCACTCTGGCAAAGCCCGTTCGAACAACAGCCGCCCTTCTTCGCCACCAAGGGCCTCAGCTTCCTGAATGCGGGTAACGATCTGATCTATTCCGCATCGCTGCTGTATAAATACAATAAGGAAGATGGCGCGCTGGTCTGGGCAAAACGTTTGGCGCAGCAGTATGTACTGCCACGGGATAAGGCAACCGGCCTTGGCGTGTACCAGTTTACGCAGGCGCTGAAACGTGATGAAACTACCGATGATGCGGATACGCATTCCAAATACGGCGATCGCGCCCAACGTCAGTTTGGCCCAGAGTTCGGCCCGACCGCGTTGGAAGGCAATATGATGCTGAAAGGACGTACCAGCACGATTTATTCTGAAAACGCGCTCATGCAGATTCAACTGGGCAAAGATTTAGGTGCGGAAGGTAAAGAGTTGCTGACGTGGACAACCGACGGCCTGAAAGCCTTTGCCAAATATGCCTACAACGAATCCGACAACACGTTCCGTCCGATGCTGGCTAACGGCAAAGATCTTTCCAACTACGTTCTGCCGCGTGACGGCTACTACGGTAAAAAAGGCACCGTTCTCAAGCCTTATGCTGCGGATAATTCGTTCCTGCTTTCGTATGCTCGCGCCTATACCGTTTCACCGGACGCCGAACTGTGGCGTGTTGCACGTGGTATCGCTGGCGCACAAGGGCTGGGTGAATTAGGTTCAGCGCCGGGTAAAGACGTCAAAGTTGATCTCGCCACCAAGAACAACGATCCCTATGCCCTGTTCGCGCTGCTGGATCTGTATCAGGCGAGCAAAGTGAAAGACTATTTGTCGCTGGCGGAAAAAGTGGGCGATAACATTATCAGCACACGTTATAAAAATGGCTTCTTCATGGCCGATTCCAACAGACAATATGCTGATGTCGACACCATCGAGCCTTATGCCCTGTTAGCGCTGGAAGCGGCGGTACGCAATCAGCCACAGTCCGTTGCCCCGTTCTTGAATGGCGCAGGCTTTACCGAAGGCGGCTACCGCATGGAAGATGGTTCAACGCGCGTGTCCACTCGCGATAACGAACTCTTCCTGCTGAACGTTGGTGAAACATTGAAACCCAACAACAAGAAATAAGCGTTAATCCTCAACGCGCCAATGGTGGTTCGCTGCCATTGGCAATCCCTCTTACTTACCCCGCTCAACCATGCACAGAACAAGATAACCATGACACGATGCACTTATATAACGTAATGCTGGCCACTATTGATGTGACCAGCATAAGTTGACGCAATAATTTCAGGTGTTAGTTAACCAACGGGACTTCTGGGTGCACGCCAAGCCAGCCCGGCGTTGGTTCTCCTTTGGCTTCACCCACATACAGGCTCAGCTGTGCGCGAAAACGTTCTACCGCACCACGGTCGTACATGAAATCAGCAAAAGCCTGAGGACGCGTGTTACGGTATTCCCAGATATGTTTGTAACCCACTGGCGGCTCAACATCGGTACGTACTGACCACATACGTGAGACCTGAGTCTGCGTTTGCGGATCCAGTACCCAGCTCAGATACAGCTTGGCGCTTTCTGGGTGTTTAGCCTGTTTGAAGATGGCTGCACGTTGCGCCCAAGAGACAAACGGATCGGACTTCGGCAGAACAAAGCGGGTTACAGCATCGGCTGCCGGAACGAGTGCGCCGGAACTGGTAAACGTTGCGCTGTATTTTCCTGTCGCGATCTCAGCACCGGGCACGTTGGTGCCACGTACGTAGACGGGATCCTGCTCCTGCAATTTTTTAACAAAATCCCAGCCGTATTTATCTACAGCCAGTTTGTACCAGAACAACACCGCATCATCGTCGTTAGGATAGGCCAGAATCAAATTGCCCCTCAGATTGGGACGAAGATAGTCATTGACTTCGCGCGGCCAGGATTTTTCATCCAAAAGTTGGGTGTTGACCAGATTGCTGAATGCAATGACATAGGCGCCAGTCCAGGCACCATCCGCATCACGAAACTCTGGGTAGATTTTGTCCCAGCCCCGAGCCTTGTAATTCAGCAACACGCCTTCCTTTTTCCAACGCGGGAAATTCTGCACCGTTTGCAACTGCACCACATCAGGAATCAGGGTGTCGGTCGCCAGTTGGTTATCGATACGGGCATCATGATATTTGCTGTAATCGACAATCACATTCAGTTTCATGCCAGGAAAACGCGTCTCAAATGCATTCTTGAAGCCAGTTTGCTGCGACTGCACGTCACCACCGGCATAGACAGTGACCGTACCACCTTCTCTCAACGCACTCTGATAGATTTGATCCAGCGAACGCGTCTCAATTTCGACGCCCGCCTGACTTTGTCCGACGCTGAGACCGGCCATCATGGCCAACATCAGCACTGTTTTCTTCAGGTACTTCCCAGTGTATTGCATTGTGATTTCCTTCACTTAATGAATAAAACCCGTGCCGACAAACAACAGATATCAGCCGTTGAAACGGCAACGGTGTGACCAGCGAATCGTGAGTACGCGACGCGCAGGATTGGAGCGGCGATGAGATCGCCAAAACAAAGTCGAAATAAAAAAGTATGAGCCTTCGTTATAATATCTTCCGCCCAAAGGCCAATATTCACACTTATGCTATGGAATTAATCCGTGAGTTTACAGGATTAAATAAAGATGCATACGAAGAAAAAGCGAACGATATAGTTAAAAATATTGAATGGATAAAATGAGATTACGCTTTTATGTGGAGATAGATGCAATATAAAAATATAGGATTGGATTATTCATATTATGAAATTATTACAATTTTAATGATATTATTTAATACCATACCGAAATGAGAATATTAGGATTGAAATTTATTTTCACACAGAGGGAAAAACATCACCGGAGAATAAATTTTCTGGCATAACGTCAAGATAATCCGGGAGCAGACCATATTCATCCAGAAACACCCGATGCTGCGCAATAATTGCGAACGCTTGCTGCAACGGCGCTTTTATTTGTTCTGCACCGGCAATCCACTGCTGGTTATACCGTAAAAACTCCGCCGTTTTTTCCAGTTCCTCTAACGACCATTGATCGACGGGATCGTAAGCCAGTTCAAGCTCGGCGATATAGGTTCGAAGCTCAGATAAATAACGCTGAAACAGATCAAAATCAGCCACGGTGGCACAGGCAGCTCGATTAAAAAAAGCGTTAAATGCCTGCTGAACCAATCCCCTATTCATATAATGCACATCCCTAACCTGTCTGATTTTCGCCACGTATTCTATATCAACTTATTGCGCGTACGGCACCGAATACACTGCAAATATTCTGCAAGGCCCCGGTTCACAGCCGTGGAAAACGTCACTTTCCAGATGTCTTTTCGCATCATCAAAAGAAGCCAGTAGGCAATGCTCATTGATATCCAACTCTTCCGCCATATGGTTACAGGATAAGTAGGAGCACTCAGGTGATTGCTCAAGGTAAAAAGAGACAATATCAAAACCCTGCAATATTTTTTGCTCTGGTATCTTCACATCAGTGTCAAAAGACACTTCTGGTTCGAACAGACTCCATTCTAATGTATCTTCATCATACTGATACTCGTATGCCTCGTAATAAAACATCGTAGTATCACTCATATCAATCCCCTCCTCTTTTGCCAGAGAATAAATCAGCTCCGGCGAATCAAACAGCCAGTAGCCGTTATGACGCCAGAACTGAATATATTCACAAAAGGCATCAGAGACACAACAACTCACCGAGTAAATATCGTTTACTTTATCGGTTTTAAGCCAATTTGGCTTCAACGAGACTCTTTTAGCTAAATACCCAATTGGGATCATATCATTTCGCTCCTTTGTGTTTTTTTATTATCGTTTTATGGAACCTGTTAATTATAAAATTTCATTTTGGATAGGAAATAGCAACTTTATACTCATCACATATAAATCCTTCATCGGCTTTATTGTGAGGAGTTCTAGCTGTGGAGAAATATCTTAATGTTGGTTCTTGTCTTTTTATTTCAAAACATAGTTGTTGAGATATTTTTTTAGAAAAAAACACTACCGTCACAAGATCCTCAAATCCATCTGAGATCTCCTTTACTGAGTTCCCTTCGATAATAGATAGGTTGATGGCATTATTTATATGAGGAGACTTTGTCATTTAATATCATTATGTTATATAACAATTTAGCAGAGGGGATTTCTTATCCACATGGTGGTAGACCGATAGACAAAAATCCTGACCTGTTTTAGGAGTTGGAGTTTTGCTGCTAACGAGACACAGACAATTCATATAAACGAGTTCTTAACTCATCAAAGACATCATTCTCAGTCTGTAGCATTTTTCCATTTTCGCACAATACAAGATCATTCAAAGATCCCATACCACCGTAAAAATTAAGAATCCTATAAATTGCATCTTGCGGATCGTCATCAATGTAGGAACATAGTCGTAATAATATACTCGACCATTCACTCATATTATTTCCGGACAATAAAAATGCCATCTCACTCAATATCTCTTTAATCTCAATGTTTTTTATCATTCCAAATATCCTGTAAAAATCATCTCAAACCCTGATAACATCCACGAAGTTGGAATCACAATCTATTGAATACCAATAATATACGCTGTCTTTATAACGAAAATATATTATATTCGCCTTTGCTTCTGAGCCTTCAACCCGGCTTACGTACGCACGATATCCATCATCCGCGTGCCATATCCCGCAGGTTTCCGTCACTCGAACATAATTATATGACAAGACTTTTCTGCCAGACTCCCAATTAACTGGCTGGAAGCAACGGGATTTGCGACCGATACCCCAGTCGTCATCACCGTTGAACAGGAGCAACTGGTGATACGGCCTGCAGTTGAATGACAGGCAAAAAAATCCCAGCCGCTGAGGTCTGGGATTTTAGTCAATTTAATTTAATAAACTGACTGGCCGTTATTTTATTCATGCATTAACGTCATAACGCTCATCCTGAATAATGTAAGGCTCTGCAACATCTTCCCACACAGTATTCGCCATGTTTTGCCATTCTGTCGGATTCTTCTGTTTTGCAATATAATCTCTGATTAGCTTAACAGCCTGGTTAAAACCCACCTTATCTAACTCAACAAATGAATAAAATTTTAGATATTCACCTTCTTCAGATTTAATTATTTCATGCAGTTCGGGATAGTCTGGTAAAAGCACAGCATCCAGTAGATCGCCAAAGGCATCCCAATAACTCCCGTTAACAAAGCCCCCGGTCCTTTGAAAATTACTTTCTCTTTGCCCATTATCATTCCAACCGATAAATAAACTCGCCCCCATACTATCACCTCATAATAATAACTTTATCTTGCTGTGCTTTAGGCAGTGTTTTTATATAATCCATGAAGGTTTTTTGGTTAGCAGGCGTTAGAACTCTAAAATCGACAGGCACAAAGTCAGCTTTTTGCAAGTGATCTTGGATAACATCTCTTCCACTACCAACACTCATGTTCTTCTCATAAAACTTATTTAGCCCATCGATTTCTTTTTGTGACAGTCTATCGGTCGTATACATGGCATCAACGGTTTTACCTTTATTAGGGCCTGACGTAATTACAAAATCAGGTGAAGTTCCTGATTTTGTTCCAGGCGAAGGCGTATAGCGCTCCATTGTACCAAGAGTAGGCTCTAATTGTGCGGCAGATGCGGCTTCCGCCGGTTTTAGCTTACCGTTCCCCCCCAGATCCGGGGTATTAAGTCGGACATGTCCTTCCAGCGGTGTCACATTGACTTTTACTTCGTAAATACCATCTGCATTCTTGACCAGCTTTTCTGTTTTTCCCAGTACAGCACCGAACTCCGGCACTTTCTTACCAGGTAAAAATATGCTCGCCAATATTCCGCCTGTCGCTTCCAGCGCGGCCTGATTGCCACCAGACGCCTGTTTGAGCGTGTCGGCTACTGCTGACCAGGTTTCACTCTTCATCAGCGCTTTCACTGCGTCGGCTGCTGCCTGATTTTTACCTGCCAGATCGCTTAAAGCCTTATTACAATAACCATCTCCGACAGCACATGACGCCAGTGCCATCGCACCATCCGCAACATAATCTGTTCCACCTAATGCAGCATCACCAGTATCACCAGTATCACCAGTATCAGCGACAGCATTGATAATGCTGTTCGCAATAGCCGATGTAGTGCCTTCACCCAACTTGTCACGTACCTGCTGCTTCCACCATTCCGCACTTTCTTTTACTGACTGACGGGCTTTATCTCCGGCCAGCGAGTTATTCTCCACCGCATTACGCCCTGACTGCGCTCCGCTGGCGGCGGAGGCGGTGCTGTTGCTTGCCAGGCCGGATACCAGCCCCGCGGCCAGTGTCGAGAGCGCGCTAACTGACTGTTTCTCCGCTTCCGTCAGGTCGTTCGCCGTTTTGCCGGGGTATTCTTTGGCCATGATGGCACGGGCAGCCAGTTCACCGCTGGAGGCACCTAGCGCCCCTGCTGCCGCATCCTGACCCGACAGTTGTGCAACCACCGCACCCACCACCGCATGCGCCATCGCGTTTGCTGCAATATCGGATGCTGTGGCTTTGCTCTCATCTTTCGGCATCGTGACATCTTTCACCAACTGTGCCAGATACGGTGACGCGCCGCTGGCAATCGCTTTCTGGATATCCCCGCCCGCCAGTGCCTGAATCGCCGTCTTTCGGACGTTCGACTTTGGAATCACCTTTCGCTTCCGCAGCTTAAACTCAACGGTAAGTGGCTGGAAGACCTCGGTTTTAACACCGGCCAGCCTGTTATCGTCACCGTTGAGCGCGGTAAACTGGTCATTGAGACGGAACTGCGGTTCTGACCGATAAAAACAACGATCCCGGCTCAAGGGCCGGGAGCATTCAAGCGTATGAAACCAAATTGAAAACTTCTGCTCTTAAGCAATCAAACTCTTCATTTTCATCGAATAGAAGAACACCATCCTTGTAGAGTAATAAGTCATTCAATGACCCCATTCCACCATAAAGGCCCAGAAGCTCTGTTCGGACTACATCTGGAGACACAATTAGTCTATTGGATAGTTCAGCAAGCCCATTAGCCCAGTCAGGATAACCACCTATATTCAAAAGTAGTGCCATACGTTTTAATTTACTTTGTATAACTAGCAATCTATCTTGATTCATTTTAATGGTTTCCTCTCAACAACCTCAGCACCTTTAATTTCCCAAGGTTTAATAACTACAATCTGTTGCGTACCACCGACATATAACCCATTTTGGGTTCCAACTTCACCTACATACACTTTTGTACCTGAGGGGATTTTTATCGCAAAAGATGTATCTATTGGTGACGTTCCCCCGCCAGGCCACTTAGGAAGAACAGCTTTATCGATCCTTGTTTGAATAACACCTTGTGGTGCTTCCGAACTAAAGAACTGACCATAAGGTTTATCGGACACCCCTCCACGAAAAAGAATAGTATCTTCTTTCAATACCATTTCTTTATACCTTCCACCACTAAAAGTGGCTGCTAAATCATTATCTAACGGCCCAGGTTTAATTGCTGAATATTCACCAATAACCTTATTTGGGAACGAAACAACACTGTGACTAACAGCAGATTCAACTTTACCCACTACTTTAGCTACCACTCTTTCCGTGAGTGCCGTCCCTGCTTTCGTAACACCTACTCCGCCTGCGATGGCCGCAGCCAAATCAGACACGAGTTTACCAGCTTCAACACCGGCATTGTACGCACCACTTGCGCCAGCCTTCTGATACTCAGACTCCATCAGATTGATACGGTCAATGTAGCTTTGCTTAACCGCATCCGACATCGTAATAAAAATGTCATCGCTCGTTATCAATTGCTTGATTGCATCATAAGCCGCAGCAGGATCACTGATGGATTTCGATAAGCTCTCGACTGAGTCGTAAATCCCTTGAGGAACACCAACCAGCATACCTGCACCGTAGGCAGCATCTTGCCCCAGACTGATGGCATCCCATTTTGCCCCCACTTGCAATTGGCAGGACATATTGCCTTTACAGGCATCAAACTCTTTATCTCTCTCTGAGCGCTGTTGATTGCTCAGATAGTTATTCTCCACCGCATTACGCCCAGACTGTGCGCCGCTGGCGGCGGAGGCGGTGCTGTTGCCTGCCAGACCGGATACCAGACCCGCGGCCAGTGTCGAAAGCGCGCTAACTGACTGTTTTTCCGCTTCCGTCAGGTCATTCGCCGTCTTCCCAGGATATTGATCGGCCATGATGGCACGGGCGATCAGTTCACCGCTGGAGGCACCTAGCGCCCCCGCTGCCGCATCCTGACCCGACAGTTGTGCAACCACCGCACCCACCACCGCATGCGCCATCGCGTTTGCTGCAATATCGGACGCCGTGGCTTTGCTCTCATCTTTCGGCATCGTGACATCTTTCACCAGCTGTGCCAGATACGGTGACGCACCGCTGGCAATCGCTTTCTGGATATCCCCGCCCGCCAGTGCCTGAATTGCTGCCGTCGCTGCCTGTGCCGCTCGCTGGAAATCGCTACCCGTGCCGTATTTCTGCATCTCGGCCTTGTAGGTCGGCGATTCCGTCAGCGCCTTTTTATAGTCCTCCCACTGCGCGACCGAGTCACCGTCTTTCGGACGTTCGACTTTGGAATCACCTTTCGCTTCCGCGGCTTTCTGCGCTTTCAGCTCGCCTTCCGTGCGCACAATATCCATCACCTGCGCGCCGATTTCACCAATCAGCTGCGCCTGCTTCAGGCGTTTCTGCTCTTTCTCTTTGTTAAAGATCGGGCTGAGCGCGTTGTTCGCGTGCTCAACATCACGGCTCAGCGTGGCGATATCCTGCACCTGCTTCGCCGTGTCCCGCAACAGCAGGCTGCCGTCACTCACCGCCGCATAGGTGGTGCTGGATGCATTGCCACTGTTACCCAACGCCATCAGCGCCGACGGCACATTCATCGCCAACGTCGACAGCATGCTACCGCCCATCGATGGGCTGGCGCTGAAACCTGCGCCGCTGTGCTCCACCTTGAATTCGGCTTTATTGTTAAGCCCGCTCCAGCCGAGCGTCCCCGTTTCCAGCCGGTTTTTCTCGGCGCTGGCGGTAGAACCAATCACGGCGGCGTCAAGCTGGGTATGTTCACCAGTTTTTATACCAAATCCGTCTTTACCAGCAAAGAACCCCGTCTGCTGCTGCACACTATCATAATTGCTGTGCATCTTGTCCTTGCTGAGGCTGATGTAGCCGCTGCCGCCACCGCCGCCCCAGGTAAAGCTGCCGCCTGCCGATCCGCTAACCTGTTTGGAATCATAGCGGTCACTATCCTGCTGGCTTTGCAACAGCAGATTACGCCCTGCGTCAACATCAATGCGCTCAGCGTTCACCTGCGCGCCAATCAGTCGCGTGTCGCGATCGCTTTTCAGCGTGACATGGTTACCTGCATCCACCGTGGTTTCTGACCAAGTATTGCCCGTGCCGGTTTCCCGCCCTTTCGCCGCATTAACGTTAGCAAAAATGCTAAGCCCCGCGCTACCGTTGCTCAATCCCAGACTGACACCGATATTGCCGCCGCTGCTGCTGTTTTTGCCACTCAGCGCTTCACTATTACGGGCAGAGATCAGGTGGATATCTTGCGCCGCGTTCATCATGACATCGCCGCCCGCCTTAAGCTGGCTACCCGCAACCGTGATATCTCCCGTGCGCGCGTCAATACCGATATCTCGCGTCGCATTCAGCGTCGAACCAAAGCTCTGCTTCTGTTCACTAGTCTGGCTGGATCGTGAGTTCTGCGCCCCGAGAGAAATACTGACGCCGACGAAAGAGGCTTCCCCTTTGTTGTTCAACTCGGACTGACTGCCCTGATAGGCCTGATACCCAGCCAGCCCCGCCTTCATCCCCTGAAGCAGCGCCAGTCGACCATCACTTTCGCTTTTTGCCGCCTGAATGCTCTGCACCGCGCTGTTGAGCGCAGCCCCAACTACGCCGGAGAGCGCAATAGTCAGGCCTGCACTTTTCTGCTCAAACTCCTGTTGCTGCTTGCGCGTGTCATAACCCGGATCGATCGTGACGTTGTTGCCTTGCAGGAGGATGTCTTTCCCCGCCACTATATCGGTGCCGCTGAGGGTGACATCGTTCCCAGCCTTCACCGTCACTGAGTCTGTCGTACTGCCAAGCGTGCTGATGCTCTGACTCTGCGTTGCGGCCTGATCGCGCAGTTTTTGGCTAGTCGACGTCGATCCGATGGTGAAGCCGATGCCGCCGCCGCTGAACAAGCCGCTTTTTTTCTTGCTGTGCTCTTCATAGTTCTGGTAGTTCTCTACGCTGGCAGCGGTGTTAACGTCATTATTCGCCAGCAGCGTGACCTGCTTGTCGCCGACCACCGAGGAACCTTGCAGATTGATATTCTGATTAGCGGCCATCGTGACACTGTCACCCGACAGCAGGCTGCCCTTCTCATCGGTTTGCAACGTTTCCCGCAACGTATGCGTCACCGTCTTCGAAAAGGCCTTTTTCTTGATTTTTGTTTCTTCAAAGAAGGTGTGCTGCGTTTCGGTTGCCGACAGCAGATTGATGTCGTTGCCCGCCTGTGCCGTCACCGCGCCGCTGGCCACGCCCTGTGCCGCTTGCAGATTGATGTCTCTGCCCGCCTGCAAGTTCAAGCCCTTGCCCGTTGTTAACTCGGTGCTCTGCTGAGTGATGTTTTGCTGCCAGTCGGCATGACGGTTCCACCAGCTGCCGCTGTAGGTTTCTTCCTCTTGAGACAGCAGATTGAGATCGCGTCCAGCCGCCAGTGTCGCATTGCCTTTGGCATTCAGGCTGGCCGCCTCAGACAAGACATCTCGTCCCGCCACCAGAGCCAGGTCGCCGCCGCTCAGTAACTGGCTGTTTGCCACCTCCTGCGTGCGACGCTGCGCCGTGCTACCGCCCTGATACAGCGTCTCTTTTAGCGTGTCCTGCGCGGTGAGGCGAATATCATTACCCGCCGCCAGCGACAGCGCCGAGCCGCCGGAAAGCTGGCTGGCATCGATCTGAATATCCAGACCCGCTACCGCTTTCAGCGCACCGCCCGCATTGACGGCGCTACCTTGCACGGTCGTGTTCAGCGCGGTATTGCTGCTACCCCACCCGATATCCACGCGATTATTGGTCAGCGTCAGCGCCTCAATCGCCACATTGCCTTTGGCGTTCAGCGCCATATCCTGCCCGGCATTCAACGTGGCCGCCACGTTGCGGATATCCTTGCCCGCGCTGAGGGTCAGGCTGTTACCTGCTACAATTTCGGCGGTTTTACCCAATTCGGTGAACGTGAGCGATCCCGTGCCGCTGCGTGAAGCATTCGGCTGCGCGGTCTGAAAATCGCGCGACGCGGTCTGGTTGATGATGTCGCCGTTAATGCTGGCGAGTTGCAGCGTGTTACCTTCAATCCGGCTGCCGCTGTTGGTGATGTTGTTCAATGCCACCAGATTCAGGCCGCCGTCTGACTTGATCAGGCCGCCCTCATGGTTATCAATCTTGTCGCCGCTGGCAATCGCCAACACTTCAACCGCCTTGATCGTGCCGCTGTTGGTGACGCCGCCGCCCGCGTTCAGCTCAACCTTGTTCGCGACAATCGCGCTGCCCTGCAGGTTATTTTTATCCGCCTGCGCCAGATACAGCTTCGGTGCCAGCACAGTCTGACCGTTGACCTCGATATTTTCCCACCAGACCATACTCTGACTGAGGTTGGCTACCTGATCCGGCGTCAAACTCACACCCAGTTGCAGGTTCATGCCTTTCTGCGCCGCCGCGGCGTTATCGAGCAGCATCTGCATCTGTGCCAGATCGGAACCAGCGCCATTCAGGTGACGCTGCCCGCTCTGTTTCAGCACCGCCTGACTGATGTAGCGGGTATCAAACTCCGCATCCCCCAGAAAACGGTAGTCGTGATCCGCATCCAGATTCAGTTTATCCAGTAGATAGGACGACCCCAACACCTTGTCGGCCTGCGTCCACTGTGAGCGCGTTTCGACTGGCACCACCGTTGACGGTTGTTGCCCCAACAGCGTTTGCAGATCGCTGAACAACGCATTGTCGACCTGACCTAACTGTTCCAGTTTCGGGTTGGTGTGGATCAGGTAGCGGCTGTCCGCATTAGGATCGACAACCAGCAGCCCGTTATTACCTGTCGGCAGTGGGTACTCGGCGAGCGGATTGGTACTCAGGTTTTGGAGTCCATTACCGATGGCGCTCAGCAGCTCAGCAGCAGAAAGAGGCTGTGGCACAGAGGGCGTACCCCCACCCGGAAAGTTGTCTGCACTCACCGTCTGCTTCGGTGTTTCCACAACCACCGCGCCCGGTTTCGCCAACGTTACAGGTGCCCCTACCGTGCCCGCTATCGTGACACCTGTCGTCGAATTGTCCACGGTAACGGGCGTCAGACTCTGTCCGGCATCAGGACGTTGGCCTGTCGACGTGAGCGCAACCGCATCAGAATGGACGACAGGGCTGGCGTTGGGATCGGTTAACACTAGCGCATCATCGGTTTTCAGCGTCAGCGGCCCTGCGGCCTGCTGCCCAGGCGTCATTGTCGTAATGTTCTCAGCCTGCGCCGCCGTTTGCAGCGCGGTGCCAGCCTGCTGCGTCAGCGCGACCGAATCAGGGTTGCTGATATGACCGGAAGTAGCAGGTTGTAACACCACCGCGTCGCTGGTATTCAGCGTCAGCGGCTCTGCGGACTGCTGCCCCTGCGTCAACGGTGTAATGTTCTCTGCCTGCGCCGTCGTTTGCAGCGAAGTGCCAGACTGCTGCGTCAGCACCACGGCTTTACCCGTCGCCGCTACGCCTATGGCATTACCCGCCAACGTCGCCTGTCCACTACCTGCTTTTGTGACGTCAACCGCACCCGCGTTAAACGACGAATCCTGGCTGACCAACTGACGCGTGGTCTGTTTCTGCAATGGCGACAGCGCGGTGATGCTATCCAGCACCGGTTTGGTGGAGGCAGGCATAAACCCACCGCTGCCCGGTTGCAGCGTGGTATTACTGATATCCTGTTTAAAGTTGGCAGTAATGGTGCCGCCTGCCTGAATTAACGCGTTATAGCTTTCGCCAACAGTTTTTTCGTAGGTTGGGGTGTTTTTCAAGATATAAGTAAGATATGGGGAAAAATTGGCCAACATGTAATCAAAACTAGATGGTGTATATTTAACTTTTGAAAGCACACCATTTATATAATACTGTGCTGGTTTGTACTTAGCATTTTCATACTGATATGTTAAATATTTTTTTGTAACCCCTGTTTGATATGACTGATTACTTATACTATTTCCAATTAACTCTATTTTTTTTCCTGAAACGATCTGAGAGGCATCATTAATTAGGAGAGTTGAATTTATAGAAATATTATTTCCAGAATAGATTCGGCCATCATAACCTAGTACAGATATATTAATTTCCTTATTTGCTATTATAATATTTTTAATATAAGCATGTTCGTAGGGAACATATAACGAAGATGATGGCTTCATACCATATACTATTGATTCATCACTAGAATATCCATCACCTCTATAAACAGAGATGAAACTTACGACCCCATAATCCTCAGGTTTAAACCATTCGATCGGGATATTAGCCGTCGTTTTACCTACCCAATCCGGCACCGAGTCCCCAGCCAATTCACTCTCCGTCACCACCAACCCTTCACGCTGGTTAGTCAACGTACCAGTATTAATCGTGATATCGCCGGACTGCGTTTCGATAGTACCTGAACTGTTTAACAACGAGGTGCTGGCCGTGCCTTGGTCGTCACGCTGAATGAGCAGGTTATTACCTGCCAGAATGGTGCCAAAGACGTTGGTGAGGGAATCGGACAGCAAGCGCATATTGCCGCCCGCATAGAGCATGCTGCTGTTATGGAGCGTGCCGCCCGCCTGAATCAGCAGATCGCTCGTAGTGCCAATCAGCCCTTTATTATTCAGCGTGTTATCACTGACCAGCGTCAGATTCCCGCCAGCCTGAACGCTGCCCGTTTCCAGTTGTACGATGTCTTTCGCGCTGATACGCGACTCACCGCCGCCCGCCTGAATGTTGCCCTGATTGGTAAGCGTACCAGTACTGGTCAATTGGACGGATTTACCCTGTAACGTCCCGCGCTGATCGAGGTCACCCGCGACGTTTAGCGCTAATTTTTGCCCCGCTGCCATGCTCTGGGTGAAGGTCAGCGGCCCGGTGATATCGGCAGTCAGGTTACCCAGCGCGACCAGTTGCCCGTCCTGTTGCAATGTATTAGTTTTCAGGCGCAAATCCTGCGCGCTGTAGAGCTTCGCGCCCTGACGGTTGATCAGCCGCTGCGTCTGCAGCGCCAGCTGTGTCAAGCCCAGCAGCGTGCCGTGGTTGTCCAGTTCGTCGGCGATGATTTCCAGTTCACCCGCCTGCACCAGCCCGTTATTCACCCACTGCGGGATTTTCAGCGTCAGTTTATCCTGCGCCATCAGGCTGCCCTGCTGGGTAAACTGTGCGGTATTCACGTCCAGCCCACGCCCCTGCAGCCAGCCGTGGTTTTCTACCGCCGCTGATTTCAGCGTCGTGGTGCCGTCGGATAACAGCTGTCCGACCTGTTGGTTGACGATGCGGTCTGTCGTGTCCAACTGTAGCGCAGCGGTGCCCTGCACCGTGCCGCCGTTGGTGACGGTATTGCCCGTCAGCGTGGTGTTGACGGCTTTTATCTCGCCCTGATTATTCAGCGCGACCGCCTGCACGTTAAGCGTGCCGTCGCTGCTTAAACGCGCCTGTGGCGCATTACTGAACTGATTTGAGACTGTCGCGTTAAGCGCGCTATCGCCACGCAGAGTGCCGTGATTCGTGATCTCATCGGCACCCAGCGTCAGCGTGCGGCCCTGAACCTGTCCACGGTTAGTGATGTCATGCGCCGTCAGGCTGAGATCGCCGCCGCTGACAAGTTGGCTACCCTGCGCGCCCTGATATGATCCGGTCAGTTGCAACGTACCACGCTGCACGCCCAGCAGATTTCCCTGTTGATCGAGGTCACTGGTTGTCAGACGCAATTCGTCCGCTTGCCACAGCCCCTGATTGCTCAACACGCCAGTCGTGAGTTCGCCCACGCCGCCGCTGAGTAAACGTCCCGCCGCCAGATTGTCGACGCGATCGGTCAATTGCAGCGTAAAGCCGCCGACACCCGTCAGCGTACCGCTGTTTTCCAGCGTCTTGCCCGTTAACGTCACCGTTCCCTGCGAGAACAGTTCACCCTTATTTGTTAGCGCGTCGCCGTTGAGCGACAAACCGTTCAGCCCCGCTACGGTGCCACTGTTATCGAGCGATTCGCCATTCAACGTCAGCGTACCCGCCTGCCATAAACCGGCGTTTTCTGCCTGTTTAGCATTAAGGGTAGATACGCCTTTGCTGAGCAGTTGACTGCTTTTATCGCCGACATAGCGCAGCACGTCGAGCAAACGCAGTGCGTCGGTGCCCTGAATACGTCCCTGATTATCGATTTCACCAGCCCGCAGTTGCAGGTCGTTAGCCTGTAGCGTGCCCGCGTTGATCAGCGATCCGCTGTCAACACGGCCTGCGCCGTTGGTCAGCAGTTCACCACCGGCGCGGTTAAGTAGCGCATCACGGTTTGTGACCGTCAGGCCATTGCTGCCCAGCACGCGCCCGCCGTTCTCCAACGTACCTGTGGTCAGGCTCAGCGTTCCCGCCGCTATCTCTCCGCTTTGCGTAACACGCTCAGCATTGATAACCGCATTCCCGTCACTCAGTAGGTGGGATAAATCGGTTCCCTGATAGGTGCGCAGTAAATCGAGGCGAAGGCCATCCTGACCGAGCAGCGAACCACCATTAATCAGGTCGTTCGCGGACAGTTCCAGTGTTTTCCCCTGCCAGAATCCGTCGTTAATAACCTCACCTGCCTTCGCCAGCAAGGCGCCACTGGTCAGCAGTTGACCATCGCGACCTACCGTCAAGCCTTCGCGCAATTCCAGCGTGATGCCGCGTTCACCGACTAGCGTACCCTGATTGTTCAGCGCCCCGCCGTTCAGCGCCAGCACTCGGCTTTCCCAGCGTCCGCTGTTGTTCAGTTGATTACCGTGTAGCGTCAGTGTGTCGGCCGTGTGCAGCAGACCTGCGCCCTGATAGTCGCCACGGAGCAACAGTGCGCCGTCAGCAATCAGATTGCCCGCGTTGCGAATATCCGTACTCTGCACGTCCATCTTGCCTACACTGGAGACCGTACCCTGATTGTCGAACTGGCTGGCGCTCAGCCAGCCGTCACCGCCGGAGAGCAGCGTGCCCTGATTGGTTAACACGCTGGCAGGGTTGTTGCTATCCAGCGTGATAGCGAATCCACGATCGCCCTGCATCCGTCCGCGGTTGGTCAGCTGTTGTGCCTCAAACGTCAGGCGTTCTGCCTGCACGTCACCGTCGTTTATCACACTTGCAGCGCGTAAGGCGGCAATGCCCTGTGACAGGAGCGTACCGTTTTGTTGGTTAGTCAGGCTGTGGGTTGTCGTCAGCGACAAGGCATTGATGCCGAAAATCTGCCCACTGTTGGTCAGATCATTGGCCTGAAGCGTGATATCGCCCGCCTGCCACTGCCCGTGGTTGTCGACCTGATCCGCCGTCAGCGTGCTGCGGCCCTGACTCAGCCATTTGCCCTGATTGCGTGCCATCCCCGCAATCGCCAGCGTCAGTGCATCCACACCCAGCATTTTTCCGCGGTTATCCAGCGTCTGGGCGTCCACGGTCAGCGCGCGGGCTTCCAGCGTACCCTGCTGATCGAGGCTTTTCGCGATTACACCCAACGTATTGCTGCCGCTGATAACACCGCGATTATCCAGCTTATTGCGCAAGTTCAGTTGTAGATCGTCCGAACCCAGCATCTGCCCGTGGTTGAGCACGTCCTCCGCGGTTATATCGATACGCTGGCTAGTAAGGTCACCGGTGTTGGTCAAGTCACCACCCAGCGTTAACTGCAGGCTGCGCGTGCCGTTGATCTGGCCATCGTTAGTGAGATCGTTGGCGGTGATGGACAGCGCATGGCTGTTCAGCGCGCCCTGATTGTCGAGATGATTGCCGAGCAGGAACGTTAACCCGTTAACGCCCGTCAGGGTGCCGTGGTTGAATACATCGTTAGCATCAAGGGTCAGCGCATTGCTGCTGATGTCACGCACATTGTTCAGTGTCCCAGTCAGATCCAGGGTCAGGCTGTCCACGCCCGTGATAGCGCCGCTGTTGGTCAGGTCATTCGCATTCAGCGCCAACGCTGCACCGTACAACGCCCCCTGATTATCCAGGCTATCGACGGCGGTCAATTCAAGACGGTCAAGTCCGTTGATTTTCCCGCTATTGACCAGTCTGTCGGTCTGTGCAGTCAGTTGATAGCTGTTCAGCGTGCCATGATTGGTTAACGCATTATCCAGCACCAGTTGCAGACCGTTAACACCAGTGATATTGCCCTCGTTGGTCAGTGTCCGTGCGGCAAGCTCAGCATTTTCACTCCACAGTGTGCCCTTATTGTCTACATCACCGTTTACCAGCGTCGCCTTAAGCGATTTATCGCCCTGAATGTGTCCACGGTTGATCAGGTTTTGTGCGTCCAGCGTCAGGCTATCCGCCTGCCATTCACCGTCATTTTCTACGTTGGTCGCCTGCAATACCGCGAGTCCCTGCGTGAGCAGCTTGCCATTTTGCGTATTGCCCAAACGGTTTTTCGCCGTCAACGACAGCGCAGACAGCCCCAGCAGTTGCCCGGCATTTTCGACGTTATCTGCCGTCAGCGTCAGCGTGTTGCCCTGCCAGAAACCGTCGTTCACGACCATCCCCGCCTGCGCCTGCAGGGCACCGTTGGTAAGCAGTTTGCCGGTGTCGCCGACCGTCAAGCCTTCACGCAATTCCAGCGTGATACCGCGTTCACCGACTAGCGTACCCTGATTGTTCAGCGCCCCGCCGTTCAGCGCCAGCGCTCGGCTTTCCCAGCGTCCGTTGTTGTTCAGTTGATTACCGTGTAGCGTGAGTGTGTCGGCCGTGTGCAACAGACCCGCGCCCTGATAGTCACCACTGAGCGACAGTGCGCCGTCGGCAATCAAATTGCCCGCGTTGCGAATATCCGCACTCTGCACGTCCATCTTGCCTACGCTGGAGATCGTGCCCTGATTGTCGAACAGGCTGGCTTGCAGTTGGTTATCGCCACCGGACATCAAGGTGCCCAAATTGGTTAAACGGCCGGCAGGGTTGTTACTATCCAGCATGACCGCTAACTCGCGATCCCCCTGAATACGCCCACGGTTGCTCAGCTCTTGTGCTTCAAACGTCAGGCGATCAGCCTGTACCTCACCGTCGTTTATCACACTGGCGGCGCGTAAGGCGGCAATGCCTTGTGACAGGAGCGTACCGTTTTGTTGGTTAGTCAGGCCGCGAATTGTCGTCAGCGACAAGGCATTGATGCCGAAAATCTGCCCACTGTTGGTCAGATCATTGGCCTGAAGCGTGATATCACCCGCCTGCCACTGCCCGTGGTTATTAACCTGATCCGCCGTCAGCGTGCTGCTGCCCTGACTCAGCCATTTGCCCTGATTGCGTGCCATCCCCGCAATCGCCAGCGTCAGCGCATCCACGCCCAGCATTTTTCCGCGGTTATCCAGCGTCTGGGCGTCCACGGTCAGCGCGCGGGCTTCCAGCGTACCCTGCTGATCGAGGCTTTTCGCGATGATACCCAACGTATTGCTACCACTGATGACAGCGTGATTATCCAGATTATTACGCAGATCCAATTGCAGATCGTCCGAACCCAGCACCTGCCCGTGGTTGAGCACGTCCTCCGCGGTTATATCGATATGCTGGCTAGTAAGGTCACCGGTATTGGTCAAGTCACCACCCAGCGTTAACTGCAAGCTGCGCGTGCCGTTGATCTGGCCATCGTTAGTGAGATCGTTGGCGGTGATGGACAGCGCATGGCTGTTCAGCGCGCCCTGATTGTCGAGATGATTGCCGAGCAGGAACGTTAACCCGTTAACGCCCGTAATCATGCCGTGGTTGAACACATCGTTAGCATCAAGGGTCAGCGCATTGCTGCTGATATCACGCGCGTTGTCCAGCGTACCCTTCAGACTCAGAATCAGGCTGTCAACGCCCGTGATATCGCCGCTGTTGGTCAGGTCGTTCGCATTGAGCGTCAACACCGTACCGTACAACGCCCCCTGATTATCCAGGCTATCGACGGCGGTCAGTTCAAGACGGTCAAGGCCGTTGATTTTTCCGCTATTGACCAGTTTGTTGGCCTGTGCGCTTAGCTGGTTGCTGTTCAGCGCACCCTGGTTAGTTAAGGTGTTATCCAGCGTCAGTTGAAGACCGTTAACGCCGGTGATGTTGCCTTCATTAGTCAGTGTTCGGGCGGCAAGCGTGGCGTTTTCACTCCACAGTGTACCCTTATTGTCTACATCACCGTTTACCAGCGTCGCCTTAAGCGATTTATCGCCCTGAATGTGCCCACGGTTGATCAGGTTTTGCGCGTCAAGCGTCAGGTTATCCGCCTGCCATTCACCGTCATTTTCTACGTTAGTCGCCTGCAATACCGCGATGCCCTGCGTGAGCAGCTTGCCGTTTTGCGTATTGTCCAGACGGCCCTTCGCCGTCAACGACAGCGCAGACAGCCCCAGCAATTGTCCGGCATTATCGATCTCGTCTGCCGTCAGCGCCAGCGTGTCCGCCTGCCAGTGTCCGCTGTTTTCCAGCCGATTAGCCGTGAGCGTGCTGGAGCCCTGACTCAGCAACTTGCCCTGATTACGTGCGGTATCACGGATAGCAAACGTCAACACATCCACGCCCAGCATCGTGCCCTGATTGTCGAGTGCGTTTGCCTGCACCTGCAGATCGCGACTTTCCAGCGAACCCCGTTGATCGACCTGACCCGCCCCAAGCTGCACCCGCTCACTACCGCTAATCAGGCCACGATTGTGCAAATCATCTTGCAGAGTCAGATGCAGGTCGTCACCGGAGAGTTCCCCCTGATTAAACAGGTCGGTCGCTGACAACCGTAGCGTCGCTCCGTAGAGTTCGCCCTGATTCGTCAGGCGATCGGCAAGCGTCAATTGCAACGCGTCAATCCCTGCTATTTCGCCGCCGTTGAACACGTTATCTGCCGTGATATCGATCCGTTGCCCCAGCAACGTGCCCTGATTATCCAGCGTGAGTCCCTTCGTCTGAATGGCATTCGCCCGCCAGTGCCCGGTATTCGCAAGCATCGTACCGGACAAGGCCAACAAACCGTCCGTATTGAGCGACCCGCTTCCCTGATAATTCCCCGTCAGCGACAGCGATTTCATTGCCATCACAGCACCGGTATTATCAATCGACTCACCAGTCAAGGTTGCTGCACCGTTGCTGGAGAGCGAGCCCTGGTTGGCTATTTGCGTGGCGCTCAGGTGTACGTCCCCGCCTGACACCAGCGTGCCGCGATTATCCAGAACACCGCTGTTTTCCCCCGCCCACTGAGGTGAAGCGCTCAGGCTGAGTTGCTGTGCATCTGCCGCCAGCGTTAACGCCATCGTCAGAAAAGACGGCTGACGAAGAGCACGCGTTGGCTCCACGATAATGCCGAGATCGCGATCGGCCTGGATCCGTCCCGTGTTAGTGAAACGTTCGGCCTGCAACGTCAGGTTATCCGCCAGCCATTCACCGTGGTTCTCCGCCTGAGCGGCCTGCAGAACCGCCGCTCCCTGCGTGAGCAATTTGCCGTTTTCCTGATTGGTCAGCCCATGGCGTGCCGTTATCGACAGCGCCTGAATACCGAGCAATTGCCCAGCATTGGTCACCTCATCCGCTTCCAACGTGAGACTGTCGGCCTGCAGCAGCCCGCTATTGTCCAGTTGTTGCGCAGTCACCATCCCATTGCCCTGCGTCAACACATTGCCACTGTTCGTGACATTGCCTGCGATGGCGAGCGTCAGCGCATCCACGCCCAGTATTTTTCCCTGATTGACCAGCGAGGCGGCGTCCAGCGTGACGGTTTTCCCTTCCAGGGTGCCGAGCTGTTTGACGTCACCTGCCGTCACTGCCACCGACTGGTTGCCGCTGATGACGCCCGCGTTATCCACTAATCCCGACACATTCAGTTGCAGAGTATTGATACCCTGAATGTCGCCGCGATTGTTCATGCCTGATGCCGTAAGAGACAGATTATCGCTGCGCAACTCACCGACGTTATCCAGACGGTCAAACAACGTGATCCTCAGAGAATCACCGCCCACAACGCTACCGCGATTCATCAGACGGTTCGCCGACAGCGTCACGTCATTCCCTAACACCGAGCCCTGATTGGTGAACGACAACCCTTGCAGAGACAGAGCCCGACTTTCCCAGTGCCCGTCGTTAACCAGCGTGTCGCCCTGGAGCGTCAGCGTACCTGCCGTGTTCAGCAGTCCGCTGCCCCGATAGTCGCCGTACAGCGACAGCCCTGTCGCTGCCACCAAACGGCCGTCGTTAATCAACGACATCCCGGTCAATGCCGTGTGACCCAGACTAGATAGCGAGCCCTGATTATCTATCAGACGCGAAAACAGCGTGGCGTCACCGCCCGTCGTCAATGCGCCACGGTTGATTAACGTGCCCTTGCCTTCAGCGGCTGGTAGCGTCAGGGATAAAGCGTCATCCCCCTGAATCTCACCGTCATTGGTTAAATTATTCGCCGTCAGAGTCAGTCGCTGTGCCTGCCATTCTCCGGCATTGACGACATCCGCCGCGGTGAGCACCGCCGCACCCTGTGTGAGTAATTTGCCACTCTGCTGATTGATCAGCCCGTTGGTGGCTGTCAGCGCCAGTGAAGCGATACCGAAGATTTTTCCAGCGTTATCCAGCGAACCCACCTGAAGTGCAGCGTTTTTTGCCTGTAATAACCCCGTATTATCAAGCTGCTGCGCCGTCACCGTGCTGTCACCTTCGCTCAGCAGCATCCCCTGATTAGACAGGTTGCTGGCTATCGCGAGCGTCAGTGCATCCGTACCGTGAAGCGTGCCCTGATTGGTAAGGCTGCCAGCCTCTGCGTGAAGCTGATTGCCCTGCAGCGTGCCGCTGTTATCCAAATTTTCGGTGACGGCCAGCGTCAGCACGTCGGTGCCGTAAAACGATCCCTGATTACTAAGACGAGCGGCTTCCGCGTGAAGTTGGTTGCCCTGTAGCGTGCCGGTGTTATCCAGATTGCCGTTTAAGAAGAATGACAGGCTATTGATACCGCTGATATTGCCGCTGTTGTTAAGCGCGCCACCGACTGTCGTAAGGTTTAACGCCTGTAGCGTGCCCCCGTTCTGGACGTTCGCAGCCTCAATACGCAACGCATCACCGCTTAACCAGTCGCCGTGGTTGGTTAACGCATCAGCGATAGTCAGGGTTACTGCCCCCGGCGCCTGTACCTGCCCGCGGTTCGTGAGCGTATTGGCTTGAAGAGTCAGCGTATTGCCCTGCAACGCGCCGTTATTACTCATGGCATCGCTGACAATCGCCCAGTTCCCTGCCGTCAGCAAACTGCCGCGGTTGTCCAACTGCGCAGCCTTTATCTTTCCGTCGCCGGTAATACTGGTTTTACCTGTATTGAGCCAGCGTTCGGCATTCATCAGGAACTGCTGCGCCTGAATCGCGCCGTCGGTTTCTGCCTGTCCGGCGTTCAGCGTCAGTTCGGTGCCCGCCAGCAGCGTACCGCTGGCAGATTGCGTCAACTGATGCGTAGCATCGAGGTGCAGCGCGTTATCGGCCTGAAGCGCTCCCTGATTGGCCAGGGTTTCGGTGTGCAACTGTAATTCAGGGGCGGTGAGCGTGCCGTCGTTGCTAACGTGGTCGGCGGTTACGTGTAAGGCAGTACCGGCCTGCATCAGACCACGGTTATCCAGCGTTTTCCCCAGCGTCAGCGCTAGTTTTTCTCCTGCGCTGAGCGTGCCGTCATTTACTACACTGCCGCCATGCAGCGCCAATATCTGCTGCGCATTGATGGTGCCGTGGTTTTCTGTCGTCTGACTGGTCAGATCGAGTTCATTAGCCGTCACTTCGCCCTGATTGGTAAACTGACGACTTTGCGCGGTCAGCGCGGTTGCTTGTAGCGTCCCATCGTTGCTGATGCTGTCGGCCAGCAGAAATAGCTGGTTATCCGTCAGGATCTTACCCTGATTGGCAAGCGCCGTTTGCAGCTCAAGCCTGATATCGTCACGCGCACTGAGTAAGCCAGTATTATCCAGTCGGTTCGCATTGACCGTCAGGCGCTCTGCTGCGGCCAGCGTCCCGCTGTTAGTCAGGTGAGTACCGCTGAACGTCAGCCCCTGAAGCGAAGCGATATCACCCTGATTATCCAGCGAATCGACGGTCAGCGAGATCGTTTTCCCCGCCAGCGTACCACGCTGTACTATCTTCCCGCCGTCAACGGTCAGCGCGTTACCTGCGGTCAGATTCCCCTGCCAGTCGCCCTGCTGCGTGACGCGTACCGTAGCGTTATTTTTCGCCTGAAGTTGCGCGCTGCCTGCACCGTTGAGGTTTTTTGTCTCAAGGCGAATCGTGTCTGCGTCCGCCATTCCCGCCAGCGACACCACGTCCCCACGCACATCAAGTAAGGTATTCGTCTTAATCCCGCTTTTGGCATCCTGCTTCAGCGATTTCCCTGCATCGATCGTGATCTTACCCGCCGCAAGCTGCGCATTAGAGAGTGTGACGCCGTCACTTTTTAGGGATAATTGATTGGCGGATTTGACGGTACCTTGTGCATCCACGCCTGCGCTGATAAGACTGTTCTGCGCAGTCAGCTCACCGCCGGATTGGAGATCGATATCCTGCCCAGCACGCAGCGTGGCGTCCTGCAGCGCGATGTCCTGTCTGGCTTTCAGCGTCAGGGCGCTCCCCGCCTGCTGCTTGCCCTGCAATACTAGCGCGTCAGCATCAGCCTGAATGTTTCCCTGCGCTACCGCATCACCGAGGCTGAGTTTACCGTTGGCAGACAGCGTGATATCACCGCTGCGTGCACTGAGATTGCCGACGTTTACACCCACGCCTTTATCACTGGAAACCAGCTTGATGCGATTGGTGTACATCCCACCGAGTGCGCCAGTATCCAACGCGACTTTTACACCATTAACCGCACCGCCATCCGCCGCCTGCGCCGTCACCTTGCCCGTCGCGTCAACCTGATTGGCACCCAGCACAATCTGCGTGTCATTGGCATTCAGCCCGGCATTAATCTGCGCGGTACGGGAAATCAGGCTAAGGTAGTCGCTCTTGCTCGCATCCAGCCCCTGCCCAGTCAGCGTGATATCGCCGCGTGTCACGTCGATACGTTGCAGATTGCCCTGCGCATCCAACTGGGGTTTCCCAGTGGTCAACGTCACCTGCGGGGTGTTGATAAAACCGCAGCCGTCGCAAGTGATCCCGTTCGGGTTGGCAACGATGACGCTAGCCTGTTTACCACCCACTTCCAGGTAGCCCGCCAGCGTACTGCGGTTGGTCGACACTACTTCGTTGATAATGGCGTCGGCGGCTTTCCCCTTCAGATTGGGGTTGTTCTGGATCAGCCCACCGAGCTGGGTCGGATTGAGCTGTTCTGTGCCGTTATTCAGGATCAGACCAGGCTTGTCGACGTTAAAATCGTGGTACTGGTTGTGGGAGATCCCCGCACTGTTTGGCGTGGCGATGTTGATGACCGGCACGCCGTTGCCAGCCTGATCCAGCGCAGTATTACCCGTTGCGACCTGCACGCCTGCGGCCATTGCTGGCAATAGCGGCTGAAATGCAATGAAGTGGATCAGCGTATACGCCAGCAGGCGCTGTGTGGTTTTTATTGGTTTCATCCCTGATCCCCTGTCTTAACAATAAACAGTTAAAAATTAATAATTAAAAAGAAAGTGCAACGCGATAATAGGCAACAGCATGATCCGGTTTTAGCCAGTCAGGGTGTGCCAACGGCCAACCAACCGTAATTTGCTGTGAGAGATATTGATTAGCAGCGCCCATTCCTACTGCCGCGCCCCACAACGTACCCGACGATTCGCTGTCTGCCTGTTGTGAGAAAAGATGCCCACCGTCCACCGCCGCCGTCAGCGTGATACTGCCCAACAGCGGCAACTGCGTCGCCCGCCAGTTGACTTCGTTGCGCCAGTAGCCACCACGATTACCGGAAATGTAGTGCTCTTTAAAACCACGCACGGAGGTTTCCCCGCCCAACGTTACCTGCTCGCTGCCATATAGACGCTGTGGTGAATACTGACCATAGAGGTTGGTGAGGTAATGGAGGTTGTCAGCAATCGGGTAGTAATAACTGGCCGCCAACGTCACCTTATTGAATTCGGCGCGCAACGCATCGTCAGATTTACCTTCATCACTTTCTGCGCCAAACCAACGCGTTCCGCGGCTGTAAGCCGGATTGAGTGTCGCCAGCCCACCCCACAGTTTCTGGCTGTGATTAATGCCGATAATGGCGCTGCTGAGTTTGCGACTGCTGGATTGCAGCAGAACATCATTCAGGTAGTTCTGCCCGATACGGTGTGACATGCCCGCCGAGAGGCTGGTTTTCATGTCGCCATTGCGAAACACCACACGTGACAGCGTGGCGCGGTGCGTCTGGCTGTCGCCCGTTGAATGCCAGAGAAAATCTCGGTTAGTGAAATCGTTGCGGTAACGACTTTGAGAATAGTCGTAGCTGAGCGTCCAGTAGCCGTAGGGTAATGACACCCCCGCCTGTAAGCTTTCGGCATTGCGGCTATCGCGAAATTCACTGCTGTGTCCACCGTTGATAAACCACTGGTCGGCTAGCCCCAGCACATTATCCGCCCACAGGCCGCCGCTTAGCTGCTGTTCCCCAGTGCTTTTCTGCCCACTATTATCGAAACTGATGTTTGCCGTTAGCGGAATCTGCTTTTTACTGGTGAGGTTCACGATGGAATAGCCAGGCTGGCTACTGGGCTGAATTTCGATACTCACTTGCTGCGTCGGCATGCGGTTGAGCTGTTCCATGCCCTGCTCGATATCGCGGAGATTGAGAATTTCGCCCTCTAACCCCGGAAAGACCTGCTTTAATGCTCGTGTCGATTCATTATTAATATTAATGAATTCGAGGCGCCCTTCCAGAATATCAATCTGTAATATTCCGCTTGAGAGATCTTGCTCGGAAATAAAGGCGCGACTGGTAATATAACCCCGCTCGATATACCAATTACTGACATCATGGATCAGCTGATTTATATTATTAACATTTACACAACGATTAATATAATCTCTGCTTAACGTATTTTTATCTTTTTCACGTAGCAAAGAACTGTTGCGATAATGAATATCCTTAATGAAAAAGCAGTGTCCCGCATCGCTTCCTTCATTAGGTTTTATCGTCTTTTGTGGCTGATTTAACTGTAATAAATCATCGCGCTGCTGCCGAGATTGATCGATCACCTCGGCCTGCCGTTGCTGAATATCAATTCTGTCCGCCGGATTAAGCGGCGCGGAAAATACAGAAAATGACATAGAAGAAAATAACGCAGGCATGATAACAATCAGCCTAAAAAAACCACGCATGGTTTCATCCCTGATGATAATAATTTTTTCGGCATAGTAGAACCGTTAATTACCAAGCTCAATATGTCAGGTAATATATAATTTTATGACAATCGGTTTGCGTTAAGACGCGATAAAATATCTCCCTAAGTCATAATTTTAGGTTGGTTACACCTCCTAATACAATACTGCGTATTTCATGACCCTTTCTTGACGATTTTCTGCCAGAGAGTCACCTCCCCCATAGCCTCGTTGATGCATCATATTGTATATTAGCGCCTCATCACCGCGAATCGATTGCGGCATCAATCCCTATTTCAGTCTCATCACGTTGCGCAGCACTTCTCTCTGGGGGAACAGTGAATTATCCAATTGGGCAGATCAATCACAGCTATCTGGGATCCAGCGTTTACACCATGCTGCGTGAAGCGTTAATTACCGGTCAACTCAAACCGGACGATCGCCTGAGAATACGGGAGCTTGCCGCACAGGTTGGCACCAGCGTAACGCCGGTACGAGATGCGATCTTGCAACTGGCGAAAGAGCAGGCGCTGGTGCTCAAGACACCGCGCGATATCCGCGTGCCCCAACTGACTGAAGCCCAGTTTATAGAGATCCGCACATTACGGCTGGCGCTGGAAGGCACGGGCGCCGAACTGGCCGCCGCACACATTACGCCGAAGATGCTGGAACAGATTGAAGAGAATATTCGCCAAAATCGTCTGGCGATTGATGAGAACAATCTACGCGAAGCGCTGCGGTTAAATAGTGAATTTCACCTGTTTCTGGCACAGGCAGCGCGTATGCCACTGTTGACGCAATTTATCGGCAGTTTATGGATGCGCACGGGCCCGCTGATTGCGCAGGCCTATGCGCATTTTTCCGTGCAGATGGCGATCGAACATCACGAAGACGTTCTTGCAGCTCTACAACAACACGATGCCAGCGCCGCCCGACAGGCCATCCAATCTGACATTCTGGACGGCAGCGAAACAATGCTGGACTTTATTGCCATAGATCAATAGCGTGCGGCGTTAAGCTGCCATGAGTCGCGGTAATAAGCCGCGAATCAGCAATCGGATCTCTTTTGCCTGGCTGATAAACGCGGGCAGCAGCGCGGTAAAGCCCGGTTCGTCCAGCGACGTTGCGGTGTGCTGAGTGCACAAACGCAGCGTCGAATTCTCATCCAAGGCCAGCCAGCAACCTTTCATCGCCGCCATTTCAAAGTTAAGCATCAGCATGAGCTGATACACCGCCGTACTGACCTCCCCCTGAAATCGCATCACATCACTGTGCAATAGCAGTACGCTGCTGCTGGCGGGTACTTCCAAAACCACCGCCTCCTGCCCATCTGGTTCGCGCAGTGCGCAGATGCCGTCCTGCAAGCCCAGTTGAGCCCGGCTGAGTGCACCATAATGGCGTAATAAGCGGGCAATATGCTGTTGTGTTGGTGTCATGTTGTTCTCCTTAATCACAATTAGCTTTTCAGTTGCAGCCCTTCTTGCTGTAACTGCTGCAAAGCATTGGCCGTGGCAGGATTGGCTTTTGCAATCTCGCCGCTCAGTTTGTAGCTTTGCGGTACGGTTTGATCCTGTCCGTAGCTGAAGCTGACGCTACCCAGCAGTTTATTCATGCTGACACCCGCACTGCTTGAGGCGTTGATGATGACTGCCGGGGTATTGAACCCTTCGCTCTTCTTCACCGTCTGCGAAACATCGATACTGGCGAGACGTAAATTATTGCTATCCTTAAACAGCGCAATGACATCATCCTTACCGTGCGTCTTGTTCTGGATGCCCTTTTCTATCTTCTCCCGCACATCGTCTTTCAGTTCCAGCCCAACCGTTACCGAGGCTCTGTCGCTATCCTGCAAGCGGCTTACGATATCCTTTAGCGCCGGGTTGTTCGCGATCAGTTGATTGATACGGTCGGCATTACTTGGCGGAAGCGAAGAAAATAAATGGTTGCCGATAACCTGAAACAGCCCGTTTTCCGTCAATTTGCTGAGATTGGTGTAGGACGTCGTGTGCTTAACGCTATCCAGCGTTGCCCCATCACGCTGCGCGACATCCTGTCGCACGTTCAATTTTTGCAAACTCAGTAGCCCCTGATGCTGATCGTCAGTTTTGGCCGTTTTATCGGCGAAGTGCTCATTCAAAATGGCCAACTGATCGTCCGGTTCCGCGATTTTTTTCACACCGTCGATCAACAACTGGCTGGCAGGATCGTTGAATGCGGAGTTCAGCGTCTTGGTCAGCGCGTCAATATCCTTTTTCTCCAACGGCTCGGCTTTCTTCATACCCAGACTAATCGATTGGTTAGTGCGCGAATCTGCCGCCACATTCACCCCAATGCTGGCTGAGGTGAAGAACGGGACGGTGCCCTCCGGCGTGTTTCTGGCGGCTCCAGCACTGATCGTGGCATTGGCACCCATCGCCGCTTGATTCATGAACCGCAGGCGGTTGTCGGATTCGGTGTAGGTGGTAGATTTCTCTCCTTGCGCGACGCTGGACGAGCTGGTGCCCGACAGCACGTTGGCGTTCGCCGTCAGGCCGACAGATCCGCGTAATGTGGCGCTGGTGGGTGCCGCGCCTTTTTCTGTCAGGTTTATCCCACCACGCAGTTCCAGTGCCGCATTGCTATCCAGATTGAAGCTGGCCGTTTTACCCGCCTTCACGCTGTGCTGCTCGCCTTTATCCAGCAGAGCAAGCGGATTGATCGTGCCGCTCGACAGACCGTCAATAAAACCGGGCAGTTCTTCTTCACTGAGGGTAAAGTTCAGGGCGTTTTGCTGCGCCATTTGCAGGCTGGCGGAGACGCCGAATGACGCGCGGACATCCGGTGCAAAGCTGTGTTTGCTGTTAATGTTTTGCGTCATCTGCGCCGAGGTTTTTCCGGTCAGGTACTCGCTGACGTCATATCCACCGGAGTAGCTCACTTTCCCGGTAATCCCGCCCGAACGCTCGAAGGCGACATTAATGCCGTTTTCGCCACGGGAAAAACTCAGGTTGTAATTTCTTTCGCCGCTGACACCGCCGCCCGGCACCGGAGGGAAAGGCAGAGGCGTGCCGCTGACGACAAACGACATAGATGCGCCGCCGCCATAAGTCCGGTTAAACGCGATGCTTTCGTTGCTGTCCAACGACAAAACGGTCGCCTTCATTTTATCGATCATGTCTGTCTGGCTGACCGCCTGCATCACGGTTTTCGAGGTCACGCTGACGGCATTCTCTTCTTTCCTGAACGCCTTCATAAAGGTTTTAACCGAATCGTAATCCGCCTCCAGCGATTTGTGATTGGTGAACCCCATGTCAGTCATTTTCTTCACCGGATTGTCACCATAATCCCCCTGCCGTAGCGCATTAAGCTCCTTCATCATCGATGCCAACGCCGCCTCATTCGGCGAGGTGCCTGATAACGCCCCAGCGCGGTCGGCCAGTTTGTGCAAATCGCCCAACACCAGGGTATCCAGCACCAGCCGCGTTTTTGCCAACGACAGGGCATCGCTGGTGTCACGCTGTTGCCCAAGCGCCTCGCTATTTGGCTTTTGAGCTATCGGCGTTTTACTGTCTACAAAGGCTTTTATCAGCGTACCGGCGGTACTCGTTTTCGATGACGGGTGGCTCTCCATCGCTGCCAGCAGCACCGGAGCCAGATCTTTTTCTCTGCCGTGCACGCTGGCTGGCTTGCCTTCCGGGTTCATCACACCGTTATCGCTTACCACGCCCTGCTGCCTGCCGATAAGCAAGGCTGCTTTGGCCGAGCTGTTTTCCAGTTCGGTCTGGAACTGTTTTAACAGGTTTACTAACGGTTTCCCTTGCTCTCCCAGATCCAGCTTGTCGAGCTTACTCGCCAGATCCATCGCCGTTCCCTGCGGCTGGCTCGTCGTGGCGTCCAATTTTTTCAGTAATTCGGTCTGCATGTCGTAAACGGGTTTCAGTCCTTCTCGGCCGCTAATTTGATGCTGAACATGGTCGGCAAAGGTTTTCAGCGGTCGTGGTACTTCCATGGAGAACGAGACAACATGGGCTCTGAGCAAATCTGACAGCTTGCTTTTAACCTGCTGTGACTCTTCACCCGTTTTCCCTAGAACCTGAACATCGGCTTTAAGCGATACACCGGTCAGCGGTATCTTCGTCCCTTTTGTCGCCACATCCAGTCGGCCAAACACCGTTTCTGCGGCACGCGCTTCCGAGGGTAATAGCGCTTCTCCTTTTGGCACTGTCGTTTTCCACGCGCTCCCTTGTTGGGTGTGAAGTTCATGATCGTCATGCGCAACCTGCAAATGATGCTGCGCATCCGTACCCAGCGAATTCGCTTTGCCCTCTGCTGGCGTCTTCACCGGCTGCCATTGTGCCTTGTCATGGTTCGCGGCATTCTGCCAGTCGTCTTTCGGTAGCTGAAAGAGCTGCCCTTCTTTATTCAGAGCGAACAACGTCTGCTGATGATCCAGCGTGATGTCCTGTATCTCGCCGGACAACCCATTCTTAGGCAGTGCCAGCGGCGGCGCGGTGGGCTTATCCGTTCCTGGCTTGATCTGGTGAAAATGCAGATCGCCCTGTTTATCGACGGCAATAAATTTATTGCGGTTGACCACCGCCATCGCCGATACACCATCATCCTTATCGATCCCCGGAAGCGCCGTGCCCGCAGACGGCGTCATACGCACCTGCGACAGCGCAAAAACAGTGTTGTCACCGTGCGTAAACGACTCTGATTTCTGATTGATGGACAGTGGCGTGATTTCGCCGTCTTTCAGCGTGTAAGCCTGATTGTCCAGTCCGCGCTTTAATTGGCTGGCTTCAACGCTGGATGCTTCCCAATTTTTAGTATTGCCGTTGTAGAAATGGACTTTGCCATCTTGTAGCCCTATTTGCCCCAGTCGTCCCAGATCTAAGGTGTCTTTCGCTGCGGGTGCCTCCGTCGTCAGACCCAGCTTATTATCCACCACCAGACTGTCGCTCAGGTTCCACCCCGGCGTTGGCGACACCCCATTCTGCCCCAGAGGCGCGACATGTTTTTGTCCCTGACGATCGGTGGCGAGTGCCTGCGTCTGCCCGTGTTCATCGTGGGCAAATCCGGTAATACGGTGGTCCGTCCCCAACGCCGCATTCAGTTCAGACGTGCTGACTGGCGTTAAATTGGCGTGTTGTTCGCCCGCCTCAGGCCGCGGTGCGTGATAAAGCTTGCCATCATTATCGGCAACCAGCAGATGTTCAGCGGTTAATCCCACCGCTTTTGCATACACCGGTTCACCATTTTCCAATTTGAGATCCACCGGCTGCGGTGCGGCATCCAGCGCGCTCATCAGATGCAATTGTGTCAGATGATCCTGCTCGGTCAGCACGACCGATTGTCCGTTTTGGTTAGCGGAGAACGCCGTGATTTTATCGCTGAAGGCTGATGACGCCGTCCCCGATGACAAGTTACTCAACGTGTGATCATCTTTAACCGCGTACAGCTGACCATCTCCTTGCCGCGATAATTGGCTATGGGGGACGTCGCTGTTTTTCTGCCAAACGCCAAATTCAGTATTCAATGAAAACAGCTTGCCGTCATGCAGACGCAATTGCTCGCCCGCGCCTGAAGCAGAGTCGGGCTGCCGGTGGACGCCCGTCAATAGCTCGTGGTTCATCCGTCCAGATAGCGGTACGCTCGTGGATTCACCTGATTTTGTTTGCAGGGAGATATGCTGTGACGTGGATTCCAGCTGTACGTTATCCACACCCAACTTACCCGACGGCATCGCGCCGCGACCGCTGCTGTGGAGTGCAACATGCTGATTTTCATCACTTTGGATAACGAATAGCCGTCCTGATTTGTCGGCTAACGCATGCTGTTGTTCGCCCACTCGCCCATCTTGATTTTCATGATGGGCAACGAACGGTTGGCTGTTTTTCCCTATGGTCTGCTGCAACAGCGTAGTCAGCGCTTCCGGTAAGCCCTTGCCGAACTGAAGCTTACCGTGGCTGTCCAGCGCGATATCGGCTTTAGCCGCAGGCGTCTGGTTGCCGCTGCCGTTTATTTTGATATCGGCATCTGCGGTGGAAGCAAAACGCGGCAAGCTCTGGATAGGCCCACCTGACGCCAGCGAATCACGCTGCGCGCGCGGTAAACTCTGACTCATGCCTTCCGATGCAAATAGCTCGCGCAAAGTCGTCGAGCGCGAACCCTGACTCTTCACCTGACTGCTGCTTCCCTGCTCCAATTCAGGCGGTTTGTTTTTATCATGCAAACCTTGCTGAATCAGGGATTGCGCCCCCTTCTGGCTCGCACTGGTGCTACTGCCCTGCGATAACGATGTTTTAGCTAGCGCAGCAGGTGCAATTTCCGAAATGGACAGACTGGGCTGAACATGCTGGATTTTCTGCATAACAAGTTCCAAGAGTGATGAAGTGAACGTGCCAGTTAAGTGGTCGTTTTCTCCTTCCGGTTCCCATCATCTTTCTCTTCCTCGCTCGGGGAACCACATCACACCGCCCCTCACTTAATACGCAACAGACGTAAGCCTGTTAATAACCCATCACGATTCACTTTCAAGGAGATGTTATGGCTGATATGACAATTACGCTCAGCATACAACCCGGCGCAGGTCTGTCATCGACAGGACTGAATTCCCCACTTTCAGGCAGCAACGGCGGGGCGTCACCACGTTCCGGGCAGCAAGATAGCCAACTGATGGAAGCGCTGAGCACATTGTTGAGTGCCCTTCTACCCAATTCGCAAAGCAATACGCCCTCATCAACAGACGGCAGTTCGCAGGGTCAGACTGGCTCAGGCAATGCGGGGAGTTCAGCGTTAGGGCAAAACGGCAGCCCTGCCGATATGCTGATGAAACTGTTGGAAGCGCTGATCCCCGGTAAAAACGGGCAGGAAGCAGGGAACCCGCTCTCTTCCGGTTCGTCGGGCGCAGCAGGTGGCAACAGCGGTACCTCACCGTTAACGGGCTCATCCGGTACTGGCGGCGCCGGAGGCACCGGTGCCGCACAAAATCCAGAAGATCTGAGCCGTTCTCTACTGCAAGATTCGGCAGGCAGCGCATTAGATAATGCCATCAGCCCAACAGAGGACGGCGGTGGCCAACTGAGTGGCAACGATCTGTTAAAAGCACTGCTGGAATTGATTGGTAACTTGATGGATTCACAGAAAGGTGAATTTGGTCAGCCGCAAGGTAGCGGCCGATCACAAGGTGGCGGATCGCCGTCAACGGGCGCGCCGCAAGCGTCATCTGGTGGTGGAGGCGGTGGTTCACCTGCCGCACCGTCTGGCGGTGGCTCACCGGCTGCACCTTCAGCACCATCTTCATCGGTCGGCGGTAGCGGCGGAGCAGCGCCCGCCCCACTAACGGCTGCGCCAACCGGCGTTGATGGCGGTTCGGCCGCCTCACCCACGGCGTCAACAGCAGGTGCTGGCCCAGTATCCTTCCCAACCGCCAGCGGTGATGTCACGGTGGTAAATGACACCATCAAAGTCGGTCCCGGTGAGGTTTTTGACGGCGGCGGCAAAACCTTTACTGCTGGTAGCAAATTAGGTGACGGCGGCCAGGCTGAAGGCCAAAAGCCGATATTTGAACTGGCTCAAGGCGCAACGCTGAAAAACGTGGTGTTTGGGGATAATGCAGCGGACGGTGTACACGTTCGCGGTGATGCCAAAATTGATAACGTGCACTGGACCAACGTCGGTGAAGATGCGCTGACAGTGAAATCAAACAACGGCAAACCTGCCAACGTTGAAATCACCAACAGCAGTGCTCAGGGCGCTTCCGATAAAATTTTCCAATTGAACGCGGATGCCAACCTGACTATCGATAACTTCAAAGCGAAAGATTTCGGTACGTTCGTGCGCACGAACGGCGGACAACAGGGCGACTGGAATTTGAACCTGAGTAACATTGATGCAGAAAACGGCAAGTTCTCGTTCGTGAAAAGCGACAGTGAAGGGTTGAACGTCAAAGGCAACAATATCAACCTGACGAACGTCAACAATCACTACAAAGTGCCCGACTCTGCCAACTTACAGGTAAATTAAGATGCCAAACACGATGACATCGCCCACGCCGACTCGCTGGGCGGATCTCGCCAGGCAAGGCGGATACATTACGCCCGCTCAGCGTGAATCATTCACCCAGGCTATTCATCTGGTGAGAGCACAGTTGAACACGGTACTGAGTCAGTCAGGAACACGGCGACGGGGTGAGTTCGAGTTCGATAACTTTGTGGATTCTCTGGAACAGGACTTCCTGCATAAGGCTGATATCCATAAGGAAAATGGACTACATAGCGACGTGGCGCAGACCTCGTTCTGGGTCGCTCGTCTGATCGCCGATCGCTGTATTGCAGTGCGCCAAATGTAATACTTGTGCCATACAATACTGGGGAAAAAGCCAGCCTGGGAAACCTGTGCTGGCTTTATTAGGATTTGCGTCGACAGATAGCAGGCCCTCACCCAATGCTTACCGTTCCCCCGCCAATCACCACGCCGCCACAGCTAACCGCATCACCAGTGCGAGCAGCAGGCTTTCCATCAATGAGCACGCTGGATGAACCACCGCTAATACTCCGGTCATGACCGTGAGGAACCAGAGGATCGCCTTGTCGAGCCAACGGCATACCATCAACCTTAACCGTTGATGAGCCCGCCGCGACGGGCGTCGGCGGATAGTTACCGTGCCCCGTATCGCTATCGCCTAATTTAACTGCGTTACCCATATTTAGTCCTTTATTAATGCGTTTATTAAAACACCGAGATAAGTCAGTTTATTTAATAGGCTGCTGGTCCGTTTTAGGCTGCTTAGCACGGTAGGCATCCATGATCGGTGCCCAGTCCATTCCCTGTGGGATCGGATGTTGCTTAAACAGTTCTCCGTATTCTTTGTCAAAATCATCAATGCCGTATTGTTCAGCCACTGAGACTTTTTTATCATACCAATCATCTGTAACTTCCTCAGCGATACCACGAGCAAGCAACAGATCTGGGCTGGCCCCAAGCCCACGCCCCATCAATACCACCTCATAATAGCCGCCGGGAGCCAGCCCAAAATAGATCCGATCTCGTTGGTCAATACGCTTGCCAATCTGATAGCGTTGCTGCATTTGCCGAGATAAATCTGCCGGTAAATCGACCTTGATGCGATACCGCTTGCGATCGTAGAAAGACACCATCTCTATCGAAGCTTTGTCAGGCACGGGGACGCCATCGGTAGGCACCCCCCCTCCCCCAGCCCAGTAATATTTTCTATCAATGATATCTTTGTATGGTGCGCCTGCGTTACATCCACCACCGGGATAACTGGATACGATTTTCCCGTTATAATAGAAAGTGGCTTTCGTCGTGCAAAAACTGTCAATATTGCTACCTGAACCATATCGCCATGAAGAAGCCGATTTTGTGGGTGCTGTAGCACAGGCAGTCAATGAAAAACAAAGCCCCAGCAACACAATAAATTGTTTAAACATCATGCCTCCTCATTCCCTATTATGTGCCGCCGCTCTTTACTCACAGTGACACAATTACTTCACCGGCTGCTGGTCCGTTTTAGGCTGGTTGGCGCGGTAGGCATCCATGATCGGCGCCCAGTCCATGCCCAATGGGATAGGATGTTGCTTAAACAGTGCGCCGTATTCTTTGTCAAAGTCTTGGAGCGTCACAGTGTATTGGCTCACACCGATCGGGAATTTTTTATCATACCAATTGTCCGTCACCTCTTCGGCGATGCCACGGGCAAGCAACAGGTCTGGTTTGACAAGCAACTTATTGCCTTTCAATAGCACTTCATAATAACCACCGGGTGCTAGGCCAAAATAGAGCCAGCTACGTTGGTCAGTGTGCTCCTCAACCTGATAGCGCTGCTGCATTTGCTGGGCTAAATCTGCTGGTAAATTGACCTTGATGCGATACCGCTTGCGATCGTAGAAGGACACTATCTCTATCGAAGCCCTGTCAGGAACGGGAACACCATCGGTAGGTAACCCCCCGCCCCCCGCCCAGTAATATTTTTTGTCAATGATATCTTTGTACGGTGCGCCGGCGTTACATCCACCACCGGGATAACTGAATACGATTTTACCGTTATGATAGAAAGTGGCTTTCGTCGTACAAAAACTGTCAATATTGCTACCTGAACCATAACTCCAGCTAACCGGAGTTCTTAAATTCGGGCTTGAGCAGGCGACCAGCGAGATGCTGAGGCCCACGACCATAATCAAATACCTGAACATTATGCTTCCTCATTCCCTATTATGTGCCGCCGCTCTTTACCCACGGTGGTTTCAAATTTGCTGGTATTAGCCGGACTAGCAATGCCCTGGTTGCTGGCGCTACGATGGACATAATCGCAGCGCAGCGCCCGATAAACCTCCGCAGAAAGTTGCTGACTCAGATTTTTCACCACACCCTGCTCTGTGGCCGCAAATGCCCACATCTCATCTAGTTTAGTCAGATTGACCACTGGTAATTTGACGGCTCCAGACTCAAGCCTATGCCCATTTATTGTTGGATCCCACACTTTAAACGGCACCCCGGCGGCTAACCCCGCTTCTACCATCATATGCAGCGGAATGCGCGAATATTCCCCCTCCACCACGCGACTCATTACCACCTCCACATACACGGCCTTTTTCGTCCACGAATCATCTTTGCCACGTCGTCGGATAAACGAATAGGGGGTCAAACTGATCGCCCCTACAGGAGGAATAGCGGCGCGCAGCAAATGTGGGTGAAGACGTTCAACCCAGCCTAAAGCAATCTTCTCCTCGGCATAGACGTGTGCCTGCCGATAAGCCTGGCTTTCATCATCCGGCGTGGAGGTCGCTTCTTCACTCATAAAGCGTTCTAGTTCAAGGCACTCGGTTAGCGCCGGATCGCTGTTCGGATTAGGCAGGCTCCAGCGGCTGTAATACCCGCCGCCAAGATCCGAATGCGCGCCCGGAAGCGCCAGTTCGGTGAAGTGTGGCGGAATGCTGGTGCCTATTGCCGTAGGCGTGACGCGCGTTAAGGGGAAGTGTTTTCGCACCTCATCCAGTGCCGTTAAATGCACCAGACGCTCGACGCTATCCGCATGTAAACGAATGTTCAAACTGGGGTGGTAGGACGAGGCGACCGTATCAAAAATTCCGACAAACGTGATACGCACATCCTCCCTATTGGCCCAGTCAAACCCAGTCTTAAGGCGGATAGCGGGCGTATTGGCGATCGCTTGCACCAGCGGATGATCGGCTTTTTGGTCGATGACATTGACAAAATGTCGTGCCGCCGCCGCCCCGCGGCTAAAACCAAACACATCAAAAACAATTCGGTTAATGCAGTCGATATTAGGTAATGTATTTTCTAAATCACGCATGACAGCGGCAACAATTCCCTGCTCACAGGCCTGATTAACTTTGCCAACGATAGAGGTATTTTCACCGCCAAAATCCAGATCCAACCCTTTTGTCAGCATATTGTCCGATCGATATTCCAGGCCATCTTTCCCAGCAACGGGATCGAGAGTCCCAATGCCGCTGATATAGCTATGGGCGCTCAGTGTCTTAGCCCCAAAAATATATTGATCGTAGAGTTTCCCCACATTAGTAATATCGTTCGCCGCACTGTCACTCACCGGAAGCCGTCCCATCTGGCAGCCACGCAGCTCTTTCTCCCGCTGCGCCGGATCGGAGCAAGTTTCAGCCAGCCATTGCTCCACTTTTTTAAGACCAGACTCGGCATTATACGTGTTATTCCCCGTACCATCGAAGAACACGCCGATGCGCAGCACGTTGATCTGATAACCTTTTACTTCGATAACGTAAGAATGCTTGGTAAAGAAACGCACGCTACCCGCTTTCCCTTCCTGATGCGCCTCTGGCAAGGGTTGTTCCGGTGCGGTCAAGCACAGGTCTCCGGTGGTCGCCTTAATATGTTCACGTGGCGTTTCATCATACCCAGCTTTCTCTGCCACATAGGCAGGGACGGCACTTTGCCCGTCCTTCAATATTTCACGCGATTGCGCTGCTTTGAGCCAGGGCTGCGTCTCCAGCTTGACGGCTATCGGGCCTACGGCAAAACCACGTACGACTACAGGTCCTTCTTTGAGGGTGACCGTTTCGGATTTACCGGTATCATCGGTCAGTGTCGCTTTCAGCCCCTTGAACGGACGATTGTGTTCATCACGAACCTCAATCTCTATCCAGGTATCGTAACGTTCGCAGGGTATACAGTGGGGATCGGCTGCCATTAGTTAGCTCCTATTAACGCGTTATGCTGCACCATCCAGTGGTTGACCTGCGCGAATTCAGCCTCGGTCAGCATCAGCGGCGCTCGAATACTCTCCAAAGGAAGTCCGGTCTGCAAGGTCAAGGCTCCAGCCACCACGCCATCGAGCACATCGTCTTGAAGCCTCTCCGCATTGGCTTGCCTGAGAACGGACAAAATAGTCCCTGCCGGATCGGGATGACGTTCCATCATGCTCGTCATGGTCTGCCATAGACGCCGACGAAGAATATAGGCGTGACGCTTTTCGTCATACAACGCCGCCATATGGTGTGAGCGGATGTGAAACCAGGGGCTTTTTAACCGGGGATGGAAGGGAATATCAGGATTACGCGTAAACCCATTGTCGTTGATCCAGAGTCCATTACAGGGGCCAAGCACGGCATCCCGCTCTTCTAGGCTCATGGCGCAGAACATCGGAAGAAAGATACGAGGTTCAGAGAAACGAAACCAGACAGCCTCTCCTTCACGGATAGCCAATATCAGGCTTTGCCAATGGTTGCGAACGACTTCAAGAGACTGTTCACTGACCAGATAGAATCCACTCAGTGCTGGAGAATTCGCCACGAATACAGGTGAAGGATTAGACAGCAGCCAGGGTCCAAGTGCGGCTTGTTCTTCAAACTCGGTCCCCGCAAAGAGGGGGAAAGCTTCACCTTGGCTGAGTTCATAGAAACGAGCTACTGCCGAGCGATCTACCGCGCCGTCGACAATAGCAAAGAGAGTGCCGCTATGCTGGGCTTGCCACGTATTCAGACTCATGCGTTGCCTCCCTTAGCGAGGGGGCAAGGTTTGACAAGCGGTGACATCGATTCCATGCTTTTATGAATGGCAGGGGCAGGCAATGTCGCGGGTGGTGCAGGAGGAACGGCAACACCACCCGGCAGAATGGGACTCTGTCCTGCCCAACCAGAACCGCTCCCAGCACTGCCCCCAGAGTTAATTTTGATAGCCGGGCCCACCACGCTAACGCCGCTGGGATCGATCTTGATGAAACTTCCCCCGACTTTCAGCGTCAGCTCCGCCCCCGCTTCAAGAACCACCTTAGCGCCCGCCTTCACATGCACTTCTTGCCCTGCCTCGACCAGCAAAGCCTGTCCCAGTTTCTGGTGCATAGAGGTATCGACGTTCAGTGAGTAATCCCCTTTAACATGGTCACGTTTCTCGCTCTCGACCGTCAGGTGATCGTTGGCTTTTACGCGGGTGACTCGCTCATTATCAATATCCGTATGTGAATCATGTTTAATATGCCAGACAACATCGTTCTCAATCAGCGCATTGAGATCTTTCTGACCGTGAATATAAATCTCTTCCTGCCCTGCCTGATCTTCAAAGCGCAGCTCATTAAATCCTTCTCCCTGATGGGTTTCCGTACGCAGCACGGTGCGCGTCTTGTGCGCAGGCAAGTCGTAAGGAGGACGGTTGGTCGCGTGGAACGTACGCCCGGTGATAATCGGCTGGTCTGGGTCACCCTCGAGGAAGCTAACAATCACTTCATGGCTGATGCGTGGGATAGCGATCATGCCGTACTGACCGCCCGCCCAGCCCTGACTAACACGCACCCAGCAGGAGCTCTGGTCGTTGCTCGCACCGTAGCGATCCCACGGGAATTGCAGCTTCACCCGACCGTACTGGTCGCAGTAAATCTCTTCTCCCGCCGGGCCGACGACGGTGGCGATTTGCGGGCCATCGACCATCGGTTTGTATGGCAACTCCGCACGCCAAGTCGTGTTGGCGCTAATGACGTCGAAGCTGTTACTGTAGGTGGTCGGTTCGCCGCCACTTTCCTCCTCCAGCGCCTGCGGTTGCTGCCCGACGTGCGTGATAGCCACCAGTTGCCAGCAGCTGTTCAGCGCCGGATTGGGGTGCTCGGTCAACATGAAACTGCTGCCTGGCATTAACATCGCCGCATTCGATTCACCCGCGCCGGTCACCGCCCCGGAACGTAGCGCATCCAGCCGGTAACCGCTGAACGCCTTGCCGCTCGGTTCTTGTTTATAGCGCCCCGGATAATCGTAGTGCTGATAGCTTTCGCGCTGATGCGCCAGCTCGTTGCTCATCTTCTTGTGTGACAGCCCGTAAGCCGGGGTTTTGAAGCTGTAGTCCTTCAATTCCACTTCTGCCGTACTCACCCGCTCCGCGTAGTGGAACCGCCGGACATAGTCGCCTTCGCTCAGCCCCTGAACCGCCAGATTGAAGAACAGCTCGGGGCCTTTGGTCAGCGCCCCGGCATCATCAGCAAACACCACACGGTGTTTGCCTTCCTCAAACTCATGGAAGAAGTACAGGCCTTCCTCTGCGGTCAACCGGGTAAGAAACGCCAAATCGCTTTCCCGGTACTGCACGCAGTATTCCCGCACCGTATGGTCATGACGCAACGAAAAGGCATAATCGGTGATACCCGCTTCTTCCAGCAATATGCTGATAATCGCTTCCGGTTTCTGTGCCTGAAAGATACGGGCGTTGGTGCGAAGCCCCAGTCGCCACAGGGCAGGCCGGACTTCTGCCTGATAGCGCGTGCGGCGAAATCCGGTGTCACCCTGCGTGAATCCACTAATAATCCCGCTGACCCGGCGTTTTAACTCACCCTCATACCAAATCATCAGTTCGCACGGCTGGTCCAGCACCGCGCCAAAATCGACATCCGGCAACGCGCTCGCCAGACTCAGCGACAGGCTGAAAGGCCGGTTCAGCCCCTCATCCAGCCTGAAATCCACCACCGCAAACGTGCCTACCGCCAGCGCGCCGACCTTTACGGTGAATTGCAATCCGGTACTGTTTGCCATCGGTCTTCTCCTTATTATTCTTGTGCTGTTACCACGGCGACCGCACGCCTTGGGTTCCCTCGGCGCGGCACGTCGCTATCCTGATTAACAGCAAAACCTGAGTTGTGGTCTGAGTCTGCTCACACCACGACCTAGGTTGATAAAAACATCACACGGGAAAAATATGATTTCAGAGAAAAACGCAGAAAATCAGGGGGAATAGAGATTCGGTGTGTTCACGCCATCGGAGACAAAAAAGATACGGGGTTGAAGCGGAGTGAAGAATAATAAAAACGTTCCATGTGACATCCTTAGCGCTATTCCTTTTAAGAAAATATAGGTAAAGGATAACAAGATGCTCATAGAGCTAATAGCATAAAGAAAGGACAAAACCTGAGTAAACTAATTGATTTGAATTGCAATAATTTCATTAAAACTAATAACAAGAAAGCAGAGCTTACGCCCTGCTCCCAGTCGTTTTTCGTTTTAGCTTGCGAGTTTTTGCAGCCCCATATTGACGATGCGGTCACCGATCATAGCCGCATCAATACCCAGAGAAGCCCCGCCGTTGCCACGAGCATTCAGGTTGGTATTGCCGGTATCACCCGCTACCGCGCTCTTGATCATCCCGACAGCCTTCATAAATTTATCCATGCTGCCTTTGGTCATGCCATCGTCATCCGGCTTACTCAGCGCCTTGGCCCAGGATTTGTCATCCTGCTTCGCCGTCTGCCAGTTATCTTTCTGGTATTCCGGCTTACCGAAGACTTCAGGATATTGATCCATAAACTGACCAATTTCTTTTGCCATCCCCCGATCTTCTTTATCCACGAAGTAACGGGTCGGACTGTCATTGTGCGTGCTGATGTTATTCAGCTCCTGCAAACCGGCTTTTTGCCCAACGCTCATCCCCAGCGTGCTACCCAATTGATTGAACGCCCCTGCGCCGCTCAAGCCTTGCAGACCGTTGTTACCCAGTTGCAGCGGTGAGTTCTGCCCTTGTGCCTGACTCAGGCCGTTGCCCAAAATCGCGGACAACGCATCGTTAACGCCTTGGGTATACGCCGAAATTTCCGGTGATGCAGGCTGTTTATTGCCAAACAGGCCGCCCTGTTGCTGTGACATACCGCCGCCCAGCAGATCCTCCAGCGCACTAAACAGCAGGCTGCCCATCATCGCGGTAGGATTCATGGCATTCATACCAGCCCCCAGCGCCCCACCTAAACCACCACCGAGTGCGCCACCCAATCCGCTGCCAAGGCTGCTCCCGAGACCACCGGCCAGACCGCCACCAAGGCCTTGTCCCAGCAATCCGCCGCCTAATCCGCCCAGGCTACTTCCTAGACCGCCGAGCGCACCGCCCAAACCGCCCCCCATACCACCGAGGCCACCGCCCATGCCGCCGCCCATCATGCTCCCCATGAACATCATGGTGGTCATGATATCGGACAGCTGTTCTGCAATATTGCTACGCTGGCCACCAAACCCCGATTGCGATGGCGATGCGCCATTTTGTGAAGACTGAGATTGAAATAAACCGCCGTTACCGCCCGCTTTGATCGTAATTTGCAAAGAAGTACCGCCACCAAGAGAATTAAGCATAATGTTTCCTCAATGAATAAATGGAGTATGAAAGCGCCAATAGGTTTGCGGTCAGCCCGCGTGATTGTGACACTCCCCCATTAAGTGATTTTCTTGCCTGCGCGGTTCCCGTTTTACACACGAAAACACATGACTTTTTTACGGTTCAGCGCGGAGGTAGACCGGCTAAACGCCACAATTCGTCGATCGCCACGACCGAGTCAGTCAACGTGGATAACGAGCGGCGTAACCGCAGAGTGTACTGCTCATCCAGGCTCAGGCTGCATGCAGGTAGCGCGTCAGCGTCCAGAAAGCGGCGTTGTAAAATTTGCCGCAGCATACCGGGATAATGTCGGGCAGGTGCTAACGTTAAGATGAGTTCAACCTGACGCGATGACACTGCCGTAAACCACAGCCTGACACCCGGTTGTACTCGCCAACACGCCGTCTGCGTGGTTTCCAGCGCAGAGAGAAAGTCATGCTGATTGTCGAATACTTCCGCTGGCTCACTCATCCACGCTTACCCTGCTGTAATCCGCCGGGCCATTGCGCAGGTCAGGCTGCCACCAGATGATGAGCTGTCGCGTTTCCGGCTGCGGACGACAGGTGACCGAAGCACAGTTGGCCACCTGCCGCGGTGAATTGCAGGCACTCAATAAAAATGCGATGAGCACCACTAACCACGTTTTATAGTTCATAAACATCTCCGGTAGTGGATAAGATTATTAATTTGATATCAGCACGTTACGTCGAGCAGGCTGGGGCGTTAGTGCAGGCTGCAAAGCCAGGAACACCTCACTGGATTCCCCCGGTGCCAGCGTCGTTTTCGGCCACACGGCCACCGCCAGCGTGCGGCTACTGGCACAGGCCGCTTCATCAAAACGCTGCGGCTGTGTGCCTCCGTTACGCACCACACCGACACTCAGGCGTACCTGGCCGTTGCCATACCACTGATAGCGCGTGCTGTCATAAATCAGACCCGACTGTGAGCGGCACACCTCTCCCAATCGCGCACCTTTGCTGTCGTCCTGAAACCCAGCAGGAAGCTGGCGACTGGCAAGATCGCGGAATGCGCCTTCAATCAGGCTATAGAGATCCGTTTTACCATTGCGTTGCGCTACGCGGTTCATGGCACCGTTCAACTGCTGGCGATTGACGGAGGACACGTAGCGCGTAGGATCGGTTTGATCGCCGACGAGATGCGGCGTAAGAATAAAAAGGCGCTCACGGCGAGAGACTTCATGACGCGTCGAGGTAAACAATTTTCCCAGCAGCGGAATATCGCCGAGGATCGGAATACGGCGATCGCGATCACCGCTCTCCTCGACGTGAAAACCGCCCAACACCAGCGCACGGTTCTCCCCAATCAGCGCCTGCGTACTGACAGTGCCGCGCTTCACGCCAGAGGCTTCCCCCTCTCGCCCTGTCTCGACCTGACCGTCTTCGATATCGATAACCAGTTGAATGCTGCGCTGTGCGCCTTCCCCGATCACCCGCGGTGTCACTTGCAGACTGGTGCCTGCCGTCACCGATTGAATGTCCGCAACGCGCTCACCCGTCGCCGTGATGAACGCCGTCCGGCTGAAATCGACAATTGCGGGCTGATTCTCCAGCGTTAGTACGGAAGGATTGGCGACGATGGAGGCAGTCCCTTCGCCCTCCAGCGCCTGAATATCGGCGAAGAAGCGCTTGAAATCACTGACGAACAGCGTGCTTCGTCCCATCATCATGGTGCTGCCCGCACTCACGTTGCCAAGCTGCGCCTGCCAGTTCGCTTCCAATCGCGACAGCGCGGTACGATCCACATCCAAAATAATGGCATCAATGTTGACCAGATTTTGCGGTACATCAATATGCTCGACGAGCTGTTGGTACTCCGCACGACGCTTCTCATCATCCCGAATCAACAATGCGTTATTGCGCACATCAGCGGAAATCTTGCCGCTTAGTGTCGCGCGGCCAGAAGCCTCACCGCTGCGCCCGGGACTATTGCGGGTTGCCAGCCGCGTCATCAACGAACGCGTACTGTCACGCATGGCGTCCATCCCCGTATCTGGCTGCACGGGCGTCGGGCCGGATGCCCCCGCCGGTGCCGCACGTTGACCGTCCATCAGCTCATTGAGAATGGTCGCGACGCCGGGAATCGTAACTTTTTGATCGCGGTATTGCAGCGTCCGGTCAGATACGGAGGCATAGCGCAGCGGGAAAATCATCACCTTACGCCGTTCGTCCTGCTTTTCCCGCTGCTGGCTAAAATTACGGATCAGATCGATATACGCCTGCGGTCCAGTAACCAGCACCACGCCCTCTTCAGGTAACTCCCCCCAGCCGAAGCGTGAATCGAGCAGCCCGATACCGCTGAGTGCCTGTTTGATGTCAGGCGCAGCATCCGGCGAGATCTCCAGACGCACCGATGCCTGTTCGTCCTGCGGGCTGACATACAGCGCATTGTTATACACGAACCACTGGAAACGATGCTCCAGCGCCAACCTATCGAGAAACAGCGTGGGGTTATCCGCCCGAATTTTCGCCGTCACCTCATTGTCCGCAATATTGCCCATCACCAAATCCACGCCGTGGCTGTTAGCGAAATCCGTCAAGATCGCCGACAGCGGCGTTTGCTCGGCAGAATACGCATACGCCCCTTTATTCCAGTCGGCTGGCGTGGCGGCGTGCGCCAGCGAAATCACCCCGTTCACAGGGATAATCCCAGTCAGCACGACCGCCCAGCAAAACCAGCGATAGGCCACCAGCAAAATGCTATACGATCCATTACGCATCAATCCCTTACGCATGTCGTTCTCCTTGCAAAAAAGCCAGCGTGCTCAGATTAAGTGGGGCGGAAATAGGCGCTTTTTCTCGCGATGTGAGCAGGCCCAGCCAGGCGTCCCGTTGATTAAGTAAGGTTTCCAGGCTGCGGCATAACTGCATGACGTCGTCGGCATCGGGCCGCATCCATAGCCAGAACTGCTCATCCTGCGGTGAGAGCGAAAGTACCGCCGTATCCTCCTGAAACTGCGCTCGGGCGGCATCAGCCAACTGTAATGCGCGTGTCAGCATCGGCTCATCCGGCACCGTGTGCAGCGGAATAGCCGCACTGCACGCCACGCCCGATGACTGCCGCACCATCGCCACCGCGCCGCCATCAATCTCCAGCTTCAACATCGATGTTCCACCGTTTAGCCAGCGTTCCAACATCATGGCTAACTCAGTTGAAGTCATTGATGATGGCCTTTGCCAAACCGTGTTTGACGCTCAACAGTTGCCCGACAGCCCAACTGGCATTGGAATAATCCATACTGGCTTCAAAAAAAGCGTAGCTATCCGCTTGGCTGGCACCTCCTTCGGCAACATTCAGCGCAATATCATCAAGTTGTTGCTGAGAATCGACCAGGTGCGCGTCAAGGCGACGTTGCATGGGGTTAAGGGACATAGCACTCTCTCCTCATAGGGTATTTTCTTCACAAGACAGGTTTCGGTCGTCAACCTGATGTTTGGGTCGCTAACCTAAGGTTTTAGTCATTGACCTGATAGTGAGTGGTTAACCCCAGCGTGCAGTTCCCACCGTTCGAAGGTGATTTCACATCGCGGCGGAATGATCGGGAGGAATGAGCTGCTGTGTCGCCTGCCGCCAGCTCAGCGACATCACGCCATGCGCCGTAATCAGCTTCATGGCATCGTTATCCAGAGCCTCATCGCTGGCGAGACGCCACGCCAAATGCGGATGCGCGTCTAACCAGTTTTGTACATCGGCAAGCTGGCCGGGATGGCAGTACAGCGTTCCCCTACTCTCCCCTTGCTGTTGCTTCAGCAGTTGCCGCAGTAAGGCATGGTGACGCGACGGCGCAGGCGTCTTATCCAGCAAGTGTGCCAACGCATCGCGCAGCAGTTGTCCGGCTTGCGTAACGATGGTTTGCTCAAGGTGCAGCCTGTCTTGTCGAACGCCTTGCAGGAGCGTATTTGCCTGCTGCCAGAACGCAGCTTCTGCGTTTTCGACCGCCTGCTCACAGAGCGTTTGGGCACGTTCGTTCGCCTGTGCCACGATCGTATCCGCCTGCGCATTAGCCTCTTCCCAGAGTGTCCGACTACGCCGATGTGCTGCGACCCGCTCCGCCGGAATAATCACCGTTTCATCCCGACTTACGCCGGGTAATGTCACAAACGTCTTTGTCTTCAGCATGCTTCGTCCTTAGCAAAATGAATAAAAATTAGCCGGTTATACGGATGCTGACGCCTTCCAGATTAAGGCATCGCACAGTGCATTCAGCCGGGCGGCAGGTAATGACATGGCCGGAGCCTGGCAGTGAGCACCCCAATCACGGGGAAAGAGCAATCGCAGACGCGGCCAGCACGTTTCACCATAGCGAACGCGCAACAGCATCAAGGCGTCTTGATAGCGCGATGTCGAGGGCACTGACGTTGATTGAACAGAAAATGCGGCCGATGTCGGTAGCCATAAACCCGGCCGCAGCGCCTTTGCCAACCGCTCACACCATATGGCCTCTGCATCAGCGTGATTCGGTTCACGTAAAGGCTGACACACCCGTGCCATCAGGCGTAACACCGTTTCCCGCTGCGCCGTATCTAGCGCTCCCATTTGTATCAGCGAGGCCAACGGATCCGGCGGCAGCACCAGCGGCAGAGAAAAATAGCGATTAAGCTGTACAGCATTCACATGCAACCAGTCGCGGCGCTGTGGTGAATCAGGCAACATAACGCCATCCGTCCACCAACTGGGATCCGCTTGTAACAGACAGTCCTCTACCCACCAGGTCACCCACGCAAGTGGTGTGATGCCATCCGGTTCGCGCCCTCTGCTTTGCGCTTGTGTTGTCATGGTGACGACGACGCCCTCGCTTTTTTCTGCTGCCATTGTCTCAGGTAAGGCGTGCCAACGCGCCAGCCTAATAGCCCAGCCAGCATCAGGCCAAACAGCCCGGCGCTCCACTGCCAGCGCTTCATCTCATCTGGCGTCAGCGTGAACGGCCCCAGCGTAACAACGGGGATCGTGTCCTGATACGGTTCAGCCGGAACAAAAACGATCGCCAGCTCTTTATCATCCTTACCAGACAGACCGGGAATACTGCTAGCGACCATCCGACGGATACGCTGCTCCATCCCATCCGGTTCCAGTTCGGCACGATATTTAATAAACACCGCCGCTGAGGCGGGCTGAACCGGCTCCCCAGGCGCGATACGCTCGGGCAACACCACATGCACCCGTGCTACCAGCACGCCATCGATCTGCGCCAGCGTGGCTTCCACCTCCTGCGACAGGGCATAGATATAGCGAGCCCGCTCTTCCAACGGCGTCGAGATCACGCCACTTTTCTGAAAGACTTCCCCCAGATTGGTGCGCGACTGCTTCGGTAAGCCCGCCGCATTCAGAATGTTGACGGCGCGCTCCATATTTTTTGCATCAATCACCAGCGTAACGCCGGTTTTGTCTACCCGTTTCTCGGCACCGATCTGATAGCGACCAAGCATTGAAATCGCCTCGTTGGCATCGTTCTCCGACAGCCCGCGATTCAGCTCAATCGGCTCGCCGCAGCCAGCCAATAATCCGATCAGCAGGAGAAACACTCGCTTATCGATTTTCATAGGCCGCTACTGTAAGTTGGTGAGTTTTTCCAGACTTTGCACACTTTTCGCCACCAGCTTGGCGCTCAGCAGGCTCTCCAGATAGAACGACGACAGCGTTCGGGTCGCATCCAGCACGTCCTTGGGATTATTGGAGCGCATCGACTGGCTGATGTCGCGTTCGGCAGATTTGAAGACGCCATTCAGTCCCTGAGATTTTTCCGCCAGCGCGCCCAGCCACTGACTATTACCGCTTTCTGCCGTCATCGGTGCCGACGACAACGCCGCACTAAACCAGGAAACATCCTGATCGTTGGCGGAAAAGGAAAAAGACGTGCCGTTGCCCGCCAGCGGAGCATCCCCCGGTTGAGCCAGCGTCGTAGCGTGGTTGATTTTCATGGTGTGGATTCCATCGCGGACGGGATAAAATAAAGCCGGAGCATAGCCCCGGCTCGTTGACTCACGATCAGAACTGGATAGCTTTCGCCGCTTTCTGCCCGGAGTTCATTGATTTGGAAGCAGAATCCATCTGACCATCCAGAATGGAGTTTTCCGTATCCAGCGCAATTTTCTGTGCCTGAGCGCCAGCTGCACGAGTCAGAGAACCCGCCATCGCGGTATCCAGAGTTTGAGAAGCCGCCTGAGATGCAACCTGAGAAAGTCCTAAAGCCATGATATATCTCCAAATATGATGAATGTTTACGGTAGTGAACTGTCATGCTGTACATACAGTCATCTTGTTCATTCATTAAGTAGAGATCGGGCTGACGGAGTTCCCGCTGAGAGGTAATTCTTTCAGTAAATTGTATTCGAGGGGAAGAACTAGCCCAGTTTTATCAATCTTTCCGACCGTTAGCTGGCGATCATTTTCCTTTAAAATAGCAAAGACCATGATTGCGCCTGCCGAAAGCGCACGCGTGGTTTTGATTTGTAGGATCGTTTACGCCATTCTTCTGTCTCTGTAATGGCTGATAAACGCTGTACCGTTGGCAAGGATGCGATATCTGAATCTATGCCGCTTTTATTTCCGTCATACTGCCGGATGATCGCTATGCTCGCCTTAACGACGAATACTGGATTGTGGTTCAGACTGGTTTCAATTTCACTTAGCAGCGCACTGCTGGCCCTAGTGCTTGGGCAAGCCATTGTCGCCAGGCTGGAGCAAACAGAGCTGCTGAACTATAGCGAGGAGGTACTCAATCAGGGAACTGCCGTCGCGAATGAAGGTCGGGAAACCATCAACCGGGTGCTGACGCTGAATAACGCGCCTTGCTCCAATGCCGATCTAAAAGAATTGCGCCTGCTCTCTTTTTACTCCGTTTATCTACGCGATATCGGGCGTATCAAAAATAACTATCTCATCTGCTCTGCTGGCTGGGGAATACTCAACCCTCCGATTTATTTGCTGCCGCCAAACCTGACGACGCCCGATGGTGTACAACTGTGGACCGCAATGAAAGATGTGGTTGATCCACGTATTACCGCGGATATGGCAAGCCTCAACGGTGTAGTCACCATCACCGCCGCCGCCGCATTTCGCCGTTTAACTCAGCCGCCCGCCCAGCATAGCGCGATGCTACTCACGCGTAATCTGGACCACGTCTATCAAAAATTTGGCGACATAGACCTGCCTGCGTTTAAGCAGACACGGCAACAAAATAACGCGTGGCTGACCATGGGAAAACGCCAAACGTTTTCCTGTGTGTCAAATCGGGATATCTGCGTACTGGCTCAGTTGGATTCTGCGGGTATTCTGCATCATCCTTGGTATGTCATCCTCTCCCTTCTGTTTCTCGGGTCGCTGATTGGTGCTGGCTCTACCTTCTCCTATCAGCTCTACTACGATCGGCATCAGGCTTTGCCATCACAGCTAAAACGCGCGATCAAACACCAACGGTTTCAGGTACATTATCAGCCGCTGATCAGCCTGCCACAGCGTGCCATTATTGGCGTAGAAGCGTTGGCGCGTTGGAAAAACGAGCACGGCGACAACGTATCGCCGGAATATTTCATCAATATCGCAGAAGAAATGGGCTATTTAACGGATCTGACTCGAATCATTACGCGTCAGGCATTGCATGATATGCAGCCGTATCTCACGCAGGAAACCCCCTTCCTCCTCAGCATTAATCTGTCGGTAACCGATATTGTTTCACCTGACTATCACCACTTCCTCCAGAATATGTGTGACGAACTGGGGATAGACAGAGCGCGTGTCATGTTAGAACTGACCGAACGATCGAGCACATCCCATCAGACGCTGGCCAACGGTCTTGAAGCATTGCGACGCGCAGGCTATAAGGTCGCACTTGATGATTTCGGCACGGGGTATTCCAATCTGGATTATCTGAGCCACTTATCGTTCGATATGATCAAGATTGACAAGGTTTTCGTCGGTGCCATCGGCACGGACTCGGTCAATGCTGCCATGGCGGACCTGCTCTTCACCTTGGTCAAAAAACTGGACGTCCCTGTGATTATCGAAGGGGTAGAAACACGCGAACAGGCCGCTTACATCCTGCAGCAGTGTCCTTCAGCGATGATACAAGGATGGTATTTCAGTAAAGCGGTCGCATTAGGCGATCTACCGGATATTCGTCACTATCAGTGTCCACCGATAGAAACGGCGTAACCTGAAAGCAGGTCTACCGTCAAAGGTAGACCTACCATCATCGTCCACGGTATCCGGGTGTTGAAACGATCGGTTTACACAGTCGTCATGCGTTTATCATGCCTGACACGTTTCCCCGCCCCCTGCGCACATTTCTCGCACCGTCACGTTAAGCACTTTCAGGCGATGATAGAGCGTTCGTTTGGGGATCCCCAATTCCACAATCACATCGTCAATACAGTGGTCGTGGCGACGCAGCGCATCCTGAATCAGAAATTTTTCAATCCGCTTTAATCGGTCTTTTAGTTGCAAAGGGCGCGGGTGCAACAGCGGCTGAATTTCAGCCAGCGGTGGTAGCCCCAGCGCCCAGCGATCCGCGGCAGCTTTCAGTTCGCGGATATTGCCCGGCCAACTGTGGGTCAGCAGTTGCTCGTAAATTTCCGCCGTCATCGGTGGCAATGTCATTCGCAGGCGTACCGCCGCTTCCTGACTAAAACGCTGAAACAGCGGCAGAATGAGATCGCTGCGGGAACGCAGGGTCGGCAACTGAATTTTTACCGTATCCAGACGGAAATAAAGATCGCGTCGAAACAATCCTTTCTCTACCAGTTGCAGCAGCGGCGTTTGCGTCGCCACAATCACGCGCATATCCACGGGAGTGAACTGGGTGCTCCCCAGCCGCTTAACACCACGGCTTTCCAGCACGCGTAGCATCTTGGCTTGTAGCGTCATGGGCATACTGTCGATCTCATCCAGAAATAGGATCCCCTTATCCGCACTTTCCAGATAACCGGCGCGGGAGCGGTTAGCCCCGGTATACGCGCCCGATACCACGCCAAACAGCTCACTTTCAGCCAGATTTTCCGGCACGGCGGCACAGTTCACCGCCACCAAAGGGCCGCTGCATTGAGAAATTCGATGGATCCGGTTTGCCAACGTATCTTTCCCTGTCCCCGTTTCGCCTTCAAGAACGATATCGACATTGAGAGGAGCAATAACATTGATGATTGGCGACAGCGATGAGTGAATATCTTCAGCCGTATGCGTGGAATAGCTCGACGGTGACGAGGAATATTCTAGTGATCGGTTTGTTAATGGAGGATTTTCTAATGCCGAGTTCTCTGATGATGAATGCCCTAATGATGAATTTCCTAATGATGAATTCCCTGATGATGAATAGTGCTGTCTGTCCTGACGGTAATGATTATTCATTAACTACTCCTGAGCCCAAACGGGCTAACTCACTGCTTTCCATAACATGGGGCGTACCACCGCATTTCTTCGCGTAGCGCACACCGATTCATCACTGGTGGAACATTGACAAGCATTACCGTCATTGAATAATGAAACCATCAGGCATCGCTGAACATCAGGTAGGAATTCCAGAGGGATTTGTAGGGAAATGCCTACAAAAAATCGGCCAAAATGAGTAAAAACAGCCCGTTACTCTTTCAGATAATTCGCAGGAAAACGAAAAGATATTGTCAGGAAATTGTTAGCTTCAGCAAAAGGGATTCACCGACCGTTGAATCCCTTTTATCTGTTATCGCTTCGCGATCCCATTGCTAGGGAATGAGCTTTTTACTAAAGACGTATTTCACGATCTCTACATTGGTACTGAACTGCATTTTTTCCATCAGTCGCGCTTTATGGGTACTGACCGTTTTGTTGCTGATGGCCAGCTCATTGGCGATAGTGTTAATCCCCATACCCTGCGCAAACATAATCATGATTTGGTGCTCTCTGGCCGTCAGGATATCGTGCTCGGCTCTGCCGCCCTCCGTGTAATTGGAAAATACCAGTTGCTCAGCAATAGTGTGATCGATATAGCGTGCTCCCTGCGCCACACGCCGGATAGCCGCCAGCAGCGCTTCTGGGTCTTTATCTTTGGTGATGTAGCCTCTGGCACCGCTTTTCAGGGCATGCTGTGCAATCTGCGCCTCGCTGTACATGCTGAGCACCAGAATCGGTAGACGCGGATATTGCGCCACCACGCGTGAAATCAGCGCTTCACCGCTGATACCGGGCATCGACATATCCAGCAGCAGCAAATCGGGCGCCACGCTGCGCAACTGCGCCAGCACCTGTGCACCATTTCCTGCTTCAGCGACGACGCTCAGCGAGTCATCCAGCGCGAAGATCTGCTTGAGTCCTTCACGCATGATGACGTGATCGTCGGCGATCATTAAACGTATTTGTTTGCCCATCGCTCATTTCTTCCTTTTGTTATTCTTGTCCCGTGATTAACGGATATAGCCATTTTTAGGAAACGTTAACTGCACCTGCGTACCTTTGCCGGGCGCACTTTCAATGATGACTTCGCCCCCCAGCATGCGACCTCGCTCCTTCATACTCATCAGGCCAAAGGCGTTTTTATTTTTCGCGTGGGAATCAAACCCTTTACCGTTATCCTTGATGCACAGCACGACGCAGTCCTGCTGGTTTTCCAGCGTAATGATCACCTGTGTGGCAGCCGCATAGCGCGCCACGTTAGTCAACGACTCCTGAGCGACGCGAAATGCCGCGGTAGTGCTTTCATCGTTCAGTGCCAACGTTTCCCCCGGCGTTCTCAGCAGGCAGGTTGCGCTATAGTGTCGATTAAATTCGTCACACAGCCATTCCAGCGCGGGCGTTAGCCCCATGTTTAATACATTCGGCCTGAGTCGCGTCGAGACGTTGCGCACCACCTGAATCGTTTGGTCAGCCAGCTGCATCAGCTTTTGCAGATGCGCCTGCATCTCTGGATTTTCCTTCGCAAAGCACATGCGCATCAGCGACAGGCTCATGCGAATCGTGGTCAGGTGCTGCCCTAGCTCGTCGTGAATTTCCTGTGCGATATGCTTACGCTCTTCCTCGCGTGAAATCTCACGCTGACGTGCCAGCAAGCGCAGTTGCATATGTGAATCGGCCAGCTTCTTCTCCGCATAGCGAATAGCGGTAATGTCTCGCCCCACGGTCAGAATGGAAACCAGTGCGCCACGCTGGTCGAACTCCGGCACGCAGCGAATATGGTGAATATTCTGATGACGCTGATCGCCTTTCCCTAGCTCTTCCATCACTTCGCCTTCCGCACTGCTGCGGGTATCAAGAACCTGCTTCACCAACTGCTCCATGCGGATGGCGCACCCCGCTCCGGGCATCAGCTCCGTAATCATTCGCCCCCGAAGCTGCTCTACGGTAAATTCCAAATGTTTCAAACTGGCAGGATTGGCATACAGGCAATTCAGGCCGGGATCGAAGCGAATAATCAAATCCGGTGAATTTTCTACCAGCGCGCGAAATTCCTGATCCCTCGCGTAAGCCAACTGTTCGATGTGTTTACGTTCCCTGATATCTCTGACTACACACATGCTGTAGCTGCGTCCTTTATGTTGGAAATGCGTTAGATTGACCTCGACCGGAATCGTCATGCCGTAACGTGTGAGGTGCCGGGTTTCAAACGTCGTGCCCACGCCAGATTCATACTCCTGCAACCAGTCAGGCGAACGGTGCTCGGCGGCCCAGCAGGGATCGATATCGGCAACGCTCAGATGCATGAATTCCGCGATGCTGTAGCCCAGCGTCTGACTGGCAGCCTCATTGACATAACAAAAACGCTGATCTGAATTGACGATATAAATCGCGTCCTTGATACGGCTAAACGCAAAATCCACCAGCTCCAGTTCGGGGGCCTTGGTTTGTTCATCGGAACGAAAAGGTTGGGTAAACATCATTGCCATCTCCTTATTTGAATTAAGACATTGGTGCAGCCACCCGCCGTGCAGGTCGCGCAATACGGCGTCTCAACATTCCAGAAGATGGACAGGAAACCCTGCAACGGCTAAATGCGACCTGATACCACGGTGTGCGGCCTGCGTCCTGAGCGGCAACCGCCCTATTGAATCAGGCGGTCACCACATCAAGCAGTGAAAAACGGCGGCGGCAGACACGTCCTTTCGTCCCGTGGGATAGCGTCAGGATTCAACGGCCTGACGGATCACACCGCGGGCACGAGACAGTCGTGACCGCACCGTACCGATGGGGATCCCCAACTGCAATGCGAGATCCTGATAGCTGGCATCGGTGTCCAGCAGTTGCATTAGCATCTGACGGGTATCCTCCGGCAATGAGACGATGGCATCCATCGCGCGTTTCAGGGCTCGCTGGCTTTCGGTAATGGCGCCGGGGTCGAGTTCTATCGCGATATGTTCCAGCATCTCATCGCCCATTTCCTGAGCGCGCTGTCGTGCCTGTTTGAAATAGTTGCGCACCAGATTAAGAGCAATGCCGAACACCCACGTCTCCGGCCGCGATGCCCCCGCAAATTTATCCTGATGTTTGAGCACTTCCAGGTAGGTCATTTGCTGTAAATCCTCAACGTCATCATGGTTGCTGACGCGTTTGCGGATAAAGTTATGCAATTTCTTTCCGTGTTGACGAAACACCTGTTCCCAATCGACAGCTAGCGCCGGGTAAAGCGAAGGGGTCTGTTCGGTGTGTTTCAGGGTAGACATTTCCATTTGCTGACTCTCCGTTGTTGTGCCCTATTGGCAAAAACGGAAGAGCAAGCCTTGTGCCAGCCCGGAATAATTTTTATCCAACTGATTTTTAATCAGTTATTTTTTACTTTGCTTTTTATCGCGCCACTTGTTGCCAACGCCAACGGCGTGAAATTGCAAGTTATTGCAATCAGTAAAACGGCATTTAATCCAATCCGCCATCAAATTCAGCCTGCTCCGATGACTTCACATCGGGGAACCCATCCTTTTCTGCGTCCACACAGCAATACATGCGTATCACTGCACGTTCACACCACGACACGTAGCCGATTCATTCAGGATGACATCATGATCAAAATACCGACGGTTCTCCCCACTAGCAGCGCCCTGCCGCGCCCTGTCGTCGTGGATGACGATCCCGTGCCACAGGTTGCGATACAGCAAACAAGTTCGCTACACGCTTCACCCGGTTCTCCGCTTTCGACCTCAATGGAGGAAGTGGCCATGGCGTTTGGCGAGCAGGCCGAACGCAGGAGTAAATCGCTGAATCGGCGTCAAATCGCCCAGCAGCCAGAAGCGCGCGCCACTGCCAACGTCGAACGGATCGAGAAACTGACGGAACTGTTCAAAATGTTGGAAAATCCGTCGCAAAGTACCCTCGATCAGCAGCTAAGCCGCATGCGCGATCTGTTGATGCGGCAAGGTTCTCCATCTCTTGACGCAGTGCTGGAGGCCGCAGGCAACGATCCGGCACGCGGGGATATTCTGCTGCGCCACATCCAACAGCAATCCGCGCAGCAGCCTGAGCTGGCAACAGCGGCAGACAATGCGCTACAGCAGTTGCATCAAGAGAAAGGACCGGAAGTTCGGGCTGGCCTGAATACGGCAACGGCCATTGCACTGTTCAGTACGCAGCCGGAACAAAAACAGGCGATGCGCGAGCTGTACTACCAGAAAATCGTGCATCAGCAGTCGGCCAGTGCGCTGCTGGATTCCCTGTTGGAACGCTTTGATGCTGCGACATTTTCCATTGGGCTGCGCACGTTGCAGCGCGCATTAGCGGCGGATATTGCCTCACTGACGCCGTCTATTTCAAAAGCCGTTCTCAGTAAGATGCTGAGCAATCTCAACGATTCCCGTCACCTGAGCCACACGCTGTCATCCAGCCAGACGCTGCTCACTCGATTAGCGAACAAAGTGCCCGCATTTACGCTGGGTGCCGTGGAATTGACGCGTCGTTTGATTGGCCTGAGCGCCAACGGTGCCTACGCCCGCGATCTGCATAATCTCGGTCGGGAAGTCGCCGGTACCCAGGTGCAGCATCAAGCCATGTTTTTCAGCGCCCTGCTGCCGCTCGTCAGCGACCTGCCACATCCGCTGTGGCGAGACAGCAAAAATCGGCAAACGGCGCTGCAACTAATACGCGGCATGATTGGCGATATCGCCCAATACGAGAAACAGCAGGTCAAAAGTACTCAGCATGATGATCTGACGCAGCCAAAACAGCCCCCGCACACGCCGGATAAGGGGCAGCCATGAATCTGTTGATTATCTGGCTAAATCGCATTGCGCTGAGCGCGATGCAGCGCTCGGAGGTGGTGGGCGCGGTGATCGTCATGTCTATCGTTTTCATGATGATCATCCCGCTGCCCACCGGGCTGATCGATGTACTGATCGCGCTTAATATCTGTGCCTCCTCCTTGCTGATTGTGCTGGCGATGTACCTGCCTAAACCGCTGGCTTTCTCGACGTTTCCGGCTGTACTGCTGCTGACCACCATGTTCCGGCTGGCGATCTCCATTTCCACCACGCGCCAAATTCTGCTCCAGCAGGACGGCGGCCATATCGTTGAGGCTTTCGGTAACTACGTGGTGGGCGGGAATCTGGCGGTCGGTCTGGTTATTTTCCTGATTCTGACGGTAGTGAATTTTCTGGTCATCACCAAAGGCTCTGAACGTGTGGCCGAGGTGGCGGCACGCTTCACGCTCGATGCGATGCCCGGTAAACAGATGTCCATCGACAGCGATCTCCGCGCAGGGTTAATCGAAGCCCATCAGGCACGGCAGCGGCGGGAAAATCTGGCGAAAGAAAGCCAGCTGTTCGGGGCAATGGACGGCGCGATGAAATTCGTTAAAGGCGATGCGATTGCGTCGCTGGTTATCGTGTTCATCAACATGATCGGCGGCTTTGCCATCGGCGTGTTGCAACACAATATGGCCGCGTCCGATGCCATGCACGTCTACTCGGTATTAACCATCGGAGATGGGCTGATCGCCCAGATTCCGGCACTGCTGATTTCATTGACCGCCGGGATGATCATTACTCGCGTCTCGGCCGACGGGCAAAAAGTGGATGCCAATATTGGTCGAGAAATCGCTGAACAGCTCACCAGCCAGCCCAAGGCGTGGATCATTTCGTCTATCGGCATGTTTGGCTTTGCGCTGCTGCCGGGGATGCCAACGCTAGTGTTTGTCGCCATCAGCTTGTCCTCGCTCGGCAGTGGTCTGTTTCAGCTCTGGCGCATCAAGCAACAGGGGCAGTTAGATGCCAGCCAGTTGGAAGCGGATAACATGCCTGCCGAACAGAACGGCTATCAGGATCTGCGGCGTTTCAACCCCACACGCGCCTACCTGCTGCTATTTCATCCCGTCTGGCAAGGGCAGCCGACAGCGACGGCGCTGGTGCAAAATATCCGTCGTCTACGTAACCGGCTGGTCTACCGTTTTGGCTTTACGCTGCCGTCCTTTGATATCGAATTCAGCGACCGTCTGGCGGAAGATGAATTCCAGTTTTGCGTCTATGAAATTCCCTATGTTAAAGCCACGTTTGTCACCGACCAGTTGGCGGTTGCCAGTGGTGCCATCGAACAGGCTGACGCGACGATCGCCACGCCGGGCCACACGCTACGGGATGAAAGCCAGTGGCTATGGCTGCCGATAGCGCATGTCGCTGAGCAGCCGGACGACGTGCCGCGTTGGACATCAGATGAACTGATTCTGGCTCGCATGGAACAGGCCATTCACCGCACGGGTTCACAGTTCATCGGCTTGCAGGAAACCAAATCTATTCTGGCCTGGCTGGAGAGTGAACAGCCGGAGTTGGCGCAGGAGCTACAGCGCATCATGCCGCTTTCACGTTTTGCCAGCGTACTGCAACGGCTGGCTTCCGAACGTGTACCGCTGCGGTCGGTGCGCCCTATCGCCGAAGCGCTGATTGAAGTCGGCCAACACGAACGGGACACGCTGGCACTGACCGACTACGTGCGTCTGGCACTCAAATCACAAATTTGCCACCAGTACAGCGATGAAAACAACCTCGCCGTCTGGCTACTGACGCCGGAAAGCGAAGAACTGCTGCGTGATGCGCTACGCCAGACGCAGAACGAAACTTTCTTCGCCCTGACGCAGGACTACGCCTCAACGTTGCTCAGCCAATTGCGGCAGGCGTTTCCACCGCTCTCGTCACAAAGCAGTCTGGTGCTGGTAGCGCAGGATTTACGCAGCCCGCTACGCACGCTGCTACAGGACGAATTTCACCACGTCCCCGTACTGTCCTTCACCGAACTGGAATCCACTCTGTCGATCAACGTCATTGGACGCCTTGATCTTTACGATTCCCCCGATCCCTTTAGCGCATAGGAAGACATCATGTTTGAGTTACGCGTGCTGACTGGTTTACATCGTGGTGCGGCGCTGCCGCTTTGCGGAAACGCCTGGCGCATCGGTGCAGCCGATGATGCCGATCTCGTGCTCTACGATCCCGGTATTGCGCCTTATCACGGACAACTGGAGAAAACCGCGGACGGCTGGGCGCTCAGCGCACAGGATGGCTCCTTGTGTAATGCGGAAGGCCACTCTGTCGAATACCTCAACGCGCTGCCGCCCGGTACGCCATTTGCGCTGGGGCAAATTTGGCTCTGCATCGTAGCCGCCGATACCCCCTGGCCTGATGACAATGAAACGCCTCTGGCTGCGGAAGAGGATGTTCCCCCTACGGATATCCCGGCTGACGACCCACCGGTTCATACCACAGTGCCAATGCCTACTACTGCACCCGCGCCACGCCTGCCGCTGTGGGCCAAAGCCAGCTACTTGTTGCTTGGCGCATTGCTGCTGGTGATGGTGGGCAGTTGGCAGCTACAGGAGAGTGTCGCGATGCCTGCCGCCCCGCCGCCGCAGGATACCCGCAAGCCACTTGGCACGCTGCCACAGTTAGAAAGCACGCTGCGCATTATGTTGCAGGAACGGGAGCTGAGCGCGGCCGTGAAAGTGGCGGCGTATCAGGATCGCCTCACGCTCACCGGGCAATTAACGCCAGACGATCAAAAAAAGCTGGAACGGATGCTCGCCCAACTCCACCAACGTTATAGAACCGCGCTATCCGTTGATAACCGGACACAGCTGAAAACGGAGCAATTGCCGTTTCAGATCGTTCAGGTCACCAGCGGGTCACGCGCCAATGTCGTCACAGCGGATGGACAGCGCTTTTTCATCGGCGATGAGATCGACAACCTGCGTCTGGTGAGAATTGATGAACACCAGATTGAATTCAGCGGCAGACAACAGATAACGGTGAACTGGTGATGCAGACACAACCTTCTTCTTTTCCGCTGCTCGATCAGTGGGTCGCCGAGCAGCGCCAGCATCTGGCAGGTTACGCGCCGGTGGAGAAAAAAGGCCGCGTCATGGCCGTCAGCGGTATTTTGCTGGAGTGCAGCCTGCCGCAGGCACGTATTGGCGATCTGTGCTGGGTGGCGCGTCAGGATGACAGCCAGATGATGGCCGAAATCGTGGGATTCAGCCTGGACAATACCTTTCTCTCCGCACTCGGTGCGCTGGACGGCATCGCACAAGGTGCGACCGTGACGCCGCTGTATCAACCACACCGCATTCAGGTGTCGGAACGCTTGCTGGGCAGCGTGTTGGACGGATTTGGTCGGGCATTGGAAGACGGCGGCGAGAGCGCCTTTGTCGAACCAGGTCAGGCTACGGGCCGCACGCAGCCGGTGCTGGGCGATGCCCCGCCGCCGACCTCCCGACCGCGCATCATCCAACCGCTTCCCACCGGATTACGTGCCGTCGATGGCCTGCTGACCATCGGTCAGGGTCAGCGCGTCGGCATTTTCGCCGGTGCGGGATGCGGTAAAACCACGCTACTGGCTGAACTGGCGCGTAATACGCCGTGCGACGCCATCGTTTTCGGGCTGATTGGCGAACGTGGGCGCGAACTACGCGAGTTTCTCGACCACGAACTGGACGACGAGCTGCGCAGCCGCACCGTGTTGGTGTGTTCAACTTCCGACCGCAGCAGCATGGAGCGCGCCCGCGCAGCCTTCACTGCCACCGCCATCGCCGAAGCCTACCGCGCCGAAGGCCGTCAGGTGCTGCTGATTCTTGATTCCCTGACGCGTTTTGCTCGTGCCCAGCGTGAAATCGGTCTGGCGCTCGGGGAACCGCAGGGGCGAGGCGGGCTACCGCCGTCGGTCTATACGCTGCTGCCGCGTCTGGTCGAACGTGCCGGACAAACGGAGGACGGTGCCATCACCGCGCTCTATTCCGTGCTGATCGAACAGGATTCCATGAACGATCCCGTCGCAGACGAAGTTCGTTCATTGATTGACGGACACATCGTGCTCGCCCGACGTCTGGCGGAACAGGGGCATTATCCGGCTATCGACGTGCTCGCCAGCCTGAGCCGCACCATGAGTAACGTTGTGGATACCGATCACACCCGCAATGCGGGAGGCGTAAGGCGTCTGATGGCGGCTTACAAGCAGGTTGAGATGCTGATCCGCCTCGGCGAATACCAGCCCGGTCATGACGTGCTGACCGATTCGGCAGTCAACGCCCATTCCGAGATCACACAGTTTCTGCGCCAGTCGATGCGTGAACCGATGCCTTATGGCGTGATTCAACAACAGCTCGCCGGAGTCAGCCGCTATGCCCCATAACACCGAACGCGATGCCGAGTTACAAAGCGTGTTGAACCTGCTAATGCCGATACGCCGCCAGCGCTTAAGCCGCAGCGAGCGCCAGCAGCGGCAGGAGGAACAGCAGCTTATCAGGATTGCGGAACAGCAACGCCATCACCAACAGCAGGTCGAGGCGCTGCAGCAGGCCAGCCACACGCAGCGTGACGCGTTTGCCCGAGAAACCCAGGGACAACGCCAAACGCTGGAACACCTGAAAAAACACCTTGCCGCCGAACAGCGCTTACTCGGCGAGATAGCGACTGAAGCGCAGCAGGTTCAGGCCACACAGCAGCAGCACGACGATCAGCAGCGTCAGGTTGATGACGCCCGCAACGCGACCCGCCAATGCCAAAAGGCGGTGGAGAAACTGGAATATCTGCTTACGTTACCTCAGGAGCACGTATGAATAACCGACAGATTGCGTCATCCGAGTCCAAGGCAACACAGAATGCACAGACCGCACTACACGGCAAATCCTCGCGCGCAGACGATCCGCAACATACAGATTTCTGGGAAGCCTTCACGTTTTCAGACGGCTTTGAAGACGCGTTCTATCAGGAAACGCCTATCGCATTGCCATCAGGCAACTCCATCAGTCCGCCGCTGCCGCTACATAGCGAGGCACCAGAAAACCCACAAAACGTGACACCGTCACAATGGCAGTCACTGCAATGCGAGCTGATTGAGGCGATGGACAACATTTGCGCGCCACCGTTTTCCTTCAGCCTGCAACTGCCGCAGTTGGGCGACATCGATGCCCGTTTAGCCAATCTGGTGCCACGCGGCTGGGACATCTCGCTTCGCTTTAGCCGGGAAAGTTACCACCAGTTAAAAGATCGGCGTGAAGCCTGCCGTCGCTCAATCGCCACGGCGCTGGATTGCCCGATCAACCTGCGTTTTGACGCCAGAGAGTATGAGCGATGAGCCAGAATTCACCCGACTTCAATTCCCCCTACTTCAACTCGCCGCACGTCAGGCCGTTGACGCTGCCGACCATGCGCACGCAGTACGCCCGCATCAGATCGACGCTGGCCGCCGGACTATCGCTGCCTTTTGTTCGCGATGGGAGTGCTGGTCGCCTGCACCTCCAACTGGCGCATGAGTGTGAGCGGATAGAGGAAACCTCTGCCGCACAGGCAAGCGACTGGCGTAGCGATATCGGCAATTTCTCACTGACCGATCCGTTTCCTGTGCTCAGCCTGCTGTCCGACTGCCCACTGTTACCCCTCACCGAAAACGACGGCGCAGCACAGGCGTGGTACTGGACGCTCTACAACCAGTCGCTGAACCCCGTGCTGCGGTCGCTGGTGGGAGAAATTTATCCAACGGGAGCGACCTCGGAAGCACGTGATTCAGCACAGCAGCACGGCACCCGACAACACAGCACCAAACAATGCAGCAATGGTGCCGCACTCTGCGCTTGGTTCAGCGTGAACTGGAACGGGATGGTCGTGCGCAGTTGGATGCAGGCTGCTGACGCCGTCTGGCTAACACTGTTTTCCCGCGTTGACTGGCATCACCAGTGCCATGCGCTACCCGCAGGAATGACTATCGCTATCCCGCTCACGCTGGCTGACGTCGTGTTGCCGTTTACCGCGCTGCACCAGCTCCAGACCGGCGACATTGTTCTCCCTAACCGCCCGTGGTTTACACCGTCCGGCGAGGGAACGCTGTCATCTGGCACGCTACGTCTGCACGGCACGCTGCAACTCGCAGAACAGGCGCCCTACACCTTTACCGTTACCGACATGGAGACTGTCTCAATGCCCTCGTCAGCTATCGACACAATGCTAACCGCTCCCCACTCAGAGTCATCGGCGCTTGAATTTACGCTCATGAGTGACAACGTCACTGAAAATTTACCACCGCTACCGATTACCTTACAACTTCGCTGCGGCAGCCTGACGATGACGCTGGCGGAATTGCAACACCTTGCCAACGGTAGCGTACTGACGCTGCGCGATGTGGTGCCGGGGCAAGCCTGGCTGTATCACGGAGATATTGCGCTGGCGAGCGGCGATCTGGTCGATGTGGAAGGCCGATTGGGGCTACAGATTACCCAGCGCTTTTCCGCACCAACGCATAAGCGGCCAACACAGGAGCTGGCACCATGACGTCCGGCGCGTTCGACCCGTTGATGTTTGCGCTCTTTCTGGGCGCACTCTCTCTGATTCCGCTGATGATGATTGTCTGTACCTGCTTTTTGAAGATTGCGATTGTGCTGCTGATTACCCGCAATGCCATCGGGGTACAGCAGGTGCCGCCGAATATGGCGCTGTACGGCATCGCACTTGCGGCGACGATATTTGTCATGGCTCCCGTATTTCAGGACATCAGCAAACGCGTGCAGGAAAAGCCGCTGGATATGACCGATATCACCTCGCTTCAGGCCAGCGTGACCTACGGGCTCGAGCCGCTGCAAACCTTTATGTCGCGCAATGTTGACCCGGATATCCTCACCCATCTACATGAGAACAGCCTGCAAATGTGGCCAGCCTCGCTATCCGAGAAGGTGAATACGCAAAACTTGCTGCTAGTGATTCCGGCTTTCGTGCTGTCGGAGCTACAGGCTGGGTTCAAAATCGGCTTCCTGATCTATATCCCGTTCATCGTCATCGACCTCATTGTCTCCAATGTGCTGTTGGCGCTGGGGATGCAGATGGTCGCCCCGATGACGCTCTCGCTGCCGTTAAAGCTGCTGCTGTTTGTGCTGGTCAACGGCTGGACGCGGCTGCTGGACGGCCTGTTCTACAGCTACCTGTGAGGTCGCGATGGAAATAATCACGCTTTTCCGTCAGGCCATGGTGATGGTCGTACTGCTCTCTGCACCGCCGCTGCTGGTGGCGGTGATTGTTGGCGTATTGATTTCACTGCTACAGGCGGTGATGCAATTGCAGGATCAGACGCTGCCCTTTGCCGTCAAACTGATATCCGTCGGGCTGACGCTCGCGCTTTGCGGGCGCTGGATTGGTGTAGAGCTGATGCAATTAGCCATCACCGCGTTCAACATGATTGCGCAGACTGGGGTATAAATCCGCATGATCGCCACCATTCAGCACGTTTACGACTTTATCATCGCTATTACGCTCGGCATCGCCCGGCTGTATCCCTGCTTTATTCTGGTGCCGGTTTTTTCACTCAACGTGTTGAAAGGCATGATGCGCAACGCGGTGGTGATTTCCCTGACGCTGCTGCCCGCTCCCATCGTGCAGCAGCAGCTTCTGTTGACGCCGCTCTCCTGGCCGATGCTTCCCGCGCTGTTGTTCAAAGAACTCATGGTGGGATTGCTGATTGCACTCATTCTGGCGATGCCGTTCTGGCTATTTGAATCTGTCGGAGCGCTGTTCGATAACCAGCGCGGTGCGTTGATGGGCGGCCAGCTCAACCCCGCGCTGGGTTCGGACGCCACGCCGCTCGGCCATTTACTGAAACAGACTCTGATTCTGCTGCTGATTATCGGTATCGGCCTAAAGGGGCTAACCCAGCTGATTTGGGACAGCTACCAAATCTGGCCGGTCCTGTCCTGGCTACCGGCACCAAGCGAAAAAGGGTTTGAGGTGTATCTCAACCTGCTGGCCGACACCTTTACTCACCTGGTGGTGTACGCGGGGCCGCTGGTGGCGCTACTGCTGCTGTTGGAGTTCAGTATTGCGTTACTTAGCCTGTATAGCCCACAGCTTCAAGTGTTCGTCCTGTCGATTCCGGCTAAGTGTCTGGTCGGGATGGCATTTTTCATCATCTATCTGCCGGTGCTGCAATATTTAGGCGACTACAAACTTCAGGGGTTGCTGGATCTCAAGCACCTGATCCCGCTGCTTTTTACCGCATCGAATAGCTAACAAGGCAGAACCGATGAGTGAGAAAACGGAAGAACCCACAGAGAAAAAACTGGAAGACGCGCGTCGCAAAGGGGAAGTGGGACAAAGTCAGGATGTGCCCAAGCTGCTGATCTGCATCGGTCTGCTGGAGTGTGTATTGTCGCTGGCGGACAGCACGATGGGGAAACTGCAAACGCTGGTGCAACTACCGCTGCAACGGCTTGGTACACCGTTTGCACAGGTGGCGAAAGAAGTGTTTCATGACGCGGCCGTGCTGGCGGGTACGCTCTGCCTGCTGTCTGCGGCAATTGCCGTACTGTTACGCATCGCGGGCGGGTGGCTCCAGTATGGTCCGCTGTTCGCGCCCGAAGCGCTGAAGCTCGATCTCAATCGACTGAACCCGATCAACCAGTTCAAGCAGATGTTTTCGATGCGCAAGCTGGTGGAAATGTTGACCAATATCCTGAAGGCGGTAGTGATCGGGACGGTTTTTTATAAAGTGGTGGTGCCGGAGTTAGAGGCGTTGGTTGAATTAGCCTATGGCGATCTGCACGGCTTCTGGCAAGGCGTGAAAGCGCTGCTGACACGCATTACCCGTACCACGCTGACGGCGCTGCTGGTGCTATCGGCACTGGATTTCGGCATGCAAAAATATTTTTTTCTCAAGCAGCAGCGGATGAGCCACGAAGATTTACGCAACGAGCACAAAGATTCCGAAGGCGATCCGCATATGAAAGGCCACCGCAAATCGCTGGCGCATGAACTGGCGAATGAATCCGCCGCGCCGCGTCCCAAACCGAAAGTGGAAGAGGCCGATATGCTGCTGGTCAACCCGACGCACTATGCGGTGGGACTCTACTATCGCCCCGGCAAAACCCCGCTGCCGCGCATCTTGTTTAAAGGCGAAAACAAAGCGGCGCAGGAGCTTATCGCACAGGCGAAAAAAGCGGATATCCCGGTGATTCGTTTCATCTGGCTGACCCGCACGCTGTATCGCACCACGCCAGAAGGCCATTATATTCCGCGCGAAACGCTTCAGGCGGTAGCGCAGGTGTATCGCGTCTTGCGTCAGCTCGAAGACGAGCAAAAACGCGAGATTATCGAGATGGAGTGAAAGCGGAATTCGTGCTGTGAATACTCACGATTGTTTCCTGTGTTGGTATTCGCTGGGCTGGCGATGCCATGATAGCCAGAAGGCAACGCAACAGCCCCTCATCCAACCTGTTATCAGTAACATCGTGTTATTTAATCGGCTATTGGTCCGTTTTAGGCTGGTTGGCGCGGTAGGCATCCATGATCGGTGCCCAGTCCATGCCTAATGGGATAGGGTGCTGTTTAAACAGCTCGCCATACTCCTTGTCGAAATTTTGGAGCGTCACCGTGTATTGGCTCACGCCGATTGGGAATTTTTTATCATACCAATTGTCAGTGACCTCTTCGGCAATACCACGGGCAAGCAAGAGATCTGGACTGACGCCAAGCCCACGCCCCATCAATACCACCTCATAATAACCGCCGGGTGCCAGACCAAAATAGAGCCGATTTCGTTGATCAAGGCGTTCGCCAACCTGATAGCGTTGCTGCATTTGCTGGGCTAAATCTGCCGGTAAGCCGACTTTGATGCGATACCGCTTGCGATCGTAGAAAGAGACCATCTCGATCGAAGCCTTATCAGGGACGGGGACACCCTCGGTAGGTAAACCGCTACCCCCAGCCCAGTAATATTTTCTATCAATGATATCTTTGTACGGTGCGCCTGCGTTACATCCCCCACCGGGATAACTGGATACGACTTTCCCGTTATGATAGAAAGTGGCTTTAGTTGTACAAAAACTGTCAATATTGCTGCCAGTACCATATCGCCATGAAAAAGCCGATGTGGTTGGGGCCATCGCACAGGCTGTCAATGAAAAACAAAGCCCCAGCAACACAATAAATGGTTTAAACATCATGCCTCCTGATTGCCGATGATATGCCGCCGTTCCTTGCTCACGGTGACCTCATTACTTCACAGGCTGTTGGTCTGTTTTGGGCTGGTTGGCACGGTAGGCATCCATGATCGGTGCCCAGTCCATGCCTAATGAGACAGGGTACTGTTTAAACAGTTCGCCGTACTCCTTGTCGAACTCAGCCCAACGCTTTTCATATTGTTTTTCCAAGGGTATGGCCTTATCTCTCCAATCATCGGTGACCTCTTCGGCAATACCACGGGCAAGCAAGAGATCTGGACTGACGCCAAGCCCACGCCCCATCAATACCACCTCATAATAACCGCCGGGTGCCAGACCAAAATAGAGCCGATTTCGTTGATCAAGGCGTTCGCCAACCTGATAGCGTTGCTGCATTTTCTGGGCTAGGTCTGCGGGTAAACTCACCGTAATACGGTACCGCTTACGATCGTAGAAGGACACCATTTCGACCACTGCGTGATCGGGAACCGCCATTCCCTCTACAGGCAAACCGCCACCGCCGGCCCAGTAATAACGCTTTTCCGTAATCCGTTTTACACTGGCACCAGGACCTACTCCGCCCCCGGGATAGCCGCCAATAAATGCCCCAGTACGATAGAACTCAACGTTGGTCGTCCATGTTTCATCAATATTGCTGCCCGTACCATAACGCCAGTTAACCGGTATTTTGACATTTGGACTTGAGCAGGCGGCCAGCGAAATGCATAGCCCCATGACCATAATAAAATATCTGAACATCATGCCTCCAAATTGCCGATGATATGCCGCCGTTCTTTGCTGACGGTGGTTTCCTGTTTGTGGGTTCCCGCCAGGCTGGATATCCCCTGGTTACTGGCACTGCGGTGCACATAGTCGCGACGCAGCGCCCGATACACCTCGGGGGAGAGCTGCTGACTCAGGTTCTTTATCACGCCCTGCTCGGTGGCTGCCAACGACCAGAGTTCATCCAGCGCGTTAAGATTAACCGCCGGTAATTTAGTGGCCAGAGATTCCACGGTCATTAAAGGATCATTGGCATCCCACACCTTAAACGGTACCCCAGCAGCCCGCCCGGCCTCCACCATCATATGTAGTGGAATACGTGAGTATTCCCCTTCTACCACACGGCTCATCACCACCTCTACATACACGGCTTTTTTCGGCCAGGCATCATCCTTACCGCGCCGCCGGATAAACGAATAGGGGATCAAACTGATTGCTCCCACGGGTGGCGTGGCGGCACGCAGTAAATGCGGATGAAGCCGATCCACCCAGCCCTGCGCGATCTTTTCCTCGGCATAAGCGCGGGCCTGACGGTAAGCGCGACTTTCCGTCTCCGGCGTAGTCGTCGCTTCCTCGCTCATAAAGCGCTCCAGTTCAAGGCACTCGGTCAGCGCCGGATCAATGTTTGGGTTAGGCAGGCTCCAGCGGCTGTAATACCCGCCGCCGATATCTGAGTGTGCCCCCGGCAGGGCCAGCTCGGTAAAATGGGGCGGGATGCTGGTGCCAATGGCCGTAGGCGTGATGCGTGTTAAGGGGAAGTGCTTGCGTACCTCATCCAGCGCGGTTAAATGCACCACCCGTTCGGCGCAGTCATCCTGCAAGCGGATATTGAGGCTGGGATGGTACGACGAGGCTACCGTATCAAAAATCCCGACAAAGGTGATACGCACATCGTCCCGCTTGGCCCAGTCAAACCCAGCTTTCAGCCGAATTGTGGGCATATTGGCGATCGCTTGTACCAGTGGGTGATCAGTCTTCTGGTCGATGACATTGACAAAATGGCGTGCCGCCGCTGCCCCACGGCTAAAGCCAAACACATCGAAGACAATACGGTGGATACAGTCGATGTTAGAAAAATCCTCCTTCAGATCATCATCAATCGCTTGTACGATAGACAGTTCACAGGCCTGATTCACCTTGCCAACGATAGAGGTATTTTCACCGCCAAAATCGAGATCCAGCCCTTTTGTCAGCATATTGTCCGATCGGTACTCTAGGCCCTCGTTTCCTGCAACCGGATCGCGCGTACCAATGCCGCTGATATAAGCATGCGCACTTAACGTTTCGCCACCGACGTTAAACTGCTCATAGAGTTTCCAGACATTGGTTTTATCATTCGCCGCACTGTCACTCACCGGAAGCCGCCCCATCTGGCAGCCACGCAGCTCTTTCTCCCTCTGTGCCGGATCAGCGCAGGTTTCAGCCAGCCATTGTTCTACCTTTTTAAGGCCAGACTCGGCATTATAGGTGTTATTCCCTGTGCCATCGAAGAACACGCCGATGCGCAGCACGTTGATCTGATAACCTTTTACTTCGATAACGTAGGAATGGTTGGTAAAGAAACGAACTTTTCCGGCTTTTCCTTCCTGATGTGCCTCTGGCAACGGTTGTTCTGGCGCAGTCAGGCACAGGTCACCGGTGGTCGCCTTAATATGTTCACGTGGCGTTTCATCATACCCAGCCTTCTCTGCCACATAGGCAGGGACGGCACTTTGCCCGTCCTTCAATACTTCACGCGATTGTGCTGCCTTGAGCCAGGGCTGCGTCTCCAGCTTGACGGCTATCGGGCCCACCGCAAAACCCGGTACGACTACAGGCCCGTCGTTGAGGGGGACCGTTTCGGACTTGCCAGTATCGTCGGTGAGTGTCGCTTTTAGCCCCTTAAACGAACGATTGTGTTCATCACGAACCTCAATCTCTATCCAGCAATCGTAATGTTCGCAGGGAATACAGTAAGGATCTGCCGCCATCAGTTAACTCCTGTCAACGCTGATGAAAAATGAAATGCCCCAGATTGTGGTCTGAGTCTGCTCACATCACGATACGTTTTGGTAAACACTAATTTGGATAAAACGCAGAAACTTAGATTGGGCAAAAATTACGCCCCCTCACACGGCCGAGGGCAAACGGACTGAAGGCGTGGAGCAATAGGCAGAATAATGAAAACGTTCCCTGTGGCATCCTTTGAGGCGAGTCCTTTAATAAAAAATGGCAAGCAGAGGATAGCAAGCAAATGAAAATGTAATAGTATGAAAAAAGAACCGAAAGTAACTCAATAAATTGATTAATTTTGAAATTATTCCATTTGAATAAAGACCACACATAGAAATAGGTCTGATCTTTCTCCTACTGCGGCATAGATAGCATGATGCAGTATTTCGCAAGTTGAAAACTCAGTCGCGCAGGTGTATCGCGTCTTGCGTCAGCTCGAAGATGAGCAAAAACACGAGATTATCGAGATGGAGTGAAAACACTCCAACGTATATTTAGGATTCAGCGATCTGGCTTAAGTAATACGCTTCTCCCTGACGCAATTCCGCAATCATGAAATCCAGAAAAGCCTGCTGCTGAGGTGCATGCGCTTTACCAGCCAGCGTTTGGATCTGGAGCGAACGCTGGTCGAGCTGCTTGATATTCAACGGCTTCAGGCGCATCGGTTCCTGTAAGCACTTATACATCACGGAGTAGAAGCTACAGGCCGTGACCGCCCCCGGCGTGCTCATCGCATAGTAATAGAGCGTGGTGAAGTTGTTGCAGCACAGCGTCGGTTCCAGAAAAGTACCATTCATCCGGCATGAGAGGTCAAACAGCTGTCGCAGCGTAGTCGACGATTCCGGCAGCGCCAGCGGGAAAGGATGCAGATCCGCCAGTTGAATAGACTGGTGCGCCAGCGGATGTTCATCCGATATCAGCAGCATCAGTGGCGCAGGCAGCGCCAGTTCCACATTCACGCCCTGCTCGGGCGCCAGCGCAAACTGTAGCGCGATATCCACTTCGCCATTACGGATCATCTGGGACACCTGCATCGCCGAATCCACCTTCAGCGCAAACGTGGTATCTGGGTCATGTTGGCGGAAGCGCGCAAACAAGGTCGGCAGTAGATCGAATGCCATTCCCTCCGTACAGCCAATCCGCAGCAGTGCCCGTCGACTGGCCTTCAGCCCTTGAATCTCCGCCACGGCAGCATCCATATCCATCATGCTCTTGCGCACATGGTTTTCCAGAATGCGTCCGGCATCATTTAACACCATGCCGCGCGCATGGCGCTCGAACAGCGGCACGCCAATGCGTTCTTCTAACCGCTGAATCTGACGGCTGATAGCAGAAACGGCAACAAACAGGTGTTGACTGGCGGCGCTGAGCGAACCGGTGGTGGCAACCACCAAAAAATAACGAATCTCGGAGCTGTGCATACCGGCCTTCCTTTCAGATAGAGCGAGGGGATTTTGAGGTTTATATTAAAAGCAAAGCTTAATTGCAATTTTTATTATTGTTGCAAAGCTCATTTTTCCTTTAAATATCGGTAACTTCGGCACATTATCCAGCAAGGAAAGGCATGACCAGCGCAGACCTTATTCGTATCGCCTGTGAACGTTTCGATCGCGGAGAATTTAAGCAGACGCTGGCACGGCGTATTGCGCACACCAGCGAGAGTCAGAAAACCGATAACCAGCCTGCGCTGAATCGCTATCTGACTGACGAGATCCAGCCCGCGTTGCAGGCAATGGGATTCAGCGTAAAACTGATCGCCTCGTCAGATGAACGTCATCCCCCTTTCCTGCTGGCCGAACGCATTGAGGATCCTAGTCTGCCGACAGTGCTGTCTTACGGCCACGGCGACGTGGTTTTCGGTGATGAAGAAAACTGGCGCGATGGGCTCACACCCTGGGAATTAGTGGAAGAAGGCGACCACTGGTACGGACGCGGCAGTGCCGATAACAAAGGCCAGCACAGCATCAACCTGATGGCGCTGGAGCAGGTGTTTCGGGCGCGCGGACAGCGTCAGGGCTTCAACTGCAAGCTGCTGTTCGAGATGGGTGAAGAAATTGGCTCACCGGGGCTGGCCGACCTGTGCCAACAGCACAAAGAAGAACTGGCTGCCGATATTTTTATCGCCTCCGACGGGCCGCGCCTTAATGCCGAACGCCCGACGCTGTTCCTCGGCTCTCGCGGCTGTGCCAACTTCCGTTTACGCATCAAGGCACGTGAGCAGGCATACCATTCTGGTAACTGGGGCGGGCTGCTGAGCAATCCGGGTACACAGTTAGCGAACGCCGTGGCCAGTCTGGTAGACGGACAAGGACGGATGAAAATCGACGCCCTGCTGCCACCGCTGCTGACGCCAGCACTGCGGGACATTCTCAGCACGATCGACCCCGCAGGCAGCGAGGGCGATCCGGCGATTGATGAAAACTGGGGTGCAGAGGGACTCACGCCTGCCGAGCGGTTATTTGGCTGGAACACGCTGGAAGTCCTGTCATTCATTACCGGTAACCCAAACAAACCGGTGAATGCGATCCCCGCTGACGCGACTGCCATTTGCCAACTGCGCTTTGTGGTCGGCACCGACTGGAAAAATCTGGCACAACATGTGCGCCAACACCTCGACCAGCACGGCTTTGATCAGGTAGACGTTGAGGTGCTCAATACCTCTCCAGCGACGCGGTTTAACCCCGAAGATCCGCTGGTAAACTGGACGCTGGCACTGATGCAGCAAATCAGCGGTAAGCAACCCGCGCTGTTACCGAATCTGGGCGGATCGCTGCCTAATGACGTCTTCGCCGACATCCTCGGCCTGCCAACGCTGTGGATCCCCCACTCTTATCCCGCATGCGGCCAGCACGCCGTCAACGAGCACATGCTGAAATCCATCGCCCGCGAAGGATTAGCGATCATGACCGGCCTGTTCTGGGAACTGGGGGAACAAGGACATGCGCTGTTAGAAAAACACAGAGAGTATGTGCATCAGAAGTGATGTTTAGCGGCTGATCACAATGCGGTATAAACGCAAAAGTGGCCGTATTAGACGGCCACTGAATACTATGCAAAACAGAACGTCTTCCGCAATCACATCATCAGAGAATAGCGCTTAGCCCTTTTCTCTCGATGACCTCAAGTATCCGTAATGCCGCTCCCGTTGGTGAGCTTACCCCACGTTCCCATTTCTGAACGCTATTGGCCGACATATTAATGATGCCAGCAAGCTGGCTTTGGCTAATTTTTTCACGCTCACGGATGGCTCGTACTCTGCTCGCGTCCATACTGGCGCGTGATTCCGTTTTTTGACTTTCCGCTACCAAGCGATTGATAGCGTCAAGATCGACGTCACTGGCCGTACCTGCGGCATGTTGACGCTGAATCATGCCCTGTATATTTAATAAGCGCTTATCAACCATTTATCACCTCAACAAGCTCTTTGTTTTTAAGGTCCGTTTCAAGATCGGCATCTGATTTGTTTTTAAATACCGATGATGCAATTTTAAAAGCCGCCAATACATCATCGGGAATTTCCTTCCCACGCGTTGATACTGTGTTTTTCTCCCATCCTTCAAAGAAAAACACGTTACCTTCTCGATGATAAGCCACTATTATCCGGGCTCCACCACGTTTACCCAGACCAGTAGAAACCCGTTTCTTATACACACCGCCACCGAGACCTTCTTTAATCTGGGTGATCAATAATGTCTGCCGCAATATCACATAACTGCTGATCGGTTATGCCCGATTTTCTGCGAGATTTACCGTAGTGACGCGCAACAAAAATCCTTTTTTGTCCCATAAAAATGCCCGATATTACTATGGTAGTTATTACCATAGTAATATCGGGCAATCGCGTCAAACAATTCTCAGTATGACTTACTCAGACTTCGCCTTCTTCATCCATTCCGGCTTCTGGAACGCGTGGAACATGGAGTTTTTATCCGCAAAGAATGCGGCGAATTCTGGGGATTGAACGGCAGCTTTCAGATCCTGAGCAAACGGTTTGTCGGCATCTTCCGCACGCACAACGATCATGTTTTTCAGATCTTCCGGCAGCACATCTAACTGAATCGCGTCAGACAGATTCAGACCCGCAGAAATCGCGAAATTGGCATTAATCAGCGAACCGGTAACGCCGCCCAGCGCACGCGGTAGCTGTGCCGCTTCCAGTGGTTTAAAGACCAGCCCTTTCGGGTTTTCCGTGATATCACGCAGCGACGCTTTGGTCGGCGTAATGTCTGGATTGATCTTAATCAGGCCGTATTTTTGCAGGAAATCCAGCGAACGCGCCAGATTTGACGGATCGTTTGGCAACGTAATGATATCACCCGCTTTCAGTTCATTCAGCGAGCGGACTTTGTTGGAGTAAAAGCCCATGCTGGCCGTCGGCACGGTGATCACTTCCGCCAGTTTCAGCCCTTTATCCGCGCTGAAACGGTCAAGATAGCGGCGATTTTGGAACAGGTTGGCGTCGATACTATTGTTCGACAGCGCCAAATTCGGCTGGATGTAGTCGCTGAATTCGCGCACTTTCACCTCGTAGCCTTTTTTCACCATTTCCGGTTTGATCGCTTTCGTCACCATATCGCCATACGGGCCCGGCGATACGCCGATGGTGATTTCTTTGCCTGAGTCTGCTGCGTAAGCCTGAGAAATGCCCAACGCCAGCATGAGTGGAATAAGTTTTTTCAATCGCATCGTCGCGTTCCTGTCTGTCCGATTTAGTCAGTGTTAGCCGTTTTTCTAACGGCATTGTCGTTATATAGAGCAGCAACACCTGGTTAAGATCGAGATACCGGGAGCGACCACGGTGCGAGGTATCCCTACGGGAATCTCATCACCGTGTTTCTCCCTAAATCCACACTCTTATTCACAGTGCGACATCGCTCATTATTTTTCTCTATTTTTATGACGTTATTCCCTGGTGTTGGATAACGTTTTACTGCCTACATCACTAACTCTAAAATTTATTATTTAACAAATAGTTAAAACAAAAAGGTTTCCTGTCCGTAGCAATATTTGTCGTACAGTTCAGGGTTGATATCAAAGCCAATTCCCGGTTTATTTGGCACCGCGACACAGCTGTCGTTGTCTAATTCGACAAACGGCAGCATGAAGTCTTCATGCCAATAGCGGGAAGACGGTGGAATATCGTGCGCGTAGACAAAGTTCGGCAGCGTAGACACCGCAATGTTGTGCGCTTTACCGACCGCCGTATCCAGCATGCCGCCGCACCACACCGGAATATTGTGCGCCTGACAGTAGTCATGAATCAGCTTGGTTTCAGTAATACCGCCCACGCGCGCCACTTTGATATTGATGATTTTGGCGCTGCCCAGCTCTATTGCTTTACGAGCATCTTCTACCGACGCAATACTTTCATCCAGACAGATAGGCGTATTCACCGCCGCCTGAAGTTTGCGGTGGTCGATAATATCGTCGTGTGCCAGCGGCTGTTCAATCATCAGCAGATTGAATTTATCGATGCGCTTAAAGAAATCAATATCGTCCAGCGTGTAGGCGGAATTGGCATCCACCATCAGCGTAATATCACCAAACTCCTGACGCAGCGCCGCAATATAGTCGTAATCTTTTCCCGGCTTGATTTTTATTTTGATGCGCTTATAGCCTTCCTTCAGGAAATTATCGACCACGCTGACTAATTTATCGGGCATTTCCTGAATACCGATACTGACACCTGCTTCGACCTTATCCCGTACGCCACCCAGTAATTGATGCAGCGGTACGCCTTTTATCTTTGCGTAAGCATCCCAAATGCCACCTTCGATTGCCGCTTTAGCGCAGTTATTACGCTTTACCGGAGCGAAAATATCGCGAACCTGAGAAGGATGTTCAATATCTCCAGCCTGCTTAATCATCGGGATCAAGAAGTCACGCATAATATGCCAAGCGGTGACGTTGGTTTCTTCGTTATAAAATGGCAGGGAAATAGCGGAACAATCGCCATAACCAATCTGCCCACCTGCGTGAATTTCCGCGATGGAAAAGTGTTTTTCCGTCTGCGTCGCAAAGCTGGTGGTAAATGGCGTTTTGAGCGCCATTTTCATTTTTCGTAATACAATTTTGTCTATTTTCATGACATTTCTCTGCTGTCCTGAATAACGTATTCTGTCGCGGCTTAGCGGCGTTCGCGCTTATTCGCCCGTCGCGAGAGCATATCGCCCAGCGTTTGCACGACTTGCACCAGTACCACCAATGCAATGACCGTCACGACCATGACTTCGGTTTCATAGCGATAATAACCGAAGCGGATCGCCAGATCGCCGACACCGCCGCCGCCCACAATCCCAGCCATCGCCGAGTAACCGATCAGGCTAACCAGCGTGATCGTCAGGCCGCGTAATAAGCCTGCCAGAGCTTCAGGCAACAATACGGTAGCGATGATGCGCGTCGGGCTGGCACCAAAGGCTTCCGCCGCCTCCACAATACCCGGATCGACTTCACGCAGTGCGGAATCCACCAGACGGGCATAAAACGCAATCGCCGCTACCGACATCGGTACCGCCGCCGCCACGGGTCCTATCGTGTTCCCCAGCAGCAACTGTGTTAATGGCAACAGCAGCACCAGCAGGATCACAAACGGGATCGAGCGGATAATATTCACCAGAATGGTCGATATCAGATAAATAAAACGGTTCTGCCAAAACAAATGGCGATCGGTCACATAAATCGCGATACCTAATGGCAGGCCGAATATCACCGCACAAAGCGTTGAAATACACACCATCGTGAAGGTTTCACCGAAGGCAAAGACTAATTCACCGAATAACTCAGTCATTGATGACCTCCACCCCGAAGGTATTCTGTCGAATATAAGCAATAGCCGCAGCGAGATTCTCCGCTGCCGGATCGTCACGGTATGAAATTTGGGCGATGATATGTCCCAACGCGCGATCGTTAATGTATTCAATATTCCCGTGCAGGATATTCACCGATACTTGGAACTGCTGCGCAACATCGGATAATATCGGTTGTTCTACCGAATCATCGGCGAAGAGTATTTTCAGCAGGACGCCTTTATTATTTTGCTTAAAGCGTTCAGGTAATTCGACCGGTGTGGTATGGCTAACCAGCTGTTTAGTATAAGCGTGTTGAGGTGCAGAGAAGATCGTAAAAACCTCGCCCTCTTCCACAATATTTCCGCCCGTCATCACCGCCATGCGCTGACAAATACTTTTAATCACGCTCATTTCATGGGAAATCAGCACGATCGTGATACCTAACCGAGCATTAATACTTTTCAATAACGCCAGAATAGACGCCGACGTTTCCAGATCCAGTGCAGAGGTGGGTTCATCACATAGCAGCACTTCGGGATGGTTGGCAATGGCGCGGGCTATGCCCACACGCTGTTTCTGCCCACCACTCAACTGCGCCGGATACGAGGTCCCTTTATCCTGCAACCCGACCAGCGCCAGAATTTCCGGCACGCGCGAGGCAATCTCTTCTTTACTCTTGCCCGCGGCACGCAGGCTGAACGCCACGTTGTCATACACATTGCGGGTATGCATTAGATTAAAATGCTGAAAGATCATACCAATACGCTGACGATGCTGGCGCAGTTCGCGGCCAGAAGCATCGCTGATCAGCGTATCGCCAAGAAAAACGCGCCCTTCGGTTGGACGCTGCAATAAATTGATCGTTCGCAGCAGCGTACTTTTTCCCGCGCCGCTGGTGCCAACAATCCCAAAAACTTCACCCTGTTGAATGGTCAGGTTGACGTTGTTCACCGCCCTGGACTGTGCATCTTTACCGGCGGGAAAATCAACGCTCACGTTTTCTAACCGAATCATTACCTGACTCACTCCTGCTGTTACTGACTATTTTAAGAGATATAACGTTGGCATACGCAAGGTAGGCCTGTTTGATGTAGGGAAGCCTGTGTTCGTGGGTAAAATCATTTCGCATTAATGGGCGTTAAACCTATCCCACGGAACTGTTTCACTTGTTATGTTGAACAGAGATAGGCTCTTCATCGCCTTTTGGTATTGAGGAATAACCGGGCTATTTACAGCTGCCATTTTTGTTATAATTAGATTAATTTCTTATAAATCAATAAAATATTAAAAAATATTCTTCTGTTTAAATTAGAGAGAAATGAGCTTTGCGTCAATGATAAAAAAAGCAAATCACCCTTCTGTTTTTTAGAAACTCTTTTATGCCTTTTTCTTCTATATAGTCACTCGCTGCCTTTGTTTATCCCGTGGACGTTTACTGCATCACTAAACATAACAAATCATGATAATTCTTTGATAAGTATCTCAAAATATATCCTGAAACATTACCATCACAATCAGCGCCTAGCCTGATCCCGCACCGACAAACGTTTGTCTTCCCAATAAGGATGCCATCATGCGTTATCGCACGACTATGCTTGCGACGATCAGAGTGTTACCGATTGCCAGTCTTTTTCTACTACCGCTTTCCGGGATTGCCGCCTCACCCCAGCCGGACAACGCGACTATCAGCACCATTGTGGATTCCACCACGCAGGCCAGTAGCCGCCCTCACGTTATTGAACTGGAACAAACCATTCAGGCCGCACTGCGCAAAGCAATCCAAGGCGATGCGCCGCAGCTCACTCGTGCGCAGTTAGCACAGGCACAAGAAACGCCACAAATGGCGGATATCAACTGGCTGAACGCCAGCGGCTATGATTTCGCGGTCAAAGCCAACCAGCAGGCAGGCATTGCGCTACTGGAATCCTTCTCACACCTTTCTACCGATGTGTTGCAGCAAAACACGGCTATCGTGACACGCATTAACCGTGAAGCCACCACGGGACAACGTGAGCAAGCAGTCATCGATGCTGAAGGTCAGGGATATCTCTATTATCTGGCGGATGCGCTAGGCCCGAGGCTGGGCAAGGTATTTATCACCGCCTATAACCACGGTGAAATACGGAAGGCCGCCGTGTTACTCAAGCTATCGGGCGTCAGCACGTCCGCCGCCAAGCTGCATTTCAACTATCCTCGCCCTTTTCTACAGCCAAATAACACCATTCATCTGGTGCCGGATACTGCCGTGATCGGCGATAACAAACCCTATACCGCAACCGGTGGCGCGTTTCCGAGCGGCCATACCAACACTGGCTATACCGATGCCCTACTGTTAGCGGAAATGATCCCTGAACGCTTCGTCCCGCTAATCGATCGCGGCGCACGCTATGGCTATTCACGCGTCGTGCTGGGCGTCCATTATCCATTGGACGTGATAGGTTCACGGATGATTGCCGAACGCAACGTGGCCCACTACCTCAACGACCCACAGTATCGTCGGCTGTTTGAACAGGCCAAGACCGAGTTACGCAGCGCGTTAGAGAAAGCCTGTGGCACCACGTTGAGCGCTTGCGCCAAAAATGCCCCGCAGGACGATCCTTACGCGGCACCGCAAATGAAAACGTTTTATCACTACACCATGACATACGGGCTGCCTGCTCAGCCTGGCGTTGCGTCTACGGTTAGCGTTCCCGAAGGTGCTGAGGTGCTGCTCGACGCCGTGCTGCCGCAGCTTTCTGCCGCCCAACGCAGAGATTTGATGATGAAAACTGCGCTAGCCGATGGCTACCCACTGTCCGGCGCACCGGGTGATAACGGTACGCAGAATTTCTGGCAGCGCCTCAATCTCCACGAGGCCGTGCAGTTGGCTCAACATCGTTAATTGTTCCCCCCTTTTCCTTCGCGTTTTCTCACGCGGGGGAAAAGGGGGGGATTAGAATATAAAAGTTAATAACGGAAATTCATTATCCGCATTATTTTATCCACTTTCCATTTTGTTTCATTTTTCTTAAAAATCAGCCGTCCTACTTTTTTAAAAAAGCACCACTCTGGCAACGACATCACGCCATAATGATGATTTCATGACTTTACCTTCATAATTATTTCCTTCACTTAGCTGTAACGCTAACTTTCCGGCTAGGATAATATTTTAATTATTATTTATCATTCAGCATAGAATATCGAACGTTTTGTAAAGCAATGTCAGTTACTGCTATCGCAAGCCCTCTAATGCCATTTTAAAATTTTAGTTCATCCCGATATAAATATTCTATTTCTCGCGTCGATATAAAAACACCGTCCCTTACCTAGGGATAATTTAGAGGTACTTATGAGCATTAAATTTAAATTAATTTCGGTTATGGTGTTAATGGCATTATTGCTTTTGGTTGTCTCTTTTACCGGCTTGTTTGGCATGAACAATACCAATCAGTCGATGAAAACCCTGTATCAGGATCGACTGATCGCGCTGGGTTACCTGGATAATATAACCAGACAGGTGAATAGCGTGATGTTTGAAATTGCCAGCGTTGATCTCTCGCAGCCAAACAATGTCAAAGCAGGACTGGCGCACATCGCAGAAGCACAAAAAATTTATGATGCGCAATGGGATTTATACAGTAAGACTTATTTAACTGGCGAAGAAAAAACACTAGAAGAACAGTTTGCCATTTTGTACAAACAGTACAATGAAAAAGCCGTTATTCCTGCCATTAATGCAATACAGAAAAATGATACTGCCGCATTAGAATTTATTATCAATCACACATTAAAAAGCGAATATGAACCCCTACAGAAAATTGCCGATCAGCTGATTAAATTACAATCTGATGTTGGTCAAGAACTCTATTCCGAATCACAGGATAGTTTCAATAAACTATTATTTTCTGTAGTGATTATCCTTCTGGCGGGAATCATTATTGTTGCGTTATCAGGCTGGCGGTTGATTATGTCAATTGCCGTACCGATAAAAAATGCCGTGGAGTTAGCAAGAAAAGTAGCGAGTGGCGATCTAACGCATCGCATCGCCATTACCTCGCGCGATGAAATGGGTCAACTGCAAACCGCGCTGCGGGAAATGGTGTTGAATCTGACGGATATTGTAGAGCGCGTACACAGTAACGCCGACATTATTGCGACAGCATCCAGCCAGATTAGCAGCGGCAATATCGATCTTTCCTCCAGAACCGAACAGCAGGCCAGCTCACTGGAAGAGACGGCGGCATCAATGGAACAGATGACCTCCTCCGTCAAACAGAATGCAACGCATGCCTCTCATGCCAGCCAGTTGGCAACAACCGCCTCACAGCGCGCGGTTGATGGGGGCAAGATGATGGGTGACGTCACATCCGCGATGCAACAGATGGTGTCATCCGCAGAGAAAATAACCAACATTATCGGCGTGATCGACGGCATTGCTTTCCAAACCAACATCCTCGCACTGAACGCCGCGGTGGAAGCCGCTCGCGCGGGAGAACAAGGCCGAGGCTTTGCCGTCGTCGCGGGAGAAGTCCGCACGCTGGCGCAACGCAGTGCAAACGCGGCCAAAGAGATTAAAAGCCTGATCGGGACATCTGTCGAACAGGCAAATCTTGGCCACACTATCGTCATTGACGCTGGCAGCACGATTCAAAGCGTGGTGGAAGACATAAAACGCGTCGCGTCGCTCGTGACCGAAATTTCCACCGCCAGCAATGAGCAAAGTCTGGGCATTGGGCAGATTAATACCGCCATTTCACAGATGGAAACGGTGACGCAGCAAAACGCCGCACTGGTTAACGAAGCCGCCGCTGCCGCAGGTTCATTGTCCGAACGGGCCGGTGAACTCAGTCATGCCGTGGCGGCGTTTCGTATCTAACGCCCTGTCTTTTTCATGGCACCCGCGCAATCGATTATCTTCGCGCGTGGGTGCCGATTACCGCTAATACGTCACTCAGCGTGGTTAAAAAGACATCCGCGTGTTCTTCCAGAAACACCAGCGGTGGGCGAATTTTCAGTATGTTCGCAGCTGGCCCCGTCGCGCTGATGAGCACGCCGCGTTGACGCATCGCATTCACCACCTGCAACGCGGATTCACTTGCTGGTGCTTTACTTTCGCGATCGCTAACCAGCTCCACGCCAATAAACAGGCCGTAAGCCCGAATATCACCCATCAGCGGGAAATGCTGCGCCAGTTGCTGTAACCCTTGCCGCAGATAATCACCCACCCGCTGGGCATTCTGCTGCAACTGCTCTTCACGAATCACCCGCAGCACCGCGTGTGCAGCCTGGCAGGAAACCGGATTGCCACCAAAGGTATTGAAATAGCGCACATCTCGACCAAAGGCGTCGAACAGCGCGGAACGCCCAACCAACCCAGCGATGGGATACCCGTTGCCCATCGGTTTCCCCAGACTCACCAAATCCGGGACGATATTGTGGCGCGCAAAGCCCCACAGCGATTCCCCGGTGCGTCCAAAACCCGGCTGCACTTCATCCGCAATAAACAGCCCACCCGCCTGACGAATCAACGCCGCCGCCTGCGCCATTTCACCTTCCGGCGCACAGAACACGCCATCACTGGAAAAAATCGTATCCACCAGCAACGCCGCAGGGCGAATACCTTCCTGCTGCATCTGCGCCAACGCCTCACGAATGCTGGTAAGAAATGCACCTGGCTGACGATAAGTGTCCGGTGCGTCGATCAGCTTCACATGACTACCGCGCGCCACGCCATCCCCCAGCGACGGTGACAGTTCCGCCAGTGCGCTGGTTACCCCGTGATACGCCCAGCGCGTCACCAGCACCCCCGTCCCGCCTGTGGCATGCCGTGCAATACGTAAAGCCAGATCGTTAGCCTCACTGCCGGTGCAGGTCAGCATCACATTGTTCAATTCAGCGGGGAATTCGCTCAGTAAATCTTCCGCAAAATCGACAATCGCGTGGTGCAAATAACGCGTGTGGGTATTGAGCTGTGCGCTCTGTCGCGCCATCGCTTCAACCACCGCGGGGTGGCAATGCCCGACCGAAGCCACATTATTGTAGACATCCAGATAACGTTTCCCCTGATGATCGAACAGCCACACGCCCTCACCGCGTGCAACGTGCAGCGGTTCTTCATAAAACAGGCGGTAACCGCAGCCCAGTACCCGCTGACGGCGCGCCAGCAACGCGTCTGTCGCTGTCATTTCAGGCGTCATTCCTTTCTGGTTCATCGTACATTCTCCGGGCAAACCTGCTGTAGACGAGTCAAAAACTGCGCATGGGAATAGGTCGCAATGCGCTGCAAACTGTGCCAACAGCGCGGCACATTACGCAGCAGATACTCACGATTTTCGGGGTAGCGTGATGCACGCCACTGCGCGATGGTCAGGGTCAACGCCATGCGGGTCGCTATCAGATCGGGCAACAGAGCGATCTCCTCCGGCGCTAATGGAATACGTTGGTGATACGCCGCAACAAACGGCACAACATGCTCCAACAGATCCGTCCCATCACCAATCTGGTACGCCAGCGCCGTCGCGACTTCGCAGATTAACGGGGCGAATACCGCATCACCAAAATCGATAATGCCGGTAACCCGCGTCGGCGACGAACCATCCACTAACACGTTATGCGGATTCAGATCGTTATGAATGACCTGACGGCGTAGCGTCGTCAACAGCGGCGCGACATGGCTGTCATAACGATCAAAAATACGCTGAAGATGCTGATACTGCTGCGGTTCAGAAACGAAATCGAGGTAAGGACGCACCTGCTCCGCACGGCTGATATCCCACAGCAGCGAACGGTTTGCCGCAGGATGTGTAAAGCTGTGAAGTGCGTTATCCAACTGCGCCAGCGTGCTCCCCAACTGCGGCATCAGCGCCGTTGATGGTGAGGCCAGATACTGCGGCATTCCAGCCAGATAGCTCACGAGCCGCACACGCAGCAGTACGCCATCGATCTCAACGCCGGTTTCCGGTTGACCCGCTTTTGTCAGCCTGATACGCGGTACGGGCAGCTCAGGTGCCTGACGCGCAAGATGCAACAGCAGTGCGGTTTGAAAATCGCTGACGTCGGCGGGTTCTGCCGCGTTGATGACTTTCAACATGTAGCATTCGTCTGGCGTGACCGTCAGACAGAAATTCACATCGCGCTCGCCCTGAAGCAGCGACATCTGCCCGGACAAGCCATATTCTTGCTGCGCAATCGCCAACGCTTGCTGGCAGGAAACCTGCGGTACGGCCTGCGTCATTAATTCGTCGTCATGCGGCGAAGCCTCGGCAAATACAGGCTGATTAGACGCCGGGTGCGGGAATGCTGGAAAGAGTGCGATAAGTCGTCCGTCAGACATGCTGCCCTCCATTAACGTGAATCTCCGCGCCGTTGACATAAGAAGCACCGGACGTACAGAGAAAATAGATCAGGCTGGCCACTTCTTCGGGCTTACCTAAGCGCTGCATCGGCACCTGCCGCTCAATGATGGCGTCCGTACCGGGCGACAGAATCGAGGTTTCAATTTCTCCCGGCGCAATCGCATTCACACGAACGCCGTGCGGACCAAAATCAAATGCCATTTCTCGCGTCAACGCAGACAGCGCCGCTTTTGAAGTGGCGTAGGCCACACCCGCAAAGGGATGAACGCGCGAACCGGCAATCGAAGTCACATTGATGACGCAGCCCTGTGAAGCCTTGAGTTCATCGAACAGGCCGTTTGCCAATAGCGCACAGGAAAACAGGTTAACGTTGAAGACGCGCAGCCAGGTCGCATAGTCCGTATCGCGGACGCCCAGACGTTGGCCGCCTTCCCCTTTTGGCGAAATCCCCGCGTTATCGACCAGCGCATCCAACCGCCCACCCAGCTTTTCCTTAATCAGCGGCAACGTCTGTTGCAGGCTGTCGATATCTTCCAAATCGAGATGAATATGGTTGAGCAACTTTTCTGCCCACGGGCACTCTTCCGCCCAGTTCTGGCGTGAAGCGGTAAAGATCCGCCACCCCGCCGCGTGGAAATGCTTAACGGTAGCATGCCCGATTCCCCGGCTGGCACCGGTCAGCAATAACGTTTTTTGCGCTGTCATACCGAACCTCCTGAACCCTGTTACACAATAATCTTTTTATACGACACACATCAAAATGGTGTTTGATGCATCATGATTTTGGTTTTAAAAAAAGCTGAAAAAATTTCAGCGAAAAAACCGTTCTTTTCCTTTCACCACTATATGCACACTAGTGTGGAGGTTTCGTGCGCTACAGCACTGCCATTTCATGCTACCTCGTAGCACGCGCCCGACACAGGGCGGCTCAATCGCCGTCGCCCTGTGAACCCTGGCTTCCGGCTAAATTATGCCGCTTCGCGATGCCTTCGTCGGTATCTGGCTTAACGGACCACTTGCGACACGCTTACTCGCCCCATAAATGGGGCTCGCCTTACGGGCCAGCACAAGTGCTGTTCAAAAACGTCTCTGACGTTTTTGTCCGACGTGGCGCAAGCTTTCGCCGCGTCCATGCGGCTCATCCTAAGCCTGATATCTCCTCAGCATAATTTTTTACGCCGGATAACAACCACCCCTCATTGCGCTCTACATTAATTACGTGAAAAAAACAGTACGCGAAGGGAAAAATAAAGTATCAAATGCGCACGAAAATAATCCATACACCAAGCGCTTCTGATTATCCCCCACTCCGTAACCGCTCCGAACGACGGCGTAAAATCTCCATCACGATCAGTAGGATAAGTGCCGCACCGACCATCATTGTCGCGGCGGCGGCTATCGTTGGGTCGAGGTTTTCACGAATGCCAGCAAACATCTGTAGCGGCAGCGTGCGCTGGCGCGGGCTGGCCAGAAACAGCGTGACAATGACCTCATCAAACGACGTTGCGAAAGCAAAGAGCGCACCGGAAAAGACTCCCGGCGCAATCAGCGGAAACGTCACCTTGCGGAAAGCCAGCAGCGGCGAAGCACCCAAACTGGCAGCCGCACGCGTCAGGTTGTGATCGTAGTTCTTCAATACCGCCGTGACCGTAATCACCACGAACGGCACGCCCAGCATCCCATGCGCCAACACCAACCCCAGATAGCTGTTCAGCAGCGACAGTTTGGCGAAGAAGAAAAACATCCCTACCGCGACAATCACCACAGGTGCAATCATCGGCGAAATCAGTACCGCCATCACCAGCGATTTGCCACGAAATTCACCACGTACCAGCCCGACTGACGCTAATACGCCGAGCACCGTCGCCAACAGCGTCGCCAGCGGTGCAATCAGCAGGCTGTTGCCCAGCGCGCCCAGCCACTCGCTAGAGTTGAAAAACTCGCGATACCAACGCAGGGAAAATCCCGTCAGCGGATAGCTCAGAAACGACCCCGCATTAAACGAAAGCGGAACAATCACCAGCACAGGGACGATTAAAAACAACAGCATCGCCGCACCGTAGAAATTAAAGAACGTGTTCCACAGTCGGATACCCACTTCACCCTGCTGTCTCATTTGTTATCTCCCCAGAATAAGGTTATGGATATCGTACTTAGTGCGCCGCCGCTTCCGCATTGGTGCGCGTCACGCGGATGTAAACCACGTACAGGAGCGTCACGATGATCAACAGTTGCGTACCCAGCGCGGCCGCCATTCCCCAGTTCATGGTGGTATTGGTGAAGAACGCGACAAAGTAGCTCAGCATTTGGTCGCTTGGCCCACCCAACAGCGCTGGCGTAATGTAGTAGCCAATCGCCATCATGAAGACTAGCAGCGCCCCCGCAGTCACACCCGCGTAAGTTTGCGGCACGTAAACCCGCCAAAACGCAATAAACGGATGCGCACCCAGCGAGATCGCCGCACGCACATAGTTCGGGGAAATGCCTTTCATTACCGCGTACAACGGCAGAATGAAAAACGGCAGCAGGATGTGGGTCATCGAGATATAGACACCGATGCGGTTGAACACCAGCACCAGCGGTTCATCAATAATCCCGGAGCCAATCAGCGAACGGTTGATCAACCCACCGGACTGCAACAGCACAATCCAGCTCGCCGTCCGTACAATCAGCGATGTCCAGAACGGCAGCAAAACCAGAATGAGTAGCAGATTAGCGCGGTTAGACGGCTGTTTTGCCAGCCAGTACGCCAGCGGATAGCCCAGCCCCACGCACAGCAGCGTCACGACACCCGCCATCAGCAACGTGCGCAGCAGCACGTCCACATACAGCGCCTGATCGGCAGGAAGCGGAACGATTTGCTGGGTAGTGGCATCAACTTTATGGTCAAACACCGCCAGCAGGTAATAGCTGGTGAAAGGCCGCGCAGCACGATCGAACGTTTGCCAGGTCGCCAGCTCTCCCCACATCGGCTGTTCACGTATCAGTTGGTCACGCACATCGCTGCTGCCCTCAGCGGGCAGCTTACGCAATGTGCGGGTAATCAGCGTGCGATATTCTGACCCTTCATACCCTAACCGTTTAGTGATCGAGCTTAACTTGCCGCTGCTGCGTGCATCACGCAGATCGCCGACCAGCGCCCGAAAGACCGCCTCATCCGGCACACCGTTACCCGACCAGAGCCGCATAGCGGCAATGGTCTGTGGCATGTTGTCGCGCAATTCTGGATTGGAGACGCTTTTCCCCAAAATCGAGGTGATCGGGAAGAGAAAACTCACCACGATAAACAGAAACAGCGGTGCAATCAGCAGCAGAGAGCGTTTCTTATAGGCTTTCTGCGCGATCCACAGTTGCTGCTTCAAGGTTGAATTTTCTTCGTTTCCGCCAGGCGGTACAGCGGCGACGATATCACTCTGGGACATAGGCTCTTTCTCCATCATCACGTACGGTAAATCACTGCAACTTTATTGGGCAGCCCAGGCGTTGAAGCGTTGTTCCAGCTCTTCACCGTGATCGATCCAAAACTCAGTGTCTACTTGCAAGGCCTGTGCCAGATTATCTGGAGCCGTTGGCAGATTGGCGGCAACAGCCGGAGCCAGCAGGCTGGTGGTCTTGACGTGTGTCGGGCCATAAGGGATGTTCTCGGCGAACACCTTCTGGTTTTCCGGCTGGTTGGCAAACGCAATAAACTGCTCCGCCAGTGCCTTATGCTTGGAACCTTTAACAATCGCCCAACTATCCAGATCGTAAATGCTGTCGGCCCAGACAATCTTGAAGTCATGCCCTTCTTTCTGTGCGGCTGAGACGCGACCGTTGTAGGCAGACGTCATCACCACATCGCCCGACACCAGCCATTGCAGCGGTTGCGCACCAGATTCCCACCATTGGATATTCGATTTGATCTGATTCAGTTTCTTAAAGGCACGCTCGACACCCTCTGGCGTCGCCAGCACCGTGTAGAGATCTTCACGCTTCACGCCATCGGCCAGCAGCGCGATTTCCAGCGTAAATTTGGCGCTTTTACGCAACGCACGCTTGCCGGGATAATCTTTCACATTCCAGAAATCGGCCCAGCTTTTCGGTGCCTGTTTCAGTTTCTCTGCGTTGTAGGTCAAGACGGTTGACCACAGGAAGATCCCCGCGCCGCACTCGGTGACTGCGCCTTTGACAAACTGGGATTGATCGCCCAGTTTTGACCAATCCAGCGGCTCGAACAGCCCTTCGCTACAGCCGCGCACCAGCTCTGGGCCTTCGACTTCCACGACGTCCCAGCCCACTTGTCCGGTTTCTACCATCGCCCGGATACGCGCCATTTCGCCGTTATACTCACCGGCTTCTACCGTACCTTTGCCCGCAGCGGCGAACGGTTTGTAAAACGCCTTATCCTGCGCATCTTTGTTCAAACCACCAAATGAGATCACCGTGACAGATTCCGCCTGCGCCTGACAGGCCATCGTCACCAGAAAAGCCGTCGCCGCGATTTTTTTCAGCGCCTGACGCGTGAACAGTCCCTTTGCTTTGGAGGAAGTATTGAGTTTGGACATTGCTTTGCTCCTGGAGTGGTAGTCAACGTAAAGGTCAAATGCGAATCACAATTTTGCACACGCTATTTCGTGCATTACACTCTTGATGCATCATGTGTCAAAATAATCATGCAAAAGAATATGAGCATAAACTGTGCCAATTCAAAAATTTTATTGATGTTTTACTGCTGTGGCGGCGGGAACGGCGATGAGGAACATCAGGGGGACGCAGTGTTGCTTTATGCCTGACTGTATTTCGCCATTTTTGCCATATTGTGGTGCAATCCATCTTGCCTTGCACCACCCAGACGCATTGCGCGTCTGTTGCACGCATGCCGACATTCACTGCCGACACGCGCTGCTTACCGACTATCGGGATGAAAACCTTATCGGGAAAGATCGACGCAAAGGTATTTCATTTCCAGATAGTCTTCGATACCGAAACGTGAGCCTTCACGGCCCAATCCAGACTGCTTCACCCCGCCAAACGGCGCGACTTCATTCGAGATCAATCCGGTATTGATGCCAACCATGCCGTAGTCCAGCGCTTCCGGCACCGTCCACTGGCGTACCGCGTCGCGCGTGTAGACATAGGCTGCCAGACCGAACTCGGTATCGTTCGCCATCGCAATCACCTCGGCTTCATCGCTAAAGCGGAACAGCGGTGCAACTGGCCCGAACGTCTCTTCACGCGCAAAACGCATCTCGCGGGTCACATCGCCGACAATCGTTGGTGTGAAGAACGTGCCACCTCGTTCGTGGCGTTGACCGCCCAGCAATAGCGTTGCCCCGTGCGATAATGCATCGGCAATGTGCTGCTCGACTTTGCTGACCGCATCGTTATCAATCAGCGGCCCCTGCGTCACGCCGGGCTGCGTACCGTCGCCCACGTTTAACTTACGCACTTCCTCGATCAACCGTTCTACCAGCGTCGGGTAAATCCCGTTCTGCACATAGATCCGGTTAGCACAGACGCAGGTCTGCCCGCTGTTACGGAATTTGGAGGCTAAAATGCCTTTCACTGCCTGATCCACGTCGGCATCATCAAACACGATAAACGGCGCGTTGCCCCCCAGCTCCAGCGACAGTTTTTTCACCGTTGGCGCACTCTGCGCCATCAGGATGCGCCCGACTTCCGTGGAACCGGTGAAGCTCAGCTTGCGCACCACAGGGCTATCACACAGCACCTTACCGACAGATTGTGCATCGCCGACAATCACCTGCAACACGCCGCGCGGAATACCCGCCTGCTGCACCAATTCTGCCAGCGCCAACGCGGTAAACGGCGTCTGCTCCGCAGGTTTAACGATCATCGTGCAGCCCGCCGCCAACGCGGGACCGACCTTACGGGTGATCATCGCCGCGGGGAAATTCCACGGCGTAATCGCTGCGCACACGCCGATGGGCTGCTTAATCACCATCAGGCGCTGCTGCCCCTGCGGCGATTGCAGCACGCTGCCTTCAATACGTTTAGCTTCTTCCGCAAACCAGTCGATAAAACTGGTGGCATAGGCGATTTCGCCCCGCGCTTCCGCCAGCGGCTTTCCCTGTTCCGCCGTCAGCAGCACAGCCAGATCGTCCTGATTGTCCATAATCAGGCGTGCCCACGCCTGCAATAGCGCGGCTCGTTCTTTTCCCGTCTTCTTGCGCCACTCAACCAGCGCCTGTTCTGCGGCGGCAATGGCCTGCTCGGTTTGTGACACCGTCACCAGAGGCACTGTGCCCAGTACCTCGCCCGTCGCTGGATTGGTGACATTCAGGCGTTCACCGTTTTGGCTATCCAGCCACTCGCCGTCAATCAGGCAGTGTTGACGGAATAACGCTTGTTGTTTCAGTGAAATAGACTGTTTTAGTTGCATAGCTTCTCTTCTATCGTGTTAATACGCGCGTCAGGATATTCATCGCCTTGCTGAACTGCTCATCGGGAACCGTCAGCGGATACAGGAAACGAATCACGTTGCCATGCACACCGCAGGTCAGCAACAGCAAGCCTGCTTCTAACGCGCTTTTCTGAAATTGGCGGGTAATCTCTGCCGAGGGTTTACCCGTGTTCGGATCGCTAAATTCAGCCGCAACCATCGACCCTTGTGCACGAATTGCCACCAGTGCTGGACACTGCGCTTTCACATTCTCCAGCGTTTCTACCAGTGCCGCCCCCAGCCGCTGCGCCCGTTGGCACAATTTTTCTTCTTCAATCACATCCAATACCGCCAGCGCCGACGCGACCGACAGCGGGTTACCCGCATACGTACCGCCCAGTCCACCCGGCGATGGCGCATCCATCACCTCAGCACGGCCGACCACGCCAGAGATCGGGAAACCGCCGCCCAGACTTTTCGCCATGGTGATCAGATCCGCTTTCTCCGCATAATACTCCATCGCAAACAACTTACCGGTACGCGCAAAGCCCGTCTGTACTTCATCGGCAATCAGCAGGATGCCATGCTCATCGCACAGCTTACGCAGCCCGTTGATAAAGGCAGGTGGTGCGACATGAAAACCGCCTTCGCCCTGTACCGGTTCCAGAATAATCGCAGCAACCTGATCGGCAGCGATGTCGGTATGCATCAGACGTTCGACGCTTTCCAGTGCCTGTTCAACGGTGATGCCCGTCTTCTCATTCGGATACAGCGCGTGAAAAATGGAACCGGGGAACGGGCCAAATCCCGTGGAGTACGGTGCCACTTTGCCCGTCAGCGTCATGGTCAGCAGCGTGCGACCGTGGAACGCCGCGTTGAAAGCGATTACGCCAGGACGCTTGGTGTAAGCACGGGCGATTTTCACCGCGTTTTCCACCGCTTCTGCTCCAGTGGTAAAGAACGTGGTTTTTGCCGCACCTTGAATCGGTGCCAACACGTTAATACGCTCGGCCAATGTGACATAGCTACCGTAAGGCACAATCTGATAGGCCGTATGGGTAAAGCGATCCAGCTGTTCACGCACCGCAGCGACAATTTTCGGGTGACGATGCCCGGTGTTCAGCACCGCAATCCCGGCAGCGAAATCGATAAACTCGCGCCCTTCCACATCCCACAAGGTGCTGTTTTCGGCACGCTCAGCATAGAAATCACACATGACACCTACACCACGCGGTGTGGCGGCCAGACGGCGTTGATTCAGTTCGCTATTCTTCATTGTCTGCTCCGGTATCCCAAATACATCTGTTATTAGTTGAAGATGTCATTTAGACGCGAGATGGTTCTATAATCCAGTGCCAGTTTTGAATATTTGAAGGATCCACTTTGCGCTCACTCCTGACCGACTTATTGCTTCAGCGTTTAGCCAACCAGCAGGATGGCGCACTGAACAAGCGTTTATACGACAGCATTCGGCTCGCGATTCTTGACGGCGCGATTGCCGCAGGCGTTCGTCTACCGTCGTCACGCGATTTGGCGCAGCAGCTCGCGTTGTCACGCAATACCGTGCTAACGGCTTACGAACAGCTATTGGCTGAAGGCTATATCGAGGCGCGCAAAGGAAGCGGGACCTTCGTCACGGAACAGTTGCCCGACGGCAACATGCAGCCCGTGAATAGCGACAATGCGGGGGAAATGCGGGAGCCTAAACATGAGCTTTCGCGTCGCGGTATGCATCTGCTGGGTTATGCCGGTGCCTCCGTCCGCCAATGGGGAGCATTTATGCCCGGCATCCCCGATATCGCCAGTTTCCCGCATGATTTATGGCGGCGTATTCAGACGCGGTTGACGCGGCGCGTTCGTCCTGAACAACTGTCTTATTCGCCTATTGGCGGCTGCCCCGAACTCCAGTTGGCGCTGGTGGACTACCTGCGCGTCGCTCGTTCCGTCGAGTGTACACCGGAGCAGATTCTGATTACTGAAGGCACCCATCAGGCGATGGATCTGCTCGCCAAAATGCTGTGCAATCCCGGTGATTTGGCATGGATTGAAGATCCCTGCTATTGGGGGATTCGCAATGTTCTGACGATTAACGGCCTGCGCATTGCTCCAGTCGATGTGGATGAACAAGGGCTAGTGCCGCCGGATACCCTGTTGCCCGACGCCGCACCGCGTTTGATTTGCGTGACACCGTCACATCAGTATCCGCTGGGTGCAGTGATGAGCCTGGCACGTCGTCAACGACTGCTGGCACTGGCACAGGAGCACGGCTGCTGGGTGGTGGAAGATGATTACGATAGCGAGTTTCGCTTTTCTGGCAGCCCAATCCCCGCACTGCAAGGGCTACAGGCGCAATCACCGGTGATCTACATCGGTACATTCAGCAAAACGCTCTACCCCGGCCTGCGCGTCAGTTACATGGTGCTGCCGCCGCTGCTGGCGCAGTCTTTGAAGACGGCACATTCCGAGCTTTATCGGGGAGGACATTGGCTAACGCAGGCAACGCTCGCGCAGTTTATCCGTGAGGGCCACTACGCCGCGCACATCCGCCGCATGCGCCTGTTGTATGCCAAACGCCGTGCGTTATTGACATCGCTGATCGAACAGCATCTGGGGGCGGATTACGTCGGAGATAACAGTAATGCCGGTCTGCACATGCTGCTTAGCCTGCCGCCCCACGTTGATGATGTTGTGCTGAGCGCCGCCATCCTACGCCGTGGCGTGATGGTCAAACCGCTTTCCAGCTACTACCTGCAACCGACGCAGCAGCGCGGTTTATTGCTGGGCTATGCCAGCATCGAAGAACCTCAAATGGAGCAGGCTTTCGCTGTGATTGTGACGTGTATTCAGGCGCTGAATACGCATGATTTGAACGCCTGACGGGGTGCATTTTTATAGGGCACAGCGATACAGCATGCTCGCACCATTAGAGTGCCACCTATCCATGACGCGCCCCATTACAGGGCATTCATCGTAGCAAGCGACGGCATTTTTGCCTGTCGTAGTATGACAATCCTCAGCTCTCTCGTATCCGGCATGGTTTATGCATCCTTATGAATAACAGTGACTGCCGGAGAGTGAAAAAATGAGAAATTATGTCAGCTTCAAGAACGTTCAGAAGACCTACGACGGCGACCGCCTGATCGTCAAAAACCTGAATCTGGATATTCGTGAAGGTGAATTTCTGACCCTGCTTGGGCCGTCCGGCTCGGGAAAAACCACCAGTTTGATGATGCTCGCCGGGTTTGAAACCCCAACGCAGGGAGAAATCCTGCTGCGCGATGCACCGTTGCATCATCTCCCGCCGCATCAGCGCGACATCGGCATGGTGTTTCAGAACTACGCACTGTTTCCACACATGACTGTGGCGGAGAATCTGGCGTTTCCGCTGTCCATCCGCCGTCTAAACCGCGTCGATATCAAAGAGAAAGTCGATCGCGTGCTGGATCGCGTAAAGCTGACTAGCCTAGCCGATCGCTACCCCGCACAGATGTCCGGCGGCCAGCAGCAGCGTGTGGCGCTGGCTCGCGCGCTGGTCTTCGAACCGAAACTGGTGCTGATGGATGAACCACTGGGTGCGCTGGATAAGCAACTACGCGAGCATATGCAGTTAGAAATCAAAGAGCTGCATCAATCGCTGGAATTAACCGTGGTGTACGTCACCCATGACCAGAGCGAAGCGATGACGATGTCCAACCGCGTCGCCGTGTTTAACGACGGCGTGATTCAGCAGATGGACAGCCCTAGCGATATCTACGAAAAACCGGAGAATGCGTTTGTGGCGCAGTTTATCGGCGAAAACAATACGCTGCTCGCCACGCGCGCCGAGGCCGAAGGCGCGTTCTACCGGGCAACGCTAGACGACGGCACATCGCTGCGTGCGCTGAAAGTCCGCCCCAGCTCGCCGGGTCGTAAAATCACACTCTGCATTCGGCCGGAACGTATTCACGTCAACGCGGCTCATACCGACGACACAATGCAGCATGTCAAAGCCCGCATTCAGCAGTTCATCTATCTGGGCGATCACGTCAGGATGATGACGGAAGTCGCAGGCCAGCCGCAGTTTATGGTGAAACTCCCTGCTAACGAGATTCAGCCGCACTGGAAAGCGGGCACCGAAGTCAACCTGTCGTGGCAGCCAGAGCACCTGCGCGCGCTGGATAGCATCATCACGCATTAATGGTGACGCATTAACCTCTTTCGTATTAGCCACTTTCCAGACCCATTCACCGGGCGCAATGTGCGCCCGTCTCACTGATTTCCAGCCCACACTATTGTATATCTCGCTAACAGACACACGGCTGAACTCACGACCTCATGGATATACTGTGCTTTATCATCGCGTTAACCCCGATCACATTATCTCCTGGAGCCAGTTTTACGCTGGCAATGAATAACGCAACCAGTGGGGGAATACACGCCGTATCGCGCATTATTATCGGTACTGCGCTGGGTATTTATACACATAGCTTACTGGCAAGTATTGGTCTCGCAGGGCTGCTATCCTTTTACCCTACGATCATGCATACCATTACCGCGATTGGTACGGGTTATTTGCTCTACTTAGCGTTTCGTTTGATAGAGAGTGGGTTGCGGGAGAAAAGTACAACCTCATGCAACAGCAGCAGAGTGGGTATCAAAGAGGCCTATTTGGCAAATGTTCTGAATATTAAAGCGATCCTACTTTATGTCACTATTGTTCCGCTGTTTGTGAATACCAAAGGCACCTCACCCGTGTCGCTTGCGTCCTACCTAACACTCGCTACCCTACACATTGTAATGATGTCGGCCTGGCTGCTATTTTCAGCACAGTTACTTATCCGCTCATCAGGCAGAATCAACCCCATTGCGTTGAAAAAAAGCATTAATATTGGTGGAGGGATCGTGCTGGTTGTTCTGACACTCTCTCCCTATATCTCAACTTATTTTTACTAGAGATAATATTCCCGCCGAAGTTAAGGCCATCGACCGAATCGATGTCTACTCGCGTCGCCGTGATTCAGCAGATGGACAGCCCCAGCGTTCTCTACGCGTTAACCATAATCGCTTTCCTCACTACCATGCACAAACAGCCTGAAGTTTGACGGATATATACTGGCCTTATTTTTAAGCAATAAAATATATACTAAAAAAGCATCTTGTGGATAAAAACAAAAGCAGCTTATATGTCATAGTATTTTAGATAACTCCATGTATTTTTTGAATAGACAGGAGGGAAACTCTCGTTAAATGAGGGTTTTATTTACCACAGCAACAACCCTGCACCATCGTAGGATGAATCCAACCAGAAATAAAATAGTAAAATGATAAAAAGGTTTTTTCATTATGCTTTCAAAATATAATAACCCGCCCATTATAAAAACATTTTATCGCCCCATCGAAGTGGCTATTCGGTGGAGTCATTTAATGTCGTCAGAATCTGAAATACTTAAAAAACTCGATGAAGACCCCCTGTTTTTTTTACATTACGCGTATCAAACATGGCCAAAATTGTCGTTAAATCAAGAAAGAGTGATTGATGGGCTTATCAATGGGGAATTGCGTCATAGCAAACGAGGGGTTACTAGTTTGACACCGGTAGACTTAAACGATCCAGATTTATCTATTCGACATGTCGATCTAAAAAACTGGATGATGTCATATTATCCGAACGAAAAGCCCGATTTTTTATTTTCCCCAGAAGAACGATTAACCCCGATAACAATAAACATGAATTCGGTGCAAATATTGCTAGCCGAATTAGAGGTGATGCGTATAAAAAATACCGCTCTTGAAGTTCAGCGAAATAATATAAAAAGCGATTATCTTTCACTAAACGCTACTTACGCATCAGTGATGATGCACCCTACACAACCCATACTCGGGGAGCGTAGTGAAAGTACGTATCTGACGATTATTGGCGCGTTAATCAGCCTATATAACCAACGCTCACCATCAGGCAAGGCCTATACACTTTTTAACTCTCAGGACGCTGTGATTTCTGCCTTAATTGCGCATTATGGCGATAAAAGAGGGATTTCCAAAAGCACGCTTGAAAGTAAGTTCGCTCAGGCAAAACGCCAGCTCAATGGCACGTAGTTCCTACCCTTGCCAGGGTCCAATCCACCCCAGTTAAGGTGAAAGCCGTATACTCTTTTTTGCATAGTAGGTTATCCGCATCATTCTATTACGCCATAGGGATAATCTACTATCATGCATAAACAGGATCGTTTTGTATTAGCGTATCGCCCATCATTTCACGCCCAGCGAATCTCACCGACCAGTAGAAAATCGCTAGTATCATCTTTTGTATTTCGCATGCCCTGCTTTCTCATTCTGCTGTGGACACTCACATTCAGCCCCCCAGGTGTTGCCTTAACGATCGCAGAAACACGACATCTGATAGATCGTACCGGATTTGGCACAACCCCACAGGATATTGAACGTTTCAACGATATGACGCGGGAGCAAGCCGTGGACTATCTACTGGGCACGCTCAATGCGCCTTTTTACACGCTTCCCCCGACTTTCGTGCAGCAACCTCATCCAGATTACTGGCAGGAAGGTTGGCGAGAGCAGAAAATGATTTTTTTCCGTATCAACGAAATTAACCAGCTACAGGCTTGGTGGGTACAGGAAATGATCCTTACTCCCACTCCTTTTGCCGATCGTCTCACGCTGTTCTGGCATAACCATTTCGTTTCCCGGTTTGACAATACCCTCATCACCGCGCCTTTTTTCGATCAGCTCACGCTATTTCGTCAAGCGGGTAGTCAGAGCTTTCGCCTTTTGGCACGAAAAATACTGCAAGATCCCATGATGCTCAGCGGGTTGGATAACACGTCCAATACACGCCAACATCCTAATGAAAATCTTGCTAGAGAATTAATGGAGCTCTTTACCCTGGGAGAGGGTAACTACAGTGAAAATGATGTCAAACAGGTTGCCAAGATTCTGGCAGGGCACGGTGTAAACGCCACGCAACAATGGCGTTATCAATTTGACGCCAGCGCAGCGGTATCCGGCGAAAAAATGCTGCTCGGCCAGAAAATTCAAGGAACGCCCGATGAAGAACTCGATCAACTTGTCGATGTTTTGTTGTCGCAACCCCAAACGGCAACGCGTCTGGCGGGGAAATTCTACCGAGCGTTTATTTCGTTAGAGGACGACCCTGAAACAGTATCGGTATTAGCGCAAGTGCTACGCAATCATGACTATGCGATGAAACCGTTCATGCGAGCATTGCTGCTCAGTCCCGCGTTTTGGCACGAACACCATCGTGGATCATTGGTCAAATCCCCATTGGATCTGATCGTCGGCTTTTCTCGCACGCTGTCACTGGTGTTACCCGATCAACACATCCTACTGGATTATCTCCAAAATTTGGGACAGAGCCCGTTTATGGCCCCCTCCGTAGCGGGATGGGAAGAAGGCACCGCCTGGCTTGATGGGAAGACACTGGTCGATCGTACCAGAGTGTTAACCCGGCTGTGGTCCGCGATAGAAAGCTCGCCGCTGACTGACAATACGAAGCTAATCGTGCGTTTTTCATCCGAAAGCCGTGGACTTCCTGCACGTTTTATCGTTACCGCGAATGGGCAACAGCTTGCCAGAATTACCGCCAAGCTCGGAGCAGATACCCGGCAAGAACAAGCGTCCAACGAACCGGGAAATCTGAAACCGATGTGGGAAACTGTCGCCATTCCACTCCCCAATGCGTCTGCGGTATTGGAAAATGTCACTATTACGATGGATGCTGATGAACCCGACACCCATTTATTTATCAATTGGATTTCCTTCAAGGGCTATCGTTTTTCCCCCTATCAGGCCAGTTGGATCATTCCGAATGGTTCTTCCTGCCTTGCCGACTCACCGTTAGGATCTTTTTACTGTAACTTAAGTTTATCTTTTGACCTCACCACCCCAATCAGGAGCGAAGCAGCCAGCCTGATCGATCGGCACGCTCCGCTCAACGCCAATATCGAATACGGTACGGGTCGCCTGAGGCCGCAATTTAGCCAATCGGGAAACCGACTCCCCGCCAGCATCACGCCTTATACCCGCATACCTGTTGATTCACTACTGGCTACCACACCTTTCGGGCAGCCCGTGCCACCGGATAACAGTGCCACGGCCTTAAAGGCACTGACGCTTGATCCCGCATTTAATCTGAAATAGATAAGGACATCTGCTTATGTCTACACCATTTACATTGTCACGGCGCGTGCTCCTCGGCGGGCTTGGCGCGGGCCTATTAACAGCCATGCTTCCCCTGCGCGGGTTTGCCCAAAACGCCATTCCCACAAACAAGCATTTGATCGTCATCGAATTATTTGGGGGAAATGATGCATTAAACACGCTGGTTCCCTATCGGGATCCACTCTATCGACATTATCGCCCTACGCTGGCGTTAAACGCTCACGAATATGCACCGTTAAGTGATGATCTGGCCTTTAATATCGTCTGGAAAAAGCTCGCTAATGTATTTCAAAAGGGGGAATTAGCGGTAATACAAGATGTTGGCTATCCGTCTCCCAATCTGTCTCATTTTAGTTCCGCCGCAATCTGGGCCAATGGTGCTGACACCCCAACGCTGAAGTCAGGCTGGGCTGGCCGCGTTCTGAGCACATCTTCACGTGAGGATCGCTATCATGATACTGACGGCATTATTCTCTCTGGCGATCAGTCTTTACTCATCCATCCGGCGATCCAGGCACTGACGCTTCAGGATAGTCGCGCCCTACTTAATGCCAATTTCACCCTACCCTCTGCCCACACGAATGATAGAAGTACGACGGCAGCACAGCATATCCTCCGGTTAATGGAGAGTACCAGCACGATAAGTCGCCGGATTCAAAATAAGCTGCGCAATCAGAACCATTTCACCCGTCGATTTACACAGGACGGCTACATTGAACCGCAAAACGCGCAAGCGGCAACGATACTCTGGCTGATAGAGAACAATGTCCGTTCACCACTATATAAAATCAGTTTGTCTGGCTTCGATTTGCATAGCCATTTACGCGGTGAACATGAACGCCAGCTCAGTAAAGTAGAGACGTTGCTGCTTGGGCTACGGCAAGGACTCATCGATATTGGTGCCTGGCAGGATAGCCTGATTATGGTGCATTCGGAGTTCGGCCGTCGGCCAAAAGAGAATGCATCGGGCGGAACCGATCACGGCACGTGCGGGCCGATGCTGCTAGTTGGCGGTCAAGTCGAGGGAGGTATCTGGGGAAATCGCAGCCCACTCGATAAGTTGGATAACGACGGCAACCCTTATTTTTCGACCGACTTCCGCTCGGTATATGCCACCGTCGCCGAACGTTTTTGGCGACTTCCCGCCGCTCAGGTTAGCGGAACATCGCTCTCCCCGCTGAATATTCATCTTTAACCCACCGCCTTATTTCTACAGGACACGCTTTCTATGCAGAAAACAATGACACCAAGCCATCCTCCGACAACGACAGACATGACAGACAGCAAAAACTGGCAGATGTTGGCAAAAATCCGTCAATCTTGTCGTGATAATATCCATATCAGTGGAGAGCTCCCCACCGGACAAACCGATATTCTGGTTTGCCTCACGCTGTATAACGAACCTGCGCCCATGCTTGCCGATACGCTGGCGGGGCTGGTGCGTAACCAGCAAGAGTTAACCGCAACGTTTGCCGATCGTCCGCCCAACATCATCATTTGCATCCTGCTTGATGGCACCAACAGTGCTCACCCATCAACCGTTTCACTTTTAGGGTCGCTAGGGTTGCTGCCAATGCAAATGCCCAGAGCGGATAGCCAGAATAATTCACTGACGCTTCAGGTCAGCGAACAGCCCGCCTCGCATATTCTGCGCTGCTGCGATCAATCTGACGCCATTGAAAACGCGGAGCAGAGCATTACGCTACTTCTTGCCAACAAACACCATAATGCAGGAAAGCTGGATAGCCACGCCTGGTTTTTCTGGGGCGTTGGAAGTGTCGTTAAAGCCGAGTTTGCTATGCAGATTGATGTCGGTTCGGTGACAGAATCAGCATGTTTGATACAGTTGCTACAACACATGTGGCGAGATCCTTATTGTGGGGCCATCACAACGCGCGTTATGCTCCCGGTTCCCACGAATGCAAACCTGTCTCAGAATTGGCAATACGCCGATTTTATCTGGGAAAAAGTCAGTGATTGGGCCATCGGCAGCGCTCTGCATTATCTGGAAGTGGTTCCAGGGCAATGCAGTATGATTCGATGGAGCCAATTTTGTGAAAACCACGGACATTCGCACGCGCCGCTCGACGCCTACCTGCGTGGGCTAATTCCTCAGAGTTTACTGGAGCGCAACCTGTTTCTCGCGGAGGATCGGGTTCTGGGATTTGAACTGACCAAACACCATAAAGGAAGCGGAGTACGTTATGAGCAAGGTGCCATCGTTCGTTCGGATCCTGCTCCCACCTTCATAGAACTTCTGCGCCAGCGACGGCGCTGGGTCAACAGTACTATTGCCGCTCGCTTGCACTCACTGTCCCGATTGCCTGCGGTGATGACACAGTCTTCTCTTTCGCCACTGCGGCGCTGCGGTATTGCGCTTTCTTTGCTTTGGGGAATGTTGCAGTTTATTGCTCAATTTATCATGCCGGCATTTGTCGCCATCTTGCTCGCCACTGGCGTACACCCACTTGCCAGCCATATCCTGCCAGATGCCGCACCGTCTCTTATCACCGCCGCAGCCATAGGTATGGCGCTGCTTTTCCTTGTCGTATGGATAAGCATCCTCTTTATGAGCCGCAGTACCACCTTGACTAGCGAGGTTGGCACACGCTACCACGTCTCAGCGATGTTGCTATTAGGTGCATTAATGGGGGGCGCATTCGTCTTCACGCTGCGGGTGGCACCCATACCGAGCATTGGCCTCATGGGTGTAGCACTTTTCTTGCTTTGCCTTGCAATTAGCCTGCATTCATTGCGCTATCTGCGACAGTTCATACGCTGGATGCCCCTTTACCTCATGCTATTACCCGTCTTCAGTCTCTATCTGACAACCTACTCTATCGCCAACATTAACGATGTCAGTTGGGGAACCAAAGGCTTGACTACTAATCATGTTGAGGAGAATAAACAAAAATCGTGGGCGGCCACACGCAACAAAGTGCTCTTTATCTGGAGTGCCTGTTCACTGAGCGCCGTGCTGCTGTTCTTGCTGACACTCCCTAACACGCAATGGATGTTCGTTATCCAATGTGCCTCCACGTTTTTCTGTGCCCGCATAATACTGTCATCCTCCGTCAGCATCGGTGCCAGTATCACCAAACGATTGCGGACTCTGCGTAAACACACCCCCATGCCGTTTGTCGATCGCGTTGAATGTCCAGTTTCCACCTCACTCCCTATCGTCAGGCCGGTTTTTCCCCCTTTCGCGTCATTCGCTTCGCTGATCAAAGAGAGTCTTACCTCCGGCCATGTCACGAACAATGGCCCCTATGTTCGTCAGTTAGAAAGCCGATTAACTGAATATCAATCGGTCCCCACACGCGTATTCTGTAACGGTGAGCAGGCGCTCATTACCCTGTTACTGGCCGCCGACATTCGGGGTAAAGACGTCATTGTTCCCTCATTTACCTTTGCTGGCACGCCCCATGCGGTTGTTATGGCTGGGGGAAACCCCGTGTTTGCTGATATCAAAAGCCGGGATTGCCCGCTGCTGGATGCCAACGATGTCGTGCACCGCATCACGGCGAATACCTGTGCGATTGTCGCGGTGGACGTGTATGGTTACGCCAGCGACTATTCCGCCTTGCAAAAAATTGCGCGAGACCACGGACTGCGTCTGTTTATCGACAGTGCCCCTGCGTTTGGTACTACGATCAATGGACAACGAACCGGTGGTTTCGGCGATGCACAGATTTTCAGTTTTCACGCAACAAAGCCATATAACACCATTGAAGGTGGCTGCCTATGCAGCCATGACGCAGAGCTTATCAAGCGTGCCGAAGCGATACGCAATTTCGGGTTGGATGCATCAGGCATCTGCGTATCTCCTGGATTAAATGGCAAGATGAGTGAACTCAACGCGATTATCGGGCTGGCGCAGCTTCCTTATCTGGAATCGCAATTAACGTGCCGCCGACAAGCGGCGTCACATCTGATTGCAGGTATAACGTCCATCCCCGGCCTTACACTCTGCTTACCTCCCGAGGGCCAATCCCCTGTCTGGCAGTATCTACCCATTCACGTAGACGCAAAGCGCTACGGTATGGATCGTAACGACCTGCAACACGCGCTGCATGCCCAAGGGATCATGGTGCGCTGCTATTACGCCCCAGCCTGTCATCTCATGCCAGCCTACGCAGGGGAGCATCAGGCCACGCTCCCACAAACCGAACACCTGTCTGCCTGCGTTCTGGCATTGCCAATTTACAACGACATGACGGAGAAAGAATGCGAACGCATCATTACCTCGCTCCGTGCAGTCGCCCTTTCTCCCATCACTCACCACGCGGCTGAAGGAGTATACGCATGAAAAACACGATTCTGGTCGCTGGCGCAGGTGGCTACATAGGCATACCGCTATGCCATTTATTAATTAATCAGGGATATCGCGTGGTGGCCTTCGATCGCTTTTTCTTCGGCCTTCCTGTATCAGAAATGCCACAATCACCAGAGTTCCATACGTTACGTGGCGATATACGCTACATCACCCCCGATATATTGCACAATGTTGAAGCCGTCATCGATCTCGCGGGATTAAGCAACGATCCTGCCGCACAGATATCATCCACGCTCACTCATGCCATCAATTACGAAGGCGCTTGTCATCTCGCAAATACGGCGAAAAAGGCGGGTATTCAGCGCTATATCTATATGAGTTCCGCCTCAGTTTATGGTCGTTCTGGTTCAACACCCGCAGATGAAGAGACAGAGTGCCAACCACAGAGTCTCTACGCGGAGCTGAAACTCAATGTGGAACGTGAACTTCTTCGACTGCGTGATACCACCTTTCATCCGATCATTCTGCGCAATGCCACCGTGTTCGGCCTCGCGCCTCGCATGCGTTATGATCTCTCCGTCAATATCATGACGCATATGGCTGTGCGGGATAAATTCATTGCCATTGATGGTGATGGTCTCCAGCAACGTCCGTTTATTCACGTTAAGGATGTCGCTCGTGCCGTACTACTCACCTTACAGCTTAATCGCCCGCTTTCGGCGCCACCCGTATTTAATATTGGTGGCGACGTGTTAAATCACAACATCAATAGCATTGCTAGCATCATCGCTGAGGAAGTGCCCAACGTGAAAATCGTTCATCGCCCGCAATCTCTGGATACCCGTGATTATCGACTCTGTTTTTTCCATGCGAAAAACACGTTAGGCTTTTCACCGACACGCAGCATTCGAGATGGTGTAAGAGAAATTGCGCATGTCCTGACTACCGATCAAGAGGCAGGAACACAGCCGACCTGCTTTACTGCACAGTGGTACACCGATTTGATTGAGTGGGAGAAACGCTTACAGCCTTTGCAACTAGATGGACACCTCTTTTAGGTATTAACAACAGAAAGCACGTTGCCCCTGAACCGGGGCAACGGATACATACTCTAAATAATTCAAGTTTCAGGAAGGCGGCAAGGGAAGGAATCCCGATGAGCTTACTCAGGTAAGTGATTCGGGTGACTAAACGCAGCCAACGCACATGCAATTTGAAGTATGACGAGTATAGAATTAATCTCGAATCTTGCGGTAAACCCACAGCACAACAATCGCGCCGACAACCGCGACGACAAAGCTGCCGAAGTTAAAGCCATCCACCCGACCGAACCCAAAGAAAACGCTGATGTAGCCACCCACAACTGCACCGACAATCCCGAGTAGCACCGTCAGGATGAAGCCACCGCCGTCTTTACCGGGCATAATCCACTTAGCCAAAATCCCCGCAATCAAGCCAAAAATAACCCAGGACAGAATACCCATACTTACTCCTCGCGTTTTCGTTTCACCACACCCGACTTGCCGTTCGTTATCAAATCGGGCAGTTAAGCAAGTATAGGTGAGGATTGAGGAAATGGCTGGTGGTGCATACTTAGTTATGCCAGCAAGCAATAGTAGGCTAAGTAACGTATGAGACCACTATTATATAGAAGCGCCTCATATGATAGTGCTGTTATCAACACACGCAAACAGCTCACGAATGTGACCTAGCCCAGTCACCATCATGAGTAACTGAGCTCAAGTGAGCTTCATATCCTGCAATCGACATATTTCTGAGCAAATTCAGGATATAGCACATCAAGGTCGCTCTGCGGCTTTCAGCCAGTCGGCAATCCCGTTAACTCCCAAGGAAAGTAGCGAATCCTGTATTGCTACAACGCGTTGAAGCATCTCACCACGATCAGACTCTTCTCGCTCTTCTGCTTCCGCAAAAAGACGTGTCATCAGTTGGGTGAGACTATCATCATGGTCATACAAGTGTTGTTTACTATGGTTGACATAAGTTAAATAGAGTTCGGTTGCGGCCAAGGCCTGCTCTGGCTCTTGTTGAGAAATAACATTGAGCCATCCATGAAATCCAAAAAGTCGATGGCGGTTATTCTCCCCATCTCTATCACTTTCAAATACTGAAAAACAGAGAGCAACAAGTCCTATCGGAACAAAAATGACATTGTCATTACTGTCAAAAATATGATCCAACTGCCTCGCGGTTTCAAGAGCATGTATACCACCAGCATTTAAACCCGCATCAATACCAACCAAGCACTGCTCATCGTGCTGCCGGATATTTTCAGCGTTAGTCCAGACCGTAACTGCGCCATGCCATGCTTCTGTGCTACCCAGATTACTCAACTCCCTTAGAAACTCTTCAAAATCAATATGCTGGGTCATAGCAGCCAAAGCTGAAATGCGCCCCCACGTTTCCATATCTTTGCCGTACCCCTCTCGGTAAAGACGTGTTAACAAAGGTTTCACTACTTCAAAATGCTTGTAGTAAGCATAATAAAGGCATTCCTCAGCAATTTGCCAAAGCCCATTAGGGTCTTGCATGGTGAAATGGAACAAACTCCAACCAAAACCGAAGGATTGGCTTTGCAAATATGGTAAACGACGCAGAATTAAAGCGCGAATTGCAGGGTGTGTATCGGAGGCAAAACGGTACAATGTGGGTACAAGTAATTCAGGAAATTCATTTCTTGCTTCTAGGTAATTATTAGCCAGAATCATCAAGGCATCGGCAACGTCCCCCTTTGCCATATTTATACCTATGGTAATCAAATCAACAGAATCCCCCTCAATTGGGTCTTCTTCATAAAGCCCAGCAAAATCTATGGCTAAAAATATTAACCGTTTTGCTTCTTGTGAAGTACGTATGACATGGGCACAGGCTTTAAGTGCTTTAGCTGACGACCGCTGGTGACGCCATCTCCTCGGATGCCGTTCCAGTTCATCAATAATTTGGTTTGCCAGTAAGGCAGCATCAGGATCTTCCAGTGGTTCCCATTCACCATTAGGGCTCTGGTTGCCATAGCGGCAGGAAAGATACGTGACCACCCCATCCATGATGTCATCACGAAAGACGTTAGGGATTTCTACCCAACGATTAGATAAAAAGCTCAGGAATCGGGAGGGCTGACGAGAAGCGGCCTCTTGCAGTTGTAGGCAAACCTGACGCTCACCACCGACGAGGAAGTCATCCCAGTCCCGATGCGAGTGACCATAGTAATGTGATAATAATCGCAATACACCGTTATCACTGAAATCGAGAAATATCTCAAATGAGAATGGCAGTCTAACAAATCCGCTGTGTGAATCAATACTTGGCTGCCGAACAAATGTTCCAGCTTTTTTCTCATAGGTATCTACAATCGTTTGTACTTCGGGTGAACGCTGGTAGCAAGGAATCGATACGATAAACTCAGTTTGCGCCTTCAATTTCCACAGGTTGAATTCATCTGTAGCATCTTCATTTCGCACAGCCAAAATACTCGCCATTACTTCATTTTGCACTGACACAACCAATAGTCTGAACGATGACTGCATCAATTCACTTAATTCGTAGGAAAGTTCAAATTCCAGCATCTTAGGATCACACAACATACGACTTATCAGGTCAATGTTAGCTTCAGGCGATGCAGTACAAGCGAGTATGCCGAAGTAGAGCAATGAACCTTCGTGATTGAAACAAAGACGCTCTCGTTTTTCTTGCCACCAGTTTGAGTGGACTTTTGCATGGTAGATAATAGCAGCCTCAACCGCATCAAACAGCATATCCAAACTATCCGCATGACTTATATCCCTTTGACTATGTTTATCCTTGTATGAAGTTTCATTGAGGAATCCACTCCGATAGCCTAAACGGGGTTTACTGTAGCGTGACGCTCGCACCATACTCCAGCGCTCAATTGACTCTACAGCTAAATCCAATAAAACACTGGATTGCTCCATGCGTTGCCGAATAAAATTGTCATTTTTACCCCCAAATTCATGAGATTGGCAACGCAACTTACGGTTGAATTTAAATTGCAGTAAATCCTCGTCGCTAATGCCATCGGTCATATAGCGCCAGAGCAAAACATCATCGACCACTCCTGCGGTCACACAACCAGCGATGACTCGACCAAGAAAACTATGCTCAGATCGTGGCATATCAAGCAACCGTTCAAGTAATGGCGTGACCAGTGCTATATTTCCTAGCTTAACTCCTGATAGGTGCATTGCTAGCTGATCTGCAATTCCATTGCCATCAAACCAATCTAGTGACAGTGATTCCATCCAGAATGACAGCACCCCAACACAATCCTCGTTACTCCATTGCACAATACGATGAACATGCCCTGCAAGCCCTTTGACATCCCTGACAGTTTTCAAATGAGGAATCAGATGGTTGAGCCAAAAATGATGCCACTCAATTGATCGACCCATAGCATAAATCACCTGAAAAACATCGGGGTGTCTTTCACGCAAATCGCGTATCAATGGCCAATCGTCATCCTTCGGTGTCTGTTCAGCAAATGATTCTGCTATCAGACGCCTTATGTGGAAAGCTGCGTTCCCCGTCAATACCGTCCTTAGCTGTTTTCTGAATTCGCGACACTCACCCAGCGCCAACTGCGCGATGAAACTGCGGATACTGGGGCGCACAAAGGGAACAGGAGGTAAATCTCTTATGAACTCATTGAGTGTGATGCCATTACGAAGGGCTTTGCTTATGACAAGCACATCCAATAGGGTTTGATGGCCAAATGTCAGCTTTCCATCCTGAGTTTCTTGCAATACGTTGAGACTGCATAGTTTCCGCAGGATGTTCTTAGAGGCTGCGAAACGCTGATGTGGCACGACCAAACTCCGCAATTGCAGCATATCTGAGGCAATATCTTCAATCGCTATTATAGCCGGATCACTTAATTCGCTATCGTCAAGCACGATAGTATTCAGATAGCGTTGTGCCAATGCCTGACTGGTTACAATATTGAAACTACCGCCTCGCTGAGCCAATTCGACAAACAACGCTAGCTCGCGTGGGTTCCTTATTAGCTCACAAGTCACAGCATCAAGGGAATCAGTCGCAATATCCAATGCCCTCAGTAATGGGACAATTTCTGTATTCCAGTCCAGTGGCTGGCACTTCAATTCACAATCCCATTGCCGTTCAGCAATCCGTCTGTCGTAATGCTTGTCGAAGTCACGACAGGCAGTAACAACAGTGAGATTAGGGATCAATAGAAGTCGATCAATTTGTGCAAGAAAATATCGCAATACGCGATGATCACGGGCAATAGATAGCACATCCAAAGAATCGATGACTACAACCACATGGGCGTCTTCAGCTAGTCTGGCCGTTTTTTCCACCCATTCCCCAGATAGGCCTTGAACCTGACGCTCTTCCGATGTCCCTAAGTCTGCGAATTCACGCGATTGGATAAAGAGAGACACAATATCTGAACTGAATTTGCCCCGATCTTCCAATGCTTCCTGTAATGCAAGCATCACACAGGTTTTTCCTGATCCAGGAAGGCCTGTGAGTAAGATAGATCTTTTTCGGGCATCAATCGCTGCAAGTAACTCATCCACAATAGGGTTCGCAATACGATACCCCGCAATATCGCGACGCCACGACCTACCGATGGCAGAAGTACTAGAAAAGGAATGGCGTATCTCAGCAAGATCCATTGGTGGAACGAGTGTTGCTCCGGCCTGCTGGATAATAGTCTTAAGGTCAGATTTGGTTAAGCGATGCTGAGCCGCGCTAGATAAGCGATTACTATCCATGCGCGCACCTAATTGATCGAGTCTTACCCAAATTGCATTGAATGCAGAATCAGGGTTACTCACTAAATGCCGTAAACGCTCGTGTAGCAATTCCTCCATTCTATCCAAGTCATCACTAGTCACAAACGTAGTTCGACGCAAGAATTCAAACGTTGAAAAAGTAGGAGCGGTTTTCGCGAGTTGTTCCGACAAGGTATTATCCAACGCCTGTTGCGCCTTCCCTAAACTTTGTCTGTAGCTACCTTCATCTGACTGAGTCGTACTATGTTCTCTTAGTTTTGCGAGGTCGCCAAAATTGTTTCGGGAATAGAAGCGGACATTTATATTTGGATTATTGGCCAACAAAGAGAAAGCTTTATCTAGTTCATCAGCAAGATCAGCTATTGTCCAAGCTTTGAAATCGGTTTGATTTTTTTTGCACTGGCAGGCAATCAAGGTGCCGTCAACTTTGCCAACGACCACATCATCAACTGAATAGGCTATCGAATCTATTTCAAGCCATTGAAAATCTTGATCGGATAAGACTGTCAGAGCCCAGTCAAATGCGACCAGAGTCTGGTAACTGTCCCCACGATTGGAGCGTATCCCTGCTGTGCTCATCAAATTACTCCCATTAGAGGGCGTTCATTCCTCCCTCATATAAACTAACGTTAGCTGCAACAATATTTTTTGAGCATAGTCTGTCTGTAGTTGAGGAGAATATAGCCAGCTACATCTTCAAAATGAGCCTTTCCCGAAAAATCTTTTTACCACAATAGAATAGATCGTAGAAAGATGATGAACGCGCACTGTATTCAAATTTATGCTCTATTCGACATAATTATGTCGCCGCTCAGGGAAAATACACGGATGCCACAACAGTATAAATGTTTCATTCATGCTTATCAGAGATAAGGTTCAAAAAGTACTGTTTTATTACTCGTAAGATTACTGTATTTTCATACTGAATGAAAACTGACCAGAAATATCCCAATATTCAATTTTCCAATATAAGGTGGGGCATTGATCGCCACCCTACTTCGCATACAAATACACCGAAGCCCTTGATACGCCGAGGTGCTGTGCGATGGTTTCCATGGATTTTTTGACTTCCAGCAGGCCGCTGTCTTTCAGTTCCTGAAGCAGGGTTTTTCTGTCCTGCGCTTTTAGCGCCCGTGGCGTGGTGGCAAGCCGTGCGGCGAAGTGATCGATGTGTTGTCTGATCGCCGCTGCGCCGTTTGGTTCTAAATGCTCCGTTACGGAGTCCGAAGCAAGCTGGGTGAATTGCGCCAGAGCATTTTGCATGCCGCGAAATAGCGTCATATCGACGTTCAGGCACAGCGCAGCGACATAGTCGCCTTCCGCATTTTTGATGCCGACTGAGGTGCTTTTTACCGGACGCCCATCAGCAAACTGGTTAGCATAGTTCGCTAAAATATTAGGAAATTCAGGTGAAGCGATTCGAGCAAGGCCCAGCTCCGTCGCGGGTGCGCCTACCTCCCTGCCAGAGAGGTTATTGTGAATGGAAAGTATCGCGTGTTCCGGGTTCTTCAGATCGTGTACGACCACTTCACAGAATGGCGCAAACGTCTCGCTCAACCCTTTCGCTATGGCATCTAACTGCGTCAGCAGTAGACCTTCTCCAGATGCAGACATATTTCTCTCCAATACCAATACCGACGCAACCGCGTTTTCTGGCGCTGAGTGTACTGTAAGTACATCTTCTTTAGTACCACGAGCGATTCTCGTCTTGCCTTGTGAAGCGTATGCGTTTCGCCCCTTCCCAGCAGCACACAATGCGTCTCACGTAAGCTGAGAATTTAAAGATAAATCATATTAGACAATTTATCTAATTTTATATATTTTGTTTATGTCGCATTCGACAGCATCGAGGACAACGGCCTCGGTATTCACAATCACTAACAGCGGGTTTTTAGATATGAGCGACTTACGTCTCCCAACCTTTGACGATGTGGTAGCCGCAGCGGAACGCCTTGATGGCTATGCCAATAAAACGCCAGTCATGACATCACGCACGGTTAATGACGCGTTCGGCGCAGAGGTTTTCTTCAAGTGTGAAAACTTTCAGCGTACGGGTGCATTCAAGTTTCGCGGTGCCATGAACGCGCTGTTACAATTCTCAGATGAGCAGAAAGCCGCAGGCGTGGTCACCTTTTCTTCCGGTAACCATGCGCAGGCCATCGCGCTGTCCGCCAAATTACTCGGCATTCCGGCAACCATTGTCATGCCACACGATGCACCGGCAGCAAAGATCGCAGCAACACGCGGCTATGGCGGGAACGTAGTGCAATATAATCGATATACCGAAGATCGTGAGCAGATCGGTAGAGATCTGGCCCAAAAGCACGGTCTGACGCTCATTCCTCCTTATGACCACCCGCACGTTATTGCTGGGCAAGGCACAGCCACGAAAGAACTGCTGGAAGAAACCGGTGAGCTGGATGCCCTGTTCGTCTGTCTGGGCGGCGGCGGATTGCTGGCAGGTTCTGCGCTTTCCGCGCGTCAGCTGTCTCCACGTTGCAAAATTTATGGCGTCGAACCTCTCGCAGGCAATGACGGGCAGCAATCCTTCCGTAGCGGCACGATTGTGCATATTGATACGCCCAAAACCATCGCCGACGGCGCACAAATTCAGCATCTGGGTAACTATACCTTCTCTGTGATTCGCCAAAACGTTGATGACATTCTGACGGTAACGGATGACGACCTGATTGACGCGATGCGGTTTTACGCCGAGCGAATGAACATCGTCGTTGAGCCGACGGGATGCCTCAGCTTTGCAGCGGCGCGCAATCTCAGGGAATCACTGAGCGGTAAACGCATCGGTATCATTATCAGTGGCGGGAATGTCGATATCAGCCGCTACGGCGCATTTCTGACTGATAACGCTTGAGGAAAAAACCATGATCTTTATTTCTGAAACGGAATCGGCAGCGCTCATCAGCCATGAGCTGGCCTATGATGCCGTTTGCGAAGCCCTGCTCGCGGCCAGTGAACCGGAAGCGCGCAGTTTTCCAGTCGTACACGGACAAGGCTCCGATCCAAGCAATACATTCAGCGTCAAAGCCTCTGCAACCCGTGAGCTTGCGGGACTAAAAGTGGGTTCATTCTGGCCGGGGAACCCCGCTAACGGCCTGCCCCGCCACAATTCCCTTATTCTGCTGTTCGATCAGCAAATCGGGAAAATGGCTGTGGCCATAGAAGCAGGAAAGGTTAACGCCTTTCGTACCGCCGCCGCCGATGCCGTCGCAGCCGATTTGCTGGCAAGACCCGATGCCTCAGTTTTGGCGGTGTTCGGAACCGGTCATCAAGCTCGTTACGAATGTGCTGCGCTGGCAAGAATACGGCCCATTCGTACCGTACTGATTGTCGGACGCGATAGCAGCAAATCCGCAGAGATGGCGCAAGAGCTCAAGGCTGCGGGGCTGGATGCACAAGTCAGCGATGCCGAAAACGCGTGCCGCGCAGCGGATATCATCGTGACCGCCACGCCATCACGCGCGCCGCTGTTTAACGCCGAGTGGGTCAAGGCAGGAACGCACGTCGTCAGCATGGGATCGGATGCTGCTGGCAAACAGGAACTGCCGCCAGAGCTGTTTGCCACTGGTCGCCTGTTTTGCGATCTGCCTTCCCAATCCAGAACCATTGGTGAGTTTCAACACGCGCCAGCGCATGTGACACTAACCGCCATCGGCGACGTAATTAGCGAGAACGCCGCGGGGCGGCAGACGCCGGACGACATTACCATTTTTGATAGTTCTGGCTTGTCCATTCAGGACTTATATATCGGCCAACGCATTCTTGCCGTCTGGCAAACAGCGAAACAAAATGGAGACATGCAATGAGTAACGTCGAGTGGCTTAACACGCTGGAAACGCCCTTTTTGCTGATTGATGAGTTCCGCTTTCAACGCAATATCGACAGACTTTATCAGCGTACGGAAAATCTAGGCAGCCAGGTTCGACCGCATCTCAAAACGCTACGCTCGATTGAGGCTGGTCGCTATTTGCTCAAAGATTCCGCCTCACCGGCGACGGTTTCGACGCTGGCAGAAGCGGAAGCCTTTGCCGACGCGGGTTATACCAACCTGCTCTACGCCGTGGGGATCGCCCCGCACAAGCTGGCGCGCATCGCTAACCTCATCAGTAAAGGCGTGAATCTTCATATTCTGCTGGATAGCGTGGAACAGGCGCGGGCGGTGACGGATTATGCTCTCGCCAATAACGTGACATTTTCGGTGTTTATCGAGATCGACTGTGACGGACATCGCGGCGGCATCCCGCCAGAAAGCGATGCGCTGCTTGAGCTAGCGAAGCAGATCGATGGCAACGGGGCGACGCTTACTGGCCTGCTGGCTCATGCGGGAGAGTCCTACGCCTGCCGCACGGATGAGGCGATCAGAGCAGCAGCGCGGGCCGAGTGCGCCGCCATCAATACTGCCGGACAACGTGTACGAGCGCAGGGAATTGCTTGCCCCGTACTCAGCGTCGGAGCCACGCCGACAGCGCACTTTGCCGAAGACTTAACTGGCATTACTGAAGTCAGAGCGGGCGTGTTCACTACATTCGATCTGGTGATGAAAAATGTTGGGGTCTGTTCGCTGGATGATATCGCCCTGTCAGTCGTCAGCACGGTGATTGGGCATAACCGCGAAAAAGGCTGGGTGTTTATTGATGCGGGCTGGATGGCGCTCTCGCGCGATCGCGGTACGGCTTCTCAGGCAAAAGATTACGGTTACGGGCTGGTTTGCGACCTGCATGGCAGTCCTTACCACGACCTCTGCGTGACCGTCACCAATCAGGAACACGGCATCATCGCGCTACCCGCAGACAGTGGATTCTCGGTCGATAATTTCCCCGTCGGCACGCGGTTGCGGATATTGCCTAACCACGCCTGTGCGACGGCCGCGATGCATCAACACTATCAGGTGCTGAAATCACACCGGCATGAGCAGGAAACCTGGCAGCGCATTACCGGATGGTAAGTGCCATTGTCATATCGCCCGATCTGAACGCATCGGGCGATGTTTTACAAATAATTCCCGCCGATCTCTCCGCGCCGTCAACCCACAAGGCTCAGCGGTTCGTCCCTAACGTCGGCTCACAATTGACCGGGAAATTCACCGAGTGAGCGATGTAACAGGCATCATGTGCCAGTTCATGCAAGGTGGCATATTGCTCGGCAGTAGGCTGCTTTTCGCCGCTGAATGTTACCTGCGGGTGCAGCGTGACGTCCAACATCGCCATTTTCCCCGCCGCGTTCACGCCCATTGTTCCCACCGCGTGGTCCTGATAATCATCGACACAAAACCGCTTTTTGGCCGCAATCGAAAGGAACCATAGCATATGGCAACTCGATAACGAGGCCACCAGCGCCTCTTCGGGATCGACCGCGTCTTCCAGCGAAAAAGGCAGCGGTACGACATGAGGTGACGACGAGGCACGCAGCGTAATACCGCCATCAAACTGCCACTGATGAAGTCGGCTGTAGCGGTTATCAATAAAATCTTGCCCATCGCGCTGCCAGCAGATTGAAGCACGGTATTCAGACATGGCTCAGTTCCCTTTGTTATGACTTTCCAACCCGCGCAATAGCGTTGCGAGGTTGGTATCAAGCGCCGCCAGCACTTCGGCAGGTAGCACCGAGAGCACATGACGCTCATTCTCAATATGCGCCTCAACGGCACGATTAATCAGTTCAAGCCCTGTGCTGGTGAGCTGCACGAGCGTACTGCGCGCATCCAGTTCGTTCTGCACACGTTCGATAAATCCTCGAGTTTCAAGGCGCTTGAGCCGATGAGTCATGGTTCCTGACGTTACCATCAACGTGGAGAAGAGTTCGGTAGGGCTAAGGCAATGCGGTACACCTGCACGCCGCAGCGTAGCCAGCATATCAAACTCCCAACTGCTCAGATCGAATCTGGAAAAACAGGATTCCAGACGCTGATCCATGAGCACAGCACATCGTCTTAGGCGTCCAATCGGTCCCATGGGGCTGGCATCCAGATCGGGGCGTTCGCGCCGCCACTGTTCAAGGATGGCATCTACCGCATCGTATTCGTGCTCACTGGTTTGATTTTTCATTTATCTTGACTTCAAGGTAATTAATCAACACTATCATAATATCTTGAATTGAAGGTAAAGTCATGAATACTCCATCCTCATCACATTATTGGCGTGACGTCATACTCACGGCGCTGGCTCCCGCGATTTGGGGATCAACCTACATCGTAACATCAGAATTTCTGCCACCGGATCGTCCCTTCACGGCGGCGCTTATCCGCGTGCTGCCTGCGGGTCTGCTGCTGCTTTTATTCACCCGCGTCTTTCCCGCTCGGCGAGACTGGTGGCGAGTGATAGTGCTCAGCGCGCTGAATATCGGCGTTTTTCAGGCACTGCTGTTCGTCGCGGCTTATCGTTTGCCCGGCGGATTGGCTGCGGTACTTGGCGCCATCCAACCGCTGCTGGTGATGGTGCTGGTCTGGGCGGTGGATCATCGCGCTCCCCGACTGGCTACGTTGTGGTCGGCGGTAATCGGTGTGGTTGGCATGGCCGTTTTACTGCTGTCGCCGCAGACAATATTTGAGCCCGTGGGAATCGCCGCCGCGCTGCTGGGTGCGGTGTGTATGGCGACGGGAGTGTGGTTGACGCGTCGCTGGCAGCTTGATTTGCCCGTGCTGCCGCTTACTGGCTGGCAACTTTTCATCGGTGGGTTGATGCTTGCGCCCGTTGCATGGTTAGCCGATGCGCCGCTACCTGCTTTGACTCTGTCGCAGTGGGCCGCTTACGCCTACCTCTGTCTTGCAGGTGCCGTGCTCGCTTATGGACTCTGGTTTCGCGGCGTATCCCGTCTTCCGACGGTTGCCGTTGCATCACTGGGGCTACTGAGCCCATTGACAGCCGTGCTGCTGGGCTGGGCGTTACTTTCACAGTCGATGACCGGTACGGCATTTCTGGGTTTGGCGATCGTATTAGCCAGCGTCTTCGCCGTGCAATGGACGACGTCGCGAAGCAAGTAATCAACTGAGATGTCGATGGTGAGTGCTGTTGGCAGGGAAAGAGGAAAAGGAAGGGATTAAAACGACGGTGTTATGATAACACCGCCGTTTTCTATCATACTTAGCGACGGTTACGCACTAATTGGTAGCGGCGAGTCAGGTACTCGACCGGCGCGCTCCAGATGTGAACCAGACGGCAGAACGGGAACAGAACGAACAGCGTTAGCCCCAGTACGATATGTAGCTTGAAGATCAGCGCGACACCCACCAGATGCGCAGATGCACCGCCCTGGAAATACGCTACGCTCTGTGCCCAACCAACCAGCTTCAGCATTTCGCTGCCGTCCATATGCTGTGCAGAGAACGGGATGGTCAGCACACCTAAACCAGCCTGAATCACCAGCAATGACAGAATAAGAATGTCACCGACGCTAGAAGTCGCACGAATACGCGGGTTGGTCAGACGGCGCTTTAACAACAGCACGCCACCGACAAACGTCAGTAGACCTGCCGCACCGCCGCCAAACATCGCCATTTTCTGTTTTACATCCATTGGCAGGAAAGCTTCGTACATCCAGTGCGGCGTCAGCATCCCGAGGAAATGTCCGGCAAATACGCCCAGAATCCCCAGGTGGAACAGGTTAGACGCCAGACGCATCCCTTTCTTATCCAGCATTTGGCTCGAACCTGCGCGCCAGCTGTATTGGCCGTAGTCATAGCGTAGCCAACTGCCGATCAGGAAAATAGCCATCGCCAGATAGGGATAGATGTCAAAAAAGAATATATTGAAATAGTTCGTGAAAGCACTCATTAACGTTGCCCCCCCGCCGATGTAGCGTCAAGATTCAGATATTGCGGCACCACCGCGCCAGCGAAGCGGCGTTGGTGTTGCGTTTGTTGAGCCGATGCGCAGCCTTCTTCGCCGAGGAACTTAACCTGTTCCTCTTCCCACACGGCATCCAGCGCCTGCGGCGTGTCGTCACGCGCTTCGTCAGCGACCTGATGTGTGACATCGTCACTTTTCAGATCGCTGCCAGACAGTGCCAACAGCAAATCGAACAGTACGGCATAGCTGCTGTCACGCTGCTGCAAACGCGCGCCAATCAGCGCCAGAATCGGCGCGATGTCGAGTAAACCCGCGCGACTCTGCGCGGGTTCCAGACGAGAAAGGTACTCAAGATACAGCGGCAGGTGGTCCGGCAACTCACGGCAATCCAGCGCCAGCCCGGCATCTTGATATTGCTGCATGAGATCGACCATCGCCTGACCACGGTCACGAGACTCACCGTGGACGTGCTCGAACAGCAGCAGCGAGGTCGCCCGACCGCGGTCAAACAGGCCGCTATACTCCGCCTGTTTGTCCAACAAATCCTGCGCGCACAACGTGTTGATGAACTGCATCAGTTGGTGGCTCTCGCGCAGCGGTAAGGCATCAGCCTGCTCTACCGCTTCGAGCAATTCAGCCTTGTTTTCCCACAGCTCGCTATCGGGATAGTCCAACAGGCGGGCAATAATCCGCAGGCTAATCATGGTTTGTCTCCCGCATGATTTTGCTGTTCATGTCGCGCGTTTTGTTGCTGACATCGATGGCATCAATACGCTTGCTGTTGAACAGGTTGAATTTGGTATCGCTACCGTGGCAACCATCACCAAAGCTGAAACCGCAACCTTTGCTTTCCGGGAAAGCTTCACGCGCCAGTTCACGATGGCTGGATGGGATCACGAAACGGTCTTCGTAGTTAGCAATCGCCAGATAGCGGTACATTTCCTGCGCCTGTGCTTCCGTCAGCCCAACCTGCTCCAGCGCGCTGGTATCGATCTTGCCTTCTACGGTTTCTGCACGTTTGTAGTGACGCATCGCCAACATACGTTTCAACGCTAACAGGACTGGCTCGGTATCCCCTGCGGTCAGCAGGTTCGCCAGGTACTGAACCGGAATACGCAGGCTTTCTACGTCCGGCAGTACGCCAGTGTGCGCCAATTGACCTGCATCCGCTGCAGACTGAATCGGTGACAACGGCGGAACGTACCAGACCATCGGCAGCGTGCGGTATTCAGGGTGCAGCGGCAGCGCCAGCTTCCAGTCCATCGCCATTTTGTAAACCGGCGACTGCTGTGCCGCTTCAATGACGCTGTTTGGAATGCCGTCTTTCAGCGCTTGCTCGATGACTTTCGGGTCATGCGGGTCAAGGAACACATCCAGTTGGCTCTGGTACAGATCTTTTTCGTTTTCCACAGAGGCCGCTTGCTCGATGCGATCGGCATCATAGAGCAGCATGCCCAGATAGCGGATACGTCCAACGCAGGTTTCTGAACACAGCGTTGGCTGACCACTTTCGATACGCGGGTAGCAGAAAATACATTTTTCTGATTTGCCGCTCTTCCAGTTGAAGTAAATTTTCTTGTACGGGCAACCGGTTAAACACATGCGCCAGCCGCGGCACTTGTCCTGATCGATCAGGACGATGCCGTCTTCGCCGCGTTTGTAGATCGCGCCGCTCGGACAGGTCGCCACGCACGCCGGGTTCAGGCAGTGTTCGCACAGACGCGGCAAATACATCATGAACGTGTTTTCAAACTGGCCGTACATCTCTTTCTGCACGTCATTGAAATGGACAGGATCGAAGTTTTTGTCCTTCGAGCGTTTGCTGAATTCGCCACCCAGATCGTCTTCCCAGTTCGGACCCATCTCGATTTTCTTCATCCGCTGACCGGTAATCAGCGAGCGCGGACGGGCGACAGGCTGATGCTTACCTTCCGGCGCTTTACGCAGGTTCTGATAGTCGTAGTCAAACGGCTCATAGTAGTCGTCGATTTCTGGCACATCAGGGTTAGCAAAAATTTTGGACAACACGCTGATGCGGTTACCCATACGCGGTTCGAGCTTGCCGCTGATCTTACGGATCCAGCCGCCCTTCCACTTTTCCTGATCTTCCCAGGCATGGGGATAGCCCACGCCCGGTTTGGTTTCGACGTTGTTGAACCAGGCGTATTCCATCCCTTCACGGCTGGTCCAGACGTTTTTACAGGTAACGGAGCAGGTGTGACAGCCGATGCATTTGTCCAGATTCAGCACCATGCCCACTTGTGAACGAATTTTCATCAGGCTTTCTCCTGCTGTACCGCTTTCGGAACTGTTTGTTGCTGAACATAGTCCTGACCTTCATCATCCAGCCAGTCGATGCGTTTCATTTTACGAACCACGACGAATTCATCTCGGTTTGACCCGACGGTACCGTAGTAATTAAAGCCATAAGCCAATTGGGCATAGCCGCCGATCATATGGGTCGGTTTCGGGGTGATACGGGTCACCGAGTTGTGGATACCGCCGCGCTGCTGGGTAATTTCCGATCCCGGCAGGTTAATGATGCGTTCCTGCGCGTGGTACATCATGGTCATTCCCGCCGGCACACGCTGGCTGACAACCGCACGCGCCGTCAGCGCACCGTTGGCGTTGAACGCTTCTATCCAGTCGTTATCCTCGATACCCAAATCGCTGGCATCCTCTTCGCTCAGCCAGATGATCGGGCCACCGCGACCCAGCGTCAGCATCAACAGGTTGTCACTGTACGTGGAGTGAATGCCCCATTTCTGGTGCGGCGTCAGGAAGTTCAACGCTTTTTCCGGGTTGCCATTAGGTTTCTGGTTCATCACCGGTGCCGCAGCACGGGTATCAACCGGCGGACGGTACACCAGCAGGCTTTCACCGAAAGCACGCATCCACTCGTGGTCTTGATACAGCTGTTGGCGGCCAGACAGCGTGCGCCACGGAATCAGCTCGTGAACGTTGGTATAACAGGCGTTATAGGAAACGTGTTCGTCTTCCAGACCAGACCAGGTCGGGCTGGAGATAATCTTGCGCGGCTGTGCCTGAATATCGCGGAAGCGAATTTTCTCGTCTTCTTTATTCAGTGCCAGATGCGAGTGATCGCGACCGGTGAATTTGCTCAGCGCTTCCCACGCTTTTACTGCCACCTGACCATTGGTTTCCGGAGCCAGAGACAGAATCACTTCTGCCGCATCGATCGCCGTTTCAATTTTCGGACGACCCGCCGCCGCACCGTCAGCCTTGGTGTAGTTCAGCTTTTTCAGGAAATCGACTTCGGTCTGCGTGTTCCAACCGATGCCTTTACCGCCGTTGCCCAACTTGTCCATCAACGGACCGAGCGAGGTGAAACGTTCGTACAGGTTCGGGTAATCGCGCTCTACCATCATCAGGTGCGGTGCAGTTTTGCCTGGAATCAGGTCGCATTCGCCCTTTTTCCAGTCATCCACGCCGAATGGCTGTGCCATTTCTGCCGGGGAATCGTGTTGAATAGGCAAGGTGACCAGATCGGTTTCCTGACCAAGGTGACCCTGACACACGCGAGAGAAAGTTTTTGCGATGCCTTTGTAGATTTCCCAGTCACTTTTGGAATCCCACGCGGGATCGACAGCCGCAGACAGCGGGTGAATAAACGGATGCATATCCGAAGTATTCATGTCGTCTTTTTCGTACCAGGTTGCCGTTGGCAGAACGATGTCGGAATACAGGCAGGTGCTGGACATACGGAAATCGAGCGTCACCACCAGATCCAACTTACCTTCAACACCTTGATCGCGCCATTCCACTTCTTCCGGCTTCACGCTGCCCGCGGTACCCAGATCTTGTCCTTGAATACCGTGCTCCGTACCCAGCAGGTACTTCAGCATGTATTCGTGGCCTTTACCGGAGGAGCCCAGCAGGTTAGAACGCCAGATGAACAGGTTGCGCGGGTAGTTTTGTGGACTATCCGGCTGTTCAGCGGCAAATTTGATGTCGCCTGACTTCAGCGCGGCAACGGTATATTCCTGCGGCGTCATCCCTGCGGCACGCGCTTTTTCTGCGATATCCAGCGGGTTAACGTTCAACTGCGGTGCAGATGGCAACCAGCCCATACGTTCAGCACGCACGTTGAAGTCAATCATGCTACCGCTAAAGCGGGATTTGTCCGCCAGCGGTGACAGCAATTCCTGCGGCGTGACGGTTTCATAACGCCATTGGCTGGAATGGTTATAGAAGAACGACGTACTGTTCATGTGACGCGGCGGACGCTGCCAGTCCAGACCAAACGCCAGCGGCGTCCAACCGGTTTGCGGACGCAGTTTTTCTTGTCCGACGTAGTGCGCCCAACCGCCACCGCTCTGACCGACACAACCGCAGAAAACCAGCATATTAATGATGCCGCGGTAGTTCATGTCCATGTGATACCAGTGGTTGATACCCGCACCGACGATGATCATGGAACGACCGTGCGTTTTATCGGCGTTATCCGCGAATTCACGCGCAATACGGATGATGTTCTGACGAGAAACGCCCGTAATTTCCTCGGCCCAGGCTGGGCTGTACGCTTTTACATCGTCGTAATCACGCGCGCAATTGTCGTCACCCAGACCGCGATCCAAACCGTAGTTCGCCATCGTCAGGTCATAAACGCAGGCAACCAACGCTTCGCTTCCGTCGGCCAGCGTCAAACGCTTAACTGGCAGTTTGTGCAGCAGGATTTCTTGCAGTTCGACATTATTGAAATGTTCGCTAACCGCGCCGCCAAAATACGGGAAGCCGACATCAACCACATCGTCGTGCGACCCCAGCAGGCTCAAGCGCAGTTTAACTTCTTCACCGCTGACGCCGTCACGCTGCTCCAGATTCCATTTGCCCTGATCGCCCCAACGGTAGCCGATCGACCCTTGCGGTGCCGTCAGGTTGCCGCTTTCATCGTCAATCGCGATGGTTTTCCACTGCGGATTGCTATCATGACCAAGGTTGTCCACCAGATCGGAGGCACGCAGCATACGACCCGCGGCGTAGTAACCGTCTTCACGCGGCTCCAGCAGCACCAGCATCGGTAAGTCCGTGTATTGACGCACGTACTCGCTGAAATACTGGCTCGGTTTGTCGAGGTGGAACTCTTTCAGGATAACGTGGCCCATTGCCAGCGCCATTGCGCTGTCGGTGCCTTGTTTTGGATTCAACCACTGATCGCACAGCTTGGCGATTTCAGCGTAGTCCGGCGTAACCGCAACCGTTTTGGTGCCTTTGTAACGCACTTCGGTAAAGAAGTGGGCATCCGGCGTACGGGTCTGTGGAACGTTAGAACCCCAGGCAATGATGTAAGAGGAGTTGTACCAGTCGGCAGACTCCGGTACGTCAGTCTGTTCACCCCAAGTCATCGGTGACGCTGGTGGCAAGTCGCAGTACCAGTCGTAGAAGCTCAGGCACACGCCACCGAGCAGAGAGAGGTAACGCGCACCCGCCGCGTAGGACACCATCGACATCGCAGGAATCGGCGAGAAACCGATAACGCGGTCTGGGCCATAAGTTTTGGCGGTGTAAACGTTAGAGGCAGCAATCAGTTCGTTAACTTCGTTCCAGTCAGAACGTACGAAACCACCACGGCCACGAATTTGTTTGTAGTATTTGGTTTTTTCGGGGTCGTTGACGATGGATGCCCAGGCATCAACCGGATCGCTGTGTGCCAGTTTCGCTTCACGCCACAGTTTCATCAGACGCTTACGCATCATTGGGTATTTCAGGCGATTGGCGCTGTACAGATACCAAGAGTAGCTGGCACCGCGTGGGCAGCCTCGAGGCTCATGGTTAGGCAGGTCTGGGCGGGTACGTGGATAGTCAGTCTGCTGCGTTTCCCACGTCACCAGACCGTTTTTCACATAAATCTTCCAGCTACATGAACCGGTGCAGTTTACCCCGTGGGTAGAACGTACAATCTTGTCGTGCTGCCAGCGACTGCGATAGCCATCTTCCCAGTCACGATTGCTATTGAGGGTCTGCCCGTGACCGTCAGAAAACGGTTCAGCCAGTTGTTTGAAGTAACGTAACCGGTCAAGGAATTTGCTCATCCGGACTCTCCTGCTGCGAAGCCTGTTGGCCCCTGTCGTTATGAAATGCTCGTAGCAGACATCTGTTTTTGCTGACGACACATCGCTCAAATTGGCGCTAGGTTATCCAGCAACCGCGCCGCCAAACTTGATAACGATCAAGAGTGTCCCCCTGTGAAAAACGGAGTACACCGCTAACTACCACCAAAGAATTATTACGCCAAAAATGCATAAATTAATGATTTTAAAAGATAAAAATAAAACCACTAACTTTGTGTTTATACTGAATTCATACACACGACTATTTAGAGGTAGTAGTCAGAGGGTGACGAAGAATCGAGCAAATTCAGTAAGGGGTAGCCGGATGCTGAGCGAAAAAAACGCCGCTCCGAAAAGGGCGGCGTCTTAGTGATATTTTCATTCGGATATCAGAGAATGTTTCGTGCGCAATACCACTATTATTTTCATGCTACCTTGTAGCACGCGCACGACAAGGAGCGCTCAATTGCCGCGCTCCTTGACCTGTGGCTATTTGGCGCTAATTGTGTCGCTACGCGATACCTTCGGCGTTCGTGGCTGCAATCGGGTCACCAGTGACGCGTTCCCGACGCGGCACTGGTTTTCGCGGCATCCATGCCGCTCACTCGGTGCTCATGCCCACCGCTGCATAATTTTTACGCCGGAAAAACGGGGATAGAGAATATTCCGGAACTTTAGACTGCTAATTTTTCTTTCTAGCATAGAACAGCCACGTCACCAGAACACACACCACGTAGCACACCACAAACACTTTCATGGCACCAGTGGGTGAACCGGTTAACTCAAGCGACATTCCGAAGGCTTGGGGAATGAAGAAGCCGCCGAACGCGCCAATGGCCGAAATAAAGCCCAGCGCCGCTGCGGTATCCGTGGCGGCCGCACGCTGCGCATCAGCATCACTCCCGCCTTGTGATTTAACGCGATCCCCCGTTAATTTACGGAAAATCACGGCGATCATCTGGAAGGTTGAGCCACTGCCCAAACCGGCCGTCAGGAACAGCATCATGAAGATGCCAAAGAACATCCCGAATGAACCCGCAGAGTTTGCACTCGGCAGAGACAGGAATAACAACACGGAGAAAATCGTCATCAGGATGAAGTTAATCAGCGTGACTTTCACACCGCCAAAACGGTCGGACAGCATGCCGCCAACTGGACGCGCCAACGCCCCCAGCAGTGGCCCAAAGAACGCGTAGTACAGAATCACGATGTCTGGAAACTGCGTTCTGGACAGCATGCCGAAGCCTGCTGAAAAACCGATAAATGAACCAAAGGTGGACAGATACAGGAAGCTGAGTACCCACAGGTGCATTTGCTTCAAAACTGGTAACTGCTTGCGTATCGACGCATTGGCCGTCGAAAGATCGTTCATACCAAACCAGGCAGCCGTTGCGGCAATCACCAAAAACGGTACCCACATCCAGGCGGCATGATGCAACCAAATCTGGTGACCATCAGGTTGCACAACGCCATTGCCGGAGAACCCCAGAATCGGCAGGAAAATCACCACCGGCACCAACAATTGCATCACGCTCACGCCGAGGTTACCCAACCCGCCGTTAATCCCTAACGCACTACCCTGACGTGATTTGGGGAAGAAGAAGCTGATGTTAGCCATGCTGGACGCAAAGTTAGCGCCGGCAAAACCACACAGCAGAGAAATCGTGACGAAAACGCTGTAAGGCGTTTGTGGGTTCTGTACGACAAATCCGAGCCAAATACACGGGATAACCAGAATGATGGTGCTTAACGTCGTCCAACGGCGACCGCCAACGATTGGAATAACAAAGGAGTAAGGCACGCGTAGCAGCGCGCCGGAAACGGAAGGCAGCGCGGTAAGCAAAAATAGCTGGTCTGTGGTAAAACTAAATCCGACCTTGTTTAGGTTAACGGCCACGGTGCTGAAAATCATCCAGACACAAAACGACAACAGCAGGCACGGTACAGAGATCCAAAGATTACGCTGTGCTATCCGTTGTCCGCCAGATTGCCAGAATTTTGTATCTTCAGGATTCCATTCCCTTATCAGCGTGCTTTGCGATACTTTTTCGGGTGATGAAGGCTGCGTCATAAAAAACCTCGATAAATAAAAACGCGGTAGAATTAAGGCGCAACATTAGGGATTACACCGCAGGTAAAGTTGATGCAAATCAACGCGCTGTCAGGTAAAAAAACCGAGTAAAAATAACCACACTCCTTAATGAGTAATAAAAATAGAAAAATAAGCAACGGTAATTCAAGCTGTTATATCGCTATTTTTTCTTACTGTCATATCCCCTTTCAAGGCATGGATATTCGGTGGTACTCACTAGTGGGTATAGGGTTATCTCGTAGGATCGGGAAAAATGCCGAAAGGGTTATCCTTCTCGGTACGGGTTTTCTACTCCTCCAGCAGAGGTCGCTTTATTATGTTGAAACGTTTCCTGCTGCCGCTGTCGCTCGTCAATCAGGTTGCACTATTGATGCTGCTACTCGGTTTGCTGGGTATTGCAGGTATGTCGGTTTCCAGTTGGATGTCTCAAAGCATTCAAGGGAACGCGCACGCCATTAATAAGGCGGGCTCGCTGCGTATGCAGAGCTACCGCCTGCTATCGATGGTCCCGCTCTCTGCTGAGAATGAGATTTACCTGCAAGAGCTGGAAGAAGACGAAATCAGCAGTGACTTGCAGCAGGCGGTACGTCGAGAGGGGCTGACTGAGCAATTCGCTGCGCTGCGTGTTTTCTGGCTGGAGAATCTACAGCCGCATCTGCGACAGGCAACGCATTCTGCCGATGCCTCAGCGGATGTCGCACGCTTCGTAAAACAACTGGACGATCTGGTTTCCGCCATCGACCATAAAACCGAACAGCGATTGATGATGGTCACGCTAGTGCAGCGTATCTTCATCGGTATCATGTTCATCCTGTTGATCACGACATTTTTTTATTTGCGTCGCCGCCTGCTAACACCGTGGCGGCGTTTGGTTTCGATGGCGCAGGCTATCGGACAAGGTGATTTCACCCAGCGTGTCACCATCAACGGTCACGATGAAATGAGTAAGCTGGGACAGGTGCTGAACAGCATGTCGGACGAACTTTCCGCCATGTACCACAGTCTGGAACAGCGCGTCGCCGAGAAAACGGCCGATCTGCAACAGAAAAACGATCTGCTCTCTTTCCTTTATCGCGCCAGTCGGCGCCTGCATACTGGCGCACCGCTGTGCAGCCGACTGATGCCAATCCTGAACGAACTGCCGTCGTTGACGCCGCTTCGCAATATTCAACTGCGACTGTATGAAGACAACAATCAGGAACAGTTTCACCAGTTTAGCGATTGCAGCCAGTCACAGCCGGATCATTGCCCAGATAACAGCTGTCAGAGTTGCGGTATGCAGGTAAAACGTGAAGAACTGCCGGGTGAACCTCACTGTTGGGATCTGCATGACAAACATGGGCAATATGGCGTTGTGTTGGCCACGCTGCCGGGCAATACCGTGCTGAGCCGCGATCAAAATCAGTTACTGAATACGTTATTGGAACAGTTGACCAGCACGCTGGCGCTGGAGCGTCAATCCAACCATCAACAGCAACTGATGCTGATGGAAGAACGCGCGACGATAGCCCGTGAACTGCACGACTCTATCGCGCAGTCGCTCTCTTGCCTAAAAATTCAGGTGAGCTGCCTGCAAATGCAGGGCGGCGATTTGCCTCCCGCATCACAGCAGTTGCTAACGGAAATGCGGGAAGAGTTGAACACCGCGTATCGCCAACTGCGTGAGCTGCTGACGACCTTCCGGCTGAAACTTTCTGAATCGGGCTTACTTGCTGCACTGCGGGCATCGGTCGATGAGTTCGGCAAGCGGCTGGGATATCCCATCGAACTGCATTACCGTCTGCCACCGCAGTCGGTATCCGCTCATCAAGGCATTCACGTTCTGCAAATTGTGCGTGAAGCGCTGAGCAATATTTATAAACACGCGCAGGCCACGCAGGTCGATATTACGCTGCAATTACGTCAGGGTTACATCGAGCTCAGCGTGGCCGATAACGGCATCGGTATTCCTGATGATGCCAGCCGCGCCAACCACTATGGACTTATTATCATGCGCGACCGTGCACGGGGTTTGCACGGCGAATGCATTGTTCGACGCCGGCCGTCGGGAGGCACTGAAGTAAATGTCAGCTTCCTCTCCGAATACCGTCACCGGCTGCCATTAACAGGAGAAACACATGATTAACGAAGACGCCGCCACCCTACTGCTGATTGACGACCACCCCATGTTGCGCAATGGCGTTAAGCAACTCATTAGTATGGACCCAGAATTGCAGGTGGCAGGTGAAGCCAGCCACGGCGAACAGGGTGTTGAGCTTGCGGAACAACTGGATCCGGATTTGATTCTGCTCGATTTGAACATGCCTGGAATGAATGGTCTGGAAACGTTGAACCGTCTGCGGGAAAAATCGCTGTCTGGCCGCATTGTCGTCTTTAGCGTATCGAACCATGAAGACGATGTGGTCAATGCATTAAAAAACGGTGCCGATGGTTATCTGTTGAAAGATATGGAGCCGGAAGATTTATTGGCTGCGCTGCATCAGGCCGCGTCAGGGAAAATGGTACTGAGTGAAACGCTAACACCGATTCTGGCCGCTAGCCTGCGCGAAAGCCGTCACAGCAGCGACCGAGATATTCAACAGCTCACGCCACGCGAACGCGATATTCTGAAATTGCTGGCTCAGGGACTCTCCAATAAAGTGATTGCCCGCAAGCTCACGATTACGGAAAGTACCGTCAAGGTACACGTCAAACACCTGCTGAAAAAAATGAAGCTAAAATCACGGGTTGAAGCGGCCGTTTGGGTATTGCAAGAAAAAGTCATTTAATCAAACGGTAATAATAAGCAGCTATGATCAGCGGTACGGATAAGGCGCTCAGGCGCCCTTCCTATCGAGATTATCCTCGCGTGAGCGAGGATGCCGCAGCAATTGGTGGAAATGCCACCAACCCCTTCCTCAAAGTAAACGGCTGCTAAACAGCATCGGCATTTATAGCCATTATCCTAATTAATGTGACGTTGCTCTCGTCTAAACTAGTTCGTAATCGCATTTTTCGGCTTTTACACCGAGTTTAACGTTGAGGAACAACATGAAGAAGGTCAGTAAAGAGCGATTTATCGGCCTGGAGTGGCTACGATTTTTGCTCGGCTGTTATGTGATGATTTATCACACGGTCCACATTTACCCCCAGCGTGAGCGCATTCCGTTCTTGAGTGAACTCACCAGCATGGGATTCTTCGCGACCAGCACGTTCTTTGTCCTGTCTGGCTTTTTGCTTGCACACGTGTACATTAAGGACGGACGTCTGCGTGAGCCTGTTCGCCAATTCTGGGCCAAACGCTTCTTTAATCTTTACCCTATCCACATCATTGCCCTGCTGTCTTCGATTGCTGTTGTCACGCTGATGCAGTGGCTGGCCGTGCCGCCGGAAGGACAAGTCGCCAGCGCCCGTTTCGTCATTTATGACACCAACGACCCCGCTGCCGATCCTGAAACGCTGCGCCATTACATGACGAATGCACAGTTGGCGTTCAACGGGTTATTGCAGGTACTGATGTTGCAGGCATGGAATCCTTACTTCCTGACCTTCAATGCCCCGTTATGGTCGCTTTCTACGCTGTTCTTTTTCTATCTGGCGTTTCCGCTGTTAGCCCCGCGTCTGTTGAACAGCCGCCATCCGTGGTTGTGGATGGGGATCGTCTGCCTGCTGTATCTGCTGCCACCGATTTGGGTTATTTGGCAGCAGCAGTTCGGCATGCCGTATACAGGACTGTTGCAACGTGGACCGATCTTCCGTTTGCCGGAATTTCTGGCTGGGATTTTGGGCTATGCACTGTTCCGTCATTATCGCCAGAAAGATCGCTCACCGCTGAGCAAAGGCCAGCGTTACGGCGTCGCCTTCTTCATCGGTGTGAATTTCCTTGTCGCCACCTGGCTGTTCACTAAAGGCGAAGCCTATTGGTACTTCCTGCTGCACAACGGTTTGATGCTGCCAGCTCAGGTCGGCTTGGTTTGTCTGAGTGCGCTGGCGCGTGAACCTAACAGCGAATGGCTGCGGCATTGGTCGCCGCGGCTGGGTGCTGCATCGCTCTCCATCTTTGCGCTGCATGTTCCGCTGTTTAATCTGTTCCGCACCTTGGAACAACTGGTGCGCGGTAATCCGATGACCTGCTTCAGCGATTGGGATCAATGTATTGCCGCTGCGGGTCAGGTGCAGTTGTCCATGACGGGCTACATCATTTTCCTGCTCAGCACTGTGACGCTATGCGTTCTCTTCCAGGAACGGATCGTGTTCCGCGTAAGGACGTTCCTGACCTCGCGCTTCCTTAGCAACAACACATCGCGCACGCAGCGCACCGCGTAGCGCTATAACGGCACTCGATTCTCTGGCCTGAAACAGACTGGGCCAGAGATTCACCACCCCAGATCGGCATCCCCCTCTACCGCTAGAAATGTGACAGATATCGCGTTATAGCGGTTAATCATCAATAGCAACTTTTATAACTATTTACATTCTAATCAATTATTGTTTTCGGGTAGAGCATCACCCCGATTCCTGTTAATGTTTGCCGTTCCGGGCTAAACCGGTTCGTTTTTATCGGCTGTACGTCTTTGTCTCTGACGGACGTCTTACTACATGTCACCACGGTTTATTTGGCAATAATGACACTATCCAAACACGCAATCTCTTCCCTCAGCTTGGTCATCGCCCTCTCCGCAGGCATTACACAAAGCCGCGCTGACACCATTTGGCTGAACAATGGCGACAAGGTCACAGGGAAAATCACGCTGCTTGACGGCGGAAAACTCTTTATCAACACCGACTATGCAGGCTCCATCTCTGTAGCCTGGGATAAGGTGAAAACCTTTGAAAGCGATCATGGCCTGGTGATTCAGGGTGAACGCTACGAGAAAGGCGTACTGTACCCGGCGGTGAAGGCAGGTGAAAACCGCGCTGTCGTCGCGACCCCGTCGCTTTCTAACGAAGCAGCAGGTCCGCAAACATTGCCACTTTCCGAAATCACCTCCATCGTGGCGCAGAAGCCGCTGGTGACCGATTTATCCTGGAAAGGCAACATTGACGCAGGCATGTCGCATAAGAAAAGTTCGACAGAAACCGACAACTACGATGTGACGCTAAACACCAAAGCGCGTCACGATACGTGGCGACACAACCTTGATGCCAGCTACCATTTGGCAAAAGAGGATAAAGTCGAGAGCACCAAGAATGCGGCTGGCGAATATGCGCTGGATAAATTCGTGGATGAAAACTGGTTCTGGCAGGGTCGTTATCAGTACAAACGCGACTGGATTGAAAGCATTAAAATCAACCGTTCTTTCGGTCTTGGTCCCGGTTATCAGTTCTGGGATAACGATTTAGGCGCATTCTCACTGACATCGCTGGTCAACTCCCAAACCTTCGTGTACCGCGATCAGGGCGATGATGATTTCTACTCTGGTGCGATAAAGTGGGCGTACAACCGCTATCTATTCAGCAAATCAGTTGAAGCCTTCACCAACGGTGAATTCGGGCGTTCATTTGATGGCACCGCGCCAATCTATCTGAAAGCGGATGCAGGGTTGCGCTTCAAGCTGACCGACTGGTCTTCTATGACCATGAAAGTGTCACGTACCCGTATCGAAAGTAATCAGGGGAATGTTGACGACACGCTGTACACCATGGGTGTTGGTGTCGGCTGGTAATACCATCGTTTCACTGTGTCTCAAGGTGAACGGCGATCTTGCTGTTCACCTCAAATCTCACGCTCGCCGCGTCGTTATTGTCCGCCCCCTGCTGCCGCAGGACAAGACTGTTGCAAGGTACGCACTCGTTGCGCCAATTCGCTCACGCTTTCATCTTCCGTTCCGTGATTCTTCAGCTCTTGCTCTAACGCAAACAGATATTGCGCATTGGTGCCGAGTGGACCGCTTGCACGGGCAATCAGCGGTGCAACACTCTGAATACAGGTATCATTTTCGTTTAGGGGATGTTCAGGCTCAGAAACAAACACCAGCGCCGTCAGCGGTGCGCCGTTCTTGCGATGCAGTTCGCACCAGAGCGGACGATAGCAGCCCGTCAGCATTTCACGCTTCCACAGCAGCTCCAAATCTTCACGCAGTGAGGTCTCCGGCAGTCGAAAAGCCAAGCCCGTTGTTTGTCCACCGGGTTGCAGCGCCAGCATCCGCCCCGGCTGTGTTACCGTTCCGCGGCCAATGGTGAGGCGCAGGCAGAAAGCACGCTTCCACCCCGCCAGCGTTGCCAGACAGATTTCTTCGGCATCAAAAACCGGGTTCCACATGAGTGAACCGTAGCCAAATACCCAAACAGGACAGCTATTGGGCCGTAGCGCCAGCATCCTGTCCAACGAATCAGCCCGCTGTTGCGGCGTGAGCAGTAAGGTTTCTTCAATACACCCAAAAGACGTTCTACAATCTGCTTTCTGCAAAAAATCGCGTGTTAACACTACTACCCACCTCCAACCTTACTCTTTTTCTGCTCGTCAGATCGGCTCTCGCCCTGCGTTTAAAAACCTAATTGCTTCATCTGCTTAATTTTACAACACCATAGAACTTGAGGTTATTCATTTATGGCTTTGGGATCAAGTTTGATACTGGTCACAAAACCTGAAAAAGTTCGTGATAATGTTTCATTCATACATGATGCAGCGTTAATACCCTAAATAATTCGAGTTTCAGGCAGGCGGCAAGGGAAGGCATCCCGATGAGCTTACTCAGGTAAGTGATTCGGGTGAGTGAACGCAGCCAACGCACATGCAACTTGAAGTATGACGGGTATATCAACTTAATCGGCAACTCATCGCTGGACTTGACGCTTTCCTGACACAAACCTCATTTTTGTGACGTCAGGAACCTGCAGCAAGCCATTCGTTTAATGCAAAAGCGCTAGCCGCGTATTTATTTCGAGAAAAATGTATTTGTTTCGGGAAAAATAACAACAAAGGCACGAAATGATAATAGTTATCATCTCGTGTTATTATCATCACTACACTGGAATTGATTACCACGGAGACACTGAATGGCAACGCCGCGTCAGCCTGTTTTAGTTCAGGTTAAACAGATCCACGATATTTCCCCTCATTTACGCTGCATTACTTTTCATCATGACGCGTTGCGCGATTACCCAACCGAGCGATATGGCGCACATATCAAACTCTTTCTGCCTCAGGTTGGACAGCAAAAACCGGTTCTACCTACCATCGGTGAGCGCGGCCCGATCTGGCCAGAAGGCGAATCTCGCCCCATCGTTCGCACCTATAGCGTTCGCGCATTGCGCCCTGAGGATGCTGAACTGGATATGGTTTTCGCGCTGCATGAACACGCAGGGCCTGCGGTCAATTTTGCTCGTCAGGCCAAGCCCGGCGACTGGGTGGGTATTTCGCAGCCCGGTGGCCCACTCCCGATGCTGCCACCCGCGGCAGCTTATTATCTGGCTGCCGACCCATCATCGCTTCCTGCGCTGATGGCGCTGCTCGAGAATTTGCCTGACGACGCCCAAGGGCATGCCGTAATTCGTGTCGACAGTGAAGCGGATAAACTCAGCATCGTGAAACCCTCACAGCTTCAGTTGCATTGGATCATTGGCGGGACAGACGCGACCGACACGCTGTTGGAGCATTTCCAGGCACTTCCTGTGGCTGATAATGCATTTTACTGGTTAGCCGGTGAAGATCGCATCGTGGTTCAGCTTCGTCGCCATGTGCGTCGCGAACGCGGGTGTGAGCGAAATCAGATGTACGCCGTGCCTTATTGGCGAGAAGGGTTAAATGAAGAGAATTATCATCATAAACGCCACGATATCATGGACAATCTTGACGAATAACCACAAAAAACATATTTGATATTATCATGATAGGGAGAAGATACGCAGATTCTCCCTTTTCATTTAAATTTCAATTCAAAGCGTAAAAATCCGTAAAATTTCCCGCATACACACGACAATCTGTTATCATATTGTTCGTTTTATTACGTTATAACTACTTTTTAGTAACCTTTCGCGGTTTATTATTGTGTTACAGCCATGAATAAATGGTTTTATACTTTTAATAAATTGCTTTATGCCCTAAATAATTCGAGTTGCCAGTACGCTGACTTGGAGTATGACGGGGATATTTTGCCGCATCATTCCTCTGGATAAGGAGAACTCCCGCAATGAAGTCTCATGCTGAGGTGGTCAAAACTCGCCATCATGAATACTCACTCGTTTTTCCTGTTATTGCGCTTGCCATACTCTACGTGTGGGGCAGTTCACAAGATTTTGTCGCCATTCTCGGCATTAACGCCCTCGCGCTAGCCGGAATACTTTTCAGCGCATTTAGCGTGGTACGTCACGCCGACGTGCTTGCACACCGCTTGGGTGAACCCTACGGTTCGCTGATCCTCAGCTTGTCCGTCGTCATTCTTGAAGTCAGCCTGATTTCAGCGCTGATGGCTACCGGTGACGCAGGCCCAGATCTGATGCGTGACACCCTCTATTCTATTATCGTCATTGTCACTGGCGGCTTAGTGGGCTTTGCCCTCTTGCTCGGCGGCCGTAAGTTCGCCACGCAGTACGTCAACCTCAGTGGTATCAAACAGTATCTGATGGCGATCTTCCCATTGGCCGTGATTGTGCTGGTTTTCCCCAGCGCTTTGCCCGATGGTAACTTCAGCGTAACGCAGTCCCTGATTATTGCCGCGATTTCTGCGGCGATGTACGGCGTTTTTCTGTTGATTCAAACGCGTACGCACCAAAGCCTGTTTGTGTATGAGCATGAAGACGAAGGTGACGGCGACGATCCACATCATGGTAAACCGTCCGCACACAGCTCACTGTGGCACACTGGCTGGCTGCTGGTTCACCTGATTGCCGTTATTGCGGTAACCAAGATGAATTCCATGCCGTTGGAAACGCTGCTGACCGAAATGAACGCGCCGACGCAGTTTACGGGCTTCCTGGTCGCACTGTTAATCCTCTCTCCTGAAGGGCTGGGAGCGATCCGCGCCGTCCTGAAAAATCAGGTACAGCGCGCGATGAACCTGTTTTTCGGTTCCGTACTCGCGACGATTTCCCTGACAGTTCCTACCGTCACGATCATCGCCATGATTACTGGCCGCTCGCTGAACTTCGGTCTGGATATGCCGCATATCGTCGTGATGCTGTCTGTGCTGGTGCTATGCCACATTACGTTCTCCACGGGTAGAACCAATGTGTTGAGCGGTAGCGCACACTTGGCGCTTTTTGCCGCCTATTTGATCACCATCACGCTGTAACCCCTCTGCCGACGCGGTTTTCACCGCGTCGGCCCCGCCAAATCTTACTTCTCTTGATGTATATCTGGATCTTCTGAGCGCGTCCGGCGTATCGTAAGGCTGTCGTCGACGGACCGGCAGGCCCGCCATGTTGATTTACTTCCTTACTTTGGTTTCTGCTTAGATGAAAACGCACGGAATTAACGGCATCAGGCCGTTCAGCGCGCTGATTGATGCGTGCTGGCGCGAAAAATATACGCTGCAACGTTTTACCCACGACATTATCGCTGGCGTTACTGTTGGCATCATCGCCATCCCGCTGGCAATGGCACTGGCGATTGCCAGCGGCGTTCCTCCGCAGTACGGGCTGTATACCTCAGCCATTGCCGGGATCGTCATCGCCGTCAGCGGCGGTTCACGCTACAGCGTATCGGGCCCGACAGCGGCTTTCGTCGTCATTCTCTATCCCGTGTCGCAGCAGTTTGGGCTATCCGGCCTGCTGGTCGCCACCTTGCTTTCCGGCGTGTTTCTACTGCTGATGGGCCTCTGCCGCTTCGGCCGTCTGATCGAATATATTCCACTTTCCGTCACGCTGGGATTCACCTCCGGGATCGCCATTACCATCGGTACCATGCAAATCAAGGATTTCTTCGGCTTGCAGATGGCAGTCGTGCCCGAACATTACGTCGAGAAAGTGGCGGCGCTGGCACAGGCACTACCGACTCTGCATCTTGCTGATACGTTGATCGGCGCAACGACGCTGCTGGTGTTGATCGTCTGGCCCAGACTCGGTATCCGCCTGCCTGGGCACTTGCCTGCGCTGCTGGCGGGTGTCGCGGTGATGGGGATCATGTCGCTACTGGGTGAAAATGTGGCGACCATCGGTTCCCGATTCAGCTATATGCTGGCAGATGGTTCGCAAGGGCAAGGGATTCCACCTATCCTGCCGCAACTCGTTTTGCCATGGAACATTCCGTCGCCGGATGGGAAGACGATGACGCTGGATTGGCAAAGCATTTCCGCTCTGCTACCTGCGGCATTCTCGATGGCGATGCTGGGGGCGATTGAATCGCTGCTGTGCGCCGTCGTGCTGGATGGGATGACAGGCAAAAAACACAACTCCAATGCAGAACTGATGGGACAAGGTTTCGGTAACATCATTGCGCCATTCTTTGGCGGTATTACCGCGACCGCTGCGATTGCCCGTTCCGCCGCCAATGTCCGCGCGGGCGCCAATTCACCGGTTTCCGCCGTGATCCATGCGCTACTGGTGTTGTTGGCGCTGTTAATACTTGCCCCGTGGCTGTCTTATCTGCCGCTGGCCGCGATGGCATCGCTGCTGCTGATCGTCGCTTGGAACATGAGCGAAGCACATAAGGTGGTGGATTTACTACGCCACGGGCCGAAAGACGACATTATTGTGATGCTGCTCTGTATGTCGTTGACCGTACTATTCGATATGGTGATCGCCATTACCGTTGGTATCGTGCTGGCCTCGTTGCTCTTCATGCGTCGCATCGCGCAGATGACACGCCTGAGCGAACTGCCGGACACTAAAATACCGGACCATCTGGTATTGCGCGTTAACGGCCCACTGTTTTTCGCCGCAGCGGAACGCATCTTCAACGACCTCACGGTACGCAGTGAAGGTTACCAAAATATCATTTTGCAGTGGGATGCCGTGCCGGTGCTGGATGCAGGCGGACTCAATGCATTCCTGCGCTTTAGCGAAACGTTGCCCGAAGGCAAACAGCTCATCATCACCGATATTCCCTTCCAGCCGTTAAAAACGCTGGCACGGGCGAAGGTTCACCCGATTGAAGGGCGACTGAGCTTCTACGGTTCATTGGCGCAGGCCATTGAGGCGACGACGGTGCGTTCAGCGGCAAAAACAGAGTAAAAATAGAGGACAGGCCACGCCGTGCTAGTGCTGCACGGCTGGCATCTTGAACCGGACGGACAAGCGTTCGTCCCGCAGCGTTAAATCCAGCGTCTCGTCACATTCGTTGCTAATCGCGTTCAGTTGCTCATTCGTCAGAGAATAAGGCAGTTGAATATCAAACGCGCTCAAACCTTGCTGGCGTGCCAGCGTAATCAGTCTGATTATGTTGGTTTCGTCACTCACCTGCGTTGAGAGCACCTGTAACGCCAGTACCTTCAGCCGATCTTTCGGCGTGCTCTGCCGAGCGGATGCCATCTTAATCACCATGCCAAAAATCGGCATCACGCCATACATCGCATCCACGAAACGCCAACGTTTCTTGCACAGTGCCGCCAAATAATCCGTGTAGTCCAGACAGAGTGGCTCACTGGAACTTGTAGACTCAGGGGATTTGTCCATACTCCCTTTTCTCCTCTTCGCCAGTGGTTTGCTGCGCACTCCCCTGACGGGTATAAAACCATAAACTGTATAGTGATTTCAGGTATATTGTCACGGTTAGCCCCCTTTTGACTAGCGTGTTGAGGAGACCTAATTGTGACAACTTTTTCTTCTGCTCCCGTGTTAATTACCGGCGGCGCACGACGTATTGGTCTGGCGCTGGCGCGTTCACTTTTAGCTCAGTCGATTCCCGTCATTATCAGCTATCGCACGCCTTATCCTGAATTGGACACGCTAGAGCAAGACGGTGCTGTTTGTCTGGCAGCAGATTTTTCCACTACGGAAAACATCTATGCGTTTGCTGAGAAAATCCGATCACTCACACCACAGCTACGCGCAATTATTCACAACGCCAGCCGCTGGGAGCCAGAAAACCCCACCACGCCACCAGAAAAAACGCTAGCGGACATGCTGCAAATTCATGTCTATACGCCCTATTTACTCAACCAACTGCTCGAACCCTGCCTGCGGGGGCAAGGCATTGCTGGCGCGGATATTATTCATCTAACGGATTACGTGGTTGAAAAAGGCAGCGAGAAGCACATCGCCTATGCTGCCAGCAAAGCGGCGCTGGATAATATGACGCGGTCGTTTGCCCGTAAGCTGGCACCGGAAGTGAAGGTCAACGCCATTGCTCCCAGCTTAATCCTGTTTAAGGAACAGGATGACGACGCATATCGACAACAGGCGCTGGAAAAGTCATTGATGAAAATCGCGCCCGGCGAAGAGGAGATTGTCCGACTGGTGGATTATCTATTCAGCAGCCGCTACATCACTGGGAAAACGTTGGGCGTTGATGGCGGACGGGCATTGCGCTAAGACATTGAGTCGTCACGTGAGGATAAGAAAATCACTACCAGTGAAGTTCGCCAGCAGCTTACTGCACACCTAACACGCCTGTGGCGCTATGGGCTAGTTCTGTCGCGCAGCCACGAGGTTGCCGAAGAGTTAGTCCAGTCTACCTGCGTTCGTGCGCTTGAAAAGAGTACACAATTTACCCCAGGCACCCGAATCGACAGATGGCTGTTCTCCATTCTCCACTCAATATGGATTTCCGAACTGCGCGCCCGCCGCGTACGTCAGGGGCAAGGATTTATCGAAAGCGAGGAATTGCTGGCTCCAGATACCCATGAACGGGATAACGATCGTCTGCATTACCAGAAAATAATGCAGCGAGTCAGCGCACTGCCAGAAGCACAGCGCAACACCGTATTTTTAGTTTATGTCGAAGGGTTTACCTATCAGGAGGCGGCAGACACGCTGTCAGTACCGATCGGCACCATTATGAGTCGACTGGCCGCCGCACGGGGGACGCTGGCTAAATCAGTCGATACCCCGCCCTCTGCAAAGGAGAAACTGTCTTGAAACCCATGCGTTTTACTCCCCCTTATAGTGACGAAGCCATTGTTGCCTGGTTGGATGGCGAGATGGATGAGGCTGATGCACAAAGATTCAAGACACTACTTGAGGGGGACGAACAGCTTGCTGAGCGCACCGCCGAACTGATGAAAAGCCAGCTTGATTTTGAAGAAGCCTTCGCCCCGTTACTCGATAAAGCGCCTGAGGCGAAGATGCAGGCCAGGCTTGAGGCATTAGTAACGACAGCGCCAATACCCAGCAAACCTTCATCTCACACGGGAGTCAGTCGCCGCTCGCTGATTGCTGCTTCCCTCAGTTTTCTAGTGATTGGCTCAGGACTAGGCTACTTCGCACGTTCGCCCCAGCTCATTCTCAGCGACGGCGAGAAAATTCGCGATCTTGAAGCCCAGTACATGTCTCTTTACAGCGCTAAAACGCTACTCGATGCGGACAGCTCCGCACAGACCTTGCAGAGTGGGCTGTCTCGAACTGCCCAAGACATAGGATTGTCTCTCAATGAACAACAACTGACGCTTCACGACGCAGAGTTGAAAATGGTACGTCTGCTGAGCTATGACAATACGTCAATTGCGCAGATTACCTGGATGCATGCTAAATATGGGCCGATGGCACTGTGTATTTCCCCTGAGCATCAGGCGACTGCCACTGCGCTTAACAATGAGCAACGCCATGATATGCAGGTTGTCTGGTGGCGCGATCGCGGCTATCAGTTCGTATTAATTGGTCGTAGCCCTGTTACGCCGCTAACGGAAAGTGCGCTCAGGTTACAAGCGTCGCTGGCATAAACAGTGAATACCCTCCACGCATGGACAACTCCGCGCGTGGGGGCAAATATTTATACGTTGCGTCGGGCTTTCGCCTGAATTTCAATATTAATCGCTACGCGATCGTCCACTACCCCGGTAAACCGATCCATATTAAAAGATGAGCGCGAGATAGCGGTGGTGGCATGAAGAAATAACGCCCCCTCATTGGATGAGGTTCCCCCATGTTCTTCAAGCGTGGCTTCCAGAATTACCGGACGTTGGACGTTTTTTACCGACAGTGAACCAAAAACCCGAAAGTGACCATGACCCAGCGCCACAACTCTGCTGCTGGTGAAAGTAATCGCGGGATAGTGTTCAGCATCAAAAAACAGGCTGCTTTTTAACTGATAGGTCAACAGGCTGTTGGAAGCCTGTAGCGTCGTGATGGGGATTTTCACATCAATACGGTCATTTATTTCCTTTTCAGCATCCAGTGTAATGTTACCCGTCACGCCGTCGAGAGAGGCCTGTGACGGGTGTCCAAATGCTTGCCATGAAAGCCCAATAACCGTGTTATCAGTAGCAACGGTGTAGTTAAGCGGCATAGCGTGCAACAGTGGGCTGATGAGCAGCCCGAAGGCCAGTACAGGAACGATGCGAGTCATAATAGGATTCTCCTCAGAATAGACAACGCGTAAACGCTCCAGAGCACGACTTTATTCGGACACGTTTCACTATTTCTGTTCATTCTGAGGAAAAAGTCTGGCGAGCTTTGCATTAGCAACCCGCTCAACAAGATTGCTGACGCGATTACGACCCTTTTTTCTTCGCACGGCCCTTGCGCTGGTAGGCTTTATGCTCGACAACATATGTCAGGTAGGCGGCGCGCGTCATCCCGCCAGTATGTTGGGCAAACGCATCGTAAGTCGTCTCAGGTGGAAAACCAAACTCAGCCAATACCTGTTCCCATACTTCACGGTGTTCTGGGTTGAGTAGCGTTTTATCCCAGTCCGGGAACCCGCTATCGACAAAACAGTCGGCTGACACGCTGCTGTAAGCACCATTGTTCATATAGTTGCGCCCGGTTTTCAACGCCGTATCCTGACTGGCTTTACTGATCGAACTCGGTCCCCACGACAGACGATAGTCGCTTTTCTGTGCGCTGATGCTTGAGCCATAGCCAACGGGAAACAGGATGTCCTCTTCCGACAACATTTTCGATCCCACATATTCGTAGTTGCCACGCAGGAAAGCGTTATCCATAACAATCCAGCATTTGTCGGACAAAGGCGAGGCAACAATCTCCGACAGCGATGGATTACGCTCGGTCGTGCGGAAAAGGTAAGGCCGAACAAACAGCGGCATCGTCATCACATCATTCCAGATGCTATGTTCAGCAAACAGCTCGTCCTTTTGCATCTGGCGCAGGTTGCCAATAACCAAAACATAGCCATCGGTATGTAAATCTATTTCCACCCGAAAGATATCGCCTGGAATGGTTTTATGTTGCTGGTTTTTTGTACGAGTTAACCGATCCAGCTTATCCGCATAATCAGCGGGTAAACGCTCGTGATAAGATTTCAACCATTCGACAATGTCTTCTTTACGGGTCAAATCGCGGCATTCCGGCAGAGGCAGTCGGACAGAGTTTCGATAATTACTGACGTTAATATAACCGTGGCTTCCCGAGTTCAGCGTTCTGACACCCGCCGAAAACACAATGCCGTCAGCGATTACGCTGGAAACGCTGGTGTAAGTGAGTTTTTTCTCTTTACCGCGTGCCGTTCTTGGCAGAATAACCTCACGCCCACGCGTCTGAATAATGACATCGTCTTCCTGATAGCTTAACTCGGTGACCGTAATACGCTTACGGATCGTATCGCCATCGAAACAGACAAAATAGCCATCACGGACGGTTAAAATATCCCATTCGGCCGATAACGGTTCCAGCCCAAAATAAGGACGTAAGGCTTCCTGCATCCAGCTAGTTATCAGGTCAATTGGTTTCATCTTCAGTACGGTTCCCAGTGAAGTATTCAGTAATGATGTCGTAGCCGTTCTCGGTAAACGACGAGAATCGGGCGTAATACTGCCTAAAAAAGACACGCACCGCAGCTTATCTAATTTTGATAGGTAAACAAATACTTAACACCCATTTACGCTTCCCTTCTCGTTTATCACCTATCATCAAGCTATGCTATGCGTAGTGAGACGGGGATGACGTAGATACCATGCATAAGATTGTTTTTATAGAAGATGATACTGAGGTTGGAAAATTGATTGCCGCCTACCTCGGCAAGCATGACATTGATGTTCAGGTTGAAGCACGAGGCGATCAGGCATTAGCCTTTATTGAGCAACAGCAGCCCGATCTCGTGCTGCTAGACATTATGCTGCCCGGCAAAGACGGGATGACTATCTGCCGTGAATTGCGGCCACAGTACAGCGGTCCGATTGTGCTGCTGACGTCACTCGACAGCGACATGAATCATATTCTGGCACTGGAAATGGGTGCCGATGATTACATTCTGAAAACCACACCGCCAGCGGTCTTGCTTGCTCGCCTGCGCCTGCATTTGCGGCAATACGCTACGGCACCACAAACGGTGGCAGAAAATGCAACGCCCGCCGCGTTGCAGGTGCATAAATCGCTACACTTCGGCCTGCTCTGCATCGACCCAGTCAATCGGGAAGTGACATTAGGGCAAGAGCACATCGTGTTATCGACCGCCGATTTCGATCTCCTTTGGCAGTTGGCAACCCATGCTGGCCACATCATGGATCGCGATGCGCTGCTGAAAAATCTGCGCGGCGTGACCTACGACGGCATGGATCGCAGTATTGACGTCGCTATTTCCCGCCTGCGCAAAAAACTGTACGACAACCCGCTAGAGCCGTTCCGTATCAAAACGGTACGCAACAAAGGTTATCTGTTCGCCCCCAATACCTGGGAGAGCGTCACGCTATGAGAAAGCTGTTCGTCCAGTTTTTTCTATTGCTGTTCGCCTGCTTTGTCGTGATGACACTACTGGTCGGGCTGGTTTATAAGGTGACGGCTGAACGCGCCGGACGTCAGTCCATGGATGACCTGATGAAAAGCTCGCTGTATCTCATTCGTAATGAGCTGCGCGCTATTCCGCCCCGCGAGTGGCATAAAACTATCAGCCAGCTCGATTTAAATCTGTCGTTCAAATTGCACATCGAGCCGGTGAGTAAATACGCGCTGAGCCCCAAGAATCGGCAGCGTCTGAATCAAGGGGAGATCATTGCGCTGGACGACGAGTACACCTTTATCCAACGCATCCCTCGCAGCCATTACGTTCTCGCCGTCGGCCCTATTCCTTATTTGTTCTTCCTGCACGAAATGCGGCTGCTGGATTTACTGCTGGTGATGCTCATCGGGCTGTCGCTGGCGTTGCCGGTTTTCCTCTGGATGCGGCCACATTGGCAGGCCATGCTAAAGCTGGAGAACGCCGCGCAGCGTTTAGGGGATGGTCATCTGGAAGAACGTATTCACTTTGATAGCACCTCAAGCCTGTTTCGGCTGGGCATTGCCTTCAACCGGATGGCAGATAACCTGAACCAGCTCATCAACAGTAAAAAGCAGTTGATTGACAATATCGCGCACGAACTGCGTACGCCGTTGGTCAGGCTGCGCTACCGACTGGCGATGAGTGACAACCTGACGGAAGACGAGCAACAGGCATTAAATCGGGATATTGGTCAACTTGAAGCGCTGATTGATGAACTGCTGACCTATGCCAGACTCGATCGTCCACAGGTGACGCTGCATCTTACCGATATTGATATTCCTTCGTGGCTACAGGCAAAAGTTGACGATTTTAGGCTGATCCACTCTGACAAGCGTATCTCGCTGGACATGCCTCATTCGGCACAGATTGGTGCGCTCGATTTGCGTCTAATGGAGCGGGTTCTGAATAACCTGATCGGCAACGGGTTGCGTTTCTGCCATAGTCAATTGCATATCAGCCTGACGTCCGACGCCGACCATATTGCTTGTCTGCAAGTCGAAGATGACGGCCCCGGCATTGCACCCGAAAGCCGGGAAAGCGTTTTTGAACCGTTTGTCCGCTTAGAGGCAGGTATCGAAAACAGCAGCGGTGGATGTGGGCTCGGATTGGCGATTGTTCATGCTATCGCGCGGGCTTACGAAGGCAGCATTATCGTGGATGAAAGCCCGCTCGGCGGTGCCCGTTTCCGCTTCTGCTGGCCGGTAAAAACCACAACGACCCAGGCCCCCATCACCATTCAGCACTAGCGCCGAGACAGCGGTAATCCCGCTGTCTTTTAATGTATTTATCACCCTTCCAGACTTGTACATTAGGTTACACGCCGAAACCAATCACTCACTGAAGCCGCCCTCGGTTTCTCCTATTCTCTCTTCAACGGCCCGCGTGAGGGTCACGAAACGTGAATGAGATAACGAGGAAATGATGATGAATAAAGTATTAGTTATGATCGCAGGTGCGGCACTGGGTCTGTCCTCTGTAGCGTTTGCCGCGGATACCGTAACCAGCGCACCTATTCAGCCTTCTGCAACCACCACGACCTCTGCTCCGGCTAAAGCCGTTCACCATAAAAAGCAGATGAAGAAAGCGAAACCAGCCGCTGAACAGAAAGCACAGGCTGCCAAGAAACATGTGAAAAAAGCTAAACCAGCTCCTGCACAGAAAGCACAGGCTGCCAAGAAACACGTGAAGAAAGCTAAACCAGCTCCTGCACAGAAAGCACAGGCTGCTAAGAAACACGTGAAAAAAGCGAAACCAGCTCCTGCACAGAAAGCACAAGCTGCAAAGAAACACGTGAAAAAAGCGAAACCAGCCCCTGCACAGAAAGCACAGGCTGCCAAGAAACACGTGAAAAAAGCTAAACCAGCAAAACCAGCTACCACCACGCCAGCGGCGTAATCGGTTAGCACCGCTCCTTCCCTCATCGGGAAGGAGTCACTTCTGGTTAGCCCGAGTTTGCATCACGTCACTCAGGGCTTATCGCAGTAGACATTATCAAACACCCGGTTTACCGGGTGTTTATTTCATAGGGGGACGGGAGAATGATGCGGCGTTACTCATTTGAAATTATGTTATCTCTTGTTCTGCTCTGTGGCGTTATTACTCTGAGTTTTTTTCTTTAGTCTGCAGTAAGCGTATCACAGTCTTTATTAATCACACGGTTACCATCAAACCGTTATTGAACGCCAAGTTCCATACGCAGAGAAAGCGTAATCTCGATATGGCACACCCTTCAATAAACAATTCATGTCATCCCCTTCGAACTCAGTCTGAGTGATATCACCAAATAATAGAATGTCGAAAAAATTAGATATCGATCCAAACAAAAATTTTGGAATAGTAAAGTTTTATCACTCTGCGCCGTTTATATCATTACACTCCGAGCAATACCGAGAACATCATAATGAAAAGAATCCTGCAAATATCTGCCATATTGCTTAGCACTCTGGCTACGACATCGTATACATTCGCGTCCCCCTCTCCGTCAGCCGGTATCATCCGCTTTTCGGGTGCCATCGTCGAACCCGTCTGTGATGTTACAACGCTGTCGAACAACGTGACCGTCAGCTGCGAACGGCAAGGAAAAGTGCAAACGCTACAAATGAAAAACAGCTCACAATACGCTGCCCTACCACAAGGCATCGGTTCCGTGAGTTCAAAAACGTTGAGTTCAGATGCACGTATCGTGATCGTCAGCTACGAATAAGGCTGATGCGCTAAACCGTATGTTGATGCAAAAACGCTACGCCACTTAAGCATGGTGGCGTAGCCTTCGATGCAGTTATGTCATGTCCATCTTTTTACACTCAATAACATTTTAATTCCCCACTCCACACCAACAATTACATCTATAGTTAAGGCAACACGCTATATTTAGCGCTTCAAAATGACTTTTATCATAAGGCCCATTGACGACATGCGCATATCAGCCTGTTTGCTATGTTCATTATCCTTTATTACCCCGTTAAGTTGGGCAGAATCCTCGCCAGCAGACATCGCCGCGCAGAAACAGCAGCAAATCTTATTTTTCAACCACGACGATCGGGATATTGTTCCTGACACGTCGGTCTGGCCGTGGCAGGCAATAGGTCAGTTGGAAACCGCCAGTGGCAACCTCTGTACCGCGACGCTTATCTCTCCGCATCTGGCGCTAACGGCTGGGCATTGCGTGGTCACCCCACCGAAGGGCGAGATAGATAAGCCCGTCGCACTGCGCTTTCTGGCAACAGAAAATGGCTGGCGTTATGAAACAACGGAAATTGAAGCGTTGGCGAATAAAACACTCGCTAAAAAATTAAAAGCCGACGGCGAGGGGTGGATCGTTCCGCCTTCGGCAGCACCGCTGGATTACGCCTTAATTCGGCTGAAACAAACACCGCCAGACATTCGCCCGCTCCCGCTCTGGCAAGGCAGCCGCCAAGAATTGATTCAGGCTTTGAAGGACAATGGTCAACGCGTCACGCAGGCAGGCTACCCAGAAGATCATCAGGAAACACTTTATCGCCATCAGAATTGCTTAATCACCGGCTGGGTTCACCCTGCCGTTATGGCGCACCAATGCGACACGCTGCCTGGCGATAGCGGATCCCCTCTGATGCTGAACTCGGCAGCAGGTTGGGTGCTTATGGGAATTCAAAGCTCAGCACCCGATGCCAGTGAGCGCGATCGGGCCGATAATCGCGCTGTTTCGGTTACCGCCATTCGTCAGCAGTTAGAAACGTTGGCAAAACTCAACTCACCAAAACTTTCACCAAAGTAATGCTAACACCCACTACGCAGAAGCCCCTCAGTCAGGTGGAAATCGCGATTAAGCGATACTGCCTGACGCGGGTCGTTTCCCTTCGGCTTCATGGTATAAAAAAATATCTGTTCTATTCTTATCAGAGGTATAGGTTAATCATCCATATTGTCGCCCCGACAGCGGCGCGGCAATTAACCGGACTTTATTTTATGAAAGAGGTTTTTTTATAATTAGGTTTTCATTTATTCGCAGAGCATTTCTTCAGCTAAATCGGTTATCTCTGCTCGCAAGTAATGGGGAATTATCATAAATGCATATCGTACATTGAACACCGAAAACACGGCTTAAGACAAAAAAGCCACTGTCCCTTAACGGGAAGATAAAGGTGATATAATAAGTTACCTCAATTTTTAGCCTCTATGTTATTGTGTCGCCGTTAAATTAAATTGATGTTGTCGCGGTTATTATTGCGAAAAGGAAGAGTCTACATGTTAAAACATTTGAGCCATGACGAAAAAAAACGCATGCAGACTCTCGATGAATTACAAAAAACCGATATATCTCAAGACGATATTCTTCACAAACTCACGAAAATGGCCTGCCAACTGCTCGAAACTCCCACGGCGCTCGTCACACTAACCGGTTCTAAATCTCTGCATGTTAAGGCAAAAAACCATTTTCCTCTGGATGATATGGATAAAATCGGTTCATTCGACCATTTTACCGTACAAACGGGCCAAGCCTTTGTCTGCCCCGATGCCATTCAGGACGACCGTTTTAACGATAGCCCTTATGTAACTGGCAAGCCTTTTATCCGTTTTTATGCTGGTGTTCCGCTTAAGACCAAAGAAGGCTATGCCATCGGTACGTTCAGCATTATCGATTATGTTCCACGCACCTTCACTAAGGTCCAACTGCGGTTATTACACGATTTAGCCGCTATTGCGATGGTGTTAATGGAATACCGCAATGCGATTGGCCTGATTGATGCAGTGACCCTGTTGCCCAATCGCCAGCGACTGATTGATGACATCAGCCACATTACCGACATTCACGAGAATTACCTGCTTATTCTGATTGATACCATCGACATTTCTTACGCTTATGAAATGGGATGTGCGCTGGGTATGCCAACGGTAGAAGGCCTGCTGAAAGATATCGGGGTCTTTTTACGCCTTAGCTTAAATTCATCAGATAATCTTTACTCTGCCGCTGTAGGCCGTTTCGCACTACTGGTGAAGTCGAACAAGAAAGAACAGGTTCTGGCGGAGCTCGACGCTTGTGCCGAACGGATTCATGAAAGTATCGCCAGCCATATTCCGCTCAAGCTGGAGCTTTTTGTTGGCTATACTGAATTTCAGATTCCGGCCAAAGATCCCCATCAGATCCTGCGCGAATCGATGAGTGCGCTGCGCGCCGCCATCGCCCAGAATATCCGCCAGTTCGCTTACGACACCGAGGCCGATAAGGCGCAACAAATCGCCTTTACCCTACTCAATGAGCTGGCCGATGTGTTACAGAACAATAAGCCGGGTTTGTATCTAGTCTATCAGCCAAAATTAAGCATCAAGACCAATACCGTTATTGGTGCCGAAGCGCTGATTCGGTGGCGTCATCCTACATTAGGTGAGATTTACCCTGACCAGTTTATTCCGCTAGCGGAAGGCACGACGCTAATGCGCCCGCTAACAGACTGGGTCACACGCGAAGCGGCATGTCAGGTGAAACAATGGCGTCAGGAGGGGTTAACCTTCCCCGTGTCGATTAACGTTTCTGCCCGAAATTTTTCCGAAAATGACTTCATCCCGCGCCTCATCGCCATTCTGGAGAACCACGGCCTTACCCCTCAGGACATTGACATAGAGTGTGTCGAAACGCAGAAAATCATCGAAAGCACGGAAACGCTCGCCACCATCCAAACGCTGCAACAGCTCGGATTTACGATCGCGCTTGATGACTTCGGTACGGGGTATAGCAACTTAAGCTATCTGCGTAACATTCCCTCTACGGTGATAAAGCTAGATAAATCACTGATTAAAGATATAAAAACTGACCACAAAAGCCGCGTTATTGTGCAATCCATTATCAGCATGCTGCACAAGCTGGATTACATTGTGCTGGCGGAAGGGGTGGAAAATAAGGAAACACTCGAACATCTGGCTCAGTTTGGGTGTGATGAAGTACAGGGCTACTATTTCTCCCGACCTATCCCACCCGATGCCTTTACCGCCTGGTTAGCGGCGCGCTCGTCACAAACGTCTGCATAACAGTCCCGTAAAACGGGCCATTCAACAAACGGTATGGAGAACGCACATGACTCTTCTTACTTCAGAGGATGAGCTCGCTGTCAGAAATGCCATGGCTCTGCTGGAAGCCCCTTCCTTTGCAATACAGGCGGCGAATCTGGTTGGAAAACCGATTGAATGGAGCCTATCGAAATTACCGTCCATGGTAAAAAACAAAATACAGAATCTCGTTCACGCCGCGCTACACAAAGCGGTAAATGCCGCACTCTATACGCTGGACGATGCCCCTGCTCGCGAAGCGTCGCCAAGGACACATAAGCTAGCCGTCGCCGCATCCGGTGCGGTCAGCGGTTTTTTTGGTGCTGCCGGCCTGTTGGTTGAACTGCCTATCAGCACCACGATCATGATGCGTTCCGTAGCTGATATTGCCCGCAGCGAAGGATTTTCCCTCACTGATTTTTCCGTCAAAGCCGCCTGTGTAGAAGTTTTCGCGCTCGGCGGTACACAAGAAAGCGACGATGCGGCAGATTCGGCTTATTACGCGTCACGCGCCGTACTTGCTGATATCACAAGGCATGCCACACGAGAGTTGATCGGGCTTGCAGGAAAGAAAAGCGCGGAGAAAGCGTCGGCGAGGGTAACCACTGCACAGGCAGGGAAAACACTGGCAAAACTGATTGATGTGGTCGCCACCAGACTGGGTGTCACCATGACGGAAAAAATGGCCGCGCAGATTGTCCCCGTAATCGGAGCCGCCAGCGGCGCTGCCATTAATACGCTTTTTATTCACCACTATCAAAACATGGCGAAAGGTCATTTCATCATAAAACGTCTGGAGCAGCAGTATGGCGAAGAGGCGATCAGGTCGGCTTACCTTGAGCTAAAAAAGCCATCATCGCCGACCTGATGTGATAAAGAGAGATTACCCTTCTACCTGCTCCATCGCTTGTAATACGCGCTTATCCGAGATCGGGAACGGCGTCCCTAGCTGCTGGGCAAAGTAGCTGACGCGCAGCTCTTCAAGCATCCAACGCACCGCTTTCACATCGTCGTCATCGCGTCGTTCCGCAGGCAGCTTATTCCACCACTGCTGCCACGCCTGCTGAACCTGTTCCACTTTCAGCATCTGCGCCCTGTCACGGTGAACATCCTGCGCCAGCTTCTCCAAACGTCGCTCTATCGCGTGCAGATAACGCAGCACGTCCGGCAGGCGCTGCCAGCCGTTTTCGGTCACAAAGCCGCGGAACACCAAGCCGCTCATCTGGCTTTTGATATCACTTAACGCCAGCGCCATCGCCATATCGACACGGCCTTTCAGACGCTTGTTAATGGTGAAGACGGCCGTCAGGATTTGCTCAACCAGCTTTGCGATATCAACCACCGTGTCGTTCAGCTCTGCGCGTACTTTCTCATGCAACTGCTGGAAGGCGTCTTCCTGCCAAACGGGGCCACCGGATGACGCAATCAGTTTGTCCACCGAACAGGCGATACAATCATCGATGAGATCCAGCACTTTGCCGTACGGGTTGAAATAGAGGCCGAGTTTCGCCTTATTCGGCAGTTTTTCATGCAGGTATTTGATCGGCGAAGGAATATTCAATAACAACAGACGGCGCAGCCCTTGTCGCATTACCTGCTGCTGCTGGTGCGGCGTGTCAAACAGGCGAATCGCTACGCTATCCTTTTCATCAACCAACGCGGGATAGGCTTTGACAGAATAGCCGCCACGCTTCTGTTCATAACAATCCGGCAGCGAACCAAAACTCCAGACGTGCAGGCCGCGTTGCTCTAAACCGTCATCCACCACGGATGACAGCGTTTGTTGCACTTTATCCTTGAGATGGTCTTTCAGCGCGTTCAGGTCTTTACCTTCCCGCTGCGTCCTGTTTTTCTCATCGAGGACGCGGAAGGTGATTTTCAGATGATCGGGCACCTGATCCCACTGCCACGCTTCACGCGGCACCGTGACGCCCGTCATCAGCCGCAGTTCGCGTTCCAGCGCATCCAACAACCCTTTTTCCAATGGCGTGGTGCGCGCCAGAAACGCCTCTGCATAATTCGGCGCAGGGACAAAGTTACGGCGTAACGGCTTAGGCAACGATTTAATCAGCGCGATCGTCAGTTCGCGACGCACGCCGGGAATCTGCCACTCGAAGCCCTCTTCACGCACCTGGTTGAGGATAGGCAACGGAATATGTACCGTCACGCCATCCGCATCCGCACCCGGCTCAAACTGATAAGACAGGCGCAATTTGAGATTGCCCTGATGCCAAAAGTTCGGGTAGTCCAGCGCGCTCACTTTCTCCGCACCGTCTTTGATCAACATGCTCTTTTCAAAATTAAGCAGGTCGGCGTTGTCGCGGCTGGTCCCTTTCCACCACTGGTCAAAATGACGCGACGACACAACATCATGCGGTAAACGCTGATCGTAGAAAGCAAAAAGCGTTTCGTCGTCTACCATAATGTCGCGACGGCGCGATTTATGCTCTAAATCCTCTACCTCAGCCAGCAGCTTGAGATTGGCGCGGAAAAAGGCGTGATGCGTTTGCCAATCACCTTCCACCAGTGCGTGACGGATGAACATCTCACGCGCCAGCGTCGGATCGATTGGGCCATAGTTCACCTTGCGCGCTGCGACAATCGGCAGCCCGAAGAGTGTCACCTTCTCCTGTGCCATCACCGTGCCCTGCGCTTTCTCCCAGTGAGGATCGCTATAGCTCCGTTTAATCAGATGCTGAGCCAGCGGTTCGATCCATTCCGGCTCAATACGCGCGGCAATACGACCCCACAGGCGGCTGGTTTCCACCAGTTCGGCCACCATCGTCCACTTGGGCGGTTTTTTGAATAACCCGGATCCAGGGAAAATAGCAAATCGGGCGTTACGCGCGCCGCTGAACTCTTGTTTCTCAATATCTTTCTGCCCGATATGCGACAGCAAGCCAGTGAGCAACGCACAGTGAATACTCAGGTAGTCGGCCGGTTCGCTGTTGACCGGTAGCCCCAATTCTTTCACTACCTGACGCAGTTGCGTGTAGATATCTTGCCATTCGCGAACGCGCAGGTAGTTAAGGAAATCCATGCGGCACTGACGACGGAACTGGCTGGAAGACAGCGCCTTCTGTTGCTCACGCAGATAGTCCCACAGATTGACGAAAGCCAGAAAATCCGAATCTTTATCGGCAAAGCGGCGGTGTTTTTCATCCGATGCCTGCTTCTTATCCATCGGCCTTTCACGCGGATCTTGAATCGACAGTGCGGCAGTAATCACCATGACTTCGCGCACACAGCCCGTTTTACGTGCTTCCAGCACCATGCGCGCCAAACGCGGATCGATTGGTAATTGCGCCAACTGTTGCCCTTGCGGCGTCAGATGGTAGTGCCCATTCTCCGCGAGATGAATCGCACCCAGCTCCTCCAGCAAGCGCACGCCGTCCTGAATGTTGCGCTTATCCGGCGCTTCAACAAACGGGAACGCGGCGATATCACCGAGCCCCAGTGACGTCATTTGCAGAATGACGGAGGCCAGATTGGTGCGAAGAATTTCGGGATCGGTAAATTCGGGCCGCGACAGGAAATCCTGCTCGGAATAGAGGCGGATACACACCCCGGCGGCAACGCGACCACAGCGCCCTTTACGCTGATTCGCCGACGCCTGCGAGACGGGCTCAATCGGCAGGCGCTGCACCTTGGTGCGGAAGCTATAGCGGCTGATACGCGCGGTACCCGGATCGATCACATAGCGAATCCCCGGCACGGTTAACGACGTTTCCGCCACGTTGGTCGCCAGCACAATGCGACGGCCGTGATGTGACTGAAAGACACGATTCTGTTCCTGATTCGACAAGCGCGCGTACAGCGGGAGAATCTCGGTATGCGGCAAATCCAGACGCGTCAACGCCTCTGCCGTATCGCGAATTTCACGTTCTCCGCTCATGAAGACCAGAATGTCACCCGGCCCTTCGCGCGTCAGCTCATCGACTGCATCAAAAATCGCCTGTAGCTGGTCGCGCTCGCTGTCGTCAGCGTCTTCCACTACAGGACGATAGCGCACATCCACTGGATACGTCCGGCCCGACACTTCAATGATCGGCGCATTATTAAAATGGCGGGAGAAGCGCTGCGGATCGATGGTAGCCGACGTAATAATCACTTTTAAATCAGGGCGCTTTGGCAACAGCTGGCGCAAATAGCCCATAATGAAATCGATATTCAGGCTACGTTCGTGCGCTTCATCGATAATCAGCGTGTCATACTGCATCAACAGGCGATCCTGCTGAATTTCAGCCAGTAAAATACCGTCGGTCATCAACTTGACCAGCGTATTGTCACCAACCTGATCGTTAAAACGGACTTTATACCCGACGCTGCCGCCCAGCGGCGTTTCCAACTCTGCTGCAATGCGGTCGGCAACGGTTCTGGCAGCCAGACGACGCGGCTGCGTGTGGCCAATCAAGCCATGCACACCGCGCCCCAGTTCGAGACAAATTTTCGGCAACTGCGTGGTCTTACCCGACCCCGTCTCGCCTGCGACGATAATCACCTGATGATGGCGCAGCGCCTCCAGTATCTCGTCTTTTTTCTGGCTAACGGGAAGCTGTTCAGGGTAGTGAATCGCCGGACAGTTTGCCCGCCGGTTCTCGACTTTCTGGCGTGCGGCGGCGATTTCCCCCTCAATTTCCTGAGCGATGGCGGCCTGAGCCTGCGGGCTGCTGACCTTCGCGGCGCCCTGCAAACGGCGGCGCAAACGTTGCCGATCGCGAAGCATTAGCTCACTTAACTGCGTAGATAATGCACTGAGAGGTGATTTCACGTTGCTCTTCCTTAATCGTTTTCTAATTCTTTTCTCTGTCGGGACGATGATCGCCACCGAATCTGGCTCAAATGAACCTAACCTGATTTTAAGGCACTGAATTTTTAAGCCGTGGATAGTAGCACATTGTCATAAACGGCTCTAATAGCACCGCCCTGTCTTATAAAGACCGGATTTATGTCAGTACGGTCTTATGCAGGAACTGTCTTATTCAAGAAAATCGAATAAAGACCTCGAATATTTGCACTTTTCACTTTCCAAAGCACCGCATAAGATGTGACACATCAAAGGGCGTTATGTTGTCGCCCACTTCAATCACTAAAGGAATTGGCAATGAGCAAAGTATTGGTTCTGAAATCAAGCATTCTGGCAGGTTATTCTCAGTCAAACCAACTGGCCGACCACTTCACCACCCAGTGGCAGTCTGCACATCCAGACGATAGCATCACCGTACGCGACCTGGCCGCTCAACCGATTCCGGTTCTTGATGGTGAATTAGTCGGCGCACTGCGTCCTTCCGATGCCACTCTGACTCCGCGTCAGCAGGAAGCACTGAAACTGTCCGACGACTTAATCGCTGAATTGCAGGCACACGACGTGATCGTGATCGCTGCTCCAATGTATAACTTCAACATTCCTACCCAGTTGAAGAACTACTTCGACTTGGTGGCACGTGCGGGTGTAACGTTCCGCTACACCGAGCAAGGCCCTGAAGGTCTGGTGAAAGGCAAACGCGCTATCGTATTAACCAGCCGTGGTGGTATCCATAAAGGTACACCAACCGACCTGCTTGAACCGTACCTGCGTGTGTTCCTCGGCTTCCTCGGTCTGACTGACCTTGAGTTCGTGTTCGCTGAAGGCTATGGCTACGGCCCAGATGTGGCACAGAAAGCGACCGAAGACGCGAAAACACAGCTGTCCCAACTGGTCACCGCATAACGAACCATTATTCATCGCGAATAAGTGTTACCGACCTTGCCATTATATTGACTTAATTGGCTTAATTATTGCGCGCCTTCCGGCGCGCTTTTCTTTATCTCATCACCTGCCGCATTGTCGGATCTTTCCAGCAGTTGCGTCGCTTCTTTATCCGCTTTGATGTGAATCTCATGCTCGATCTTCACATTCATATTGATGGTGATCGGTTCTTTGGGCGCGGCAACCTCAATGCGCGGCACACATCCCGTCAGGAAAGCTACCGTGCAACACACCAGCACTGTCTCGCTTTTATTCATTGTTCTGCCTTGAGTTTATTCATTCGCTTGCTGTTCCAGCGTATCCCGCAAATTATCGCCAAAGCGCAGACTGCGCCATAATTGGAAAATATTCTCCTGATGACGATAGTTAAGAGTAACCTGTCGCTTCGCACTGAGCTGCGGGTTTTTCCCCTGCACCCGCGATGTTAATGTCAGCTCACCTTGGTTATTCAGGTCAAGCGTGGCATAAGAGCGCCCGATTTCCAGATAGCGCAACCAACCAATCGCCGCACCGCCCGCCAAACTTTTACTCGCTAACTCATCTGCCAGTTGGTTATCCAGTCGCAACGTCAGGAAACCATCATTGGTAATTCGTCCACCTGCAATCAGCATGGTCGGATGATTAAAATTCAGCGGAAGTGTGCCACTTACCCTCCCAGACAGCGCAAGCTGCTTTTGCTTCAACACGGTGATCAGTTCGCTGAGATCGACACTTTTAACGGCAAGCAGTGCCGATTCCCGCTGCGGCCAACGCAGCGTCGACAGGCCGACATGCCCATTCAATACATCCATATCAGCCTGAGACATCACCAAAGGCCGTCGCTCACTGTACGGATAGAAGCCCTGTAGATCGACGCGAATATTACTCATCCGAAACAGGTTATCCAACACGTCGATTCGCAGCGTGACGGGCTGCTTGACGCCCAGTTGCCAGCGCTGATCTTTCAGACGGTAAGGCAGCACAAAATTTACCCCGCTGACTTCGCCATCCTGTAACCACAGCCCGCCATTTTTCACGACCCAATGCCCACCCGCGCTGAATCCTTCTTTACGTGCAGCGGAAAATGCCGCCTGTGCGTAAAACTGTCCGGCGCGGATGTTCATTTTCAACAATGGGGAAAGCAGAGGCTGAAACACCTTAAGCGGCTGTGTTGGCCACCATGCGCCACCGCGCAGCCGCTCACCATCCCAGCGTCCGCGCAGCCTGACCGGCCCGATATTCTCAGCCTGTAGCTGCCCCTGTAGCTGAAAGTCATTCGGGCTGCGCCCCTGCATTTCCAGCGTTAACAGTGAAGGCGGTAAATAGCCACCGTTACTGAAGTGCGCTCGCTCGGAGGCCAGTTGCAGCGCCCCTTGAAAATGCTCGCCTGAACGGGCGCGTTGCCAGCGGATCGGCTCAGTAATCGTCAGGCGAGGCTGGTGAACCGTCACAATGCCATAGCCCAATTGGTCCAACCCACTCGACAGTTGACTCACTTCAATCAGCGTATCCTGCCAACGACCTCGACCGGCTACGTCCCACTGTCCTTTCAACGGCGGCAAGTGTCCACTGCCCCAGTAGCGCCATTGCCACTGTCCTTGATCCGGCCAGAAATCCTGCGCCTGCCCGTCAAGGTGCAGATTAAAGCGTCCCCAGTATTCTTCCCGCGCCTTCACAATCGCCTGTAGCCGCCCATTCACACCCGTCGCACTGACTCTGACGCCAGCCAGCGGCCAACGAGCTTCTTCAAGATAAACCTGTGGTGCGGGCGTTCCCCAGGCACGTAGCAGCGCGCCCGGTAAAAGAGAGAGTTCGGGATTGAGAATAGAACCCTGCAAAATCCCCGGTAGCGTCGCCGTCAGGGAGAGCGCCGGTAAGTTAGCCTGTCCGGTAAGCTGAAAGCGCAATTCACTGTTGAGCAAACCGATATTGCCCGGCCCCAGCACCAACACAGCGTTAGCCTTGCCGTTATGCCCTTGCGTCAGCATATTCAACCGCGCATTAATCGTGGTGGCATCCAACCCTTGCCGCCAGTGCTGTAATGTCATCGCTAGTTGCCCAGAAAGTGGCTGCTCCGCATAAGGCCAGCGCCAGACGCCGTTAGTGACCTGAATAACGTCATCCGTCAGTTGCCACGGCAGCGAGATTAGCGGCGTCTCATCATTCGCGGCATTCAGCACCAGTTCGCCTTGCTGATTATGCCAATCCAGCAGGAGCGAAAGCGGATCCGGCGTCTGCCCTGAATCCAACTTTCCGGTGAGCCTCCCTCGCACCGGTGCGGCATCCAGCATGTCGGACAACTCCATCTCACCACTGACTTGCAGGCGCACAAACCCCGCAGGCGTGGTGAGCATGCTCTCGTGCAGAGTCAGACGTGTATCATTGAGTTCGGCCTTAAACGCCAACTGATCGCCCTGATAATCGAGCGTTTGTTGCTGTTTGCCATCGCTACTGAATCTCACCTGCCCGGCATAATCCTGCCAGGGCTGTAGCGTAAATGTCTTTACCTGAATATCGGCGGCAGGCAGTCGCTGCTGCCACTGCGATAGCTGCGCCGCGGGTTCAGTGCCATTACCTGCTGGCACATGTTGCAGGCAGTCGCTGTTTAACGTCACAGCATCAATATCGGCATGCCACCGCCAGCTACGCCAACGCAACGTCATATTCCGTACGTCAAATAGCGTGCACTCCCCAGCCGTAATACGGAACCCCGCGCTATATAGCCCACCGCCCTGCCAGCCGGGTGCCCCATTCACGGTCAAGGACAGCCCCGTCGGTAACCAGATGTCGGCAAGGCGCGGCAGCCACTGCGGCAGTGTTCGCCAGGAAAGAAACAGCAAGGCAACGGATAGAAAAACGATTGGAAGTGCCTGTTTTTTAATCATTAGAAAATATTAAGCATCCCGTTTAATGTCCGTAAAAACCCGTACTGAATTTATCTGTTGATCATTCACTCAGAAACAGCTCTTTTTTTTAACAAACAACCCTATCCAACTCACATTTCCCCCTATTGTGCGTACAGACTTATAACCCCCTCGTGGTAAAATGTTTAATTGAGGTTATATTTTGTAATGAATCACGTTATCTCATCATGAACAAAGCGTTTCTGGACGGATATCAGGATTATCTCCTTTTGTCCGAATCGCCTTAAAAGAGCAATGAGCAACCTGAACCATTACCGCTATCCGCTGATTCATTGTCGTGGGTATGCCTCATGTTAAATCAGTAATCGGACACAGCATATCAAGGACTGCTTTATGCGTAATAACACCCCTGTCACCGACCATCAACTCCCTCTTTCTGAAAAAACCAGACTCATGTCGGTCACCACGCCAGAAAGTCATATTACCTACGCAAACAAAGATTTTATTGATGTCAGCGGCTATACCACTGATGAGCTGATGGGACAGCCCCATAATCTTATCCGACACCCGGATATGCCACCAGCCGCCTTCGCGGATATGTGGAAAACACTGCGTGCGGGCAATATCTGGACGGGGATTGTAAAAAATCGGTGCAAAAATGGCGATTATTACTGGGTGAAATCCAGCACCACGCCGTTGAGAAAAAGCGGTGAGATTACCGGTTATATGTCTGTGCGAACCGCCGCGTCACCCGATGAAATCCGTCAGGCCGAGGCGCTCTATGCCAGTGCGAACGAAGGTAAACTGAAATACCGCACGTTCCATCACGGTCTGCTGATTTTTACTGGGCCGTTGCGCATCTTGAGTCTTTTTAAAACCATGCCACTACGCTGGCGCATCCGCAGCTATTTTCTGCTCTTTAGCCTGATTCCATTAATCGCCGCCTATTCTCTGTTGGCAGGAACGGTATTAGCTTCTGTGCTTTTTCCGCTGCTCATTGCCTGCTGTTTTGTCAGCGGAGAGCTTCTGGTGCACCATGTCGCACGCCCCATCGAACAAATCCTGGCTCAGGCCATGCGTTCCGCTGCCGGACAGGCAGATAATCTAACGCAGCTTAATCGCGTGGATGAGATTGGCATGTTAATGCGCGCGGTAAACCAGTCCGGTATGAATTTCCGCACTTTCGTGGACGATGTGAACACCAATCTGAGCGAGTTGAAAAACGCCTGTAACGAAATCGCGCAAGGCAACCATACGCTAGCACAGTGCTGCGAGGAGACCGAAGAAAGCCTGCAACAAACTGCCGCGTCGGTGGAACAGCTTACCGCAACAATAAAAAGTAATGCAGAAGCCTCGCTTCAAGCGTCTCTCTATACGCAGGATGTGAATCAGGCGGTGAACTCCGGCGAACAGGCCGTCAGCCAGGTCTCCGATACGATGGAGACGATCACCCGCTCCAGCGAGCGCATTACGGATATCGTCAGCGTCATGGATAATCTGGCGTTCCAGACCAACATTCTCGCCGTGAACGCCGCCGTCGAAGCCGCCCATGCCGGAGAACAAGGTAAGAGCTTTGCCGTGGTTGCCAGTGAAGTTCGCTCGTTGGCGCAACGCAGTGCCTCCTCCTCCAGCGATATTTCGACCATTATTGACGAAACGCTGAATAGCATCCGCACCGGCGAACAGCAAGTCTCACACACGCACAAATCTATGAGCAATATTCTGCTTCAGGTTCAGCACGTCACTAATTTGATGAATGAGATCAGCCTCGCAACGCAGGAACAATCGTTAGGGCTGGAGCAAATTAATGAAGCGGTAAATCGCATTGATGAACTCACGCATCAGAATACCGCATTGGCCAGTCAGTCACATTCCGCTACCGATCACCTGCAACAGCAGATATCGAGCATGGTGCAAGCTGCCTCGGTCTTCAGCCTTTCCCGCTAATCTCATCTTTACGGGTGCTCATATCAGGGTACCCGTCTCTTTCTCTTCATATCATTTCCCGCGGCTCTTCAACATGTGTTCCCCACCGTGCAAATTCGCAAAGGCATAATATACTTAGCAAATGAATGCTTTTGGTCATCAGCATGTGTGTTTGCAGCAAGTCTGGTCGGACAACTACTTTCCGAAAGAAAAAATAACGGAAGAAACTAATGAGAATATATAAATCCCTGAGCTAATTATTTCTCAGAAATTGCCGTTAATTAAATAGCATTAATCGCTTTTCAGTTAGCTAATGGATTTAAAAAATATCACGTTTATACCCTGAATAATTCGAGTTGCAGGACAAAACGCTATCGTTTTTGGCAATGTAAAGCGTCAGTCCGTTAGGTCAAAGCTCACCACGGGCCGAGTACTTAAAGACGTCAACGCACAGGCAACTTGAAGAATGACGGGTTTATGCTTGCTTATACTAAAAGGATCAATAAATGCGTAAGAATTTTCCTGTCAGCGATATTCAGTATTTATTAGATGAAAAAGCCAAGCTAATGTCGGTTACGACCACCGATAGTCATATCACGTATGCAAATGACGATTTTATTGATGCCAGTGGTTACGACTTTGAGGAAATCCTCCACCAACCTCACAATATTGTACGTCACCCAGATATGCCTCCGCAGGCGTTTGCCGACATGTGGGCAACGCTGAAGGCAGGTAAAATCTGGACGGCAGTCGTCAAGAACCGCCGCAAGAGTGGCGATTACTATTGGGTGAAGGCCAGTACGACACCGCTGATGAAGGAAGGGAAAATAACAGGATATATGTCGGTGCGAACGCGTGTTTCTCAGGAAGAGATTCGGCAAGCAGAAGCGCTTTATCATCAAATGAATGAGAGTAAATTAAAAAACCGCCGACTCTTTCAGGGACTCTTGATTTATAAAGGGCCGCTAAAATTCCTTAGCTTATTTAACGTCATTCCCGTACGTTGGCGGATAAGAAGCTACGTTTTCTTTTTTATGCTATTCGCGCTTCTTTTCTTACTGGCTACCCTTCCTCTCACTACACCGCTATTAATTTTTGTTTTAGTGCTGCTCACTGGCGCGATAATAACGAGCGAATTATTAGTTCAACACCTAGCAAAACCACTGGAAAAGATTCTACGCCAAGCCATTAATTCTGCATCTGGCCAGGCGGATAACTCATTTCAACTTAATCGAGTGGATGAAGTGGGCATGTTATTACGCGCCGTTAATCAATCCGGCATGAATTTCCGCACGTTTGTCGATGATGTCAACGGCAAACTAGCCGAGCTACGCCACGCCTGCGGCGAGATTGCTTCCGGGAATTACACGCTCAGCCAACGCTGTGAAGATACCGCGCAAAGTTTGCAATCTACCGCGTCATCAATGGAAGAGTTAACGGCAACGATTCAAAGTAATGCGTCTGCTACACAGTTGGCGACACGCTGTGCGAATGATGCCAATCAGGCCGCCGACGCTGGCGAGCAAGCGGTCAGCCAGGTAACAGAGACGATGGCGACAATGACTCGTTCCAGCAAAGAGATCACCGACATCATCAGCGTACTGGATAATCTGGCGTTCCAGACCAATATTCTGGCGCTTAATGCGGCAGTAGAAGCGGCTCACGCAGGGGAACAAGGAAAGAGTTTCGCCGTGGTTGCGGGGGAAGTCCGTATTCTTGCACAGCGTAGCGCAGCAGCCGCAAAAGACATCGCGGAGATTATCGACACCACGATTGCGAATATTCATACCAGCGACAAATTGGTCAACCATACCAGCCAGTCGATGCAAAATATTTTAACTCAGGTGCAGCAGGTTACGCAGCTTGTGAACCAGATCAGCCTGGCGACACAAGAGCAATCGCAAGGCCTAGGGCAGATTAATTCCGCAGTGAACAACATTGATGAATTGACGCGCCAGAATACCATTTTAGCGACACACTCCAGTTCTGCTATCAACAGTCTGGAACAGCAAATTGCTACCATGTCCGAAGCCGTATCGGTCTTCAGCACTCCTCGCTAAATCCGTTCTTACACAGTTATCACCTCTTATTTTCAAACCGTTACTGTCAGTAAGGTAACGGTTTGTCACCGCCCACTTTTCTGATAGCTTAATCTGAGGATTTTTCGGAGAAACTATCAATGAAACTGGCAATTTACAGCACTAAGCAGTATGACCGTAAATATCTGGAACAAGTCAATCAGCAGTTTGGCTATGAACTAGAGTTTTTTGATTTCATGCTGACCTCGCGCACCGCGAAAACAGCGGCGGGCAGCCAGGCCGTCTGCATCTTCGTGAACGATGACGGCAGCCGTGACGTGTTGACCGAACTGGCAGAGTTGGGCATTAAAACGCTGGCGCTCCGCTGCGCAGGTTTCAACAATGTCGATTTGGAAGCCGCTCAGGAGCTGGGCATCAACGTGGTACGCGTCCCCGCGTATTCCCCTGAGGCTGTGGCTGAGCACGCCGTCGGCTTAATGCTGACGCTTAACCGCCGCATTCATCGCGCCTACCAACGTACCCGTGACGCGAACTTCTCTCTGGAAGGGCTAATTGGATTCAATATGCACAACCGGACGGCAGGCATTATCGGCACCGGTAAAATCGGCGTAGCCACCATGCGTATCCTGAAAGGTTTTGGCATGCGTCTGCTGGCCTTCGATCCCTATCCGAATCCGCAGGCGTTAGAATTAGGGGCGGAATATGTCGATCTCAAAACGCTGTACGCCAACGCTGACGTTATTTCTCTGCACTGTCCACTGACGCCAGAGAATCATCACCTGCTGAATCAGGCGGCCTTTGCACAAATGAAGAATGGCGTCATGATTGTCAATACCAGCCGTGGCGGACTGATCGATTCGCAAGCCGCAATCGATGCATTGAAGCAGCAGAAAATTGGCGCGCTGGGTATGGACGTTTATGAAAACGAGCGCGATCTCTTCTTCGCGGATAAATCTAACGATGTAATCCAGGACGATATTTTCCGCCGCCTATCGGCATGCCACAACGTCCTGTTTACCGGACATCAGGCTTTCCTGACCGAAGAAGCGCTGATCAGCATTTCCCAAACCACGCTACAGAACCTAAAAGACATCAGCCAGAATACACCCTGCGCAAATTTGGTTACTCCTTGACCTTCTATACCCTAAATAATTCGAGTTTCAGGCAGGCGGCAAGCGAGGGACAAATTCGTCGGGAACGAATTTGACCAGCCAACGGCTGGCCTCCGGTGAGAGACAGGATGTCTCTCATTTCATCCCGATGAGCTTACTCAGGTAAGTGATTCGGGTGACAAATTTGCCGGGAGCAAATTTGAACGCTGCTTGCAGCGGCCCTTTAGGGCGAGGCCCACGACGGGCCGAGTATTTGAACGCAGCCAACGCACATGTAACTTGAAGTATGACGGGTATATTGCGGCAGTGCAGACTGCCGCAACATTCACCCCGCAGGACAACTTCCATTCATCAGCGATTGTTCGCTACAGCGCTTACCATTGGCTAACTGGCAGGCTCCCATGCTCGCGCCATCAAGCTGCCGAGAGATCGCCATCGTCCCGCCAATCAATGTACAGCTGACGTCAACCGGAGAACTGCTTTTCAGCAACACGGCGGTACTCTTATCATCATTTAGCGTAGCGTCTTGTTGGGCAGCCGCAGTATTTTCACTATGATTACTGCATCCCGCCAGCAAGAGCGCAGCAGCAGCACATAGCCATGGCAACAATTTCATGTTTTGGCCTCGTATCGGATGGACCATAGATTCTGACGCCACATTGGGCACCAAAATCTGACGAATAGACTTTTCAGACAAAGACTATATCCACCACACCCCACATCGGCAACACATCATGAAGTAAAAGCGGCGTCAATCGCCTAAAATCCGCATCACAGAAAGACGACAACGTCGCCACTTGTCGTTTGGAAAGGTGCTCTGGACTCCGAGTTTTTTCGCAATCGGCACTCTTCCATGTACCGCTTTTTAACGAAAATAATAACAGACAATATATCGCCAGTTTTCTATTGAAAGAATCAATATGGCGCAATTAATTTCAAATTGAATCATTTAATTTTAAACGATTAAATTACGGAGGATTTATTTTCTTTCTTCATCAAATACAACATTCACCTTGACAACCTTTATTTACTTTATTGCTATTTTTTCCTTTTATTTATATAAGTAAGGCAACAAATTCAATTGATAAACAAAAATGAATACCATAATCTTATTTTACTGCTCTCCGAAAGACTAATAGAGCATCACAGCAATTAAATTATCAATCAAATTCAATGAGGTGAAATAATGTCAGAACAACTTCTTGGTGGATGGACTGCTTTCCATGATTTGAATGATGCAGATAAAGCGCTTTTTAAATCCACCGTGCATTTACTGGGCGTGGCCTACACACCTTTGTTTGTCGCAACACAGGTGGTATCCGGCACGAACTACTCCTTTCTGACGAAAGGCACGGTAGCGTCTCCAGAAGCACCGCTGAAAATTGTCAAAATCCATATATACAAACCGCTAAGCGGCGATGCGCACATTACTAGAATTGAAGAAGTTCTGCCGCAATAAATAGTTCATGGAATAAATTTCGCTACGGCTAGTTTATTTACCCTACTAGCCGCAGCACCGTTTTACGGGATATTTTCGACTTACCAGAATCGCCTCCTTTCTTACCTTAATGCCCACCCAATGACGTTCCTCTTGATGTGAAAAATCAAGAAAACAAGTGACTGACCTTCAACTAAAACCCGTATTTTTTCTCGGTCACAAACTGTGGTTCCTTCCAATTAGGACCTTTTACAATGGTTCCACTTTTATCCTCAAGGACACCTTTTTGGAACAGTTTATTGTATTTATCAGAAAGTTCACCACT
>NZ_LXFV01000002.1 GCF_002847345.1 Pectobacterium peruviense
CTGTGCGCTAAGCTCTTTTCGTCCCTCATTGGGACCCCCTTTTGATTTCTTGTTGAACGTTTGCAGTTGCCAGACCGCAAACTGTTTTAACAAATCAAAAGGGGTTTTTATAACTGGCCCAAAGCTGAAAGCTTTACTGAACCCCCAGCCTAGCTGGGGGTTTTCTGGGCACAATAAATAGCGCGCTCACACAGCGCGCTATTTTCATGTCAACGGATCAACATCGCGATTGATCTTGACCCGCTACATTGTAGACAAGCACCGAGTTAAACCAGATTCCCTGCGGCTTTGATTTTCACCTGTACTGCATTTCCCGGCAGATAGGCCAGCGGGATTTCCTGATAATCGATGATTTCAACGCTGCCAAGCATGGCTCCTGTCTCTTCCGCAAGACGAATGGTTTGCTGCTGCAATTCACTCTTTATCTTTTCACGATCGTTATCTGACATTTTAACCACGCGTTCGATCTGTGCTCCTACCTTCCCTAGCGCCACACCCACCGCATTTGCCGCATCAAAATTCAGTGGACGCATGACCTGGCTGACACCGGATAAAACGTCGGGCAGTAAAATACTGCCACCGCCAACAAGCACAGCAGGAATAGCCGCACTCGACGATTTGATCCGATCGATAGCACTTTCCACTTTATCAATCATCTGACGATAAGCCTGCTGACAAAGTACTTTATCCAACTCGGGCAACGGAAGAGGAAGATCCGCAGTCCATCGCTCACGCTGAAGTTGCAGCATAATGTCGCTGAGCGTTAACGTCTCTCCACCAAAACTGACGCCCTGCTCAAGAAGGCGATAGCCGACACTGTCAGGGCCAAGGGTGAGTTTTCCATCCTGAGACTGCCGAACACAGGTTCCACCGCCAATGCCGATAGAAATAATATCCGGCATCCTGAAATTCGTCCGCACATCACCCACTTCAACGGCAATTGCCGATTCACGCGGGAAACCATTCACTAATACGCCAATATCTGTCGTGGTACCGCCGACATCAATAATCAGCGCATTATCCAATCCCGAAAGGTGGCACGCCCCGCGAATCGAGTTTGTTGGTCCACAGGCCATCGTCAGAATAGGATATTGCTTCACCATACTCTCGGACATCAAGGTGCCGTCGTTTTGCCCGAAGAATGGCGTAGCCTTAATTCCGTGCCGAATTAGCGCTTGTGTAAAGCCGTTAACAAAACGATTTGCGGTGCTTTGCAGCGATGCATTCAGGATCGTCGCGTTTTCTCTTTCCAGCAATCCCGTGCTACCTATCCGGTGGGATAACGACAGAGAAACATCAGGTAATGCCGCATTCACCCACTGGGCAACCTGCAATTCCTGCTCACTATTTACTGGAGAAAATACGCCACAGATAGCCACGCTGTCCACATGGCCACGCATCGTGTCACAGACCGCCAGCACTTCATCCCGCCGTACAGGATGAATCTCCCGACCATCAAATTCATAGCCGCCATGAAGCTGGTAGAAATGATCGCCTAACGTCTTTTGCCACTCGTCATCCCAACCAAACAACGGTGGGACGCTATCACTGCTTGGCAGGCTCAGACGCAATAATCCAACGCGATCCAGTCCTTTCCGCTCAACAATCGCATTGGTACATTGGGTTGTGCCTAACATCGCGTAGCGAATATGCTGCGGTGCAATCCCAGACTGCGCCAATACCGTAGCAATCACGCGCTCGATGCCACTATAGATATCCATACTGGTTGGAAACTTGGCCGTCGCAATACAGCGCAGATCAGCATCTAAAATTGCCGCATCCGTGTTTGTGCCTCCGACATCAATCCCGAGTCGGTAATCATTTTTATGTAACATCGGGAAGACCTCAGCGGTTTGCAAGCTGTTCTATTGGTACATACTGCACCGGATAGCCAAAATATTCCGGCCCCGCGACGTCAATCCCTTTTGGCGTTCGCCATTTCTCATTACACGGATAGGCAATGACATCGACTCGCTGCCCATAACGTAAATGTTCCGTGATAATCGGACGCCCGGTTTCACTATCTACAATGGAGATTAAATCAGGAACAACAGCCAGCAGATTATCCTGCGTAGGTTCTACTGACTGTGAAGAACGATAAGCCAGCAAGAGTTCATTCTGGAAAAGCACCGTAAACGATTCGCCTTTATCACTCCTCATACCATCCAGTACCACTTTACCCCGAGCAAAACCACCGGTTGTGCGCCGATCAACATCGACAATTTTACCCGATGCAATGACGTGGCCATTGAGCACAGTAAGTAGAGACTGCACAGGATGACTGCCCGACTGATGCGCTTCACGCAGCGTTTTTCCAATATTTTGTGCCAGGGTTAGCGTTCCCTTAATGGCGCTACGTTTGAGCTCATGTCCACGAAGTGGATAATCACACATAGCACAGGCAGCACCCATCTGCTCCGTAATCGCTCTGGCTAGCCGTTCAGACCACACACCATCAATAGGATTAAGGATAACCGAGTTACCTTTCTCATCAGCTAACGTGTTTGGTGCCGAAGATAAACCATCAAGGAAAAAGGTCACCATTTGTGCTTCGGGGAATGCACGCCCCATTGCATCACAATCGATAACCGGCAACCCTTTCTTAGCCGCAACAACAAAGGGGATCAGCGAGTTAATACCACCGACTTCAATTGAAAACGTACCCGAGGCTGATTCCGCCAGCATCGTTTCCATTGTGTCAAAAGCCAAAACAATCTGGCGCTGTGAAATAATTTTCTCCACAGAAACGGTCGGTGCCCCCATAGTGCTGCATGGGACAAAAAGCGAATCATCTTCGATATCATCGAGATTCATCAGAACAATAGGCTGGGTGTTACGTAATGCATTCTTGGCAATTAATGAGCCAAGATAGGGATCTCCCCCGCCCCCAGTGCCAAGAACCGATGCTCCCAGAGCAATATCATCTATTGTTTCAGAATCAATATAGCGGGTCATTATTTGTCCAGAAAAACGAAGAACCCCTATTTAAAAATAGGGGACCAAGCAATTACATCCCAACTCGTGGGAATACCTTACGCAATGCGACATATATCGCCATACTCACCATGATTCCATCTAAAGCAGAAATCGAGCTAATAGTAAGAACATTGAAAAAATCTGTCGATGTCAAAAGGCTAACCAAACTTCCGCATATCCAGGCTACAGCTGCGCCAATGTTCAGATTCTTCGGTTCTGATATATCGATCTTTGAGGGTGATAAATCAAAAAAGTAATATTCAGCCAGATATACACCAGCGATTGGTGAGACTATCACCCCCAATAATGAGAGAAATTGGGTAAAATTATTAATCATCCCATTGTAGGCGAAAAACAACCCAACAAAAGCCATCAAAATCACTAATTTAGGACGGGACAATGCCCGAATGACCACAGAGAGTCCTAACGATGCGGAGATTAGATTTGAACTATTTGTTGTCCATTGTGCAAAGATTAAAATCACAATGGCTGACATACCCAGTCCAATACTAAAGAATATTTCGACAAGATCATCGCTACCGACCAGATGGGTTAGTAAAAGCGCAACTAAAATTGTCGCGCTATTACCGAAGCAAAAGCCTAATCCAGCACCCAAGATAGCGTCTTTGCGTGTTTTGGCGTAGCGTGCAATATCAGGCGACATAATACTGGCCGCAACAATCCAGATAGAAACAACATAAGAGATTGCGCTTCCCATGCTAATGGGGTTTTTGATAGCTATTATTGGTGGTGTAGAATGATCAACTGCAGCCAAATAAATCCCTGTTACTATCAGAATCAGCATTAAAGGGACGCTAAACATGCTGAGCCTTCCTAATGATCTGACCCCCCAAATAGCGGTTAATGCCATCAGTATCATGCCGAATAGTAAGATAGGAAAACGGCCAGGTTCAAAATGATAATGAAGCAATGCCTTTTGTAGCATGGCACCAAAGAAATCAAGCTGGAAAGCGAACCAACCGACCAAAGAAATCGCAGAGAATATGCCGATAACTTTGCCGCCAAATTTGCCAAACACCGAGATACTTAATAGAGTCGTTGATAGCCCACAGCCATAACCCACATTAGCGCATAGCGCGGCAAGCACACCGAGCAAAGCAGAACCAATAAGCGTGGCACTAACGGCCTGAGAAAATGGCAACCCACCGCTCAAAAAAGTACCAAGGAATAAACCTGAAATATCAATCCCAATTGCCAGCCATATTAACGTAATTACATACCAGCGCTTTCGAGCTTCAGCAGGGACAGGTTCGTATTCGTAATCATAGATTTGCCGCTCCTGTTTTTCTTTTTCAGGTACAGCATTCCCTTGAGACATAACTCCTCCATCAAATAAGCAGCAAATAATTATTGTATCGTTGTGATATTTTATAGAGGTTGTCTGGCGACGTATAGAACAATGGTGTTGTCAGCAAGCTAACAACACCATTATGCTTTATGAGAAACCCTGATGTGACGCATAAACCACGATTTTTGTGGCGACCACATCAATAATGTGGCGTGACAACAAGATAAATTGGTTTCATATCGATTAATACAGATATATTTTGATGTTAACATTCAGATATGTAATGTATGCGAAGGAAATGCTATGCGCTTAGATAAACTGGAGATTCGCTGGTTAAAACTTTTTTGTAAAATCGTTGAAAAACAAGGAATTACTAACGCACAAACTGCAACTGGATTGAGTCAACCCGTCCTAAGCCACTATCTGTCTAGACTTGAAGATACACTTGGACTTGTTTTGTGTGAACGTGGCCGTGGGGGCTTTGCCTTAACAACTGAAGGAGAAGTTGTCTACCAGGAAGCAAAATCTGTCATTTCCACACTCGATGACTTCGCTAACAGGCTAGCCCGCATCAAACATCAACTTATAGGTAAAGTAAAACTAGGCTGCTTGGATAATATCGCCACTCACCCCAACAACGTTGTATCACAAGCGATATCTCATCTTTATGACCAAAGCCCAGACGTCAACGTCGAAATCGAAATTATGGAATATCTTCCGCTCATGGAGCGGTTAAAAAATGGGCACCTCGATATTGTTCTAAGCGCCCTGCCCGATGACATTCCCGCAGACATTTTCTATCAGCCTGTCTTTGTTGAACATAGCTACTTTTATTCTCTAGCAGAAAATGCTGCAATGATCGAACGTGAATGGCTTGCTGGTGAGTTAAATCCTCGCAGGCTGCTAATTGGCGGGCATGCCGTAAACGAGATATCTAAACAGCTAGGGTCTGTATCAAAGCAAGGTTATCACCAGACAGCCTGGCATCTAGAAGGAAGTTTGTTACTTCTGCTAGCAGGAACTCATATTGGTTTTCTTCCCGACCATTATGCAGCCTCTTGGGTGGAAAAAGGGAAACTTGCAGCAATTGCTCCAGATCGTTTAAAGCTAACCAGCATATTTTATCTGGTGCGAAACGCAAAACAACGTCTCAGTCCGGTAGCCGAGGCGCTGTGGAATAATATGGTAGACGCGGGACAAAGTTCATCGGCCGGCCTTGATACCACTGACTCAAGCAGCTGCTAATGGCGTTGAATGATGATCGGCTTTTCTGAGCAACATCATCAGGTAGATCATCGCAATAACGGCGATGAGTACGAACAGTAATCGATCGGAATAACTCTGCATCAACACCGCAGCAACGCTTGGTCCACAAAGACTGCCAAGCGTGTAGCTGAGGAGCAGCGCCTGATTCATCGCCACCAGTTCTTCAGGACGTACCTTTTCACATGCCCACGACATAGCGACGGGGTACAACGTAAACCCTGCGCACCCCAATAAAAATAGCGACGGTGCCATAGCATAGTGACTAATGCTGAGCATCGCAGCACAACCAATAATCACCACAAAGACTAATACTCGAAGAACTAACAACCGACCATAACGGTCAGCCATACGCCCAACAGGCCATTGGCCGACAATCCCTGAGCTGATCAACAGCGCCATCCAGTAGCCTACTTGCGCATCATTCATCCCCTGATGGGAGAGATACAGTGGCATCAGACCATACAACGAGCCTAAAATTGCGCCGGAAATAATACAACCATGCACGCCTAACCGCGCACTGCGATACGTCAGCATTTTCCACATATTGACATGCTTTTCGTGCTGTTCTGGCGGCGTAGGAAGACGAGTAAACAACAGAGGTAGTACGGCCAAAATAACTAATGCGACCATCCACGGCAGTACGCCCAATAATGACGCAGGCAACACACCAAGCAACAGCTGTCCGACCACGCTACCGAGGTAGTAAGCAATCATATAAGCAGCGAGCAGTTGCCCTCTCTGCGTCGAGGTTCCACTACATAACAAGGCGCTTTCGACCACAACCCAGATTAATGCGCAACCTATCCCAGCCAAAAAACGCCAGAACAGCCAACTGCCGATATCCGCAGAAATACCGAGGCCAACAATCGCGATGCCAAATAATAAAGCCGCAAAATAATAGCTGCGATTAAACCCATACAGTTTGATTAATTTACCGGCTAATAGCGTTCCGACCAGATTACCACCGAAATAGGAAGAACCAACGAGGCCAACCTGCCAGACAGGAAGAGACTGATAACTTAGCCAAAGTGGGACCAACGTATTTAATACCGCAATACAAACCGTCAGCAGCAAAAGTCCGCAGAGCAATAACAGCACTGGGCGGGAATAAGCAGACATAGCGAGTGGATAACCAAGCAACCGGAGAAGAGTGAGCGCATCATGCCACTGCATATATAAAAGTCAATCCGGGCAAAAAGTGCTAAAACGCCTTTCTTAAATTATGGATTGAAAGAATTAATCAATACTCGCAGAAGGGCCGTCACCTTTAAGCACGAAGTGTTTATACCTTGCTGATTTTAAAGAACTTTAAACGTAAAAATTAAGTAATATAAGCGGTGTTAGGTCGAGAAATTACTTTTACGATGAAAAAATATTACCGAAGATAAGGCGTAAAAAAAGCGCCCTTAGGCGCTTTATTCAAATAGCAGCGATTAGCCGATGAATTCCAGTCCGCCCATATAGGGGCGCAGCACTTCAGGAATTTCAATGCGGCCATCGGCCTGCTGATAGTTCTCCAGAACAGCCACCAGTGTGCGACCAACTGCCAGACCAGAACCGTTCAGCGTATGAACCAGTCGAGTCTTTTTATCGGACTTGCTGCGGCAACGAGCCTGCATACGACGCGCCTGGAAATCCCCACAGTTTGAGCAGGAAGAGATTTCGCGGTACGTGTCTTGTGCTGGTAACCAAACTTCCAGATCGTAGGTTTTGATAGAACCAAAGCCCATATCACCCGTGCAGAGTAATACTTTACGGTAAGGCAAGTTCAGCAGTTGCAACACCGTTTCGGCGTGGGTCGTCAACGCTTCCAGCGCCTGCATGGAATCCTCAGGACGGACGATTTGTACCAGTTCAACCTTGTCAAACTGGTGCATACGAATCAACCCGCGCGTATCACGACCGTACGAACCCGCTTCTGAACGGAAGCAAGGTGTGTGTGCGGTCATTTTCAACGGTAAAGATTCTTCATCCAGAATTTCGTCACGAACCAGATTCGTTAGCGGGACTTCAGCTGTCGGGATCAGTGCGTATTGGCTGCTTTCCGCTTCTTCACTTAATGGATTGGTATGGAATAGATCTTCACCAAACTTAGGCAACTGGCCCGTACCGTATAACGTGGCGTGGTTTACCAGATAAGGCACATACGCTTCCTGATAACCGTGCTGCTGTGTATGCAAATCCAGCATGAACTGAGCAAGCGCACGGTGCAAACGAGCAATCTGCCCTTTCATCACGACAAAACGCGCACCGGTTAATTTCACCGCAGCGGCAAAATCCAGTCCGGCAGCCATCTCGCCAAGTTCAACATGATCGCGCACGGCAAAATCATACTTACGCGGCTCACCCCAACGGGTAACTTCCTGATTTTGTGTCTCGTCCTTACCTAGCGGCACAGAATCATCCGGCAGGTTCGGGATCGTTAACGCCAGATCGCGAATGTCATTCTGCAACTGATCCAGCTCGGCTTTCGCGGCATCCAGTTTTTCGCCTAATGTATTAACTTCACGACGCAAAGGCTCGATATCTTCACCGCGTGCTTTCGCTGCACCAATCTCTTTCGATCGGGAGTTACGCTCTGCCTGCAGGTTTTCAGTTTCTACCTGCAATACTTTACGACGTTCTTCCTGCTTACGCAGGGTCTCAACATCCAGCTTAAAGCCTCTGCGAGCCAGTAACTTTTCGGCGACTGCGTCTAGCTCATTACGCAGTAAATTGGGATCGAGCATGCTAATCCTGTGCTTATGATTATCAAATGAAATAGTGGCGTACACGGCGCGCTACGCGGCCGGTTTCAGAAAATACCTGAATAACCTTACCGCAACGCTTAGTTCAACGGTAGCGTTTTGTCGGGCTATTTTGATCCTGAGCAGCAAGCCAGGCGAGCTTTTCACCAATTTTGCCCTCAAGGCCACGCGAGGTAGGTGCATAATAGTGCGTATCTGCCATTTCAGATGGAAAGTAACTCTCGCCAGCCGCATAAGCATTGGGTTCATTGTGTGCGTACCGATACTCTGCCCCAAGCCCCATTTCTTTCATCAAACGGGTAGGTGCGTTACGCAAATGTTCGGGAACATCATAGTCCGGCTTTTCGCGGGCATCCTGCATCGCCGCTTTGAAAGCACTATATACCGCATTGCTTTTTGGCGCGCAGGCCAGATAAACAATCGCCTGTGCGATGGCGCGTTCCCCTTCTGCGGGGCCGACGCGAGTGAAACAATCCCAGGCAGAGATAGCCACCTGCATCGCTCGCGGATCGGCATTGCCGACATCTTCCGAAGCAATTGCCAACAGCCGTCGAGCAACATATAACGGATCGCCACCGGCGGTGATGATTCGGGCGTACCAATAGAGCGCCGCATCCGGCGCGGAGCCTCTTACCGATTTATGCAAGGCTGAAATCAGGTCGTAATAGCGGTCACCCTTATTATCAAAGCGGGCACTGCGTTCGCCAGCGATTTCATTGAGGAGTGCTGGCGTCAAGATGCGCATGCCCTGCGCGTCAATTTCCGCCATATCCGCCATCATTTCCAGGCTATTCAGCGCACGTCTGGCATCGCCATTGACCAATTCAGCTAGCATTCGTCCAGTATCAACAGGCAGAACAATATTCTGCCCACCATAGCCACGCTCGCTGTCGCTCATTGCTTGCAGTAAAACCTGCTCAATATCTTCCGCCGTCAACGCTTTCAGCAAATAGACACGGGCACGAGATAACAAGGCTGAATTAAGCTCAAAGGAAGGGTTTTCCGTTGTCGCACCAATGAAGGTGATCGTTCCATCTTCGATATGCGGCAAAAATGCATCCTGCTGACTTTTGTTGAAACGATGAACTTCATCGACAAACAAAATGGTGCGTCGTCCTGCATTACGATTTTGTCGGGCACGCTCAATCGCTTCGCGAATTTCTTTGATGCCAGACGTCACGGCGGAAATGCGTTCAACATCGGCCTGCCCATAATGCCCAATCAGTTCTGCCAGCGTGGTTTTCCCCGTTCCTGGCGGCCCCCAAAGAATCATTGAGTGCAACTGCCCCGCCTCGATGGCTCGTGGCAACGGCTTACCAGCACCGAGTAGGTGCTGTTGACCAATATACTGCGCCAATGTCGCTGGCCGCATACGCGCGGCCAGCGGTTGGAATTCGTTACGGGAAAAGTCCAGTGACAGATTGCTCACTCTTACCTCACTGACGCTGATCGTCCAGCGTAACGCCTTTCGGCGGTGTGAAAGTGAATTGCGCCGCATCCACCGCGCCATTTTGCTGGTTCTTCAGCACATAAGTGCTCCGCTGCCCATCCTGTTCCGTCGCGGTAAACTGCTTGATCGTGCCGTTTGTCGTCACATTAATCGCGAACTGCTTCAGATTTCCGCTCGCTGACTTCGGCGTAAGTTCAAAATCATCGCCTTTCTGACGCACATCGTATTTATTCCAGTCACTGGTATCGTTACGCGTAATCAGGATGAACGGCGTATTTCCCGTTGCATCTTTCAACCAGGTTGCCGTGACTTGCTCAACAAACGGGTTGTAGAACCACAGTGTTTTACCATCAGAAATCAATGCACTCTCATCAGGCGATGTGGTTTTCCAGTTAAATAAGTTAGGACGTTTCAGCCACAGTTCGCCTTCCCCTTCCTGCACCGCTGCACCATCGGAACTGGTTACCTTCTGGCTGAAGTTTGCATGGAAACTGTTTACTTTATTGAGACGACCTTGCAAATCTTTTGCCGCGTCCGCATAGACAGCGGTTGAGGTAACACCTGCAATCAGGCAACTGATAGCTAACCACTTTTTCATACGCATAATCCTTTGAATTTCTAAATATAACGCGCCCTCGCCTAGCGAGATCGGGCGTTTTACATAGCGCCCACGTTATTCGTAGATCTATGTTATCTGAACCCACTCGAGCGGTGATAGGTGAATTATCTGCTTATTGCCGCTTTTACGCTTCTTTGCATAAGGGCTGCTCGCGCAGCCCTTATGGGGAGTGACTTCAATCAATACCGCGTTCTATTCTATTGATGGTGGTGCCAAGACCTCGCGGTTACCATTGTGCCCAGGAGAACTGACGATACCCTGCGCTTCCATTTGCTCAACGATTCGCGCCGCACGGTTATAGCCAATACGGAACTGGCGCTGTACGCCGGAGATGGAGGCACGACGCTTATCGACCACAAACTCCACGGCCTGATCGAACAAAGGATCGAGCTCTTCATCACTATCAAGCCCCAGGCTTCCACCTTCAGCATCATCGCCACCGCTGACAATATTATCGATATATTGAGGGCGACCGCGCGCTTTCCAGTCTTGAACAACGGCGTGAACTTCCTCATCGCGCACAAAAGCACCATGAACGCGGATAGGTATAGAGGAGTTAGGTGCCATATACAGCATGTCCCCCATCCCCAAGAGCGATTCCGCGCCACCTTGATCGAGGATAGTGCGTGAGTCGATCTTGCTGGAAACCGTAAACGCAATACGCGTCGGAATGTTCGCTTTGATCAGCCCAGTGATCACATCGACCGAAGGACGCTGCGTTGCCAGTACCAAGTGAATCCCCGCAGCACGCGCTTTTTGCGCCAGTCGGGCAATCAGTTCTTCAACCTTCTTACCCACTGCCATTATTAGGTCAGCAAATTCATCGACCATAACGACAATATACGGCAGTTTTTCCAACACGGGTGGCGTCATATCCATACTGTCGCCTGGCTTCCAGAACGGATCGGGAATCGGACGCCCCATCGCATTTGCCGTCATCACCCGTTCGTTGTATCCCGCCAGATTACGCACACCAAGTGCAGACATCAGCTTATAGCGACGTTCCATTTCACCCACACACCAGCGCAACGCATTCGCCGCATCCTTCATGTCGGTCACAACTTCCGTCAACAAATGCGGAATGCCTTCGTACACGGAAAGCTCCAGCATTTTCGGGTCGATCATGATAAAGCGCACGTCTTCTGGCGTGGCTTTATACAACATACTGATAATCATGGCGTTAACGCCGACCGACTTACCCGACCCCGTCGTACCCGCAACCAGCAGGTGTGGCATTTTCGCCAAATCGGCAACGACAGGTTCGCCAGAAATATCTTTCCCTAACACGATCGCCAGCGGTGAAGGGTTATCCCGGAATGCATCACAGTCCAGCACTTCTCGCAGATAAACCGTCTGACGGTGTGCATTCGGCAACTCCAGCCCGACATATGGCCTACCGGGAATAACCTCAACAATACGTACGGCAACGACTGACAGTGAACGCGCCAAATCACGCGACAAATTCGAGATACGCGCGGCTTTAACACCCGGAGCCAGATCCAATTCAAACCGCGTGATTACGGGCCCTGGAGAGTGATCGACCACATCCGCTTTTACCCGGAAATCAGCCAACCGCGCTTCAATCAGTCGCGCCGTTTGCTCCAGTGCAAAATTATCTACAGGCGCTTCGCTTGCTGGTGGCGGAGTCAACAAATCCAACGTTGGCAGTGGCGTGGTCGGCTTCTGCAACGGTTGTTCATTACGCATCAGGAACGGATGAATTAGGCCATCCATTGCCGGATGATGCGTTGGCGCTGCTGCATTTTCCTGTCGCGTAACGTCAACAGGCGCAGGTGTCGATTGTACTGGCTGCTCAAACATCAACGGGTTGCGCTCATCGTTGTCGTCTTTATCTTCGCCAGCATGCATCGGCGGAAGATCGGGCTCAGTGTTATAAGCCGGCGGCGAATACGTCGGCTCGCTAAACGTACGTGGCTCAAATTCAGGCTCTCGCTCACTCTCGGCGCTAAATGGTGAGAATGAAAAGGAGTTATGTGACACCACAGGGTTTGACTGAATCGGCTCACGGGTCGCAGGCGATGCTATCGGAGCAGAAATTTCTTCATCGCGCGACGACGTACTCGCGTCATAACGTGACTGCTGCTGTGCAGCGAAATCTCTGGCTAGCTGCGCTTGCAGAAGCGCGTCTTCATCGTCTTCCTGTAACGGGTACTCATCACCGTAACGCTGGCGCTGCTGGTCCAGATACGCTTGCTGCAACGCAGCTTCTTGCTGGGCGATATCATCCGGCGTCTCTTCCTGATACACGTCGTTCGTCAATTCCGTTTCTGCACTACCATTCTGCGCCTGCAGCCTTGCTTGTTCTTCGGCCAAACGCTGTGACGGTAACTTGATTCCGTATGACGCAAGTTCACGGCGCGTAGGAATACGAACCGGATTAGGACGCGGTAGTTCCGGCCCTACGCCGCGTTTAATCTGCGGGTTATCATCCCCATCAGCACTGAACGCAGGCATAAAGGTGTTATTCGCGTTGAAATCCGTCTCTTGTGCAGGCTGTGGTGACTCAGCAAACGGTTGAACGACCGATGACGTTACGATCGGCGGTACAACACTATTCTCATAAGAACTGTTCCCATAAGAATTCCCGAATGGGGTATACGCGCTGCTATGAGACTCCGACGTAGTAACATTCTCCGGCATCGCTACAGGCGTTTCAGGGACTTCAAACGAATACAACGGCGGGTTCAGTGACGGAGTCGCATCAATCGCTGATAGCGCTAGGGGTGGCGCTATATCAGATAATGTCGAATCCACTACTGATGTTTCTGCTAACGAGGTCGGTTGTGTAGCGACTGGCGCATTTTCGACAGCAGGCAATAATGCTTCTTCTGCCCTATTATCCGTCGTCGTGCCGTTTATGGCATCAGCAGCGGAAGGCGCAGAAAACAGGACACCATCGTCATCACGTTGTTGCGGTATTGGTTCGCCTGATACTTCATCGTGCTGAATGTTAAGCGCATTATGCTCATCGTCTTCACGCTCGTTTTCTTCACGATACTCTTCATCGCGACGCGAACGGTTTGACATAAATGTCAGACAGCCCAATACACCAGCACCTATTTTTTCGGCAATCGTTAACCATGACCAGCCGGTAAACAACGTCAACCCTGCGCCCCACACGCACAGCAGAATTAGCGTCGCACCCATGCTATTGAAACGTGGAATCATTGAGCTGCTCAACAGACTTCCCAAAACACCACCGGAAGCGAAATAGTAGAGATCGTCAATATTCAACGCAGCCAAACCACAAGAGGTGAGGATCAGCGCCAATGTTCCAATCAGGCGAAGTGAAAAGGTAAAATACTCAATAGATTGGTGGTTATCACGCTGACGGAAAGCCGCCCAGCACAGGGATAGCATAATCGGCGGAATGGCATAAGCTAAAACGCCAAAAATGAAGAACAGCGTATCAGCCAGCCAGGCACCTGCCACACCACCAAAATTATGGATAGGCTCATGCCACGCAGTCTGCGACCAACTGGGATCCGAGGGGCTGAAACTGAGTAGTGCGACACCGAGATAAACCGCAAAAAGTGCCACAACGATTAAAATCGCTTCAAGCAAACGACGTGTTCCGCTGAGTTTTTTCAGGGTAACGTCTTTATCTTCTGTATATTCCTGGCTCAAGAGTCTCTCCAGGGGCCTGTAAGGTTTATGACAAAGCGCCGAGAAAACCCGGCGCTGGGACTGTATAAATTCACAGGAGTGTAGCTGAATTTATCGGGTTTTGCACCCACACGTTTAGCGCGTCTTAATGACCAGACGATTGCTTTGCTTCACTTCTTCCATCACCACGTAAGTACGGGTGTCGTTTACACCCGGCAAACGCAGCAGCGTTTCGCCCAGGAGCTTACGGTAAGCGGACATGTCCGGCACGCGTGTTTTTAACAGGTAGTCAAAATCACCGGAAACCAGATGGCATTCCTGAATTTCTTCCAGCTTCTGCACCGCAGAGTTAAACTGTTCAAACACATCAGGCGCACCACGGTTTAGCGTTATTTCAACAAAAACCAGCAATGACGCATCCAGATAATGCGGGTTTAGCAGCGCTGTGTAGCCATTAATGAAACCCTGTCTTTCCAGACGACGCACACGCTCCAGACAAGGCGTTGGTGACAGCCCAACCCGTTTGGAAAGCTCGACATTGGAAATACGCCCATCTTTTTGCAATTCGTTCAGGATGTTACGATCAATACGATCGAGATCTTTTCCTGGCCGTTTTTTAGTGTCTACCATTATTATTGTCTCTCTTCACTTTTCCCTGCACACGCTTTACCCCGATAGACCTCATGTATCAGAGTTACCCTTAAAGAAGACACGCTGCCTATTTTGTATATCAACAGTCATTAACTTCTCGTTATCGCCTCACTCACCGCGAAGAAGGCCATCACGTCATATCCGTAGCCCAAAGGCCTATCTGCGCAAAAACGAATAAAAAGCCGAGCTTTTAACTGTCCACATACAAAAAATTTCCTCTTACCCAGATGTTTTCGCAAATGCACAGCCGATTGTCAAAGCAAAACAATGAAAATCAGAAGAAACTGCCAGATTGGATAAGCCAGAGCCATTCACCAAGGTGACTTCAATCATTTTACTTATGAATGTGGCTGATTTTTCAGCGATTTGTCATCATCATCGTCATTAACGATTAAACAAATAGCCAGTAACTTTTCTGCATACTTTTTTTACTCCTGTAATTTCCTTACAATCGTTCTCATTGTTCGTGGTAGATATGTTCATCGTTATAAATTGTTCATAGTAAGGACGTCCGTTGTCGTAGGAACCATCCGTATGAGCATTATCCGCCGTCATGAAATGAGGAAAGCATGGGTACCGTTAAACATCACAAGTTATTGATTCTGGGTTCAGGCCCTGCTGGCTATACTGCCGCAGTTTATGCTGCACGGGCGAATTTACAGCCAGTATTAATCACTGGTATGGAAAAAGGCGGTCAGCTGACGACCACGACCGAAGTAGAAAACTGGCCGGGCGACGCCGATGATTTAACTGGCCCGCTGTTAATGGAGCGTATGCACGCACACGCGACCAAGTTCAATACCGAAGTGATCTTCGATCATATTGAGCGCGTTGATTTGCAGAACCGTCCATTCCGTTTATTCGGTGATAGCGCCGAGTACACCTGTGACGCGCTGATCATCGCCACAGGCGCCTCAGCGCGTTATCTTGGCCTGCCATCTGAAGACGCGTTTAAAGGCAAAGGCGTTTCCGCTTGCGCAACCTGTGACGGGTTCTTCTACCGTAATCAGAAAGTCGCCGTTGTTGGCGGTGGGAATACAGCCGTAGAAGAGGCGTTGTATTTGTCTAACATCGCTGCGGAAGTGCATTTGATCCACCGTCGCGAGACGTTCCGTTCAGAGAAAATCCTGATTGACCGTCTGATGGATAAAGTCAAAAGCGGCAACATCGTCTTGCATACCAACCGTACGCTGGACGAAGTGCTGGGCGATAACATGGGTGTAACGGGTGTGCGTATCCGCGATACACAAAGCGATGTCGCAGAAGAACTGGAACTGGCTGGCGTATTTATTGCTATCGGCCACAGCCCGAATACGGCCGTGTTCGGTGGTCAGTTGGAACTAGAAAACGGTTATATCAAAGTACAATCCGGCATTCACGGCAATGCGACACAGACCAGCATTCCTGGCGTTTTTGCAGCAGGTGACGTGATGGATCACATTTATCGTCAGGCTATTACCTCAGCCGGTACAGGCTGTATGGCTGCACTGGATGCAGAACGTTACCTGGACGGACTGACCGTCAATAAGTAATACGATACTGAAACGGAGCGGCAACTGCCGTTCCGTTTTCTTCCTTCCGGTTTGCCTCCCGCGACACAAAAATTGATCGTCTCCCCCATTTCCCTTCTCCTTTTCATTTGCAGCGCGTCTCTGTCGCGGTAACATGGCGTCATTCTGCATGATAGAAGATAATTTTGTTACCTAACAGTTACATGAGAGTTGTTTTCTGTTAAGTCCATTTCTGCAACATAACGAACTGGTGCCTGATGAAAAAAACCAGACAGCAAGAACTGACCGCCTGGCTGAAACAGCAAAGTAAACTGGCGCAACGTTGGCTACGGCTTTCACTGCTGCTTGGATTCCTGAGCGGCGCGTTAATCGTGGCACAAGCCTGGCTGTTAGCCACTTTGCTTCATGCCTTGATCATCGATCATGCTCCACGAGAATGCCTGATCTCGCCCTTCCTCCTTCTGATCGCTACATTTATTCTACGTGCTCTCAATAGTGTGGTACGCGAGCGTGTTGGTTTTCTTTGCGGACAAGCCGTTCGGCAGCAAATTCGTAAGTTGGTACTGGATCGATTGCAACAGCTTGGCCCAGCCTGGGTACAGGGTAAACCCGCTGGCAGTTGGGCAACGATGATTCTTGAGCAGGTTGATGATATGCAGGATTATTACGCCCGCTATCTGCCGCAAATGTATCTTGCTGCACTGATCCCGCTGCTTATCTTGATCACGATCTTTCCGATCAACTGGGCAGCAGGTCTGATTCTGTTTCTGACAGCACCACTCATCCCTCTTTTTATGGCGCTGGTCGGTATGGGTGCAGCGGATGCCAACCGACGTAACTTTCTGGCGTTGGCGCGCCTAAGCGGACACTTCCTCGACCGTCTCCGCGGGATGGAAACGCTACGTCTGTTTCATCGTGGCAAGGCTGAAACCGAACAAATCCGGCAGGCTTCTGAAGATTTCCGTAGCCGCACTATGGAAGTGCTGCGCATGGCATTTCTCTCCTCGGGTGTGCTTGAATTTTTTGCCTCCATTTCGATCGCCGTTGTCGCCGTCTATTTTGGTTTCTCGTATCTCGGAGAGCTGAACTTTGGACATTATGGCATGGGCGTGACGCTCTTCGCCGGTTTTCTCGTGCTGATTCTGGCACCGGAATTCTTTCAGCCTCTACGCGATCTCGGCACGTTCTATCATGCCAAGGCCCAAGCTATTGGCGCGGCAGAATCGCTAGTGACCTTTTTGGCAGAGGAAGGCGAGACAGTCGGCTTCGGCACACACGAATTCAGCAGCGATAGCGCTATTGCCATTAGGGCAGAAGACCTGGTGGTCCTCGCACCGAATGGCACACCGTTGACTCAACCGTTGACGTTCGATATTCGCGCAGGCGAACGTATCGCGCTGGTCGGTATCAGCGGAGCAGGAAAAAGCTCACTGCTTAATGCGCTCTTGGGGTTCCTGCCTTACCGCGGTTCATTAACCGTGAATGGTCAGGCGTTGAACGCGCTTACGCCGGAATCATGGCGCAAACAGTTGAGCTGGGTTGGACAAAATCCCCATTTGCCGGAACAGACGCTGCGCAGCAATATTCTACTGGGCAACCCGCAAGCCAGTATGATTGAGCTGCAACAGGCGATTGAACGCGCTTATGTGCAAGAGTTCTTACCACAGCTTCCACAGGGGCTAGAAACCACGATCGGTGACGGAGCGGCACGTTTATCTGTCGGGCAAGCACAGCGCGTCGCCGTTGCCCGTGCGCTCATTCACCCTTGTAATTTACTGCTGCTGGATGAACCGTCAGCCAGCCTAGATGCTCATAGCGAGGAGCTCGTTATGACAGCGCTGAACGAAGCTGCACGTTCCCAGACCACTCTGCTCGTCACGCATCAGCTCACTGATATCACCGAGTATGATGCGATTTGGGTGATGGAAGGCGGTCGGTTAGTTCAACAAGGTGATTATCAAACACTCCGAGCTGAAACAGGCCCCTTCGCGGCGCTGCTGGCACAACGACAGGAGGCACTGTAATGGCTCAGGTGAAAACGATGCGGGTATTAAAACCGTTTCTGGCGCTTTATCGTCAGCACTTCTGGTATTTAAGTCTGGGTGTAGTGCTAGCGATTGCTACGCTGCTGGCCAGCATTGGCCTGCTCGCGCTATCTGGCTGGTTTCTGGCAGGTGCTTCGCTGGCTGGGATCGTCGGGCTACTGACCTTTAACTACATGCTGCCCGCCGCTGGCGTGCGGGGTGCAGCCATCGCGCGTACAGCTGGGCGCTATGGCGAAAGAGTCGTCAGCCACGATGCCACATTCCGCGTTCTGCTGCGCTTGCGTGTTTTCACATTCTCCCGCATTTTACCGCTCTCCCCCGGAGGGCTAGCACAATTTCGTCAGGCCGAGCTACTCAACCGGCTCGTAGCGGACGTTGATACGCTCGATCATCTTTATCTTCGTGTTATTTCTCCCATCATCAGCGCCTTCGCCGTCATTCTTATCGTTTGTTACGGTTTAAGCTTCATTGATAGTTCACTGGCTCTGACGCTGGGTGCCATTATGTTGGCGTTACTCCTGTGCCTGCCTGTTCTCTTTTATCGGGCGGGGAACGGCATCGGACAGGACTTGACCGCGCTGCGTGCACAATACCGCCTTCAGTTAACGACCTGGCTCCAAGGTCAGGCGGAGTTAACCGTCTTCGGTGCACTCGATCGCGTCCGTCAACAGTTGGCACTGGTGGAAATTAACTGGCTGCGTCGCCAGCGCCAACAGGCCAATCTTACTGGTCTGTCTCAGGCGGTGATGATTTTATGCAGTGGGCTGACTGTTACTCTGATTCTGTGGCTGGCAGCCGATGGCGTTGGCGGTAACCCACAGCCCGGCGCGTTGATCGCCCTCTTCGTGTTCGCTTCGCTTGCAGCCTTCGAGGCGCTGGCTCCCGTCACGGTAGCCTTCCAGCACATGGGGCAAGTTATTGCGTCCGCAGCTCGGGTCGATCAAATCATTCGTCAGCCCGTTGACGTCACATTCCCAGAACATGGTCCGGAAACCTCGCGCGCGGCTTCGCTTGAACTCTCACATGTCGGCTTCACTTATCCTGGTCAGCCACAGCCTGTGCTGCAAAATATCTCCCTTTCCATTCAACCTGGAGAGCATCTGGCGCTGTTGGGTCGTACTGGGTGTGGAAAATCGACGCTATTACAATTGCTGACTCGAGCATGGAATGCTGAATACGGGGATATTGCACTTAACGGCCACGCTCTTGCCGATTGGCGCGAAGACGATCTCCGCGCCATGATGAGCGTGGTACCACAACGCGCACATATATTCAGCGCAACGCTGCGCGATAACCTGCTGCTGGCAGCGCCGACAGCACGGGACGAAAAACTGGCCGAGGTATTACAGCAGGTCGGGTTAGAAAAACTGCTGGAAAATGAGGGGCTGAATGCCTGGCTGGGAGAAGGCGGCCGTCAGCTATCCGGTGGAGAACAGCGTCGTATCGCTTTAGCGCGCGCCTTATTACACGATGCGCCGTTAGTTCTGTTGGATGAGCCCACTGAAGGGTTGGATGCAGAAACCGAAAAACGTATCCTGCTGCTGCTCCGCCAACACTGTGCCGATAAGACCTTAATTGTCATCACTCATCGGCTATACGGTTTAGAATCGATGGATCGCATCTGCATTCTGGATGACGGTAAAGTGATCGAACAAGGCAGCCATCAGGCTTTGATGGCACAACAAGGGCGTTATTGGCAATTTCGCCAACACGTTTAAGGCAATTTCAATGAAACATAACGTTTGAAAAACATGCGCCTATATCAGTTATCGTCTCAATCACTTCAGTTTCCTGACCCGAATCATGCACTGGATGACCCCAACGGCCTGCTGGCCGTTGGCGGCGATCTCTCCGTTGCCTGGCTGAAAGCGGCTTACCGGCAAGGTATTTTCCCTTGGTTCTCCCCCGGTGAGCCTATCTTATGGTGGTCTCCGAATCCACGTGCGGTTCTGTTTCCCGGTGAACTCCATCTTAGCCGCAGCCTGAAAAAATTTCTGAAGCGCCATACTTTTCATGCCACGCTGAATCAGGCATTTGATGATGTTATTCACGCCTGCGCGCATGAACACCATGATGGCACCTGGATTACGCCAGACATAATTTCAGCTTATCGCCAGCTTCATCAGGTTGGGAAAGCACATTCCGTCGAAGTGTGGCACAATGGCGCACTGGTCGGTGGGTTATATGGTATTGAACAAGGGCGATTATTTTGTGGTGAGTCAATGTTCAGCCGCATGGATAATGCCTCAAAATACGCGCTGCTGGCGTTTCAACAGCATTTTATTCGCCACGGCGGTAATCTGATTGATTGTCAGGTGTTAAACTCCCATACGGCTTCGCTTGGCGTGAGTGAAATTCCACGAGATCATTTTCTGCAACAGCTTTCCCAATGGCAGGATATCGCTGTCGATGAGGGTTGTTGGCTACCACAAAAGCTCGCAGAACCCACTTTTTAATAGAGAAAAACGGGTAAATAACACCCCAAACGTGAACGCTTCTTTACATAATGTCGGTTTTTCGGCATTATCTTGCGGTTAAAAAATAAAGGTAGTTAGACCTAGAGGATTCGATGGCCAAAGAAGACAATATTGAAATGCAAGGCACCGTGCTTGATACGCTGCCCAACACCATGTTCCGCGTTGAATTGGAAAACGGGCACGTGGTTACCGCTCATATCTCCGGTAAAATGCGTAAAAACTATATCCGCATCCTGACGGGTGACAAAGTCACTGTAGAGTTAACCCCGTACGACCTGAGTAAAGGCCGCATTGTCTTCCGCAGCCGTTAACCGGTTAGCTCATCGCTGATACCAGCGGTATATGAGGATGTGACTCCCTCTCCAGCCCTTTCCTTCATGGCAAGGGCTTTGTTTTTTGGAAGGGCTCGTGCACGAGATGTAAAAAAGGGATGCATTAGCATCCCTTTTAGGTAACACACGGTATCGATTAATTAACGCTTTCCGCTTTCCGCTTCTGCGCACTCTGGAAGCCGTACGTCAGCTGTTGCGTCTCTTTATCCAGTTCTACCGTCACAGAGCCACCATCCACCAGCGAACCAAACAGCAGCTCGTTGGCCAGCGGTTTCTTGAGGCTTTCCTGCATCACGCGAGCCATTGGTCGGGCACCCATCGCCTTGTCGTAGCCTTTCTCTGCCAGCCAGTCACGCGCTTCATCGCTCACTTCTAGCGACACGCCTTTCGCGTCCAACTGTGCCTGGAGTTCAACAATAAACTTATCGACAACCTGCTGAATAACATCGGTCGACAGATGGTTGAACCAGATAATGCCATCCAGACGGTTGCGGAACTCCGGCGTAAACACCTTTTTGATCTCTTCCATCGCATCCGTGCTGTTGTCCTGATGGATGATACCGATGGATTTACGCTGTGTTTCCCGCACGCCCGCATTGGTGGTCATGACGACAATGACATTGCGGAAATCCGCTTTACGGCCATTGTTATCCGTCAGCGTACCGTTATCCATCACCTGCAACAGCAGATTAAAGACGTCCGGGTGCGCTTTTTCGATTTCATCCAGCAGCAGCACGGCATGAGGATGCTTGATCACCGCATCCGTCAGCAGGCCGCCCTGATCGTAGCCCACATAGCCTGGAGGTGCACCAATCAAGCGGCTGACGGTATGACGCTCCATGTATTCGGACATATCAAAGCGCAGCAGTTCAATATCCAACGCTTTTGCCAGCTGCAACGTCACTTCCGTCTTACCAACACCTGTAGGGCCTGCGAACAGGAAAGAACCTACTGGCTTGCGCTCTTGACCCAGCCCTGCACGGCTCATCTTGATAGATTCAGACAACGCTTCGATAGCCTTGTCTTGCCCAAACACCAGCATTTTCAGGCGATCGCTGAGGTTTTTCAGCACATCGCGATCGCTAGCGGAGACGGTTTTTTCTGGAATACGGGCGATGCGGGCGACAACCGATTCGATGTCACTCACGTTAACCGTTTTCTTGCGCTTGCTGACAGGCATCAAACGGCTGCGCGCACCCGCTTCATCGATCACATCGATGGCCTTATCTGGCAGATGTCGGTCATTGATATATTTCACTGCCAGCTCTACCGCTGCGCGAACCGCTTTTGACGTATAGCGAACATCATGGTGAGCCTCATACTTCGGCTTCAGGCCATTAATGATTTGTATCGTTTCTTCTACGCTAGGTTCAGTGATATCGATTTTCTGGAAACGACGCGCCAGCGCCCGATCCTTTTCGAATATATTGCTGAATTCCTGATACGTGGTGGAACCAATAACGCGGATCTTGCCGCTGGAAAGCAGCGGTTTAATCAGATTAGCCGCATCAACCTGACCACCGGACGCTGCACCAGCGCCGATAATCGTGTGGATTTCATCAATAAACAGGATGCTGTTTTTATCCTGCTCTAGCTGCTTCAACAGCGCCTTGAAGCGTTTTTCAAAGTCACCGCGGTATTTGGTACCGGCCAGCAACGCGCCGATGTCCAGTGAGTACAGGGTGCACTCCGCCATCACTTCCGGTACATCGCCCTGCACAATACGCCAGGCCAGCCCTTCGGCAATCGCGGTTTTACCGACACCGGACTCACCGACCAGCAGCGGGTTATTTTTACGGCGGCGGCACAACACCTGAATCGTGCGCTCCAGTTCTTTTTCCCGGCCAATGAGCGGGTCAATACCGCCGACGCGAGCCAGTTGATTCAGATTGGTGGTGAAGTTTTCCATACGATCTTCCCCTCCTGCCTGTTCTTCATTGACGGGACTTTCAGCGCTAGGTGCCTGATCGGATTCTTCTTTACGTGTGCCGTGAGAAATAAAGTTCACGACATCCAGACGACTAACGTCGTGCTTGCGCAGGAGGTAGGCGGCCTGAGATTCCTGTTCGCTAAAAATCGCGACCAGAACGTTGGCGCCAGACACTTCACTGCGGCCGGAAGACTGCACGTGGAAGACGGCGCGTTGTAGTACGCGCTGGAAGCTGAGCGTCGGCTGAGTTTCTCGCTCATCGTCACTCTGCGGTAATGTTGGTGTGGTCTGTTCAATGAAGGCTTCCAGCTCTTGACGCAGCGCGGCTAAATCTACCGTGCAGGCTTCCAGTGCTTCACGGGCGGCTGGATTACTGAGCAGAGCCAACAGCAGGTGCTCCACGGTCATAAACTCGTGTCGGTGCTCACGCGCTCTGGCGAAAGCCATGTTGAGACTGAGTTCCAGTTCTTGATTGAGCATAGGCACCTCTCCCAATAAATCGCCTGACTTCAGGCTTTTTCCAGCGTACAGAGCAGCGGGTGCTCGTTTTCTCTGGCATAACGATTGACTTGTACGACCTTGGTTTCAGCCACTTCAGCGCTGAATACGCCACAAATTGCTTTACCCTGATAATGCACAGTTAACATAAGCTGTGTGGCACGTTCAATATCATAAGAAAAGAACTTTTGCAGAACGTCAATAACAAATTCCATCGGGGTGTAATCATCGTTATTCAACACCACGTTATACATGGATGGCGGCTGCAATTTTTCTTTCTGTTGATCGGCGGTCAGGCTTTCCGATTGTGACCACGTACTTTTGTTTCCCATTCTCTATCCACATCATGTAACGAATATCGCGACTCGCGACATTGGTCTGTTTATTCCCAATAAATCCGAGCAGCAGGAAATGCGTGCCTGCGACTTGAAAGATGACGGGTATCTCTACATTTACAGTAGCACGTCTACTTTTTATTTTACCACCTGAGGAATGAAATGGTTCCCGGAAAGCAAAATTCAAGGCCTGCATCCGATATCTTGATTACGCAACACGATTGTTGGTTCATCAATAGCGTTATCTGCATCAAACTTTGACAAACTCCCCTTGCCACCACGCGGTGGATCGCTTGACGCCGGGATCGATTTCACTAAAGTGTACGGATGAATTGATGGGGTTTTAATCAATTCGTATTCGTAGTAACCAAATAACCACACCTTACTGAAAAGAATACTCTTGCGAAGGATGTCAATGCATGGAGACAGGTACTGTTAAATGGTTCAATAATGCCAAAGGGTTTGGTTTTATCTGTCCAGAAGGGGGCGGTGACGATATCTTCGCGCACTACTCAACGATTCAAATGGATGGCTACCGGACTCTAAAAGCCGGACAGGTTGTCAGGTTTGATGTTCATCAAGGGCCGAAAGGCAATCATGCCTGCCTGATCGTCCCGCAAATCGTCGAGGCCGTATCCTGACCCCTTCTACACCCTACACTTCTACTCAGAACACACGACGCTAAACAGTAAAAATTAATATAATGCGACAAATGCCGTTCAGCACACTGAACGGCATTTTTATTTATACTCGTCACATTCATCTAATCGGCACGTCCGCGAGCGAGCCATAGCACGCGAGAGAACATGCTGCGAATGAGTGGCGGGATCGCATCACTGCCCAGCGCCGCGGCCTCCATCGCCACTTCTATCGCCAGGTCGGGTTTGGATGAACGATGGATAGCCCTGATGATGACTTTATGCATCGATAGCGGCACTTTCTCCGGCAATTGTGCGATACGGTGATAAACCTGACTGAACCCCTCACGATACATGTAGTGCTCCATGTCCGATGCGGGCAACACCGTCAGATGATCTCGCTCACTTTCATCCTGTACCGTTAACTGACTCTTCGCCGTCGCAGCATATTTTTTCCCCGCGTCGTCACCATCAACCAACACATGCCATTCAATCCCCATACGCCGCGCGAACTTCAATAAAGGCCGGAGACCCGACTGGGCAAATTCAATCACTTTTACCCCTTCCGCCTCAAAATGATGGCCGCATTGACGCGCGAGTTCATTCAGCATCCAGACTTCGGTTTCCCCTTCCACCAGCAGCCAACAGCGAGCAAAGAGAGAAGCGGGTCGATTCAGACGAATATGAAACGCAATACGCCGACTGTCTTCCGCATTCATGCCCTGACGACCAATGCGGTACGTCGCAACCCGTGAGGATTCCCGAACCAGGCGACACACCTGCTCCATGGGCACCAGCGACAGCAGCTCTCCCGAATTGGTTGTCGTAACTTTCTGGAGCGGCAGTTGCGTCAGGAGTCCCCAGGCAACAGACAGCATAATCGGGTGCAGCCGAGTTTCTGGGTCTTCAATCAGCAAGAGCGGACGAGCGTGGGGATCCAACGCTACAGACCCTTTCGCCTGTAACAGCGTGGAGAACAGCTCTAGCAGGATAATTCGGCGACTGCGGCTGTTTGGGTCGGCAATCAGGCGGTTAATGTTGTCCAGCGATCGCCACGATTTACCGTTGTGGGTTCGCGCATGACGATGATGACGTCGATCATTACCCGTGGCGTTCTGTTCGGAAAAATAGTGCTCCAGCAGTTGCCGCATCGCCACCAAGCCCTGACGCAGCTCTTTATCCGTCAGCTTCTGCGGATTTTGCACCAGCTCACGCATCAGTTGCTCAAACTGCTGAGCCAGCTTTTCATTGCTGTTATCTAACGTCGCCGCCAGCGTCCCGGAGCGCAGACGCCGCATAAAGCGCGCATCACGCAGCCGCAACACTGGATGCAGGCGGATGATTTCTCTGGCCAGTTCGTCAATATCATCTAGCGGTATCGGATGCCCATCGGCGTCCAGAAAGCTGCGCCAGGTGAAGACTGACTGGCTTTCGTCCACTTCACCTTCCAGCCGATAAAAAACGCGGTATAGCGACTCGTTTCCCTCCACCCAAACGGGGCTAAGCGAACGATACCGAGGAGACAAATGGTGACCGGGTGCCGTCTCGCAAAAAGTGAAAATAATCTGAAGGTGCTTTTCCCGACTGTTTTCATCCCCCGGAGTGAAGTGAAAATCTTGCATATCAAAGTGATAAAGCGGCAACGTCGGTGCCAGCAGCAGCGAAAGTGCGTCCAGCAGGCTCGATTTACCCCAGGCGTTCTCCCCAATCAGCACGTTATTCTCGTCCAGTAGCAACGACAGACGATTGATTCCCCGAAACCCCAGGATTTCAATACTTTCCAGATGCATTCTTCTCTCCTGTAACGACTGCCTGCGGGTTTCTGCTGACAAGATCCCCACCGAGTAGAATATCCTGCCAGACAGCGCTTTACTCGCTCCGATAATTTGTTTAATTTTAATAGATTATCGTTTTTCTTCCCGCCAAGTGTAGCCGATGAATCCCGCGATGTTGTTAACGCACGGTTTGTGTTTCCGCCGTGTCACGCCCATCGAGGTAGAAATGAAGAAGAAAAACCTCATTGTTTGACTACGGCCACCCCTACCAATCCTAAAATACGGGTTAGCGCCGTTTTTCTCGCGTAAGGACATCAATTCTGTGATGTATTCAGGATTATTAATTATTTTATTACCGCTCATCATTGGCTATCTGGTACCACTGCGCGCCAAAAAAGCATTACAGCTGATTAACCAACTACTGAGTTGGATGGTGTACGTTATTCTGTTTTTAATGGGGATGAGTCTGGCCTTTCTGGAAGATCTCAGCAGCAATTTGTTACTGATCTTTCGCTACACCGCCGTTTTTGCATTCTGTATTGTCGCGGCAAACGGTATTGCGCTGTGGCTATGGGAAAAACGCAGCGTGTGGCACAGCAAGTTTAGGGAGGCTGCACCGCCTTCCCGACTGCGTATGATCGTTGAATCGTCCAAACTCTGCGGCGTAGTATTCGGAGGCTTTTCGCTCGGCTTAACGCAATGGTCGGGGTTCACTTACGCCAGCAAAGGCAGCGAATATGCCCTGATCTTTCTATTATTTCTGGTGGGCATTCAGTTGCGTAACAGCGGGATGACGCTACGCCAGATCGTATTAAACCGTCGCGGTCTGATTATTGCACTCATCGTGGGTATTAGCGCACTCGGTGGCGGCCTACTCGCCGCATGGATTCTGGGTCTGCCGCTGAAAACCGGTCTGGCGATGGCATCCGGCTATGGGTGGTATTCACTGTCAGGCATTCTGCTGACCGACGCCCTCGGCCCTGTCATCGGCAGTACCGCATTTTTCAACGATCTGACTCGCGAGTTGCTGGCGATTATGCTGATTCCTGCGCTGGCACAGCGCAATCGCTCGTGCGCATTAGGCCTCTGCGGCGCAACGTCGATGGATTTCACGCTACCTGTTTTACAACGCAGCGCGGGTGTCGATATCGTACCCGCTGCCATCGTACATGGTTTCTTATTAAGCCTCGCGGCGCCAATATTGATGGCATTCTTTACCTCCTAAGAACGCTAGCCTCATCGTTTTCTTCCTCGTTTATGGGCTGTGATTGAGAGTGATTTTCATTGCCCATCGCCAAACTTGCGCTAAATCAAATTTACCTAAAGTTGCATTAAAAAAGCCTTTTTACCTGCCTCGGCTGACACTATGCTTTAAACAAGCATTTAAAATGCAACTTAAAAAAGGAAGTCATTATGTTTTGTGTGCAATGTGAACAAACGATTCGTACCCCTGTTGGAAACGGCTGCTCTTACGCGCAGGGCATGTGCGGCAAAACCGCAGAAACCTCCGATCTGCAAGACCTACTGGTGGCTGTGCTACAAGGGCTTTCTGCCTGGGCGCTGAAAGCACGCGAGCTGGATATTATCGATCACGATGTCGATAGCTTTGCGCCACGCGCCTTCTTCTCTACGCTGACCAACGTTAACTTCGATTCCCAACGTATTATTGGCTACGCGCAGGAAGCTATCACACTGCGTGAGTCGCTGGCAGTTCGCTGCCGCCTGCACGATGCCACGACGACAGTAGATCACCCGATGGCCGCGCTGCAACTGGCTGGCAACGATATTCCGACCTTGCTGCAACAGGCAGAGGATTTTGCACTGGACAGCGATAAAGCCATTATCGGTGATGACGTTCACGGTTTGCGTATGCTCAACCTCTACGGCCTGAAAGGTGCGGCGGCCTACATGGAACACGCCCACGTTCTCGGTCAATATGACAACGCACTCTATGCTGAATACCATGCTTTCATGGCGTGGTTGGGCACACAGCCAGCCGATGTCGATACCTTGCTGAACAACGCGATGGGCATCGGTAAAATGAACTTCAACGTCATGGCAATCCTCGACCATGGCGAAACTGATGCTTACGGTCACCCACAGCCAACCTCCGTTAACGTGCGCCCTATTGCCGGTAAAGCCATTTTGATTTCTGGTCATGACCTGAAAGACCTGCGCATGCTGCTGGAGCAAACCGACGGCACCGGCGTGAATATTTATACGCACGGCGAGATGCTGCCTGCACACGGTTACCCAGAGCTGAAAAAATTCAAACATCTGGCAGGTAACTACGGCAGCGGTTGGCAGAATCAACAGACTGAGTTTGCCAAATTCCCTGGCGCGATCGTCATGACGTCTAACTGCATTATTGACCCAAACGTAGGCAACTACGGCGATCGCATCTGGACGCGTAGCATCGTCGGCTGGCCGGGCGTGAACCATCTGGAAGGCGACGATTTCAGCCCGGTTATCGAACAGGCACAAGGTCTGGCTGGTTTCCCATACAGCGAAATCGAACACATGATCACCGTCGGCTTTGGTCGTGAAACGCTGCTGAGCGCCGCCGATACCGTCATCGACCTGGTTGCACAGAAAAAACTGCGCCACGTCTTCCTCGTTGGCGGATGTGACGGCAGCCGTGAAGAACGTAGCTACTTCACTGACTTCACGCTGAGCGTCCCACAAGACTGTCTGATCATGACGCTGGCATGCGGTAAATACCGCTTCAACAAACTGGACTTCGGTACGCTGGAAGGTCTTCCACGTCTGCTAGATGTCGGCCAATGTAACGATGCCTACGCAGCCATTATTCTGGCCGTCAAACTGGCAGAGAAACTGGGCTGTGGCGTCAACGACCTGCCGCTGAGTCTGGTACTGTCGTGGTTTGAGCAGAAAGCGATTGTCATCCTGCTGACCCTGCTGTCCCTCGGCGTGAAGAACATCTACACCGGACCAACTGCACCGGGCTTCCTGACGGACAACCTGCTTGCCATTCTGAACGACAAATTCGGTATGCGGGCGATTACCACCGTTGAACAGGACATGAACACCATTCTGGCCGCTTGATGAATCAACGCGGACGGAGGAGCGCGTTCCTCGTCACGCAGCGTGAAGTGTCGGCATTGATGCTTCACGCTAAGCCTATCGTTTCATGGGCCGCTATTTTTACACGCTTCACCGTATCCGTTTGTTATGGAGATTGACTATGACGATGCCAGTACCACACGCTGGGCCGACACCGCTTTGTTCTAACCGCATGCAGGTGCACTCGATTACCCAGGAAACGCCGGATGTCTGGACGATATCACTGGTTAATCATGACTTTTATCCGTATCAGCCGGGTCAGTATGCGCTCGTCAGCATTGCTAACAGCGAGGAGACGCTACGGGCTTATACCATCTCTTCTTCGCCGGGCCTCAGCCGCTTCATTACCTTGACAGTAAGAAGGCTGGACGACGGCGTCGGTTCCCGCTGGCTGACTCAAACGCTGAAGGTCGGTGATTATCTCTGGCTGTCCGATACACAGGGCGAATTTACCTGCGCCAACGCGATCAGCGATCGTTACTTGATGGCAGCAGCAGGCTGCGGCGTCACGCCGATTATGTCGATGTGCCGCTGGCTTCTGGCGAATAAACCGCAAACCGATATCCACGTCATTTTCAACGTACGCAATCCACAGCAGGTGATTTTCGCCAACGAATGGCAAGATCTGGTGCAACGCTACCCGCAGCAATTACATCTGACGCTGATGGCGGAGTTTGACGCCGTGCCCGGTTTCCTCGCCGGACGCATCAGCGGCGATCTGCTCGTCGAACGCGTGCCGGATATCACCAACCGCACCGTGATGACCTGTGGCCCTGCGCCATACATGAACCAGATTGAAACGCTGAGTCAGCAGCTTGGCGTGGCGTCAAATCGCATATTTAAAGAGCAGTTCCGCCCGACTGATGAAGTCGTGGATGAAGACGCCGATCAGATCACGCTGACCATCAGCCGTCCGCTGAAGAATCTACGTGTGCCGGTGGGTATCAGCCTACTGGCTGCACTGGAGGCCAATAAGGTGCAGGTTCTCGCCGCCTGTCGCGCGGGTGTGTGCGGGAGTTGCAAAACTCGCGTGTTGTCCGGTAAATACACCACTACCAGCACCATGACACTGACGCCTGCCGAGATCGAGCAAGGCTATGTTCTGGCCTGTAGCTGCCAGCTACAAGGCAACACCGTTCTGGCCTGATATTCTCCCCCGCTTTACCCCCTTCTGCTCGGTAGCACAGCTATCGGGCAGGTAGGCCATGTTAAATTACGCCTTGTTATCGCACACTTTTCCTCACTTTCTTTCTTTTCCCCGTTATAGTAAGCCATGGTTATATTTTGCTGTGGAGCCGCTGACGCATGACATCCCCCTTAGCCCCGATCCTAATTCTGGGCGCAACTGGCTACATTGGCCGCCATTTAACCGAACGCTTGAGCAAGCAGGGCAACCGGGTGATTGCTGCTGGTCGAAATACTGAGTCCCTCGCGTCGAGGGACTGGCCGGGCGTTGACTGCCAGCAGGTTGACCTCACCAAACCAGAAAGCCTACCTGGTGGCCTGTGGGGGGCGGAAACGCTCTATTATCTGGTGCACAGCATGGGCGACGGTGCGGATTTCGTCGCCAGAGAGCGCATGGCTGCCATGAATCTTCTGCTAGCGCTGGCCTCTAGCAGCGTAAAACAGATTATCTATCTGGGATCGCTTCAGGCGAAGGATGACACCTCGCCGCATATGCTGGCGCGCCAGATCACCGGTGATGTCTTACGTAGTAGTGGTATTCCCGTCACAGAGCTGCGTGCAGGTATTATTATCGGTACCGGATCGGCAGCGTTCGAGATCATGCGCGATATGGTCTATAACCTGCCGATATTAACGCCGCCACGCTGGGTGCGCTCTAAATCGTCGCCTATTGCGCTGGAAAACCTGCTGGTTTATCTGATCGACATTGCGCATTACCCCGCGACAGAAAATCGCATCATGGATGCCGCAGGCCCCGAATACATCAGCTACCAGACGATGTTCGAGCGCTTCATTCAAATCAGCGGCAAGCGCAGATTGCTAATTCCAGTTCCCATGCCGACGCATCTAGTGTCTGTCTGGTTCTTGCATCTGGTGACATCGGTGCCCCCTTCCATCGCCCGCGCTCTGATTCAGGGGTTAAAGCACGATTTACAGGCCGATGGACGCGAACTACAGGCATTGATTCCACAAAAGCTGATGAGCTTTGATGATGCTGTGCGCCTCACGCTGCAAAGCGAAATGGAGAGCGTACAGCAGGCTGACTGGGGAGATGATACCGAGGTACGTGCACGCTGGAAGCCGAATTACGGTTTTTATCCCAAACAGGCGGGTCACACGCTTGAGACATCAGCCTCCAACCAAGCACTCTGGCAGGTTATCCAGCAGGTTGGTGGCAAAGAAGGCTATTTTTACGCCAATACGCTATGGAAAATCCGTGCCCGACTGGACGATCTTTGCGGCAACGGTGTGACTTATGGACGCCCCGAACGCCCGACGCTGGAAGTCGGCGACAAGATTGACGGCTGGAAGGTCATTTCTATCAAGCCACAGCGTCAGCTGGTGCTGCTATTCGGCATGAAAGCACCCGGGCTGGGTAAACTCAATTTTACTATCACAGACAAAGGCACTCACCGCACCATCGATGTTCGCGCCCGCTGGCACCCTTCAGGGTTTAACGGACTCGTCTACTGGTTTTTGATGATGCCCGCCCACCTGTTTATCTTCCGTGGCATGGCGGCACGTACTGCGAAACTGGCGGAGAAGAACGCAGTTTAGCGGCTGCCGTATTTTTCCAGCAGCGCATCAACGATCGCTTCACTCTGCGCATCTGGCTGACCTTGGTAGTTATCAGATCGGAAATGCATCTGGAAAGCGGCAATCACCTGCCGCTTTTCGCGTGCCGTCATCGTTTCCGGCACCGAATAGCCATAACGCGCCAGCTTTTCTAGCAGAACCGCTTCATCAACGGGCTGTAGCGGCGGACGCCCATTCAAATAGAACGTCACCCGATGCGCATCCGGCCAGGCACCAATGCCCGCTTGTGCCAACGCCTGCCAGGGGAAAAGCGGCCCAGGGTCTTGTTTCCGCTGTGGAGCAATATCACTGTGCGCCACCACATTCTGCGGTGCAATCTGATAACGTTCGACAATATCATGAGCGATTGCGGTCACGAGCTGAATCTGTGCAGCGGTGAACGGCTCCCACGTATAGCCCGTTAGCGTACGCTGATAACCTGCATTTTCGATCTCAATACCAATCGAGGAATTATTCAGTCGACTAAATCCGCGCCAGCTACTCGCTCCCGCATGCCATGCGGCCTGAGATTCAGGCACCAGTTGCCAGGCAAGCGGCTTGCCGTGCTGCAACGGCGGATGTGCCGGAATAAGGTAATGGGCGCTGACGTGATCGTCCGTCAAGATATTCAGCGAGGTGGCAAAATCTTCCGCCGTGTAGTGAATCACCAAAAAACGAATACGGGACTCCTGCGCCCGAGACTGCAATGCAGTCTCAAGCACATAATTATTCTGTTCCTGCAACGAGGGAGAAGCCTGACAACCCGCCAACAGCCCCAACGCTATGCAGACCATCCATTTCAACATCGTTATTCCACTGTTATGTGCCTTTTTCGCCATATCGCTTGACCCTCTATAGAGGCAACTCTCCTTACTAGCGGCGAACCTTCACTGCGGTGCCACTGACGGTCACCATCAGCATGCTGCCATCCTTCCCGACGGTTTCATAATCAAGATCAATGCCTACAATCGCATTCGCACCTAAATCATCAGCTTGTTCTTGCAGCTCTTTGAATGCAATCTGCCGTGCCTTACGCAACTCTTTCTCATAGGCACCGGAACGGCCGCCGACCACATCGCGGATACTGGCGAAAAAGTCACGGAAGATGTTCGCGCCCAGGATAGCTTCGCCGGTCACGACGCCACAATATTCAGTAATGGTGAAGCCTTCCAGATTGGGCGTGGTGGATAATTGCATTCGTTTCTCCTAAAGCAGGCCTCAAGCCGTAAACCACTATTTTGTGCTATTATTTAACCAATAAATCGCTTATTGGCAAATTTTAACCCACGGTGATTGCATAACTATTCTGCCAACGTTAACATTCGCCGCATCAATGTCTATTCAATTATTACGCATGAGTATTCAACTAAACGGCATTAACTGTTTCTACGGCACATACCAGGCGCTATTTGATATCACCCTTGATTGTCCTGCGGGTGAAACGCTGGTGCTTCTTGGTCCTAGCGGGGCAGGAAAGAGTTCGCTGATACGCGTTCTCAACCTGCTCGAAATGCCGCGCTCAGGCACACTTTCCATCGCTGGTAATCAGTTTGATTTTCAGCGCACGCCATCCGACAACGCGATACGTGAACTGCGTCAGAACGTTGGGATGGTCTTCCAGCAATATAATTTATGGCCGCATCTGACCGTGGTGCAAAACCTTATAGAAGCGCCCTGCCGCGTGCTGGGGCTGAGTAAGGAAGAAGCGAAAGCGCGTGCAGACAAGCTGCTGACTCGCCTGCGTCTCAATGATTTTTCCGATCGCTTTCCTCTCCATCTTTCTGGTGGGCAGCAGCAGCGCGTGGCGATTGCTCGTGCGCTGATGATGGAACCTCAGGTCTTGCTGTTTGATGAACCGACTGCCGCATTAGATCCAGAGATTACCGCTCAGGTCGTCAACATCATCCGTGAATTGGCGCAAACTGGCATTACGCAGGTGATCGTAACCCACGAAGTCGAGTTCGCCCGTAAAACGGCCAGCCGAGTGGTTTATATGGAAAACGGCCGCATCGTTGAACAAGGAGATGCGACGCACTTTGCTCAGCCGCAAACGCCTGAGTTCGCTGGTTATTTATCACATTGATTACTATCAGGAAAATGACAATGAAAAAATTGATTGTTGCAGCCTTATTCGCTGTGGGTGCCGCCTCTGCTAACGCCGCGGATACCATCCGTTTCGCGACAGAAGCCTCCTATCCTCCGTTTGAATTTGTTGATGCCAATAACCAGATTCAGGGCTTTGATATCGATCTGGCTAACGCATTGTGCAAAGAAATGCAGGCAAACTGCACGTTCAGCAATCAGGCTTTCGACAGTCTGATCCCTGGTCTGAAATTCCGTCGTTTTGAAGCCGTCATCGCGGGAATGGATATTACCCCAGAGCGCCAGCAGCAGGTGTCATTCTCCCAGCCTTACTATGATAACGCTGCCTTGTTTATCGCCCAGAAAGGGAAAGTCGCCGATGTCGCTGCACTGAAAGGCAAACGTGTAGGGATGCAGAATGGTAGTACCCACCAGAAATACCTGCTGGAAAAACATCCTGAAATTACCGCCGTACCTTACGACAGCTACCAGAATGCGGTGCTGGACCTGAAAAGTGGCCGTCTGGATGCCGTATTCGGTGACACTGCAGTGGTTAACGAATGGCTGAAGCAAAACGATACGCTGGCCTCCGTCGGTGAAAGCGTAACGGATAAAGGTTACTTCGGTGTCGGTCTAGGCATCGCGGTACGCCAGAATAACGATGAGCTGTTGAAAAAATTCAACGATGCGCTCAGCAAAATCAAGCAGGATGGTACTTACGAGACCATCTACAAAAAATGGTTCCAGCAGTAATCTGACGCTCAATGATTGAATTTCAACCTCTTGCAAGCGCCGCCGGGATGACCGTCGGCCTTGCCGTTTGTGCACTGGTGCTCGGCCTCGCGCTGGCTATGCTGTTTGCCGTTTGGGAAACCGTTCGCTGGAAAGCCGTTAGCTGGACAGGTACAGCGGTAGTCACACTCTTGCGCGGTCTGCCAGAAATTCTGGTGGTGCTGTTTATCTATTTCGGCTCCTCCCAACTGCTGATGATGCTGGCGGATGGCTTTACTCTGAATCTTTTCATTGTGCAGATTCCGGTAAAACTGGACATCGGCATGTTTGAAATCAGTCCCTTCCTGTGTGGCGTGATTGCGCTGGCGCTGCTGTATGCGGCCTACGCATCCCAAACGCTGCGCGGCGCGCTGAAAGCCGTACCGCAAGGACAATGGGAATCAGGACAAGCGTTGGGGCTCAGCAAATCTGCGATCTTTTTCCGTTTGATTATGCCGCAGATGTGGCGTCACGCGCTGCCGGGATTAGGTAATCAGTGGCTGGTATTACTGAAAGATACCGCGCTGGTTTCCCTAATTAGCGTTAACGATTTGATGCTGCAAACCAAAAGCATTGCTACACGGACGCAGGAGCCCTTTACCTGGTATGTCGTCGCAGCAGCAATCTATTTGGTTATCACGCTATTAAGTCAGTATGTGCTGAAACGCATTGATCTGCACACCACGCGTTTTGAGCGGAGACCTTCCTGATGCTCGCTTATTTACCTGAGCTATTAAAAGGTCTGCATACCAGTCTGACATTGACCGCCGTCTCGATTGTCGTGGCGCTGGTGCTGTCACTGCTGCTGACTGTCGTGCTGACGCTAAAAACGCCTGTCGTATCACTGTTGGCGAAAGGCTACATTACGCTGTTTACCGGTACGCCGCTGCTGGTGCAAATCTTCCTGATTTACTACGGCCCCGGGCAATTTACCTCTATCCAGCAAATCCCCTGGCTGTGGAGCTTGCTGTCACAACCGTGGCTATGCGCGATGGTAGCGCTGGCACTCAATAGCGCGGCGTATACCACACAGCTTTTCTACGGTGCAGTAAAAGCCATTCCTGCTGGACAGTGGCAATCCTGCGCGGCTCTGGGAATGAATCAGAAGCAGACATTACGCATTTTGCTGCCGTTCGCGTTTAAACGTGCGCTGTCTTCTTATTCAAACGAAGTAGTGCTGGTATTTAAGAGCACGTCGCTGGCTTATACCATCACGCTGATGGAAGTCATGGGTTACAGTCAACTGATGTATGGCCGGACATATGATGTGATGGTGTTTGGCGCGGCTGGAATTATCTATCTGTGCGTCAATGGGTTACTGACATTATTGATGCGCTGGGTTGAACGTCGTTCACTGGTATTCGAACGCCGTAACTGATCCTTAACGCACTTACCGACTTAGAAAGCAGGCTTTTATAGCCTGCTTTTTTATGGCGTGCCATCCCTGGCCGCTACCCTTAGGGCCGTTGCTGACAGAACGTTAAAAATTTCTCCCAGAAATTTTTTATTGTCTGCTGATGTAAAAACATGCAATAAATCGATTTATTAATCATTTTAATTGCATACAAATTCAATAGCTGGCATGGTAATCGCCATGACGTCGGAACCCTCCGCACATATATTCATACCCTAAATAATTCGAGTTTCAGGAAGGCGGCAAGAGAAGGAATCCCGATGAGCTTACATAAGTAAGTGATTCGGGTGAGTGAACGCAGCCAACGCACATGCAACTTGAAGTATGACGGGTATGCACTATAAGAAAAACAGACAGGAGTAAGTAATGAAAAAGTTAGTGCTCGCCACGTTACTGGCAGGAATCGCCTTCAGCGCCACCGCAGCAGACACCATCCGTTTTGCATCATCAGCCACCTACCCGCCATTTGAGTCACTGGATGCCAGCAACGAAATTGTCGGTTTCGATATGGATTTGGCGAAAGCACTGTGTAAACAAATGCAAGCCACCTGTACGTTCACCAATCAGGCGTTTGACAGCCTGATCCCTGCGTTGAAATTCCGTCGCTATGACGCAGTGATTTCCGGTATGGATATCACTCCGGAGCGCAGCAAGCAGGTCGCTTTCACGCAGCCTTACTATGCCAACTCAGCCGTGATTATCGTGCAAAAAGGGAAATTCAGTGACTTTGCCGCGATGAAAGGCAAACGTATCGGTATGGAAAATGGCACGACACACCAGAAATACATGCACGATAAGCACACGGAAGTACAAACCGTCTCTTATGACAGCTATCAGAACGCAGTGCTGGATCTCAAGAATGGCCGTATCGACGGCGTATTCGGCGATACCGCTGTCGTCAACGAGTGGATTAAGACGAACCCAGAACTGGCGACAGTTGGTGAACATGTGACTGACGCTGAATACTTCGGCACCGGGTTAGGTATCGCCGTTCGTCCCGATGACAAGGCGCTGCTGGAAAAACTGAACAAAGCGCTGGATGCCATCAAAGCCGACGGCACGTACAAAACCATCAATGACAAGTGGTTCCCGCAATAAGGTTCGCTTCACTTAGCGCGGTGTGATGCACCGCGTTAATGCGTAGAGAACGAACACAGAGCGGTGATAATGGGTAGATCGTAAAGACGCTGTGAATACATCCCTGTACGCTCGAGTTGCGCCATCCATGGCGCAAACGCTTTACTCTTCTATCCCATTATCACCGTTCTCGTTCTGCAAATGGTTTTACCAAAAAATCTAATACGGTCTTAAGGCTCACATTATCAAACGGCTCTACGGTTCAATTTTTTACGCCAGGTAGAGCATAACTCCACAAAGAACACAGATGACCTAAATTTTCTCTATGTCATCACGCTTCAATAACGTCAGTACTTCGTAGTGCGCCGTGTGCGGGAACATGTCGAACAGCTGTACACGCAGCGCGCGGTAGTTCGACAGTTCAGTCATGTCTTTTGCCATGCTTTCAGCGTTGCAGCTGGAATAGAGAATATAGTCCGGTGCCATCAGGCTCAGGTAGGCGCACAGTTCACTGCCGATACCGCGACGCGGCGGGTTAACCAGCACCAGATCGGGTATTTCTGATTTTGCCGTCGCGAACTGCGTTGAATCCAGCGCCTGAAACTCCACCTGTTTTAGCCCCAGCTGTTCTGCGGAGCGACGCGCGCAGGCTATCGCCTCGGCGCTGATTTCAATGCCTGTCAAACGCATGTCGGGTGATGCGCAGTGCAGGCCAAAACCCCCAACGCCGCAAAACAGATCCCACATGCTGGTAATCTTCAGTTCTGCCACCCAGTCGCGCGCCGTCGCATACAGCGCAGCCGCTACCTGTGGGTTAGTCTGGAAAAAGCTTTGCGGACGGATATACAACGGCACCTGATTGAACTGCTCTGCCAGCGCCGCAGCATCACTCAGGATAATCTCCGTTTTCCCTTCCATAATCGCCTGATGCACGGGCTGGATGTTAGCGGATATCACCTCAAGCTGGGGCAACTGCTGTTGTAGCCAAGGCAATGCGGCACGCAACTGCGCCAGCTTCGTTTCCGAGCGTAAGACAAAGCGCAGCATGAACGTACCGCGCTGCGTACTCTCAGTCAGCAGTAAGTATTTCAGTTCCCCACGGCGTCGAGCCACGTTATAAGGCGTCAGCCCCGCACGGGCGATAAAGACTTTAAGCACATCGAAAACTGGCGCGAAGCTGGTCGGATAAAGTGGGCAATCACAGAGATCCACCGCAGTTCCATCACGGTGTAACATCCCCAATAGCGGACATTCCACGCTGCCGCTCACCACCATTTTGGCTTTATTACGAAATGCAGTCTGCGCAGAAGGTTGCACCGATATCCAGCGCTGCACGGCGTGCGGTTGCAGCAAGCCTTCAAGGTGCTGCTGCTTATCAGACAATTGCTGTGGGTAGGCTTTTTCCAGCCATTGGCAGGAACGACAGGTTCCCGTGTTGTAGCGGGCACAATGCATAAAAATCTAACTATTAAAATAATACAGAATGAGAGGATTATATCACCCTGACGGCGTCAGCCCGCGAACTTTCCGCTTGTTCATGGGCGACACCAGAAGCCGATTGGCTCAGGAGATAGAAATGTCTATTTCTGGCGCAGAAAAAAGCGCTTACTGCGCCGTGGCAGAAACAGTAAAACAATCACCAGAAGATCTGGGATTTTTTGTAGCAGGAGTTGATGCAGTACAGCGGCGTTGTTCTCTCCTGAAATATGGAATATCGCTGGCATAAATTCACTTAGCGACGCCAGCAGGAGATAACACACAACGATGCCCTGACAGGCTATATAGCCCCAACGCCCCCAGTTCACTCCGGCCAAAACGGCAAAGCCACAGCGGATCTCAATGCCGACAATAACGAGCGATAACAGTAACACCAGCGTCGAATCCCAGGCTTCCGCGTTGCTACCAATCCAGCCGCTTAAATCGCTGAGCCCTAACTCCCACACTAGCAGCAAAATCCCCAAAAAACGGGTAGCTATAATAGCAATCCCCGCCACCATAACTGGCACCGGGGCATAAACTTTGCGTTGTGTCATTTCCTTCTTCGTGTACAGAATTTCAACGCTCTCCCTTCATGCGGTATTTATCCGCCAAAAATACAGCACCACGATAAAATTCGATGCCAATATAAAACGTGATACGGATATAAAACTTGATAGTCATATAAAACAACAACGCCCCCATCCTCTGGCGGCGTTGCTGGAAATCTTCGCTAGGCTAACAAATTACGATGAGAAATCGAATCAGCCACGTCTCGCTTTTTGCATATCGCGATAACGCTGCTTCTCTGCTCTCGCCATAAACCACCAGGCGATAAACCCAATAATACCAACGACTAACAATATCAGGGAAGCCAATGCGTTAATTTGTGGATTAACGCCCATTCTGACGCTGGAGAACACCAGCATTGGCAGCGTTGTCGATCCCGGCCCCGCCACGAAACTGGCGATAACCAGATCGTCCAGCGACAGCGTAAACGCCAGCAGCCAGCCTGAAAGCAGCGCAGGGGCAATCATCGGCACCGTGATAATGAAGAAAACTTTGAGCGGGTTTGCACCCAGATCCATCGCGGCTTCTTCAATCGAACGGTCCAGTTCACGCAGACGCGCGCTAATCACCACGGTGACATACGCAGTACAGAACGTGACGTGTGCCAGCCAGATGGTGAACATCCCTCTTTCCGCTGGCCAGCCAATGGCATGCCCTAATGCCACAAAGAGCAACAGCAGCGACAGACCAGTAATCACATCCGGCATCACCAGCGGTGCCGTCAGCATAAACGCAAACCCATTAGCGCCACGGAAGCGGCCAAAACGCACCATCACCACGGCGGCGATCGTTCCGAGAATCACGGCCATTGTCGCCGAGGCAGCCGCAATCGTCAGGCTCAGAAGCACCGCACTGATCATCGCCGTATTGTGGAACAGCTCGACATACCAGCGCGTCGACCACCCCGCCCATACGGTAACCAGCTTGGAGCTGTTGAACGAATAGATTACCAACATCAGCATCGGCGCATAGAGGAACGTAAAGCACAGCACCAAAATCACAATACGCCACGGTGAGCGAACAACAGGTAAATTATTCACGCTTCGCCCTCCGCGGTTTTGCTCTGATGTTTGTGGAACCACATAATCGGCATAATCAACAGCAGCAGCATGACGATGGCGACAGCGGATGCCACTGGCCAATCGCGATTATTGAAGAATTCCTGCCACAGAATACGGCCAATCATGATGCTGTCCGGCCCGCCAAGCAGTTCTGGAATCACGTATTCCCCCACCGCGGGGATGAATACCAACATCGAGCCCGCAATTATTCCGCCTTTCGTTAACGGGACGATCACGCTGAAGAAGGTTCTTAACGGCCGCGCACCCAGATCCAACGAGGCTTCCACCAGCGAATAGTCCAGCCGCGTCAGCGCGGTATAGATAGGCAACACCATAAACGGCAGATAGGAATAGACGACGCCGATATAAACCGCCAGATTGGTATGCAGAATGATCAGCGGTTCATCAATCACGCCCAGCCACAGCAGGAAATTATTCAGGATACCGTTATTTTTCAGTATCCCCATCCAGGCATAAACGCGAATCAGAAATGACGTCCATGACGGCAGAATCACCAGCAATAGCAGGATATTACGCGTTGAGGGTTTACTGTGCGCCACCGCCCAGGCTAGCGGATAGCCAATAAACAAGCAGCACAGCGTCGACACCGCAGCAACCTGAAGCGATTGCATATAGGCATCGAAATATAGCGGATCATCTAACAAATGCAGGTAGTTCCCAAGATTCAGGGAAATATCCAGCTTGTCGTCCATCCAGGAAACCAGATCGGTATAGGGCGGAATAGCCCGCGCCATCTCAGCAAAACTGATTTTAAATACGATCAGGAACGGCAGCATGAATAGCAGCAGCAGCCACAGATACGGCAGCGCAATAACCAGCTTGCGCCCATGTTTTTGACGCCAACGCGCCATCAACACTCGCAGCCAGAGTTTGGCCTTGCCCGGTGGTTCCGCCGTGTGATGTTCAGGAAATAAAGTCATGGCATTCTTCCTCGTTACACCGTCAGAACCACACAGCTATCCGCATCCCAACACAGCCGAACCTCATCTCCCCAGGTCGGTGTGCCTTTGCGATAGCGGTAGGCATTTTGTAACTGCGCGCTGATAGTTTGCCCGCTATTGAGCCTGACGTGGTAAATCGACAAATCGCCCAGATAAGCGATGTGCACAACTTCGCCCACCGCGAAATTACAGCCGTCAGCCGGAACCTCTTCGCACAGCATGATTTTTTCAGGGCGCAACGCGATGTAAACCGGAACGCCATCAACCACCGAGACATCCGAATCGACTTTCAGCGAGTGCACCAGCCCAGGGCTTTTGATGATCAGTGCATCGTCCTGACGTTCCTGCAATATCCCTTCAAACATATTGACCGAGCCGATAAATTCCGCGCTGAAACGCGTATTCGGGTGCTCATAAATCTCTTCAGGCTCGCCAATCTGTACGAACTTGCCGCGATTCATGATGGCAATACGACCAGCCATAGTCATGGCTTCCTCCTGATCGTGCGTCACCATCACACAGGTCGCCCCCACGCGCTCCAGAATATCGACCACTTCAAGCTGCATGCGGTCGCGTAATTTTTTGTCCAGTGCCCCCATCGGCTCGTCTAACAGCAACAGCTTTGGACGCTTCGCCAGACTACGTGCCAACGCAACACGCTGACGCTGACCGCCGGAAAGTTGATGCGGTTTACGATTGGCGAACTCCTGCATGTGCACCAGCGATAGCATCTCTTCCACGCGATCTTTGATTTCTGCACGCGGTAACTTGTCCTGTTTCAAACCAAACGCGATATTCTTTTCCACCGTCATGTGTGGGAACAGCGCGTAAGACTGAAACATCATATTGATGGGACGCTGGTAAGGCGGCACCAATGACAAATCCTGACCATCCAGAACAATCTGCCCCTGCGTGGGGAGCTCAAAACCTGCCAGCATGCGCAGCAGCGTGGATTTCCCACAACCGGATGCACCCAGCAGAGCAAAAATTTCGCCTTTATAAATCGTCAGGCTGACATCATCGACGGCGGCCTGACCATCGAACGACTTCGTCAGGTTACGTACTTCCAGCAGCGGCGTGGCCGCTTTTTGAGGTTTTGATTGAGGGCGGGGGATTGCGTCATTCACTTCGCATTGCTCTCCGGCAAAAGCAGAACAAGTCACACCGCTGATGTTGCCAGTAGGCACTTTTACATTCAGCGGTGTGACACAATATAGAGCGCGAACAGGCGGTATCTCCGCCTGTTCTTTGCCACATTAATACTCGTCATACTTCAAATTGCATGTGCGTTAGCTGCCTGAAACTTGAATTATTTAGAGTATTTTATACCCATCCATTCTTTGGTTGCCGAAACCAGCAACCGTCAAGCGCTTGGGTAACTATTCAGATCCAAAAGGCTATTTGCCGCTCTTAACCTTGGTCCAAGCGCGAGTACGCGTGCGGTCAATCTGAGGAGATTGTACCTTGAGCGTAAACATTTTAGCGCGGACATCAGCTGGCGGGTAAACGCCTGGGTTGTTACGAATCTCTTCGTTCACAAAAGGCAAGGATGCCAGATTACCGCTGGCGTAATACGTGTGGTTACTGATCTCAGCCATTACTTCCGGCTTCATCAGATAATCCAGAAACGCGTAGGCTTCATCCAGATTTTTAGCATCTTTCGGAATGGCGAGGACATCAAAGAATGCCAATGCACCTTCTTTCGGAATGCTGTATTGGATATTTACCCCGTTCTTCGCTTCTTTCGCACGGTTCCCCGCCTGCATGATATCGCCAGCCCAGCCGACTGCAACGCAGATGTCGCCGTTAGCCAGATCGTTGATGTACTGCGATGAATGGAAGTAACGAATGCTTGGGCGTAATTTCAGCAACAGATCGGTCGCTGACGTGGTGTAATCACCCGGTTTGGTGCTGTTCGGATCTTTACCCTGATAGTTCAATACCGTGGCAAAAATCTCTTCTGGTGCATCCAGGAAGGATACACCGCAGCTTTTCAGCTTTTCCAGATTCTCTGGCTTCAATACCAGATCCCAGCTGTCAACTGGCGCATCGGCACCCAGCGCGGCTTTAACTTTATCAACGTTATAGCCAATGCCGGTGGTCGCCCACAGGTAAGGCAACGCATATTTATTATCAGGATCGTGCTGCGCAATGAGCTTCATCAGCTCAGGATCCAGATTTTTGTAATTCGGCAGCTTACTCTTGTCTAATGGCTGAAACACTCCCGCTGAGAGTTGGCGCTCAAGGAAGCTGGCAGAAGGTACCACCAGATCAAAACCCGTGCTGCCCGCCATGAGCTTGCCTTCCAACACTTCGTTGGAGTCAAACACATCATAGACAACCTTAATGCCGGTTTCTTTCTGGAAATTGGCTAACGTGTTCGGTGCGATATAGTCGGACCAGTTATAAACATGCAGCGTTTTCTCTTCCGCAGATGCGGTGACGGACGCGGCCATCAGCAAGCCGGTAACAACACCCGATAGCCATTTTTTACGTTGGGTGAACATCCGTTCCTTCCTCCATTCAAGGGGGTGATTCATAAAAATGAATATGTATCGTTCCGATACAAAATATGTCCTGTCGCGCCATCCAACTGGTGAATGAGTATGCACCGGTTTTTTATTCGCTCAGACACAGACATAGCCTTGATTAGGCAGTCTGTCCCTTACAGGAATAAAGCATAACCCCACAACATCGTACGTACCATACTTGAACGTAAAAAATGGGTTTTAACGATTATTTATTCACATTTTATCGATGTGATGAAGGCGTTTAGCGACAAACAAAGAGAAATATCTGGCAATAATGCGAAATAACCAGAATAAATGGCGGCGAAAGGAAAATAAGTAAAACCGATTGCTGCCGTTGGCAGCAATCGTATCAATGCAAATGTGAGGTCGTGACTACGACAGCAGAGCCCTCTTCTTCCTCACCGATAAACAGCAGATTATTAGCACCGGCTTCAAGAATCACCATCGAGATCTGTTCTTCGGATTGCTGCATAAAATGTCTGAATTGTTCCAACGTCATTCCTGCGGAAACGCTGAATGACTGGCAGACAATCAGTTTTGGCAGGTTATCGTCTTGAACGTCGATAAACGCTTTGACGGTCAACGAGCTGGCATTGATTTGGCTCAGATCGCCGACCAGAGGAATAAGTGCGCTGGGTTTCACTTCAGCAAGTGCCGAAAACAGGATCACATTGTCTACCAGATCAACTTTCGCATCGAACACGCCATCAAAATTTTGCATATGAGGAAGATGGAGTGCCTGACAAGAATCACATTCGAAATACAGAATATTCAGTTGATCCAGCCACCGCCGTAGCATAGCCAAATCCGGGACGATGAGTGAATCCATCATGTTTGCCTCATACCTGCCACCATAAAGACAGCGTTGTTGAAAAGGGAACACCGCTCACGCAAAAACGATGTTAAAAACGGCCCATAGCTTACGGAATATTGTGCGACGATGCCATTATAAAAGTACCTCACTATGCGCATTCATCGCTCCGCAATGCGGCGACACATTCACCCAACCTGACGCCGATGCCCACACGCCAAGGGATAGCGCCCTATTTTACGGCGCAGTATCTGTTTCAGAAAACTAACTTTTTCCTATTGTTGGCGATGTTGCGACGCGCCTCTGAGTATTTTGCTCAATAAATTCAATCATCATGTTAGCAATATCGAGCCCAGTCGTTGTTTCAATCCCTTCCAGCCCCGGCGAAGCATTCACTTCCATCACCAGCGGCCCTCGGTCGGCACGCAAAATATCAACACCAGCCACATTCAGACCCAATGTTTTCGCCGCTTTGATGGCTATCGCACGCTCCTGTGCCGTAATTTTCACTTTGTTCGCTGTACCACCGCGATGCAGGTTTGAACGGAATTCTCCCGCTTTCGCTTGCCGCTCAATGGCTGCCACAACCCGATGGCCAATCACAAAACAGCGAATGTCCCTACCCTGAGCTTCGTGCACATATTCCTGCACCAGAATATGGGCATTCAACCCGCGAAACGCATCAATCACGCTTTCCGCCGCCTGCCGCGTCTCAGCTAATACCACGCCAATCCCCTGCGTACCTTCCACCAATTTCACGACCAACGGCGCACCACCCACCATCGCAATCAGATCGCCTGTATCATCCGGCGAGTGAGCGAATCCGGTGACCGGCAGGTCAATTCCCTCGCGGGCAAGCAATTGTAATGAATGAAGTTTGTCACGAGCACGAATCACCGCAACAGAATTATTCAGCGGGTAGCTTCCCAGCATTTCAAACTGCCGCAACACTGCCGTGCCGTAAAAGGTGATTTGTGAACCGATGCGAGGAATAACCGCATCGTATTTATCCAATCGGCGTCCGCGATAATGCACCGACGGTGCCGCCGAATTGATATTCATATAGCAGGAAAGCGGATCAATAATCTCAACGCTGTGCTTGCGCGACTCAGCAGCTTCACGCAGACGTTTGCAGGAATATAACGACCCATCACGAGACAGAATGGCTATCTTCATAAATATCCTACAGATACTAGCGTATCGCCCATCCTTGTTGATGTAAGTAGTCCAGCATGAATGGACGTAGCTCTTTTTTCAGCGTCAGTTCAACATGCTCACTCCAGCTTTCACGGCGGCTACCGGTACGCTGCAGATAATATTCCACCATGTGCTGGTCGTATTGTGCCAACACATCGCGGTCGAGCGACTGATAGACATTTTCATGCAGCATCATGGCGGCTGGCATACGCGGTTTCAATTGCGGTTCGGCGTCCGGGTGCCCCAGACACAGGCCAAACAGCGGCATCACCAGCGTTGGCAATTGCAGTAACTGCGTCACATCAGCAATGCGATTGCGGATACCGCCGATAAACACCCCGCCCAACCCCAGCGATTCAGCAGCAACCAGCGCATTCTGCGCCATGATCGCGGTGTCAACACAGCCAATCAGCAATTGCTCGGCCAGCCCCGTTTCTGCCTGTGGGAAAATCTCAACATGGCGGTGAAAATCGGCACAAAAGACCCAAAATTCTGCCGCCTGCGCCACATAGGCTTGCTCGCCGGTATAGTGAACCAATGTTTCACGCACGGCAGGATCGGTAATACGAATAATCGAACTGCACTGTAAAAAGCTGGAGCTGGACGCACTTTGTGCGGAGGTAATGATCGCGTGGCGTTGTTCATCCGTTACAGGCTGAGACGTAAACGCGCGGATGGAACGGTGGCGTTGTAGCAAATCAATGGTTGGTGTCACACTGGCATCCTTGGGTCGGTAAAATTATTTCGTTATCTATACCCTAAATAATTCGAGCTGCTGGACAAAACATTGGCGTTTTGAACAACGCAAAGCGTTGGCCCGCAGGCAGAGGCCCACAACGGGGCGAGTATTTGAACACAGCCAACGCACATGCAGCTTGAAGTATGACGGGTATAATAGCTTCAACAAATCGTTGTAACAGGTAATGACTACTTTTTTTCATCAATGAATACGGGCATAGTAGCGCGATTCGCAGTAACCTCATTAACCGTAACATTTTAAGCCGTGACCTTGTCTGCAACAGGCGTCACGCTATGCGTTTCCAAGAATGAGAACATTTTTCTAATTTTACGAAGGAGTTTACATGTTCGCTGTAATTTTCGGGCGCCCAGCTTGCCCTTATTGTGTACGTGCGAAAGAACTGGCAGAGAAACTGGCCGAGCAACGTGATGACTTCAGCTTCCGCTATGTAGACATTCACGCAGAAGGCATCTCGAAAGAAGATTTGTCCAAGACAGTAGGAAAGCCGGTTGAAACCGTGCCGCAGATTTTCCTGGATGAAAAACACATCGGTGGCTGCACTGATTTTGAAGCCTATGCCAAAGAGCATCTGGCGCTGTTCCAGTCATAATCCCTAGACTGGCGAGACAAGAGCGCGGCGAAAGTCCGCGCTTTTTTTATGGGCCCTTGTCCAGAACCCACTCAGCGTAAATAGCGTCGATACAGACTGCGTAAACACATCACGCCCAGCGCTCCCAGCACACACCAAAAGACCGCACTCATCACATAGGCCAGTTCTTGCCAGAAAGACCGCATCGGCGTGTTCCACAGGTGAAGCACCAGTAAACACACCGGCATCGCTGCCAGCGCGCCAAACAGCGGGTAAAGCAGGCGACCGCGTGCGGAAAGAAAACACGCCACCATACCGGGCAGCAGAAAGAGCAACATACCCGGACTGCCCCGCAACCCGTCATTCACCGCGACATCCGATACTTCAATCTTTTGACTCAGAAATACCACGGTGAACAATAGAAAACAGCAGGTCGCACCGACCCAACCTTTATTTTTTGCCATAAATCGCCCCCTATCAATATGCCTCCCAATTTCCATCGACCAGATACCGAAAGCGTTCGGTATGGTAAACATGATCGGTGTATCTATTCCCCGATATGAAAAACATGAGGCTTCGCTATGATTTATTCGACGCATAGGTCGTCAGCAAAAAAAGACGATGGTCTGCGTATTTCGTCAACAGCGACACCACAATCATTAAATTAAACAATAATTACACTGAACAATTTTTATCGGATAAATTATACTGAATGAGGCTGATTCCTTTCAGCTGACGCGTATTGATACCGTCACGGGAATTCATGCATTTCATGGCTAAATCTAGCCGCTATAATGAATAACATCAAGAACTTACTGGTAAACAACAAGTTACATTCCATGAATATAAACGTCGCTGATTTGTTAAACGGGAATTACATTCTGCTTTTATTCGTGGTTCTTTCATTAGGACTATGTCTGGGGAAATTGCGCCTCGGGCCAGTACAACTCGGTAATTCTATTGGCGTTTTAGTTGTTTCTTTATTACTCGGCCAACAACATTTTTCGATTAATACCGAAGCGCTTAGCCTCGGTTTTATGTTATTTATTTTTTGCGTAGGGGTGGAAGCCGGGCCGAATTTCTTTTCTATTTTCTTCCGCGACGGGAAAAATTATTTCATGCTGGCGCTGGTGATGGTCGGCAGCGCCATGTTACTGGCATTAGGTTTAGGCAAACTCTTTGGTTGGGGAATCGGCCTGACAGCGGGGATGCTGGCAGGATCGATGACATCTACGCCCGTGCTGGTCGGTGCAGGTGACACGCTGCGCAATACCGCCAGTTTGGGTGGTCAACTCAGTATTGAACAAGATCATTTGAGTCTGGGCTATGCGCTGACGTATCTGGTCGGGCTGGTGAGTCTCATTTTTGGTGCACGCTATCTGCCTAAACTCCAGCATCAGGATCTTCCCACCAGCGCGCAGCAAATTGCACGCGAGCGCGGGCTGGATGTCGACAGCCAAAGAAAAGTGTATTTGCCCGTGATTCGAGCCTACCGCGTCGGACCTGAGCTGGTTGACTGGGCGGCGGGAAAAAATCTGCGCGAACTGGGGATCTATCGTCAGACCGGCTGCTACATCGAGCGTATTCGACGCAACGGAATTCTGGCCAATCCCGACGGCGATGCCGTTTTGCAAATCGGTGACGAGATCGCATTGGTCGGCTACCCCGACGCACACTCTCGTCTGAATTCCAATTTCCGCGATGGCAAAGAAGTTTTTGACCGTGATTTGCTGGACATGCGCATTGTGACGGAAGAGATTGTCGTCAAGAATCACAACGCCGTCGGCAAACGCCTAAGCCAATTGAAACTGACTGACCACGGCTGCTTCCTTAACCGTATTGTCCGTAGCCAAATAGAAATGCCGCTTGACGATAACGTTGTGCTAAATAAAGGTGATGTCTTACAGGTCAGCGGTGACGCCCGTCGGGTAAAAAGCATTGCTGACCGAATCGGGTTCATTTCTATTCACAGTCAGGTCACCGATCTACTGGCCTTCTGCGCCTTTTTTGTTATCGGCGTGATGGTCGGGCTGATCACCATCCAGTTCAGCAACTTCACCTTTGGCATCGGTAACGCAGCTGGGTTGCTCTTCGCCGGTATCATGCTGGGCTTCCTACGCGCCAACCACCCGACCTTCGGCTATATTCCGCAAGGCGCACTTAACATGGTTAAGGAGTTTGGCCTGATGGTCTTTATGGCGGGCGTGGGCCTGAGTGCTGGCAGCACCATCAACAGTAGCCTGGGAGAAGTGGGTATCCAGATGCTGGCTTCAGGGCTGATTGTCAGCCTCGTGCCGGTGGTGATTTGTTTTCTGTTCGGCGCGTATGTACTGAAAATGAACCGAGCGCTGCTGTTTGGTGCCATGATGGGCGCGCGGACCTGTGCACCAGCCATGGAGATCATCAGCGATACCGCACGCAGTAATATTCCTGCTCTCGGCTATGCGGGTACCTACGCTATCGCTAACGTGCTGCTCACATTAGCAGGTTCACTTATCGTGGTTATCTGGCCTGAATTGCCCGGCTAAAAAAATGTAAAAAAACGTGAATTCTTTCTAGAAAACTCAGAACTTTTTCTTTGACCCACAGTCTGAATAAGTGCCACTGCTTTTCTTTGATTCCCCTTATTGAGGAAGCCCATCGTTCCCGCCTTTCAGGTTCAAGAGCGATGGGCGTTTTCTTTTCTGCCTTATACTCGTCATACTTCAAATTGCATGTGCGTTGGCTACGCTACTCGGCACACTTGCGTGTGTCTCGCCCCGCAGGGGCCGCTGCAAGCAGCGTTCAAACCTGCCTCTGGCAGATTTGTCATCCGAATCACTTACCTGAGTAAGCTCATCGGGATGCCCTCGCTTGCCGCGTTATTCGGCCTTATGGCCTCTCCCCTCCGGGGTCAGCGCAAGCGCTGTTCAAAAACGTCTTGCCGTTTTTGTCCTGAAATTTGAATTATTTAGAGTATACCTCTTCCCTATTTCCCGATATCCACACATCCGCTATCACATTTGCTTCATTTTTTGTTATTAAAATAACAAATATTAATTTTTTTGTTATTTTTGTGACATTAAAATCATTGAGTGCCATAATCACGCTATCTGATTTTTTATCGACACAACCAAGGATTTACCATGACTAACTACGCACGCTATATCGACCACACTCTGCTGGCAGCAAATGCCACCGAACAACAAATCATTACGCTGTGTGATGAAGCGATAGCGCACCATTTTTATGCCGTCTGTGTTAATTCCGGTTACGTTCCCTTAGCGGCCGAAAAACTGAAAGATTCAACGGTGCAGGTGTGCTCCGTTATCGGTTTTCCTCTCGGTGCAGGCCTGACGTCCAGCAAAGCGTTTGAAGCGAAAGCGGCGATTGATGCTGGCGCCCAGGAAATCGATATGGTGATTAACGTCGGCTGGCTGAAAAGCGGGAAGATTGACGCCGTCAAAGCGGATATCCAGGCCGTGCGTGAGGTTTGCGCCGCTATACCGTTGAAGGTAATATTGGAAACCTGTCTGCTTGATGACGACCAGATTGTGCTGGTGTGTGAAATGTGTAGTCAGTTGGATGTCGCGTTCGTTAAAACATCTACCGGTTTCAGCACCGGCGGCGCACGCGAAGAACACGTTCGACTGATGCGCAATACCGTCGGCAACGAGATGGGTGTAAAAGCCTCCGGCGCGGTTCGCGATCGCGAAACGGCACAACGTATGATTGAAGCAGGCGCCACGCGTATTGGCACCAGTTCAGGCGTTGCTATCGTTTCAGGTGACGCAGCCGCAGCAGGAAACTACTAACAACAAAAAATAGCTTACTCGCAGGGAATTTTATGGAAACGCGGCGCGACGAACGAATCGGCAGACTGGCTCAGGCATTAAAGAAAACCGATAAACTCCATCTTAAGGACGCCGCACAGCTACTCGGTGTGTCCGAGATGACCGTGCGCCGCGATCTGAATGCAGATTCCACCAGCGTTATGCTGCTCGGCGGCTACGTCGTTAGCGATCTGAAGAATAACGGTGTCACAAACTATTTTGTCTCCGACCAGCAGACCAAACACGTAAGAGAAAAGCAGGCTATCGGTACCGCTGCCGCCTATCTGGTGGAAGCAAACGATACCGTTTTTTTCGACTGTGGCACAACTATTCCTTTCATCATCGATGCCATTCCTGATGAGCTGTCTTTTACCGCGATTTGCTATTCCCTGAACACCTTTTTGGCGTTACAGGAGAAAAAGGCATGCAGAGTGATTTTATGCGGCGGGGAATACCATCCAGATAACGCGATCTTTACCCCGCTCAACCAACGCTGCGAGCTGGACAACGTTTGCCCGAATAAAGCTTTTATCTCTGCGGCAGGTATCGAACTTAACGCAGGTGCAACCTGCTTTAATTTTGCCGAACTAGGCATGAAGCAACGCGCGATGGCAACCGCACAGCGCATCATTATTGTGGCAGACAACAGCAAATTCGGTCAGATAAAACGCGCCTGTATCGGCCCGATGACGCTGTTTGATACGGTGATTTCCGACGGCGCCCCGAGCGAACCTTACCTACGCTACTTCTCCAACAACGGCATTCAGTTAATCCATCCGGGGAAGTAGCATCTGTTCTATAGTCAGCGTGATTGATAGCGTTAATAGAATAGAGGCTTAACCGAACAGCCCACCGAACCACTGCTGTACCTTCATCATCACCGTATCCCAGAGGCGGCTAAAGAAACCCGCCTCGGGGATATCATCCATCGCTACCAGTTGACGCTGTCCGATACTTTTACCCTCCAGTTGGAAATCGATGGTGCCAACAACCTGATTCTTGGTTAACGGTGCAGAAAGCTGCGGCTGATTGAGCGTGAAACTGGCTTTCAGGTTCTTCATCTGCCCTTTTGGGATGGTCAGTGCAGCATCCTGTGCGACGCCAAGCCGCGCCTCTTTCTCAGTGCCAAACCACACCCGCTGCGTGGTAAAAGGGGAATCTGACTTGATAGGCGTTACCGTTTCAAAAAAGCGGAAGCCCCATGTGAGCAATTTTTCGCTTTCACGAAAACGAATGGCATCCGTTTGCGCCCCTAACACTACGGAAATCAGGCGCATATTGCCTTCCGTTGCCGAAGCCACCAAATTGTGTCCTGCGCCGTTGGTATGGCCGGTTTTCACGCCGTCCACATTCAGATTCGTGCTCCATAGCAGACGGTTGCGGTTAGGCTGGCGAATATTGTTGAAGGTGAACTCTTTTTCCTTGTGCAATGCATACTCTTCCGGCACGTCGCGAATCAACGCCTGCCCTAACAGCGCCATATCGCGCGCGGTGCTGTACTGCCCCGGCGCATCGAGGCCGTGCACAGTAAGGAAATGCGTATTCGTCAGGTTAAGCGCCTTCGCATAATTGTTCATCAGGCTGACAAACGCATCCTGGCTGCCCGCAACGTAATCCGCAAGCGCGATGCTGGCATCATTGCCCGACTGAATGACAATCCCTTTGTTTAACTCAGAAACGGGGATGCGATCGCCCGGCTTAAGGAACATTAGCGACGAACCGCGCAGCGCCGGATTGCCCGTTGCCCAAGCATCTTTTCCTACCGTGACTTCATCCGTCGGGCGAATTTTACCGGATTTGAGCGCCTGCCCAATCACATAACTCGCCATGATTTTTGTCAGGCTGGCAGGATCAAGTCGCTCATCGGCGTTGCTCTCCGCTAGCACTTTACCGCTATCGTGATCGATCAGGATAAAGGCTTTGGCGTCAATCTGCGGCACGGCTGGCAACTGTTCCGCATAGGTGAGAGGCACCAAACCAACAAGCAATGCCGTACCTATAGAGAAAGACGTGAGTTTGGTCAGGAAAGGAGTTGTTTTCATGAGTTCGCCGCAATATCCATCAGTCGTTAAAAATTATTAATTTTCAATATGTTTTGAAAACTTTAGTAACATACAAAGGTAACGCGTCATCTCTGGGATGAAAACCATCGTTTCTGTAAAGATAGTCAAAGAAATGAAAGTCTCTAAAAAAATGCAGATAAAGAAAGGACTTAGGGGAAATAAGGAATATCTGAAAATGCTAGCAGCACGCCACAATCAGAAAAAATAGAGAATGGCACGAGGAGCCATGGCAGTACAGCCTCCCCTCGTGCCTGAGCCTAGCCTCTAGCGCCGTTCGCGCTTATCGGCGCGTTTCGACAACCAGTCACCCAGCGTCTGCACCACCTGCACTAAAATAACCAGCGCAATCACGGTAATCACCATGACCTCGGTTTCATAACGGTAATAACCGAAGCGAATCGCCAAGTCGCCCACGCCACCGCCGCCGACAATGCCCGCCATCGCCGAATAGCCGATGAGGCTCACCAGCGTAATCGTCAGGCCACGCAATAGCCCTGCTTTCGCCTCTGGCAACAGCACCGTGCCGATAATGCGCATCGGACTGGCACCAAAAGCTTCGGCCGCTTCCACAATGCCGGGATCGATCTCACGCAGTGCGCTATCCACCAGACGGGCATAAAACGCAATCGCTGCGACAGACATCGGCACTGCTGCCGCCACAGGTCCAATGGTATTGCCCAACAGAATCTGCGTAAGCGGCAGCAGCAACACCAGCAGAATAACGAAAGGAATAGAACGGATGATGTTCACCAACACGGTGCCAAACAGATAAACGGCGCGGTTTTGCCAGAACAGATTCCTGTCCGTAACGTAAATCAGCAACCCCAGCGGTAAACCACCGCTCACAGCAAACAGCGTGGAAATACCCACCATCTGGAACGTTTCACCGAACGCCGCGAGCAGATCACTCCATAAATCAGCCATGTAGCACCTCCACGTTCGCCGTTCTTACCTGAATATGTTCCACTGCTTCCGCCACTTTTTCGGGGTCGGATGGATGAGTCAATAGCGCCACGAGTATGCCCAACGCACGATTACCGATGTATTCAATCTTACCGTGCAGGATGTTGACGGATACACCAAAGCGCGTCGCCACGTCCGACAGCACCGGCTGCTCCGCCGATTCACCGACGAACAGAATCTTCAATAATGTGCCCTGTAAATCCTCCAGCAAACGAGGCGGCAAGGCGAGATCCAGCGTATGGGACACCAGTTGGCGAGTAAACGCGTGCTGCGGTGTAGCGAAGATATCGAAAACATCGCCCTCTTCCACAACTCGACCGCCCGTCATCACCGCGACCCGATCGCAGATGGCCTTAATCACGCTCATCTCATGGGAGATCAGCACGATGGTGATACCCAGTTTCTCGTTAATCTCTTTCAATAGCGTCAGAATGGCCGCTGACGTTTCTAAATCGAGCGCCGAGGTCGGCTCATCGCACAGCAACACTTCGGGATCGTTGGCAATCGCTCTGGCGATGCCTACCCGCTGCTTCTGACCACCGCTAAGCTGTGCCGGATAAGACGACGCTTTATCTGATAGCCCGACCAGATTTAGAATTTCCGGCACGCGCAGAGCAATTTCCGCATTGGATTTGCCAGCCGCTTTCAGGCTAAACGCGACGTTTTCTGTCACGGTACGCATCTGCATCAGGTTGAAATGCTGAAAGATCATGCCGATTTTTTGCCGCTGTTCCCGTAGCAGCTGCCCTGCTAATTCGCTGATAAGCACACCATTAACAAGCACACGGCCGGAGGTCGGTCGCTGCAAGAGGTTGATGGTTCGCAGTAGCGTACTTTTCCCCGCGCCGCTGGTGCCAACAATCCCGTAAACCTCTCCGCGCTGAATGTGCAGCGACACGTTGTCTACCGCGAGATTTGATGGTTGCTTCCCTTGGGAGAAGTCAACGCTTACCCCTTCTAACTGAATCATTATCCGCAAACTCCTGGCCTGAGCGGAAAAGAAGAAAGCCGGTCATAGACCGGCCAAATGATATTCTGTGCAGCTTGATGCTTACTGGGCAGGCGCTGGCGTTTTCGCCTGCATCCACTCAGGTTTCTGGAACTGGCTATACATCAACGCTGGATCGTTGATCACAGCGGCGTAGGCCGGCGATTCTACGATCGCTTTTGTGTCTTTCACGAATGGCTTATCGAGATCGTCGGTACGCACAGCAATAATATTCTTCAGATTTTCATCCAGCGTTTCCAGCTTGATGGCCGATGACAGTTTCATGCCCGACGCCAGCGCAAAATTGCCGTTAACCAGCGATGCTGTCACGCTATCCAGCGTACGAGGCAGCTGTGCCGCTTCCATCGGTTTGAAAACCAACCCACGTGGGTTTTCAAGAATATCTTTCTCAGAAGCCTTGGTTGGATCGATATCGGCCTTAATCGTAATCAGCCCCATCGATTGCAGGAAACGCAGGCCACGCGCCAGATTGGTCGCGTCGTTAGAGAGCGTGACGACGTCCCCTTTTTTCAGCTCACCCAGTGATGTGACCTTCTTCGAATAGAAGCCCATGCTGGCTGTCGGCACAACGATCAGTGGAGAAATTTTTAACCCTTTATCGGCGGCAAATTTCTCCAGATACAGCGTATGCTGGAAAAGGTTGGCGTCAATGCTGCCGTTGGCCAGTGCCAGATTGGGCTGAACGTAATCACTGAATTCACGCACGACGACTTTGTAGCCTTTTTTCACCAACTCAGGTTTAATCGCCAGATTCACCATGTCACCATACGGCCCCGGTGCCACGCCAAACGTGATCGTCTGCGGATCGCTGCTGGCCATAGCAAGTTGCATGCTGGCAGCAAACAGCGTGATGCCCAGAGCGGCGCGAACAGAATGCGTCAATTTCATTGTGTAACTTTCCTGTCTGAATGTAACTTGCTGTCATTATTAAGAATGACAAGTTAAATCATAAAGACTAAAAAGGCATATCATTATTTCTCATCGACTGTCGCAAACATCTGAACATCCTTTATGCAGAAAGAGGTAGGTATGATAACGATTTGGGGTCGTGACAATTCGACCAACGTCAAGAAAGTCCTGTGGTGCGCGGAAGAACTTGCGCTGTCTTATCAGCATATTGTGGCTGGCGGGCAATTCGGCCGTAACCATGATGCCGATTATCTGGCGATGAACCCTAATGGCCTCATCCCCTGTTTACAGGACGATGAGCTGGTGCTGTGGGAATCCAACACTATCGTGCGTTATCTGGCGGCACAGTACGGCCAGAATTCGCTGTATTTCGCTGATGCGGGCGAACGTGCGGGTGCAGAAAAGTGGATGGACTGGACGAGCTCGCTTGCGGCTTCTTTCGGCCCCGTGTTCATTAATATGGTGCGTGTCGCGCCGGAAAAACGCGATATGGCATTGGTACAGAAAGGCATGGCCGAATGCGAACGTCTGTTCGGTATTGTCGATACGGTTCTGGCTCGTCAACAATGGCTATCCGGCGATCGGTTTGGCGTTGGTGATATTCCGTTAGGCTGCGTTGTCTACGGCTGGCTGAATATGCCGATTGAACGTCAGACACATCCTCATCTGGAGCGCTGGTATCAGCAGCTAACCGAGCGTCCGGCTTATCAAAAGCACGTCATGATCCCGCTGTCTTAAGTGAATACAGGAACCGCAAGGTGCCTGATTTTGCTGACAAAGTATGCAGAGCGGTGATAATGGGTAGATCGTAAAGACGCTGCAAGTACATCCCTGTAAGCTCGGATTGCGCCATCCCTGGCGCAACGCTTTACTCTTCTATCCCATTACCCCCGTTCTCGTTCCGTAAATAGATTTGTCAACAGGACACCACGCGGTGTCTGATTTTTTACTCCAGCCCGACCTTCAACAATTTGCCATTGTCGTGATCGGTCAGCAAATAGAGGTAACCATCAGGCCCCAGCCTTACGTCGCGGATGCGTTCACCCCGGTCGGTCAACAAACGCTCTTGTGACGCGACCTTGTCACCCTCAAGCGTAAGACGAATCAGGTTCTTCTCTGCAAGCGCCCCGATAAAGACCGAGTTTTTCCACTGCGGGAAACGATCGCTGTTATAGAACGCCATTCCACTGATGCCCGGTGATTTTTCCCAGTAGAAATCGGGATTCACCATCCCTGCGATCTCTTTTCCTTTCGCTTCTGGGATTTTCAGCCCGGAATAATTGATGCCATGTGTTGCAATCGGCCAGCCGTAATTTTCGCCCGCTTTGGGAATGTTGATCTCATCGCCACCTTTCGGACCATGCTCGTTTTCCCACAGCACGCCAGACCAAGGGTTAATCGCCAATCCCTGTGGATTACGGTGCCCATAAGACCAGATTTCCGGCCGCGCGTTAGGTGTGTTAACAAACGGGTTATCGGACGGCACCTTGCCATCTGCCGTCAGACGAACAATTTTACCCTGTAATTTATCCAGGTCCTGTGCAGTCGGGCGCTCGTTGTTTTCACCCAGTGCGATAAACAGATGCCCCTGTCGATCAAAGGCCAGCTTGCCGCCAAAATGGTTACCCGTCGACAGCTTGGGTTCCTGGCGGAAGAAGACTGTGAAATTCTCTAACCGTTTATTATCTTCAGAAAGTTTGCCATACCCGACAGCGGTTCCCGCTTTGCCATCGCTCCCCTCTTCGGCAAAGCTCAGGTAGATACGCCGATTCTGCGCAAAATCCGGTGATAATGCGACTTCCAATAACCCCCCCTGTGATTTGGCAAAGACTTTCGGCACGCCAGCGATGGGAGCTGATAACGCGCTACCCGCTTTCCATAAGCGTAAATTCCCGGCACGTTCCGTGATCAAGATTCCCTGTTCTTCCGGCAAAAACGCTAATGACCACGGGTGATCCAGTTTATCTTGCAATTCTATCACCTTCGGTTCCGCCGCTAACAGTTGGCTGGAAAACAGCAGCGTTGCGCTAAGCAGCAACCAGTGTGGCGCAGCAGAAAATCGTCGTAACACGGTGTGTGAAGCAGAATTGCGAGGTATCAAGCAAGCGGACATAGCGTTGTCTCCATCCAACAAAAGTCCTGTAAATTTAGGCGGCAGGCGGTGTTTGTGCAAAAAAACGGGGCGAGGTTTACATTTATTGAAGAAATCCGTCAGTCAAAACATCTTAGTCACAGCGATAAAATGCTGAGTTTCACACCACTGACTATAAGGATAATCAACTATGGTGTAGAATCCTCCGGTTTTTATTTTCTGTTTATTTTGTGAGCGAATAATATGCAACAACCCCGTATCGGCTTTGTTTCCCTCGGTTGCCCGAAAAACCTCGTCGACTCCGAGAGGATTCTGACCGAACTGCGTACTGAAGGTTATCAGGTCGTACCACGTTATGACGACGCTGAACTGGTGATCGTCAATACCTGTGGTTTTATTGACAGCGCCGTACAAGAGTCGCTGGAAGCCATCGGCGAAGCGCTGAATGAGAACGGCAAAGTCATCGTGACGGGCTGTTTGGGTGCCAAAGAAAATCAAATACGCGAAGTGCACCCCAAGGTTCTGGAAATTACCGGTCCGCACAGCTACGAGCAAGTACTGTCACACGTACATCAATATGTCCCTAAACCGACGCACAACCCATTTACCAGTCTGGTTCCCGAGCAGGGTGTGAAACTCACGCCGCGTCATTACGCTTATCTGAAAATTTCAGAGGGCTGTAACCACCGCTGTACGTTCTGCATCATCCCTTCTATGCGTGGCGATTTGGATAGCCGCCCAATCGGTTCAGTACTGGATGAAGCGAAACGTCTGGTCGATGCTGGCGTAAAAGAGCTGCTGGTGATTTCTCAGGATACCTCGGCGTACGGCGCAGATGTGAAGCAGCGCACTGGCTTTTGGAACGGCCAACCGGTCAAAACCAGTATGGTCAGCCTGTGTGAGCAACTGGCATCGCTAGGCGTGTGGGTACGCCTGCACTATGTCTACCCTTACCCGCACGTAGACGATGTGATCCCATTAATGGCAGAAGGTAAAATTTTGCCTTATCTGGACATTCCGCTCCAACACGCCAGCCCGAAGATTCTCAAGCTGATGAAGCGTCCGGGCGCGGTAGAAAGAACGCTGGAGCGCATTAAGCGCTGGCGCGAGATTTGCCCTGATTTAACGCTGCGTTCGACCTTTATTGTCGGCTTCCCCGGCGAAACGGAAGAAGACTTCCAGATGCTGCTCGACTTCCTGAAAGAAGCCAAACTTGACCGTGTAGGCTGTTTCAAATTCAGCCCAGTCGAAGGCGCAGCGGCAAATGAATTGCCAGGTCAGGTGCTGGAAGAGGTTAAAGAAGAACGTTTCCACCGCTTCATGCAGCTTCAACAGGCGATTTCTACTCAACGCTTGCAGGATAAAATTGGCCGTGAAGTGCTAGTGCTGATCGATGAAATCGACGAAGAAGGCGCAATTGGTCGCAGTATGGCTGATGCCCCTGAAATTGATGGCGCAGTTTATCTGAACGGCGAAACTAGCGTGAAAGTCGGTGACATCGTCAAAGTGAAAGTCGAACACGCAGATGAATACGATCTGTGGGGTAGTCGCGTTTAATACGCTTATCACGCCAGCTTTTCGGCCCGAAAGGCTGGCGTTTTATTTTCATGCCATATCGGGCTGAATGCTGAAAATTCAATCAACAAACCGCCCGTTCCTCGCCTGCATCTTGCGTCCCCCTGTCAGGTAAAGTAGCCTTGAGGCATGATTAATTTACTAGCCTTACCCGAGGCATAAGCATGTGGAAACGCCTGACATTCGGTTTGTTAGCCCTCATTGGCGTGCTGCTGCTCTCTGCTTTTGCCCTCGATCGTTGGATCAGTTGGAAAACCGCGCCCTTTATTTACGATGAGCTTCAGACCCTGCCGAAACGTCAGGTTGGCGTCGTATTGGGGACAGCGAAATACTACCGTACTGGCGTGATCAATCAGTATTATCTGTTCCGTATGCAAGGGACGATTAACGCCTACAACAGCGGTAAAGTCAGCTATCTGCTATTAAGCGGCGATAACGCGCTGCAAAGTTACAATGAACCGATGACGATGCGCCGTGATTTGATTGCTGCGGGTGTCCCACCTTCAGACATCGTGCTCGACTACGCGGGGTTCCGCACGCTGGATTCCATCGTCAGGACGCGCAAGGTCTTTGATACCAATGATTTCACCATCATCACCCAGCGTTTCCACTGCGAGCGTGCGCTATTTATCGCGCTACACCTCGGTATTCAGGCCCAGTGTTACGCCGTACCTTCCCCCAAAAATATGATGACCGTGCGAGTTCGTGAATTTGGTGCTCGTCTGGGTGCGCTGTTCGATCTGTATATTCTCAAACGCGAGCCGCGCTTTTTAGGACCGCAGGTGCCGATTCCAGCAGAACATAAGATCCCTGAAGATGCACCAGACTACCCTGCCGTTCTGCCGGAACAGGTGCTGACCTCGCCAGTGAATCAGACTAAACCTTACCAACCGACGAGAACCGCATCGGAACCTACGCCGCAGAACGAGAAAGTCACTCCGTAGCGTATTTTTCTACGCGGCTTTCCCTATCGCATTGGTGAGTTTACGCCACAGCCATTCGAGCGGCCCCTGACGGAAATAACGTAGCCAGTAATGGGAAAAGACCAGATTGACGACCCAGATAGCGGGAACCAGCGCCAGCAGTTGCAGGCGGCTGAAGGCCATAAACAGGCCAAGCTGGTTAAACAACGCCACGCAAATCAGCGTTTGCAGCAAATAGTTGGTTAGCGCCATACGCCCGATATTTGTAATCCAATATGTGATGCGCCACTGACACAGCGTGGCCCAAAATCCATAGCACAGCGCAAGATACCCTATCGTCTGTAAGGGTGAGCTCAACTCACGTGGGATCTGCAATAACAGCCCGCTCCAGCGATACTCCCAGCCCACCAGCCACTGTCCCACTACGCCGATACTGTTAATTGCCACGCCCAGCGGGATCAGCCACAGGGCAACCTTACGATAATGGGCTGTACTGAACTCACCTTTCAACCAGCCGCTGCGCATCAACCCTGCGCCTAGCAACATCGATCCCGCCAGTAACCAGCCGTACTGTACGCCAAGTGATAACAGGCTTTCTGTTAGCAGATCAACGCGATTTCCCCACGCTACCGGTCCACCTAACGCCCGCCAGTAAGCCTCATAGGTGACATCCGCCATACCTGGCAGCCAGAACCTCCCCGGTTGCAGACTCAGAATCTGGCTCAGCACAAACAACACGCCGATCCCCACCAGATACAGAACCGCCCCAGTACGCATTAGCAATCGGCTGCTCTCCGCATGGCGAATCATGCCGTAGCACACCAGCCCAATCAGCGCATAGTCGAGCAAAATGTCGCCATCCCACAGAAAAATGGCGTGAATCAGCCCGATGACCATCAACCAGAACAGGCGTGCATGTACCCAGCGCTTCCCCCGCGAAAGTAGAAGCTGTAACCCCGCACCAAAAAGAAGAGAAAATAGCGTCAGGAATTTCGCCTGCGCGATCAGATCCATCGCCGCCCAGGTTAAAGCATCAGATAATGTCGCTTGTCCCTGCCAGGCCGGGTTCAGGTATGCCGCGTGCGGTAAACCAAACGCCGTAATATTCAGCAGTAGAATGCCCAAAATAGCGATGCCACGCGCGAAATCTAGCGCAACGATCCGCGAGGGTGGCAACTGAGGTGACGGTGTAGTGTGAGAAGGCATACAAATTACATTTTCAAAGCATCGAAGTAGCGATTGTATGCACAGACGGGGAAAAAGCGAAGATGCTTACTGATTTAGCGGCGATCAATGTGGCGATGACAACGTGTATTTCCTTCATCATCGCCAATAAGAGGGGCTTAATTATGGTGACGTACCGCGCGCAAGAATTCCTGACGCGTGTTCTGGCTGGATTTAAACAACCCGCCGAGCGATGTCGTGGTCGTGGCGCTAGTCGCATCACGAATACCGCGAGCCTTCACGCAGTAGTGCACCGCATCAATCGAGACCGCAACATTGTTGGTTCCCAACAGCGTTTGCAGTGCGACCAAAATCTGCTGAGTTAAGCGCTCCTGCACCTGAGGGCGCTGAGAGAAAAACTGAACGATTCGGTTGAGCTTCGACAGGCCAATGACGCCATCTTTTGGAATATACGCCACCGTAGCTTTCCCATCGATCATCACGAAATGGTGTTCGCAGGTGCTGGTCAGTGTGATATCGCGCACGGTGACCATTTCATCGACCTTCATTTTGTTTTCAATGATGGTGATTTTGGGGAAGTTGGCATAGTCCAAACCGGAGAATATTTCATCAACGTACATTTTGGCGATACGCGTCGGTGTTTCAGCCAGACTGTCATCGCCCAGATCGAGGCTCAGCAAATTCATAATTTCCGTCATATGCTCGGCAATACGTTGCTTACGCGTATCCCGATCCAACAACGCCCCGCGCAGCGGCGTTTCCAGACCGCGAGCCAGCAACGCTTCGTGCACCATAACGGCTTCTTTACTTAGTGATGACATTATTATTCTCCTGCAGGTGTAGCTATGCCTATCGCTCGGTCTCGGTCAGACCCTAGCGCCGTCAACACTCTAGTTGAGAGAGTAACGATTATCCAGCGATTGTATGTCATGATTGTTGAAATAGATTCAAGTTATCAAACGCAGCGGGTGCTGCCCGTGCGTAGTAACACGTACCGGCTCGTATACACTCAGAAACCCCACTCAGTAGTGAATAGATGCCCCAGTCACCAATGTTCAGTAATAAATGTTCAGCGATAAATAAAAAAGCACTGAGAAAATCATCCCAGTGCTTTTAACGATGAATTACCTGATTTTTGCGGCCGTCATTGTCCCGATGCCGTTTGTCATGAAATTATCAGAAGGTTTCCCAGTTGTCGTTGGCGTTGCCTTTCTTACCGCCAGCGGCCGCGAGTAACATCGGTTTCTGCGCTGCTGGCGCTTTCTCCGCCAGATGCTGTTGAGGACGACGAGGTGCCTCTGCGGCCGACAGTTGGAACACCGATACGGCTTCAGTCAACTGACGAGCCTGATCTTCCAGAGATGCAGCGGCGGCGGCAGATTCCTGAACCAGCGCGGAGTTCTGTTGCGTAACGCCATCCATCTCGGTAACAGCAAGACCAATTTGGCTAATACCGCGACTCTGTTCATCCGACGCCGATGCAATTTCACCCATCAGATCGTTCACACGAGTAATCGCAGAAATGATGGAATCCATCGCTTCGCCAGTCTGTGTGACCTGATTGGATCCCATGTTGACGCGTTGAACCGATTCCGCAATCAGGCTTTCAATTTCTTTCGCCGCCTGAGCACTGCGCTGCGCCAGATTACGGACTTCACCTGCAACGACCGCAAAGCCGCGACCTTGTTCACCCGCTCTGGCTGCTTCTACTGCCGCATTCAGCGCCAGAATATTGGTCTGGAAGGCAATACCGTTGATCACGCTGGTGATGTCTGCAATTTTCTTCGAGCTTGTCGTAATACTCGCCATCGTCGCCATTACATCTGCCGTGACCTCACCGCCTTTTTTCGCCGCTACAGAAGCGTCCTGCGCTAGCTTCGTCGCCTGATGAACGTTATCGGCATTCTGTTTCACCGTCGCACTCAGTTCTTCCATACTGGCAGCAGTCTGTTCCAGTGCGGCTGCCTGCTGTTCGGTGCGTGCGGACAGATCGTTGTTGCCACTTTTGATCTCACTCGAGCCCTGATGAATCGATGCAGAGCTGTCGCGGATGATGGAAACCGTATTAACCAGACTTCCCTGCATCTCTTTCAGATAAGGGATCAATTGCCCAGCACAGTTACGACCAAACTCGTCAAGCGGGTGACCGAGCTGCCCGGCTGCCAGAACCTGGAAATAGCCTTTGATCATATTTAACGGTTTGACCAGATAGTGAACCAGATAGCGATCCGTCAACAGCAGGATAAGCAGCCCAAGAACCGCCGCGCCCAGCAGAATACGATTACTCCAATCAACCAGGCCGTAGACCTCATCCATTGACGTCTCTGACGACGACATAATCGCAGTCTGATATTTTTCCATATTGCCGCCAAACGCCACACTCAGCGGCGGGTACGCTTTGCGGAAAAGCTGACGAAACTCCTCCTGACGATTATCACGCGCGGCATTCAGCATTGGCGTCAACCCGTTATCCAGCAATTGTGCCCACGCCGCGATCATATTGTCTGCTGTTTCTTTATCGACGCCGACATGTCCAGCAGCTTTAAACACAGCCAGTTGATCTGATGTGTTTTTAAACGCCGCTGTTGCTGACGTAAATACTTTTTCTGCTTCCGCAGTTTCGCCCGTTTGCTGAAAATCCATCGAACGCAACAAGCGAGTAACCGTACGAAAATACTGGTCATTGCCTTTTACCAGCATCTCTACGTTTTTACGCTGAGCTTCGCCGGACTCCAATAGTTTAGTCATGCTGCTTAATGAGGTAGAGGTAAAGAAAGATGCTCCACCCCATACAACCAAAAACAGCCCCAATATTGTTAAAAGCATTGCCCTGATGGTGATATTTTTTAAAAAATTCACAGAAGACTCCTATAAATTATCTGGCGATTTTCCTCTGCGCTTTCTACAAGATGGCTGCACATTTTTAATTGGAAATACGCCGGGTGTTACGTCATTTAATGAAGAGCTAAGACTCTCATTAGTTAGAGTTATTTTCCTTTAATGACCAAAAGATACACTTCCTTACAATAACGATAAGGTATTCCTACCATACATTAACATTATCGGCACTTTAGCCGGGCACTTTACGCCCTTGCATCAACAAATGCGATCAAAATGAAGAATTGCGATAGTTTTTGGCTATTGCTCAGTTACAACTATTTACTTATACATTTAACTGTTTATTTTAATTGTCTATTTATTTTCCCTCCTTCGCTATTGTGTCAGGAGGAAATACGATTTTATTTTTCTGTGATTATTCTTATTTTTTCATTCGAGTCTCTTCTGCTAGGAAATATGCCCCTATTCGCTGCAATAGTTGATTGTGGTGCTATTAATTCAGGCCGCGATCATTTTATCGCTTTCTACATTTTCTAAATCCAGATATTAATCTTGATGATAATTACGCCCGTAATTTTCATCATTCAGGCATGTTTCAACGCGCCAGATTTAGGTTGCGTTCGCTATCTGCGTGTTCCACACCAGTTGCGAAATGCACAGCTTGCCGCTACACTTCACAAAAAGTGAATAATCAAACATCAGTTCATTACAAAAAGAGAAAGCTATGGATTTGACCCAACTCCGCATGTTCTGTCTCGTCGCCGAAACGGGATCCGTCGCACGCGCCGCTGAACAGCTTCATCGGGTGCCCTCAAATCTGACAACGCGGTTACGCCAGCTAGAGCTGGAACTAGGCACCGACCTATTTATTCGGGAGAAACAGCGCCTGCGTTTATCGCCGATCGGGCACAATTTTTTGTGCTATGCACAGCGCATTTTGGCGCTCAGTGAGGAAGCGATCAGCATGACGCGCACGGGTGAACCCGCAGGTAATTTCTCGTTAGGCTCGATGGAAAGTACGGCGGCAACCCGCTTGCCCACGCTATTAGCGGCTTACCATCAGCGCTACCCTAATGTCTCTCTGTCCCTGAATACCGGTACATCAGGGGAAATCATTGAGCGCGTTCGGGCAGGAACGTTGGCAGCGGCGTTAGTCGATGGCCCCGTCGTGTACGATGAACTGAATGGTTGTTCATGTTTTGCGGAACGATTAGTGCTGATATCCGATCCTTCGCACTCGCCGATTACCCATGCACGAGATGCCAGTCACGATACGCTGTTTGCCTTTCGCCCCAGCTGTTCCTACAGAAAACGCTTAGAAAACTGGTTCCGCCAGGATGGCGTGGTGCCCGGCACCATCATGGAAATCCACTCATATCACGCCATGCTTGCCTGTGTAGCCAGCGGTGCTGGACTGGCTATGCTGCCCTATGCCGTCCTCGAATCACTGTCCGCAAGCGCACGCGTTCAGGTACATGAATTACCACCCGATATCGCAACCGCATCAACCTGGCTGGTATGGCGGCGCGACGCTTTCGGCCCGAATGTCGAGGCGCTTAAAAAGCTCATTATTGAGCAATCCGCTCAGTCGGAATGAACATTTATTTTCAGCAAAGCACCATTTAATAGAGACGACATAGTGATGAACATCGACGTCCTATCAGTCAACTTACAATCCATAACGGTATGCCATTAGGAGCCACCACCATGCAAATGATTAAAACCCGCGCCGCCATCGCCTGGGGTCCAAACCAACCTCTGTCGGTTGAAGAAGTGGATCTAATGCCACCTCAGAAAGGTGAAGTACTGGTACGCATCGTCGCCACTGGCGTATGCCACACGGATGCCTATACGCTGTCAGGTAAAGATCCTGAGGGTGTATTCCCAGCAATTCTCGGCCATGAAGGCGGCGGGATTGTGGAAGCGATTGGCGAAGGCGTGACCAGCGTTGCCGTTGGCGACCACGTCATTCCGCTTTACACCCCGGAATGTGGCGAATGTAAATTCTGTCGATCCGGCAAAACAAACCTGTGTCAGGCTATTCGCTCCACGCAGGGAAAAGGCTTGATGCCAGACGGCACCACCCGTTTCTCTAAAAATGGTCAGCCGATTTTCCACTACATGGGAACCTCCACCTTCGCCGAGCACACTGTCGTGCCTGAAATTTCACTGGCGAAAGTGAATAAAGAAGCGCCACTGGAAGAAGTCTGCCTACTGGGTTGTGGCGTCACCACCGGTATGGGTGCCGTGCTGAATACCGCAAAAGTTAAAGCAGGCGATACGGTTGCTATTTTTGGCCTCGGCGGCATTGGCTTGTCGGCGATTATCGGCGCGCAAATGGCTGGTGCAGGTCGCATCATTGGTATCGATCTCAACACCAGCAAATTCGATCTGGCACGTAAACTGGGTGCCACCGATCTGCTTAACCCGAAAGATTACGATAAGCCTATTCAGGACGTCATTGTTGAATTGACCGATGGCGGCGTGGACTTCTCCTTCGAGTGTATCGGTAACGTTAACGTCATGCGTTCCGCACTAGAGTGTTGCCATAAAGGCTGGGGTGAATCCATCATCATCGGTGTGGCAGGTGCAGGCGAAGAAATCGCAACACGTCCATTCCAACTGGTAACCGGTCGCGTATGGCGCGGTTCTGCTTTCGGCGGCGTGAAAGGCCGTAGCGAACTGCCGGGCATTGTCGATCGTTACCTGAAAGGCGAATTCCCGCTGAATGACTTCATCACCCACACCATGGGGCTGGACGACATCAACACCGCATTCGATTTAATGCACGAAGGCAAATCGATTCGCTCTGTGATTCATTTCGGTTAATTGAGCCACTGTCAGGAATAAAAAGGAGGCTGTACAGCGATGAACTCATCACTGGAACTGCTGGAAGAACACCGTATGTTTGGCGGCTGGCAACAGCGCTATCGCCATGTGTCAGAAACGCTGAACACCGCCATGACGTTCAGCATTTATCTGCCACCGACACAGGATGACACCCCACCGCCCGTGCTTTACTGGCTGTCTGGGTTAACCTGTAACGACGAAAACTTTACGACGAAAGCAGGCGCACAGCGCGTTGCCTCCGAGCTGGGTCTGGTTCTGGTGATGCCGGACACCAGCCCACGCGGCGATGGCATCGCGGATGATGCTGGGTACGATCTGGGACAGGGGGCGGGATTCTATGTGAATGCCACTCAGGCTCCTTGGGCGGCACACTATCGGATGTATGACTACATCAGCACGGAATTGCCAGCGCTGATCCAGCAGCATTTTAACGTGAATAACCGCCAGTCCATCAGTGGACATTCGATGGGCGGCCACGGTGCGCTGATGCTGGCGCTACGTAACCCAGAGCAATTCTTGTCTGCATCGGCGTTCGCACCGATCGTTAACCCAAGCCAGGTTCCGTGGGGGCGTAAGGCGCTGACCGCTTACCTCGGCGAGGATGAAACACAGTGGTTGCAGTATGACAGTTGCCATTTGCTGGCAAATAGTCAGAAGAAACTGCCAATATTGGTCGATCAGGGCGATTGCGATCAGTTTCTCCCCGACCAGTTACAACCCGCAAAACTGGAAGAATTGGCAAGCCAGTATGCGTGGCCGCTGACACTACGGACACAGTCCGGCTATGATCACAGCTATTTCTTCATCGCCAGTTTCATCGAAGATCACCTGCGCTTCCACGCTCAGTATTTGTTTGAAGAAGCGTTGTCCGCACGATAGTTGTTCGAATTATGGTGCTATGCTTATCTCGTTGAGAACAGCGCTCAGGTACGCCCTGAGCGCTGTTTCTCTTTCCTGTTAGAACGCAGTCGCATTAAAATATTCGATTACACACCTGCCCCGCCCCCATTACCGGAACCAAGACAAACAAAAAGGAGCAACGGATGATACACGTTCATCACCTCGAGAAATCCCGTTCAACTCGCGCGACCTGGCTGTTGGAAGAGCTAGGCGTTGACTATGAAATCATTCGTTACGCGCGTGACCCCAAAACGTTTAGCGCTCCAGCATCACTCAAGCAGATTCACCCGCTAGGGAAATCGCCAGTGATTACCGATGGCGAATTGACCATTGCCGAATCCGGAGCCATTGTGGAATACCTGATTGAGACTTATGGCAATGGCAGGTTTCGCCCACAGAGCGGGCAAGCGCTGCTGGATTATCGCTTTTGGCTGCATTTTGCTGAAGGTTCGTTCATGCCGTTGCTGGTGATGCGTCTGGTATTGGCGAAAACAGAATCCGCACCGATGCCGTTTTTCATCCGCCCGATAGCACGCAAAATTGTGCAAAGCATTGAACATGCCTTTATTGTGCCGCGATTGACTATTCAGCTTCAGTTCATCGAACAGCATCTGAGTCAACAAGATTGGTTTGCAGGAGAGTCATTAAGCGGTGCCGATATCCAAATGGCCGTGCCGCTGATTTTGGCGAAAACGCGTCTCGATTTCAGCCGCTACCCACACATTCAGCAATACATTGAGCGGATAGAAAGCCAGCCCGCATTTCAACGAGCGCTTGCTCAGGATTAATAGTGCGATCGGGATGTCCCCTTATCGACAACGAACAACAGGCCACCTGATAAGCGACAGAGCAGAAATTCTGTGAGCGTTTACTGATTATTCATGATCTAATAAAGATATGCTGCTATCTAACACAGATATATTTCGAGCTATACCCCAAATAACTCGAGTTGCAGGATCAAGCGTTAGCATTTTGAACAACGCAAAACGTTGGCCCTTTAGGGCGAGGCCCACGACGGGCCGAGTATTTGAACGCAGCCAACGCACATGCAGCTTGAAGTATTACGGGTATATAACACGATATGGCTAGAAGGCTCGAAAGGTGGTATATCGTCAGGATGCGGTATTGATACGTTGGGAGTGATTAATTTTGCAGAGAAAACGAGTTTCATCAACAGAGTTGTTTTCAGTCGGATACGATGCAGAAAAGAGTCAGTTAGAAGTCGAGTTACTGAACGGAAGCATCTATCTGTACAACGGTGTAGCACGCATGATTTATGAAGAGCTGATGGCAAGCAAAACGAAGTACCGTTACTACGCCAGCTATATCAAAAATTCATTCCCCTACGAGAAAACACAGTAGTTTTTAAAGATAAAGAATAGTCTTTAAGGGCGGAGAATTCTCTCCGCCTCTTCCCTACGAGTTATTCCCTGCTCGACTCAACGGTGTTAAACGCTGCCAGCAAGACGTCTTCATTTAGCGCCAGTGGCAGATAATGAATGGATTCCCCCGCTTGCAAAGTACGAGCAATCACGGCCTGAAGCGCAGCGCGGTCGTGAATATCCACATCCAACTCAGCCAGCGATGTAGGTAAACCAAACACCTTAAACGCCGCTTTCAACTGGTGCAATGTTTCGCTATCGCCCAACAAGGCGCTTTGCACCAGAATGCCATAAGCCACTTTGGTACCATGCAGAAAGCGTTCGGTTTGCGGCAACACCGTTAAACCGTTATGAACCGCATGCGCCGCCGCCACGCGAGTGTATCGCTCACCCAACCCGCCGACCATGCCGCCCCCGGCAATGATCGCATCCACCACATCCAGAAAATCCTGCGTCAACTCGCCACGTTTGACGGCTTCTAACGCGGACGCACTTTGTTGCAACAAGACATTGCGGATATCCAGTGCAGTCTGTAAGCCCAGACGCACAGAAAGAGGCAGCGTTTCAGGCTGGGGGCTGAGAACCACAGCCTCATACCACTTCGCCAGCGTATCACCGACCCCTGCCAGTAGGTATTCCACCGGGGCCGCCAGCATAACCCGCGGCTCTACCAACACCAGATGGTTGGCATCGGTGAAAATTTCAAAGCGCAGTGCTTGTCCAGCATCGTTATACCAGACAGACAGCGGCGTCCAGGCTGCACAGGTTGCCGCAATAGTCGGAATGGCCACCAGCGGCACGCCGATATGACGCGCAGCGACCTTCGCGGTATCCAGCACGGCCCCACCGCCGACCCCAATGACGACCTGACATTCATCGCCCGCTTGCGCCACCAGTTTTGCGACTTCTCCCTCACTGCAATGCGCACTAAACTGAACGCGTCGGGCTGAAGGTGCCTCGAATTCGGTTGGTAAATAGGGCCGAGCCGCGGCGATCGCCCGCTCACCGTAAATCCACAGCGCGTTTTTCAGCACCTCTGGCGGGTAAAACTCCAGCAACTTATCGATAGCGCCGGGGAAGGAAAAATAGTTGGCAGGGCCAACCTGTACGCGAACTGTCGTTGTGTGCATGTTTGAATATTCCTCGCCGCCTTTCATCTTGAGCACGGCTCTTATCTTATGTTTGCCTGGTAGTTGAATCTGTTGCGTTACCGTGTTGATAATCCCATCTTATTCACTTGCCTGCGGCTGATTAAGAACTTTTTTATTTAATTTATGCCTTTTCGTTCATAGCCTACGACTCTCAAACACGTGAAGCTGTATTAAATTCTCTGGGATGTATGCTACCTTTCTTTTCCGTTATTTCATGACCTTGACCGCCAAGAGCATCACCGACCATGACCGCTACCTCCCAAAGCCGACTGGAAATGCACAACATTTCCATCTCCTTTTCTGGTTTCCACGCCCTCAAGCAGGTTAATTTCACACTGGAAGGTGGTTCGATTCATGCTCTGACTGGCGCAAACGGCGCAGGTAAATCCACGCTGATGACGATCCTGTCGGGTGCTTACGATCACTATCAGGGCGATATTCTGATTAATGGCAAGCAGGTCGATGTCCATTCGCCACGCGATGCCAAGCGGTACGGCATTCATCTGGTGCAACAGGAAGTCGATGTCGCGCTGGTTCCCACGCTGTCCGTGGCGGAAAACATTATGTTGGATACGCTGGCGCAGGATGGACATCTACTGAGTTGGCCGCAGATATACCGTCAAGCACAGGCACTGCTTGACCAGCTCGGCGTTCACCTTAATGTTCGGCAACGTCTGGATACCTGCTCGTTAGCTGAGAAACAGCAAATCCTGCTCGCCCGCGCACTATCCCACGAGTGTCGCTTCCTGATTTTAGATGAACCCACCGCCCCGCTGGATCAGGCTGAAAGCGCGCGTCTCTTTCAAGTGGTTCGTCGCTTACAGGCCGATGGCATCGGGATCGTGTTTATTTCCCACCGTATTCATGAACTGAGTGAAATCTGCGATACGTTGACCGTTTTACGTGACGGCGAGTTTGTCAGCAGCGGCGCGATGCAGGGGCTAAGCGGCGAAGAGATTGTAGAGAGAATGCTGGGGCATCGGCTTGACGATATCTTCCCACCACGCCGTACCGCACCTTCAGAAGAGACGCTGCTTCAGGTCACCGGTTTACACGACGAGACGCTGCTGCACAATATCTCGCTCACGCTACGCAAAGGGGAAATTCTGGGCATTGCCGGGCTGGCCGGTGCGGGTAAAACCGAGTTGTGCAAAGCGCTGTTCGGCGCAGAACCTTGCCAGATCGCGCAGGGAGAATATCGCGGCAAACCCTGGCAACCGCATTCGCCTCACCAATCCGTCGAGCAAGGTCTGGCGCTAGTGCCTGAAGAGCGGCGCAAGGAAGGCATTTTTATTGATGAATCTGTCACCATGAATCTCAGCATCACCGCCACCGACAGCTTTTCCCGTTGGAGTGTATTCAGCCGTGGCAAGGCATTGCGCTGGGCGAAACAGATTGTTGAGCGGCTTGCCGTTCGCACCACCGGCCCAGCGCAAAAGCTCGCACGTCTGTCGGGTGGGAATCAACAAAAAGTGGCCATCGGCAAGTGGCTACGCAGTGAAGCACATGTTCTGATTTTTGATGAACCCACCAAAGGCGTCGATATCAAGGCCAAGCAGGATCTGTTCACGCTGATTGACGGCCTCGCCCGACAAGGCAAAGGCATCATCTATGCGTCGGGCGAGTTCTCCGAACTTGTCGGGCTTTGCGATCGCATCTGCGTGCTATGGGATGGCCGGATTGTCGCAGAGCTGAACGCTGCTGAGATTGACGAAGAAACCCTACTTTTATATTCAACTGGAGGAACTCCCGCGTGAGTCACCCACTTTCATCTAACGGGGCGATCCCCTTCCGTCACCACGTTTTCGAGTTTCTCTATAAGTGGGGCATGCTGATTACCGTCGTCGCGCTGATTGCACTCTTTGGACTCGCGTCGGAAAATTTTCTCGACCCCTATAACATCATCAATATTTTGCGCTCTATCGCCATCGTCACGGTGATTGCGATTGGCGTCTCCATTTCACTGTCCGTAGGCGGATTTGACCTTTCCGTAGGATCAACAGCCTCGTTGGCCAATGCACTGGTTATTTCCCTTTTTGTCTGGCATGGATTCGGCACCACCGGCGCAATTGTCCTGACGCTCCTGCTGTGTACGCTGGTCGGGCTATTCAACGCTTTTCTCATCGTCGTGCTGAAGATTCCTGACATGCTCGCAACGCTCGCCAGTCTGTTCGTTATTCAGGGCGTGGCGATGACGTACAGCTATGGCGGTTCCATCACGCAAAACATGGTGTTGCCCAGCGGCGAAATGGCGGAAGGTGTTATTCCTGAGTTCTTTGCCACATTGGGCCAGGTGCCAGTGATTGTTGTCATCATGCTGGCGGTAACGGTGCTGGTGCAGCTGTATCTGTCACTTACCAAGCACGGCCGCCGGATGTATGCCATCGGTGGCAACCCGGAAGCCGCTCGACTGGCGGGCATTCGCACCGCGCGTTATCGAGTACAGGCGTATGTATTCTCTTCCTTACTCGCGGCGCTGGGTGGCATCTTACTCGCATCACGCATTGGCTCCTCACAGGTCAATGCTGGGGGCGGCTATTTAATGGATGCCGTTGCCGCAGCCTACATCGGTTTCTCGCTAGCGGGATCCGGAAAACCAAACGCACTGGGTACACTGCTCGGTGCCGTCATTCTTGGCGTATTGCAGAATGGCCTGGTGATGCTCTCCGTGCCTTATTACGCCATGGATATCATAAAAGGTCTGGTTCTGGCGCTCGCCCTAGCAATGACGTATATCCAGAAACGCTGACACGTCTCACTTCCGCCCCATTCATCCGAATTCGGGGCGGATTCCCCCCCATCCACGCCGTCCCTGATTAAATCGTTTTGTGCCACCAATAACTATCACTGCATTCGCTCTATTATTTCCTGACGTTATTATTAATAAATAAATACTCCCTCACACAACAAAGAGATGAATCGGAATAATCACAAATGAGAATACGTTGGCTTTGCATATGACCTGAAACACTTTTATTCACGGTAGATATAGTGAGAATGACGCAGACCATCGATAGTGAAAGGCTCAACCTGATGAAACGTTCAATTTTAGTAATGAATTAAAATTGATGAATATCATACTTTCGCTGCCGGGCAATATTCCCCTATACCCGGCGAAATCAAATTACACCTTATTATTTATGTCCGTTCTGCTGAACATACTCATCAATATTTTCAACCGTCTTTTCCATCAACAATTGCAGCGATGAGGCGGACGTCCAGGAGATATGCGGAGTAATCAGAAGATTAGGCAGGGTTTTCGCCGCGACCATCAGCGGATTGTCTTTTTCCGGCGGCTCCTGCGTCAGGCAGTCTAGCGCTGCGCCAGCAATACCACGCTGGTGCAATGCAGCTGCCAGCGCGTTCTCGTCAATCAGCCCGCCTCTAGCGGTGTTAATAATAAACGCGGTTGGCTTACACAACGCGAGCGTCTCTGAATTAATCAAATGCTGCGTGCTCGCATTTAGCGGGCAGTTGAGCGAAATCACATCCGCCAGCCGCAGAACCTCCTCAAACGGCAGATATCCAGCACGACACTGTGATACCCCTCGGTGTTCGGCAAAAATCACCTTCATCCCCAGCGCCTGAGCCAGACGCGCAACTTCCCGTCCAATCGTACCTGCACCGATGATGCCCAGCGTAGCGCCTGCGATATCCTTGACCGGATGATCAAAGTAAGAAAATTGCGACTGGCTGGCCCAGCGATCGCCCAACTGATCGCGATACCATGCCATAAGGCTGTGCTTCAACGCGAACATCATGGCAATAACGTGCTCGGACACAGCTTGCGTCGAGTAGCCCGGTACGTTTTTGACCGTGATCCCCAGTTCTTTAGCCGCCGCAAGATCGATATTGTCGGTTCCTGTTGCCGTCACGGCAATCAACTTCAGCGCAGGCAGCGCGGCTAAGGTCTCTCGCGTTAATAGCGTTTTATTTGTGATGATAACGTGGGTGTCTTTTGCTCGGGCGATAACTTGATCGGGTGAAGTATAGCTATATTCAATCCATTCATGGCGACATTGTGGACGCCTAAAACTTGTCTTTTTCAGGAAAATGGTTTCAGGCAGTGAGCCCTTATCCAAAAAGGTAATTTTTAACATCATCGCGCCCTGGTTGCTATTCATACACTGATCTCCGATTGCAGATATCAAGGGTTCCGCAGTCGGCAATCACGACAGGTATTCTCATACAAAAATAATGCATTAAATTCTCTGTATGACACAAGACAACGAACGTATTAATAACGTTACACTTCCTGCCTCATCGGAAATCCATCACTCCGTAACCTGAAGCGTAGTCAGCATTAAAGCAATTAACAATACCTAATATAATGAATTTCATTCATCGACATTGTTATCGTCAATATTCAGAAATATCACAAAAAATAAATCGAGTCGTATCGATATATATTGATGGATATAAGGTCAGGGTGCTTAGAAAGAGGTAGTGTAGAACAGAGACTCGGTAAAACGCGTCATAGACAGTTGGTTTTGTCGATGTATTACGGAGTTTATTGCAGGAATATCAGCCCTAACAAACAATGCCGGCCAACTGGCCGGCAAGGAAGAACTGACAGGTTTAACCGTGTTTCAACTTAGAACGATGCCGTCATAGACGCATAGAATGTCCTTCCTGGGACATAATAATTATTACCACTCGTTGCGTTACCTGACGGGCTTGCTGACACTGGGTCTTTATCAAACAAGTTATCCACTCCAGCGTTAAATTTCAGGTTCTTAGTCGCACGGTACTGGCCGGACAAACCATAAATGAAGTAGGAATTACGGATTCTGGCAGTCGCTGTCGAGCTACGCGACGCCTGATCCGCAGCGCTGTTAAGCCCCAGCATTTTACCGTAATAATGCGCAGATAACGCAAAACTCAACTTCTCATCAACCGCCCAATCCAGAGAGGAATACGTGGTCAATTTAGGTGTTGTCACCAGCATCACACCTTTGCCGTCTTCCGCTTTAATCATGCGCGTAAAACTATTGCGCAGCGTTAATTTGTTCAGCCAAGGGCTTACAGGTTCGCTAACCAGAGGAATATCCAGATTCCCTTCAATACCCTGAGTACGAGCAGAATCGAGGTTAACACGCTCTAACCAATAGCGTCCGGAGGTGTCACCCGCGATATAACCAACAGGTGCAGTAGCTAGCTTGTTCTTAAAACGGCTATCAAAGAACGTCAGCCCAGCATTCCAATTGTTATAATCAAATAATGCGCCAATTTCCCAGTTCTCTGATGTTTCTGGTTGCAGATTGTCGTTCCCCGTGGTGTAGCATCCACCGCCCGTATAATCCGCATACCCATTACAACCTGCGCCTTGCGACGTTTCAATGAAGCCTAAGCTCGCTTGACGAATTGACGGTGCCTTGAAGCCTTCTGAATAGCCCCCTTTCAACGTGAGATGATCCGTGGCTTGATAGACCAGGTAGGATCTAGGGGTAGTCTGACTACCGTACTTAGTATCGTCGTAACGCAACCCCAATGTCAGAGACAGGTCATCCATCAGATCGATCTGATCTTCAACAAATGCCCCTTTACTGATGGCACGGCCAGAATGTGAACCGTAAGTTGACGTTCCTGCTGTCGAACCCAGGGAGCGAGGATTATACATTTCCTCCTTCATCCACTGCCCACCAAATGTGATGTTCTGGGTGAAAAGCAGCTCAAAAGGAATGCTGATACTTCCTTCAAAAATCTGGTCTTTATTCCACAAATTAGTATCTTGCGAGCCAATGGTTACGTTGTTCGAGACGATAGGCACATTGCTGGCAAAGTTTTCGTATTTGTTCTGATACGCGGAGAATTTCGCACTGCCAAAATCAAACAGCCCGCGATAATCAAAAGAATAGTTTTCACGTTCCAATTCGCTGATACCACGCAAATTCACAACATTCCCCGATGCCGTCGTGCCCTGAATCCCTTGTTCCTTACCTTTAATCGCACCGACGCTGATTTGATGGTTGTCATTAATGTCCCATGTCAGTTCAGCGCCATAGTTATAGCGTTTTTTTCCTTCAAGGCCAGAGCCAAAACGCAGGGCGGAGGTATCAGTATGATCGGCGTTTCTCTTATTCCATGAGCCATTTAATCGCATGGAAAAACCATTGCCCAGCGGCCCACCAAGCGTCGCGGTGTAGCTAGTGGTATCACCACGATTCGATTCTTCCGGCTGGCGGGTGCCTACCGTCAAGGAACCGTTCCAATCTTGGGTATTCTTTTTGGTGATGATATTCACCACCCCACCCATAGCATCGGAGCCATAAAGAGAGGACATCGGGCCACGGACGATTTCAATACGTTCAATGGATTCAACGGGGATCCAGTTAATATCGTCAAAATAGTTTTGCTGAGTCGTTTTGACGCCATTACTTGAACCAACACGTTTTCCATCAACCAATAGCAATGTATAAGCAGCTGGCATACCCCTTATCTGGATGCCAGAACTGACATCGGTGCCAATTCCTTTTGATATCCCTGCAACTTGGTCAAGCACGTCTGCCAGATCGGTGGCGGACTTGCCGATGTCACGCTGTAAGTCTTCAGCGGTAATGACAGAGATACTTGCTGGGGCATCTTTCAAACTCTGCTGAATTGCTGAAGCCGTCACGACCATCGTATCGTCCTGTGCGGCGATAGCGGGTGTCGTTGCCATGGTAACCAGCGCCAATGCCACCGATTTTCTTATATTTATTGCCATGCGTCTGTGTCCTCAAAACGAATAATTTACATTGAGTTTTTTTGTTTAACACATTGTAATGAGCAAATAATAATTGTAAATGAAAATTAAAATCATTTACATGCGCAATAAAAATCAAAACCACGTAGTTATTTATTCATTAAAAACAAATAATTAAATTAAAAAAACAATTATTAAATCGAGTTAATGAAAAATAACCCGACAAATCAAGGTGAATAAATTTGATTTAAATCAACACATCAACATGAAGGGAAGCGTGAAGCGCGAGGATGAAACAGAAAAAAAGTAATAAAAAAGGCGACGCCCATCAGGGAGTCGCCCGTTACTGCATTCTTACGATCTAATCTTTATGATCCGGGAACGTCATATCCTGATATTTTATGAAACCCGTTCCACGATACAGCTTATAGCCGAACCAAATCAGAAAGAACAAAGGAATGCCGATATACGTCGCCGTGACGCCATACCAGTCGATGTTGTCTTGCAGAAACGCCTGATAATTCTGCCCCAGCGTAATAATCAGGCAGAGCACAAACGCAAAGATCGGACCAAGCGGGAAGAAACGCGATAAATAAGGCAAGCGGTTCAGATCGTGGCCTTGCATTACATAGCCGCGACGGAAACGGTAATGGCTGATCGCAATCCCCAGCCAGGCAATAAAGCCGGTCATACCCGAGGTATTCAGCAGCCACAGATAAACCGTTTGGTTACCGTACAGAGAAGACAGGAAGCATAACGCCGCCACCACGGTTGTTGCATACAGCGCATTACGCGGTACGCCCCCTTTTGACAGCTTAGCGAAAATACGCGGCGCTTTACCTTCCGATGCCAGCGTAAACAACATACGCGTCGAGGCGTACATCCCGGAGTTACCCGCCGACAGCACCGCCGTAAGGATGACCGCATTCATGACTGCAGCGGCAGACAGCAGACCTGCATTCTCAAACACCAGCGTGAACGGACTCACCGTAATGTCTTTTACATCATTACGCAGCAGGTTCGGGTCGGTATAGGGAATGATTAAGCTGATAATCAGGATCGCGAAGATGTAAAACAACAGGATGCGCCAGAAAACCTGACGAATCGCGCGGGGTATGTTTTTACCCGGATCCTGAGACTCGCCTGCAGCCACGCCGATCAGTTCGGTTCCCTGAAAAGAGAAACCGACGATCATCGCGACCCCAATCATCGCGGAAAAGCCCCCAGCAAACGGTGCATCGCCGATCTGCCAGTTGTGGAATCCGGCATTTTCCGCGCCGCTCAGGATGCCCGTAATCATCATCACGCCAACGGCAATGAAAATAATGACTGTCGTCACTTTAACCAGTGAGAACCAGTACTCGGCTTCACCAAACCCTTTCACGGAAATGTAGTTAAGCAGGAACATCAGCGCCAGGAACAGGGCACTCCAGATCCAGCCGGCGACGTCGGGGAACCAATATCCCATCACCAGCTGCGCGGCAACCAGATCGACCGCAATGGTCACCGCCCAGTTGTACCAATAGTTCCAGCCCAGTGCGAAGCCGAAACCTTCTTCAACATAGCGGGAACCGTAGGTAGAAAATGAGCCGGAAACCGGCATGAACGCAGCCAGTTCGCCCAGACTGGTCATCAGGAAGTAAACCATCAGCCCAATCAGGGCATAAGACAGGAGTGCGCCACCAGGACCCGCTTGTGAAACCGTCGCACCAGAAGCGACAAATAACCCGGTTCCTATCGATCCGCCAATGGCGATCATCGTTAAATGCCGCGCTTTTAGTTCACGGCGCAGGGTCGGTGCGCCCTGTGTAGGTTGTTGAATATCGTGCTGAGCCATTGTTATCCTGCGTGCTCGTGCTAAAAATCGAGGCGGGATTGTAGCAAATAGCGTTGCACTGGATAGTTAAGATCGTCGAGTTATAAGAGAGGTTAATAACTCGCGCCCGATTATTAGCAGCAGAAAATATTTTTACTATGGCGTTTCACAGCAATAACTCAGGAAACGCTGCAGCACATTTGAAAGATGTTTCTGGCGGTGGTGTACCAGATACAGCGTCCGAGTAAGTTTAGGCAACGGCACCTTCAGTTCCACCAGCGCGCCTGACGCTAGCTGTTCAGCAATCACATGCCGCGACAGGCAACTGATACCAATCCCGTGGCGAACCGCATGTTTAATCGCCTCCGAATTACCTAACTCCATCACCAGATGAAAATGCGACAGGTGCGTCAGCAGCAGATGATCCAGCACTTCGCGCGTGCCTGAACCGCGTTCACGCAGGATCCAGTGCGCATCCGCCAGCGCCGCTAATGATACCGTCCCTCGACTGAACGGATGCTCGGGAGAACAAAATACCACCAATTCATCTTCCAGCCAGGGCTGCGTAATCAAATCAGGGTGATGGCAAGGCCCTTCGATCAACCCCAAGTCGACACTGAATTCAGACACGCGGGTGATCACATCTTTCGTATTACCGACATGGAGTTCCAGCGGAATTTCAGGGTAGTCATGGCGATAGCGGGCAATCATCGCGGGCAATAGATAGTTGCCGATAGTGCTGCTGGCATAAATACGCAGTGCACCATTATCACGCCGGAAAAGCTGCTCAATTTCTATCGACTGTTCAAGCAATGCCAGCGCCTTGGGATACAGCAGACGGCCATGCTCATTAACAACCAAACGTTTACCCACGCGGTCGAAAAGCTGAACACCCAACTGCCCTTCTAAATCCGCCAGAGCGGCGCTGACTGCCGATTGGGAAAGTGAAAGCACAACGGAGGCCTGTGTCGTTGAACCACTTTTCAGGACTTCGGCAAAGACTTCCAGTTGACGTAACGTGATATGCATAGTGCGCTCTTTATCTGAAATACTTATAGGTTATAAATATATAATCAATTTCTCTTTTAATCTCATGGATTATAAGCTGGCTTCTCAATTCGGTACGGTCAGAATAGGCACCAAACCCATGGCTCTTCCTGCGACATTACAAGCGATAGCACCCCACAATGGAGCAAAAGCGCGATTACCTGGCCTGTTGTTAGTAAGTTTAATAACTTTTTCACTTCTCTGGCTGGCAAATATTCCGAAAATCGCCCACTGGGGACCCGGCTCACTGACATTAGCGATCCTGATCGGGATCGTGCTGGGGAATAGCGTTTATCCGCGAATTCATCCTCTGTGCGATCCCGGCGTACAGTGGGCTAAGCAGCATTTACTCCGCTGGGGCATCATACTTTATGGGTTTCGGCTCAGCTTTCAGCAAGTTGCTGCCGTTGGCTTTACCGGTATCGCCGTCGATCTTACCGTCGTCACACTGACGTTTTTGTTCGCCTGTTGGATTGGCAAGCGCTGGTTGAAGCTCGACAATGAGACGGTGATTCTCATTGGTGCTGGCAGCAGCATCTGCGGTGCGGCGGCGATAATGGCAACAGCACCTGTTGTCAAAGCCTCTGGCAATACCATTGCTGTCGCGGTTTCCACCGTGGTGATCTTCGGTACGACGGCCATGTTTTTGTATCCGTGGATCTATCAGCTCAATCTCGAACATCACTGGATTGAGGTCACACCGCAGATCGTCGGCCTGTATTTTGGCTCAACGATACATGAAGTTGCTCAGGTCGTTGCCGCTGGACATGCCGTCGATGGCGCGACGGAAAACATCGCCGTTATTAGCAAAATGCTGCGCGTAATGATGCTGGCCCCTTTCCTTCTCATACTCGGATTCTTTCTGAAAAAAACGACGCAAAAAACTGATACGGAAGACACTGTTCCACTGATGTTCCCGTGGTTTGCCGTAGGATTCATTGCCGTCGCCGCTTTCAATTCTTTCCCGCTACTTTCTCCGACACTCGTCACCCAGTTAGTTCAACTTGATAATGTGCTACTGACGATGGCGATGGTTGCACTCGGCCTGACTACCCGATTCAGTGCCATCCGTCAGGCAGGAGCAAAACCTCTGCTGCTGGCACTTATTCTATTTATCTGGCTGGTGATCGGTGGCGCGGGAATCAACCTGTTCTTCGAGCATTTATTCAGCTAACGATAAATTATTTATCCATTAACGTCTCATTAACCCATATGGCGGTGCCATAATGTCTTCGTTATCGAGGAGACCAACATGAAATACATCGGAGCGCACGTTAGCGCAGCAGGCGGTGTCGATCAGGCCGTGATTCGCGCGCATGAGATAAAGGCGACCGCTTTCGCTTTATTTACCAAGAATCAGCGTCAATGGCAGGCTGCTGCACTCAGTGCAGAGGTCATTGACCGTTTTAAAGCCGCGTGTGAACAGTACGCCTATACGTCGGCACAGATTCTGCCCCACGACAGCTATTTGATTAATCTGGGTCATCCGGACGGCGAAGCGCTAGAGAAATCTCGCATCGCGTTTATTGATGAAATGTTCCGCTGCCAGCAGCTTGGGCTGAGCCTGCTGAACTTTCACCCCGGTAGCCACCTGAAACAGATCGAGGAAGCGGACTGTCTGGCACGTATTGCCGAATCCATTAACATCGCACTGGCGGAAACAACTGGCGTTACCGCAGTGATTGAAAATACGGCCGGACAAGGCAGCAACCTGGGTTTTCGCTTTGAACATCTGGCGGCCATCATTGATGGCGTGGAAGATAAAAGCCGTGTTGGCGTCTGTATAGATACCTGCCACGCTTTCGCTGGCGGTTACGATCTGCGAACAGAAGCGGATTGTGAAGCAACCTTTGCTGAGTTCGATCGCATTGTTGGGTTCCGCTATCTACGCGGAATGCATTTGAATGATGCGAAAAGCGCGTTCGGCAGCCGGGTTGACCGACACCACAGCCTAGGAGAAGGCAACATCGGCAAAACCGCTTTCAGCTACATTATGAAAGATCCACGCTTTAACGGTATACCGATGATTCTGGAAACGGTCAATCCCGACATCTGGGCCGACGAAATCGCCTGGCTCAAATCCGAAGCCCTATGCTAATTAGTTTTTATCCCAAGCGCAGGTGTGTTTTTAACGTTACTAGTAGAGTGTGCTGGACGGGGATAATGGGTAGATCGTAAAGACGCTGTGAATACATCCTTGTACGCTCGGATTGCGCAGATATGAATCTCATCCCTGATGATTCACCCTACCGGGCCGTCGCAAGCGACGTTCAAAAGCGTTCCTGACGCTTTTGTCCATGGCGCAAACGCTTTACTCTTCTATCCCATTCCCCCGTTTCAGTTCCTCGGATCGCTTTTCTTGCGTCTGGGGTAGAGCCCATAAAAAAAGCGCCAATTGGTGAATACCAACTGGCGCTATCTCATCCACATCCTTGTGGTATGGCATTACGCTTTCTTCAATTTGTAGGCATGACGGTTAACTTTCCCGCCCCGCCTGCATCGTGAAATTTATAACGATAATCAGACTTACGCGGCTTTCGCCAGTTGTTCATCAGAGCGCTTCAGCAAGGCGTACAGCACGCCAGCTACCGCCGTTCCCGCAATGATCGCTAACAGATAGCCGATGACCGGGGTAATCGCACCAGGAATCAACAGTACGAACAGACCACCGTGTGGTGCCATTAACTTAGCGCCCACAGCCATAGACAGTGCACCGGTCAGTGCCCCACCAATGATACAGCAAGGCAGAACGCGCATTGGATCACGCGCGGCGTAAGGAATCGCCCCTTCGGAAATAAAGCACAGGCCCAGCACAAATGCTGCTTTGCCCCCTTCACGCTCGGTCGGGTTAAATTTCTTGCTTGCCAGCACGGTTGCCAGACCCATCGCCAACGGTGGCACCATACCCGCAGCCATGACGGCGGCCATCGGTGCGTAAATCTGGCTACTGAGCAAGGTCGTGCCGAATACGTAGGCAACTTTGTTAACTGGTCCGCCCATATCCGTACACATCATCGCGCCCAGAATCGCCCCCAGAATCACCGCATTCGCCGTGCCCATGGATTGCAGCCAACCTGTCAGGCCAGTCAGGATTTTCGCAACCGGCGTACCGACGACGTAAATCATGATAAGACCAGTGATCAACGTAGCAACTAGCGGAATGATCAAGATCGGTTTTAGCGCAGTCAAACTTTGCGGCAGAATCAGTTTATTGTTGATCGCTCTGGCAATATAACCTGCCAGGAAACCAGCGATAATCCCGCCAAGGAAGCCCGCCCCTGTACTTACCGCCAACATCCCGCCAACCAGACCCGGCGTTAAACCCGGACGATCCGCAATGGAGAAAGCGATATAGCCCGCGAGCACCGGCACCATTAGCGCAAAGGCAGAACCACCGCCGATCTTCATCAGCGCAGCAGCCAGAGTACCTTCCTGTTTAAAGGCTTCAATACCAAAGACAAACGACAGTGCGATACACAAACCACCCGCTACCACCATCGGCAGCATGTAAGACACGCCGGTCAACAGGTGACGATATGGGCCTGCTCCGCCTTTCTGACCAGACTCGCTCGTGCTTGCCGCGCTGGATTGTCCAGATGGCTGATACACTTTGGCCTCAGCCTGCGCCTTGTCTAACTCCTGCGCCGTCTTCTTCAATGCCAGCCCAGTCGAGGTGCGATACATCTTCTTACCAGCAAACTTCGCCAGATCGACTTCAATATCCGCAGCGACGATCACCAGATCGGCCTGTTCCACTTCTTCTGGAGTAATCGCATTGCCCGCGCCAACGGAGCCACGTGTTTCAACCTTAACCCACCAGCCGCGTTTTTTTGCTTCGCTTTCAATCGCTTCTGCTGCCATAAACGTGTGCGCGACGCCAGTCGGGCACGCCGTTATCGCCACAATGCGCTTGGCAGCCGCGGGTTGCTGAACGGAAGCTGACGCGACAGCTTGGTACGCTGTTGCTTCAGCCTGCGCTTTCGCTAAAAAGGCTTCCGGCTGTGAAGCAGCCAGTTCGATATCACCGACATAAACCTGCTTGCCATTCAGTGCGCTGTCCGCCGCGGCGGATGCACCCAGAACGATCGCCAGTTCAGCGTCGTTAGCGTGTTCTGTAAACGTCACCCCTGCTTTCGCAGCGGCAGCGCCGAGTAGGTTCTTCACCAGTTGGCTTCTCGCCAGGCCCAGTGATTTATCCAAAATCAGCAGCGTTTTCATTGTTTGTCTCCTGCTGTATCAGTTAAAGGGTTTCAGGTCGACACGCGCCATCATTGCGGCCAACTGAGGACGATCGGTAATACCTACATTACTTTGGCTGACGGCCAGAGCCGAAACCGCCGTAGCCAAACGCAGAGTGTGCTCACTGGACTCACGCATTAATAAGCCATAAATCAACCCCCCAACCATGGAGTCGCCCGCCCCTACCGTACTTACCACATCACAGGCCGGTGGTTTTGCCAGCCACGCGCCAGATGCATTCACCCACAGTGCGCCTTCCGCGCCCAGTGAGATCACAACGTGCGCGATACCCTGTTCACGCAGTGCGTGAGCGGCATCCACCACATCAGCCAGCGTAGGTAATTTACGCCCAGCCCATATTTCCAGCTCCCGGCGGTTTGGTTTCACCAACCAAGGAGAGGCCTTCAGTCCCGCCACCAGCGCTTCACGGCTGCTGTCGAAAATAATGCAAGGACACTGCGTGCGCAGACGAGACATCCAGTCGGTAAATGCATCAGGATCGACGCCAGCAGGCAAACTGCCGCTCACCGCGACCATGTCGAACTGCCCGAGCCAGCTCAGCGAATCATTGACGAAGCGCTGCCAATCTTGCTGTGTCACTTCAAAACCGGAAAAGTTGAAGTCAGTTACGTCACCATCTTTTTCCGTTAATTTGACATTAATACGCGTACGTCCTGGCACAACCTGGAAACGGTTGGCAATGCCCAGCTCGCTGAACAATTGCTGAAAACCATCCTGATTGTCTTTACCCAGAAAGCCACCTACCGTGACATCAATCCCGAGATCTTTCAGCACCTTGGCAACGTTGATACCTTTACCTGCGGCGTGCAGACCCGCTGTCTGAACCAGATTGACTTCGCCTTTCTCAACTTCCGGGCAATAGCCAACCAGATCGTAAGCTGGATTCAGGGTGATTGTGGCTACTCTCCTGCTCATGCTGCCCCCTCGCCCAAACCGGACGTAATCGCGTCGCCAATAGCGGCAAGTGCTTGCTCCGCATCGCTACCGCTGGCGGTGAAACGCAGTTTGTGGCCTTTTTTCACGCCCAGCGCGACGACTTTCATCAGGCTGCGGCCATTTGCCGGTTTGCCTGTGCCATCCAGATTGGTCACCGTAATCTCACTGGTGAACTGTTTAACCACGTTCACCAGCATGGTGCCCGGACGAGCGTGCAGACCGTGTTCGTTACGAATGGTAAATTCTGCCGTCAGCACTTCGCTTTCTTCCGGTACGTCACTGGTCAAAAGCGCCAGCAGCGTCGGAGCATCAGCTGTCAGCAGGCGTTCCGCTTTTTGCGTAATCAGCAAGTTGCTCAGGTAATCGATAGGCGCAAAAGCCTGATCGTCAGCCGCCGCGACCGTCACCAACAAGGCCACGTTTTCACCGTCAACGCTGAAAGGCGCAGCCGGACGTGCCACCGCAGCCGCGCTGCTGAGGTTACCGACGGCGCTATCGCTGAACCACACACCTTGTCCCAGATTCAGCGGTTTATTGCTGACGGTCGTGCTGACAAAGCTGGCATCAGCCGCACCGACCTGCTGAAGACGACCGGCGTTCAGCGCCTGAAGTGTCAGCAGATTATCGGTCGCCACATCCAGCGCAATCAACGAGGTGTCAAAACGGAATTCAGCCAATTGCTGTTCGCCCATCAGCAAGCTACGCAGCTCTTCTGCTGAGCTAGTGCTTGCCAGACGAGCCGCTACGCGATCGTCGCTCAAAACGTGAGTCAGCTGACGCAGCAAAGCCAAGTGCTCGTCAGAGCGAGCGGCAATACCTAGCACCACATAAGCGGTTTGATCTTCTCCCCAGGCGATACCCTGAGGAAACTGAAATACTTGAACACCGGTCTTCAATACCAGATCGCGGGTATCGGTTGTGCCGTGAGGGATAGCAATGCCGCTTCCCAAATAGGTAGATGTTTGCTGTTCGCGCTGTAGCATGCCGTCGACATACCCTGCGTTAACGCACCCGGCATCGGTCAGTGCTGAAGCAACAAGCTGGATAGCTTCCTGCTTATTACTGGCCGCTGCGCCCAAATGAATATCTTGCTGTGACAACTGGAACATGGCTCTCCTCTCTTGCTGAATGTTGAATCGTTTCAGCTTTTATGAGAAAAAATGTGTCGATTATTAGGGCGTTTCAAAAAAAATCCCGCTGAAACGTTTCAAAAGTCTCATTCTATTACGTCATTTATGCAAGCTTTCTACACTGCTGACGTAACAGAATTTTGACATAACGCACATTTTAACGTGGATAGCACACTGCCCGCCAACAAAAATCATCAAATGGCTGAAGCCGTGCTGACGAAAAATAATGAAACAAGATTTCTGTTTCATTATAAACCCGAGTACTATGTCGCGCTCGACAGCCTCTGCCTATTTTCCAAGCGCTATCAATTTATGTTCACTCCTGCAAACACAACTAGACGTCCACTTGACCTGACATCCTCAGCCTTCTTGGTTATTGCCTTTCTGACTGGAACGGCCGGTGCCCTGCAACTTCCCACACTCAGCCTCTTTCTTTCCAACGAAGTACAGGCTCGTCCTTTTATGGTGGGCATGTTTTATACCGGCAGCGCGGTTATTGGTATCGTCGTCAGCCAAATGCTGGCAACGCGCTCGGACCGTCAAGGCGATCGTAAATCGCTGATCTTCGTCTGCTGTCTGCTAGGCGCACTGGCCTGCATGCTGTTTGCGTGGAACCGTAACTACTTTATTCTGCTTTTTATCGGCGTCTTGCTGAGCAGCTTTGGCTCAACCGCAAACCCGCAACTTTTTGCGCTGGCACGCGAGCACGCGGATAAAACCGGTCGTGAAGCGGCCATGTTCAGCTCCATCCTCCGCGCCCAAATCTCTCTCGCTTGGGTTGTCGGCCCGCCCATCGCCTTTGCGTTGGCACTAGGATTCGGCTTCACCACAATGTATCTGACCGCCGCCGTCGTCTTTATCTTGTGCGGCATCCTGGTCAAATTCTTTCTGCCCTCCATGCCTAAAGCCGTGGAAAAAACCACCTCCACGCTGGAATCACCTCGTCGCAACCGTCGTGACACGCTGTTGCTATTCATCGCGTGTACCTTGATGTGGACCTGCAACGGGATTTACCTCATTAATATGCCGCTGTATCTGGTGCATGAGCTCCATCTGCCGGAAAAACTGGCGGGTATCATGATGGGTGTTGCCGCTGGGCTGGAAATTCCGGTGATGCTGATTGCTGGTTACGTTGCCAAACGCTTCGGTAAGCGATTCCTGATGCGACTTGCCGTTGCATCTGGCCTGCTGTTTTTCGGTGGGTTGTTGTTCTTCAACGGAGAAGCCGCGCTGCTAGCGTTACAGGTGCTGAACGCCATTTTCATCGGGATTCTGGCTGGAATCGGTATGCTCTACTTTCAGGATTTAATGCCTGGACAGGCAGGGGCTGCGACGACCCTGTTTACCAATACCACGCGCGTTGGCTGGATCATCTCCGGCTCGCTGGCTGGGATTGTTGCTGAAATTTGGGACTACCACGCCGTTTTCTTTTTCGCACTGCTGATGATCGTCGGTTCTATCTATTGTATGTGGCGCATCAAAGACGTCTGAGCACCGCAATTCAAGGCGCGGTGTCGGCTTCCAGTTTGAGCAAGTAAATCATCGCCTCATCTCGATGGCTGAAACACATATCCGCGCGCGGCTTTAGCCCCGCGCAAACCGCAGGTCGCAGAGGGGAATGGAATAACCCACAGCGCATCGCCTCATCAAGATGAATACAGGGTGTGTTTGCAGGTTTGCCGTGCGGCAAACCCGGCATAGGCGTTGAAATCGATGCTGCAATGCAGCAAGCACCGCAGTGGGGGCGACAGTCCATCAGTAAGCTCTCCGGTGGGCTGACAAGAGATAGGGATCGCCACGATAGCAGCCCGATAGCAAAAAACCAATCAGACCCATTCATCTTATACTCTAAATAATTCGAGTTTCAGGACAAAACGTATTCGTTTTGAACAACACAAAGCGTTAGCCCTTTAGGGCGAGTATTTGAACGCAGCCAACGCACATGAAATTTGAAGTATGACGAGTATCTACTTGCCTGAATTCTCCGGCGCGAGTAACGTGTCGCCACAAAAATCACACTCCTTATAGCAGGTAATTTTTATGGCAAGAGCGAACGAGATTAAACGCGGAATGGTCGTTAACTATAACGACAAGTTATTGCTGGTAAAGGACATCGACGTCCAGAGCCCCAGCGCCCGCGGTGCCAGCACATTGTATAAAATGCGTTTTTCTGACGTCCGCACGGGTTTGAAAGTGGAAGAGCGTTTTAAAGGCGACGACATCATCGATACCATTACGCTGACGCGCCGTACCGTCACCTTCTCTTATATTGACGGCGACGAATACGTTTTTATGGATGATGAAGACTACGCGCCTTACCTCTTCAAAAAAGATCAAATAGAAGATGAATTGCTGTTTATCCCTGAAGGTGGCATGCCAGGCATTCAGGTATTAAGCTGGGACGGCCAAATCATCGCGCTGGAACTGCCACAGACGGTAGACCTTGAAATCATTGAGACGGCACCGGGCATTAAAGGCGCGTCAGCCAGCTCACGCAACAAACCCGCCACCATGAGCACCGGTCTGGTCATCCCAGTTCCAGAATACTTGAGCGCAGGTGAAAAAATCCGCATTCACATTCCAGAACGCCGCTACATGGGCCGCGCAGACTAACAACATACCTCTGCACCATCGGCACGATACCTGTCGCCGGATGACATATCCGGCACATCTTACTCTTCCATTCACATAGGAACCTGCCATGCTAACGAAAGTCAATTTGATTACGGGGTTTCTGGGTAGTGGAAAAACCACTACGATTCGCCACCTTCTGTCGCAAAAGCCTGAGGACGAAGTCTGGGCGGTGCTGGTCAATGAATTCGGCGAAGTAGGCATTGACGGCGCCTTATTGGCGGACACCGGTGCCGTCCTGAAAGAAATTCCCGGCGGCTGCATGTGCTGCGTGAACGGCCTGCCTATGCAGGTTGGTCTGAACATGCTGCTGCAACAGAAAAAACCCCATCGATTACTCATCGAACCCACAGGGCTCGGCCACCCGAAACAAATTCTCTCATTGCTGACGAGCGACATCTATCAGCCTTGGCTGACATTGCAGGCCACACTGTGTCTGCTGGATGCGCGTCAGTTAAGCGACACACGTTACACGGAAAATGAGAATTTCCGCGATCAACTTGCCGCCGCTGACATTATTATCGCCAACAAGCGTGATACCTATGCCCCCGACGATCTCGCGGCATTACAACAATGGCAACAGGTAAGCAGCGAGGGACGACAAATTATCGAAGTCAGTCAGGGAAATGTTGACCGACAACAGCTCGATCAACCGCGACATAACGTACGCGAATTACCTGATGGAGCCCATCACCATTCACACAAACCAACAAATGGTTTGGCCGCACTGAAACTACCGGGTGGGCAATCCTGGCGACGCTCTCTTAATCAGGGACAGGGCTACCATGCCTGCGGTTGGATATTTGAACCTGAAACCGCTTTTGACACCGCCGCCCTGCTGGACTGGGTCCGCCTTTCCCCCGTGAACCGGGTTAAAGGGGTGATGCGTATAAAAGAAGGGACGCTCGTCGTCAACCGTCAGGGACACGATCTTCATATAGAAACGCGTTCGGCGGCACCGATTGATAGCCGTATCGAAATCATCAATGAAACGCCGGCAGAATGGAATACGTTGCAAGCCTCGCTGTTAAAGGCTCGTTTAGCTAACGTGGACTAGACTGGAGTTTTTTCGTATTTGGATGCTTTACCTTATGTCATTTGCTCGTCTTTCTTCTATTTTAGTGCTCAATGTATTGGGTATAGGCTTGTTTTTATCCTGGTACCTGCCAGAAAATCATGGTTTTTGGCTCACGCTCGACAGTAACATCTTTTTCTATTTCAACCGTCTTTTGGTCGATAGCCCCGCATTTTTACATGTCGTCGCCATTACCAATAACAGAGCTTTTGACGGCTGTGCGCTCATTGCGATGGGATTACTATATTTGTCGTTTTATTTGAAAGCCACTCCCACAGAGCGCCGCCGCTTGTTGATCATTGGCTTTATCATGCTGTTAACTGCCGTGGTGCTGAATCAGGCTGGACATTTACTGCCGGTTCAACACGCCAGCCCGACACTCTATTTTAGTGACGTCAACCGCGTTTCAGACTTAACGGGTATTCCTACCAAAGATGCTTCATCGGACAGTTTCCCCGGCGACCACGGCATGATGCTGATGATCTTCGCTGCCTTTATGCTCCGCTATTTTACCCGCACCGCTTTCGCTATCGGCGTGGCCATCACAATCATCTTCTCATTGCCTCGCATCATGATCGGCGCACATTGGTTTACCGATATTGCTGTTGGTTCGCTCTCGGTTGTTCTGGTCGGCCTGAGTTGGTGGTTATTAACACCAGCAAGCGATGCCGCTATTACGCTGTTAAACCGACTATTACCTAAGAAATCGACAGTATAAATCCCTATGATTTCAGATTTTTTACATCGCCATTTTTTAGCTGAATACATCATTAAATCTTATAAATAAATTAGTTAAAACTTCTCGCAATCCTGCTGTTGTTGCGGTAGTCTCGTTCAGGTTTGCTTTTTAGCGCATACTGAACTAGCAGCAGAAAGAGAAATAATGTGCATTCTGGCACACTTTCGCTGATGAGTATTTGGCTAGGAAGAAACTCTGATTTAGTCTGACTCTCGTTTTCGTTTGGCATTTATTATGCCCCAGTGAAATGGGGACACTACATAGCGATATTTATCGTTAAGGACAGCAAGGGAACATAACAATAATGGTCAAGTCTCAACCGATTCTGAGATATATCTGGCGGGCAGTGCCTGCCGTAGCGGTAGCAATGATGCTCTCCGCATGTGGAAGTAATAGTGCATATAACCATAAAGCTCAAACTGATATGCATGCAGTTAATGATAAAGATGGTCTTTTACTGCAAGCCTCTCAGGATGAATTTGAAGCGCTGGTCCGTAACGTGGACATCAAGTCCAAGTTGCTTAACCAATATGCCAGTTGGAAAGGTGTTCGTTACCGTTTAGGCGGTGATAGTCGCCGTGGCATTGACTGCTCAGCTTTCGTTCAGCGCACCTTCCGCGAACAATTTGGCATGGATTTACCGCGTTCAACCTATGAACAGCAAGAGATGGGTCAACAAATTCAGCGCAACAAACTGCGCGTTGGCGATCTCGTTCTGTTCCGTGCAGGTTCAACCGGGCGCCACGTTGGCATTTACCTCGGCAACGATCAGTTCGTCCACGCATCAACCAGCAGTGGCGTCATTATCTCCAAAATGACAGAAGACTACTGGAACAAGCGCTATCAAGAAGGACGCCGCGTTCTGAGTAAAGGAAAAACCAGCTAAACAATATCTGTCCCTTGCTGTGATACTGTTTAGTTAGCCGACGAAACGAGATGACACTAACGCCGCTTATAACCTAAGCGGCGTTTTTTTATGCCTGCTCTTCCCCCGAATACCACTACGCTCCTCCCCTTCTGCGGCATATTGCGCAAAATATGACTGACTCAACAACCTGAAACATTAACAGGCCGTGATTAAGGTAGGTTTATCACCTAATTTCATGATAAAAAGAAAACACGTAACTTCCCGATGGGAATGTTAATTATTTCAAGAACTTTATGCCGAAGAAATCGGTATCGCCGACGTTACGGTATGGCATGTCCACACCTGTCGCCTATCAGATAACGTCCGCTCGCAGGAGATTGCCGTCAGATGTTAAAACGCGTTATCGCTGCCGTATTGCTTTGCACGACCCATTTTGGGCTGCATGCCGAAACGATTGAAAACAGCACCCGCTTCGCACTGTTGGGGGAACCCAAATATGCCGAGAATTTCAGCCATTTTGACTATGTCAATCCTGACGCCCCCAAGGGCGGCAGCATCACCCTCAGCGCACTGGGTACCTTTGACAATTTCAACCGTTTCGCGCTACGTGGCACGGCGGCGGCACGTACTGAACGTCTCTACGATTCGCTTTTCACTTCCTCTGATGACGAACCCGGCAGTTATTATCCACTCGTCGCGCTGACGACACGCCATCCGGCAGATTTCCGCTGGATTGAAATAGAGATGAACCCCAAAGCCCGCTTTCATGACGGCACCCCGATCACAGCGGCCGACGTGGCGTTCACTTACAATATGTTTATGACGCAAGGCGTGCCGCAGTTTCGCATCTATTTTAAAGATGTTACCGCCAAGGCCGTTGCACCGCTGACCGTGCGCTTCGATTTTCCCGTGTCCGACAAAAACCGCATGTTCAGCCTGCTGACCCTGCCCATCATGCCGGAAAAATTCTGGAAGAATCATAAGTTCAGCGAGCCGCTATCCTATCCACCACCGGCCAGTGGTCCTTACCGCATCACTGCCTATAGAACGGGGCAATATGTCACCTATTCTCGCGTGAACGATTATTGGGGTGCCGATCTACCAGTCAATAAAGGCCAGTACAATTTCGATAAAATCCGCTACGACTATTATCTGGACGACAGCGTCGCACTCGAGGCCTTTAAAGCGGGCGCCTTCGATCTGCGTGAAGAAGGATCGCCAAAAAATTGGGCAACCCAATATCAGGGGGGCAACTTTGGGCGTGGCTACATCATTAAGCAGGATCAGGTCAATCAATCCGCTCAGGATACGCGTTGGTTAGCGTTCAATATCCAACGACCGCTGTTTCAGGATCGTCGCGTTCGTCAGGCGTTATCTCTGGCATTTGACTTCAACTGGATGAACAAGGCGCTGTATTACAACGCCTATCAACGTACCGACAGCTATTTCCAGAATACTGAGTATGCCGCTAAAGGCGAACCCAGCGCAGAGGAACTGGCCTGGCTGACGCCACTGAAGGACAAAGTCCCCCCCGAAGTCTTTGGCATGGCCTACAAACCGCCCTCCTCCGACGGCAGCGGGTATGACCGACAAAACTGGCTTAAGGCGATCAAACTGCTGGAAGAGGCTGGCTGGGAATTGAAAGATCAGAAGCTGGTTAATCGCAAAACCGGGCAACCATTTATGTTTGAATTGCTGTTGCCAAGCGCTGGTAATTCGCAATATGTCTTACCTTTCCAGCAGAGCTTGAAAAAACTGGGCATCACCATGAACGTGCGTAACATCGACAGCACGCAGTTCAATAACCGCCTCCGTAAGCGGGATTTCGATATGCTGGCAACAGTATACAGCGCGTCTCTCTACCCCAGTGCTGACCTGCAAATTCGCTGGAGTTCGCAGTATATAGACTCAACCTACAACAGGCCGGGAGTCAGCGATCCCGCTATCGATTCGCTCATTGAAGACATCGTCAAGCATCAAGGGCAAAAAGTCCCCCTGCTGTCATTAGGCCGCGCGCTGGACAGAGTATTGACCTGGAATCAGCTCATGATTCCGATGTGGTATTCCAACCATGACCGTTTCGCCTATTGGAACAAGTTTGCCATGCCAGCGGTACGCCCAGCCTATTCACTTGGTTTTGATGGCTGGTGGTTCGATACCAAACAGGCGGCCACGCTGCCCGCAGAGCGACGTTAAGGAATCAAAATGGGAACGTATCTGTTACGCCGCCTCTTGCTGGTCATTCCAACCCTGTGGGCGATTATTACGATTAACTTCTTCATTGTACAAATTGCTCCCGGCGGCCCAGTCGATCAAGCTATCGCAGCGATCGAAATGGGACACGGCAGCGGCTATACCGCCAATAGCGGAATGGATGCAGGAATGGCGCGCACGGGCACCAGCGGCGCGCCCAATATCGAGAACGCTTACCGCGGCTCACGCGGGCTTGACCCTGAAGTCATCGAGGAAATCACTAAACGCTATGGCTTCGATAAACCGATCCATGAGCGCTATTTTAAACTGCTGTGGGATTACGTACGCTTTGACTTCGGCGACAGCCTGTTCCGTGGTTCTTCGGTGATGCAGCTCATTAAAGAGAGCATGCCGGTTTCGATTACGCTGGGGCTGTGGAGTACGCTGATTGTCTACCTGATTTCCATTCCGCTTGGCATCAAGAAGGCCGTGAAGAACGGCACGCCGTTCGACACCTGGAGTAGCACGCTAATCATTATCGGCTATGCTATTCCCGCATTTTTGTTTGCGATTATTTTGATTGTGCTATTCGCGGGCGGCAGTTATCTGGACTGGTTCCCGCTTCGAGGTCTGGTCTCCAGCAATTTTGACACCCTGCCGTGGTACAGCAAAATTACCGACTATTTGTGGCATATCGCGCTGCCCGTTATCGCTTCCGTGATTGGCGGTTTTGCTACCCTCACCATGCTCACCAAGAACTCCTTTATGGATGAGATTCGCAAACAATACGTCGTGACCGCTCGCGCCAAAGGGCTGGATGAAAAAAGCATTCTCTACCGCCACGTGTTCCGTAATGCCATGCTGCTGGTGATTGCAGGCTTCCCCGCCACCTTTATCAGCATGTTCTTCACCGGCTCGCTGCTGATTGAGGTGATGTTTTCCCTCAACGGGTTGGGTCTGTTGGGCTATGACGCAACACTGCAACGTGATTATCCCGTCATGTTCGGCACGCTGTATATCTTCACGCTGATCGGTTTATTGTTGAATATCGTCAGCGACATAACCTATACGCTGGTTGACCCGCGTATCGATTTTGAGGGACGCCAATGAGCCGCTTAAGCCCGATTAATCAGGCGCGCTGGGCGCGTTTTAAAAGTAATCGTCGCGGTTACTGGTCGCTGTGGATTTTCATGGTGTTGTTTATCCTCAGCCTATTTTCCGAACTGATCGCCAATGACAAACCGTTGCTGGTGAAATATGACGGTCAGCTCTATACGCCAGTATTGATTGATCATAGTGAAAGAACGTTCGGTGGACAGTTAGATACCGCCGCTGACTTCCGTGATCCTTACATAGCCGAACGTATCAGCAGCAACGGTTGGGCTATTTGGCCACTGATTCGCTACAGCTACGACACGATAAACTATGCCACCACAGCATCCTTTCCGTCGGCACCCTCCTGGCAGAACTGGCTGGGCACGGACAGCCAGGGGAAGGACGTAGTCTCACAGGTACTTTATGGCTTCCGTATCTCACTGCTGTTCGGTCTGGCGCTCACCATTCTGTCCAGCGTGATTGGCATTATCGTAGGGGCGACACAGGGCTATTACGGCGGACGCCTTGACCTATGGGGCCAGCGCTTCATCGAAGTCTGGTCCGGCATGCCGACGCTGTTTCTCATTATTCTGCTGTCGAGCGTGATTCAACCGGACTTCTGGTGGCTATTAGGCATTACCGTACTTTTCGGCTGGATGAGTCTGGTTGGCGTGGTTCGGGCAGAATTTTTGCGTACGCGAAACTTTGACTATATTCGCGCCGCGCAGGCAATGGGCGTCAGCGATCGTGCCATTATGTTCCGCTGCATGCTGCCAAATGCGATGGTCGCGACGCTGACCTATCTGCCCTTTATTCTCTGTGGCTCAATTACCACTCTGACATCGCTGGATTTTCTCGGCTTTGGTCTGCCGATGGGCTCACCATCATTAGGCACTTTATTGCTGGAAGGGAAAAATAACCTTCAGGCACCGTGGCTGGGTATTACCGTATTTATGGTGCTTTCCATCGTGCTTTCCTTACTCATTTTTATCGGCGAAGCGGTGCGCGACGCCTTTGACCCCAGCAAGGCGCATTAATATGTCCAGTTCACCTTTATTGCAGATAGATAATCTCAGCATTGCCTTCCGCAAAGGCGATCAGGAGCAGCGTGTTGTCGACCAGCTTTCACTGGCGGTGAACGCTGGTGAGACGCTGGCGCTGGTTGGTGAGTCAGGTTCGGGGAAAAGCGTCACCGCACTATCAGTTTTACGCTTGCTCCCTTCCCCGCCCGTGGTTTATCCCGAAGGCGATATTCGCTTTGCGGGGCAATCGCTGCTGCATGCCGATGAAAAAACGCTGCGTCAGATACGCGGCAACCAAATTGCGATGATCTTTCAGGAACCGATGGTGTCGCTCAATCCCCTGCAAAGCATTGAGAAACAGCTGATTGAAGTGCTTTCGCTGCATCGGGGTATGCGTACTGAGGCCGCTCGTAGCGAAGTGATCACCTGTCTGGATCGCGTGGGTATTCGGCAGGCTAAAAGTCGATTGAATGATTTCCCACATCAGCTTTCAGGTGGAGAACGCCAGCGCGTCATGATTGCCATGGCGTTACTGACCCAACCCGACTTACTGATTGCCGATGAGCCTACAACGGCGCTGGACGTTACCGTTCAGGCGCAAATCCTGAAATTGCTGAACGAGCTGAAGCAGGAATTGGGGATGAGCTTACTGTTCATCACCCACGATCTGAATATCGTCCGTCAGTTAGCAGATAACGTATCGGTGATGAAGGCGGGTAAGGCCGTGGAACACAATAGCTGTCAGCAGCTTTTCAGCGCACCTCAGCATCCTTACACACGCCAATTGCTGGACGCAGAACCGTCAGGCGAGCCGCTTCCGGTAGAGGATAACGGTGAACCGCTCCTGCGGGTAGAACAACTGCACGTTTCGTTTCCTATCAAACGCGGTCTTTTGCGTCGTACCATTGACGAAAAACACGTCGTTAATAATATTAGTTTCACCTTACGCCGCGGTGAAAGTCTGGGTCTGGTGGGGGAATCCGGTTCAGGGAAAAGCACAACTGGGTTAGCGCTACTGCGCCTGATCCAATCGCGCGGCGATATTTGGTTTGACGGCCAGCCGTTGCAAGGGCTAACCCGTAAGCAAATGCTGCCCTTCCGTCATCGGATTCAGGTTGTCTTTCAGGATCCCAACTCCGCGTTGAACCCACGGCTGAATGTGGAACAAATTATTGCTGAAGGACTGACCGTTCATCACAAATTGAGCAAAGAGGCGCGTGAGCAACGCGTGGTGGCGGTGATGCAGGAAGTCGGACTGGATCCCTCCACCCGCTACCGCTATCCATCCGAATTTTCCGGTGGCCAGCGCCAGCGTATCGCTATCGCTCGGGCACTGATACTGCAACCGGAACTGCTGATCCTCGATGAACCAACGTCGTCGCTGGACAGAACCGTTCAGGCGCAAATCCTGACGCTGCTGAAGTCATTACAAGAAAAGCACAAAATCGCCTACCTGTTTATCAGCCATGATTTGCAGGTTATCCGCTCGCTATGCCATCAGGTTATTGTGTTACGACAGGGTGAAGTGGTCGAACAAGGAGAGTGTCAACAGGTATTCACGCATCCTGCCGAGCATTACACGCGGGAGTTGCTACAGTTTTCATCCGGAATGACGGAAACGCAATCGGCATAAACGAGGAAGTACCGCAGCGCCAGTTTGCTGACGCTGCGGTTTAAAAAGGGTACTGTGCCGATACGGATTCGGCGATAGCGACACCGACATTCTTCAGACGGCACATTGCCGTACTTTCATCATTGCGATGCAAAAACAGACACGGTTCGCCTTCCCATTCCAGAACGGCGCAATCAACCTGTATTTCAGACAGGGATTGATTCAGCTGGCGCATGATTTCCCATGCGATATCGCCATCATGGCTCAATAGCTTGAGACCAATCAGGTTATTGTCTTCTTCTCTGCCGCTCAGCGGAATCGGTTCAACATTGATACCTGTAAAACCCGATAACCAGCGATAACTTTGCGGCAAACGATGAACTACCGAAAGTTGAAAACTGTCCACTACTCTTCCCTCAGGTAATAATTCACAAAATAGTAACATATTTATCATAGTAGCGTGTTCACACCATTCCCCGCCACTTTTCGCGAACAAAAAAACAACAAACACACCTTTTTCACATCGTGATAGTGGCTAAAGAGCCTGATTGCAAGCGCTATTAATGCCAAATTGATCACGAATCGCTCTTCTTTTCCGGTTATATGTAACCTTTTCCATTCAACATCTCAACCATTTTTAGCCCACCCATTCACTTTTGGGTCAAATATTTTACATTAGCAAAACAAAAAGGAATTGCAGGCTATCTATCGTTATCAAATGGAAAATGCGGAAAGAGAAGAACAGATTCAGATGCAGGCACACTTACCTGCATCTGAAAGAAGGGAAAAATCATGACGCGGGGGAGCGATGCGCGTACAGATACAGCAGAAATGCACCAACCGAACAGAGCGCCATCGATAGCACCATCGGCCAGGCGCTGTTGAATGAAACCAGTGAGAGGACAACACCCACAATCGCACCAAGACCAAAGCGTAGCGTGCCAGCCAACGATGATGCTGTCCCTGCCATGTGAGGGAAATCATCGAGAATAACCGCCATCGCATTCGACGCGACCATCGCAATACAGCCGACAAACAGCGCTACACCGAACACCAGCGGTAGGAAGCCGAGATCGAGCAGGCAGACAATCACCAGCCATATTCCCATCACAAACTGAATGACCAGCCCGGTGCGGAACATCGCCATAGCACCCAGTCGCCGTACATTACGGCTGTTAAACAGCGTCACCACAAACAGAAAAACGACGTTCAGGGCAAAGTAATAGCCAAAATTCTGAGGCGAAACGCCATACAGATTGATATACACAAACGGCCCGGCACTCAGGAAGGAAAACATGCCGCAGAACGAAAGTCCGCTCGCCACCATATAGCTAAACACGCGCTTGTGGCGGAAAAGTATGGCGAAATTTCCGATGGTGGTACGTAGATGAAATTTCTGTCGCTTCGCTGGCGGTAAGGTTTCTTTGATAAAAAAGAAAATCAGCGCTGATGCCAAAAAAGCCGCGGCAGAGATCGTCCAGAAAATGGAATGCCAGCTAAACCACAGCAAGAGCCAGCCACCGGCAATCGGTGCAATTAAGGGGGCAACCGTCATCACCAGCACGACAAACGACATCATGCGAGAAAAATCATCCCGCGAGAACATATCGCGCATCAGAGCATTAATAACGACCGCAGCAGCAGCGGCAGAAACACCGTGCAGAAAACGCATATAGATCAGTTGCTCTACCGTTTGCGCCAGCGCACAGGCCACGCCTGCGAACGCAAAAACCAGCGTGCCGCCGAGAATAACAGGTTTGCGCCCCAAACTATCCGCCATCGGACCGTAGAACATCTGACCGATAGCAAAACCCAGCACATAGGTGCTGAGCGTCATTTGGACATGCCCGTCCCCTACGCCAAACTCGTTGGCAATGGTCGGTAACGCAGGTAAATACATATCGATAGCTAACGGCATTAGCATCGAAATCAGGCCAAGAATAAAAATCAGCCCGAGATGAGAAGAACGGCGTAATTGCACTAACTAACTCCAGATTAGAAATAAGGTCGTTCTGAACGGTATTATTTTACGCTGGCGACCTCTTCAGCATTTAACTCCCGGAATTCCCCCGGTTCCAGCTCGCTATCCAGACAGATGTCACCGATACGCTCGCGGTGTAGCTCCACAACGCGATTTCCCACCGCCGCAAACATCCTTTTCACCTGATGATAACGACCTTCGCTAATCGTCAGTCGCACGACATGATCCGTTATCTTCTCAAGCGTAGCGGGTTTAGTAAGATTCTTCTCGTTATGCAGTTGTACGCCCACCGTAAATTGCGCTGCGGTGTCCTCGGCCAGCGGCAGTTCCAACGTCACCAGATAGGTTTTTTCACACTCATGTTTAGGTGAAGTAATACGGTGCGACCATTTTCCATCGTCAGTTAACAGCACCAATCCCGTGGTATCGATATCCAAACGCCCGGCCGCATGCAGCTTGTACGCCACCGGCACATCCATAAAATAAAGAATGGTCGGATGATCGGGATCGTCCGTTGAACAGACGTAGCCCTGAGGCTTATTCAACATGAAATAACGTGGGCCGTTTTGCTGTTTCAACGGGTTACCATCAAATTCAACGTTATGCTCGGGGGATAGCTTGAACGCACCGCTTTTTACCACTTCACCATCTACGGTAACACGCTGTGCGTGGAGCTCGCGCGCCACCAGTGAACGACTAATTTCCAACTGCTGGGATAAAAATTTGTCCAATCGCATTAAAACTGACTACCTATTTAAAAGAACTGCCGGTCTCAAATCGTGAGGCCCTAAATTGTGAGGAGGATAGTATAACGGGGCTTTGTCCGCCCGTCCTGCAATTCACTGCCTGTGAGTTGCTCTTTTTAGCCGACCGTCAACTTGAACGCCCCTTGCTTATCCCTCGCACTGGGTATTATCAACAGGCATAATAAGGGCAATTTTTTACATTTTAAGGACAACCCTATGTCATCTATTCACGGTCATGAAGTTTTGCAAATGATGATCGCGTCCGGTGAATCATTTACCACCGAACAGCTGGTTACCACCATAGAAACCCGCTTCGGCAGCGCAGCACGTTTTCATACCTGCTCCGCCGAAAACATGACGGCGTCAATGCTGGTGCAATTTCTGTCTGAACGCGGGAAATTTATTCCACACGATGCTGGTTTCACCACCAGCGCCAGTAAAATCTGCCAGCACTAGCGATGTCATTCACACTACGGCCTTACCAGCGTGAGGCTGTTTCTGCCACACTCGACTATTTCCGGCGACATACCCAACCTGCCGTCATCGTCTTGCCTACCGGTGCAGGGAAAAGTCTGGTGATCGCCGAACTGGCGCGGCTTGCTCGTGGACGTGTTCTGGTGCTCGCGCACGTCAAGGAACTGGTCGCGCAAAACCACGCCAAATACTGCGCCTGGGATTTGGACGCGGATATCTTCGCCGCAGGACTGCAACAGCGCGAAAGTCAGGGAAAAGTAGTCTTTGGCAGCGTGCAATCCGTCGCACGAAACCTCGACCAGTTTGATAACGCTTTCTCCCTGCTGATCATCGATGAATGCCACCGTATTAGCGACGACGATAACAGCCAATATCAACAAATCATCCAGCATCTGCAAAAGACGAATCCACAGCTGCGGCTGCTCGGCCTGACTGCAACGCCCTATCGCCTTGGCAAAGGCTGGATATATCAGTATCACTATCACGGCATGATGCGCGGCGACGAGCGTTGTTTGTTCCGCGACTGCATCTATGAACTACCACTGCGCTATATGATCAAGCATGGTTTTCTGGTGCCGCCAGATCGGCTGGATATGCCGGTGGTGCAATATGATTTCAGTAAACTGGTCGCCCGCAGCAACGGGCTATTTAGCGAAGCAGATCTGAATCTCGAACTCAAACGCCAGCAACGCATCACGCCCCACATCATCAGCCAGGTTGTCGATTATGCACAAACGCGGCGCGGCGTGATGATTTTTGCGTCCACCGTCGAGCATGCCAAAGAAATTGCAGCGCTATTGCCCGCAGGTCAGGCCGCGCTGGTCAGCGCCGATACGCCACCAGCCGAGCGTGATGCGTTGATTGATGCCTTTAAGCAGCAGTCATTGCGATACCTGGTCAACGTAGCGGTCTTAACAACTGGTTTCGACGCACCACATGTCGACCTTATTGCCATTCTACGACCAACGGAGTCCGTGAGTCTCTATCAGCAAATTGTCGGGCGCGGTTTACGTTTATATCCCGGAAAAACAGACTGTCTGATACTAGATTACGCGGGTAACCCACACGACCTCTACACACCAGAAGTCGGTAACAGCAAACCCCATGCTGGTAGCCAGCCCGTGCAGGTTTTCTGCCCAGAGTGCGGCTTTGCCAATCTGTTCTGGGGAAAAACCACCCCGGACGGCGATATCATCGAACACTATGGCCGCCGCTGTCAGGGCTGGGAAATGACGGAAAGCGGCCAACGCCAACAGTGTGATTTCCGCTTTCGGTTTAAAGTCTGCCCACACTGCGGGGCAGAAAACGACATTGCCGCGCGGCGCTGCCACCAGTGTGACGAGGTATTAGTCGATCCCGATGACATGTTGAAAGCCGCGCTGAAACTGAAAGATTCGCTGGTTTTTCGCTGTAGCGGCATGAGCTTCGAACGAGGGCAGGATGCAAAAGGTGAGTGGCTAAAAATCACCTACCACGATGAAGACGGTGCCGAAGTGAGTGAACGTTTTCGCCTGCATTCCACCGCACAACGCCACGTTTTCCTGCAACAATTTTTACGTGTTCACCAGCGCGCACCGGGAACGCCGTTTAACTGGCAGAATGCCGCCGACGTCATCGCACAACAGGACGTATTACGCGCACCCGACTTTGTCGTCGCTCGTAAAAACGGGAAATTCTGGCAAATACGCGAAAAGCTCTTTGATTATCAGGGACGCTTTCGCCGCGCCAATGAGCTCCGCGGCTAAGTAATGTTGGGATTCATTTGCCCACGAAGCCATATTCCGCTAGAATTTAGCCCGCTTTTGTTCGCAAAAGCTGAATAACCCAACCTGCTGCTGGGTCGCCTGTAGCAGGATTACTTTATATAAGTAGAGAAGAAAATGATTACTATCAAAGCAGAAGCACGTCAAGATCAGGGTAAGGGTGCGAGCCGCCGCCTGCGTTCCGCTGGTAAATTCCCAGCCATCGTTTACGGTGGTTCAGAAGCACCAGTATCTATCGAACTGGAACACGATTCAGTAAAAAACCAAGAAGTGAAAGAAGGCTTCTACGGTGAAACACTGATCCTGTCTATCGATGGCAAAGAAGTTCAAGTTAAAGTTCAGGCTGTACAACGTCACGTTTACAAGCCTAAACTGACTCATATCGACTTCGTTCGCGTTTAGTTTGCGCTGAAGTCGTTTTCCGGGACGCCGGGAAAGAAGAACGCCGCTTATGCGGCGTTTTTTTTATAAAAATTTATTCATTCACAAAGGAATGTGAACATGTCTCGAGATATCTCTCAGCGACTTCTCGCTATCGATGCTCTACGCGGTCTGGTGATGGTACTTATGCTACTAGATCATGTGCGAGAAACCTTTTATTTGCACCTGCAACTCGCCGATCCCATTGATGTCACCAGCACCGATCCTATGCTATTCATCAACCGCACGCTGGCGCACCTGTGTGCTCCCGTGTTTGTCTTTTTAACCGGGCTCTCTGCGGCACTTTATCATCGGAAAGTACAAGATCGTCGGCAAACTACCCTCTTCCTGTTCCAACGCGGCTTAATTCTCATTCTTCTTGAAGTCACGTTGATCAACTTTGCGTGGACGTTCCAATTCCCACCGCAGGTCATCTATTTGCAGGTGATTTGGGCAATTGGCATGAGTATGCTCGCTCTCAGCGCGCTGATCTGGCTACCTGCCAGTCTGGTTTTCCTATTGGGAATTGTTATCGTGGGTGGACATAATCTGCTGGACCCTCTGCATGCTTCAGCAGGTTCCATTTGGTCCATTCCCTGGGCAGTTCTGCACGATCGCGGTTGGATAGCAATCAGCGAAACGTTCCGTATGCGTACTTCATATCCGGTACTTCCCTGGATTGGTGTCATTTCACTTGGCTACGCGGCAGGAGCACTATACCGAAAAGACATCTTTCCACTTCAGCGCCAGAAAGTCTTGCTCGTGCTCGCCGGAATCACATTAACGCTGTTTTTCATACTACGTAGCATCAATCTGTATGGCGATAAACCCTGGCAGCAGAGTGAAACCATCACACAGACACTCATGAGCTATTTCAACATCACGAAATACCCGCCGTCGCTGCTGTTCCTCTGCCTGACGCTTGGCATCGGGTTTGGCCTGCTCGCCCTATTTGAGCGTCAGCAACAAAAGCGCTGGCTTGTTATATTGGCGAGTTTCGGTGCCGCACCGATGTTTTTCTACCTATTGCATCTTTATGTTTTAAAAGGCATGTATTTAACCGCTGTTGCGATCTGGGGGAAAAATCAAGGTGAATGGTTCGGCTTTTCCGCCGTTTGGCAATTGTGGGCTTGTACCTTGGTCCTGATGGTCGTGTTATTTTCGCCTGTTCGTGCGTTTGCCCGTTTAAAGGCTCGCCGCAGAGACATCCGCTGGCTCAAATACTTCTAATTATTCTCATTTCCAAGCGAGATCAATTGCAGCCCTTTTCCTGACGATAAGAAAAAGGGCTACATCGACTTTTGACGCAATTGCTACTGCTTACCGCTACTCGTCCGACGCTGTAGCTGATCGCGCAAATTCGGCGGTGTGCCTTTAATCGTCAACGTGTCTGTCGCCGGATCCCAAAAAATCCGCTCGCCAAGTAATAACGCATCAAAGTTCAGGCTAATGCCGCCACCGCTGCCCGCAAATTTGGTCAACTGACGCAGCGTCCCGCGATCGGCGGGGAAGCTCTCTTCCAGCTCATAGCCCTGATCGGCTGAAAACTGCTGAAAGGTTTTCTCTCCCAGTGGTGGCAATTCCTGCGACAGCGATGCCAGCTCGATTTCCTCACCGGACTGTAACTGCTCAGTGCAGTAGCTATGCACCTGCTGGCGATAATTCTGGCGCTCGTTTTTATCCAACTGAGCCTCATCACAATACTCATCAACCGCTTTCAGCAGGCCACGGTTTTGTGCTTTGGTATCCAGCCCTTCTGACGCGGCCAGAAAATCCATGAAAAAGTCAGACACTTTACGCCCCACGCGTCCTTTCAGGAACGTCAGATAGCGTGTAGATTCAGGGTTAGTTTCCCATTCAGTCAGATCGATACGAGCAATGATATCCGCGTGATTGATATCCAGATAGTGTGTGGTGCTGATATCCAACTGCTCATTAACCCGCATGCTGTTGCAGCTATTAAGCACCGATATCAGCAAATATTCGACGGCAAGATAGCGGTACTGGCAGAACAACACGATGCCACCTTCGGCAAAAGGGTACTTAGCCAGTTCGTCACGCAGACGCCCAGTCGCGGCGCGTGAGAAACTCAGAAAGTCCTCATCCCCTTTGCGACAAGCCCGCAGCGCATCCGCCAACTCGCTTTGCTCATTAAACAGCCCGTAAGCCTTACTCTTGGCGCTGTAAACGCGATGCAGTTCAGCCATCATATCTTCTACTGCCGCATTGGTCGGCAATAGGGAATCACGCAACACCATTTCCAGCGTTTGTTCGTCACATTTAATTAGCTGATGCAGGGTAATCTGGGCAATATCCAGACTCATGATAAACTCTCCTTTTGGCAAGGCGCGTATTCAAACACTGATACGGACCACTCGCAATACATAAAGCCGCCCCTTCGCACCAGTACGCGCTGAGCGTCTACACTAGTTATTGATGAAAACACATCAGAGATAAAAGTACGTTAATGATAAAAGTGCGGAAAAGCATAAGCCTATACGGTAAGATAAGCGACTTTATCAGCTTGAGATACGCCATTTTATGCCACAATCATCCCGTTATAGTGACGAACACGTTGAACAACTGCTTTCTGAGATGGTCAACGTGCTGGAAAAGCACCACGCTCCGACCGATCTTGCTTTGATGGTGCTCGGTAATATGGTGACGAACTTGATTAACACCAGCGTCGCACCGACTCAACGTCAGATTCTGGCGCGTTCTTTCGCTGAAGCCCTACAGGCTTCGATTAAAAAAGCCGATAAAGCTCACTAAGTTTTGACCAACGTATGGTAACCAACCGTCAGCGCTACCGCGAAAAAGTCTCCCAGATGATCAGTTGGGGACACTGGTTCGCCTTATTCAACATTTTGCTCACTCTGGGGCTGGGTAGCCGCTATCTGTTTGTTGCCGATTGGCCAACCTCCCTGTTCGGTCGAATTTACGCGCTGGTTAGCTGGCTCGGCCATTTCAGTTTTATCGTTTTCGCGGCCTATCTGCTCGTCATCTTCCCGCTAACATTCATCGTGATGTCGCAACGCCTGCTGCGGTTCCTGTCTGCGGCGCTGGCTACAGCTGGGCTGACGATACTGTTAGTCGATGTGGAAGTCTTTACGCGTTTTCACTTGCACCTCAACAGCACCGTTTGGGAGCTCGTCGTCAACCCAGGACAAGGGGAGATTGCCCGCGACTGGCAGTGGATGTTTATCGGTATTCCGTTGATTTTCATGGCGGAGATGCTGTTCGGCACGTGGTGCTGGCAAAAATTACGCAGCCTGAATCGCCGCAACTTTGGTAAACCACTGGCGAGCGTTTTCATTTCAGCGTTCTTTGCCTCACACCTGATGTACATCTGGGCCGATGCGAACTTCTATCGCCCGATTACCATGCAGCGCGCCAATCTACCGCTATCTTATCCAATGACAGCACGTCGGTTTTTGGAAAAACATGGCCTGCTGGATGCACAAGAATATCAGCGCCGGTTGACGCAACAGGGTAATCCTGAGGCGATGACGGTAGAGTATCCGCTCAATAACCTCACCTTCCGCGATAGCGGCAGCGGCTATAACCTGCTGATGGTGATGATCGACGATACGCAGCCTGATGCCATACAAAACCGTATGCCAAACCTGTCGCGTTTCGCCTCAGAAAACGTGCGCTTCAGCGATCACTACGATTCGGGTTCTCAACCAGATGCCGCCTTGTTTAATCTGTTTTACGGCCTCTCGACAACCTATATGGACGGCATCCTGAGTGCACGTAAACCCTCAACGTTGATTGCCGCATTAAGCCAGCAGGGTTATCAGTTCGGATTATTTTCAGCGAACGGCTTCGACAGTCCGCTCTATCGTCAGGCACTGCTTTCTGATTTCTCCTTACCCGCACCACAACAGCAAAGCGGTGATGCCATCATCGCGCAGTGGCAAGAGTGGCTCAATCGCGATAATAATCCCGCGCCTTGGTTCTCTTACGTTGAGTTGAGCAGTGCGCCGAAAAATGCCTCCAGCAAAGATGCAGAGCCAAGTAGCCGAATGAATATTCAGGACGTTGACCGCCAGATTGGCCAAATCATTCGTACGTTGCAGGAAAAGAACATTCTGGATAACACGGTCATCATCGTGACAACCGCACAAAACCAGAATGCCAATACCAGCAACGCGGCACGTTTCACTCGCACGCAGTGGCAAACACCGCTTATCGTTCACTGGCCGAATACGCCGGCACAGACCATTACGAAAATGACGGACAATAAAGACGTCATGACCACGCTGATGCAGCGCCTGCTTCATGTTAAAAATGGTACGGATGATTATTCACAAGGTGAAGATCTGTTCTCTGCCCAACGACGCTATCCGTGGTTGATTAACGGTAATGGCGGCACATTGCTAATCACAACGCCGGAACAAATCATCGTATTGGAAAGCAACGGCAACTACCGGGCTTACGATATGGCGGGAAATCGGCTGAATGATGAAAAACCGCAGCTTGCCCTGCTCTTGCAGGTACTAACAAACGAAAGGCGCTTTATTGCTAACTAACTGACTAAATCTAAAGCAGTCGTTCTAGCTGGCTATTGCAATAAGGTCAGGAAAATGTAGTATAAATGCTTATAGTATCGGCACGTAGCGCAGCCTGGTAGCGCACCGTCATGGGGTGTCGGGGGTCGGAGGTTCAAATCCTCTCGTGCCGACCAAATACCTATTCGGTAAGTATCGTTTACTACCGGAAATCCCACATAAACCCGCATTCTCACTGAGTCTGCGGGTTTTTTGTTGCCTGTTATCTATCGGGATACCCCGTTTACAGCCGGAAATTTTGGGACTACATTTGGGACTATATTAGCGTAGTCCCATAAAACCGTAGTCCCAAAGGTAACGATCATGGCAATTCAGACAAAGCGCCTCACAAACACGGAAGTCAAAGCCGCTAAAGCAATAGACAAAGAATTGTCACTGCATGATGGAGGCGGGCTGCTATTGTTCGTCAAACCTTCCGGCACAAAGACATGGCGTTTTCGCTATTACCAGCCACAAACTAAAAAACGCACTACGTTGACGTTTGGTAGCTATCCGGCAATTTCTTTGGCTGATGCCAGGCAAATGCGGGAAGCAGCCAAAGCACTCTTAGAAAAAAGTATCGACCCACAATTCCACCAGCAACAGCAGCGCGAAAAAGAACAAGCCATCAACCTAAACACATTCGCTAAAGTCTCCGCTGATTGGTACGAATTAAAAAAGTCTCAACCGCTAGCCGAGAACACCATTAAAGATATCTGGCGTTCGCTGGAAAAATACGTGTTCCCGTTCATCGGAACCCTACCGATCACCCAGCTTACCGCTCGTCACTTCATCACCGCATTAGAACCGATACAGGCCAGCGGAAAACTGGAAACCGTCAAACGGGTAAGCCAGCGAATCAACGAGGTAATGGATTATTCAGTTAACTCCGGCCTGATTCCCGCTAACCCTGCCGCCAAGATCCGCAAAGCCTTTCAGACGCCGGTGAAAACCCATATGCCGACCATTCGGCCAGAGGCATTACCTGGCTTGATGAAAACGCTATCGGTCGCCAGCATCGAGCTACAGACCCGCTTATTGATTGAATGGCAGCTACTGACCGTTACCCGCCCTGCCGAAGCGGCTGAAACCCGCTGGAGCGAGATAAACCTTACAGATAACACCTGGACGATCCCCGCTGGCCGCATGAAGATGCGCCGCGATCACATTATTCCCCTGCCCCCGCAGGCATTAGCCATTCTGGACGCTATGAAGCCCATTAGCGGCCATCGAGAATACCTGTTTCCATCCAGTAAAGATCCGAAACAGCCGATGAACAGCCAAACCGCTAACGCCGCATTGCGCCGTATGGGTTACAAAGGCGTACTGGTATCCCACGGTCTACGCGCCATATTCAGTACCGCCGCCAATGAAGAAGGCTTCCCGCCAGATGTGATCGAAGCCGCCCTCGCCCACGTTGACACCAACGAAGTGCGACGGGCCTATAACCGCTCCACCTATCTGGAACAGCGCAAGGTATTGATGTGCTGGTGGGGTGAATTTGTCGAAACAGCCGCAACGGGGAAAGTGATGGCGTCGGAAGGAGCCAGAGGATTACGCATCGCCAATAGTTAATGCTGTATTTATATACAGTTATTTATTGATTCCTGTTAGTTGCCCTCCTAAAATGCACTTATCCGGTGAAAACAGGCAGAACCGAGAACCCCATACCTGAATGCTTTTCTCCGTCAACCGACACAAAATTCACTGATAGGGAGAATCATGAAGAAGCTATTTAAGCTCAAAGAGTGGTTAACATTAGAAGAAACCGCCCGCAGGTTGACCACCAGCTTTCAAGAAGAAGTATCCATTGCAGACTGTCTTCAACTTGCACTTGATGGTCACATCATCATTTCAGCGCTAATAGAAAAAAACCGCTATGGTATGTGGGCTGAAAAAAAGAGCCCTCTTAGCAAAGATCTTTTAGCTGGGTTTAACAAATTCTTATTAGAGAAAGGAATGCTTAAAGAAAATCCTCACGTGCTGGATGATGCAGTTGAGGCAATATCAAATAGGCTGCCTATACGCATGTCTCGATATGGGGAAGTGTTTCGCCTTGAAACAGGCATCTATGATCTACCGATGATAGGGGCTGAAGTATTAGATGTTTTGCACCTTTGTTCTATTCACCAAGGAAGAGAGCCAGCAACCTTTATTAATCTGGATGGACCGTTTTTAATTGATGACGAACGATATATCAGCATAGTCGAACCTTTCATTGAGAAAGCTGTTGGATACAAAATGGATGACGCAGGAAAGCTAAGATTATTTGATGAAAAAAGAAAAGAATTCGTAACACCAGATAATTATCACTCATCGTTTTATCCCGCAGATGGATTACATGATGTCGAATTTGTATTTCGGCGCGTAAATATTGAGCAGTTTGAAAAGCAGCAGTTGGATGAATATACCGATCTCAATCTGAATGAAAGCCTTTTCGTCATTGGCGCGATTATTGATGCACTAAAAAATACATCGACCAAATCAAAAAGATGGACACAAGATAGCCTGAAGCTGGAAATAGTCGAGAATACGGAGAACATCAAAAACCGCACTCTGGACAACTACTTTTCAGAAGCGAATAAGTTCTATAAATCAAACTGTTAAGTTTGCAGCGAAAATCAATTTTTCGTTGCGATGCCAATTCCCTCACTCTGTTATTGAATAGCCTCATCGACCGGATACGACCGGTCATTGATGAGGTATATCGCTATGAACCTGTTAGACAGAAAAATCCTATTAAAGAAAGAAGTGAAAGCCATTCTGCGCGTTAGCTCGGACAGCAGCTTTCAGGAAATGATCAATGCCGGAGAATTTCCCAAAGGGTTTCGGGTTGGCTTACGGCGCGTAGGCTGGTTCGAGGATGAAGTTAGCGACTGGTTAAGGCAACGTATTGCCGAACGTGACCAGCAAACCGAAACCGCATAAGCCGACACATCCATTTTTATTGCCGCGATAGCGGCATATCGGAATCAAAAAATATGATGTTCCAAAAATCTGGCACTGGCTGGAACGGGAATTATTACGCCCAAAATCAGGTAACAGCCCTATTCATGCACAATAGAAAGTCTATTTTTATTACTCATAAAAATGCGCAACGCTTGGCAAAACCAATACAAAACGTATTGACGCTGGCGGGGCATCTGGCTTATCGTTTCGCCGTTGCCGCAAAATCGGCGACCAGGTTTGACAGCCTGAATGTACAAGCGGACGACCGCTTTAGTTTCATGCGGTTTTTTTACGTCCGTAAACCATGTTATGCCCAAATTATGGTGGGGCGTAATGGGGGAGCCTTCGGGCTCGCCGGTTTCTTGTACGCCGGTCTGTCAACCCTGTTACGTCTCACCACCCCGATTGACAGCGGTGTGGTGAGGTTTTCAAACCCGTACAAGAGGCCACCGCTATGGTTGCTACCCCTACCCCGTCTCACCCTCATTTCACCTTTCTCTTTCTGGCGGTCTACCGCACAACGCCGCACGAAAAACCGCACCGTAAAGCCATTGTTGCCCCAAATGAGCGATCCGCTCGTCAGTATTTTGAGCCTGATTTTATTCTGTTCTTTGCTGGTCGCCTTCCCGTGCAGGAGGTGCGCCATGTTTGATAACACACCGCTGGAACAGGAAGAACTGATCGATCAGTGTCGTGCGCTGGCTTATGCCATCGTGGAGTTAAGGGAGCCACAGGCAAAAGAGATCCTGATGTTCATTCTTGCCGAACGGCTTGATACGCTGCATCGTACGCAGGAGGACGAAGCCGCATGAGCAACACGTTTATTCAAGACGTGCGGGCAAAAGCCAACGGCCATTGGGAGGGGATTTTGCAGCGATTAGGCATCCCGACCAATCGGCAGGAAAGTGAATGCCCCAACTGTGGCGGGAATACCCGCTACCGTTTTGACGATAAAGAAGGTCGTGGCACCTATTTTTGTTCTCACTGCGGCGCAGGAACCGGACTGGATCTGGTGATGAAAGTGAATAAGTGTGATGCGTGGCAAGCAGCGGAACAGGTCGCCGAGGTGCTGGCGCTTCCGTTGCCCGTCATTACCCCTGCCAGTGAAAAGCCTGATCATCGTCTAATCACCGAACGAGTAAATTCGCTGGTGGCAAAAGCGGTATCCGGCCAATCTGACTATCTACTGAATAAGGGGGTGCAACGCCCCTCACTACTCTTAGATGATGGTTCCCTGTTGCTAGTGCTGCAAAACATGGACAGCACTCCCACCGGCGCACAGCTTATCAAACCTAATGGTGAGAAAAAGCTGATTGCCGGTAGCCGCAAGAAAGGCGCATTCATTCCCGTTAGTACCCTACCTGAACACACGGATACAGTGATCATTGCCGAAGGTTACGCCACGGCAGTTACGGCATCGTTACTGATGCAAGGTGTCGCTATCAGCGCGTTAGACAGCGGGAATCTGATTCACGTTGCGCGGTCTTGCCGTGCTGTCTGGCCGGACGCAAAAATCATCCTTGCTGCGGACAATGACCGTAAACCCGACGGTAACAACACGGGAAAAATCGCGGCTGAAAAAGCGGCACTGGCGGTAAATGGTTGGGTGACACTCCCGCCGACAACTGAAAAAGCCGACTGGAATGATTACTACCAGCAGCATGGCGCGGCGGTATCCATATCGGCCTTTGCTGCCTCACGTTATCAACCTGGACAAAAACAGCAGCCATCTTCCGCTTCCCCCTTAAAACCTTACGCAGATATTCGTCATGGTGGGCTGTATTGGGTAGAGCCGAAGACTGACCATGACAGCGGCGACATTATCGAGCGTGAAAGCTGGCTGTCTGATCCTATTACGGTAGCGGGTATCGGATCGGATGAGTCAGAGCGTTATCTGGTTTTAAGCTGGACGCCAAGTGGTGAGAGCCAATCCCGTACCGAAGCCATTCCAATGCGAGATATTGGCGAACGTGAAGGCTGGGCGCGATTACGTGCGGGTGGGCTGGCAGTCACGGCCAAAGGCGGATTACGGGCAATACTGGCCGATCACTTGTGTCGCAGTCATGCGGGTTGTCGCTGGGCAATCGCCAGCGCCACCGGCTGGCAGTATGGCGCTTACCTGATGCCGGACGGTTCTGTTATCGGTACACCTAGCATTCCCGTCTTGTTCAACGGTAAATCGGGCGCGGCCAAAGGTTATGCCACCAGCGGAACAGCGCAAAGCTGGTGCGAAAACGTCGCAGCATTGGCACAGGGTAATTCCTCCATGATGCTGGGGATCGCCTGCGCCTTTGCCGCACCACTTATCGGGCTGGTAAACGCGGACGGGTTCGGCGTCCACCTGTTTGGCGGTTCGTCTGCGGGCAAAACCACCACCGGCAATATCGCCTCTTCCGTTTACGGCGATCCTAACGCGCTTAAACTAACGTGGTATTCCACCGCGCTAGGGCTGGTAAACGAAGCCGCCGCCCACAATGACGGCTTTATGCCGTTGGATGAAATCGGGCAAGGCAGCAATCGTAAAGCCGTGGCCGATGCCGCCTATGCTCTGTTTAACGGCGTGGGTAAGATTCAGGGAGCCAGAGAAGGCGGCAACCGAGAGCTAAAACGCTGGCGGGCAATGGCGTTCAGTACCGGCGAGATCGACCTGGAAAGCTATATTCGCGCTGATGGCGGGCGAGTGAATGCCGGTCAGTTGGTGCGCTTGCTCAACGTCCCGATCACCAAAGCGACGGTATTTCATGGCTATCAAGACGGCAAAGCCCATGCCGACGCGATCCGTGATGCCAGCAACGCCCATTATGGCGCGGTCGGTCGAGCGTGGATCGCCTACCTTGCCAGCCAGAAAGAAAACGCACTGGCAACCTACCGCGAAACAGAGCGACGCTGGTTGTCACTCTTACCCGATGATGCCAGCGAACAAGTGCGGCGGGTGGCATCACGTTTTGCCGTACTGGAAGCCGCTTTATTACTTTCTGCTTCTTTTACCGGCTGGACGGCGCAAGAATGCCACGATGCGCTACAACACAGCTTCTATGCCTGGGTAAATGAATTTGGCATGGGCAACCGTGAAGCCAAAGCCTGGGTAGAACAGGCCGACGCCTTTTTGCACCAGTTTGGCTACAGCCGCTATTTACCCCATCCCAATCCAGATCCACGCGATTTACCTATCAAGGATCTGGCAGGATATAGGGTGAAAAAGCCGGGAGCCGATACGCTGATGTTTCACACCTTCCCCGCCGTGTTCAATAACGAGATTGCCACTGGTGCGAATGCCGCAGCATTTGCGCAGGTGCTGGCCGATGCCGGAATGCTGGATAAACCAGCCAAAGGCATTACACGTAAATCACTGCGCATTGACGGCAAGCAGCCGCGCTTTGTGGTGCTCATGACGCTCGACGACGAGGAAGAGTAAATCACGCGTAAGGTAAAATAAGGTCGGTTCGGTAGGTTCAGTCGGTTCATTATTTTAATACATTGATTTATGGTTGTTTTTATTTGAATAGTGAACCGACCCTGAGCCGACTTTAGCCATTTTGAACCGACCTAACCAAACGCCCCTTTTCTGGCTGGCTTGGTGAACCGACTTACATACCTCCTGAACCTACCCATAGGTCGGTTCAATTCTGAAAATAATTACCCTATCTATCAATCAGTTGATTACGTGAACCGACTGAACCTACCGAACCTACCCACTTTTGCTTATCTATAAGAATTTGCACACACAAAAATCATGATGGGTTAAACCATTACCAGCAAGTAAGTGCGCAAAACGACACTGAACAGGTACGGAAAAATGCGCAATATGGTACGCAGTTGTGCGCATTACTGTGCGAACTTTGTACCTCGCTGAAACCCGTACCACACCTCATTTTATTCAATTTGAAATCAAATTTTTGGTCGGTACGCATGTATAGAAATGCTAAGGTTTTTTGCGCAGTCGGCGCGGCGGGGAGTGGTATGGGGAATTTGCTTGAAATGGTAAGTTGGGGATGTGATTTCTATCTATGAACGATTATCAGAGTTTGCTGGAGTTTCTTTAAATATACTGACCACAACCAGCTATGACACTCAGTTATGTACCAGAAGGGAACATTGCTCACCTCACATTAATCAATAGGAAGCAGGTCAAAGTGAATGAGAGTCGTAATAGATATTATCGCATCTGTCGGTTCTTATTCAGGAGCCTTTATCGACAAGGCTCCTGAAAATAATTTTATATAGATTTATGAGTATTTAGTATAAATTCATTATATTTTCTAGGAAGAACGGCAACCTCCCCCCAGCATAAATCAGTCGGAGTCCAATAACCGGTTCCAACACTTCGGATTGTAGAGTAGAAGACAATTATTCTTCCAACTATTCGTTCTTCGGTCCACCCCCTATCTGTGGCAACTTCATTCTTAACCTTTACTCGGAAATCTTGTAGGTTGTTTCTATTATTTATGCGAAGCCAAATAGTATTATGACTTGCCCAAACATCTACCTTAGTAATCACGCCAAAATAGAATAATGGTGAGTTTACTTCATCGTTTATAAAGTTGACATCTTTTAGAGCATCGCAAAAAATAAACCTTGAAACTGTATTATCGTCTTTTACTAAAATTATTTCTCTGTAATAATTTTTCAGGAAATTAACCACTAGCGCTTGAACACTAGAAATTTTACTTGGCAGTCTAAACTCCTGACCATTGTGCCTCGCTACCGGCAAATTCACTGGCCTTCCGTTAGCATCTTCAAAGTGAGTTTCTGCCGGATCTTCTTCACCATCCCAATCTGCCCTAGGATTGTTTTCTGGCCTTTCCTGCATAAATCCCGTTAATACTATAAACTCTTCATCCTCGACCGCTCTTGTAGCCTCCTCTTCAGTGGCATAAGCTCTTCCAACAACTGGCCCACTACGTAAATTACAAGGAGGATGATTGTCATTTAAAACGTGACGAAAATAAGCTTCTGATCCATTACTGAGATTGGATTTACTTTCATCACACGGGACTCTTATTATACTTTCATAGCATTGAGGACAGTATAATTTGCTCTGCATAATATCTTCATACTCCAATGCAGTAACAGGAGTTTGCGCTAGTAAAGGTATAGAATCTCTTTCTCTAATCCAATGAGGATCGTAAAATGCGAAAACAAGCCTTCTTGAAGACATAGAAATCCTGCCTATATTTTCGAGTAGTTAAGAATAATTTGATTTAAACTCCTAAATAGCTACGCAGAATGTACCCCACCTTTTAACTAAACCTTTAGGGACAGGGCGCTGAGAATGCTTTCTCTACCTGACCGCGTTACATCGAGCTTACGATGTGTTGCCTTTACGCAACTACTATATGTCAATAAATGGCAAGTGTAGCGATATTAGGTACAGCTATTTAGTCCATGATATTCTGAGCGTGCGACTATCTAGGATGGCTACATACTCAGCAGGAAAATGAGATATAAGCCATGTGGCTGCTTGACCTCTGGTGGCAATATCTTCAGTAATAACCCTACACTAAACTCAACAAACTTCAAGATGCAGGGTGGAAACGTTCAAACAAATTACCGTTCTGTGGTCTTAGATTTGTCCCAATTAAATATCTAACTCTACTATTTTTCATGCCTGCTCATAGCTCTTAACAAATGCCAGCGGCTAATCCATACCTGCATAGAGAACAACATTCCAGCTACCATTGAGTAGCCGCTTGCCTCTCTCTTCTCACTTCACTACAATGTATACAAAACATACAATATAGTGAGGTAGCTGTATGGGTGTCATGTCCGTTCGATTGAATGATGAAACAACCGCGCAACTTGATGCGCTGGCTAAGGCCACGGGACGTACACGCTCTTTTCTGGCTGGACAAGCTATTGAAGACTACCTTGCGCGGGAAGCCTGGCAGATAGCAGAGATCGAGCAAGCTATAAAAGAGGCGGATGCGGGTGATTTTGTCTCATCCGATGACATGAATAACCTGTTTAGAAAATTAGGTACGGCAAGACATGGAAATTAAATGGCTGCGTAAAGCCGCGGCCAATTTGGAAGCCGAATACCTCTATATCGCGCAAGACGATCCACAGGCTGCCCGCCAGTTCGTAGATGAAGTCCAAAGATTAACGGAATTACTACCGCAACAGCCAGCAATGGGAAGGCCAGGCCGTGTGCCAGGAACGCGTGAGCTAGTGTTAACGCACTATCCCTACATCATCCCCTACCGCGTGAAAGATAATATGATCCAGATTCTGCGCGTCTTTCATACGCACAGACGTTTACCGTCAAAATGGTGACAACCTTTAACGAACGTACATCCACCGACTAACCGCCATGCAACCATGAAAAACGACAAAAAACACACCCAACAATCAAGATCGCCCGGCTGGGGTGGGAAACGTACCGGTGCAGGCGCTCCCGTTGGTAACACTAATGCGGTGAAACATGGGGAACGCAGCCGCCAGGCATTCTTTACTTTGGCGGGTGATAATGGGCGATTCACACCGTTGCAATTGCTACGAGTAAGAAACCTACTCCTTGCCGAACGTGTCGGCGAGTTGATGCACAGATCTCTTTCTGTGGGCACAGCCGAGTGGCGTGAGTTTATGTTGCTCGATGGGATTTTATGGCAACACACCCGAAAAATGATGGTGTTGGAGCGTCGTAAAGCAAAATTAAATTTACAGCACAGATAGCGCTAAAAACCAGCGTATATAACGGGCGAGATATAGCCATTTTTAAACTGACTTTTCTCTATGGGACTACGATTGGGACTATGATGTGAAAATCAGAAACACAAATTATCTAAAAATCATAATATTGAATAAAAAATTCAACTTCTCTCGTGCCACCAAATTTCCCAGAAAAACCAACCTCTTACGGTTGGTTTTTTTCGCTTTCAATTTGCCGATGGTAAAACCACTGACGGAAGGAACCGAAAGAATGAGAGAAATCGATTATCACGGAACGACTATCGGTGTTTTAGACGACAACGGCATACTGACTGATTAACACTAGGCTTATACGCAATTATTGAAGATAGCGGGTTTTATGTTGCTGGGTCGTCAGCGGAACTGACACGCCAGCAATACGCATAGACCCAGTTCAGACGCTTAAGAATGACATCAATCGACAACAAATAGTTTAGCGCCCGTTTCGGTGTAGGAGCGATGGGCTTCAGCGTTATCCGCAACTTGATAGCTCATTCCCGGTTTGAGAACAAAAACACGACCGTCGTCTAATTCTGTATGGAGTTCTCCCTCAAGGCATAGCAGGACATGCCCCTTTGAGCACCAGTGATCGGCTAAATAACCGGGCGTGTATTCGACAATTCGGACCCGAATATTATCAAAGCGCTGGGTCCGCCAATACGCTATCCCCGACTCCCCCTTATGCTCAGTGGGTTCTATTTGCGACCAATCAGTCGTACCAAACGGAATGTTATTCATGTCCATGTTACTGCTCCTATTCTTTAACGTTGTTGGCTAACACTCCGCTTACTATCCCGGCAAATCAGCGTTTGGCACTACGGTTCCACGGCATTTTCATTAACAACCTTGCCATGCCGCAAAAACCTGTTATTCCAGCAAACAGTAACCCTGCCCCCACAAAACCAGAGAGCAAGAAGAACGTGCTGTTTACGCTGTAACCCAGTAATACACCACTCAGAATAAGTACACCAGCGGCGATTTGAACCTGCCGCATTAATTCAATTGGTTGTTTATTATTGATTTCTGTTGGGAAACCCGCCTTTTTCCAGGCAGTCATTCCACCATTAAGTAAAAAGACTGTTGCTGGAAACACGGACTGCACCAAAATCTCAGCATTCTGTTCTGAACGCATGCCAGACAAACAATGAAAAATCACAACCTTCCCTTCCCTATCTTCTTCAGGAAGGGAATATCCAGCGGAGGAATTCAGCGGGTGCAATCTCGCCTGCGCAATGTGCTCGCGGGCATACTCTTCTGGCTGGCGAATATCGATGAGTATCGCGCCTTCATCTAGCAGTTTTCGAGCCTGAACGGGCGAAATGGCAAGTGGTGTTGACATGATCGTGATCCTCTTTTGAGCCGCTGAAACCCGTCATAATATGGTCTTCAGCCGGTAAGGAAGGTGGCATCGCAGGTTGTATGCGCGCCACCACTAATTTAGATAAAACTAATTAAGTAAAATCTAAATTAAATGATGCCCACGTGCAACAACTTTCCATGCGGGAAGAGCAATCCAAGCTGGACATCAATTTGGCGGCTGATACTCTGTAAATAGGAACGCTATTTTAAAAAACAGCCATGCTGCCGAGATAGTGCAACACCGATCAGTAATGGTATGGATAAGTCACTGTATAAATAAGTATCGTACAAAAATAATGCTATTTGCGAGCCACCTTGTGGTTCTGTTTACCGTGCCGACTGGGAAACTTGAGATCTATCCAAGACCGTTTCATGAAAAAATTAAAAGATACAGACTGGTATAAAAAGCGTTATTCCAACCGCGTTCTCTTCTGGAGAGAAATTTCACCGCTAGCCTTCCCTATCTTTATTGAAGGTCTCTGCGTCGTGCTAATGGGGGTTTTCAGCACCTTCCTGGTCAGTTGGCTCGGGAAAGAGGCTATGGCAGCCGTTGGCCTGGCTGACAGCTTCAATATGGTGATTATCGCCTTCTTTACTGCGGTCGCCTTGGGGACTGCCGTTGTCGTCGCTTTCAGTCTGGGACAGCGCAATAGAAAGCAGGCACGTTCTGCCGCTCGCCAATCGATGTCATTACTCGTCCTGTCATCATTTCTGTTAGTTGCTCTGGTTGAATTCGCCGGTTCTGCAATTATCGACCTGATTGCAGGACAGGCCGATGAACAGGTTAAAGCGCTTGCTCTGACGTTTCTTCGCTGGACAGTGTGGGGATATCCTGCTGTCGCCATCGCGCTAGTCGGCTGCGGCGCGCTCCGTGGTGCGGGTAATACCAAGTTGCCTATGGTCATCAATATTGGAATGAATATTCTTAATATTGCCATCAGCAGCCTGCTGATTTACGGCGCATTTTCCTGGGATGGCCTCGGTTTTATTGGTGCGGGTATTGGTATTACCATTTCACGCTATATCGGGGCGATCCTTGTGATTCTGACGCTAATGCATGGTTTTAACGGTGCGTTGCGTATTCCCTTTAAGTCTTACTTTGCACCTTTTACTGTGTCGATTCTCTATGAAGTGCTCAGTATTGGGATTCCCGCTAGCATTGAATCCGTGATGTTTAACATCGGTAAGCTCATCACCCAGCGCTTTGTAGCAGGCATGGGAACCGAAGTGATTGCTGGCAATTTTATTGCTTTCTCCATCTCAACGCTGATTAACCTTCCTGGTAATTCGCTCGGTGCAGCTGCCACGATCATCGTTGGCACACGATTGGGGAAAGGCCAGATTATGCAATCCACTCGACAGTTGAAGCATATCTTCTGGCTGTCCAATATTGGGCTGTGTGTTCTTGCCGTACTGTCGGTTCCCAGCGCCAGTTTCTTGGCGTCGTTTTACACCAATGAGCAGGAAGTGATCGACGTAGCAAAACACCTTCTGTGGCTCAACGCACTATTTATGCCAATTTGGGCGGCATCCTGGGTGCTCCCCGCTGGGTTAAAAGGTGCGAAGGATGCCAGTTACACCATGTGGGTGGCGATGGCGGGTATGTGGGGATGCCGCGTTATCGCGGGGTACATCCTCGGTGTGATGCTCGGATTTGGCGTGATCGGCGTGTGGATGGGAATGTTCTTTGACTGGATTGTGCGCGGATTTTTCTATTACCGCCGCCTAATGAGCGGGCGCTGGTTATGGCGTTATCGCTCACCGACGGACCAATGATAGCGAGCGGAAACCCGCTCGCTTACAGCAAAAATATATAACTTAGCGACTCAGGCTCTTCAACGGCGCAAAGCGGGTCGCCATGATAATCAACACGACCACGCCAACGGTCATAATCATCCAAGCCTGCTCCAGACCCGCCGTATGCTGGCGTATAAACCCAGCGAGTAACGGCATCAGGCTGGCGAGGATGTAGCCACCACCTTGTACAAAGCCCATTAACGAACCGGTTTTATGTGGTTCAGTCACCTGATCCAATGCCACGATTAGCGACAGTGGGAATAGCGCCCCAATCCCAATTCCCAGCATAATAATGATGGGGTACGTAAACGTCAGCGGAGCCACAATCAGCCCAATCATACCCACCAGCATCACAAACAAAATAGGAAGCAGCAGTTTGCGTCGATCGGGAAAACGGTTGATGAATGTTGACACCAGCAGGCCAGAAATCACCTCCGTCAGCGTTAATCCGCCCAACATCAGGCCGCTTTGCGTCGCATCTAATCCCAGTTGCATGTAATACGGCGGCAGCCATGCTAGCACCAGAGTATACGCCCCCGTCCCAATGCCGAAGAACACCATCAGCAGCCAGTCCATTCCGCTTCTACGCGTGGCTAAGACGATCGTCGCATCCTGCTTCGCCGTATACACTTTAGGGATACATCGCCAGGCCACTGCCGCAACCAACGCCACAATTCCCCAGCATGCCAGCGCACTTTGCCAGCCCCATGCGTTTGCCAGCGGAGAAACCGAGGAAGCTGCAAACGCCGCCCCAGTCATAATCGCCGTGGTATAAAAGCCCATAAGGAGGCTGCTATGGCGACCAAAGTGGAGTTTGATAAACGACGGCACCAGCGCCTGAATCAAGGCAATCCCGATCCCTGCAAGCGCCGCGCTAACTAACAGAGCAATGCCACTATTCAGCCACCAGCGGGCACTACATGCCAAAGCAATCACCACGATACCCAGCGTGATTCCCCGATATTCTCCAAGGCGCGCCTGCAACTGACCGCCATATAGCGCACACCACCCCATAGCGAACACAGGAAGTGTGGTTAACATACCTGCCATGCTGTCATCCAGACCCGTTGCAGCCTGAATCTGATTCAGCAACGGGCCAATGCCCGCCAGTACAGGCCGTAAATTCAGTCCCAATAGAATAATTGTGAAGAACAGAAAAGCCCGCGTGCGGGCCGTTGATGTCACTACCATGTATAACCTCAATAACTTAAGCAAGTCACTGCTATCTAATTATCATTATCTTCACATAAAGAATCTTAACGTCAAGATAAAATATGATGACAGACTGATACAGCATGCATTTGCCTATGCCAGCAACCGCAACTGGATATCGAGCACTTGGAAAGCGACCAGATAAATTACTGGTGGAATTCGTTGCTGGCTGAGATGAACAGCCATAAAAAAATCCGCCCTAAAAAGAGCGGATTCTTTCGACACAGCTAACACCAAGGGTAAAATACCCTATACGGTTAGATTAGAAGCGGTAACCTACGCCAACAGCCCAAGCACCAACATCAACACTGCGGATACGGCTTTGTTCGTAACCAACATCCAGAGCAACATCCTGGATTGGGTTGAACTGAACACCAGCACCATAGGTGAAGCCATAATCGTCATTGCTGGAGTTGCTCTGGCCGCTGGTAGCGTTGTTTGTTACTTTACCGTGGCTAAGACCAATAACACCGTACAGGCTTGCCCAGTCATTCAGACGGTAAGCAGGACCAGCAGTGAAGCCCATGTATTGGCCTTTGGTGTAGTCGCTACCATCACTACCATTTTTTTCCAGGTAGGTGAATGAGCTAATAACGCCCAGTGGGTTATTATCTTGCTCATAACGATATTTCAGGTTAAAGCCTTTAACTTTATTTTGTACGCCCTGAGCATCACCTTGAGCATAGCCTGCAGTTACAGTACTTTGACCAGCAAATGCAGAACCTGCGCCAACGGCTAATACACAAGCCAGAGCGGAAAGACACGCGATTTTTTTCATATTTACAGCCTCAAATTCATTTTATGAAAGACTAACTAACGCAGTAAATATAACAAAGAAGTTCGGAGTTTGCCGCCCTATAAATATTTATCAAACAGCCTTTAGATGTAACAAATATTGTCAAAACCAATCTATCACTCTAATTATATTGAATTTTTTATTGTGACAGTTAGATTAAAAATAAATTCACCATAGGGTGCTAAAACAGACAATTCTGAATTTCCCGCTCAGTTTGTACGCTAATAGTATTGAGCAGAAACACGTCAGTTAAATGATGCGTAAATAAAGGTCAATTCATATCAGACAAATTGTTTACAATTGGATATAATAGCAACGGAATGTTATACCTGTTTTAAGGCCAAAAGAATGACCTTATTTTCCCACCGTTCGTCATCATTCGTCCCTGTATTGCTCATCGTTATCTCGATGCTTTCTATCCAAAGCGGCGCCGCTCTGGCCAAAAGCTTGTTTCCACTCATCGGGGCCACTGGCGTCACGGCATTGCGTCTGGGAATCGGGACGATCATTCTGTGCATCATCTTCAAACCGTGGCGCATGCGCTTTAGCAGCAACCGCCTGCCGCTGCTGGTTTATGGCATTACGCTGGGTGGCATGAACTTTCTGTTCTACCTTTCATTGCAGACGGTGCCACTCGGCATTGCTGTTGCATTGGAATTCACCGGCCCACTTGCCGTTGCTATGTTAGCCTCACGCAGACCTGTTGATTTTCTATGGATTTTTCTGGCCGTTGCCGGGTTGTGGTTCTTATTGCCGCTGGGCCACAATATCGGCAACGTTGATTTAACGGGTGCCGCTTGCGCCGTGGGTGCGGGTGCTTGTTGGGCGCTCTATATTCTGTTTGGACAAAAAGCAGGTGCAAACCATGGGCCAGGCACCGTCGCCGTCGGGTCCTGTATTGCTGCGCTGATCTTCTGCCCTATCGGTGCGTATTACGCGGAGAGCACGCTGTTCTCGTTCTCAATACTCCCACTCGGCATTGCCGTCGCCATCCTGTCCACCGCGCTCCCCTACTCTCTGGAAATGGTCGCCTTAACCCGTCTGCCCGCCAGAACGTTCAGCACGCTGATGAGCATGGAGCCCGCTATTGCCGCCCTATCCGGGATCCTTTTCCTCGGTGAGCATCTGGCATTTATACAGTGGATGGCGCTTATGTTTATTATCATCGCGTCAATAGGCGCAACACTGACAATAAAACCAGCGGGCGCGGCCAAAGCGACAACTCAAGCAGAATGAGTACGTATTTCCTTGGGAAAGTGTTGCAGAAAGGTTTCACATTCCCGAGGAGAACGCAGCGTAATAAAGCGAATATGGCGATAGCGAGGGTCAGCTAAATCTGCCAAATACCGTTTTCGGTTTCCTGAATACGTTTTTATTGTCCAGAGGATAATCGAATTTCGACTAAAGAAACTGCGGAGAAAAGATTCTTTATTACCGGTACCACTCCAGAGTTCCTCTTTGCGCCATGCCCGAAGATAGGCGCGTCTTACTGCCTGAAAAAGCGTACGGGTAAAGCAGTAATCGACCCAAATCACGACATCAACATTGCGCCATTTAATATCGCGCGTTCGATTATAGTTGCCATCCAGCACCCAACTGTCTGGTTCCAATGCGCTTTCAAGTCGTTGAAAGAAATCGGCATCCGTTCTTCCTTGCCAGCCACTCAGCCAAAACAACGCATCCATTTCAACGTAGGGCGCATACAACTTTCCAGACAAACGACGAGCGAGCGTAGATTTCCCACTTCCGCTGGTACCAATAATATTGATTTTCATTATTCATAACGCCCTTTAATAACACATAATATGCTTTAAGATAAAACTAGAGAATAATAACTATTTTCACCTAAGCAGTAATGATGTTTATCAAGATGTGAGGTTGTGTTGCTGGACAATATAAAATATTTTCTTACATCATCATTTTCACATTATTGATATCGGATAAATCCTGACCACAAATAACCACAATATCGTTATGCTATAGCTATCCATTTGATAGGTGATTCTTTGCAATATTAATTTTTACCACTGCTATAATTAGTCACGTTGAACAGTCAAGTTATGAAATTAAAAAGAGGATAACTATTATGTCTACCGCCAAACTCGTGAAATCAGCACCGTCCGAACTGCTTTACACTCGCAATGATTTGGACGATAGCGTTAAGACCTCGACGATCGCGCTGTTAAACCAACTGGTTGTTGATTTTATCGACCTGTCGTTGATTACCAAGCAAGCACATTGGAACATGCGCGGTGCAAACTTTATCGCCGTTCATGAAATGCTGGATGGCTTCCGCACCTCGATTATTGACCATCAGGACACCATCGCCGAGCGCGTTGTGCAGATAGGTGGTATCGCACTGGGTACCGTGCAAATTGTGGGTAAACAAACTTCACTGAAAAGTTACCCAACCACGATCCATAGCGTTCAGGATCATCTGAAAGCGCTGGCAGAACGTTATGCGATTGTCGCGAACAATGTACGCAAGGCCATTGGTAAAACGGAAGATGAAGCCTCTGCGGACATTCTGACCGCCGCATCACGCGATCTGGATCAGTTCCTGTGGTTCATTGAATCCAACATCGAATAATCGATACTATCTTCCCGCGTGAGTTCCAACGAACGCATTTAAGGCTGCTTAGGCGGCCTTTTTATTTATCGAGAAACACACTCAAGCCGCCCTCTTTTTTCGTGCTATCCGCACAAACCACGCATTTTATCCGTTAAGACGCTCAAAAAATTAGCTTTTGCCTCCATTAATTGGCCATAACGCTAATCAACGGTTGTTTCCCTCGTATAAATCAGTTAATCATAACAGCGCCTTGCCTGGGCGAATCGGAGATGAAAATTTCACCGCCTGCAGGGTAATAAAATAAAAACAACAGGTTAAGCACAACGCATGATAATTGACCTAATGTTCTAATGGGTGTCACTTTCGTACTATGCTTAAAACGCCTGTAAAACAAAAAGCTCCCACAACTGCTAAATAGGAAGGATTTGATGAAATCACTACTTAAGGCCTCTTTGGCTGCATTGACGCTGATGATGAGCGTATCCAGCTATGCCGCTGAGAAAGAATTGATTGTCGCAACAGACACCGCTTTCGTCCCTTTTGAATTCAAGCAAGGCGACAAGTACGTCGGTTTTGACATCGACCTCTGGGATGCTATCGCTAAACAGCTCAATCTGAAGTACACCCTGAAGCCAATGGACTTCGGCGGTATTATTCCGGCCCTGCAGACACGTAACATCGATCTGGCGCTCGCAGGCATTACCATTACTGACGAGCGTAAAAAAGCAATCGATTTCTCTGACGGTTATTACGACAGCGGCCTGCTGGTGATGGTTAAAGCCGACAACAATGATATCAAAGGCGAGCAGGATTTAGCCGGTAAAGTGGTTGCGGTGAAGAGCGGCACGGGTTCCGTTGATTACGCGAAAGCCAATATCAAAACCAAAGATCTGCGCCAGTTCCCGAACATCGACAACGCCTATATGGAACTGGGCACCAGCCGTGCTGACGCCGTGCTGCACGACACACCAAATATTCTCTACTTCATCAAAACCGCAGGCAACGGCCAGTTTAAGGCGGTAGGTGATTCCATTAAAGCCCAGCAATACGGCATCGCGTTCCCGAAAGGCAGCAACGAGCTGCGTGAAAAAGTGAATGGCGCCCTAAAAACACTGCGTGAAAACGGTACATATGCTGAGATCTACAAGAAGTGGTTTGGCGTAGAACCTAAGTAATTGCCGATTTAATCTGGAGATATTCCATGCAGTTTGACTGGAGTGCCATTTGGCCTTCTCTGCCCCTCCTGATGGAAGGGGCAAAAATGACGTTGTTGATTTCTGTTCTGGGTCTGCTTGGCGGCCTGGTGATTGGCGTAGTCGCGGGTTTTGCCCGCGCCTACGGCGGCTGGTTTTCCAGCCGCATTTCGCTCGTTTTTATTGAAATTATTCGCGGTACCCCCATTGTTGTGCAGGTGATGTTTATTTACTTCGCCTTGCCGATGATTTTCACATCCGTGCGGATTGACCCTTTTGCCGCCGCTGTGGTTACCATCATGATTAACTCTGGTGCTTATATCGCGGAAATTACCCGTGGTTCGGTATTATCAATTCATAACGGCTTTCGTGAAGCGGGTCTGGCGCTTGGACTATCTCGTAGCGCGACGTTACGTCACGTGATTGCTCCACTCGCCCTGCGTCGCATGCTGCCGCCGCTGGGTAATCAGTGGATTATCAGCATCAAAGATACCTCACTGTTTATTGTCATCGGCGTGGCTGAACTCACGCGTTCGGGTCAGGAAATCATCGCGGGCAACTTCCGTGCGCTGGAAATCTGGACTGCGGTTGCCATTATTTACCTGTGCATCACGCTGGTTCTCAGCTTTATTCTGCGTCGTCTGGAAAGAAGACTTAAGATTATATGATTGAATTTAAAAACGTATCCAAACACTTTGGCAAGACACAGGTCTTACACGATATCGATCTCACTATCAATCAAGGTGAAGTTGTCGTTATCATCGGGCCTTCAGGCTCGGGTAAATCCACGCTGCTGCGCTGCATCAATAAGCTGGAAGAGATTACCAGCGGTGAATTGATTGTTGACGGCCTCAAAGTGAACGACCCTCGCGTTGATGAGCGTTTGATCCGTCAGGAAGCAGGGATGGTATTCCAGCAGTTTTATCTGTTCCCGCATCTTACCGCGTTGGAAAACGTCGCGTTCGGCCCGATCCGAGTGCGCGGTGCGAGTAAAGCGGAGGCTGAAAAACTGGCGCTGGAATTGTTGGCGAAAGTAGGTCTGTCAGAACGCGCGCATCACTACCCTTCCGAGCTTTCCGGTGGACAACAGCAGCGTGTGGCAATCGCCCGTGCGCTGGCAGTCAAACCGAAGCTGATGCTGTTTGATGAGCCGACGTCTGCACTTGACCCAGAGTTGCGTCATGAAGTGCTGACCGTAATGAAAGATCTGGCCGAGGAAGGCATGACGATGGTGATCGTCACCCACGAAGTAGGCTTTGCGCGTAAGGTGGCTTCACGCCTGATCTTTATTGATAAAGGCCGCATCGCAGAAGATGGCGACCCGGAAACGCTGACTACAAATCCACCCAGCGATCGCCTGCGTGAATTCCTGCAACACGTATCCTGATCAACAAGGGGGCTTTCGCCCCCTTGTTCTTTTCAGCCTTATACCGGTGAGCGCGGATATTCCCGTTCAATAAACGCGGCAAAATCCTGACACATTTTCTCATCACCCTGCGCATTATCCGCCAGCACACGGCTACCATCGACGACCTGGATACGAGCAGACAGATCGAAATCTGCTTCAGGCTGAGGACGACGAGCGGCCTGTGCCATCGTGCCTTCCGCCTGTTTCCAGGCTTCATCCACCGTCAGGTTACAAGCCTGTGCCAGATAGGCGGGATTGAATCCTTCACCTGTCAGACTACGCAGTGTATCGTCATGGCTCACGCTATTACCCGGTAACCAATAGTGCTGCGCCAGATCGGGACCAATAGCCGGGTTGTCTGTCAAATAGCCATCGCGTTGCAGGAAGTAGCTCCGCGTCTGCTCCACCGCCATCAGCGCCAGCAGATAGCCTTGATAAGAACACGCCGACTCCATAGACAGCAGATGTGGAATCGCTAACGTTGGACGTGGGCTACCGCTGGTGCCCAAAATACGCTGCTCGGTGTCGCGGGCCAGTTTTGTCATCGCTTCTGGCGTACGCGCCTCGTCATCCCACGAATAGAGCTGCCACTCAAAATACGGCACCAGCAGGATGTGTCGATCGTTGAAGGCTCGCATCGGCTGCTGAGTACTGATATCCGCGCGGATCAATTCGTCAGGAATCGTCTCTCCTTGCGCATTCTTTGCATAGCGTTTTAGCCAATCAGCATCGCCCAACAAACTGTCGCAGAACATGGATTGTGTTTCGGCATAGGCCATCGACGTTGGCGGAAACTCCTGTGAAAAACAGGGAGCATTCTGCTTAATATTGGCAAAGTGCGCGGCGTGTCCACCTTCATGGAACAGCGTATTAATACCGCTGGCACCGCTGCCAATTTGATCCGGTTTTGCCAGACTGGTGAAGTTAATCCGCGCAGGAACCCATTTTCCTTCCTGCACAAACGGCGGCACCGGACCGTGCATAAAACCATTCTCGTATTTACCTTTGCGCACCAGCAAATCGAGCTGCATTTCTGCGCCATTAAACCCGATACGCAAACGCTTGAAGCTGTTGATCCAATGTTCAAGCGACGCAGAGAATGGGAAATAAGGATCGAGCTGGCGCGTCACATCACCCGAGCTAGAATAGCGAATATTCCACGGTTGCAGCGCATCTTCCCCCTTTTCATTCGCCAGATTTTTCAGGCTACGAGCTGTCGCTTCACGGGTCTGCTCTTCGAAGGGATCGAGGATGGCAAAAAGCTGCTCCGGCGTCATCCGCTCCGTCTTGTTGACCTTATAGTCAAAATAGTTGCGGTAGCCCATCTGGCGGGCAAAGCGGTTACGCAGTGAAATCAGCTCAGGAAAACCGTTCTGCAACAACCACTGCTCCAGAGAACGTAGCGCCTGCTGAGAACTCTGACGATAGGCTTCGGTATCATTGGTCGCCTGATTGGTCAGCAGTTCTCCGAGCGAGGCAGAAACGCGTTCGCCCTTAGCATCCAGATGCGTCATCTCATAAGATTTACGCTTAGCGTATAGCGCGCTTTCTGCCGCAATAATCTCGTCCATCAACGCCTGAGCCTGCGGATCTTCAATCACGTTACAGTCGAAAAACCGGTACCAGCCCTGCAAGCCATGTAACAATGCCTGCTGCTCATCACGCGGGCTGTTCTCCAGTGTTGCAATGTGGGCACGCAGTTCGGCCAAACGCTGCGGTTGCGAAATGAAACGCTTATACGCACTCTCTGCGGCGGAGAAACGCTCAGACACCTCATCGTTACCCGTTCCCATGTACAGTTGCCAAAACAGTTCTTCTTTCGTCTGATGGACCGCGAGATAGTCACGATTCAATGCATTAAAATAGTCCGCTACCTGTTGCATGCTATTCCTTCTCTCTTCAAATGACAGCCGTCTGGCTGTGTGAAGTGGCGCGATAATCCGCGTCCGAATCCGCCCCGGCAAACCGATCAGCCAAGGCGCTTCTTAATCGTTGCGACAGCCTGTTCCATTGTCGCTGCTTCACCAGCAGCAACCAGACAGCACGCCAGTTGCAGACGAATCGCCTGCGGTATAGCAATTTCACCGGTCAGGCACTGCACCGTCCAACGCGCCGTGGTTGCGGCATCCTTGGCAATAGGCAGCGCATCGGGTGCAACGCTGATATCCTGACGAAGTTGCAGCACGTTAGTCTGTTGCTGATGAATGAAATGGATTTCCGGGCAGCGCTGCGGGTTGGCATAAACCTCCCCTTCAGTGCCGTGCATCAGAAGCGCGCGCCCATTGATATCATTAAAAAATGTCCCCACACGGGAAACGTATTCAGGGTGGGACACGCTAGCGACGCGCAGCGCCTCGCTTTCACCAAATGGCGTCGCCACCTTGGCCAGCGTATGACTACTGTTACGTACCCCCATACGCCAGCGTAACTGTAGCTGACGATCGATGACTGGGCACAGCACAGAGACGGGAATAAATACCGGACTGCCGTTATCAATCTCGCGCTGAGCCTGTTCGGCACTCTCTGCAATCGTCACGCCGAGATTACGCAAAATTTCAGCACTGGTAACACGGGTCGGATCGTCGCTTACGCCATGCACGACTACCGGAAAACCCAGTTTTGCCAACAGCAGTGCCAACAGTGGCGTCAGGTTAGCCTGCTTGCGCGCGCCGTTGTAGCTCGGAACCACGATCGGCATAGGGAAGCCTGCAGGTGGATTCAGGCGCAGCACATGCTCGTCCATCGCCTGATAAAAGCCCAACATCTCAGCCTCGGATTCGCCTTTGATGCGAAACGCAATCAATAACCCGCCGAGCTCCAGATCTGGCACGTCACCGCGCAGCATCGCGCTATACAGTTGATAAGCCGTTGCCTGATCGATATCGCGCGCATGATTTTTCCCGCGCCCCACTTCTTTGATAATTTTGGTGTAATCCATGCTGGCCTCTCATTTTCGGCGACCTAGTAAAGAACTTATCAATGAAAATAACATGTTTGCTGAGGTTCTGGTCACTCTGGCGCAGAGGAAATTGCTATTAGGCCGCTTTTAATTGATGACAGAAACGCTGTCATTTCTCCGCGCGGGGAAGTACTTGTAGATGGTTTTTCTGATACGCCGACGACATTTGCCACCTGAAGACGGGTAGCACCTGTCGCTAACATCGCTTCGGCTCGGAAAAGTACATCCTGTGTCATCAGCCATTTGCGCCCACCGATGCGCCCCTGCAACCGAGCGGCATCAAGACCAGCCCGCGTACGTTCGACAATCAATTCACGCTCACAAATACGAAACGCCAGTAGAATAGCATTACTGTAGTCATAACCAGACTTTAAATAAAAACAAATGAGATTTAAAGGCAGCACTGAAATTAGAGTTACATCTAAATAAACTAATATTAAAAATAACTCATTTAATTATTCTATCGTTAACTCATAAACAAAATATTTCGTTGGTACAATTGATAGCAGTGTAGCAACAACATCATGGGCTCATTATTTTAAAAAAATATACGGTAGTTCTTTCGCCAAAAGGAAACCAAGTGGTGACGAGTAATCCTAACAACTGTAGCTAAGAGCCAGTACAGAACCCCGATCGATGACTAGGTTTTATAGAAACTCAAAAAATTAATTGATATTTTTAATTATGGTAATTCACAGCCAGTTTACGCTTCCACATGGTAGCTATTAAATATTTATTCATAATTAACGAATGATATACTTTCTCACCCTGAAAATGAGACGTTTTTTACATAGGAAGAGATCCAAAATTTCATCCTGAAGATTTAATCACAGCCTCAGAGAAAGAAATGATAGATATTTTTTGAAAAACCAATAGCCAATAGCCAATAGCCAATAGCCAATAGCCAATAGCCAATATGGTTATATCAAAAGTGCAGCCAGAAAAGGCCGCACTTCTAGTT
>NZ_LXFV01000003.1 GCF_002847345.1 Pectobacterium peruviense
ACTGGCAGAGGATAAAATGGGTGAGCAACTCTCGATCCCGTATCCCGGCAGCCCGTTTACGGGCGGTAAGTAATCCATAGATGCAAATGTCAGATCGCGATGCGCCTGTTAGGGCGCGGCAGGTAAGAGAGCCTTATAGGCGCATATGAAAAACCTCCGGCTATGCCGGAGGATATTTTTTTAGTTCATTTTGCTAATGGCGTATCAGGCCAAATATTTTCTGGTGAAGAAATATCAACCCGACTGAGCTGTAAGCGATACGTTTTCCACGCTTTCAGCTCATTCTTCTCTTCTTCAGTCGCTAAGTTTAGCTCAACGGCGTCACTGAGCACCTGAATACGCTCACTTGCTTGAGATAACCTAGTGTTCAGTTCCAATTTTTTATTTGCGGTTAATACCTGGCGCTGAGCTTCCAGATCGGTTACCCATTTTCCATCTTCCCATTTATCAAATTCAGAGGTTGGCACCAATAAAGTCTGATTAACTTGCAACTCTCCGATATTCGTGACCTTCTGGGGGTGACGGTTCTCCGTATTATAAACAGTTTGCCCACGGTAGTCAGACACATGCTCCCACAGCTTCCCATCCACACTGCGCCTTAGAGCCAAATCTGCCAGAGGCAGTTCAGGAGTGTCAATGTAACTACCTGCAGGAACACCTACGCCGATAGGCAAATATTCATAATTAGCACCAATATATTCTCGACTTACTGGGTGAACCTGATAAATAGTAATCCACCCTGCTTGAACGCTAAAACCTGATTCATTCATTTTTGCTAAGTTAACTTCAATAGAATAATTTTTCATTATGCTGCTCTCACGATGTAGTTAAATGCGATATTACGAGGACGATTCTCTGATGCGGTCGGTACAATACGTGATGCGTCAAACTTCATACGGGACGGGCACGAACTACCTGCTGCGTCAGGTATAGCGCCGACAGTAAATTCTTTAAACAATTCAAATGCACCGTTTGATAGCAAATTCTCGCCGAGGAATTGGTAATTCACTGCCGTTGTCCAAATTTCACCCACGATATTTCTGATAGCATCACCCTGGATACTGAGCAAAGCTCGTCCGGTATCAACACCTCTGCTATCATCCCAGCCACGAATAAATTCACCACGAAGATCTGGTAATAATCCTGCTGAATAGATTTGTGCTAGTTTAGGGTAAATATTTTTATCAAATGCCTGCCCATTACATTTTAACCAACCAGATGGCGCTGTAGTTTGTGGCCAAGGCATTGGCATACCAACGATCTCATTAAGTGATAATGCCCCAATATCATCAGCAGTTGGCTTATCCTGATCGCTATAAATACGTGCCCATGGTTTTTCAAAACCGTGGTCATCACGGGAGCTGCGATATTTTATTCCGCCGTTAGCGAAATCAAAATAAAATTGTGCCGATGATGCCGAACCGGTATTTAATCCCATATGCCAAATAAGGGAGGAGTGAGGGCCATTATCTTTTAAATAGGCACCGGTAGGGCTATTCCACGGCAGTTCATCTTCTTGGTAGATAACACCAGAGGATCCCTGTCGCACATAATTATTATCAGCATCTGTTTTTGTTACAGCTCCCACATCAGCGGCTGTCGGTACGCGTGATGAACTGAGTGCAATAACCCAAGGTGCATAAACATCATCATCCCACTTCTGCCGCCAGGCATAATCTCCACTATGATTAATATATTCCTGCCCGACAAAATTACCGCTCTGAGAAATATGGAGCACACCATATCCGTATAATTTCTGTCCTTTATAAAGAGGCATGTCAGAAACTGTATTAGGATCGTTTATTGCTACAACATAGTCACCCGCTTTATCACAGTTGGCGAAGGTCATACCATCACCTAACGTGCCACGTAACGTCACGTTGTTGTAAAATGCGGTTTTATCAGAAATATCCGCGCCGTTCTTGGCTTTTGCCAATGCCCCAGCAGCGAGATCTACAGTTTCAGTTAAACCGAGGTTTACGGGAGTCAGCGCAATATTGGCAGTACCATCAAACGGTACGCCGTTGATGGTACGAGGCGTCGCCAGTTTTGCTGCAGCTAAAGCCGTCGCTTTCTCAGGTAGCGCACCAACATCAGCCGCTGTAGGTTTATTCTTCGTATTATAATCACGTCGCCAACCCGGAGAATAATCACCACCGTTATAGACATAAGTAAATTGTGCATTAGCTGAATCGCTAAGCCCACTTGCCGCTGTTGAAGGCGTTGTCACCCTGATTGTCGTGGCATCATGCTGTCCCATCACCTCGACAACAGAGCCAGCCAGTGGTATCTGACCACACTCTGTATCAGAGATGATTTTATTGTGGGCATACGACCACGAACCACGACAAACCCAATAGGCATGGACAAAAGCCCCCTGACTTTCTAACCAGCCAATAAACTCTGCCGTTGTCCATAAACCGGCACTTCCTCCAATTGGGATCGAAGAACTGTAGGCACGCGATGAACCGAGATTGCGGTTGAACAGCTCTCTATCCGGAATATCCGCCCCGTTTTGGTCTTTAGCCAATTTCGTCGCGCCAACCGATTTCACAAATGCCGTCGTCGCAACCTGCTGGCTATTGCTGTCAATTGCGGGCGTTGGCGCTTTCGGCGTGCCGGTGAAAGTTGGATCCGCCTTCGGTGCATATTGCGTATGCGGATCGGCGGCGGCGGCATGTGTCGCCAGATCGCTACCTGTTTTTTCCTGCTCTTTTTTCAAATAGCGTGTACGACTAGCCAGTTCTTTAGCCTGTCGGTTTGAAACACCATCCGGTCCACCTACGACCGGATCTGACGTTTCGATTTGGTAAATGCCGTCAACCCATTGTGGGTTCTCTGACAAATTCGCCATGTTCAAGCGCTCCCATGATTGTAGTTACTGTCGTATATCGCCGTCCGGTTGTAGCGGATAGGCACTTCCCAATATTCGATGCTGGCCAGATGACACCGTACCGGGGCAAACATCCCAATGGCATTGCGCAACATTCTGGCCTGATCGTTGGTAATCGGTTGTTTTAGCAGCACGCGATAGACAGCCCACGCTGCTTTATCACCGTGTACATAAAGGTTGTTATAGGTGGTTTCGCCGTCATAACTCAGGCGGCCGATGTTCTCGATCAGCGTGCTCTCGCCGAAGCCGAAACGGCGAATGATCTCTTTAATGCTCCAAGGGGTACCTTTGTTGCGATGCAGATCGATAGCGGCCTTGATCAGCGCACGTTTGGAGTCATCTGACTCAGCCAGTTCCCAACCATCACCAAACAATGAGAACTGTTCCGCCAGACAAGGCAGCGCACTGCTATCGACAATATCGACCAGATAAACCAGTAACGCATTCAGATCGACGTCATCGAAGCGGTCAGCCAATTCTGCCAGCGAACGAAAGCTGGGATCAGCAGCCAGCGGCGGTTGCAACAGTTGCAATGAATCAGCCATTCGATACCCCGACGATGCTGACATTGATACCCGTACAGTTCGCCCATTCACTGTCATCAAGCACCATCAATGACGGCGAAACGAGTTCCACCTGATATACGCCGGGGATAGATAACGTGGCGATAATCTGGCTTGGAACAATGTCACGCCCCAACGTTGCCGTACGGGTTTCAACCCAAGCCTGTACCGCCTTCTCTGCCGCAGCCTGAACAACGCCAGCCTGTTCGCCGTTAAACAGCGTCAATTTGGCGCTGATGGCGTAATCCACCTGTGTGGGTGCTTTGGCGGAGACAAAATCCGTCAGTGGACGGACCTGCTCGTCGGAGCAAAAACTTTCTACTAGCGAGAGCAAACTGCTGTCTGGTAGACCTGTGCTAAGTAACGGGTAAAGCACCACCTCGCCCGGTTCAGGCGACATCACCGCGACATCGACAATATTTTGGTGTGCACGCATCGCATGGAAGCGATACGCCAGTTTCGAGCCCGCCGTACTAAAGGATTCCGGCGCCAACTGAACACGTTCACGTAGGCGATCGTCATCCTCTTCGGCAGAACCGCCGCTGCTTTTGGTAATATTGATGACGCTTAAATCGCTGTCGCCAATCTCATCCAGTAGCGTACTGATCTGGGCTGGCAGCCAATCATTACCAACATCGCCACGTTCGGTACAGGTCGCCAGCACAGTGACACCGTTGCCGCTCACTTTCAGAAGCGCATCGCTGTCGGTAGTGAAAATCACGCTGTCCGACGCACTCACGCGAGTGCCTGCCGGAATCAACAGATCGCTGACCAGCGGTGTTTCGGGTGTAAAGCGAAGCTCTGCTCGCGCTGGCTGTGCCGCCAAACGGTAAACACCAACTAGCTCTGCCAGATAATCCAGCATCGGTGCGCGAGCAAAAGCGACCAGGTTCTGCTTGGCGGCTTCCTGAACCGCACTACGCACTAAGGTTTCCCGGTAGGCAAAGAGGTTAATCAACAGGCGCTCGGCCTGCGCTGGATAGAGCGTTTTCCCTGAATCAGCTTCATATTTCGCGATCATTTCAGCGGTAATTTTCGCCGCATCGCGCTCAATAAAATTGGGTTCTGTCAGCGCCATAACAACTCCGTGGTCTGTGTCGCGCCGTTAGCGGTTTTCCAGCTAACGAGCAGTGTGAGGTGAGCCCCATTCACAGAAGGTTTAACCGCCAGTAGCTGGCAGCGAGGTTCCCATCGTTTAATAGCCTCTACCGATTCTCTGACGACATGCGGGATCGCACGATCGATCGGATAATCAAGATACAGATGTAGATTGCTACCAAAGTCAGGCCGATGTGGGTCACTGCCGCAGGGTGTCCGCAGGATGATGTGAATCGCCTGCATGATATCTGCCGTTCCTTCGACGATGTCGCCAGAACGTTGCAGAGCCGGTTGCCAAAAAACAGATTGAGTTTTCATAGGGGGCTATTGTCGCCCCCGGTGAGAGGAAGGAATAGTAAAGCGGTTTAGAGAACGCGTTAGTGCGAGTGGTGATTGGAATTGCCGCCAGCGTCCATGACACTACCGCTGGCGCTAACATTGCCGGACACGCTGACATCACCACTGAAACTGGCACCACCGGAACCGGACATCCCGTTCTCGTAGGTCAGTTGCCCTTGCACCAGTAGCTTGCCAGTCACCGTCGTTTCTGGCGCATTAATAGTGACCCGCTGGGCGTTGACCACCACATCACTACCACTGCTAATCGCAATATGCTGGACGCCGCCGTTGATCGTTAACGTATGCGTTCGGCGATCGTATTCAATATGCGCGCCATCAGCGAACGTCACCGCCCTTTTGTCCTTATCCGCCAGCGTTGGCACATCGGCGGCAGAATAAATCGCTCCCAGTACCAACCCATCCTCGCCGTTACCATCCAGCAGAATTTCAACTTGTTCGCCAATATCCGGCAACCAGTAATCCTTATTATTCTGCGTATTACGCTGTAAGACTGGCAGCCAGGCCGTACGCAGATTGTCACACTCTGGTAGACGGACTCGAACCATAACGCGAGCCTCATCCACCGCACTGATCGTGCCAATACGACGAGATAAACTCATGGCAACACCTCCTTTTTACTCTTGACCGTCCGTGTTGTCTGGCTGCCATCCGGGTGGTAAGTCACCAGCGTTTTTCCGCTATCCGACTTTCTCTTGCCCGCCGTAATCGGCCCGCGAATCAACCCAATCGCCGTGGTGTAGCCACTGCCACGTTCCAGAATATGGCGAGCCGATTCGATCAACCAATGACCAGAAAGTTGGCCGAACGACACCAGTTCCACTTTATTTCCCGCCGCCAACTGCGGGCTGCCCATCAGCGTCATCGACCCCTTTTGTTGCTTTTCGTTGTGCGCATCCAATGCGGCATCCGTTTTCATCCTCGCTCCAGAGGCATCCGCCGCGCGAACGTTAACTTTCAACGTATTCGCACTGGTCTCAGCACCAGCAGACTTCATCCCGTCGTTCGCGCTACCGTCGGCTTCACAAACCACCAGTTTCTTTTCACTCCCTTTCTGATATTTCGTCTTGGCATTTTTATAGACGTGGCTGATCGTGTCGCTCAGTGAAAAACGCGCGACGTCCGTTGGCTTAATTTGTCGAACAGACGCCTGATTGCGTAGCGTTGCCAGATGGGAAAAAATCAGTTGGTCGCTGACCACTTTCACGACATAGCCATATTCACTGGCGAGCCGCTTTAGAAAAGCGACATCAGTTTCCGCATATTGCGTAACGCGATCGATCTTGATGATCTGAATCATCCCCACGAGCATCAACTGATGTTTTTTCGCGATGCGCGTCGCAATGGCGGCTAACGTCGTATCTTCAAAACCGCGGTTTGATTTGGTTCTCAATGCACGATTGACCGACGTCGCGACGCCGCGAATCACCACTTCGCTAGGCGGTGAACTCACCTCAATTTCATCAATCGAGAAAGTGCCGCAGTCAAACAGTATTTCACCGAGATAGCCTAGCTTGAGCGATAACGTATCGCCCGTACCGGGATACCACTTATCCATCCAGCGGCCATCGGTATCATCGAGCCTGACCTCAATCGAATCCGATTCATTCTTGATGCTGTCGGTATACGTCACGCTGGTGACATACGGCGCGATATCATTGGTGATGTCTTTTTGCTGATACCACAGTGTGAACGCCGGTTGCAGGACTTCCGACACCGCAGGAGAGAGCAGGGTTAGTTCTTCCGTTAACGCAGCCATGGTGGGGTATCCTCCGCTTTACTGGCCTCTGCCTGTTCAATAATCGGAATCAGTACCACCAAGCCCGATGGCAACAGCGGCACGATGGGGACATGCGGGTTAGCCGCAATAATCCGCGGATAGCCAAGCGGATCGCCGTAATACAGATAGGACAAGGTATCCCAGCGTTCGCCCTGTGTAGTGATATGTTCAAGGTGCATATGCTTCAACCCTCTTCACGATTTCCGCCGTCAGTTTGCTCAGCGCAGGTTCAGCGCCTTTAAATGTGTCGCTCGCGGCATCCACATGCTTACTGATGGCTTCCAGCTTCTCGATAACGTTTTTGCTGTCGACGCCCTGCAACAAGGTGGCAACTTGCTTGACCTGCTTCAGCATTTCATTCGCCGCTTTATTAACCGCTGTAATTTCAGGCATCATCTTCTCTGCCTGAACCGCCGCATCAGAAATAGCCTCTGCCGCTTTTTTAAACGCCGGTTCCACCTCACTTAACGGCGTCAATACATTCCCGACTTGCGTTAGCAGCCCAGGAATTTGCAACAGCGCGGTTTCGGGATTGTTCTTCATCCGTTTTACAATCTGAACGGTGGTTTTCACCGCCTTAACGGCTGATTGAGCCTTCTTGGCATACGTGACAGCCGTGCGTAGTGAAGCTGCAAAATTGCTCACTTTATCGACCGCTTTGGTGATGGCGCTAACATTAGGAACAGGCGTCTCTATCGCAGGCGGCTTGAGCGGATTTTTCGGATCGCCAATGTATTCTCGCAGCGTTAGCGAGGCATTCATGGCCAATACGTTGCCCTTCGCGTCGGTATGTTGGCTGGTCGAAGTCAGTGCCGTAATCACAAACCAGCCGCGATAATCTCCATTGCCGAAGACTAACGCCATCGCCTGATGCGCCCGCATCGCCTCAGTCAACCGCTTCAACTCCACATCCGGCGTGCAGTACTGCTTGTGAAACACCAGACTAATAGTAATTTCGTCCAGCTTCGCGCCGATAAACTGCAGACCGGGTTTACCTTCAATGCGGCTATGTTCTGCATAATCCGCACCGAATGTCGCATTAAAACCGTCCCAGTAGGCAGTCACCTTAAATTCAATATTTCCTAATACTGCAAACATCAGGCATACCCCCTGCGCTCGCGCTGGACGAGCAGCTTGTTCAACATATTTTCCAATTCATTCATGCTAAGCGTCAGCGTCTTCGTCATTTCAGGCGTTGGCGCTGCCTTCTGGCCGTTGAGATAAATGGTGGGTGAGAAAGCAACCTGAACACGCTCGAAAGGGGCTGCGGTGACTGACTTGTCCTTCGCTCCACCGACAGGTGATGTCATTGCGACACGCTGTTGCGGCGTTGGCATTGTGTCCTCAGTCTTAGGTAATTCAACATGTTGTGTTGACTGTAGTGACAATGCAGATAGAGGGGTTGGGGTCAAAACGGCCGCCGCCTGATTACTATTAGCGATTAATTCTTCGCTGGGGCCAGACCTAAAGAAATCTTTGACACCATCAGGAATAGCGTTACTGACGGTTTCCATCGGAGAATTGAAAAAATTGCTGATTTTTGATACGCATTGGTTCCAAATTTCGGCAATCTGGTCGGAATATTTGTAAATCAAAGCACCTATTCCAACTATTGCGGCAACGACCCCAACAACCGCGGCAACTATCCAACCCACTGGGGTCGCCAGCATCATCATTACTGCCCCGATTGCCATCATCGCAACACGACGCAACACGACGCTAAATATGCGTCCTAAGAATGTCCCCGCGCTACTACCCAGCCCGCTCAGCGCCGCTCGAACGCCCTGCCATAAACCCTTCGAATTTAGCCCTGCTTTAAGCCACTGCCAACCCTTTAGAATGCCCTGCCATAATCCAGTCGTTTTTAGCCCTGCTTTAAGCCACTGCCAACCCTGTAGAATGCCTTTCCAAACGCTCTGCAAGGAGGGTAACAGTATGTCCATTCCCAACTTCGCACCGCTCAACGCCATTCTGAACGCGAAGAAACCGGCCACGGCCATCACGATCCCGCGAACCAGTTCAGGGTTCGCTGCCGTCCAGGTCACGAGTTGATCTAGAATAGGGATCAGCGCATCGCTCAGAGAAACTAATACCGGTGTCAGCGCTTCACCTACATTGAGTGCAATATTCATCACTGACGTTGTCATTTGATTCCAGCGCCCGGTCAATGTGTCATTCTGCCGAGCGAAGTCGAGATCCAGCGTTTGCGTTGCTGCCGGGCTATTCATCCGCTGTTGGTTCGCTTGATAGCGCTGCCAGTTCTGCTTCATCGACAGCGCATGATTGACAGCTTCTGGCGTACGGAACACCTCCTGCAACCCGTAGCGCTGCATTAAACTTTGCTGCGCCTCCACGTTGCCCGATTTACTAGCCATATCCCACTGTTTCTGGAATTGGCTGCCTTTACTGTCGATAAATCGGTTACTAATCTGGACCGCAGCGTCGTACTGTGAATACCCACCTTTCATGTAGCTTTTTAGTGACGCGTTATAATCTACGCCCGCGTTATAGTAACTATCGGCAATGTCGGTTCGTCCCACGGCATTCATGAAACTACCCAACCGGGCAGCCGTGTTCGCCTCCGTATCCGCACCTTTTGTCGCGCTCAGGCTGGAAACCAACTGGCTCAACGCCTGATTACCCGTCGCCCCCATTGCCGTAAACCCTGGAGCCAGCGCAGTCGCGTATTGCGTCATCGACGCCATGGAGAAACCTTGTTTCGAGCCTGCCAACATACGGGAGAATGATTCCTCCAGCGTCTTCGCCCCTTTAAGGTTAAACACGTCATCCAACGTGGCCGAAAGTGCAGTAAGATCGGACATCGCAGCGCCAGAGGCCGTTGACGTTTTACCCAACACTACCGCAACATCCGTTGCCTGATCCGGTGACATGCCGTAAGCAAGCAGTTGTCCGGCACTACCGAGCAATGCATCCGGCGTTTGGTTCACGCGTTGAGAAGATTGACGTAGCTTCTGCCCCATCAACTTTTCTTGCTCGCTCGATATCCCACGAGCAACGCTGATGTCACGCAACTGCGCCTCAAATGACGCATAGTGTGTGACCGACGCCACAATCGGCTTCATGACAGAACCAAACTGCGCACGCTTAGTCTCAAAATCACCGGCGAGTTCATCTCGACTCTTACGGGGCGTTTCCTTGCTCGGCTGGTTACGCGTCAGCCGTTCCTGATTGGTTTCCAATTCACGTAGCGACTGGCTCAGCCGGGACGTCGCCTGTGCAATGCGAGATATCGCTTGCGAACTGACAGCGCCAAAGCGCTCTAGCGACTGATTAAACAGACGCTGCCGCTCCTGCGCCTGTTTGAGGCTATCGCTCAGTAATTGCAGCGATTTTTTTGTGTCATCCAGCGTGGCACCAAACGCTCTGCCCAGCATGACACCGTTTAAAAGCATATCCACGGTTCACTCTCATTCAGAAAAACCCCTTGTGGGGCGGATCGGAGACGGCGGCTTGCGCCGCTCCAGTTTGGTTTCCCCATCAAAAAACGGGGATAAGACGAGGAAGAGGACGGAAGATAAGTGAGAGAAGAAGACAGGTAGTGAGGGAGCAAAACGGCCAGCGTCCTATCGCTGGCCGGGTTAGGGTGGATGGTGGCCTAGTTAATCCTGTCAGTAATCACTCTTTCTCACCGTTCTCACGTTTTATCTGTTCGCTGGCTTCATCCAGCCAGCGTTCAAAGTCGTCCAGTTCCAGCGCATCAATTTCACTCGGCTGAAAGCGAAACCACCTCGCCAGCAGGGCTTGCGCTTTCCACAACAACGCTGGCTGCGTTATCCAACCCAAGTAGTTGCTGAAATCGTTTTTGCAGCGCCATGTAGTCCTGCGCGTCCATCTCATCGATGTCTTCTGGCACAAGGCCAGTCATGCGCGACAGCAGTGCGTCGTCCCAGTTGCTTGGGTCATCGCTGATTTTTTTCACCGCTTTGATGTCTTTGACTTTCAGACGCTTGAGCGAAATGGACTCCACGCGTTGACCGGCAGAGGTGGTGTAAGGGAATTGCAGAGAATAGGTTTCAGTGTGCATAACAGCTCCTTAGTAAATGTCGGGAGCAGTATCGCGTGCAGCGAGGAATAACGATTTTAAAGTGAATTAGAAACGAAACTGGCGGACATAAAAAAGGGGCCGAAGCCCCTTGTTCACTGAGTAAGAACTAACGCAGATCTTCTTCTGCAAAAAAGCGAACAGCGCAGTTGCTTAGGGGGTAAGACGTGTCGGTCAGAAAGAATCCAGCCGCTTTCTGTTCATCGCTTAAAAATGATCCATCCGTCTGATCTACTTGACCAGAAATCAAACGTGCCACAGAGGAACCATCTGAACCAGCCCGACCAGCATACGGAAGAGAAAATCCGGCTTCCTCTGCGGCATCCAAAATATAAACATCTTCGCGACACTGAAAATGAATATCATGTTCAAGGTCGATAATATCAAAGATTTTTGCGGACATAGCAACCTCACTTATTGATAGAAACGCCCGCCCCACTGGCGGGCTTGAAAGATAAATTAACCGCCGATATTGGCGCGATAGCTGTTCAGTTGATCCACGCCGCCCACCATGAAGATGTTGGACATATAATCCAGCTCCAGCAGGTCTTCACCGTTCATCACCTGCTTGATGTAGGTGCAGTTGAACGCGCTGCTAAAATCCGGGTTTTCGTGCTGCTTGAACGTTCCCAGCGGATTCTTTTTGAACATGATGGTCATGTGCGTCACCAGCGGCACTTCTTCGATACGGCCCTGAGAACCGTAACGTTCCACGCTGGAGCGGCACTGCAGCGCCAGCGACTGGTACGGGTTCGCCGCCGCCAGCATCGCTTCGCGGTAGAAGGAGTTCCATTTGATCTCGCCTTCCAGCTTGTCGAAGCCCGCGGGCAGTTCGATCTTGCCGACCATGCCCAGAGCCTTGTGCTCCTGCATGATCATCGAGACGTCCGGCAGTTTGATTTCCTGCGCACGCCCGAGCAGGTTGGTACCGTTGATGTAGATGTTGGCGTTGGTAATACGGTTTACTTCAATTTTCCCGGCCATCAGTTAGTGCCCTCCAGCGTTACCAGGTATTCCGAGGTGATCTCCGTCTCAAAGGTCAGACGCTCAAGCGGCGGCGGCGGAGTGAATTTGTAGTTAAGCAACAGGTGCCCTGCCGCCAGCTCGGTTTGCTCGTTACGTGCAGCATCGAACCAGCATTTGAAGCCCAGCAGTGCGCCGTCACCGATCAGCTTGCGACCGTAGGCGTTGACGGACTCCACCAGCGCATCGATCAGCGCCTGATTGATCGGCATGTCGATATACTGCTGGCTGAAATAGCGGATGGATTCGTTGATCACATCGCCAGTACGGCGCACGTTTTCGAAGTTCTTCATGTGTGTCACGGTTGGCCAGGCAGCGGTGCGATTGCCCCACAGGCGCAGGCCAGAACCGTAGCTGTTGAAGATGGTGCTGATGCCCTGCTCGTTCAGCAGGTTCACTTCACTCTGCGGATCGTCAATCATCGCGGACAGTTGGCGCTCTACGCCGGTGATCCCTTTGATTTCCTGATTGGACGACGACCACCAGAAACCTTTCTCCAGATCGACTTTGGCGCGCAGGCCAGCGGCACGCGCCGACAGCGGCTCCAGGCGTTCACTGTTAGTTTCCGCGTCGTACACTTTTACGTGCGGGTAGCACAGACGAGCGCGTTCAGAGCTGGTGTTGAAATTGATCGTACCTTCTGGGCCACGGCCGCTCAGTGCCTGGGAAAAAGTGGTACCGATTGGCGCATCGATGTAGGCAATCGCGCCCAATTTGTCCGCCAGCGAAATCAGCTCGGTCGTTACGCTGTTTTGCGTACAGAACACCGGAGAAATCAAAATTTTGGCGAAGAAGCCATACAGGTTGTAGGTATCGTTCAGCAGCTTCATACCGGTACGTTTGCCTGCGGCGTTAATGCTGCCAATGATGTCAGCGGCAGTCACCTTCGTGACATCAGCAAAGTCATAAGATGCATTGACCACAGCGGCAACATCGATATTTTTGCCCAGATTTTTCAGAACGCCGGTTTGCGCATCCAGCGTATAGTCCTGACCTTCCACAAACGGCTCACCGCCTTCTGCCGCCGTCAGAACCAGTTTGGCAACCACACGGTGCGCCAGTTGCGCCGAACTGGTCGCTTTGTCAAACATGACTTTTTCTGCGCTCACCGACGATTTGTGTTTCGCCGGGTCCAGCACGTTGATCACCAGAACCGTACCCGCACCATGATCGTAAATCGCATCCAGCGCCTGCGGAATGGTATAACCGCCGAACTGGCTACCAAACTGCGCCGCGTCTTTTTCGGACAGGCACAAAGTGACGTCATTTACCGCACCCTGAGGTGCCGTACCAATTAACCCAATTACCGCAGATTTGACGGTCTTAACCGGACGAGCACCGGTTTCAACTTCAATCGTTTCTACACCGTGTAAATAATTAGCGGCCAAGGGTCACCTCCGTTGCGCTATCAGCCAGATTCTGACCTGCGACAGGCAGCAAATAGCCCAGCGCGATCAGCGTTTTCACGTACTCATGATCTGCTGGCAGTTCAGTCACCTGAGCGGGCCAAAGCAGAATTTCCTGACCATCTGCCAGCGTGACGCCGCTGGCGGGGCCGGTGTAGCGATACTTCATGCGTCTTTCTCCTCATAATTAACCGTGGTAAGCAGCGGACCATCCGTCTGCTCGCGGTCTTCGATAAAAAGGGTTTCGGTGGTGCAATCGATGGCGTAATGCCAGCGTCCTTCGGTGTAACCCACGTAGCGGTCGCGGACTAACCGGATACCGCGGTGGCAGTCAGGCAGTCGATATCCTCCCAGTACCTGACGGACGGTATCGAGCGTGGCCAGCACGCCGTCTTCGCCATCCAGTTCCGGCAGCAACACGGCAACCATCAACTGAGGTCGCTGCGTCTGAACCGGAGAATTCACATCTTCCGGTGCGGAAAACTCAGAACCGCGATACCCCACCAGCACATCGCCAGGTGGCAGAAGATCGGGCTCGCTCAGAATGTTTTCTGGGCAAGACGCGATCCGCAGTGCCGGTAAGTGCTGCTGGAGGCGTGCTATCACCGCATCGATAATTGGTCTGGTATTCATATCCGTTCACCTGCTGTTGTGATGGCGTACTGTTTTAGTGGCACATCGTGTTGATGGCGCTAGTATCCGGATAACGACTGGCTGCGGCTTTTAATCTGTTTTAGAAAAAAACAGCGATAGGGTTTATTGATAAAGAAACGTTTAATCACATGAAAAATAAAAATTATTTTGATAAAAAAACGCCAGCACAACCGTGCTGGCGCAAAGAAATATGACGACATAGATAAAGATAAAATGCAGAAGAGAAATCAAACGCTATAGGATTACCGATCCCAGTATTTTTCCGGTCGAGCGATGCCAACCATACTGTCAACCGCATATTCCACGACATCCACACCCAGGCGGGTGAGATTCGCCAGCCAGACACCGCCCATCTCTTTGGTCAATACCGCCATCTTACGATCGGCCAGATAATCCAGCGCCTGACGCAGCTCCGGTTCAGAAGCATCGGTATACAGCCGCTGCATCACGGCCAATAAAAACATTTCATTCGCGGTATAAGGACGTGTTTTATTTAATGCGATGAGCAAATGCCAGCGCATCGATTCCTGTCGGATACACTGCGTATCAGCCATGATTTCCTCCCGAATACCGCTGTTGTACTAACTCCAATTTGTTGTAAAGCGCATCAAGTTTGGCTTCGATTACCGTCTGACCACGGATGTAATCCTCACGTCGCACGTAAATTAGGGGTAAATCGGCACGAAACTCCAGAAACTCACGCTCCAGCCGCGTCCAACCCTGTTCGCTCTTTTGTCGTGCATTTTCCAGAGCGGCAAAACGCTCATTCAGCCGTTTTTCAATCTGGGTAAGCAGAATTCGCCCAGCGGCAAACAGGAAGCTCATAAACGACAGCAGCAGGCCGACCAGCGACCAAAACTCCACTTCAATCTTCACGTGTAACCCCCCTTGCCTGTTGTAATGCTTCGATGTAATCCAGCAGCGCATTAACCTGCGCACTCAGCGCCTGGTAGCGCTCTCCGTTGTCGCTGATGTTGGCGAGAATATCGCGCTGGGAGACGCCTGAAGGTTGTAATTCGGCGTCAGCGGTTGTGCCGAAATCGGACGCTGCGCCAGTGCGGCGGGCAGCGGCGGTAACGTCTGGGGAACCGTCGGCGGACAGACCGAAAGCGGCGTTGTAGTACTGCACGAAGCCACGAGTAAACACGCACTGCACAGGCTGAACCTTGCCTTTTTCGTCAATGTATTGCTGAGTAACATGGTCGATTTTCCTTTGCAGAGCGGCGTTATCCGCCGCCAGTTTTTGACGCGCTGCCACATAGCGCTGTTCGAGTTGATTCCCACGTACTACCTGCTGCTGGTATTGTTCCGCCGCCGCGCGTAATAGCTGATTTTGGGTCTCGGCCTGCTGCTGCTGGAGTAAATTGAATGCCGCTAGTTGCTTCGCCAACGTGGCGTCCCCCAGCGCTTGCGCCAACTGGTAGCCCTGATTACGGCCAGTCAGATAGACCGCGAGTAGCAGAATAACGGCAAGCAGGACGGCGACCACGCGCGGCGAAAGGAAGGATTTCAGGCTAGTAATAAACAGACTATTCCACACAGCTCGCCCTCCCCCAGCCTAAATAACGTGGCGCCAGCTGATGCAAGATGCGGTCGGGATAATGGCGGTTTTCACGCCAGTTGGCGGCGCTGCGTCCAGCATTGACGGTTTCCACATGATCGAACCAGCGAAGTATGTCCTTGTCGGCGATCTTCGCGCGTTGCTTATCGCGTTGTAACCAGCCAAGTCCGCCGTTGTAGGACGATAAGGTCATTGCCATGCGTTCACAGTCGTTACTGGCGCTGATTCGCGTCCACAGCCAGCGATCGTAGCCCGTCAGCGCACGGATAGCCCACGCGGGGTTAAACGGTTGATTTGTCCGAAGCTCAGGAACAATACCGCTGAACCAGTCGGCTGTTGTCGGCATAAACTGCGCCAACCCCTGTGCTCCCACGGGCGAGACTGCCCGTGGATTCCAACCGCTTTCCTGATGCAGCTGTGCTGCAAAATCAGCAACCGGAGCATTCATGCCCCAATCCAGCCGCGCGCTACGAATCACATCACTGCGGTACGCCTGCGCAGCACGAGGGATCGTGTCAGCACAGGCCACAGCGCTAAAAAATATTAAATTTAAAAACAATGAAATAAGAGGATGTCGCATATCACAGCCCCATTGCCACGCCGATGCAAACGGCTGACACAATCAGCGCTCGTCGTAACATCGCAGCGGCAAATACCGTGTGGTGACCGTCCCGAACCGGAAAACGTCCACGCGGTACAGGTTCATCACCTTGTTCGAGGAATAAACCAGGGCGAGCTTTAGGAAACAGCGAACGATCCAGCCAATAGCCTAATACCGCAGCGAGTGAGATAAGCGAGAGCTTATAGACGGTGACGGGAAGCTGTTGTGGTGAAATCAGCCCGATAACAGCAAAGAGAAAAGCCGATGTCACAATCCAGCCGGTAAGACGCGGTTTTTTGATTTTTTTCACGATAAAGCCTCCTGATAAGAATGGAGGCCATTATGCAAAACGGGGAGGTTCGATGATTTTAAAGGAGTTTAAGTATGACTGAAGCGTAATATCCCACAGAATTGAACCATTTAAAATGAGGGCTTGCTGGCAGGCTGAAACCAGGCTGCTAACTCTAAAATATCTTTCTCGTTCAACGTACCAGCCGTATAGCGCAATAGTAACCACGCCTGAAGCCAGCTGTACTTCGCTTCCGCCAGCTCTCGTCGGGCGTTGTACCAATCCTGTTCGGCCAGCAAAATATCCAGATTAATACGTTCGCCGCCCGCGACGCTCAACCGCGTAGCCTTGACGGCTTCTTGCGCCGACGAGGCCGTCATTTGCCAGGCTTTGATTTTCGCCGATCCGTTGTTGTACAAATTGTAGTATTTTTTCAATTCGGCCAGCGTTTGCTTGGTTTGATCGTCCAGTTCAGCCTGACTTTGCTGGAATTCCGCCGCTGCCTGCCGCATCGATGCAGAAACGGAACCACCGGAATAAAGCGGGACATTCAGCTGTAAACCGACACTTTGTGTATCGTATTTTTGGTTGTAGTTATATTCGCTTTCGGAACGGCTATTACGCGACGATGCCACCAGCGACAGCGTGGGTAAATGCCCGGCGCGACTGCGTTCGATTTCATAGCGGCTGACCGCTAATCCCTCGCGCTGCGTAGCCAGTTTAGCGTTGTGCTGCACCGCAAGATCACGCCACTGCGCCAGCGTCTGCTTGGCGGATTCTGTAGACGGAAGTTGTGTAAGCATCAGAGGATGTAACGCGGCGATATCGAGCACCGTGCCCGTCATATTCTCTAAATCGGTAATCGCAGAATCCAGATTATCCTGCTGCTCAATGCGCTGCGCCTCAATCAGCGTAAACCGCGCCTCCGTTTCCCGAACATCCGTTAGTGTCCCTTCGCCTGCCAGTAAGAGACGTTTATTCATCGCCAACTGCTCCTGATAGGCTCGCTGCTGCGCGTCCAGCAATTGCAGTTTTTCCTGCGCCAGCAGTGCACTGCTCCAGGCTTTATATAGCCGGACCATCAGATCCTGACTGCGGTCGCGAAAACGCTGATCGGCCATCAGTGTGCGAGCCACACCCTGCTGATAGCGAGCCCAGGCCGCATAGTCCAGCAGCGGCTGGCGCAACGATAACGTCGACGTGTAGCTGTTGTAATCGCGTTTTAGCGTGCTATTGCTGAGGCTATCCGTTTGGGTGACTTTGGAATGGCTGCGATTGGCGCCATAGCCGTACTGGAGATTGGGGAGCAGATTGGCTCGCCCGATGGTCTCCTCTTCCTGACCCGCCGCGCGCTCAAAACCCGCAGCACGAAATTGCGCATCATTACGCAGCGCCAGTTCCCAGGCATCAAGCAGCCCTAATGCGTTTGCGCCCGAAGAAAGCAGCCCAAACAGCACGATTATCGCGATCCTTTGCATAGTTACTCTTCCGTTAATGCCAGATGCAGGCGATCCATTAAAGGCTTAAATAGATAATTGACGAATGACCGCTCTCCGGTACGGACGAATCCTTGTACCGGCATACCGGGTTTAATCTCCAATCCTTCCAGCGCGCGTTTACCTTCATCATCCACCTGAACGCGCAGACTGTAATAAGGCGATCCATCTCTGTCGTCCAATAGACGGTCTGCCGATAACAGTTCGACGGTTCCCGCCACACGCGGCGTGGTGCTTTGATTAAACGCCACAAATTGAAGCTCTACGGGTAATCCCGCCCAGACTTTATCGACCAGTTCAACAGGAAGACGCGCATCCACCCGCAAAGGCTGATCGTCCGGCACGATCTCCAGAAGCGTCTGTCCCGGCGCAATCACTCCGCCTTCCGTAAACACTTTCAACCCAACTACCGTACCGGAAACGGGCGCACGTATTTGGATATTCGCCAGATTGAAATCGGCCTTTTCCTTCTTGCTGCCCACATCGCTCAACAGCGCACGTACTTCCGATAGCTCGCTGTTCACTTCTTTGTCGTATTCTTGCTGGCGTTGTGCAATTAGCAGCGTTTGTTGCTCAATATCACGACGGGTGCGATTAATGTCACCCGCCAGCTGTGCGATATCGCCGTTGAGCTGCGCCAGCAGACGTTCGTTCTCCAGCATTTTATTGCGCGGTACATAGTTTTCCGCCGCCAATGAACGCAGCCCTTGCAGCTGCTGTTCCAGCGTCTCTCGCTGTTTCTGCTTGCTGGACATCACCTGACGTTGGGCGCTAAGCGATGCCTCCATGCCTGCAATACTCGTGCGCATCGCTTCTGCTTCTAGCTTGAGAGACTGCTGACGGCTGCGCAGTAAATCGCGCTGCAATGCCGTAATCAGATTCATCTCCGGCTTTTCCGCTAGCGGTTGCAGACGAGCCGTCATGGCAATGTCATTCAGTCGCTGCTGCTCAGCAAGCAAACGACCTTCTCGCGCCACCAGTTGTAAATACTGCCCATCCAGTCCTTCGCTTGCCGAACGCGCATCAACCTCATTCAGTGTTAGCAGAATCTGACCAGCCTCGACCTTATCGCCGTCTTTCACCTGAATTTTATCAACGATGCCGCCCTGATTGTGCTGCACAACCTTGCGATTACCGGAAATCACGACGCTACCATTCACCATGACGCCTTTATCCAACGGTGCAAACAGTGCCCATAAAAGAAAGCCGCCGAACCCGGCAAGCACCAGCAACCACCCCAGACGCACGGCACGTTTCTCATCACGTCGCGCCGTCTGGTTCATATTCTCTTCGCTCAATTCAGATGCGGACATGTCTTTCCCTGTTTTCTCTCATTCCCTGTTACTGCTGGACAGCGGCAGAAGGTGTCATTTGTGCTTGGTTCGCAGCACGACGCGGCTGCAATTCGTTCAGAATGTCGCGTGCAGGCCCAAAACGCTGTTGCTTACCCTGATTGAGAACCAGAATTTTATGCGCCAGCGTGGTTAATGCAGGGCGATGCGTAATCAGCACCACCGTCGCCCCCCGCTTTTGAAGGTGTGAGATCGCCTGCGCCAGCGCAATTTCGCCTTCGTTGTCGAGGCTGGAATTTGGCTCATCGAGTACTAGCAGGCAGGGATCGCCATACACTGCACGCGCCAGTCCGATACGCTGCCGTTGCCCGCCCGATAGCCCGTTGCCGTCAGCACCGAGAGGAGTGTCATATCCCTGTGGTTGGCTAAGAATCATCTCGTGGACGCCAGCCAGCTTCGCTGCCGCGACGATCTTTTCCGCGTCATGATCGCCAAAACGGGAAATATTTTCCGCCAGCGTGCCTTTAAAGAGCTGAACATCCTGCGGCAGGTAACCCATTGCTGGGCCAAATGCTGTTTTATCTACCTGGTTGAGATCGGCACCATCCAATCGAACTTTGCCACGCGTCGGTGTTTGCGTCGCAACCAGTAAACGTGCCAATGTCGATTTGCCTGAACCCGATGCGCCCAGAATTGCCAGCGTTTCCCCCGCCTGAAGCGAGAAATGGATATCCTGCAATCGTGACGCCCCTTGCGGAGTCTGTAATAACACATTCTCGACGCTGAGCTGCCCCACTGGCGCAGGTAACGTCATCGTCTCGGTTCTAGGCGGATAAGCCGTCATAATTCGATTCAGTCGATACCAGGCTTGCCGTGCACTGCTCAACGGTTTCCAAATACCAATAAGCTGATCGATAGGGCTCAGCACGCGTCCAACAAGAATTGACCCCGCAATCATCATTCCCGGCGTAATTTCGCCCTTAATCGCAAGCATCGCTCCCACACCGAGCATTAGTGATTGCAGAAAAATGCGGGAATGTTTTGACGCGGCCCCGACAACCGCAGCCCGTTCGCTGGCCAGATTTTGCAGAGTAATGAAGCGATAGTGTTGCCCTAGCCAACGGCGACGTAAATGAGTCAACATTCCCATCGATTCAATCACCTCAGCATTACGCAGTTGCGTATCCGCAAGATGGGTCGCCTGTAACGCCTCGTGGCTCGCCTTTTCTAAGGTCGACGTGGTGAGATACTGATTCAGCCAGGCCAACAGCACCAGCACCACCGTTCCCCCCAATGCCAGTAAACCGAGAACCGGATGGATCAGGAACAACACTAATAAAAAGAAGGGGAACCAGGGGATATCGAAGAAGGCAAACAGTGAGTTGCCCGTAATAAACTGCCGCAGTTGCGTGAGATCGTTCAGTGCCTGACCCGCTTTTGCCTCACCTGCTTCCAGATTGCGTTCAAACGCGGCATTGAAGACCTGTTGATTCAGCTGTAGATCGATTCGCGTACCGAGCCGAACGACAACCAGACTCCGCACCCATTCAAGCGCCGCCATGAATATCCCCAACCCGGCAATCAGCAAGGTGAGCATTAGCAATGTCGTGCCATTGCCCGAAGCCAGTACGCGATCGTAAACCTGAAGCATGTAAATAGAAGGCGACAACATCAGTAGATTAACGATGGCGCTGAAAATCCCAATGCTCCAGAAGCTGCGCCGGAAAGGACGCAGTATACTCAACAACGAACGTTCCTTATTTGATAGTTGACTCACTGCGTTTGCCTCTCCTGTCAGGGCTGCTTATGCAACGTACGTGTACTGCCATCAGGCAATATCAGCGTATAGCCCTCTTTTTCCTTGCTAAAAAACGCCACAGACTGGCCCTGTTCTTTCGTTAGAGTGATACCGTCCGGCGTCGGCCGCCAGCCCGCGGGGGCATCGGATAGCAGCGCTTTTAAACACTGCGCATCACCGTCAAGACGCCAGGTGTTATCCACTAACGGCGTGTTGTGCAGAACAATCTCACAGTGTTGTTCCCCACCACGCAATTGCCATACGCCGCTTAGCTCACTTGCTGAAGGCAACTTCAAACTACTCGCCATACATCCTCCGCTTATTGCACTTAACAGCGCCGCGATGATTAATTTTTTCATAGTGGCCCCAAGTCGATAACAGAAAAGGACGGGGCTTCCCCCCGTCCTTGCTACATCACACGATAAAATCGGTTGCCGCAGAAGGCTGACCAACAATATGTACAACAAAGTCTGGCGTGGTCTGACCCGCAAAATTCAGCCACAGATCGGTGGTATTGCTCTCTGCATTCCAGTTAAGCAGCGCTTCATTACCGAGTCCGGTGAAATTGTTGACGAACTGCAAATCACCTTTTTGATTCAACGCTGACAGATCGATTTTGTCGATGCCACGTTGGAAATCCGTGATGGTGTCATAGCCGTTCTTATAGGAAGAATCGCTCGCGCTGGCATAGACAAAAATATCTTTGCCCGCGCCGCCCGTCAGCGTATCTGCACCGCCGCCGCCGTAAATAACGTCATCGCCTGCACCACCGTTCAGAATATTATTTGCGTCGTTGCCGATAATAATATCGTTGCCGGAGCCGCCAATGGCGTTTTCGATGGTGACACCGTGGGCGATAGAGACGTTACCTTTCAGGCCGCCAACATCAGAGAACCCGCCTTCATTCAGGTTGATACGCTGATCGTTTCTGTAACCAGAGAAATCAAACGTATCGTTACCACCTGCATCCCAAACGGAGAAAATCAGTTTTTGGCTATTGCTGGTGGTGGTATAGAAATCACGCCCCGTATTGGAGTTGAAGCCGTATACCGTATCACCCGTACGCGTGTTCATGTTTGCGCCGTACAGATACTGAATTGCCGTGATGTCATCAATCAGCGGACCCGCAGCATAGTGCCCCTGGAAATCGCCCCCAGTGTTTTGCTCACTCCAGTAGCTCATCAGGCTGAACTGGCGCGTATCTTCCGCATAGGTCACATCGCGGTAGGTCGGGTTGCCTTCGCCCGCATTGTAAGAACCCGGGTGATTCAGGCCCAGCGCATGACCGATTTCATGCGTCAGCGTCTGCTTGCCATATTCCGTTGCTGGGTTACGCACCGTGTCGGCGTTGTAGTTAAACCAAGCGCTGCCCGCCGCTGAGTGGTTACCCGGCATATAAGCGTAAGCCTGAGTATCGTAGTCCATCCGACCACTTGAATCACGGGTATAGTTACCAAACGTGATGGTGGCTTTTTGGGTAGGGCTAACCTGAGTAAACGTGAGATTGGCAACATCTGACCACGATTGTAGAGACAGTTTGGCTTGTTGCTCTTGGGCTGCGCTGAATTTCACAAAGCCCTGATCGCCAGAAGGGATAGACTTCACATTCTGTAAGAACGAATAGGTCAAATTAGCGGATTTACCGAATACATTCGTTCCATTCCACGTCAAGCCGTCACGAACAATTTCCTTCGCGGCAAGATCGCTGGTGTACGAGGGTTTGCCATTAAGCTGTCCATCGCCACGGGAATGATAATTATACAGATCGTACACATCGCTATACCCCGTACCCGCTGCATTCAATGCAGATGCTGAGGTATCGTCATCTCGTAAAGCCATCTTTTCTTCTCCATAAGTCTGATCGGGATGATCAGAATCCTAAATCCCTTCATGCAATATATATTGCATACGCCGCGAACTAATCGTCTCCTGGCGAGATACAATTTACCCAAAAATATTTATATCCAAAAAACGCATATAAATAAAAATTATCTCTATAAGGAAATAATTAAGAAAAAACGCCAATTATTTTCGTTATTATCAAATGATAAATAATAAAGTTCGATGACTAATTTTTATTATTGATATGGACAGTAAAAGGTGCGAATGCCAAACAGCATTCATTTTTGAAAAGGAAGGAATTTTTATTAATTGTATTAATTCTCATCATGCTACCTGTCCTTGATTGATAAAATCCAGCCGCATAATGACATAGTTTGTCACACGTATTAACGGCATCCTTGCTGTTCCGAGACAAATCTAACAAATAAGAATAAAAAAATATAGCGCTAAATAGGGACTAATTACCCTCTTATTCGACGAACAGATATAGAGGAATTTGTTATGGCATATCCCGTTGTTCAATCGGGAAGACGGGTAGCGCCGCCAGCAGTTGTGCGCCATAGCCTTTGGTTAGCAGCCGCCTGTCGTAAATGACAATTTCACCAAAACAGCCATGGCTACGAATAAGGCGTCCAACCTGTTGGATAAGGTTAAACGAGGCGCTAGGCAAACTTTGTACGATAAATGGATGCCGTTTGAGGCTTTTTAACCACTCGCCTTCCGTCAAAATCACCGGGCTGTCGATGGGCGGAAACGCTATTTTGTGAATATGCACCTGAGAAAGCAGCTCACCTTTCAGATCCAGCCCTTCCGCAAAGGACTGTAAGCCAATCAGTACGCTGGTCTGGCCTTCTTGTACCCGCTGACGATGTAATTCGACCAGCCTGTAGCGTGGTTTATCTCCCTGAACCAGCAGCATCAGGCGTAAATCAGTCACCTGCGTCAGAAAGAGTTGCATGGCACGCTGGCTGGCAAACAGCATCAACATACCTTTGTGCTTATCCTGCTGTAATTCTGCACGGAAAAATTGCGCCATCTCGGCAATATGCTGCGCCTCAGACTCCATCAGAGGTTCATGACGCATTTTAGGAATAACCAGACGCCCTTGTTCACGATGATTGAACGGTGAATCCAGTGCGATAAACGTGTCCCCTTCCTGCTCACTCAGACCGGAAAGCTCCTGTATGCGTGCAAAACTGTTCAGCGAGCGCAACGTTGCCGAGGTCACCACAACGTGCGATACCTTACCCCACAGTAACCTTTCAAGCTGATCGCAGACGCGAATTCCCGCGCAGTGCAGGTGGAGATGCGGCTGGTTATCACGCATTTCCCGTGTGATCCATTTGGAAACTGGCGCGTTCGAGGATTTTTCCATCGCCGCCAGCCGCCACAGCTTGCTCATAGATTCCAGGTAGCTCTGCTGGCGGCTCATTTTCAGCAATGCGTGATAAACCCGCACCACATCATGCTTCCCCGTTTTCTCGCTGAGATCGTTAAGCATGTACTCCACCAGCGCCCGCAGCGTGTCGGTCAGTTTGAACAATCGCACGCAGAGTTCGCGCATTTCATCCGGCATTTTCCCCATCGCAAAACGGTACTCGGTTTCCTGTCCGTCATGCGGAAGAAACAGCCCACACATTTGCGAGAAAGACAGCGCGCACTCGCGGATCTCCTCACAATGGCTGGTTAACCGTTCGCTGTTGGCCAGTCGCGGCGGTGATTTAGGGGCAAACTGCGCCATACACTGCCCGATGAGCTGCACCAGCTGCTCCAGTTGCGACATCATATAGGCCGGATGAATATCACCAGACATCTCCAGCGTATCGCGGGCAACGTCGGGAATGTGGTGCCCTTCATCGAGCACCAGCAGTAAATTCTTGGGGGGAGGAAGTACCGACTCACTTTCCATCGCCGCCATCACCAACGCATGGTTAGTGACGACAACGTCGGCCTGCTCGATCTCACGCCGCGCGAGGAAGAACGGACACTCGCGGTAATAATGGCAGTTGTGCGCAAGGCAGTTTGCTTTGTCCGTACTCAGTTTTTGCCACAGGCTATCGGCTATCGAATCCTGATAATGGTCGCGCAGCCCGTCCCAGGCGTGACCTTGCAGAGCTTTTTCGAGTTTTACACAAACGCGTTCTTCTTCCTTACTAGCAGACAGCCGTTCATCATCCAGAAAGAGCGGCAAATCCCCCTGTGCGTCGGGATCGGTTGCCAGCATCGCCAAATTACGTGGGCAAATATAACGACGACGACCAAATGCAGCGGTAAATTTCAGTTCGGGAATAAATTTCTGCAACAGAGGCAGGTCCTTGCTGTAAATCTGATCCTGCAACGCCACATTCGCAGTGCTCACCACTAACGTTTTATCCTCCGCACGCCCCACTGCAATACCCGGAATAAGGTAAGAAAGCGTTTTCCCGACGCCGGTTGGTGCTTCGATAGCCAGATGGCGCGGGTAATCACCCGCAAGCGTTTTCGCCACTTCGGCAATCATCTGTCGCTGGGGAACGCGGGAAATAAAATCCGGGATTTGCTCTTGCAGGGCCTTATACCATTGACCAATCTGCAATTTTATTGCGGGGGACAGCGTCATGCATACTCTGTATCTGTGTAATCTGGCCGCCATTGTCCCACAGACGCCCAACGACGTCAGCCGATATCACTGCACGATGATTCCACGCTCGACAATCTTCCACTCAGCGATTAGGGTAAAGCCCTGTTTTTGTCGCGAGCGGTAACCTATACCTTCGGGAAATTATGTCTTCGGTCCATGCCATTAACCAATCGTACTGGTTTTCGCCACGATTGCCGCACGTTGAAAGCCGCACCACGCGCAACAGCAGCCACGCCTATAAAACACACAGCCATGCGCAATTCTCAATTGGGGCGATCGAACACGGCGAGACGCTTTGCCATTACCGCAACGAAACGCATCACTTACAGGTTGGCGATCTCATCTTTATCGATCCCCAACAGCCGCACAGCTGTAACCCACTCCCAGGAAAAACGCGCAGTTATCACATGCTTTATCTGGATACCGCATGGTGTCTCGATCAGATCGCTACCCACTGCAATTATCAGACGGATAGCGTGCGTTGCAACCGTGTCGTCTTACGCGACCCCACTCTTTTTATGCGTTATCAGCATCTTATTGCCCTGCTGCATCGGGGAGAAATCACGTCGGCAGACAACCTGCTCAAAGCGATGCTGGCACCCATTTGGCAGCAGTATTGCCTGCCTGAGCCAGCATTACCCCATCAGGCGTTACAAACCACGACGCGTCACGTACGCGAGCGTTTGCTGAATAATCTGCAAGAATCGCCCTCGCTGGAAACGCTGGCGGATGAATTGAACCTACGACGTGAAACCATCGTGCGACAATTTCGTCACGATATCGGTATTACGCCGATGGCATTTCTTAATAACGCCCGTATTGAGTATGCCAAATTACTCATGAAGCAAGGCACGCCGCTGGTTGATACCAGCTACCAAAGCGGTTTCTGCGATCAAAGCCATTTCCACAAAACGTTTGTGCAATACACCTCCGCAACACCGGGTCAGTACGCACGATCAATATTTGACAATAAATAGCCGAACACCTTGTCTAGACTGGCTTCGATTACTTATCGAGGCCAGAAATATGATGTTTATCAATCCCCTTTTCTCCACCGACTCGCTCTTTCCTGCCCATTTTCCTGCTCTGGCACTGGCGCATTTTGTGGCGCTATTGAGCCCAGGTCCGGATTTCTTTCTGCTGACAGCCTACGCCATTCGCTACCGACTGCGCGGCAGCATGGGAATCTGTCTGGGCATCGCGTTGGGTAACGGCATATACATCCTGTTGGCAGCAATCGGCTGGGCAGGCATTCAGCACTCGCCGACGCTTTTTACCGCCATCGAGTTGGCCGGTGCGGCTTATCTGATCTGGATTGGCTATCAGTTACTGACAAGCCGCGCTATCCCATCGTTTCAGGCAGAACAGCACTCCGACAGTTGCCCAACGCTGCGTAAACAAATCCTGCTAGGGCTTGGTTCGTCGCTGTTGAATCCTAAAAACATGCTGTTCTATATCAGCCTGATGACCAGTATTCTTGGGTCACAGGTAACACCTACACAGCAATTTGTCAGCGGTGGATGGATGTTTTTTATCGTATTGGTGTGGGATCTGCTCATCGCTGCACTGATCGCTCGCCCGTTGATTCAACAGCGTTTAACGCGCTGGCTTAACCCGATTGAGCGCGGTGCTGGCGTCATTTTGCTCTTTTTCGGTCTGCTGCTTTTATTTCGGTAATGAGGTGTATTTAAAAAGTGAGGAGCGTTTCGGCCTTGTTTCATGGGCGGAAGGCTTTATAATTCGGGGCAATTAACAAAAGGATAACCTGATGACTCTTCAAAAAATCGGCATTATCAGTCTTTTTGCCCTGCTCGCCTTAGGTGGCATGTCCGGCATGATGTTGGTGGGTTACATTATTATCGAGCACGCAGGCTGAGGCTTTCTACCTACCTTTCCCTCCTACTGCATGCTGCATGAACAGTGCCGCACTGAAACGCGGCAATAAATGCGATCGTCAAGGCTAACGCGATTGCTCAGACTTGAACGCCTGCCAATACTCTGGAATACGGGAAAAAGTCAGTTGGAACCACGCGGTAAACTGCTCGGGCGTCGTCCTCATCCGCTGCGCAATATCGTCTATCGACTGGTATTGATAGCTCGACACTTCATCGGGATTGACCTGCGGAACGTCATCCGTCACGCCAAAATACACATGCCCCAATTCATGCTCAATCAACCCGTTATCCAGCGGCAAACGATAGGTCAGCGTAAACATCGGCATCAGCGCACAGCGTAACCCCATCTCTTCATACAAACGGCGGTGTGCCGCTTGTAGCGTCTCTTCACCGGGCGCGGGATGGCTGCAACAGGTGTTGCTCCATAAACCGCCGCTATGATATTTCTCTTCTGCCCGCTGCTGTAATAACAACTGCTGGCGAGAGTTAAAAACATAGACGGTAATCGCACGGTGCAACTCTCCTTTTACGTGCGCTTCCTGCTTTTCCATTACGCCCGTTGGCTTGTCATTTTCATCAACCAACACGACTTCAGTCAACGGCATACCTTCCTCCTGCAATACCCTGTTCTCCAGCAATCACCATTCGTGTTAATTCGCCGCTGGTGGTTCCCAGCGGCGAAACAAACATCATTATAACAGGGTGAAGCTGTCGCTTTTCACGCGCTGTGAATCCAGACCGATCATGACATCGAACTTACCAGGTTCTACCACCTGCTGCATCTGGGCATTGTAGAACTTGAGTGCATCCTGATCGAGCGTGAAGGTGACTGTGCGAGATTCTCCCGGTTGTAGCATCACTTTCTCAAAACCACGCAACTCTTTCAGCGGGCGACTGATGGAAGCCACTACATCGTGCAGATACAGCTGAACTACCGTTTCCCCAGCACGACTACCCGTATTTTTCACCGTTACGCTGGCATTGATCGTCCCGTTACGCTTCATCGTCTGGCTTGACAAACGCACATCGGACACGCTGAACGTGGTGTAGCTCAGACCATAACCGAACGGATAGAGTGGCCCGTTGGCTTCATCGTAGTAGTGGGACGTATATTTACCCGGGTTTTCCGGCGTGTAAGGACGGCCTGACGGCAGGTGATTGTAATAAATCGGGATCTGACCGACAGAACGCGGGAAGGACATCGGCAGCTTGCCAGACGGGTTATAGTCACCAAACAGTACATCGGCGATTGCATTACCACCTTCCGTGCCGCTGAACCAGGTTTCCAGTAACGCATCAGCCTGCTGATCTTCACGCACCAGCGCCAGAGGACGGCCGTTCATCAGCACCAGAACCAGCGGTTTACCCGTGGCTTTCAGCGCCGCGATCAGGTCACGCTGGCCTTGCGGCAGGTCGATATTCGAACGGCTGGACGCTTCATGCGCCATCCCCGCGGCTTCACCGACAACCGCGACCACCACATCCGCTTTCTTCGCGGCTTCTACGGCTTCATCGATCATCACCTGAGGTGGGCGTTTGTCCACCTGCACGGCATCTTCATACTGGTTCAGGAAATCGATAATGCCTTTGTGATTACTGACGTTGGCACCTTTGGCATAGAGAATAGTGGCTTTATCGCCGACCGCATTCTTCAGGCCCTGATAAACGGTAATCGTCTGTTTCGTGACTCCCGCTGCAGACCAACTGCCCATGGTATCGCGCTGGCTATCAGCCAATGGTCCCACGACGGCAATCGTGCCCTGCTTTTTCAGCGGCAGCGTTTGTAGGCGGTTTTTCAACAGCACCAGACTTTTACGCGCAACATCACGCGCATCTAAACGGTGTAAGCGGCTTTCCGCATTGGTATCCACCGGATCGGAACTCGCGACGCCCAGATGACGATACGGATCTTCAAACAGTCCCATATCATATTTCACGTTCAGCACCTGACGGCAGGCATCATCGATTTCCTGCACGCTCACCGCACCACTTTTCACCAGCTCTGGCAGATAGCGCACGAAATACTCGTCGCTCATGCTCATCCCGATACCGGATTTAAGCGCCAGACGTGATGCATCACGCGGGTCGCTGGCAACGCCGTGCTTAATCAGCTCTTTAATCGCGCCGTGATCGGTAATAGTGATGCCTTTGAAATTCCACTCATCGCGCAGAACGTCTTTCAGCAACCAACTGTTAGCGGTGGCTGGCGTACCATTGATGGAGTTCAGCGCGACCATCACGCCGCTGCTGCCAGCATCAATCGCTGCTTTGTAAGGCGGCATATAGTCCTGGAACATGCGCTGAGGGCTCATGTCCACCGTGTTATAGTCACGCCCGCCTTCCACCGCGCCGTAGAGTGCGTAGTGTTTTACGCTGGTCATCAGCGAGTGGCGTCCGGTTACGTCATCGCCCTGGAAGGATTTTACGACCACACCGGCAATTTTACTGGTCAGCCAGGTGTCTTCACCGAAGCCTTCCGAAACGCGGCCCCAGCGTGGATCGCGGGTAATATCCACCATCGGCGCCCAGGTCATATTCAGACCGTCTTCCGTCGCTTCATAAGCCGCCACGCGCGCGCTTTTCGCAATCGCACCCATATCCCAACTGGAGGCCAGTCCCAGCGCAATAGGGAAAATAGTACGTTGACCGTGCACCACATCGTAGGCGAAAAACAGAGGAATCTTCAGGCGGCTGAGCTGCATCACCTGATCCTGCATCGCACGAATATCCGGGCGGGTCACCGTATTAAAAATCGCACCAACCTGGCCGTTTTTAATCATTTCCCGAATGGCTTCTTTCGGGTTATCCGTCCCGACGCTGATTAATCTGAGCTGGCCAATCTTTTCTTCCAGCGTCATTTTCTTCAGCAGATCCGTGACAAATGCATCACGCTGCTGATGTGAAGGCGATATTGATGCCGGCACAGACGTCAATTCCTGCGCAAACGCCGGATTACAGGCAAGTCCAATTGCTATAGTCAGTGAAGTAAGCCATTTCATTCGTTATAAAGACCCAGTCAATCCAGGCATCAGAGCAGAACGAGGCGCTGAAGCACAAGACAGGTTGAAGATTCCGACGGTCACATCCCTTCTCTGACAAGGTAAAAAACACCTTTCCTGCCTTAAGCGAATAAGGCTTCCCGATAGTGGTTGCCGCACCGACGCACTCAAATGCACAGCGCGTAATATAGTGCATTTGTTGAGATTTCATTTAATAAAAACTGCAAGAATAATGCTAGACGATACGCATAATTCACATTCCCCGCTCTCCGTTTGCATAATAATCCTAGTAACAGAGCAATAAACTGCTGAACCGCTCGGCAAGCAGGATGATTTCTATCGCCTTTCGTGCTAATGCTAAAGCGTCGTTAACACACGGAGCCTCAGACATGTATCAGTTGTACATCGCCAATAAAAATTATTCGTCCTGGTCACTGCGCCCGTGGGTGCTGTTGAAAACACTGTCAATTCCTTTTGAAGAAAAGCAGGTTATTTTTTCGCCGGGCATGGCACAACCCGCATTCAAGGCCTTTTCGCCAACGGCAAAGGTTCCCTGTCTGATCGACGGCGAAACCACCGTTTGGGATTCACTGGCGATTACCGAATATCTGGCTGAGCAGCATCCCGGCATCTGGCCTGCCGATGCCAAAACCCGCGCCTGGGCACGCTGTGCCGCCGCCGAAATGCACTCAAGCTTTACCGCACTGCGCAATACCTGCGCCATGAGTTGCGGCGTGCGCGTCAAGTTGAACGAGATGTCTCCGGCTCTCAGCAGCGACATTGCCCGTATTAGTGAGTTGTGGCAGGAAGGATTAACACGATTTGGCGGGCCATTTTTGGCGGGGACACAGTTTTCGGCGGTAGACGCGTTTTTTGCACCCGTCGTCTTCCGTATCAAAACCTATCAGCTTTCCGTCTCACCGGAAGCTGCCGCTTACTGCGAACGCTTGCTGGCATTACCCGCGATGCAGCAATGGCTACAAGATGCATTAGCAGAAACCTGGCGTGAAGCGGCGCACGAGGAAGATGTGACAAATGCAGGTGAAGTGATAGAGGATTTTCGCGCTCACGCGTAATACCGATGCAGGCGGTGGCCTGTTCGGCCACCGTTAAAATATCCCCCACCCAAAGCAGTGGGAAGGGGATCTGTTATTCCGTTTCGATATTCGCCATGCTCTGCGGTTGGCGGGAAGCCAACGATTTTTGTTTCTTATAGCTCAACGCAGCAGCGGGCACTTCGCTGACCTTACCGGTTTCAATCCACTTGCGCAGGCGGTTAGCGTCCGCAAAATGTGTGTACTTACCGAATGCGTCCAATACCACCAGCGCAACAGGTTGCTGATTAATGACCGTACGCATCACCAGACAGTGTCCTGCCTGATTCGTAAAGCCCGTTTTGGTGAGCTGAATGCTCCAATCCGATTTATAGACCAGATGATTGGTGTTTCTGAACGGCAAGCTGTACGCCGGATGGGTGAATGTCGCCGTTTTCTCCTGCGTGGTACTAAGCTGGCTCAGCAGCGGATATTGCTTGCTGGCAATCAGGAGCTTAGTGAGGTCGCGGGCGGTCGAGACATTATCGATGGACAGCCCGGTGGGTTCCACATAGCGCGTGTGTGTCATACCTAACGCACGAGCTTTGGCATTCATCGCGTGGATAAACGCCTGATAGCCGCCCGGATAGTGGTGCGCCAGACTGGCAGCCGCGCGGTTTTCGGATGACATCAATGCCAATAGCAGCATGTCACGACGGCTGATCTCACTGTTCAGGCGAACACGTGAGTACACTCCTTTCATTTCTTTCGTCTGGCTGATATCCACAGAAATGATTTCATCCAGCGGCAGATTGGCATCCAGCACGACCAGTGCTGTCATCAATTTCGTCACCGAAGCAATCGGCACGACGACGTCAGGATTGCTGGAATAAAGAATATGGTTATCGCGCAGATCCACCACCATGGCGCTACCGGAAGCAATTTCCTGATGCGCAGTACCCGCGGAATACGTCGGCGCTTTCGCCACAGCCTGGGGCAACATCACAACATGGGTTGACAACATCAACAGGCCACAAAGAGAAAGCTTAAAATTTTTAGTCATTCTTCAATAACTTAAACAGAATTCTGTTAAATGAAAGGGATAGGCATCGGCATTATAATTTACCGCCCTTCCCCACGCACTCATGCAGCAGAAAAGCTTTGTGACAAATGTTGACAGACGGTTTTAGCAACCCACTGTTTTTGCTAGCATTACGTCAAATATGGTCTTATTTTGCGCATCTGGTTGAGTAAACGCAGGCTGACGCCGCTGAATATCCCCGCAGTAATCCCACTTGCAGCGCCGGATAACAGGCAGAACACAGGGTCATGTGCCAACGTGGGAAACCGAGCCAACTGGACGGAAAAGTAAAAGCGAGAACAAAAAGTCAGCAGCATCAGAACCAGCGGCCACCACGACCCAGTACGTTGAAAACAGCTCGGTTCCGGCAGATAGGTTCCTGATGTCGCCCCCCACGTCCACCCGATACCTAGCCCAATCATCAACATCAGTAGAAACCCACCCGCCGCCACAAGCGGGAGCATCAGTGTGTGAAAAATCGAGCTAATGCCCCACACCATGAAAATCGCTGGTACGACTAGCATCCGCGCCAGCGATTGTCGCCTCGGCTGGCTGGCTTTTACGCCAGCATAAATCAGGTAACCCAAAACGGCCCACACCCAATAAGGCGTATGACGCAAAATGATCAGCAGGTTGTCCACGTTAGTGCGATTCCTTTATCGGCGGTGCCTTATCAAAAATGGTAGCCACGTTCCTGTTCAATTACGGTGTAACTTTTGCCTGTTCCAGCGCCTGTTTCACCGCATTAATCACGCCCTGACTCGATAACGTTGCCCCCGTTACCGCATCCACCTTGCTAATATCCTGCTTCTCAATAAGCTCAGGCACGATTTGATCCGTTGCGCTCAGCATCATCGCTTCAGTATCGCCATGCTTCAACACCTCAGCGTTGGCGATCTTCCCTTCTTTAATGCTGACCGTGACTTCAACTTCTGCTGCCTTCCCCTGCGCTTTACCGATATAGGTGCCATCTTTATATTGCGCCACATTACTGCCATGAACGGACAGAGAAAAAGCCATCACTAACGTGGCTAGCACCGCCGGAATAGATTTCTTCATCATTTTCCCATGTGTAAATAAAACAACAAAAGCAACAATTCAATAACCAGAGAAGAACAATCAGTTAAAACCTAATAATTGGTAATAAGATTTCGTTTCAATATTATCCAATGATAATTGAAGCCGTAGCGCACACTCTATACACCGATCTCTGAGTGCTTTCAACTGGGTTTCATCATCAGTCATCACCGATATTTCCACGAAATAACCAAGAGATTCAATATAATCAAGCGTGATATGGAAGGCATTTAAAAAGTAGATACTGCGGATTTTATGAATTTCAAAAAGAGGCTTATACCCTAACGTCTGTAGCATGCTGTCGGTTTTTTCAAAGGCTTCGACGTTAACCGCTTCGCAGCGATCGGCACCCGGTCCTTTAACAATCCAGAGTTTTATCCCCGATGGCTCCATGCGGCGCACCAGCATTTTGATATTTTGCTGCTGCAGTCGCTTCTCAGCATCATCGTAATAAATATCATGTTCTTTATTTTCAAAGACGAAAGCCTCTGGGTGGAGACTAAAAAGCGTATTCCTGAAAACAGCTATATCGTCGATGCGGAATTTAAGTTCAACTTCATATTTCCCTGTGAAATGTTCAACCATGTTCTTTCCCCTCACTGGATTCCCTGAAATAAAATGATTCCCCGTAATATAGAACAGCGTTTTATTACGCTGTAATACGGAAATTCAAGATAATAATGGTTCAGTCATCCGCAAAAATAGATCATACAGGTAACATAATATGGCCCAATGGCCGTCCTCTCATCCTCCTTGATTAACACCCTACGTCCTGTCACATCCTAACACCGCGATAGCATGACCTTGATAGCATTGCCTCGATAGCATTGCCTCGATAGCATTGTCTCGATAATCATGCCGCGTTATTACCTTACAACGTCAGATATCCGTGCGCAATTTTCTGGCAACAATTAACCGCTAACAAATGCCATCCGCGATTTATCATCAAAAAAATGCGGTCAGAGCCGCACTGGACGCTGACCGCCGTTAATAGTAGCTGAGAAGGAAGAAACCGCTAGTTCTTCACGCAGCAACCGTCGGTAATAGCAGAATCAGTGCAGAATCAAAGCCGTGATGGTGCATAAACTCACGCAAAATCAGTAACCGTGCGGAGAAGGCGTTCTCTAGCGGAATCCCCTCCCAGGTCGCTGGGCTCCCCATCATGACGCGTTCCAGGCGTTTAAACGTTCGCTCCATATCATCCTGCGGCAACCACCATCCCGCTTCCTCTTCTTCTGCTCCCGAAATCTGTGCGATTGTCACCAATGCAGAGTCGAAAGCGAACAGAGTGGAATCCGCAGGGATGTCGTGGCGAATACGCGTCACCTCATCTTCTACCGCCATGATCGCCAGCTCCATCTCGTCCGGCGTCGGGGGAAGATGTTTGAAAAACGTCGCCGCTGTTTTGTCAAAACCAATGGTCAATTGCAGAGTTGCCGACGGCTGTGATGCCGTACCGCAGATGACCGTCGTCTGCTGTTCGCCAATATACAGCACCGTTACCGGCACATCGGGCGCTACGCGCTGTCTGGCAAGCGAGTACGCATGTTGCAGATCCACATCATTTTCCATCACGGCATCCCCTTATGAGTACTAATCCCCGTGCTTGCAGCAGCGTGCAATACCGGCAATGTCGGCTGGCGTCGTTCGGCAACAACCGCCAATCAGACATGCCCCTGCGGCCTGCCACTCGGGCAGATACGCTGTCAGCTGGCATGCCGCATCGTGAGCGCTGCTCCAGGTTTTGGTTACGGCATCATACTGCTCGCCGGAATTGGGATAAACCACCAACGGTAAATCCGTTAGCGAAGACAGGTGCGTCAGCGCGGGGGTTACCTTTTCCAACGCAATGCAGTTAATGCCCACAGCAACCACCTGCGAACAAGCGTTAACCCGTTCCAGCACCGTGCGCAATGGCGTACCGTCGCTGAGGTGTTCACTGTCACGCAGCGTGAAGGAGAACCAAGCCTGCGCTTGAGGGAATTCGGCCAGTAACGCAATCAGCGCCTCTATTTCCGCAAAAGACGGCAGCGTCTCGCAGGCCAGAAGATCCGCACCCGCCTCATGCAGTGCCGTAATACGCGGCCGATGAAATGCCATCATCTCAGCCTGCGGCAGATGGTAATCACCACGATACTCCGAACCATCTGCCAAATAGGCACCGTACGGCCCTACCGATCCCGCCACCAGCAGCGTCCCAGCCTGTGGGTTATCACGCCGATAATCATCCCGAGCCTGCGCCGCCAACTGTACGCTTTTGGCAATCAGCGCCAGCGACTCCGCTTCGCTATACCCGCGAGCCTCAAACCCCTGCGGCGTTGCCTGATAGCTGGCGGTAATCGCACACTGCGCCCCAGCCTTGAAATAGTCGAGGTGCACCTGATAAATCAGCGCCGGATTCTCAACCAGCACTTTCGCCGACCACAGGGGATCCGTTAAATCACAGCCGCGCGCTTCCAGTTCAGTCGCCAACGCACCGTCCAGCACAATCGTTGATGCCGTTGCCAGCATGTCGATCACCGTATTTTTACGCAATGTCTTCCACTCCCGTTAATCCACGTTTCTTCACTGATTGCGTGAAATAATAAGCACCGTAGCACAATGCAACAAACGGAATTCCACACCACAGTGCAATCCGCTGGCTTGGATCAAACACTAATCCGACGCAAGCGAGCAAACACAGCAGGAAGCCAAGAATCGGCGTTATCGGGAACCAAGGTGCGCGATATTGCAGCTCGGAAAGTGATTTTCCAGAGCGAATATGATGACGGCGGAACATATAATGCGAGGCGCAGATACTCAACCACACCGCCACCACAGCAAAGCCGGAAATCGCGGACAGCGCTACGTAGACGGTATCGGGCGCGACCACGCTGGAAAACAGCGCCAACAGCCCACCCAACATACTCACAGAGATGGCGAAGAGCGGAATACCACGACGCGTCAGACGAGAAAACCGGCGCGGCAACGTGCCTTCGTTAGACAGCGACCATAACATACGTCCCGAGGCATACAGCCCTGAGTTCGCGGCAGACAGAATCGCCGTCAAAATCACGAAATTAAAAATGTCGGCGGCGTAAGGAATACCAATTTTTTCAAACACCAGCACAAACGGGCTTTTGGCAATACCCGCCTCTTCCATCGGAATAATCGCTGCCAGCACCAGCACCGTACCCAGAAAGAAAATCACCAGTCGCGCAACGGTCGTGCGAATCGCCATTGGCACAACCTTCTGCGGATTCTCAGTTTCCCCTGCCGCGATGCCGATCAGTTCCGTGCCAGAAAAGGCGAAATTCACCGCCACCATCGTCATCAATATTGGCAGGCCGCCGTGTGGGAACCAGCCGGACGCGGTAATGTTCTGGAAGAACGGCGCGGGAGAACCGTCCTGCATCGGAATAAAACCAAACATCGCGCCCGCACCGAGCACAATAAAGGCAAGAATCGTAACCACTTTAACAATCGAGAACCAGAATTCCCCTTCGGCGAAGAAGCGGGACGAGACGACATTCAGCAGATAGATCAGCACACAAAACAACAGACACCAGGTCCAGACTGGCACCTGTGGGAACCAATACTGCATGCAAAAGCCAGCGGCAGTCAGGCTCGAACCCAGCGCGACCGTCCACGTCAGCCAATACAGCCACGCCACGGTATAGCCCGTTGCCGGGCTAAGATAACGGGATGCGTACACATGGAACGCCCCAGTTTCCGGCATCGCGACAGACAGCTCGCCCAGGCTAAGCATCACCAAGTACACCACTAACGCACCGATCAAATACGCCAATAGCGTACCGGCCGCGCCCGTCGTGGAAATAATGTAGCCCGTATTGAAAAACAGGCCGGTACCGATGACGCCGCCGAGCGAAAGCATCACCAAATGGCGAGCTTTCATCGTGCGCTTAAACTGCCCTTCCGAGCCAGATGCGTGTTGTTCCATGATGACCTTTCTTTATCAATAAACTCGTACTGCTTGATGTCGCAGGACAGTAATAGCCCCTAAGCGGGAGTAGACGTTTAGACTTCCAGATAGATGGAGTGTTATACCGTCAACCGATTCGTAAAGTAAAGCGCAGGCCGCTGGAGAGCGATGAGGTGGGTTAAAATTGAACAGAAGCAAAAGAATGCGGTGAGCACCTACAGCTCACCAATCACACGTGTGATATCCGTTGAGGTCTTCAACGTGCGGATCTCGCTGAATAACTCGGTGGCGTCGTCGTACTCTTTACGTAAATAGCCGAGCCACTGTTTGATACGCGCGACGTGGTACAGTCCCGTATCACCCTGCTTTTCCAGCCGCACATATTTTTGTAGCAGTAACATAACCTCAGGCCACGGCATACGCGGTTCGTTATATTTAATCACGCGGCTCAGGTTCGGTACATTCAGCGCACCACGCCCCAGCATGATCGCGTCACAGCCCGTTGTCGCCATACAATCCTGTGCGCTCTGCCAGTCCCAGATTTCACCGTTGGCAATCACCGGAATCCGCAGCCGCTGGCGAATTTCACCAATCGCCTGCCAGTTAATGCACTCGGCTTTATAACCGTCTTCTTTCGTGCGGCCATGCACGGCCAGCTCGCTTGCACCCGCCTGCTGCACCGCATCGGCAATTTCGAACTGACGAGCGCCGGAATCCCACCCGAGACGGATTTTCACCGTCACCGGCAAATGCGCGGGCACCGCCTCACGCATGGCTTTTGCGCCCTGATAAATCAGCTCGGGATCTTTTAACAACGTCGCGCCGCCCCCGCTGCCGTTTACTAGCTTCGACGGACAGCCGCAGTTCAGATCGACGCCATACGAACCCAGCTCCACCGCACGCGCTGCGTTCTCCGCCAGCCATTGCGGATATTGTCCCAGTAGCTGCACGCGCACCAGTGTGCCGGACGGCGTGCGGCTGGCATGCTGTAGCTCCGGGCAAAGGCGATAAAAAGATTTAACCGGCAGGCACTGATCCACCACGCGTAAAAACTCGGTGATACACAGATCATAATCGTTTACTTCGGTCAGTAGTTCTCGCACTAATGAGTCGAGAACCCCTTCCATCGGGGCAAGCAGAACACGCATAACGCTACTCAATAACTCTTCGATCGTTGATGACACTGGTTAATAACATAATCGTGAATACCACGGCCAAAAAACGGGCAATACCAGGGTAATGCCCGTCACTTAAGCCCGTTTTTAGGGGGTATTGTACGGATAATACGACGGGAAAGATAACGCCAGATACGCCCAGAGGTTGCCTCACGTGGGCATATCATCAATAATTCGTTACGAATTTGTGATGCTACCGTCCTTACGGACCACAACGAAGTGACTGTTTATTTATGTCGAATGTCAAAACCGCAGAATTTAAACGCCCGCAGCTTTCATTGCCAAATAGCGCAAACAAACTGCTGCTGCACTCCTGCTGTGCGCCCTGCTCTGGTGAAGTCATGGAAGCCATCACTGCTTCTGGCATCGACTACACCATTTTCTTCTATAACCCCAACATCCACCCGCAGCGCGAATATATGATCCGCAAAGAGGAAAACATCCGTTTCGCCGAACAGCATAACGTACCTTTCATCGATGCAGATTACGATTCGGATAACTGGTTCGAGCGAGCCAAAGGCATGGAGTGGGAACCCGAACGCGGCATTCGCTGCACCATGTGTTTTGACATGCGTTTCGAGCGTACAGCGCTGTATGCCGCAGAAAACGGTTTTAGCGTCATTTCCAGCTCGCTGGGGATTTCCCGCTGGAAAAACATGCAGCAGATTACCGAATGCGGCCAGAACGCGGCGCAGAAATATCCTGGCGTCACCTATTGGGATTACAACTGGCGTAAAGGCGGCGGTTCGGCTCGCATGATCGAAATCAGCAAGCGAGAACATTTCTATCAACAAGAATATTGCGGCTGCATATACTCCCTGCGCGATTCCAATAAACATCGCAAATCACAGGGGCGCGATATTATTCGCATCGGTAAACTGTATTACGGCGATGAAGCCGAATAACCGCATAACACCAGAGTCCGGCACAGCGTGCCGGACTTTCTGCTTCTTACTTCTTCACATCGACCTGATAGAAAATATGCTTACCGAACGGGTCAACTTCATACCCGGTCACTTCTTTGCGCACCGGTTCAAAGAGGGTGGAATGCGCAATCATGACGGCCGGAGCCTGATCGTGCATCATCTGCTGCGCCTGTTTGTATAGGGCAATTCGCTGTTCATGATCCTGTGAGGCACGCGCGTCGGTAATAATTTTATCAAACGGGGCGTAACACCATTTTGCTGAGTTGGAGCCACCGTTGGCCGCCGTACAGGTAAACAACGGCCCGAAGAAGTTATCAGGGTCGCCTGTCGCCGTTGTCCAGCCCATTAACGCCGCCTGATGTTCACCCCCCTTCACCCTCTTCAGGTATTCGCCCCACTCGAAGGTGACAATCTTGGCTTGCACACCGACCTTCGCCCAGTCGGCCTGAATCATCTCTGACATACGACGAGCGTTCGGGTTATACGGGCGTTGAACCGGCATCGCCCACAGTTCGATAGCCGTTCCCTCCGCCAAACCGGCTTCTTTCAGCAACGCCTTCGCCTTCTCGGGATCGTAGTCATAATCCTTCAGCTCGCTGTCAGCACTCCAGACGCCTGGCGGCAGAAGGTTTTTCGCCGCAGTGCCAGTGCCCTGGAAAACGGCTTCAATAATCGCCGATTTGTTAATCGCCATCGTCAGCGCCTGACGCACTTTCACATTATCCGTCGGTGCTTTTTGGGTGTTGAACGACAGGAAGCCGGTATTCAACCCGGCCTTTTGCATCAGTACGATATCTTTATTCTCTTTCATACGCGGCAGGTCGGCAGGATTAGGGAACGGCATCACCTGACACTCATTCTTCTCCAGCTTGGCATAACGTACGGAAGCATCTGGCGTGATGCTGAAGATCAACCGATCCAACTTGGCCTTGCCTTCCCAATAATCTGGAAACGCTTTAAACAGAATGCGCGAATCTTTCTGGTACTGCGCTAACTCAAAAGGTCCGGTACCAATCGGATCCATATCCACGCGTTCCGGCGTGCCAGCTTTGAGCATCGCATCGGCATATTCCGCAGAGAGGATAGAAGCGAAGTACCAGGCTAAATCAGCCAAAAACGGCGCTTCCGCATGGGAGAGCGTAAAACGCACCGTGTGGTCATCCACCTTCTCGATATTCTGGATCAGTGAGCCAAACGACAAGCTCTCAAAATTGGCATAAGTGCCTTTCGAGACACTGTGGTAAGGGTGCTGCGGGTCTTTTTGCCGCATGAAAGAGAAAATCACGTCATCGGCGGTAAAATCACGCGAGGGTTTAAAATATTTGTTGCTCTGAAACTTCACCCCTTTGCGCAAGTGGAAGGTATACACGCGCCCATCGGCACTAATGTCCCAGCGTTCCGCCAGACTCGACACTAGCTCCGTGGTGCCGACTTTGAAATCCACTAGACGATTATAAATTGGCACTGCACTGGCATCCACGCTGGTGCCGGAGGTATAAAGCTGCGGGTTAAAGTTTTCCGGCGATCCTTCAGAGCAATACACCAAAGTGTTCGCCGATGCGGCGGAGGCAACCGCCAGCGTCAACGCAGCCAATGTGAATCGTATTCCTGCTTTTTTCATCCCAGACCTCGCTTGTTATTGGTGTTTCACCACACCGCTATAAAAATCATGACGATAAAATGACAAATAAAACCCTCAAATGAAATAATTTCTACGTTAGGATAACAATCATGGCTATTACTGAATAAAAAGGATTCGTTATGACAGACAGTCTGGCTCATCAACTCAGCACGCGTTTTTACCGTTATCTCGCCGTCACCAGCCAAAGCGATGCGAGTTCCGTAACATTGCCCAGCACGCCGGAACAGCATGAGATGGCACGTCTGCTGGCGGACGAGCTGCGTACGCTCGGCCTACAGAATGTAGTCATCGATGAGCACGCCACGGTAACAGCCGTAAAGCCGGGCAACTGTCCATCCGCACCGCGCATTGGCTTTATTACCCATATCGATACGGTTGACGTCGGCCTGTCGCCGCATATTCACCCGCAAACACTGCGCTTTACTGGTGAAGACCTGTGCCTGAATGCCGAACAGGACATCTGGCTGCGTACCGCGGAACACCCGGAAATTCTGCCGTATGTCGGGCAGGACATCATTTTCAGCGATGGAACCAGCGTACTGGGTGCGGACAATAAAGCCGCCGTCACCGTGGTCATGACGCTCATGGAGAATTTGACCGATGCAACACCACACGGCGATATCGTGGTGGCCTTCGTGCCGGATGAGGAAATTGGGCTACGCGGTGCGAAAGCGCTCGATCTCAAACGCTTCGATGTTGATTTCGCCTACACCATCGACTGCTGCGAGCTGGGTGAAGTGGTGTATGAGAACTTCAATGCGGCCTCAGCCGAAATTCGCTTTACCGGCGTGCCTGCGCACCCGATGTCGGCGAAAGGCGTGCTGGTTAATCCTCTGCTCATGGCACATGACTTTATCAGCCAGTTCGATCGCCAGCAGACGCCGGAACACACGGCAGAACGCGAGGGCTATGTCTGGTTTAACGATCTGACGGCGAATGCCAATGAAGCAAAGCTCAAAGCCTCTATTCGCGATTTCGATTTAGCCACGTTTGAACAGCGCAAACAGCAGATTGCTGTGATCGCAGAGAAGATTGCCGCGCAGTATCCTACTGGCACCGTGACCTATACGCTCACCGATATCTACAGCAATATCAGCAACGCGATTACCGACGATCGTCGGGCAATAGACCTGCTGTTTGCTGCACTGGACACGCTGGGTATTGAACCTAAGGTGACGCCAATGCGTGGCGGCACGGATGGTGCAGCGCTATCCGCTAACGGGTTGCTAACGCCAAACTTCTTCACCGGCGCGCACAATTTCCACTCACGCTTTGAGTTTCTCCCTGTCCCGTCGTTTGTGAAATCGTATGAAGTGGCATTGAATTTATGCCTGCTAGCAGCGAAATAATCGCGTTGAGAAAAGAGAGTTTGATAACGATTAAATAAATTGATACCCGGGATGCATTATTTACGATCGGGCTTTAGCCGACTATCAAACTGGAACGGTATAGTCTCTGCCCGCTGAATGATCCCGTAGAAATCCGGGTGTTCAGGGTTTAACAGGTAGTTATACTCCACGGGCGAGAGGGTGCTGGGGACTCGCAACGCTATCGAACTTTTGGTAAAGATCCACGCATCACCGTATACCGCCAGATCCGGCGGCGCTTCTTCAGCAGCCCAGTTGTCTGGCAATTCGTCCATATCGGCACTCTGAATCTGATCTTCAGGCACATCGATACGCATTAGCGTGTAATAATCCAGGATTTGCGCTGCATGCAGGTGTACCAGCGTCTCCAGCATGGTAAGCGATGCGGTTTCTGAGACATAAACCATCGAGGTGCCAACACTGTTCCAACGGCCTCCAGCCTCTTTTGCTCCGTATCCCGTCCAGGCTGTAGAAAGATGCTTTGTCTTTGTAAGCCGATAGAGAATCAAGAGTACACACCGTGTTCCAGGCGCGTGAGCAATTTCATGACTTCGTAAGCCCCGGTTTCGGATACCATCAGTTCTGCTGGTACTTTTCCGCCAAGCGCCCTGTTTGGCTCATTCAACCATTTTTGAGCCTCGTCCTTATCACCTTCAAACAGTTCTACGGCGCGATCAATAACACGGATGATACGCACCAACCGTTCACTTTGATCGGCGCTAAATCGCGCTTTGACGCTGCGGCTAAATGTCGTTGACGGAATGCCGGACATTTTACGCAGGTCGTTTTGCGTTATCTTCGCCCAGTCAGCGATAAGGTTAGCAACCTTACCCTCAAGGCCTTGGTTAATCTGTCCCAAAAGCGCCACACCATCAGAATGGTTTAATCCTGCCACCTGCCATAAACGGGGCGGCCTGCTCTGAGTCGTGGATAAGCTAAATGTTTTCATAACAAACCTCCATTTGGAGTTTTTATTATACCCAAATGGTAATTGTCGCGCAAATAGTAGACATCTCCTGGCAGTGACCTACCGCGGTGATGCTCTATCGCCCACGCAGTCCAACTGCACACCTGCTATGGCAAAAATAGCGCGATAAAAAAGGGAGCCACTGGCTCCCTTTCGATTTTACTTGTCCGCTGGCTTGCTGCGGTTTTGTGGACGCGGTGCGCGGCGCTGACCTTCGCCACTGCTCTTGCCACCATTCCCTTTACCGCCAGTACCCCACGGGCTATCGCTATTACCACCTGCTTTACGCGGCTGGCGATTGCCATCGGCTGAACGACGTTCGCCTTGACCTTGACTACGATCGCTGCGCTCGGACTGACCGCGTGGCGCGCCAGACTGCGCACGAGGTGCCGAGTTACGCGCACCGCCACCACCGCCGCCACGGCTGCCCTGACGACCATTCACAATCGGCTCTGCCTTGATGGACGGATCCGGCTCGTAACCTTCAATAGCGATACGCGGAATCTCACGTTTCAGCAGACGTTCGATGTCACGCAACAGTTTGTGTTCATCCACACATACCAGCGACAGCGCTTCACCCGTTGCTTCCGCACGACCGGTACGGCCGATACGGTGAACGTAATCTTCCGGCACGTTCGGCAGCTCATAGTTCACCACGTGCGGCAACTGGTCGATATCCAGACCCCGCGCGGCGATATCCGTGGCGACCAGCACGCGAATGCTACCGTCTTTGAAGTTCGCCAGCGCACGCGTACGCGCACCCTGACTTTTATTACCGTGGATAGCGGCAGCGGTAATGCCGTCTTTTTCCAGCAGCTCAGCCAGATGGTTAGCACCGTGCTTGGTACGGGTAAAGACCAGCACCTGCTGCCAATTATTCTCACCAATCAGCTGCGACAGCAGTTCACGCTTGCGGCGCTTATCAACGAAATGTACGTTCTGTGTGACCAGTTCAGACGGCGTATTACGACGCACGACTTCAACCGAAGCTGGATTGGTCAGCAGCTTGTTCGCCAGCGCTTTAATCTCATCCGAGAAAGTGGCGGAGAACAGCAGGTTTTGACGCTTAGCAGGCAGCTTCGCCAGTACACGGCGAATATCGTGAATGAAGCCCATATCCAGCATACGGTCCGCTTCATCCAGCACCAGAATTTCGATCTGAGACAGGTCAACGGCACGCTGATGCTCCAGATCGAGCAGACGCCCTGGCGTCGCCACCAGAATGTCCACGCCGCCACGCAGTTTCATCATCTGTGGGTTAATGCTCACCCCACCGAATACGACCAGTGAACGCAAGCTCAGATACTTGCTATACGCCTTCACATTTTCATCAATCTGCGCGGCCAGTTCACGGGTTGGCGTCAGGATCAGCGCGCGTACCGGACGGCGACCTTTCCCTTTATGCTGCGCTTCACGGCTGGTCAACAGTTGCAATAGTGGCAACGTAAAACCTGCGGTTTTACCCGTACCCGTTTGGGCGCTGGCCATTAAATCGCGCCCTTCCAGCACGACAGGAATCGCCTGGCGTTGAACAGGAGTAGGATCGCGATAACCCTGCTCGTCAATCGCGCGCAGAATATCGGCACTCAGGCCGAGAGAATCAAATGACATAAAAAGAACAACTCCAGATCCGCTCTGACCGGACAGCAGCCGGTGTAGTTTTCAGAGGGTCAGTAAGACGGGTTTGGCGGGCCACTATTAACGTAACAACTCACGTAACAACAACATACGCAACAACCACGGTGAACGAGCACAACTACGGTGCATGACTGTAGACGATTGTAGCAGAGATTCTATCCCCGTCATACTGCAAGCTGCATGTGCGTTGGCTTCTCTTAAATACTCGCCCTAAAAGGCCGCTGCCTGCAACTCGAATTATTTAGGGCATAACGGCTGAAGGATTTTTATCTGTGTCAGCCTGTTTTTCTGGCGGGACGCAATAACGGGCAGTTATTGCAATATTCCTGCGGCTGCGATGCCTTGTAATAAAAACAGCAGGTGCGACGAAAGCGCACCTCACGAAAGTTCACCGCACGCCCCGCAGCAGGAACTCGCGTTTTCGCACGAAAGAACGGCCTTAGCGGATTATCATCACAGCCAAAGCGTTCGCCGGGCGCAGCCAGCAAAGCGTCGAAATCTTGCTGTACCTGCTGTGCCAGCGTCATTCCCTGCGAACACACTGCCGCCGGATCGTCCCACTCAATGCGCTGCTCGTATAACGAAAATACCCGCACGGTGACGTTCTCCCACAGAATACGCAGCGGCACACCCGACACCGACGACAGTGTCTGTAGAATCGGCGACAGGTGTTGAGCAAACAGCATGTCGAACAGACTATCGCGCCACGCCTCTCGCAGTCCTGTTTCTGGTTGAGACACTGTCAGATCGTAAAGCGGCATCGTCGATGTCCACAGACGGCTGTGTCCGAATTCCAGCACGCTGTTATCCAGCGCCATGTTCAGCCCTTTGTTATACACCGACATGGCGTACAGGCTGGCGGCCGTGGTTAAGAACCCTATCCGCTTCGCCAGCAGAGAAGCGGTAATCTTGATCGACGGCGACAGCAACGGTGGTGTCAGGGTTTCCAGCAGCCAACGGCAATAGTCTGGATCCAACACTCTCCGACTCGGACAGCCGTCATGGCCTGCCCGCTGTGAGGCATCCGTTAATTGCAATGTGCCGGAAAGCATTGCCCACTGCGCTGGCGTCAGACGATTAGCCGACATTGTCCACCGTTTCCGCTGCTTCACGCCCAAACGGAATGCACAGCGGCGTGCCAAAGAATGGATCGTCAATGATGCGGCAATTCAGGTTGAACACCGTTTTTACCGTGGCCTCAGTAAGGATATCGCGCGGATTGCCCTGCGCAAACACCATCCGGTCATGCACCGCCACCATGTGATGCGCGTAGCGACATGCCAAATTCAAATCGTGCAACACCATGACAATGGTTTTCTGCTGCTGGAGATTCAACTCTCGTAGCAAATCCAACACCTCCATCTGATGCGCCAGATCGAGGTAGGTCGTCGGTTCATCCAGCAGGACGATGTCGGTATCCTGCGCCAACGTCATGGCGATCCATACGCGCTGACGCTGGCCGCCGGACAGAGAATCAACCGCGCGATCCTTTAATGCCAGCACGCCAGTGCTGCGCAGCGCCTCAAGGACTTTTTCCTCGTCCGTTGCCGACCACTGCTTCAGCCACGACTGGTGCGGATAACGCCCCATCTTCACCAGTTGATAGACCGTCAGACCTTCCGGCGCAGTCGGCGTTTGCGGCAAAATTGCCAGAGATTTCGCCACCTCGACGGTAGATTGCCGATGGATATCCGCCCCGTTGACAATAATCGTTCCGCTCGTTGGTTTCAGCAGACGGGCGAATGACTTTAATAACGTGCTCTTACCGCAGCCGTTACTGCCCACCAGCACCGAAATTTTCTGGGCTGGCAGCGAGATATCCAGCGCGTCAATGACGATCTGTTTATCGTAACTTAGCGTCAGCGACTGACTGACAATCGCATCACGGGAACCGCTATTTGTTGGAGGCACATTCTTTGACAGCATAACCTTGCGATCTCAATAGCGTTGCCGAAGCAATAAATAGATAAAAAAGGGCGTTCCGAGCACAGAGATAAAAATGCCAGCAGGTAAATCCAGCGGCAGGAACGCCGTACGACCCATTAAATCGGCCACCATCACCAATAAGCCGCCCGTCAGCGCCGACACCAGCGCCAGTCCGGGAAATGAACGGCTCGCCAGCTTTTTCGCAATATGTGGTGCCAGCAAGCCGACAAACGCCATCGCACCGGCGTAGGCAATTGCCGCCCCAGCCAGCGCGACGCTCAGCGTCAACAGCGCGAGCCGGATGCGTCCGACAGACTGTCCGACACCACAGGCCAGCGCGTCATCCAGTTCATGCACGTTGACATGCCGCGCCAGCCCCACCAGAAACGGTGCACCAAGTAGCAGCCAGCCCGCCAGCGCTGACACATGCTGCCACTGTGCGCCGTAGATGCTGCCCGTCAGCCACACATAGGCCGTCAATGTCGTGCCGATCGGGCTAAACACCAGCATCATCGTAACCGCCGCGCCCATGATGGCAGACAGTCCAACACCGACCAGCACCAAGCGCAGCGGTGATGCACCTTGTTTCCAGGCCAGTAGATAAATAGCGATCGCCGTAATCCACGCCCCGCTCATTGCCGCCAGTGGGAGCCAACGCTGGCTTATCGTTGTCGCCAGAAACGAGAGAAAGAATACCGCCGCCGCCGATGAGCCGCTGGTAATCCCCAGAATATCCGGCGAGGCCAGCGGATTGCGCACGATGCTTTGCAGAATCAAACCAGATATCGCCAGCGCGCCGCCGACTAATAGTGCCAGCAGTGCACGCGGCAAACGCAGATCGTTGACGATAAAGTGTATGCCGCTGTCTGCCTTTCCCAACAGCGCCGACAGCACCTGCGTGGGCGACAGCACAACCTGTCCCAGTGACAGCGAGAGAAACACGACAGCTAATAGCGCCAGCAGGAGCGAGAGCGCCACCGCTGAGGTACGTAAATCAATCTGGCGCGAAACGCTCCCTACGCGCACGGTACACACATTACCCATGTCGCAGTCCCCTTCTCGCCAGATAAATGAAGAATGGCGCTCCTAATAGCGCGGTCATTGCCCCGACCGGCACTTCCTGCGGCACAATCAGCAAACGGGCGGCAACATCGGCCAGCAGCAGCAGCGTGGCACCGAAAATTGCACAGCCGGGCAACAGCCAGCGGTGATCGGCTGACAGCACGCGCCGCACAATATGCGGCACAATCAGCCCGATAAAACCGATATTTCCGGCTATCGCCACTGCACCACCCGCTAACCCGATCACGCACAGCCCAGACAACGCGCGCACCAGTGCGGTTCGCTGCCCCAGTCCTTTGGCGATCTCGTCGCCCGCCACCAGAATATTCAGATGACGCGACAGCAGTAGCGTGAGGCATAGCGCGATAACAAAGTACGGCAGCAGCGGTAACAGCATCGACAGGTTGCGCCCGGATACCGAACCGGCCAGCCAGAACAGCATGCTGTCCAGCCCATCCTGATTGATCACTAGGAGCGCCTGCGTAAACGAAATAAACAGCGCGCTGATCGCGGCACCGGCCAGCACGATGCGTAAGTGACTGGAACGCGCATTGCCCAACGTTCCCAACACATACACCATGACGCCAGCCACAGCGGCCCCCAGATAGGCCGTCCATGCCAACGCAACCTGCGAGGAAAAGGTCAACAGCGAAGACAGCAGTACGACGGCAAACATGGCTCCGGCATTAATGCCAAATATCCCCGGCGAGGCTAGCGGGTTACGCGTCAATGCCTGCATTAGCGCCCCAGCAACGGCGAGGCTGGCACCGACAACGATGGCAATCACCGTCCGCGATAGGCGTGTCGTCAGCACCAGAATGTGATCGATCTGCTGCGGATCGTAATAGAATAGCGCCCTGAACACGGCACCAAATGAAATCGTGGTTTGTCCCAGCATCAGGCTAGCGACGATACTCAACAGCAGCAGTGTGATACCCGCTGCCATCACGATGCACTGTCTCATCGCGTCTGACTCTCCTCTGCAATATCGTTTTTTTTGCTAGCGGGTTCCGTTTTACCAGCAAACTGTCGCTCGATATCGTCCAACATATTATTCGCGCCCAAAATACCGCCAGACAGGCTCCAGGCCACGTTATCGACTGGATACACCTGCTGTTGCCGAGGTGCACGTAGCCGCTGCCAAAGCGGGTGAGCCTGCCAATCTCGATAATTCTGCGCCACCGCAGGTTTGTCTGAACGCAGCAGCACAAAGAATAGATCGGCATCCACCACGGGAATACTCTCTTTGCTGGTAAGCTTTTGCATTACACCTGACGTGTAGCTTTCCGGCCGCGACCAGACAAAGCCGATTTCCGACAGCACCGATCCGGCAAAGCTGGCGGGCAGATAAGTACGCATGTGATCTTCACGGAATTCGAGAATGGAAACACTGAGCGGCCAGCGATCGCCAAATCGCGCCTTTAGCCTGTCACGCAGCGAATTCACGCGTCGATCCCAGTGGGATAAAATCTCGTGTGCCTTATCTTCCCTGTTCAGCGCTACGCCCATCATCTGTACCGTTTCCTTGAATTCAGACACCCTGTCCAGTGCGATGGTTGGCGCGATCTGCGACAGCAGACCGTAGATTTTCTCATGTCGAAAAGTAGAGGCTACGATGAGATCGGGCTTGAGTAACGCGATGGTCTCCAGACTGGGCTGCGTTTCCAGCCCGACTAGCGTCACGCCCTGCAACGCGGGGCGTAAATAGCGGTAAATCGGCTTCTCCGTCCATGATTCCACCACGCCAATCGGCTTGATTCCCAGCGCGACAGCGGAGTCGGTCGCGCCCTGAAATAGCGTCACTATACGCAGCGGCGTCCCCGTCACGGTGGTCACACCCAACGCATGCCGAACCTGACGCGGCGATTCAGCCGCCTGCGCTAGCGTCACCAGCAGAAAAGACAACAACACGGCCAGCGAAAAACGCGACCGTGTTGCTGATTTTGAGGCATAGCTAAATAGGGTAATCTTAGAAATCAATCGAATAACCCAGCGTCATCGTGCGACCACGCCCGGAGAAATAGCGCGTGTCATTGGCCTGTGCCGCCTGCGAATAGTAGGTGATGTACTGCTTGTCCAACAGGTTCGCCACTGCCACATTGAGGCGACCATACGGTAGCTTGTACCCCACGGCAGCATCCACCAGCAGGTAACCGTCAAACGCCAATCCCGCATCGTCAAAGCTGCGGCTGAAAGCATAATTCGCCTGCACAAACGAACTCCATTGATCGTTCCAGTTCGCAGACCAGCTGGCGATGACCCGATCCGGCGCAACATTATTCAAACCGTTAAGCTTCTTATCCAGCTTACCGTCGCTATTGCTGTCATATTTTCCTTCCATATGGGCGTAAGACGCGTTGACTTTATGCTGCTCATTGATCTGATAGCCCGCAGTGACCTCTACGCCTTGAATACGCGTTCGCTGACGTTGGGAAGTAAAGACATCCCCACTCTGCACCACTCGCTCACCCAATTTGGCGTTGGATTGATAGTAGCTGGCTTCGAGATCGAAACGATCTTTCTTGAACCGGAATCCCGTCTCTACGTTATCCGTGACTATCGGCTTAAAGCCGTCAAAATTTTTCAGGCTAATACCCGTACTGTTGATGGAACGTAGCGCACGCCCCACATCCGGCATCCCAAATCCTTCCGAGTAGTTGGCAAACAGACTGAGGGAATCTGTTGCCGCATAGACGATACCGGCGTTATACAGCGTCTCATTAAATTTCGGACTGCCACCTTGTACCGTCACGCCATTGTTAGACGCCAGCGTTTGATAATCGTTGACCTGAAGCTTAGCGATTTCATGGCGTACGCCCGCGTGCAGCGTGACGTTATCCAGCAGTTGATATTCGCCTTGAATAAACGGTGAATAGTTTGTGTATTCCATCTCCGGCACATAGGTACGCTTGGTCAGGTAGAGATCCTGCTTCCCCTTATCGTACAGCGTATCGAAACCGACCGTGACTTTCAGCGTGTCATCCAGCAGGTCATCTTTCGTCAGCGCCAGCTTGGTACCGTACTTATTGGAAATCGCGCGCGACTGATCGTAAAGTGTATTAATAGGAGCAATGGACGTATCCTGAAAAGTATCCGACAGGGTTGCACCAAACAGCGCCTCATAGCGTTGATTAAACACCAGCGCAGACAGTTTCATCCCCGCCAGATCGTGGTGTTCATAAGTCAGCCCCGTGGTCCATACACTGTTATGCGGCGCTTCACCCGGCGGCGTGCCGCGTACCGACGTTGTCGGAATACCGAGCCTGCGCACGCCGTCTACGCTAAGGTAGTTATTTTCACCCCTGATGTTATAGCGGTTCACGCTCAATTGAACACGCTGATAGTCATCCAGCCAGTACCCGACTTTCGCTAACAGGTCGTAAGAGCGGGAGTCCATGGTATCGCCCTGGGTATTATCCACACCGACGGGACGATTGTTGCCGTCCAGATACAGTCCCTGATTCTCATAACCAATGGAGAACAGGTAGTCGAGATAGTCTTCACGCCCATCGACCCGATAGGTGGTTTTATAGCTGGCGGTTTCACCGCGAACCTTCTCAGTCGGGAGCGTGGTCTGTACGTTGACATGTTGATTAAACGAACCGTTTTCCGGGCGGCGGGTGATGATGTTAATCACCCCTCCCGTCGCGCCCATTCCGTTGGTGGCGTTGGCACCGTGAATGACTTCGATGCGTTCAACCATCGAGTAGTCTATGGTGTGCATCTCGCGGTAAGTCGGACGCAGCGGGTTGGATTGTGGGATACCGTCGATCAGAACCAACGGTGCACGACCGCGGAAGGTTTCACCGCTGCCGCTCATTTTCTGACGGCTGGGGGAGAACGAAGGAAGCAGATTGCTCAGAATTTGCGATGAGTCGGAGGTGACCTGCATCTGCTGCTCGATTTGCTCTTTGGTAATCACCGTGACCACCTGCGGCGCTTTCTGCTGCTGGATATTCGAGCGAGAGGCGGTAATCACCATCTCATCACCGCTCGAATCACCCTTTTTGGTCGTGTCATCCTGTGCATACGCCGGAGCAATCAGCACGCATGGCATCAATGCAAGTAAAGTGCGCATCTGGTTCACTGTCCTTCCCCTTTGGTTATATATCCAACCGTGAATAAAAATCATCGCCTGTGGCAGACCACTCGCCGCAGCACAGACAAAAAAATGCCAAAATGCTTCGTCTTACGCGAAACACTTTGGCGGATCACTATCGGCTCTGGCATTGAACACAGGGTTTACACCCTATGGCACAACGTCAATGCTGGCAGGCCACTATGTCAGTACCAATGAAAATGCAATTGCTAATGGCAATTATTATCATTCAATGAAATTAATTACAATAGCTACAGCTTATTTTCACTTTTTTAACAAAAAGAAGATGTTATGTCGGATATAGCCAGCGATGCGGGTGAATCATGGTTAGAGACATGTATTTTTGTGAACTCGATCACTACAAATCACCATCCCCCCCTGTAACCCGTCATATGATTAAGAGCCTCCAGAAATAAGAAACGACGTGCCCTTTTAACGGCCTGCGGGATCGCTACCGCCGACAAGCACACCGCAGACAAACAAGGAACTATGTGTGATGAACAAGAGAAAATTGGCGTTCGCTGCCATCGTCCTTATCCTGCTCGGTACGGGTTACGGCTTTTATCACCACTATCAGCAGCGGGAAAAACCATTAACGCTTTACGGCAATGTGGATATCCGCACCGTCAATCTGGCCTTCCGCGTCGGCGGTAGAGTGGCCGAATTACACGTTGATGAGGGCGATGCCGTGCAGGCAGGCCAACCGCTGGCAACGCTCGACGCTGCGCCTTATCTGAATGCCCAGCACCAAGCACAGGCAAACCTCGCCAGCGCACAGGCACAGCTTCAACTGGCGCAGGAAGGCTACAGGCAGGAAGAGATCGCGCAGGTACGCTCTCAGGCTGTTCAGAGTCAGGCTGCCTATGATTACGTCAATAGCTTCTACCAGCGTCAGCAAGGGTTGTGGAATAAACGCGCCATTTCCGCCAACATGCTAGACGATGCCAGAACGGCGCGTAATCAGGCGCTTGCGGCACTACAAGCAGCGAAAGATAAACTAAGCCAGTTCGAAAGCGGTAACCGACCACAGGAAATTGCCGCCGCGCAGGCGGCAGTGGCACAGGCCGAAGCTGGGCTGGCACAGGCGGAATTAGATAAACAGGACGCCGAACTGCTTGCCCCCTCTCCCGGCGTGATCCTCACTCGCGCCGCCGAGAAAGGCAGCATGCTGGCAGCAGGCAGTACCGTTTTCACCCTCTCACTGACTCGCCCCATTTGGGTACGCGCCTACGCGAGCGAGAAAGATCTCGGCCGCGTTGTGCCCGGTAGCCAAATGCTGATTTACACCGATGGCCGCCCCAATCAGCCTTATCGCGGCAAGATAGGTTTTGTGTCACCAAGTGCCGAATTCACACCGAAAAGCGTCGAAACGGAAGATTTACGTACCGATCTGGTTTACCGCCTACGCATTGTAGTTACCGATCCCGATGATGGGCTACGACAAGGGATGCCGGTCACGCTGCGTTTTGAAGAGCCGCGCACTGCAGATACCCATCGCGCCAGTGAGCCCGTTCGTCATGACTGATTCCCCCACGCAGATTGCGTTGGACGGGCTGGAGAAGCGCTTTGTCGGACAGGAGAAACCGGCGCTTGCCAGCCTCACCGCCGAGATACGCAGCGGCGCAGTGACCGGACTAGTCGGCCCCGACGGCGCGGGGAAAACCACCCTGCTACGCATGCTGGCGGGGTTATTAACGCCCAGCAACGGTACGCTGCGTGTGGCGAATCTGGATCCCATCAAAGAAGATCGTCAGCTCCATGCCATTCTGGGCTACATGCCGCAGAAATTCGGTCTGTATGAAGATCTAACGGTGATGGAAAACCTGACGCTGTATGCCGACCTGAGCGGCATCACCGGCGATGTGCGCAAAAAAACCTTTGACCGCTTACTGTCGTTTACTGACCTGACTCGCTTTACCGACAGACTGGCAGGCAAACTCTCCGGCGGCATGAAACAGAAACTGGGGTTGGCCTGTACGCTCCTGGGGCAACCTAAGGTGCTTCTGCTGGATGAACCGGGCGTGGGCGTCGACCCGATATCCCGCCGTGAGCTGTGGCTGATGGTGCACGAATTGGCTGACGATGGCATGTTAATCCTATGGAGCACGTCTTATCTCGATGAAGCGGAACAGTGTCGGGATGTGCTGCTGCTGAATGAAGGCGAGCTACTGTATCGCGGTGCGCCACGCGATCTGACCGCACGCATGGCGGGACGCTGCATACTGGTTGATACCGGAACTCGCCGACACAGGGATGTGCTGCAAGAAGCATTGCGTCTGCCGCAGGTGAGCGACGGCGTGATTCAAGGGCAATACGTCAGACTGATGCTCAAACCGGAGGCAGATCGGGCATCGCTGCTCTCAGCGTTGCATCTGGAAAGCGGCAGCCTGCACGATACCGATCCGCGCTTTGAAGATGCGTTTATCGATCTGCTGGGCGGCGGCCCAACCAGTGATTCATCGCTGGCGAGCATCATGCCGCAGATTGATATCAGCGGCGGCGAAACGGTGATTGAAGCACAGGCGCTGACGAAAAAATTTGGCGATTTCGCCGCGACTGATCACGTCAGCTTTCAGGTGAAACGCGGTGAAATCTTCGGCCTGCTCGGCCCGAACGGTGCAGGCAAATCAACCACCTTCAAGATGATGTGCGGTCTGCTGGTGCCAACCGAGGGCAAGGCGCTGGTGCTTGATATGGATCTGAAAACCAGCTCCGGCAAAGCACGCCAGCATTTGGGCTACATGGCGCAAAAATTCTCGCTCTACGGCAATCTGACCGTCGAGCAGAATCTGCGATTTTTCTCCGGCGTTTATGGGCTAACGGGCAAAGCACAGCGCGATAAAATGGCCGGAATGACCGAGGCCTTCAACTTCCAACCGATTTACCGCCAAACGCCAGATGCCCTGCCGCTGGGCTTCAAACAGCGGCTGGCGCTGGCCTGTGCACTCATGCACGAACCCGATATTCTGTTTCTCGACGAACCGACCTCCGGTGTCGATCCGCTAACTCGGCGCGAGTTCTGGATACATATCAACGGCATGGTCAACCGCGGCGTCACCGTCATGGTCACCACCCACTTCATGGACGAAGCCGAATACTGCGACCGCATCGGGCTGGTGTATCGCGGCAAACTAATCGCCAGCGGTACGCCGGACGAGTTGAAGCATCAAGCCGCCAGTACACAGACGCCATCACCGACGATGGAAGAGGCGTTTATTACGCTGATTCAGACTTACGACGGGGAGGCAGAACGTGGTTGAACAAAATAGCGCTGAACAAGACAACGCGAGCCAGCACGGCAGCACGCACTTTTCGGGGCGTCGTCTTCGGGCGCTGTGCCTGAAAGAGACGCGCCAAATCTTGCGCGACCCCAGCAGCGGGTTAATTGCCTTCGTGATTCCATTGCTGTTGCTCTTTATCTTTGGCTACGGCATCAATCTGGATTCCAGCCGCCTACACGTCGGTATTCTGCTGGAACAACAGAGTGAAGACGCACGCGATCTGGCTAATACGTTTGCGGCCTCGCCGTTTATTGCGCCGACCATCAGCAATAACCGCCAGCAGTTGATTCAGCAAATGCAGGCTGGCAGCATTCGTGGCCTGATCGTGATTCCCTCTGATTTTGCCGAACGGCTGGCACGACCAAGCGATAGCGCGCCAATTCAGGTCATCACCGACGGCAGCGAACCCAATACGGCAAATTTTGTTCAGGGATATGCGGAAGGAATCTGGCTGCTTTGGCAACAGCAGCGAGCAGAAGATCGCGGCCACACGTTCGAGCAACTTATTGAGGTGCAATCGCGCTACTGGTTTAATCCAGCCGCCATCAGCCAACATTTCATTATTCCCGGCGCGATTACCATCATCATGACGGTGATTGGCGCCATCCTCACTTCACTGGTGATTGCCCGCGAGTGGGAACGCGGGACGATGGAAGCGCTACTCTCTACGCAGGTCACCCGTGCAGAACTGCTGCTGTCCAAACTCATCCCGTATTACGTCCTTGGGATGATCGCCATGACACTGTGTATTCTGGTCTCCACCTTCATCATGCAGGTGCCCTATCGCGGCTCACTGATTTTACTGTTTATTATCAGCAGCCTGTTTCTTGCCAGCACGCTGGGTATGGGGTTGTTGATTTCCACCCTCACCCGCAACCAGTTCAACGCTGCCATGGTTGCGCTGAATGCAGCATTTCTACCCGCCATCATGCTGTCTGGCTTTATTTTTGAAATTGACAGCATGCCGGAATTTGTTCGAGGCGTGTCATACATCATCCCGGCGCGCTATTTCGTCAGCACGCTGCAAACGCTGTTTCTCGCAGGAAATATCGGTACCGTGCTGATGACAAACCTGCTGTTTCTGATTCTCTCGGCGATTGTCTTTATTGGCCTGACGGCCTGGCAAACCCGGCGCAGGCTGGATTAGGGAGCGATTATGCTGCATCGTCTGTGGACGTTGATTATTAAGGAACTGCAATCGCTGCTGCGCGATCCGCAAACGCGCTCCATTCTAGTGCTGCCCGTTATCCTTCAGGTTTCCCTGTTTCCTTTCGCCGCAACACTCGACGTGACCAACGCAACCATTGCGATTTACAGCGAAGATAACGGCCCCCACGCCATAGAATTGACGCAGCGCTTTGCCAAGGCAAAGTCCTTTTCTCACGTGTTGATGCTACATAGCTCGCAGGACGTGGCACCGACGCTGGATAACCAGCGAGCACTGCTGATTTTGCGTTTCCCGCCGCAGTTCTCGCGTGATATTGCCAGCGGGAACAGCGCCTCACTTCAGCTTATTCTGGACGGCAGACGCTCCAACAGCGCGCAGATCGCCGCCAACGATGTGCAGCACATCGTGCGGGATTATCAGTTGGAATTGCTGGCGGCCAAACCAGCTCAAAGCAGCGCTATTCATAACAACAGCGAGCTGGTGGTACGCCACTGGTATAACCCAAATCTGGACTATAAATGGTTTGTGGTGCCGTCGCTGATTGCCATGATTGCCACTATCGGCGTGCTGATTGTTACGGCGCTCTCCGTCGCGCGCGAGCGGGAACAAGGTACGTTGGAACAATTACTGGTTTCGCCACTATCGACTAGCCAGATATTCATTGGCAAAGCCGTGCCTGCGCTGATAGTCGCCACATTTCAGGCCACGATAGTGCTGCTAGCGGGCATACTGATTTACCATATCCCCTTCGCCGGATCGCTGCTGCTGTTTTACAGCACGATGCTGATCTATGGTCTGTCATTGGTCGGCTTCGGCCTGCTGATTTCCTCGCTCTGTTCCACGCAACAGCAGGCGTTTATCGGCGTATTCGTTTTCCTGATGCCCGCCATCCTGCTTTCCGGCTATGTATCACCGGTTGAGAACATGCCGATTTGGTTACAGCACATCACCTGGATTAACCCCATCCGTCACTTCACCGATATAACGAAGCAGATTTACCTCAAGGACGCGGACTTCAGCATTATCTGGGGCAGCTTATGGCCGCTGCTGATCATCACGCTAACCACCGGTTCGGCAGCCTACGCCATTTTTCGACGGAATATTGCTTAATATCAGGTAGGTAAGGGAAACAGATAACTAGAGGCGTAAAAAATTGTGCTGAGGTGGCGTGGTCGCCGTGTGAGCGGCAGGACGCCGCGAAAGCCAGTGTCGCGTCGGGAACGCGTCACTGGGCGGCACGAATAGCGGACACGAGCGCCAAAGGCACCGCGTAGCGACACAATTAACGCCAAAGAGCCATAGGTCAAGGAGCTGCGGCGACTAAGTGCTCCTTGTCGGGCGTGTGATGAGGCACAGAAAACACTGTGTTTGACACGCCCGAAATCTTTGCACTCATTAACATAAAGCAGTGAAGGATTTAGGTTACAGCCTTGTCCTTAACGACGATTACCGAAAATACGCAGCAGCATCAGGAACAGGTTGATGAAGTCGAGATACAGCGTCAACGCGCCGACGATGGAGTATTTGCGGAAGCTATCTTTGTCATCAACAGACAACTGCTCGCCGATGTTTTTCAGCTTCTGGGTGTCATACGCGGTCAGACCGACAAACACCACCACACCGATATAGGTTACAGCCCACATCAGCGCTTCGCTTTTCAGCCACAGGTTCACCAGCGAAGCCAGAACAATCCCGATCAGCGCCATAAACAACATGCTGCCAAAGCCGCTTAAATCACGCTTCGTGGTGTAGCCGTACAGGCTCATCGCCCCGAACATCCCCGCCGTAATGACAAAGGTGCTGGCAATGGATTCACCGGAGTACATGATAAAAATGCTGGAAAGCGTCAGCCCCGTCAGCGCGGAATAGAGCATAAACAGCGACGTGGCAACGGTGCCGCTCAGGCGCTGTACCATGCCGGAAATGACAAATACCAGCCCCAGTTGGGCAATGATCAGTCCGAAGAAAGTGATCTGGCTGGAGAAAACAAAATTCAGTACGGCGGGCGTATTCGCCGCATACCAGGAGACGAACGCCGTCAGCAGCAGGCCACAGGTCATCCAACCATAAACCTGTGCCATATAGGCTTGGAGACCAGACTGCGAGCGCTCAACGATTGAACCAGAGCGTGGATATCTGTCCATGATGTTACCTTTGCATAAAGTTATCTGATTAACGCGGCGCGAACCGCCTGATTGGGGGATCGAGACTGAATATTCTCTCCCCGCCATCCTTTTATCCTAACACAGAAATCGACTACCAGCGCTGCGCGGCCTGTTTATCACTGTCGCGTGATTCCACCCAATGCTCGCCTTCCGGCGTGGCTTCCCGCTTCCAGAATGGCGCACGGGTTTTCAGGTAATCCATGATGAATTGGGCGGCATCAAATGCCGCGCTGCGATGGGCAGCACTGACACCAACAAACACAATTTCATCGCCCGGATAGAGTGCGCCGACTCGATGAATCACGCTCACACGCGGCAGTTCCCAACGTTCGCGTGCCAGCTCGACAATCTCCGCCAGCGCCTTTTCCGTCATGCCGGGATAGTGTTCCAGCGTCAACACGCTGACATTTTTCGCCAGATTGTGATTACGCACCTTCCCCGTAAACGTCACCACCGCGCCATCTTCATCACACTGCGACAGCCACTGGTATTCATCACCTACGTTGAAGTTCTCTTCGCCGACCTGAATGCGCGTTTCTGCCACGATCAACCTCCCGTTACCGGTGGGAAAAATGCCACTTCATCGCCATCCTGTAGCGGGTGCGTCAACTCAACCAGCGACTGATTTACCGCTGCCAACAACTTGCCGGATTCCAATGCTAATTCCCAACGAGCCCCACGCTGGCACAACGCCTGTCGAACATCCTCTACGGTGGCATAATCAGCAGGCAGCGACAGGCTGTCTGTGTCGATCAGTTCACGCACCTGTGCAAAAAACAGAACCTTAATCATGACCCCTCCGCTGTAAAATCACCGGATTTTCCGCCACTCTTCGCCAATAAGCGCACTGGGCCAATCACCATATCTTTCTGCACGGCTTTGCACATGTCATAGATGGTCAGCGCGGCAACAGAAGCAGCAGTCAGCGCTTCCATCTCCACGCCGGTTTTCCCCGTCAGGCGACACACGGACTCGATGCGAACTCGATTGTGCTCCGGCTGTGCTTCCAGCTCGACAGCCACTTTACTCAGCAGTAGCGGGTGACAAAGCGGAATCAGCTCCCAGGTACGTTTTGCGGCCTGAATCCCAGCAATACGCGCGGTGGCAAACACATCGCCTTTATGGTGGCTACCGGCAATAATCATCGCCAGCGTCTGCGGTGCCATTTCAACGAAGGCTTCCGCACGGGCTTCACGCACGGTCTCCGCTTTGGCGGAAACATCTACCATTGCGGCTTCGCCAGCGGCGTTTATGTGGGTCAATTGTGGCTTAGATGATGACATAGTGAGTAAGGCTTATCGTTAAGAGGATTTTTTTAAGTGCGGGTAAAAATTGCACGGTTTCTGACGCGCATCCAGCTGTTCCTGAATGATACGTTCCCACGCCGTTCGACAAGCGCGAGTCGAACCCGGCATGGCAAAAATCACCGTCTGATTAGCCAGACCGGCAAGCGCGCGGGATTGCAGTGTCGCGGTGCCAATATCTTCATACGACACCATGCGAAACAGTTCACCGAAACCTTCAATTTCGCGATCGAACAAAACACCAATGGCTTCCGGCACTACATCGCCTGCCGTAAAGCCCGTGCCACCGTTAATCAAAATACCCTGTACTTCCTCGCTGGCAATCCACGCCGAGATCTGTGCGCGAATCTGGTACAAATTTTCTTTCACGATAGCGCTGTCGACAATACGATGCCCTGCGGACTGTGCTGCTTCGCGCAGATAGTCGCCGGAGGTATCGTCTTCCGCCGTACGGCGTTCGGAAACGGTCAGTACCGCCAGATTGAGAGAAACAAATTCGCTGCTGACTTTGCTCATGTCAGGCTCCTTTAAGAATCAGTGATGTCGCGGATTAACCGCCGATAAATGACAGATTTTGCGTCATGCCGCTATTGCCTTCATGCAGGAAGTGCGTCTGCTTCTTCGTCGACAATCCACCCGAGATACGCATTTTCAAATCATCGAGATGACGATCGTCAGCCAGCAAATCACGCAGGGGGATGCCCTGCTCACCAAAAAGGCACAGATGCAGGTTACCGATAGCAGACACGCGAAGACGGTTGCAGCTCAGGCAAAAATCTTTCTCATACGGCATGATTAGCCCGATTTCACCCTGATAGTCTGGATGGCAGAACACCTGAGCAGGACCGTCGCTGCGTGCACGTTGCTGCTGTTGCCACCCTTGCTGCAATAGCTGCTGGCGAATTACCTCGCCGGAAACGTGGTGACGGCGGAACAGCTCGCCCCCTTCTCCCGTTTCCATCAGTTCAATAAAGCGGAGTTGAATCGGGCGGTGTTTAATCCAGTCGAGAAAGGTTTGTAGGCTGCCCGCGTTCACATCACGCATCAGCACGGTGTTAACCTTAACTTTGGCAAAACCGCAGTCAAACGCCGCATCGATGCCATCCATCACCTGGCGGAATTTATCCTGCCCAGTAATCGCATGAAACTGGCGCGCATCCAGGCTGTCAACGCTGACATTCAGTGCCGTTAGTCCGGCATTACGCCATTGCGCCACGTCGCGAGCCAGACGGTAACCGTTGGTGGTCACCGCCAGCGTACGAATGGCTGGATTTTCTCGAATAGCAGCAATGATATCGACGAAGTCACGACGCAGAGACGGCTCACCGCCGGTGAGACGAACTTTTTCCGTCCCCAATTCAGCAAAGGCGCGGCTGACGCGACGAATCTCATCGAGTGACAAAAAGCGATGTGGATTGGTGCCATTGGCCTGATAACCATCCGGCAGACAGTAGGTACAACGAAAATTGCAGACGTCTGTGATAGACAGACGCAAATAGTAAAACTTGCGCGCAAACGCATCAGTCAGTTGACTCACCATAAACACCTTTCCAAATACGGGAGATGCAGGCATTTCTACCTCGCACCCTGGTGACCGCGAAGGCCACGGCCAAGACACCGTATCACGCGCAATAAGCGCATAACTTAGGCACCAAGGCTAGGAGTTTGATTCTCATCGGTTATCCGTCAGACAACGGTAGGATTACCAGTAAAGAACCGTGATTTCATTGAGCAGTTTACTGCGAAAAAGCCCTGCTAACCACTCTCAAAATCGATATGTAAAATAATATATAACGTATTTTCAATATCTTATGTTGCACAGCATACGGGAAAATGTGTGGTAGAAATTGTCTCAGGTCATGCCAGTGTGAGGATTTTTCGCCTTTTAAGGTGAAATCAGCTACCTTAGCGGCAATTGTTATACCCTAAATAATTCGAGTTTCAGGACAAAACGTACTCGTTTTGAACAACGCGAAGCGTTGGCCCGCTAGGGCGATGCTCGGCAATGAGCATCGTAACCGGCAAGGGAAGGACCCCCGATGGGCTTACTCAAGTAAGTGATTCGGGTGACAAATCTGCCGGGAGCAGATTTGAACGCTGCTTGCAGCGGCCCTTCAGGGCGAGTCCCACGACGGGCCGAGTATTTGAACGCAGCCAACGCACATGCAACTTGAAGTATGACGGGTATACACGTTATTCATATTCCTCTGGCTTATTCATAAGGTTCTCTATGCGCAATCGCACGTTGGCCGACCTCGACAGGGTTGTCGCGTTAGGAGGCGGACACGGTTTAGGTCGTGTAATGTCTTCGCTCTCTTCCCTAGGTTCACGGCTAACCGGCATTGTCACGACCACAGATAACGGCGGTTCTACCGGCCGCATCCGTCGCGCCGAAGGCGGGCTTGCCTGGGGCGATACGCGCAACTGTCTGAACCAACTGATCACCACACCCAGCGTAGCCTCTGCGATGTTTGAATACCGGTTTAACGGTAACGGCGAGCTTGCTGGGCACAATCTGGGTAACCTGATGCTAAAAGCGCTCGATCACCTGAGCGTGCGTCCGCTGGAAGCTATCAATCTGATTCGCAATTTGCTCAAAGTGGACGCCTTTTTAATTCCGATGTCCGAGCATCCTGTCGATTTAATGGCGATTGATGAGCAAGGTAACCCCGTTTATGGCGAAGTCGAGATCGATCAGTTGGCGGCCTTACCGCAAGATTTGATGCTGTATCCAACCGTACCAGCAACGCGTGAGGCCATTGATGCCATCGCCAAAGCCGATCTGATTTTGATTGGCCCCGGCAGTTTCCTTACTAGCCTAATGCCGTTGCTGCTGCTCGAGGATCTAACGCAGGCGCTCCGCCGCACGCCCGCACCCATGGTGTACATTGGCAACCTAGGCAATGAACAAAGCAATCCCGCTGCTCGCCTGACGCTGGCGGAAAAATTGTTCTGGATTGAACGCAAAGTGGGGAAACCGGTTATTGATGCAGCAATCGTCGGCCCAAAAGTTGATGTCAGCCAGATAGGTGACCGTCTGGTCGTGCAGCAGGCGTTGGCTGCGGAGGATGTGCCCCATCATCACGACCGTCAATTACTGCGCCAAGCCATCGACGTCGTGCTGCAAAAGCTGGGATAGACTGACACTACCGTGGGATTTTCGGGCTTTCACAGCGCTCCATGTTCACCAACGAGGGAGTATTCATGCTGATGAACGGGCGGTATTCCTCGTATATTTTCGCAGCCTGAGCACGGCTGCCAATCTCATGCAGAATTGCCTCAGCCTGAAAATAGCGTTTCAGCATATCGGCGTCATTACACGGTGGGAGATGAGCGAGGTTTACGCCTAAATCGGAGAACTTGCTCATCAAAGCAGAAAGGTCATCACGTACTTTGTTGATTCTTAATTCAGGTTCCAGCGACTTAACCGAAAGCGCGACATTCTGCTCACGCAGATCAAGCCGCCCTTCACGCTCAGCGATTTGCCGAATCTGGCTATCAAGAGTCTCTTCGCGCGTTGCCAATTGCTGTTCACGAAAATCCACAACTGACGTCTGCTTTACCAACGCCAGTTCCCTTTCGCGAATTTGATTGAGCTGCTCATTGCGATAATCCTCAAACTGCATTTTTTGCTGGTAGTTGTATATCGTCCAGCCAGACAGCGCCGCAACAACAATAAGAAATGTTTTGGCGTTATTTTTGATTAATTCCCTATCAATCATCCCTTAAAACCTCGTGTTGCCTCAGAAGCTAGCCGTTCTCAGATGTCGTTAGTGACCGCCGTATTTTCTCTAGGTCCTCCTGACAATGAAGCATCGCATCAAAAAGAGATCATTAATGGCAGCCCCTTCAATCCCGCAGCCACGGCGTATAAGTCACGCCAATCAGAATCCCTTCGGGGCTCAGGAAACGAGTTACCTGCTGGCCCCAAGGTTCAAGACGATTTTCTACCAGCAGTGTATAGCCCTGCACTTTAAGCGCCTCTGTCGCTTCCGTCATGTCAGCCACTTCAAACTCCAGCCAACTTTGCGGTTCAGGGTGCGACGCAGGCCAATTATCCAATCCGAAACAGGATTCACTGGCCTGTGACAGTGGCCACAGCGCGAAATGCTTCACGCCATCCATCACATCAGTCACCAGATAATCGCTCCCTTCAGCAACAGGTTTCAGCGGCAACTTCAGCGTATCGACATAAAGCGCATGGCTGGCAGAAAGTGATTTCACGATTGGCCCGAAACCTGCCACAAACAACACATCTACACCCGGTATAGCATGATCCATCATCGATCCTCAGTGAACGCGTGCACCGCTAGGATGCAGCGATAAATTGTGCGCGTAACGCCTGCACTTCATCGCGCAGGGCCGCAGCTTCTTCAAATTCAAGGTTCTGTGCATGCGTCAACATCTTGCTTTCCAGCTCGCGAATTTTCAGTTCCAGCGCCTTCGGCGTCATCAGTTCATAACGCGCTGCTGGTTCTGCCGCTTTACGATTGCCTCGCCCTTTGCCTTTGTTCGCAGACTGTCCCAATTGCAGAATATCGGAAATCTTCTTATTGATCCCCTGCGGTACAATCCCGTGTTCCGTATTGTAGGCTTCCTGCTTCTCGCGACGGCGTTCCGTTTCGCTAATCGCTTTCGCCATCGATGCCGTAATTCTGTCGCCGTAAAGAATAGCTTTGCCGCGTAAATTACGCGCCGCGCGGCCAATCGTCTGGATCAAGGAGCGTTCGGAGCGCAAGAAGCCCTCTTTGTCGGCATCCAGAATCGCCACCAGCGACACTTCAGGCATATCCAGTCCTTCACGCAGCAAGTTGATGCCAACCAGCACGTCGAATTCACCCAGGCGCAAATCACGGATAATTTCCACACGCTCGACGGTATCAATATCCGAGTGCAGATAACGTACCCGTTCGCCGTGTTCTTCCAGATATTCCGTCAGGTCTTCCGCCATCCGCTTGGTCAGCGTCGTCACCAGCACTCGTTCGTTAATCGCAGCACGCAGGCGAATCTCGGAAAGCAGGTCATCCACCTGTGTCGCGACAGGTCGTACTTCAATGATCGGATCGAGCAACCCGGTGGGACGAACCACCTGATCGATGACGTCACCGCCCGATTTTTCCAGTTCATAGTTGCTTGGCGTCGCAGACACATAGATCGTCTGCGGGGCCAGCGCTTCAAACTCTTCAAATTTCATCGGCCGGTTATCCAGCGCGGAAGGCAGCCTGAAACCGTATTCGACCAGCGTCTCTTTACGCGCACGGTCGCCACGATACATACCGCCGATCTGGGGCACCGTAACGTGGGATTCATCAATCACCAGCAGCCCGTCGGCTGGTAGATAGTCAAACAGCGTCGGTGGCGGTTCGCCGGGGCCGCGTCCAGAAAGATAGCGTGAGTAGTTTTCGATGCCGGAGCAGTAACCCAGCTCGTTCATCATCTCCAGATCAAACTGTGTGCGCTGGCTCAGCCGCTGTTCTTCCACCAGCTTATTGTTCGCCAGCAGTACCTTCTTGCGATCGGCTAGTTCAACCTTGATGTCTTCCATCGCCTGCAAAATACGCTCACGTGGCGTAACGTAGTGCGTTTTCGGATAGATGGTATAGCGCGGCACCGTTTGGAGGATATGACCCGTCAGCGGGTCAAACAGCGACAGCCGTTCCACTTCTTCATCGAACAATTCAACGCGCAGCGCGATTTCGTCAGATTCCGCCGGGAATATATCGATCACTTCGCCACGCACGCGGAAGGTACCGCGCTGAAACGCCTGATCGTTGCGGGCATATTGCAATTCAGCCAAGCGCCGTAAAATGGCACGCTGGTCAATCAGCATCCCCTGCGTCAGGTGCAGCATCATTTTCAGATAGAGATCGGGATCGCCCAGACCATAGATAGCGGATACCGAGGCCACGACGATCACATCGCGCCGCTCCAGCAGCGCTTTTGTCGCAGAAAGACGCATCTGTTCGATATGTTCGTTAACCGACGCATCTTTTTCGATAAAGGTGTCCGAGCTTGGAACATAGGCCTCCGGCTGATAATAGTCGTAGTACGAGACGAAGTACTCGACGGCATTATCGGGGAAGAATTCTTTCATTTCGCCGTACAGTTGGGCTGCCAGCGTTTTATTAGGCGCCAGCATCATCGTCGGTCGATTGAGATCGGCAATCACGTTGGCTATCGTGAACGTCTTACCTGAGCCTGTTACCCCGAGCAGCGTTTGGTGCGCCAACCCGTCTTCCAGACCTTCCTTTAAACGACGAATGGCCTCAGGCTGATCGCCTGCTGGTTTAAAATCGGAATTCAGTGTAAATGCTTTGCTCATCGTTAAACACGCTACTTATCGTTATTACTCATCGCTAAATACGATGTTCGTGGGTGGACGCACGGAGGCAGGTAAAGGGCATAGACTGACGATATCCGGCACAGGCTGTGACGTCAGAGACACAACTCACCGCACAAACAAACATCGCCCTACAACGTTAAACACGCGATGCTTTATTCTGAGTGCCAATAGCGAAATTTGCCACTATCATGATACTGGATATAAAAACAGCATCAAGAAAATTATCGCTGGGTTGGATGATTAATCGACAAATGAATTTGCTAGCACATTCATATTCAATCTACCAGATAAAATCATGATGCTTTATCCCCAGCTTTGATAAAAATGTAACATGTAGGGATGACCCGTGACGTTAATTTATGCAACTACGCATCGTTACTGTTCAAGGCGCTTGATTTTACTTAACCATATGATAATAAATAGATTAGAAAAACCGTGGAGAATAGCGCCAACCTAGCGACAACCCGCGCCAGCTCTCGGTTAGAACGTGTTGTCTATCCATAATTCACATAGTTATCCACAGAAATGGTGGATAACTCCCACAACCCCGCATCAGCACTGAGTTAGAGAAATACCTGCTTCATTCGTGATTCTCCCTGATATGGATTTTCTTCACACTCTTTCTGTGATTTATCGCATAAGTATTAGACGGAAAAAGACTAAAAACAGCGGAGGGCTAAAATGCCACAATTCAGTCGTAGCAGGGGGTTAGAGAAAAACTCAAGAAGGTTTTATCTATTAATTTGGATAAAAATGTAGATTTTATCTACATGAAAGGGATGCGGGTAAAAAACAACAACAATCTTACGATGAGTAAACACAAGCGATGGCTTACCAAAAATCCTCATCGCCATAATAGCGGCAGGAATACCGCTGTAGACCGACCATCATTTCATTCGGGTCCACAGACGGCACGACTCGCTTGGTTTTATACCTGTTCAGCCACTCTTCCCTGACTTGAAAAGCCTTAATGACGTCAATTACTCCGCTAATAACCCAATATCAATATACTGCCCCAGATTATGTTGCAGAAGATCCGATAAATAAGGAATTTCACCCAGCATCGGCGCAGGCAAGCGCTGTTGCAGCGTTTGCAGATACGGCTGATGCCATTTTCCGGGCGGAATAACGTCATTAGCGATCCACCCGCCAAGGCGCAGACCAGCGTGCTGGATAGCATGAACGGTGAGCATCGCGTGGCTGATACACCCCAGTTTGATACCGACCACCAAAATCACGGGAAGCTGTTCCTGTATCACCCAATCAGCAAACGTGTCCTGCTCCGACAGCGGCGTAAACCACCCGCCTGCGCCTTCCACCAGCACCCAATCAGCCTGTGTTTCTACTACCCGTAGCCCTGCTGACAGAGTAGAGATATGGATAGGACGCTGCTCCGCCGCACTAATAATATGTGGTGACGTCGGTTCCATAAACGCCAGTGGGTTAACCGTCTGATAATCCAGATGGACGCTGCTATTGGCCTGAAGCGTCAGTGCATCGCTGTTACGAAGCCCCTCTGCCGTCATTTCACAGCCGGACGCTACGGGCTTATAACCTGCGGTACGGTGTCCTGCCTGATTAGCGGCCTGGAGCAACGCCGTGCTGGCGACCGTTTTCCCGACTTCGGTATCCGTGCCCGTCACAAACCAGCGTTCAATCACGATAAATCACTCCATAAACCAGTTGATAGCTGAGCGGGCAGCCGCCCTGTTCTTGCGGATAGCAGCCAGACAACGCCGCCAGACGTGCTCGGCTCAATAGCCCCGGCGAACGCCCTTCATGCAGCCACGTCGCGCCGATCCCCTTCAGCGATTTCATCAGCGCCAGCACATCGGGAAAAAGACACACTTCACGTTCCTGTACCAGATGATGACGATAAGGCTGGCAGGCCGACTCGATAGCGGAGAGCGGCAGAAAGCGATTCGTCCGCTGCGTCCCATCCAGCCGTTGCCACGCCTGCGACAGTTCGCTTAAGGAGCCGTCTGCCAACGTCGCAAACACAATAACGCCACCCAGCCGCGTGACCCGATACAGTTCTGCCAGCGCGCGTGGCAGTGAATCACACCACTGCACTGCCAGATTGCTGTAGCTGATATCCACACTGCGATCCGTCAACGGCAGATTTTCGATATCCCCTTCCAGATAACGATCTGCAACATGCTGCTCACGGGCATATGCCAGCATATCTGCGGACAAATCCAGCGCAGTCACATGTTTACCAGCCTGACGCCAGTAACGGCTAAAGTGTCCTGTCCCACAACCCGCATCCAACACCTGTAACCCACTATGCGCAGGCATCAGCGTCAACAAACGTTCTCCGCTGGTGCGTTGCAGTTCGGCAAAGCGGTCGTAGCACCCCGCCGCACGCCCAAACGCCTGCGCAATCGCCTGCTTGTTATAGTTTTCTGTCAGCATGGTGCAATACCGTAAGCAAGCGATTGATATCTTCCGGTTGATGTTCCGCCGTCAGCGTAATGCGCAAACGCGCACTGCCAGGTGGCACCGTCGGTGGTCGCATCGCACTAACCCACACGCCCTGCTCACGCAGATGGTTCATCAGCGCCAGCGCTCGCGCGTTCTCGCCAACAATCAGCGGCTGAATCGCGCTCTGTGAATTCATCAGTTGATATGACGAGTTCGAAAAGCCCGCACGAAACAGCGCGATATTGCGTCGTAGCGCATCACGCCGCGCATCACCCTGCCGAACACAGTTAACTGCCGCACTCAGTGCACAGGCTTGTGCCGCAGGCATTGAGGTGCTGTAAATCAAATGACGGGCGAATTGCAGGAAGTATTCGGCCAGCGGTTCGGCGCATAACACCGCCGCGCCGCTGACGCCAAACGCCTTGCCGAACGTGACAATCAGCAGTTCCGGCTTGACGCCCTGCTGCCAGCAACTCCCGCGCCCTTCATCGCCCAGCACGCCAATCCCATGCGCATCGTCCACCATCAACCAGCCATCGTGCGCCCTGCACTGTGCCTGCAACGCAGACAACGGTGCAGTATCGCCATCCATGCTGAAAACGCCTTCGGTCACCACCAGCGTCTGGCCATCCGTCGGTTTCTCCAGCAGCGCTTGTAGACTATCCGCCTGATTGTGTTTAAAGCGCCGCAGCGTCGCCGGTGACTGTGCGGCAGCTTCCAGCAATGAAGCATGGCTGAGTTTATCGGCAAAAATCCGATCTTCCGCCTGTGCCAGCGCAGCCACCACGGCCTGATTTGCGGCATAGCCGGAAATAAACAGCAACGCACGCGGGTAACCCAGCCAATCGGCAAGCTGGTTTTCCAGTGAGGCATGGGCATCGGTATATCCCGTCACATGCCCGGAACCCCCGCTGCCTATGCCATATTTCTCAGCCCCCTGCTGCCAGGCACGCACAATCTCGGGATGATGGCTCAGCCCCAGATAATCGTTGCTGGAAAAATTCAGGTAGCAGCGATCGCCCTGCATCAGCCAGCGTCCGCTACCGCCTTGATTAGCCAATCTCACACGGTAAGCATCATCATGCTGACGCTGTACCAACGCGGCTTCAATACGTTGCTGCCAGCTCATGATTGCGCACGCCTCACCCAGCAGTTTGCGTACAAGGCGCTATACCGCAGCATTATAAAATTGCTCGCTATCAGCATTAATCAGTTGCTCTGCCAAGCGCTGCTGCTGTTGGTTGTCCCCAAATTTGGTCCCTGTTTGCTGTGGGTTCAGACCTAATTTGAGGAACAGTGCTAGATCTTTGTCTTCTTTCGGATTTGGCGTCGTTAAGAGTTTGCAACCGTAGAAAATGGAGTTCGCGCCAGCCATAAAACACATTGCCTGCGTTTGTTCACTCATCTGCTCGCGTCCGGCGGACAGGCGCACATAAGAGGCCGGCATCATGATTCGCGCCACGGCAATAGTACGAATAAAGTCAAACGGATCGACGTCATCGTTATCCGCCAGCGGCGTTCCTTTCACCTTAACCAGCATGTTGATCGGTACGCTTTCCGGCGGCGTTGGCAGGTTAGCCAATTGCACCAACAGCCCCGCGCGGTCACGCACGGTTTCCCCCAATCCAACAATGCCACCAGAACAGACTTTAATGCCCGCGCCGCGCACTTTATCCAGCGTATCCAGACGCTCCTGATATGTGCGGGTGGTAATGATGCTGCCGTAAAACTCTGGCGAGGTGTCGAGGTTATGGTTATAGAAATCCAGCCCGGCCGACGCCAGACGCTCTGCCTGATCGTGGTGCAGCGTTCCCAGCGTCATACAGGTTTCCATCCCCATCGCTTTGACGCCTTGCACCATCTGTTCCAGATATGGCATGTCACGCTCGTGCGGGTTTTTCCACGCTGCGCCCATACAAAAGCGCGTCGACCCAGCGGCTTTCGCCTGACGGGCGGAATCCAGCACTTGTTCGACCTGCATCAAGCGTTCAGTATCAATTCCCGTCCGATAGCGGGAGCTTTGTGGGCAATATTTACAGTCTTCAGGGCAGGAGCCGGTTTTAATCGACAGTAACGTGCTCACCTGCACCTGACGGGGATCAAAATGCTGACGGTGGATCTGCTGTGCTTCAAACATCAGTTCCAGAAAGGGTTTATTAAATAAGTCTTGCGCTTGCTCAAGCGTCCAGTAAATGCGGTCAGCCATCTCGGCATCTCCAAACTAAAATCGTTTCGCCAGTGTAAATTAACCCGATATACTGTCAACCAAATAGAATCCATTTTGGTTGACGAAAGATCATCATGAGCCCGGAAGACATCATTTTTGACCAGCGCCATATTTGGCATCCCTACACCTCGATGACAGAACCGCTCCCCTGCTATCCGGTCACCTCGGCCAGCGGCGTCGAGCTGCATCTGGATGACGGACGTCGCCTGATTGATGGAATGTCATCGTGGTGGGCAGCGATTCACGGTTACAACCATCCGGTGATCAATCAGGCGGTACAGACCCAGCTCAGCCAGATGTCGCATGTGATGTTCGGCGGAATAACGCATCCGGCAGCGGTGGCGCTGTGTCGTAAGCTCGTGGACATCACGCCGGATGCGCTGGAATGCGTTTTTCTAGCGGATTCAGGATCGGTGGCAGTCGAAGTGGCGATGAAAATGGCGCTGCAATATTGGCAGGCGCGCGGCGAAACTCGCCAGCGCTTTGTTACCCTGCGTCACGGTTATCACGGTGACACCTTCGGTGCAATGTCCGTATGCGACCCACAGAATTCGATGCATAGCCTGTATCAAGGTTATTTACCGACTCATTTATTTGTCGATGCGCCGCCCTGTGCTTCTATCAACGAAGGCGGTTTTGTCGACGAGTGGCAAGAAGCCGATATCGCGCCATTACAGGCGATGCTGTCGGCGCACGCTCACGAGGTCGCAGCCGTGATTCTGGAGCCGATCGTACAGGGTGCGGGTGGGATGCGTTTTTACCATCCAGCCTACCTGCGCCGAGTACGGGAACTGTGCGATCAATGGGGTATCTTGCTGATTGCCGATGAGATTGCGACCGGATTTGGTCGCACTGGCAAGCTGTTTGCGTGCGAGCATGCGGGAATTTCGCCGGATATTATGTGCCTGGGAAAAGCGCTTACTGGCGGCTATATGACACTCTCAGCCACGCTGACCACCCGTACAGTGGCTGAAACCATCAGCAACGGTGCAGCAGGCTGTTTTATGCACGGCCCTACATTTATGGGTAACCCGCTAGCCTGTGCAGCAGCCAATGCCAGCCTGTCCTTGCTGGCGGATAACCGCTGGCAGCAGCAAGTGCAACATATTGAGCAGCAGTTGCGAGCAGCGCTGCAACCCAGTGCAGATTCCCCACTGGTGGCGAACGTTCGCGTGTTAGGCGCTATCGGCGTAGTGGAAACACAGCGCCCGGTTAATATGGCGCGACTACAGCGCTTCTTCGTCGAGCGTGGCGTCTGGATTCGACCGTTTGGTCGGCTCATTTATCTGATGCCGCCGTTTATCATTCAACCTGATGAACTGCGTAAGCTGACCGACGCCGTCTGTGCGGCCATCCATAACGCACAGTTATTTGAATAATCGCCAGCACAAGGCGCACACTTCCGGGCGCCTTAACATAACGCCATGGCTTTATTTTATATTATCTATATTTATTACAGCCTTTATTATTCCCCCTATGAATAAAATTTCTATTTCATTCATAAATCATGCACTAAACCACTCTAGCATAGCGCGAAATAACATAAGCTGCTAAGCTACACATTATATTTAATCAACAATATACACTGGATGAATGCGTGTTAAATTTCAGATTGAAATATATCAATAACATATTTATAGATAGATTAATTCTGCTTACTGTGGATACCCACCCATACCGTATTTTCCGCGTTTTATTAACCGCAATATTCTCTTCCTTGTTACTCTCATCATTAGCATTCTCTGCCGCCAGTTCCTCAAAAGAGGCTGATAAACTCCACTTTGAGAATAATAAATATTATCTATTCAATAACGTATGGGGAAAAGATGAAATAGAAGGATGGCAACAGACGATTTTCTATAATAGCCCAATCAGCATGGGGTGGAACTGGCACTGGCCGAGCAGCACCCACAGTGTCAAAGCCTATCCCTCACTGGTGAGCGGTTGGCACTGGACTGCTGGCTATACGTCAAATAGCGGATTGCCGATACAATTATCCAGTAATAAGAGTATCACCAGTAACGTCACTTATTCTATCAATGCAACAGGCACTTACAACGCGGCTTATGACATTTGGTTTCATACCACCGATAAAGCTAGCTGGGACTCATCCCCTACCGACGAATTGATGATCTGGCTAAATGATACCAATGCAGGTCCTGCAGGTGATTATATTGAAACAGTTTTCCTCGATGGTAGCAGTTGGAATGTATTCAAAGGCTGGATCAATGCGGATAATGGTGGGGGCTGGAATGTCTTTTCTTTTGTCCATACTTCCAACACTAACAGTGCATCACTCAATATTCGTCATTTCACCCACTATTTAGTGGAAACAAAGAAATGGATGAGCGATACAAAATATATCAGCAGCGTTGAGTTTGGCACCGAGATCTTTGGCGGAGAGGGACAAATCGCTATCACCGAATGGAGCGTAGACGTAAAATAACGCATCTTGCGTTTCAACGCCTCCTTGGTAAGCTGCCAATGAGCACGTTAACGCAGGGCTGAACCGGATTGCTCTCACCGACTTTCTCTTTTTATTCTCAGTTAAGACGGGCGTTGCTCGTTCTTTAGGCTGAAAAGCCTTCTCCCCCGTAACAAGATTCGTGAGCTGTGGCACGTAAATTCCATTAGCGTTATGATAATCCCCTCTGCTAATCAGGAATTTCCCATGCGTAATACGTTCACCGTTTGCTGGCAGTATTTACGCGCTTTCGCATTGATTTATCTCTGCCTGCTGGCAGGCAATGCGGTATCCGCGTTACTTCCGTTCACTATCCCCGGTAGTATCATTGGCATGCTGGTCTTGTTCACTCTACTCGCCTCGCAGATCCTGCCCGCGCAGTGGGTAAAGCCGGGCTGCCACCTCCTTATTCGTCATATGGCGCTGCTGTTCGTCCCCATTGGCGTTGGCGTTATGAATTATTACGATCTGGTCAGCCAGCAGTTTGGCCCCATCGTGGTTTCCTGTCTGATCAGCACCTTTATTGTCATGTTGGTTGTGGGTTTCAGTACCCAGATTATGCAGCGTGAACGAGTCATGGCTGGCGATCGCACGCCGCCGAAGGATAACGAATAATGTTCAGCTATTTGTGGTGGTCGCTGCCTCTTACTCTGATCGTCTTTTTCGCCGCACGTAAGCTGGCCGTATTGACCAAGATCTCCCTGTTGAACCCGCTGCTGGTATCGATGGCGATTATTATTCCACTGCTGCTAGTGTTGAAGATTCCCTACGAGCACTATTTTCAAGGTAGCAAAGTGCTTAACGATCTGCTGCAACCTGCGGTAGTCGCGTTGGCGTTCCCGCTTTATGAACAGCTACACCAAATTCGCGCGCGCTGGAAGTCGATCCTTAGCGTGTGCTTCATCGGTAGCCTGACGGCGATTATTTCCGGCACGCTGGTGGCACTGTGGATGGGCGCATCGCCAGAAATCGCCGCCTCAATACTGCCAAAATCTGTCACTACCCCCATTGCGATGGCTGTCGCTGGCGCGATTGGTGGTATTCCAGCGATCAGCGCCGTTTGCGTGATTTTTGTCGGTATTCTTGGTGCCGTATTAGGCCACAGCCTGTTCAACCGTGTAGGTATCAAAACCAAAGCCGCACGTGGGCTATCGATGGGCACCGCCTCGCATGCACTTGGCACGGCGCGCAGCGCAGAGGTCGATTATCAGGAAGGCGCATTCAGTTCACTGGCGCTGGTCATATGTGGGATCATCACATCGCTGATCGCTCCGCTGGTATTTCCCGTGCTCTTGCACTTTGCTGGCTGAAGCCTGATGTGAACGATGTGTACCCGCATCGTTCACGCTATAAAATTGAGATACATCTCGCATTTAGTAGTTAATTTGCAGTCATTTCATTCAATAAAGAGATTTTTATCACAATTTATTGCTACTCTGCTCCCTAACATGACGTCATTGACGGGTAATTAGAGAGTAAGCCGACATGCATCCACGATTTGAAAACGCCTTCCAGCAATTATCTGCCAGTTTGCAAAACGCGCTCGGCCCATTGATCGATAAACCAGATTTCGCCGCCATGCTAACCGCTGACGAGGTGAGTGCAGTCTGCGAGGCCACCCAGCTAGACGCCGATGCGTTGGCCTTTGCACTATTGCCTCTGGCTGCCGCCTGCGCACAAGCCTCTATCTCGAATTTTCAGGTTGGTGCCATTGCGCAAGGACTCAGCGGCAATTTCTACTTTGGTGCCAATATGGAGTTTACCGCCGTTCAGCTTCAGCAAACGGTGCATGCAGAACAAAGCGCCGTCAGCCATGCCTGGCTGCGTAATGAGCGTGGATTGCGGGCCGTGACCGTGAACTACACGCCATGCGGCCATTGTCGCCAATTTATGAATGAATTGCGTAATGCAGCATCGCTGCGTATTCAGTTGCCGGGTCGTCAACCAGCCGTACTCAGTCACTATCTACCGGATGCCTTTGGCCCCGTCGATTTGCAAATCGATACGCTGCTGATGGATGACGTCAACCACGGCGCGACCTTGCAGAATGTGAATGCGCTCACGCGTCAAGCGTTGGATGCTGCCAACCGTAGCCACGCCCCCTACAGCAATGCTATCAGCGGCATTGCGCTGGAAACTACAAGCGGCAACATCTATACCGGACGCTACGCAGAAAATGCCGCGTTCAACCCTAGCCTGCCGCCTTTACAATCCGCGTTGAATTTGATGAACCTTGCTGGCGAAGATTCGAGCACCATTAAGCACGCTGCTGTCGTTGAACGCCGTAATGCGGTTGTCAGCCACTGGGCGATCTCACAAATTATGTTGGCCGAGCTGGGCTGCACCGACGTTGAACACCACTTTATTGAGGAATAACAGAAGAGAGAGGCGCAAAATTTAAGCGGCATGAGGATGAAAAAAGAGAGGTGAATCGATAAAGCCTGTATTTCAGCCAAGATGCAAGCCATCTGTAACTATTTAAATTAACATTTTCTGTACATATTCTCTGGGTAATTTAAGATCCTCAGCAGTTTTTCATCGACAACACCTGAGTGTCTTTTCTGTTACCCGAAGAGTAAAAAGTCATGGAATTAGAATACGAAAGCAAACGTCCTCTCTACATCCCCTATGCTGGTCCGATCTTGCTCGAATTTCCCCTGCTGAATAAAGGCAGCGCATTTACTGAAGAAGAACGCGCTGATTTTAACCTTGCAGGCCTGCTGCCAGAAGCCGTTGAAACTATCGAAGAACAGGCAGAACGCGCCTGGCGCCAGTATCAGGAATTCAAACACGATATTGAAAAACACGTATACCTGCGCAACATTCAGGATACCAACGAGACGCTGTTCTACCGCCTGCTGGATGGTCACCTCAGTGAGATGATGCCAATCATCTACACCCCGACCGTTGGCGAAGCCTGTGAACACTTCTCCGATATCTATCGTCGCGCCCGTGGCCTGTTTATCTCCTACCCTAACCGCGCACATATCGACGATATGCTGCAAAACGCCACCAAACAAAACGTGAAAGTCATCGTGGTGACCGACGGTGAGCGTATTCTGGGTCTGGGCGACCAGGGTATCGGCGGTATGGGGATTCCGATCGGTAAGCTGGCACTGTACACCGCCTGTGGCGGCATCAGCCCAGCCTACACACTGCCAGTCGTTCTGGATGTGGGTACCAACAACCCGCAGCGTCTGAACGATCCGCTGTATATGGGTTGGCGCCATCCGCGTATCACCGACGACGAATACTATGCATTCGTTGACGAATTCATTCAGGCCGTGAAGCGCCGTTGGCCGAACGTGCTGTTGCAGTTTGAAGACTTCGCACAGAAAAACGCCACACCGCTGCTGAATCGCTATCGTGATGAAATCTGTAGCTTTAACGATGACATTCAGGGCACCGCGGCCGTCGCTATCGGTAGCCTGATTGCCGCCAGCCGCGCAGCAGGTACACAGTTACGCGATCAGACCGTTGCCTTCCTGGGTGCAGGCTCCGCAGGCTGTGGTATCGCTGAGCAAATCATCGCGCAGATGAAGTCGGAAGGGCTGAGCGAAGAGGAAGCACGCGCACGCGTCTTCATGGTTGACCGTTTCGGTCTGCTGACAGACAAACTGCCGAACCTGCTCGATTTCCAGAGCAAACTGGTGCAGAAAAGTGAGTTGCTGGCTGATTGGGATTGTAACAGCGACGCGATTTCACTGCTGGAAGTGGTACGCAATGCCAAGCCAACCATCATGATCGGTGTATCCGGCCAGCCAGGTCTGTTCACGGAAGAAATCATCCGTGAAATGTACAAACACTGCGCTCGTCCTATCGTGATGCCACTGTCTAACCCGACATCTCGCGTGGAAGCGCGTCCAGAAGATATCATTCGCTGGACAGAAGGCTCAGCGCTGGTCGCGACTGGTAGTCCGTTCTCTCCGGTTCACTATCAAGATAAAGTCTTCCCTATCGCGCAGTGCAACAACTCCTATATCTTCCCTGGTATCGGGCTAGGTGTACTGGCGTCGGGAGCCAACCGTATCACTGACGGTATGTTGATGGCTGCCAGCCGTGCTCTGGCTGACTGCTCGCCGCTGGCGAATAACGGTGAAGGCGCTCTGTTGCCGGATCTGTCCGATATCCAGCAGGTGTCCAAGCGTATCGCACTGGAAGTGGGTAAAGCCGCACAGCTGCAAGGTGTGGCCGTCGTTACCTCTGCCGATGCATTGCAGAAGGCGATTGACCATAACTTCTGGCAACCACAGTACCGCAGCTATAAACGTACCTCGTTTTAATTGCTGACGGTTTTACTGCTGAAAAGCGCGGCACTCGGTGTCGCGCTTTTTTTATTCAGCTTTTCAATTTCGGGTCGAGCGCATCGCGCAGGCCGTCGCCCAATAAATTAAACGCCAATACCGTCAGAAAGATCGCCAGACTCGGGAAGATCGCGACATGTGGAGCAATCACCATGTCCGATCGCGCTTCGTTCAGCATCGCACCCCACTCGGGCATCGGTGGCTGCGCGCCCAGACCTAAAAATGACAGGCTAGCGGCGGTGATGATCGACATTCCAATCCGCATTGAGAAAAACACCACGATGGAAGACACTGAGCCGGGCAGAATATGCCGAAAGAGGATCATACTGTCGCTGGCACCAATACTGCGGGCAGATTCGATATAGGTAAGCTGCTTCAGCACCAGCGTATTTCCTCGCACCAGACGGGCGAAAGCCGGGATACTGAAAATCGCGACGGCAACAACCACATTTGCCATACCGCTGCCCATAATCGCCACAACGGCAATCGCCAGCAAAATGCCGGGAAAGGCAAACAGCACATCGCATATGCGCATGATGATTCGGTCTGCCCATCCTTCGTAGTAGCCCGCCAGCAGACCCAGCGTTGTGCCAATCATCATCCCCACCAGCACCGAGAAAATGCCTGCCGCCAGCGAGATACGCGTCCCCATCAGGATCCGACTGAAAATATCACGCCCTAATGAATCCACGCCCAGCCAGTGTGCCGACGAAGGGCCTTCATTCAGTCGATCATAATCAAAATAATTTTCGGCATCATAGGGCATCAGATACGGTGCCCAAAAAGCGATGGCAACCAGCAGCAGCACAAACAGGCCAGCAGCCACCGCCACGTGCTGCTGAAGAAAACGCCGCCAGAATTCACGCCACGGCGTACGAACCGGTTTATCCCTAATGACAGGGAGCGTCGCCAGCATAGCTTTACGTCGCCAGTGTCTCATTCCCTTTCCTTATTTATAACGAATGGCTGGATTAATCGCGGCATACAGCATGTCGACCAGCAAATTAATCAGAATAAACTCCAGCGAAAACAGCAACACTTCCGCCTGAATTACCGGATAGTCACGCATCTCCACCGCATCAACCAGCAACCGCCCGAGCCCCGGCCAGTTGAAAACCTTCTCCACAACGATGGATCCACCGAGCAAAAAGCCAAATTGCAGCCCCATCATGGTGACCACCGGAATCAGTGCATTGCGCAGCCCATGCTTCACCACAACCAGCGATTCGCGCACGCCTTTTGCCCGCGCCGTACGCATATAATCTTCCTGCAAGACATCAACAAACGACGCACGGGTGAAACGCGCCATCACTGCCGCGACTGCCGCCCCCAACGTCAGCGAAGGCAAGATGTAGTGCAGCCAGGTATCCGCCCCCACCGTCGGTAGCCAACCTAACTCAACGGAAAAAATCTGCATTAACAGCATGCCGAGCGCAAACGCAGGGAAAGAGAGGCCAGATACCGCCAACGTCATTCCGATCCTGTCCGGCCAGCCGTTACGCCACACGGCGGACACGATGCCGATCGCCATGCCAAAAATCACCGCCCACGCCATGCTGCAAACCGTCAGCCAAAACGTTGGCATAAAACGCATGGCTATCTCTTCCGTGACCGGCCGTTTCGACACCATCGACGTCCCCAAATCCCCTTGCAGAATATGGGTCAAGAAGTGCCAGAACTGGTGTGGCAGCGATTTATCCAAGCCCAAATCCTGCCGCACCATTTCGATCACGGCAGCATCGGCTTCCCCCCCAGCCGCCAAACGCGCCGGATCGCCGGGCAGCAGATGAACGAACAGAAACACCAGCACCATAACAATCAGGAGCGTGGGGATCAGCCCCAGTAACCGTTTAATAAAATAATTCAGCATGAACGGTTTTCCACATACATGTGTCAGGCTCTCCTATAAGTAGACGCGTGTTGACCACAGCGGGTAGCCTGACGGCCACCCGACTCCCTGGTCATTCTTTTGCCGTGAATTATTCCGTCAGATCGGCATCCTCAAAACTGAACAACGTATCTGGCATGACGTAGAATCCCGTCAGTTTCTTGCTGTTAGCCGATACTAAACGCTCTGTCGCCAGGAAAATCCACGGCGCATCGGCCCAGATTTTATCCTGCGCATCCTTATACAGTTTCTGCTTTTCCGCTCGATCCGTCGTTTTCAGCGCATTAGCCAGATCCGCATCAACTTGCGAGTTGCTGTAAAACGCCGTATTGAACTGTGCCGGTGGCCAGGAGGCCGTAGCAAACAGCGGCGACAGCGCCCAATCTGCCTCGCCCGTCGATGCCGACCAACCGGTGTAGAACAGGCGGACGCCCGTTTCTTTAACGCCTTTACCTTCCACTTCCGCCGCGCGTTGCCCCGCATCCATCGCCGTCACCTGCACTTTCACGCCAACCTGTGCCAGCTGTTGCTGCGTAAACTGCAAGACTTTCTGCGCCGTACTGTGGTTATGTGACGACCAAAGCGTGGTAGTAAAACCATCTGGGTAGCCCGCTTCTTTCAGCAGCTCGCGCGCTTTGGCCGGATCGTAAGGCCATGGATGATATTTTACCGAATAATCGATGCTGTTCGGCAGTGGCCCTTCGGCTGGCGTTGCATAGCCGGAGAACGCCACTTTAATCAGCGCCTCTTTGTTTATCGCGTAGTTCAGCGCCTGCCGGACTTTCGGATTATCAAACGGTTTCTGCGTGACATTCATGCTGATGTAGCGATGCAGAATCGACGGTGACGCCACCAGCGCCAGCTTGTCATTCTTCTCCAATACCTTGGCCTGCTCAAACGGTATCGGATAAGCAAACTGTGCTTCGCCGGTTTGCAACAGTGCCGCACGCGTATTGTTATCCACCACCGGACGCCAGGTAATGCTGTCTAGTTTAGGTAGCCCCGCCTTCCAGTAGCCGCTGAATTTCTCAACTTTGACAAAATCGGTCTGATTCCAGGCTACAAAACGATACGGGCCGGTGCCTACCGGATGAAAGCCAATCTCCTTGCCGTACTGCGTTAATGCCGCTGGCGAGATCATCACTGCTGCTGGGTGCGCTAGATTGTTAACAAACGCCGAAAACGGCGTCTTTAGCGTGATTTTCACCGTCAGATCGTCCACGGCCTCGGTTTTGTCGATCATCTTGAACAGGTTATACCGCTTCAAGCGATTGTCTGGATTACTGGCGCGATCCAGATTCACTTTGACGGCAGCGGCGTTAAACGCCGATCCATCATGAAATTTAACACCAGGATGTAATTTGACGGTGTACGTCAGGCCATCTGGGCTGACGTCATAGCTGTCCGCCAGCACGTTAATCAGCTTCATGTCTTTATCGAAGCCAAACAGCCCCTGATAGAATGATTTCGCCACCGTTTGCGATAGCGAGTCATTGGCATCATAGGGATCCAAGCTGGTAAACGTGGAACCCACGGCAATAACTGCATCTTTGGCAGCCCAGGCAGGTGATGCCACCATTGCTGCGGTTACCCCTGCGGCCATCCACCAGCGCCGCTGTATTGTCATTACGCTCATGCTACGTTCTCCTTATGAATCCCTGTCAATAAGCACCGGCTATCGGATGGTGTGCCACAAAGTGTCGCTCGCCAACCTGAACCAGAGGTGCCGTTGTCGGTTCATCGCCAATCGCCCGAATCGGGCTGGGTATTTCATCAACCAGCAATACCTGCTCACGCTGGCGGCGTGAGGGATCGGCAACTGGGACAGCCGACATCAGCTTGCGGGTATAGGGGTGTCGGGGTCGTTCGAATACGTCTTGACGCGGGCCGATCTCGACAATCTGCCCCATGTACATCACCGCCACGCGATGACTGATGCGTTCGACCACCGCCATATCATGTGAAATAAACAAAAATGCGATGCCGAACTCACGTTGTAGTTCTAGCATCAGATTGATGATTTGTGCCTGAATCGACACGTCCAGCGCGGATACCGCCTCATCCGCAATGACGACTTTGGGATTCAGCGCCAGCGCTCTGGCGATGCAAACGCGCTGTCGCTGTCCACCAGAAAACTCATGCGGATAGCGTCGGGCGTGTTCAGGCTCCAACCCTACGCGTGACAACAGCCATTCCACGCGTTTCTCCGCTTCCTGTCGGCGACAAATATTGTGAACCAACAGCGGTTCCATAATTGAGAATCCAACCGTCAAACGGGGATCCAATGAGGCATACGGATCCTGGAAAATTAGCTGAATGTCGCGCCGCAGATGTTGTAACGCCGCGCCTTTCAACCGATTGATTCGCTGACCATTAAAGGTAATGTCGCCCTTCTGGCTTTCAACCAGTTGGAGCAACGCACGGCCAGTGGTGGATTTGCCGCATCCCGATTCACCCACCAGCGAGAGTGTTTCGCCCGGCCAGAGATCGAAGCTCACTTTTTCTACCGCGTGCACCTGCCGGGTCACGCGGTTCAGTAATCCGCTGCGGATCGGAAAGCGCGTCACCAGATTGCTGACTTGCAAGATCGGCGCGGCATCCACGGGAACGGTATCCTGCGGCACGTTGTCCGCAAGGCGCGCCGTATTTTGATCCAGCAGCGGGAATTTTGCTGGGAACGGTTGTCCGCGCATCGAACCTAACGCCGGAACCGCCGCTAAAAGCCCCTGCGTATAGGGGTGCTGCGGCGCAGTAAAGATCTGCCCCACGCTGGCCGCTTCGACGCTTTCCCCTCGGTGCATCACCAATACACGCTCAGCCACTTCCGCCACCACGCCCATGTCATGGGTGATGAAAATCACGGCCATGTCCATTTCACGCTGTAGTACACGGATAAGTTGCAGAATTTGCGCTTGAATGGTGACATCCAAGGCGGTCGTAGGTTCATCAGCAATCAGCAGAGACGGCTTGCAGGACAGCGCCATCGCAATCATGACCCGCTGGCGCATTCCGCCAGAAAGCTGATGGGGATAGCGATCCAGCACGTTGCGCGCTTCCGGTATTCTGACCAGATCCAGCATACGCAACGTCTCTGCACGCGCGGCACGCCTGTCCATTCTCTGATGCAAACGAATTGACTCAGCTATCTGTTCACCAACAGGGAAAACCGGATTCAGCGATATCATCGGCTCCTGGAAAATCATCGCCAGATCCGCACCCCGCAACGTTCGCATCATCCGCTGCCGAGCGCCGCGAAGATCCAGTACCTGCCCATCACGGCGACGAAATAGCATGTCTCCCTGATGAATCACCCCACCTGCATGTTCGACCAAACGCATCAGCGCCAGCGACGTGACCGACTTGCCCGAGCCCGACTCTCCGACGATAGCCAGCGTTTCCCCCCGATCGACAGAGAACGTCAAATTACGTACCGCGTCCGTCCGCTGCCCCTGCTGCTCGAAATAGACACTCAGGTTGCGCACCTCTACCACCCGTTTTTCAGGCAAGATCAGCCCCGGGACAGGGGAAGACAGCGAGGAATAATGATCCTGTGTGGGCAACATGAACGGCGAATCTCCATATAAATGCGGCTAAAATCAGCGCAGCGCGATCAGGGACAAATTATCAGCGGTTTTCGACTATATTTAGCGCAAGGTATGATGTAAAGCGGAAACTGAAATCAACACAGTGAAAAATTCTTTTTATAACATTAAGTTAACCGCCAGATAGACGCGCCGTAAGGCGTGAACTCTCACGCAGATGCACACACCTTTGCCCGAAGTAGTTCGACTTGTGGGAAAAAAGTGACGCTTTCGCACCCCATCCTTGTCGTTTGATGCCTGACGAGTCATGCGCTATACCCTAAATAATTCGAGTTTCAGGACAAAAACGGCAAGGCGTTTTTGAACAGTGCTTGCGCTGACCCCGAAGGGGTGAAGCCATAAGGCCGAATAACGCGGCAAGAGAAGGCATCCCGATGAGCTTACTCCGGTAAGTGATTCGGGTGACAAATCTGCCGGGAGCAGATTTGAACGCTGCTTGCAGCGGCCCTTCAGGGCGAGGCCCACGACGGGCCGAGTATTTGAACGCAGCCAACGCACATGCAACTTGAAGTATGACGGGTATAAAAGCCGTATTCCTTGACCTGCGTACATTCACCCACGTTACGAACTCTGACATAATTAATACTGGCATAGGAAACCGATTTTCGCCCGTGCACAACACGTCGGCGGAACACGATGCTTATTGATGTAATCAGTCGTATTGATGAAACACGTTGTATTTTGTATTGATAAAAAACGGTGGAGTGAAGATGGAAAGCGTTAACTCAGGTTTACTGACTCTTGAACAAGCTCTGGAAAATATGTTTTCTCAGGCTCCTTCCCTTACCGAGACAGAGCGCGTATCCCTGTTCGACGCCGCAGGACGGATCACTGCCCATGCTATCGCCTCTCCGATTAACGTCCCGCCTTTTGCCAATTCCGCGATGGATGGCTATGCCGTACGCTGCGCCGATTTGTCCGCTGCGGCACCGCTGCCTCTGGCGGGTAAAGCCTTCGCTGGCGCGCCTTTCACTGGCGAATGGCCTGCCGGAACCTGCATTCGCATCATGACCGGTGCGCCGATTCCCGCAGGCGCCGACGCAGTGATCATGCAGGAACAGGCTGAAGTCAGCGAGAACGGCATCCGTTTCCCTCATGAGGTAAAACCCGGCCAGAATATTCGTCTGGCGGGAGAAGATATTCAGGCGGGTGCCAGCGTGCTGCCCGCCGGTTGCAAGCTAGGCGTAGCGGAACTGCCGCTGCTAGCGTCGCTGGGGATTGCGCAGATTGACGTGGTACGCCGTCTGAAAGTCGCGGTGTTTTCAACCGGTGATGAGCTGCAACGCGTCGGCGAGCCGCTCGAAGACGGTCAGATTTATGATACCAACCGCTTCGCCGTGCGTTTGATGCTGGAACAACTGGGCTGCGAGGTGCACGATCTGGGCATCATCCGAGATGATCCTGACGCGCTGCGTGCCGCATTCCATGAGGCTGACCAGCTTGCCGATCTGGTAATTAGCAGCGGCGGCGTTTCCGTTGGCGAAGCCGATTACACCAAGCAAATGCTGGATGAACTGGGTGACATCCATTTCTGGAAACTGGCGATTAAACCCGGTAAACCCTTCGCCTTCGGCAAGCTACAACACGCCTGGTTCTGCGGCCTGCCGGGGAATCCGGTTTCCGCTGCGCTGACATTCTACCAACTGGTTCAGCCGCTGCTGGCTCGCCTGTCTGGTTATACGCAATGGCACCAGCCACCGCGTGTACGCGTCAAAACCACCAGCGCACTGAAAAAGACGCCGGGTCGCACCGATTTCCAGCGTGGCATTTTCAGCCGCAACGCGCAGGGAGAGCTGGAAGTGAGAACCACCGGGCATCAGGGTTCGCACGTTTTCAGCTCGTTTAGCCTCGGTAACTGTTTCATCGTACTTGAGCAGGATCGTGGACGCGTCGCTGCCGGTGAATGGGTAGAAATCGAGCCCTTCAACGCCCTGCTGGGACACTGAGTATGTTGCCGGAACTGAGCGATGAAGAAATGCTGCGCTACAATCGACAGATTGTTCTGCGCGGCTTTGATTTCGACGGGCAGGAAAAGCTCAAGGCTTCACGCCTGCTGATTGTCGGGCTGGGCGGTCTGGGCTGTGCCGCCGCGCAGTATCTTGCTGCGGCAGGCGTCGGCCACTTGACGCTGCTGGATTTTGATACCGTTTCTCTGTCTAACCTGCAACGTCAGGTTCTGCACCGCGATCACCGTATCGGGATGGCAAAAGTCGAATCGGCGCATCTGACGTTATCCGACATGAACCCGCATCTTTCGCTTGATACCGTTGATGGCGATCTCGATGATGACGCATTGAGCGAACTGTTCAGCCAGCACGATGCAGTGTTGGACTGTACCGACAACGTTGCTATCCGTAATCGCCTGAACCGCATTGGCTTTCAGCTCAAAAAACCGCTGATCTCCGGAGCAGCGATTCGGATGGAAGGCCAAATCAGCGTCTTTACCTATCAGCCCGATGAACCTTGCTACCATTGTCTCAGCCGCCTGTTCGGAGCCAATGCACTGACCTGCATCGAAGCGGGCGTGATGTCGCCGCTGGTGGGGACTATCGGAAGCTTGCAGGCGATGGAAGCCATTAAGCTGCTAACGGGCTATGGCAAGCTGACCACCGGTCGTTTGCTGATGTTCGATGCGATGACGCTGCAATTTCGCGAAATTACGCTGCCGAAAAACCCCCGCTGCGACGTCTGCGGCGGGTAAAGCAGAAAGTGGAAAGATTGGTATCCGGCACGATAAGTCATTGAATACGGCAAAAATCAGTGACACAGTATTAAGGTAAGTCATCACGTAAACTGAGGAACACACCATGAGTAATGCTTTTTTGCAGTCAATCAAGGCCCGTCGTTCAATCTATGCCATCGGTAATAAATTACCGATATCAGAAGATCAGGTTACCGCGCTCATTACCGAAGCTGTTAATGAAAGCCCCTCCTCTTTTAATTCACAAACTTCCCGCGTTGTCATTCTGTTCGGCGAGCAGCACCACAAGCTGTGGGATATTGTTAAACAGCAACTGAAGAAAATTGTGCCTGCGGACGCCTTTGCCCCAACAGAAGGCAAACTCGCTTCGTTCGCCGCCGGCGCAGGAACCGTCCTGTTCTTTGAAGACACTAGCGTAATTGAAGCGCTACAGGAAAAGTTCGCACTTTATGCCGATAACTTCCCGGTTTGGTCAGAGCACTCAACCGGCATCGCCCAGTTCGCCGTGTGGTCGACGCTGGCGCAGGAAAAAATTGGTGCCTCACTCCAGCACTACAACCCGCTGATCGACGATGATGTCAAAGCACAGTGGAATCTGCCTGCCAGTTGGAAACTGCGTGCTCAAATGCCATTCGGTTCCGTAGAGCAACCCGCTGGTGAGAAAACCTATATTGCCTTTGAAGAACGTTTCCGCGTATTTAAATAATCCACTGAATCATTCTTTATGAACAAACAGGGACGCCATGCGGTGTCCCTGTTTGTTTGCGGTCTATCCATTATCACTGGGTGCTGGCGGCGCAAGAACCTGAATCGCCTTTTCTCTGATCCCGAACACCGCGGGCGTTTTGCCGATTAACTCGCCGTCCGCATTAATATCGTGTGGCCTTGAGGTACTCAACGTCAGCTGTCTGGCGGAAAAGGCACGAACTTTGCGCCAGCGCCCGTGCGTCCCCCGACGGATAAAGGGGATCAGCGCCACCATTTCCCACCAGTGGGAGACTTCCAGACTATACACATCCAACTGACCATCATCAGGCGCGGCACTCTGTGCTACCGCCATGCCACCGCCGTAGAAACGCCCATTCCCCACCGACACCTGCACGGTTTTAACCCGCTCTTTGATGCCGTCATGTTCGATCTCAACGCGGAAGGGACGACTTTGTTTCAGCAGCTTAAAGGCCGCCAGTGCATAACCTAATGTGCCCCAGCGCTTTTTGGACTTAGCGGACAGCCCGCGCGCCAGTGCCGCAGAAAACCCAATGCTGGAGACATTAAAGAACAGATGCCCGTTAACGTCCCCCAAATCAACCGCACGCCGCTGACCGCTGATAATAATCTGAATGGCCTGCCGAATATCTCTGGGAATCCCCACCGTACGGGCAAAGTCATTTGCCGTGCCTAATGGCAGCACGCCCAGCGGCAATCCGGTATCGACCAGACCAGGAGCCGCTGAATTTAATGTACCATCACCACCGCCAACAATGACGAAGTCAACCCGCCCCGCATAGGCACGTATAATATCACTGTATGAGCCTGTCTCTTTTTCATCAGGTTCGACGAGGGTAATCTGGCTTTGCTGTAATAACTGTTTCACATCGCGAGCAGAGGAATCACCATTTCGCGCATGCTTATTAATCAATAAAAGCGCTGTTGGGCCCGATTCCTTCGCTGCTGAATAATGGCTCATGGTCATCCACCCAACATTATTGTTTGATTGAATCTAACCATACGGATAATCAAACCGACAAGGGAGCTTTAAAAAGCCCACAGTACAATACAAAACATTACGTTCCGGCAATCTGCTCTAATACTTCCACAATGTAACCACTATACTGAATCCTACGAGTCAGCGATTCATTTACCCAATAGTGTTACGCCGTCAGTCCAGTAAAATGTTGCACCACAATTTTTAGGTGAAAACAGAGACTTATTCACCTACTTCATCAATGATTCTCTGGGGATATTATTTTGCAGACTGGATTCATCAATAACTCACGCTGGCTGGACAAAACACGCGCAATCATAATACTCGGCGCAATGCTGCTCGCCGCATTTCTGGTGATTAGTTGGACCAGTTATGAAGTGGCTAAAGAATCATTGGAAGAAGAAATCGAAGGAAATACTCTGCCGCTGACCAGTGATAATGTCTATTCTGAAATCCAGCAGGACTTGTTAAAACCTATCTTTATTTCATCGCTGATGGCGCACGACACCTTTCTACGCGATTGGGTGCTGAAGGACGAAAACGATCCGCAAGCTATGTTCCGCTACCTGCGAGAAATCGATCGTCGCTTTGATACCGTATTTTCTTTCTTTATTTCGGATAAAACCAAGCGCTACTACGATCCACAGCGCATCCTGAAAACCGTCTCAGAAGATTCACAAGACGATCAGTGGTATTTCCAACACCGCACGCTATCAGACGAGATGCCTTATGCCATCGATATCTCGTTCGACCCTGAGAATCACACGCGTCTTGATATTTTTATCAATCACAAAGTCGTGGACTATGAAGGCAACTTTATCGGCATTACCGGCGTAGGTATTCCAGTTGAACGCGTTAAACTCCTTATTGAGAAATATGAGCAACGCTATAACCGAAAAATCTATTTCATTGATAAAGAAGGTAATATTACCTTACATGGAGAAACGTATAACCGCCCCCTCAAGATTCAGCAACAGCAGGGATTGGGCACTATTGCCACAACGATCCTGACCGTTCCCGGCGGTGCGTATGAATACCAATCAAACGAGGATCATGTTTTCCTTAACACTCGGTTAATTCCTGAATTCGGTTGGTATTTGATGGTAGAACAAACCAGCCATCCCAGTGAAAAGCGGCTATTCGACACGCTGCTAAAAAATCTTGGTATCAGCACGTTTGTCAGCATTCTCTTCTTATTTCTACTGTGGTTGACCATTGGTGGATATCAGCGCCGTTTGGAACAAATGGCCACGACCGACAAATTAACCGGCCTCATGAACCGACAGGCATTTGATTACTTATTCCATCGGCTCGGTACGAGAAATGCCTTACAGCACAAGTCGCTCTCCATTCTTCTCATTGATATTGACCACTTCAAGAAAATCAATGACAGGTATGGTCACAACGTCGGAGATCTGGTTTTACAAGAAGTCTCCGCCATCTTGTCGACCAATACTCGCTCCAGCGATCAATCCTGCCGTTGGGGAGGTGAAGAATTTGTCATTCTGCTCGACGATTGCGATATCAACGCCGCACAACAGCGCGCCGAAGCGCTACGCCAGAGTATTGAAATAGCGCACCTTCCCTATCGTGAAGGGATTATTCAGGTAACGGTCAGCTGCGGCGTTGCTGAATATCGGGCCGGAGAAACGCTCAGTATGCTGATAAACCGCGCCGATATCGCGCTTTATCAAGCCAAACAGCAGGGACGCAATCAGGTAGTGCGCTCGCAGTAGCAACAAGCGTGGAGCCTGCATTACGCATGCAGGCACATGTAGACAGGAAGCGAGCATAAGGTATTAAGCGGATTACGTTCGGTTGCCCGTTTGGCGTTTCAGCGTAATGGAGCAGGTATATCGGTCTGCCGGATGGATCGATACCGTGGTTTCAAAGACGTTTCCAGAGCGGTCAAGATAATGACGTACGATTTTTAATGCCGGGTAGCCGACGTCAACGCCCAGCGTTTTCGCTATTTTGGCCGGAACGCCAACGGCAGAAATCGTCTGACGCACTTCTTCCCCCTGCACGCCATAATGTTTTTCAATTAAATCGCTAATCAAAGCAAACGGATCGCTGCGTACCAGACTTTTGACCTTGGCATAATCCGGGCTAACGTAGCTATCAGTCCAGCATATCGGGGAGTCCTTTTTCTGGCTGTCTTCACGAATACTGGCAATATGCAGCCAGCGATCGCCCGGCTTGCCACCGATAATCTGTGCCAGCTCAACATCCGCTACGATTTCATCAATCTTCTTCACTACGCGCAGGTTGGTTTTAGCCAACACGAACAGATCCTCAAGGCTGGCCAGAGGATGGTTGCGCTCCCGCTTTTCATCATTATCGACAACAACGGAACCCACGCCCTTGCGACGGGATAGCAAACCCGCCTCTGTTAGATCGCGCAGCGCCTCCCTGACGGTATGGCGGCTAACCTGATACAGCTCACAGAGCTCCAGCTCGGAGGGAATCAACGAGCCAGTTGGGTACTGGCCTAGCGTTATATTCTGGCTGAGTTCACGGGCAATGCGCTTATACAAGGGTTCTTTCATCGGCTCACGCTCTTAATCAATATTGATGCCCTGCATCACAAAATGACATTTCACTGCTTCCCTAACTTGTCCGGACATGATGTTATAAATACAACATGTCCGGACATTTAAACATGTACGGATATTTAACTTCACAGTCCATGCCGCTCATCAAGGTAAACACGCTTCATCTTATCGCGGATATGGTCTGCATCTTATCACCAATACATCCGCTTCAGGAGGCGTTATGGCTTCGAATGTGCTTGATTCAGTTCTATTCCGTGATTCATTTGGTACCCCGGAAATGCGGGCGATCTTCGATGACCGGGAACTCATCCGTAAATATGTAGAAGTAGAGATCGCACTGGCCAATGCGCAGGCGCGTTGTGGTGTGATTCCAGAAAAGGCTGCCGCAGAAATCACTGCCAGCTGTAACGCCGACACGCTCGATTTTGAGCTACTGCGCCACGAAACAGAAATTGTGGGCTACCCTATCCTGCCGCTGGTACACCAGATTTCCAAGCAAGCCGGCCAATCTGGCGGTTATGTCCACTGGGGCGCAACGACCCAAGACATTATGGATACCGCTGTAGTGCTGCAAATCCGTGATGCATTCGCGTTAATTGACGCAGATATCGAGGCGCTGCGTTCTATTTTGGCTGGACTGGCCGTGCGTTACCGCAATACGCCAATGGCTGGGCGTACTCATTTACAACAGGCACTACCGATTACATTCGGCTACAAAGCCGCCATCTGGTTGGATATGTTCGATCGCCATGCCGAGCGCCTTGCACAACTGCGCCCTCGCGTGCTGGTAGGCGAGTTCGCGGGGGCCGCAGGGACATTGGCCTCATTGGGTGACAAAGGACTCGCGGTGCAAAAAGCGCTGATGGCAGAGCTTGGATTGGGCGTACCGACCTCAACGTGGCATGTGGCTCGTGATGGGTTTGCAGAAGCCGTCAACCTGCTGGCGGTCATCACCGGTTCGTTAGGGAAAATTGGCTATGACGTCATGCTGATGGCCTCCAACGAATTCGGCGAACTGTATGAACCGTTTGTCAAAGGCCGCGGAGCCAGCAGCACCATGCCGCAAAAGCGCAACCCCATTTCCAGCGAACTGATGCTGGCCTGTTCCAAGGGCGTTCGCCAACAGGCTGGGTTAATGCTGGATGCGATGGTGCAAGATCTGGAACGCGCCACAGGCCCCTGGCATGCGGAGTGGATCGCCATCCCAGAAAGCTTCATTCTCTCTGCGGGCGCACTTCATCAAGCCAAGTTCATGCTAAACGGCCTCATTGTTGATGAGAAGATGATGCTGAAAAATCTCAATATGACCAATGGCCTGATTGTGGCAGAAGCCGTGATGATGGGGCTGGCACCGTATATTGGTCGTCAGGAAGCGCATGACATCGTCTACGATGCCTGCCGTATCGTAAATGAGAAAGGCGGCACGCTGGCCGATGTTCTCAATGCTATGCCAAGCGTCGCAAGCCGCCTCGATCCCAAATTAATCGAAGACCTGACCAACCCCGTCAATTATTTGGGGAGCGCCCCTGAAATGGTTGACCAGGTAGTAAATAAAATGGAAAGAAAGTAGTCATCACCGGTAATTATCCAGTATCTCCCTAATTCTCAGACTGAGATCGATATTCCCCAGACGCAAGATAATAACGCGTCTGGGCAGGCTCTCTTTTGCCGGGAACGATAGCGGATAACCATTGATTGCACGATTAAGGAGACGCTATGTCATCCGAATCATCCACCAAGAAAAAAATAGTCGCAGTTATTATTCCTCTCCTGCTGGGCCTGATTATCTGGTTTTCTCCGGTTCCTGATGGCCTTACGCCACAGGCATGGCATATGTTCGCGATTTTTGCCGCCACTATCGCAGCAATATTGACGCAGCCTCTGCCGTCGGGCGCGATTATGCTGCTTGTCCTTTGCATCACCATTTTCACGGGAACATTAACAGAAGCTAAAGCGCTGGCCGGTTTTTCCAGCGGCACCGTCTGGCTCATCTTTTGTGCCTATATCCTCTCTCTGGGCTTTGTCACATCTGGGTTGGGAAAACGCATCGCCTACAAAATGCTGTCACTATTCGGCGGAAGCAGCCTGGGGATCGCTTATTCACTGGGCGTATCCGACCTAATCATGGCACCCGCTATGCCATCCGTCACCGCGCGTTCGGGCGGAATTATCTTTCCCATCGCACGTTCAATTAATGAAGTATTAGGCTCAACACCCGGCGTTAGCGGTAAAAAGATCGGGGATTTTCTGATCATGGTCTGCTTTCAGTTTACGCCGATCACTGGCGCAATTTTCCTCACTGGCATGGCGGCCAACCCGCTCGTTGGCAGTCTGGCAAAAACCTCATTAGGCGTGGATATTACCTGGGGCGGCTGGTTTATTGCGGCTGTCGTACCAGCAATGTGCTGCTTCTGTCTCATGCCGCTGCTGGTTTATAAAATTTTGAACCCGGAATTGAAAAAAACACCAGAAGCGAAGGAGATGGGACGCCGATCACTGGCGGAATTGGGGAATATGAAATCGGCAGAGAAAAAAGTGGCGTTTGGCTTTGTACTCGCGCTGCTCGGCTGGGGCACCAGCCTGATCACCGGTTTCTCTGCCACGTCCGTCGGGCTGGCGTTAGTTGCCTATCTGTTCGTCACTCAGGCCGTCCAGTGGAAAGACGTCCTCAGCGATCGCGCAGCCTGGGATACAGTCATCTGGTTCAGCGTCATTATCAGCCTCGCAGCAGGGTTGTCTGACCTTGGTTTTATTAAGTGGATGACCGTTAAGCTAGGGAATTCCATCCAGGGTTTCGGCGCGATGGAAACCTTCGTTATCCTCGGCATCCTCTATATCTACGTGCATTATCTATTTGCTACCGCCTCTGGGCACGTCGCTGCGCTTTATGCGCCCTTCGCCGCCACCGCCATAGCCGCAGGCGCGCCGCCTATGATGGTCGCCATCTGTTTTGGGATTTTTAGCAACCTGATGTGGGGAAATACCGAATACGGCGGAGGCCCTGGCCCTATCTACTTTGCTCAGGGATATTTTGAACGTCACCGTTTCTATAAAATCAATTTCTGCATCGTCACGTTTAACGTCGCCCTGATTTTTATCGTCGGCTTAGTGTGGTGGAAACTGATTGGTTATTATTAATTGCCTGTCCCGCACGTTCGCAAAATATAATGGGGAGGCATGTTGCCTCCCCATTATTTCGTCATGACCGTCGTTCAGCTTTTTCAGCCATTAAATTCCATCGTCTTTTGTCTGCACCCAAAACGCATGCACCAAACCGGGAAAATAACCCAACAGCGTCAGAATAATATTCAGAATGAACGCCCCACCAATCCCTTTTCCCAATAACACGCCCAACGGTGGCAGAAGAATAGTCAGTACAATGCGCCAAAATCCCATATCAACCTCCGTAACGTGATAATTACTTATGAAAATAGTTCAGCACTCGGGATTTGTCAGCCTTCATCGAAATAATTGAGACTAATCTTCGCAGATAAAATGAAAGTGCGAGTTTCACGCAGCGTATCACTCCCAGAACCGCACTGTAATCCGTCAAAAAATGGCCACAGTGCGGTTTATCCATACGTTACAACGTTAAATTAGAAGGTAACATTCACCTTCGCCCAGTAGGTTCTACCCAGCTCGTTTACGGATGTGTTGGCTGAATAACCGAAACTGCTATTACCTGCAAGGTTGAGATGTTCACTGTAAGTGGTGTTAAACAAGTTATCGACACCCGTACTCAGTTTGACGTATTGGTTAACACGATACGCCGCATTAGCCGAGAAAATCGCAAAGCCGGGGCTATTATCAAAGTCTTTTCCGACAACGTTACCTTCGCTAATCGCCACCCTATTTTGCTGACTCACCAGGCGCAGCAAACCCGTGCTACTCCAGTTACCTTTTTCCCACGATAATCCCAAGCGCGCTTCCAGCGGAGGAATTTGCGGCAGCGGCCGATGGTCATCTGTATTCTTCGCCCAGGAATACGCCAGGCTGGCGTCCGTTTTCCAGCTATCCGTTAATTTATAGCTGAATCCCGTTTCGCCTCCCACGATGGTCGCATTAACATTATCCGCCTCGCTGATCCTGGCATTCATCGGATCATAGCGGAACAGGATAAAGTCATTAACCCGTCCCACATAGGCAGAGACCCAACTGCTCAGACGTTCGCCGCTGTACTGCGCGCCAATATCAAGCTGGGTTGTTTTCTCGGTTTTAACATGATCGAACGCACTCTGCGTTCTGCCCGGCCCATAGGTTGGTGAGAAAAGCTCCCAATAATCAGGAAAGCGCTCGGTGTAGCCAACGCCTGCGTACAGCATTACTGGGCTATCGGCCAGCGTATGCTCCACGCGGATAAAACCTGCTGGTAACGTATCGTGCCGTTCGCTCACGCCAGTGCCCGTGTCATTCTCGACCTTGGTTTTATCAATACGCGTTCCCCCTATGACCTTACTCTGCCCTGAGGCCTGCCAGGTAAGTTCGCTGAAGACACCATAGGTGTTAAATTGCGCATCTTTCTTCCAGCCATCATTTCTCCAACGGCGATGCGTATTCGTCTGCATGTCCGCCCCGCTTTTCAGCTCATAATCGGACCATATCCACGTTGCCATCATCCGTCCGCCAACCGTTTTTCTATCCAGTTGACTGGCCATTGGCATGCTCATCATCCCCATACCACCCGGTGAGCGCAGCGTGTAATTATCCATAACGTGATCGGCATAGTTGTAATACACACTCGCCTCAAGCTTATCGAATACGTTCCCTATATTGGATTTCTCGGCACGCAGGCCCAAACTCTCACGCTTAAATTGCGAACCATCCATGCCACGCCCAGCGTAGCGCGCTTCTCCATCCCCTTTGCCTGCGGTCAGCTCCAACAGTGTGTCGCTGTCTGGCGTCCAGCCGAGCGCCACATCCGCATTCCATTTATCCCACTTTGATGCCACGCGTTTTCCATCACCCTCTTTGTAATCGCCCGACTGTGATTTATTACCAATGAGTCGAACATAGCCCTCTTCACTCCCGAAGCTGACATCAGCATTTTCATCATGACGATCGTTTGACGCCGCCAGCACACTGGCATTGCCCTGTATTCCCGGCTTATCAAAACGCGGCGGCGTCCGCTCAAATCGCACGGTTCCCGCTGAGTTTCCCGCCCCCCAAAGTACGGTCTGCGGCCCTTTAGTAAAGGTTAACAGGTCATAACTTTCGGGCGAGATGTACGAGCTCGGTGCATCCATACGTGACGGACAAGCGCCCAACATCTCACCATTATTGGAAAGAATACGCAGCCTCGATCCAAACATGCCCCGGAAAACGGGATCGCCATTCGTTCCACCGTTGCGTATTTGCGAGAACCCGGGAATGGTTTTCAGATAATCCGAGCCATCGCTGGCCGGGACAGGCTGTCGCGGGGTTTTCGGCGAGGTCACCAGCGTAAGAGGAGAAGTATCGGGGGCAGTCACCACCATCACGGCATCATCATTCAGCATAGCGTGAGAAGCGGAATGATCGTGATCGCTTTGGGCCATCACGGGTAAAGAGGATAGCGCCACCAGCACCAGAGAAGCGGCGGGCGTGTATACAAATTCAATTTTTTTCATTGTGTTGCCTTACGGTTTCTTATGCCATAACAACATGCGGCAGAACGCCTATGGAGGGATCGCCCGACCATAGGAAGTACGCCGACGGATGTCGTTAATTAAAAGGATTCAAAGCAAAGAAACCGTCGCGGGAGGCGCACGGGCACGCTGTGGGCAATAGGGTCGGAATAACGTTGGGCAAACAAAATTAGGGGAATACGTCGGCCGGTGTGCGGATAATAGCAACCAGAGCAATGGCAATATGACCGAAAGAATGAACGGTAAATGCACAAGAAGCTGGCAGTATCCGCAGGCAATGTCCTCCATCGGCGAAAGACCGACGCTGGACATCATCAGATTATGCGGCGTACTGCCGCGATGACATGTCTCATGATCATCTACGCCATGGTGATGCTGAGACGCAGCAGGCATGTGATGGGCGGATACCTGACAGGCCGATAGCTGCACCAGTGATTTTGAAATCAAGGGGGCAATAAACAGCATCATCATAGAAAAAATGGCTAGGCAGGCTGCTACTCGTTTAATGCTCACGCCAAATAATTCGCTAACGTACCCTATTGATAAGATGGTCGAAGTGTATCGCACTCGCCGCAGAATTGTCTCATTTGGCTCAGAATTACGCGAAGCCGCTCACGAGGCAACATCGTTATTTGTATACCAAACGAGCGCGATATTCATGCCCATCGCCACTGACTCACTGGCTGGAGCATGATTACGCGTGTACATGGGGCAATTTTGGTGTGGGACTCAACATCAAACGCTTTCCAGAAGCGTGAAGTCAGGTTAGCATTCATGGCAGCAGCAGTCTGGAGATTAAGATGTGTTTTGGCGAATACACACCTAAACATGCTGACTGCCGTTTTCTATTTTTTCACGCTAACCCGCGATGAACCATAAATAAGCATGATCGCCGACAAGGCGTCATGCAGTAAATTTTTTATACTTTGAACTTATTTTACACAAGGGAGGAACACGCATTGCAGCGACTGCAGGTTTCATCGTCACGAATTGATTCCATTGGGTATGACCCACAAACACACACCCTCGAGATAGCGTTTCATAACAAAGATATCTATCAATATGTTGGCGTGCCTGAATCCATCTACAAAAAGTTTATTTCTGACGCTGTCGTCTCTAAAGGCCGTTTCTTTGATGGCGTGATAAAAGATAAGTTTTTATGTCGAAAAAACAAATAGATAAAAATTCAGTAACAGCCGTTTGGCTATTTATCGCCGTCTCTTAACGGCGGTTAAAAGAGTGGTTTTCTACCACACCAATCTGCCATTTCATCTTCAACCCCGTTTTCCAACCTCTCAACTAAAGCTTTGAATATAGGCCTGTAGCCCATCAGTGCCTATTCTAACGCCATATATCAGGCCGTCAGTGATCGAGACACAGATGGCCTCTTAGCGTCATCAACGTTGTCGTTTGCTAAATCATTAAGCAAAAAATCCAGTAAGGTTCGTGTACTGGTCGGTAAATATTTACGTGAACTGTATAACGCATAGACGCCCAGCTCCGGTAATAAATAGTCCGCCAAAATGCGAACCAGTGCGCCGGTGCGAAGATAAGGAGCTGTCGTAAAAGCGGGTAAATGAACGATTCCCCCGCCCGCAAGCGCGGTATGCAAAAGCACCATACTATCATTCGCAGCAAAGTTACCCGTGACATCGACTTCATCCATCGCCAGATTCTCACCGTTAGCCGATGGACTCTGAAAACGCCAGACATTGCCAAAACGCGTGTGGTACAAGCAGTTGTGCTGCCTGAGATCGTCTGGCCGCTGGGGCATTCCATTACGTGCCAAATAATCGGGCGTGGCACAAACGACAGAAGCACATCGGGTCAGCTGGCGTGAAATCACACTCGGATCGAGCTTGTCACCCACATGAATAGCCAGATCAATCCGCTGTTCCACCAGATTCATTGATGCATCCTTCAACACCATTTCGACAGCAACTTTGGGATATTGGGAAGCATAGCGCCTCATCGCATCGGCCAGATAGGATTGACCAAATGAGATACTGCTTGCAACCCGAATCAGGCCGTTAGGCTCCTGGCTCTTACTCTCAAGGGCCGCACTAATATCATCATTCAGAGCTAAAATTTGTCGGCAATACGACAAAATCTCGCTCCCAGCACTGGTCAGCCCCAAACTGCGACTGGAACGATGCAATAACCGGACACCAAATGATTTCTCCAATGATGCGATATAGCGCGTAGCCATGGCCCGTGAGATATCCAGTTTGTTCGCTGCGGCAGTGAGACTCCCTAACTCAACCACATCAACAAATACCTGCATGGCAACAAAGCGATCCATAAGCCCTCATATTGTTCGAAATATGCAACGTTAGTTTGCATTACTTCGTATTTATTCATCCTATTTTTGCAACTATAGTCCGAGTTTTACTATCCAGACAAGAGATAAAGAATGAAAAACCAACGTCTTACGCCCTTGGCCGCTTTCTTACTTTTAATCAGCACGGCTGCTACGGCTCACACATTTCCCTCACAAGGCACAGAAACAAAAGGTACAAAAACAAACAGTCCCGCTACCACCTCACTGACAGGGTGCGGCCCATCCTCAACGATCAACCAACTTTTCAACCAATTTGGAAACAGCGGGAAAATGCCTGCCGAACTTGGGAGTTGGCTGAATGATGCAAAGGCTCAGACTGTCGAACCTTACCAGGCCTTTGATAATGTTTATTATGTCGGCATTTGTTGGGTCTCGGCCTGGCTCATCAAAACCAGCGAAGGCCCAGTGCTCATAGATACGCTGTATGGGGAATTTACAGATCAACTTATCGATAACATTAAAAAAATCGGCGTCGAGCCAGCAGATATCAAAATGGTACTGCTAACACACGGACATTTTGATCATGTAGGCGGCGTATCTAAACTCAAGTCGTTCACCAACGCACGTTTTGTCATGTCTGAGAAAGGATGGAAGGAAGCGCAAGCGGATGCAAACAAAACACAGGGGAAACCTAACGCATGGACAATGCCTGACCCAGCCACCACTGATATTTTGGTCAAAGACGGCAGTGCCTTGTCGGTGGGTGATACCACATTTTACGCCTACATTACCCCTGGCCACACTTGGGGAACCACATCTTATGTATTTGATGTCAAAGAAGGAAATAACACCTATCACGCGATGACTATTGGCGGGTTAGGGTTAAATGCTATCGACGGTCCGCAACAGGTTGAGGCCTACATCCGAAGTATCGACCGTATCAAAGAGATGGTGGAAGACGCTAAGCACCCGATTACAGTCCATCTCACCGCCCATCCTTTTAGTAACGGCCAAATTGAAATACAAAATCAGCTGAAAGTACGTCAACCCAACCAACCGCACCCCATGGTGGATGCAGAAGGGCTACTCAAACAGCTGGCTACACTCCGCGCGAGAGCAGTAGAACGACTGGCCGTCGAGCAGGCACGAATTCAAAAATAGACGTTCTTAAGATGGCGAAAGATCTTTTAGATTTAGGGTTATTCGCAGAGAAACAGACAATATCAGGACATTTGACCATCGGCAGTGACAGACAGATACAACTGTAAAATGCTGTTCGTTCTAGTGGCTGATGGTCAGAATAAAAGTCAAAATAGTGCATATCTAGCACTGACACAAAAACTATATTAGGAAGAATATTAGGAAAGGGACTTTCAGGCACAAAAAAACCACCTTGCGGTGGCGTATAATATTATATAACTAATTGTTTTTATTAGCCTAAATCAATGGTGCCCGGGGCGGGACTTGAACCCGCACAGCGCGAACGCCGAGGGATTTTAAATCCCTTGTGTCTACCGATTTCACCACCCGGGCATAAATATTGGAGGCGCGTTCCGGAGTCGAACCGGACTAGACGGATTTGCAATCCGCTACATAACCGCTTTGTTAACGCGCCAAAATATTCAGGTCTTACTAACCAACATCCGCAAATGCCGATGCTTTAAATTGGAGCGGGAAACGAGACTCGAACTCGCGACCCCGACCTTGGCAAGGTCGTGCTCTACCAACTGAGCTATTCCCGCAACACAGAACTTACTGATTTATCTAACTTCTTACAAACCAGCGTTGCTGTTGATGCGGTGCATTCTACTGACCTGACGCGATGAGTCAACAGAATTATCAAGCAACTGCATTCGTTTGCTGGTTTTTACGGCGCTTCGATCAAGGTTCAAGCAAATCGTGGCGCGCGGCATTCAAATATTGAAACATGGACCAGAAAGTCAGCACAGCCGCGATGTACAACGCCACAACGCCAATACCTTCAACAATGCGTTCTGGCCGCCATAACAAAGCAAAAAGCGCCATCATCTGGGCCGTGGTTTTAACCTTCCCTATCCACGACACGGCAACGCTGCTTCTCTTGCCAATTTCAGCCATCCACTCGCGCAATGCTGAAATAATGATTTCCCGTGCGATCATCGTTGCTGCGGGCAACGTAATCCACCAGGAATGATAATATTCCGCAACTAACACCAGAGCGACAGCCACCATCACTTTATCCGCAACAGGATCGAGGAAGGCACCAAAACGCGTGGTTTGCTTCCAGCGGCGGGCAAGGAAACCATCAAACCAATCCGTTACGGCAGCAAACACGAAGATCAGCGCGCAAAGCAGCGGTGCCCAGACGAATGGAAGATAAAACGCCAGCACGAAAAACGGAATAAGAGCAACACGAAACAGGGTAAGCAACGTCGGTATATTAAATTGCATAGCGCTTAGGTAACTATCTGGCTGGAGTGGATACTAGGAGTATGTTGCTACATTGTCCCTAGTGTTTCAATGCATGGAAGATTTTTTCTGCCAATGCATGCGAAATTCCTGGAACATTTGCAATCTCCTCAATGCTGGCATTCATCAAAGGCTGTAACCCTCCCATGTATTTTAACAGGGTTTGGCGACGCTTAGGACCGACACCTTCAATAAGCTCCAGCGTACTGGTATTTTTTACTTTTGCTCTCTTCTTGCGATGCCCGCCAATCGCGTGGTCATGCGAATCATCGCGAATATGCTGGATAACGTGCAACGCCGGAGAATCAGCTGGCAAGGCCATGCCCTCACCGGTCGCCTCAAAAAACAGCGTTTCCAGCCCGGCTTTACGATCGCTGCCTTTCGCAACACCAAGCAGCAGAGGCTTATTTTTATCCCACGATACTTGCAAGGAGTCAAACACGGCTTGAGCCTGACCGAGCTGCCCTTTCCCACCATCGATCACAATGACATCCGGTATTTTACTGTCATCTAACGCTTTACCATATCGACGCTGGAGGACTTGCGCCATAGCAGCATAATCATCACCAGGCGTAATGCCACTGATATTATAGCGACGATATTCCGAACGTAACGGGCCGTTAGCATCAAATACCACGCAGGATGCCACAGTCTGTTCCCCCATAGTATGACTGATGTCAAAACACTCCATTCGGTGGATTTCTGGCAACTGCAATACGTTGGCTAATGCAGCCAAACGCTGATGAATGGTGGATTGCTGAGACAATTTCGTAACGAGTGCTGTGGCAGCATTCGTTCGCGCCAATTTGAGATAACGAGCACGATCGCCACGGGGTTTCGTCTGAATCTGTACTTTTCTCCCCGCCACCGCCGTTAGGGATTCCGTCAGCAAGTCTTTATCAGGTAAGGTAAAATCAAGCAGAATTTCTGTAGGAAGCGTTCGGCCCAAGCTTCCTTGTAAATAGAATTGACCGACAAAAGTTTGCACGACCTCGCCCAATTCCGTACCACCAGGCACTTTGGGGAAATAGCTCCGGCTGCCAAGCACTTTTCCCTGTCGGATAAAAAGGACATACACACAGGCCATACCAGCATCAAAAGCAACGCTAATGACGTCCAAATCGTCTCCGTCACCGGAAACAAATTGTTTTTCCGTCACCCGCCGAACCGCTTGGATCTGATCGCGTATTCGTCCGGCATCTTCAAAACGCAGGTCACGACTGGCCGACTCCATCCGCGAGATAAGTTGATTCAATACTTGCTGATCTTTGCCAGACAAGAACAGGCGAACATACTCAACCTGCTGCTGATAATCCTCTTCGCTAACCAAACCGCTCACGCAAGGCCCAAGGCAGCGACCAATTTGATATTGCAAACAAGGGCGAGAGCGGTTGCGATATACGCTATTTTCACACTGGCGTATCGGAAACAGTTTTTGCAGCAATATTAGCGTTTCGCGCACGGCATTTCCGTTAGGAAATGGGCCAAAGTATTCACCCTTCGCATGCTTAGCGCCACGGTGAACCGTCAAGCGTGGATGAGCATCACCACTCAGGAAGATCATGGGATAGGATTTATCGTCGCGTAACAAGACGTTATAACGCGGCTGATACAGCTTAATATAATTGTGTTCTAGCAGTAAGGCTTCAGTTTCTGTATGCGTGATCGTGACATCAATATGCTTGATGCTTTTGACTAGCGCCTCGGTTTTACGGCTGGCAACATGACTGCGGAAATAGCTGGCAAGTCGTTTTTTTAAGTCTTTTGCCTTACCAACATAGATGACCGTATTGCCGGCATCGTACATACGGTAGACCCCAGGCTGGCTCGTTACCGTTTTTAAAAATGCCGAAGCATCGAAACTCTCACTCACTACTTAACAATGTCTCCGCGGTAAAAAGTCCATGCTTGATAGCCAGATGCGTCAGTTCTACATCACCGTTGATATTCAGCTTGCTGAACATGCGGTAACGATAGCTGTTCACTGTTTTAGGACTAAGATTGAGCTGATCTGAGATTTCAGTCACTTTCTGCCCTTTCGTTATCATTAGCATAATCTGTAATTCGCGTTCAGACAAACACTCAAGCGGCGCATCCGTCTGCGGTTCCAACTGGCTTAATGCCATCTGCTGAGCAATATCAGAAGCAATATACCGTTTACCTGCATGTACTGCTCGAATGGCGGAGATCACTTCCTGAGGGGCAGCGGCTTTACTGACATATCCTGCAGCACCCGCCTGCATCACTTTAGCGGGTAATGGATTTTCCGTATAAATCGTAAGCATGATGACTTTTATATCTGGAGTAAACCGCAAGATTTTACGCGTTGCTTCAAGGCCACCGATGCCCGGCATACTCATGTCCATCAGAACAACATCAACATCATTGCTTCGGCACCATTTGACAGCATCTTCTCCACAACATGCCTCACCAACCACTTTTAGACCTTTGATATCGTCAAGAATGCGTCGTATCCCTGCCCGCACCAGTTCATGGTCATCAACAAGAAAAACGCTAATCAAAGAATAATTCTCCAAAAAAGGGAGTAACACTTACATGAAAAATTGCTTGCAGGTGATACTACGTTGGTTTCAAAAAATAATGAACACAGATTTATATGAATATGTATTTTAAAATATACCGAGAAGGAATAAAGCGCATTTCCCGATCATAACAATATATCGTTAACCTGAGGGTGTATGTTGATCACACTCTTAACATTTCAAATACGCCGCGCGGTATAAACAGTTCTACGGCATAAAATGTATGAAAAACAACGCCAATCAAATGGCATGCAATTGGACACTCATCTTAAATGTCAATAAAAAGTCACTATTGTAAGCGAAGTGTTGTTAGGAATTTCATCATCGCCTGCAATTGTATTATACAAATAATATATTCAGGGAAAAACGTCCATAGCGAACATCATATGTATTAAACAAAACACATCTATAGCCTTTGCCACAAAAAGACGCCCAAAATATAGACGCTATATTAATAAATTAAATGCATAAAAAACAGTCACTAAAATGGCGTTATCCACGAATAATATCAATCCATAATATGCTTTATGGTATACTCCCGCCTATCTGGTTTTGCCTGTCGTGCCAGCGGTGACGCCCGCAGCAGGCGAAAGAAAACATCTTTTTCTTGTTGAGGAGAAAACATGAGCAACGCAGATTTTTCTACTGCCGCATCCGCTGAAACACTGGCCCATGAGGTCACCTGCCTGAAGGCTATGGTTACGCTGTTATTAAAAGCAATCGGCCAGGCAGACGCCGGTAAAGTTATCATCAATATGGAAAGATACATTGCTCAATTGGAAGATACAGAGCAAGCGGCCGTTTTTGATAACACGATTAAACAAATCAAAACTAGCTACCGCAAATAGCACTAATTGCTACACCGCCATCTCGGTAATTTGATCTGGCGGTGTAGTGATATTTAACATTATCGTTATGATTTAAAAAATAGAGACTCTCGTCTATTTATTTCCAATACTCATGAGTTTCAAAAGTAGCGCCTCTTCTTTCTTTTTATATTGCGTTAATTCCGTCACCAATGCTTTATCCAGGAACTGCTTCCTGGAAAGTGCTTTTCTTTCATCAACCAGCTCCCTCAACTCAGTAAAGCACTCATTTATTTTGTACTCTTTTGAACTTTCGGTACAAATTATCTCATGGATTGCCTGGCTTAGTTCAGACAATGAGATAACCGATTTTGGATCCTGGTGACTTTTTTCTATGACAGCCAGTAATTTTTCGAATCCCACATAAACCTCCGAAATCAAGCAGAAACTTGCTTATGGCTAACCAGGAAACTTCCGCTACCTCTAAACGCCGCCCCTAGTGGATGTGGACACAACCCTGTGCATGCAACTCGCAACATCATCATACGATCTGTCGACTATTCCGTTTGTTAAGCATAGCACTTTCTCACCACTCTTCGGGATGCATGGGACACATTCTCGTTACGCAATGCAGCATCTTTAAGCGATATTAAAAACCACGTTATATTTTCACTCAACGTTAGATGCCATATGAATAAAAGACACGTCAGAGATTATCGTAGTTATTCAACGAGGAAATCGAGATAAATATGAAATGAAATAAATAGAAAAGGAATGTGGAATTAATAAAAAAATACAATGATATTAACGAATGGATATATTTTAATAAAAAACACACTAAAGAAAACATAATTACAACAAGTCTAAAATAAAACTATAACTCTTTGAAATTGTTGGTGGGTCGTGCAGGGTTCGAACCTGCGACCAATTGATTAAGAGTCAACTGCTCTACCAACTGAGCTAACGACCCAACGGGGGGATTATTCTCCTCCAGAGCGCACCTGTCAAATACTTCATATTAATTTTTTACACGCGATAACAGCATTGTTAGCAGTTGGCAATTTTGTTAACCTGCTCGGCCTATATATCTATGCCTTTCATCGTTTTATCTCTCCTTCATTTTAGGGCGAAAAACATACAGCATCACCTTACATCATTATCTGCCCTTTTTAATGCCTGGCTATCTCAGACATCCGCTGTAATAAGTACTGCGGTTGCGCTATCTTATTCGTTTAGATTTTTCGCAAACGAGAGCCGCCAAAGAGCTCATAAAAAAACATCACAGACAGAAACAGGAAAGTGTACTGACATGGTCGAACAATCAAAAGAAACCGCAGACCTTGCCCCTGAACAGGGAGAGGGACTGCAACGGAATCTGACTAATCGTCATATTCAGCTCATCGCCATTGGCGGAGCAATCGGTACTGGGCTCTTCATGGGCTCGGGCAAAACAATCAGCATGGCTGGCCCTTCGATCATCTTCGTTTATATGATCATTGGTTTTATGCTGTTTTTTGTCATGCGCGCAATGGGAGAATTATTACTCTCCAATCTCAACTATAAGTCATTCAGCGATTTCGCTGCTGATCTACTCGGGCCATGGGCGGGATTCTTTACCGGCTGGACTTATTGGTTCTGCTGGGTCGTAACCGGAATTGCCGATGTTGTAGCGATTAGTGCCTACTCTCAGTTCTGGTTTCCCGATTTATCGCAGTGGGTCTCTTCCCTGCTTTGCGTTCTGCTATTACTAACGCTAAATCTGGCAACCGTAAAACTGTTTGGTGAGATGGAATTCTGGTTCGCAATGATAAAAATTGTCGCTATCGTTGCGTTAATTGTGGTTGGTGTCGCACTGGTCATGATGCAGTTCTCCTCCCCATCAGGAAACGTCGCCTCTTTTAACAACCTTTGGAATGATGGCGGCATGTTCCCTAAAGGGATAAGTGGTTTCTTTGCTGGGTTCCAGATAGCCGTATTCGCATTTGTCGGTATCGAACTGGTTGGTACAACCGCTGCTGAAACTAAAAATCCGAAAGTCGTGCTGCCACGTGCAATTAACGCCATCCCGATTCGCATTATCATGTTTTATGTTTTTGCGTTAATCATGATTATGTCCGTGACTCCGTGGGGGGCAATTACTGCGGATCGTAGTCCTTTCGTAGAAATGTTCGTCCTTGTTGGCTTACCTGCCGCCGCCAGTATGATCAACTTCGTCGTATTGACGTCTGCGGCATCCTCAGCCAATAGCGGCGTGTTCTCAACCAGTCGCATGCTCTTTGGCCTCGCTAAACAAGGTGATGCACCGAAGAGCTTCGGCATGCTCTCTAAACGCGCGGTTCCTTCGACCGGGCTGATGTTTTCTTGTATATGTTTACTCTCGGGCGTAGTGCTGATCTACCTGATTCCGAACGTGATGACCGTCTTTACACTGGTGACCACCGTCTCCGCGATTTTATTCATGTTCATTTGGAGCATCATCCTGTGCTCTTACCTGATATACCGTAAAAAACGCCCTCAGCTACATGCAGCGTCATCATATAAAATGCCATTGGGTATTGTTATGTGCTGGGTATGCCTAGCCTTTTTCGCTTTTGTTATTGTACTGTTAACATTACAGCCAGATACACGCCAAGCGCTTATTGTTACGCCGCTGTGGTTTATTGTTCTGGCTATTGCTTATCAGTTTATTCGTCGAAAAAAGCAGGCTGTTGACGTGAAGTAAAGCGTATAAATGCAAGAAAGGCGCGGACAACGTCGGCGCCTTCAATTTTTTTCAGCAAAGTCACGCATAGCACAAGTATTCTCTATTATTGGATATAAACAATTCTCAATTGATGTGGGGAAATTAATATGCGATCAATTAATGTCGTCACCATTGATATATAAGAAAGTTATTCCCGTAATGAAACGGTTGTGATTCGATTGATGTTTTTTGCCAATAGTTCGAAAGCTAAGTGATTATGATCATCCTTCCTCTGCGAAGCATCAGCAACCACACCTTCAATTTTTTTATTTAACTCATTGATTTTACTATCATCAAATGTTGAAACAATAACGGAAATCAGCATCTCTAACGATTCAATCTTCGCGTTAAGCGCTTTTTCTCCAACTTCTTTTTCTGCCAGCTTTATTAAAAGATGAGAGAGGATATTATTCATTTGAACTCCTTAATCAAAAAAATAACCGTCATACACCCATAAGGCAACACCTGTTCTTTGGTGCACAGGATTAGAGAAAACATAACGAAGATTAATGTAACACTGTGAATGGCCTGACCGCTAGTGTCTATTACCATTTTAAGGAAATCATATTCACATTGCGGCAATAAAATGGAACTGCAGATAAATAAACCAAATAAGTAAAAAAACTAAAAAACCATTTTATTTTTAAGAGCAACGTCATTGTTTGGAAGAAATTCGATATCACAATGGGTATTGTGATAAGAATCACAAAAAAGACATGCAATTCCACAGAATACCTAGCAAGAAAACTGGATTGATAGCCAGCCATCGGGAAATGGCTGGCTCTATGACTAACGCTTACGCACTCATTGATTGCCGTGCGCCACTCACCGCATCCTTTGCCTGTTCGCACTGTGACAATATCGTCTGTGCATGAGAATAAAGAATTTTCCCTGCCTCGGTAGGCGTAACACCACGTCGACTCCGTACCAGCAGCTGTTTTTCGAGTTCACTCTCCAGCGTCGCGACCTGCTGGCTCAGCGCCGGTTGTGCAATATGCAGCAACTCAGCAGCCTGTGTCAGGCTACCGATATCAACGATTTTCACAAAATACTTGAGCCGTCTAAGATTCATGTCTGCCTCCTGAGTAGTTACCCTAAAGAGGTAGCAAAAAGCGCGCCATATTATGCCCCTATACCTAAGAAAAAGTGATACCTCATTGATAAGCCACAGGTAAAATAAGGAAAAGCAATGATTCTGCTAACCAACGTCCCGATGTTATATGGGGAACCAGCCCTCGCGCCAATACCAATCTGCACCATCTTAAAGCAATTCCTGCTATTTTAGGGTGCAGAGCTGCCTGTCAATCAGCACATCTCATTGCTTTTCAGCGCTCAACTTGAGCAATAATTTCAATATGTTGGTTATTAGTTCGGCAATCAAACGCACTGAACCATAACAGTCTTTGACAACCCGAAACGCTCCCGCTATTATCCACCGCACTTAACCGATTCCTCTGTAGTTCAGTCGGTAGAACGGCGGACTGTTAATCCGTATGTCACTGGTTCGAGTCCAGTCAGAGGAGCCAAATTTAGAAAATCCCGCTTAAGGGAACTTAAGCGGGATTTTTGCTATTCTGTTTTTGTTTCATCAAGTTCGTTCATTTAACACCTATCTAAAAAACCATCTTCATTACCTAATTATCCTTTGATGCCACGATACAGAGGTTACTACGCTGTTGTCGTGAACCGGTGCATGCAGGTCAGCATATGGGCCCTTCATCCTCGGTGACGACTTATGTTGGGGAGTGATTTACGCTTAATACTCCAATCATGAAAAACCTGTTGCGAACCGTTTTATTAAATCCTAACTTGAACATTATTCTTCACTCTGTGGGTATTTATTGCTTTATTGACGAAGGAAAATGGAACGCTTATTTGTCTACGGTACACTGCGTCTGGGTCACGTTAATGCATATATTCTGGAAAGGATTGGCGGAGAATGGTTGCCCGGTTACGTGACAGGCACATTTCATGAGAGTGGCTGGGGCGCTGCTGCGGGTTTCCCTGGGATCGTACTGGATGATAACGGGCCACATGTCAGCGGTTACCTGTTTTTATCCGATAACCTTGAAGTACATTGGCCAATGCTGGATAAATTTGAAGAGGGCTACGATCGCGTTGAGGTTCTTGTTACCACGGCAGAAGGCCAACAGATGACGGCATGGATTTATCAGTTACAGCCACAAACGAGCCAGTCGGCGATATAGATAGAATATGGTTGCTGGCAAACATAATCCCAGCAAGGAACCCAAATTTAGAAATCCCGCTTGAGGAAACTTAAGCGGGATTTTTTCGCAGATTCTGGCTGTAGGGTAAAAGCGGAACTCAGGCAGAACAGCGCTAACGTGAATCCGTTCCAAATGGCTTTAAAAGAAGTTACTCATTGCCCCATTGATTCAGGAACGTAGCGATCTCATCGATACGTCGCTCGTCGATACCCGCTTCGCTAGCTATCTCTTTCTGAGCATCCTCACTGATTTCCTCGTTATTCATCAAACGGGTGATCAGCAGTTGGAAATAGCGTGCCACGGATTCACGTTCTGACTCGCTCACCGGCTCTGCTGATTCCGTCGAATACTCATCCGCGATGTCATAATATTTAAGTGATACTTCATTATTCATAAGTCGTTCCCAGAGTTGCTGGTGGCGTTTGTGAAAGAGCCGTGTATCACGGCGCACTGAGGTCAGTTAGCGATGCCGAAACCCTGCTTATGTGCAGCATAGGATTTCGACATAGAGTCAGTCCGAATTATTTTAGACCTTGAGCAGTTTCACCGTGGCATCCACGTCTATCTCATCTTCCGAGAAGATTAACGTCGTTCCCTGAAAGGTGGTGATTGCCAATTTTTTCAGCGAGCGCATTTCATCAGGCTTAGCGGCTGATTTCGGCCTGATACTGCTCATCAGTACCCCCACAGACAGTACCGTATTTTCTTTGTCAATACGGGTATCGGCAGGCACTTCTTCACTGTAAACCAGATAAGACTTGATCGACGTGAGCTTAAGGCGCTCGCCCGCGATATAGATGTATTTGCTTTCCGGTACAACTTTCACAGCATACGCTGACAACCCCTTGTTATTCGTGGTGGGTTCGAAAGTGACCGCCGCATCTTTCTTAATCAGATCAGGGTTGGCGACCTTAATCACATGAAAATAACGGTTATCACCGTTTTCATCTTTGATAAAGCCAAAACCTTTATCTTTAAACCAGGTTGTGATCGTTCCGTTCATCGCCATTACCGCCTACTTAATCGTTTATCTACTCAGTTTTTGCAGCGCGCAGTGTAAAGCACAATGCCTGCGCAGACTACGTCTTTGGTTTAAGTCTGGACGATAAATTTCTGGTACGCGAGGGTCGGCCAGATGAACGCATAAGTGACACGAAGTGAAACACGGCGGTCAGTCGTGAACGGGCTGCAGGAGCGGGATTGCGAAGGAACCGTATATCGCTCAAACCTGCGGCGATTCTGTCTTACCCCCCTCCCTTGCAGTTAACAGCGTCAACCCGGCCCCTCACTCCCTGCCGCCAGCAGCGGCACTAACACGTCACTGATGGGCGTAGAAATATTATGTAAGTGACCATAACGCTGTACCACGCCGTTGCGAATATCCCACTCCAGTGGGCGGTTTGCCTGGCGGTCGGCGAGAATGGAGGTGCCTAAATCCGCAGGGGCATGATGAAAACCGTCAACGATTTCCTGCGGAACGTCATCGTTCAGTACTGCGCCTTCCGCACGCGCCACCGTCAGACACTCACGCAGATAAGCTAGTGACAATTCAGTTATATCCCCACGTGAAAACATCCCAGCGCGGCGATTAGCAAGGACCATCAGACCAGCGACCGCATTCTGCAGCAGTTTACGCCATGCAATGGAGGTAAAATCGGTTGACAGTTCAACCGCACAGCGTGTGCCATTGAGCACATCGGCTACCCGTTTTGCCTGCGGCACATCCGGCAGAGTGAGGCGCGGTTTAGCACGCAACCAGACTGAGGCATCCGGCTCGCGCTGTGCCGGGAACCAAACTACCGAAGGCAGCACCTTTGCGCCGTTGACAAAAGGTTCCAACTGGGTTTTCTGCTCGACACCATTTTGCAGAGCACATACTACGGTATTTTCATCGCACAGCACGGCCAACCAGTTTGCACTATCAGCTACCTGAGTGGTTTTCACCGCGACAAATACCAGATCGAACGGACGGCTAATAGTCGCCGGATTGTTCAATACCGGACCCGGCACCACAATTTCACCATCATCGTGACGCAAAATTAACTGCGGGTGCGCGGTGCGTCCGCAAAGGACTGGCGTTCGATCAACTTCATGCAATGCTGCGGAGATGGTGGTACCGATAGCACCCGGCCCAATAAGAGCAATTTTAGGATGATCAGACATCTTGCGTTCTCCTGATTTGATTTACCCATCATCAGAGTGCTAGCGGCAATCATCGTACACGCCTGCATTCTTCTCAACGTTAACGTTTCGCCGAATGGCAGATAACCAGAACAGCAAAAAAGCACTCGTGTAGATACGATAAAACGGGTAAACGAAAGGACATAATCCAGTCAGGCTGGCAGGAAAAGTGTTGGCAACGGTCTAGAATAACACTGCATTTTTCAAGAACTGACTGAACATAACATCGTAATGAAAAGCCCTTCAGGGCTTTTCATGCGTAAGCATATGCAAAACGTTAATTACCACATCAAATCATCAGGCACTTTAAAATCAGCATACGGATCTTCTTCATCCTGCTCTTCCTGACTCAGCGCACTGTTTAATACAATACTGCTCGCATCTCGCTGCGCGATTTTATCGGCTACGATCGCGGGAATAATGGCGTATTCACTCTCACCAGTGCTATCAACAACCAAGCGAGCAATCGCAAGACGGCCGCTAATCAGTTGAGCTTGAGTTAGCTTATCCACCAGGATTTTTTTAATTAAATTCTGATCGGTGAAGTTAAAACCAATATCGCCTTTGGAAAGGATGATTCTATTCATTTCAATGAGCTGCTTCACCTGAGCTTTATATTCTTTAGATAAAGTGGCTTGTTTTTGTTGTTCGCTTAGCTGTTTATCACGCTCAAGTTGTGCTTTTTTATTTTCTTCCACAGCCTCTCTTGCCTCACGAGCCTGAACGCGTGACTTTTTAGCTGTTCTCTGGACTTTAGCCATTTTTTTGCTGGTCACTAATCCAGCTTTTAGCATCTGCTCTTGTAAGGTGAGTTTTGTCATCTTCGTATCTAAACCAATTGAATAATGTGTGGAATTATACCTGTAATTTTTAAGACTGTACCAGATTGTAAGATCTGAACACGATGCGGCTTGAGTTACCCAAGTGAAAAACATTCCCGATGCCTATTCACTCCGCATCGGGAACGTTTTATTTAGCGGATATCGCTGCCATTAGTGGCAATGACTTTCTGATACCAGTGGAACGATTTCTTCTTATAGCGGTTGCCGCTGCCGGAAATCGTGTCATCCAGATCGACATAGATAAAGCCGTAGCGTTTACTCATCTCGCCAGTAGACATGCTGACCAGATCGATACAGCCCCATGGGGTGTATCCCATAAGTTCAACGCCGTCAGCAATCGCGCCTGCCATTGCCTCGATATGCTGGCGCAAATAGTTGATGCGGTAATCATCGGCGATATAGTGACGTTCATCCGGCTTGTCCACCGCCCCCAGCCCGTTTTCGACGATAAACAGCGGCTTTTCGTAGCGGTCGTACAGCTGATTGAGCGCAATTCGCAGCCCCACCGGGTCGATTTCCCATCCCCATTCGCTGGCTTCCAGGAACGGATTACGCGCACCGCCCAGCAGGTTGCCGTGAGCCGCCGCCGCATCTGGGTCAGTTTTATAAGTGGTGGAAGACATGTAGTAGCTAAAGCCGATGTAATCGACGGTGTGCTGTTTAATCAACTCCAAATCGCCCGGTTGAATATCCAGCGTGACCCCCAGCGACTGCCATAGGCTTTTCGCGTAGTAGGGATATTTACCGCCCGCTTGCACGTCCGCACAGTAGAAGTTAAATGACTGCGTCTCTTTTAGCGCCGCCAACTGGTTGATGGGGTTACAGTCATAAGCATAATTCGTGGCAAACAGAATCATACAACCGATCTGGATCTGCGGATTCGTCTCATGCGCAATTTTCACCGCCAGACTGCTGGCGACAAACTGGTTATGCCACGCTTGGAATTTGGCCTGCGGTTCCAGCGCGCCAGTTTGCACCGTCAACCCCTGACTCATGATCGGGAAATGGGCAGCGCTATTGATCTCGTTAAAGGTCATCCAGTACTTCACTTTGTGGCCGAAGCGCTCCAGCACCGTGCGGGCAAACCGCTCGAAGTGGCCGATTAACTCACGGTTTTTCCAGCCGCCAAAGGTGGTAGCAAGATGCAGCGGCATCTCATAGTGAGAGAGAGTAATGACAGGCTCAATGCCGTGGGCAATACAGGTATCAATGACCTGCTCATAATGATTTAGCCCCGCCTCGTTAGGCTGTTGCTCAACACCATTCGGATAGATGCGCGTCCAGGCGATGGAGAAGCGATAGCATTTGAAGCCCATTTCGGCAAACAGCTCAATGTCTTCGCGGAAGCGATGGTAGTGATCGATGCCTTTATGGTTTGGATAGGTGTAGCGCTGCTCATCCAGAGTGAAATCAAACGCATCGGAAGCCACAATGTTTAAACGCGCTTTGCCACCGGGGATGGCATCCACAATCGACAGCCCTTTGCCGTCAACATTGTAGGCCCCTTCGACCTGATTAGCTGCGGTGGCACCGCCCCACATAAAGCCGTGCGGAAATCTTTCACTCATGGCACTTATCCTTTATCGATGATGATTCTTTATTGACGATCGTCGAGGGTTCGCCTGATGTTGATTTGATTCAGCGCGACCCGAACGGCAGAAATTCTAGAGGAAAAAAGAAAGCGTGAACAGAAATAAGAAACCGGTTGCATAAAAGTGGTGCGGCATGCCAAAGACGGAGTATCAAACTTTATTTGTCTTACTCTGCGGCACTTTTCGAGTGACTGCGCTGCTCGTCTTTTCACGCGTCTGGCCCCTTCGGTGCGTGACTTCAACGAGTTTCCTGAAAGTTGGGCATTCCATATGCGATGGCGCAGAACAGTCGGCAACATGCCGCAGCGTGTCACGCAATACTCGTAGTTCATCGATCTGCCGATCGATTTCGTCAGCCTTCTGATGAAGCGCGGTGCGAGGCAAATCTGGCATCCCATTTTTGTTAAACATGCCAGCGATTTCCTGAAGTGAGAACCCTGCCGATTTTCCCATCGTAATCAGTCTGAGTTGCAGCAGTACATCTTCAGAAAACTGCCGCCGGAGCCCGTGCCGGGATACCGAAGCAATCAGCCCAATCTCTTCGTAATAGCGCAACGCTGAAGGCTTGATCCCGCTCTTTTCCGAGACGTCGCCAATATCCAGAAATTTCATACTTGACCTCAAGTCGACTTTACTTTGTAGCATCCTCTGGAACCCACATTCTGACAAGGATAAAAAATGGTAATTAATCGTTCGGACGAGCCGGAGAAGAGCAACACAGGGATCACTATCACACTGGCACTGTCGATACTGTCTGCTTCACTGGGAACAAGTATCGCCAATATTGCCCTTCCGACACTGACGGCCGTGTTTTCTGCGCCATTCTCACAGGTACAGGCCGTTGTCATCGCCTATCTTGCGGCCATGGCGATCTCGGTTGTCATCGCAGGCCGCCTTGGCGATCGTTATGGGCTGAAGCCCGTTTTCATTGCAGGCCTTGTGCTCTTTGCTGTCGCGTCACTGCTGTGTGCCATTGCGCCCCATCTGTGGCAACTCATCGGGGCAAGAGCACTTCAGGGGATCGGCGCGGCCTTCCTGATGACGCTCGGCATGGCGCTGCTGAGGCAAACTGCCGGTGAGAAACATGTCGGGCGTGCGATGGGGGTACTGGGAACGGTGTCCGCACTGGGTACTGCACTCGGCCCTTCTGTCGGGGGATTTCTTCTTACGACAACGGGATGGCGTAGCCTATTCTGGGTGCAGATCCCGCTGGTGGCGATCGTCCTGTTTCTGGCTTTCACCCTGTTGCCAATCGCATCGGTTAAGAAAAAGATTCTCGCAGAAAGCGTATCACTCATTCGGAACCCTACGCTTTTGTCGAATCTCACTATCAATGCGGCCGTCACCTCCGTCATGATGACGACGTTAATCGTCGGCCCTTACTATCTTGGTCCGGGTCTGGGCTTGAAAGAAACGCTGGTGGGGGTTGTTATGGCCATTGGCCCTGCTATTGCGATTTTCTGCGGAATTCCATCAGGCCGACTGGTCGATACCTGGGGGTTTGGACGCGCGCTCACCGCCGGACTCTCCCTCGTAGTTACTGGCACCTTGATGCTGGCGATCTTGCCTCCTCTGCTCGGCGTCACAGGATATATCCTTTCCGTTATTATCCTGACGCCAGGCTATCAGCTCTTTCAGGCTGCAAATAACACCGCGACTCTTGCCGATGTTCCTGATAATCAGCGCGGTACGGTCTCTGGTCTGCTTAACCTGTCGCGCAATATTGGGCTGATCGCAGGTGCCTCAGTCATGGGACAGGTCTTCGCGTTAGGTGTCGGAACGGAGGATTTTACCCATGCCACGCCCGCTTCCCTCGCTAACGGGATGCAACTGACCTTTTTTCTGTCTGGCGGAATGATCCTTACCGTCCTTACTTTCACCCATCTGCCAAGGTGGAAGCGGGTTACCTGATAACACGCTAAACATACGTCTTTTTAATTTACGGGGGTTACGTCCCCCTTCTCAGCTTAAATCACCGCTGATTTATGAGTGTCATTCATAACGTCTATCCTGTGGCGCACGATTATCACCGGATGCAATCCCGGTAAGATAATACAAAGCATGTAAAACCAGACGGATAGATATGACTCACGTTCAGACGCGCTCAGAAAAAACTTCAGGGCTACTTTTCATTGCCATTCTCAGTGCACTGATGGCATTTACTTCTTTATCGACGGACATTTATTTACCCGCCATGCCCATCATGGCAAAAGATTTACAAGGCGATGCCGAACTCACCATCACCGGATTTTTAATCGGCTTTTGCATCGCGCAGCTGGTTTGGGGGCCGTTAAGTGACCATCTGGGCCGCCGAATACCGCTATTTATTGGTATGGTGTTGTTTATCATCGGATCGGTAGGCTGTGCACTGTCTACGGATATATCGCACATTGTTTTTTGGCGTGTCTTTCAAGCGCTGGGAGCATGTACCGGCCCAATGCTGGCCCGCGCAATGATCCGCGATCTCTTTAGTCGTACACGTGCGGCGCAAATGCTCTCTACGTTAATCATCGTGATGGCGATTGCCCCGATTGCTGGGCCCCTACTCGGCGGGCAGTTGATCAAAGTAACGTCATGGCATGCCATTTTTTGGCTGCTGGCGATTATTGGCATCATGATGCTGATTTCATTGCGCTGGCTACCTGAGACATTACCCGAAGACAGGCGAGTAAAAGCTTCTTTGCCCAGCGCCTTTCGCAACTATTATGCACTGCTAACGAACGCTAACTTCATGCGTTTCACCTTATGCCTGACACTCTATTATGTCTCCGCCTACGCCTTTATTACCGGTTCGGCCTTCGTCTACATCACCTACTTCGGTGTCGATCCACAGCACTACGGCTGGCTATTTGCGCTGAATATCGTCGGCGTGATGGGCATGAGCGTGGTAAATCGTCGTCTGGTTCAGCGCTATCCACTTGAGACGCTGCTTAAATTTGCCGTGCTGATCGCAACCGTCGCGTCGTTCATTCTTGCTATCGGCACAAAACTGAATATCGGGGGAATACCCCTGATTGTGATCTCCGTGTTTGTGTTCTTTTCGATGAACGGCATCATCGCCGCAACGTCAACTGCCGCCGCGCTTGATGCGGTGCCAAACATTGCTGGTTCGGCATCGGCATTAATCGGGTCGCTACAGTACGGCAGCGGCATTATTTCTTCCCTGCTACTTGCACTACTAAGCGATGGGACACCGTGGACGATGGCATGGATCATCGCATTGTTTACCGCAGCCAGTGCGGTAACAGCGCTAACTACACGCGTTACGAAATCGAGCAGTTAAATATTGCTGCCAATACCACGAATAATAAAATCAATAGCCGAACGGTTTACTCTGACGGTTTATGGTGACGCGCGGCAATCTTCGCAAGATCAGACAATACGGCGATTGCCTCGTCTAAACGCTCAGGGACGAGCTTGTAGAACACCCAGTTCTTGATGCGTTTCGATGTGACAATTCCGGCTTTCGATAGATATTGAAGATGGCCGGTGACGGTCGGTTGGCTCAGGCCAATTTTCTCAGTGATAAACCCTACACATACCCCGTCCTTAACCAAGTCGCCATCCTGCTGTTCCGGGAAATGTGCCCGAGGATCAGCCAACCATTCCAGAATGATGAGCCGCTGCTCATTACCGAGCGCACGTAGTAGATCGGCGGCTGTCGTTGCATGCTTGTTCATATAGCCAAACACCTATATAGTTATTTCCATATACAGTTGATAGGAAAATACTATGACAAGCAAATACCAAAGAGCAACCGACTCTGTAACGTTGAAAGATATTTACACGGCATCTCAGCAAATTAAAACGACGATACGCAGAACGCCTCTAGACCGCTCGCAGGAATTATCCGCTCTTGTTGGTGCAGAAATTCGGCTCAAGATGGAAAACCTCCAACAGACCGGTAGCTTCAAGCTACGGGGGGCGGCAAACGTTCTTGCCAATCTGGATGCAGAACAGCGCCGCGTTGGCGTCATCGCCCCAACGGCAGGAAATCACGGATTAGGGCTCGCCTATGCCGGACAAGTGGCAGGTGTCCCCGTAACCATATTCTTGCCACGCTCAGCCGACCCGATGAAGGTCGCGGCCATGAAAGGTTGTGGTGCCCGCATTTCATTTTTTGATGACATCGAAGAAGCGAGGCAGGCGGCAATAGCTGCAGCGCAACAGTCTGGCGCCACCTTCGTTTCGGCTTACGACAATCCACATATGATTGCTGGTGGCGGCACCGTCGGCCTTGAGATTATGGAAGACTGGATGGATGCAGAGATAATCCTAGTGAATATCGGTGGCGGCGGGCTTATTTCAGGGATTGCGACGGCAGTGAAAGCAATCAACCCCGCTATCGAAGTATGGGGCATACAAAGTGAAGTCAGCCCGACATTTGCCCGTTGGAAAGAGGCCGGTGAAACGCTTCCCGTCGATCTGGCTCCCTCCATCGCTGAGGGCGTTAGCGGCTATATTGAGCCCAGTGCGATGACCTGGCCGCTGGTTCGTGACCGTGTCGATCGCGTGCTCACGGTATCAGAAGCTGAAATTAAAGCCGCAATGCTGTCAATGCTCGAACTTCACCGTCATGTTGTCGAACCTTCGGGGGTGCCAGCCGTCGCGGGAGCCATTCGCTACGCGAAGGAGATTGGGGGACGTAAAACAGCCTGCGTTGTCACTGGCAGGAACATTTCGAGTTCACGCTATCTCATGCTACTTAATGAGGCGACAGCCGGTGTGGATAAGTAGGATGTTCGAGCGCCCTCTTCGCGGTTAAAATGCGTGGAGGCATTACAGCATAAATTCGTAATGAGAGCCGTCCGGCAGCTCAACAGTGCCGCTCTCACGTTATATCAATATGAGGTAGAGATAGAACAGAACGGTATCAGCGAGCTGCGTGAGTTTGTTATGGTGTTGGCTTAACTCGCTCTCTTTTCATGCATAAGGAGTTTTTGAATGGCTACGTCTCCAGCCTATGTGCCACCAAAAGTCTGGCAGCCCGCGTCTTCCGGCGGTGCTTTCGCCAATATTAACCGCCCGATAGCCGGTCCGACGCACGAAAAAGCCCTGCCCGTTGGCGAGCATCCGCTTCAGCTTTATTCGCTGGCGACGCCAAACGGCGTGAAAGTGACCATCATGCTGGAGGAGTTGCTGGCGCTGGGCCATTCGGGTGCCGAGTACGATGCCTGGCTGATTAAGATAGGCGATGGAGATCAGTTCTCCAGCGGATTTGTTGACGTCAACCCGAACTCAAAGATCCCCGCATTGCTTGACCAAAGCGGCGACAAGCCGATTCGCGTATTCGAGTCCGGCTCCATTCTAGTGTATCTGGCCGAGAAATTTGGTGAACTGCTGCCGAACGACCTCGCCACGCGCACTGAAACCCTGAACTGGCTCTTCTGGCAGATGGGTTCCGCCCCTTACGTTGGCGGTGGATTCGGGCACTTCTACGCCTACGCGCCGGAAAAATTTGAATACCCGATCAACCGTTTCACGATGGAAACTAAGCGCCAACTGGATGTTCTCAACCGTCGACTGGCAGAGAGCCGTTATCTGGCTGGTGATAGCTACACGATTGCTGATATTGCCGTCTGGCCGTGGTACGGCGGGCTGGTACAGAACGCGATCTACTCCGCTGGGGAGTTCCTGTCCGTACACGAGTACACGCATGTGATTCGTTGGGCCGACGAGATTGCTGTTCGTCCGGCGGTGATTCGCGGTCGGAAGGTCAACCGCACATGGGGCGAAGAGTCAGAACAGGTTGCCGAACGCCATCAGGCATCCGATCTGGATTAATCCTCCGCCGCCTGTCGATCAACAGGCGGCATTCCGATTAACCCTTAGTGCTGATGACAGAATGCAACAGCGGGCTTTTTCACGCGAAATCGGTGAAGCGAAAGGTGCATCTACTTATAACAAACCGGGCCGCGCCTACTATGCGGGGATCACCCTCATTCTGATAGTCATACTTTTCTGACAGTTACGTTTTTCTGGTTCCCGCGTGTTCAGTAACCAGAAAGTGTGTTCTCAGGATAAGCGTCGGTGGCTAGCAGCGTTCAGAGACGAAAAAAATCGGCCTCTGCCCTCTCCCGTAAAGGAGGAGGCAAAGGCCGAATGTTGTTATACGAGCGCTCTGCTAATTAGCGGCGTACTTTCACTTTATTCAGCACAGTCTGAATCGCCGTCGACAGTTCATTGATCTCGAATTTCGCGACGTAAGCATCCGCACCAACATTGCGTACGTGATCTTCGTTCGCGCTACCAGACAGTGAAGAGTGAATCACCACGGGGATATTCTTCAGATATTCTTCACGCTTGATATTTCTTGTCAGCGTAAAGCCATCCATTTCCGGCATTTCCAAATCGGTCAGAACCAGTGAGATCTTGTCCGAAATAGGTCGCCCTTCTGACTGTGCTTCTTGCGCAATGAGTCGAATCTTGTTCCAGGCATCCTGTCCAGTAATGTGCATACTAAACGGAATACCCATCTGGGTTAGCCCCTGCTCAAGCAGCGAACGGGCAACTTTGGAATCTTCCGCCACAATCGCAATCGCACCAGGCGTGTAGGGATAGATCTTCTCTTCTGCGTTCTTGAGCTTAGTTTCACGATCGCCAGGAATGATATCAAACAGAATCTGTTCAACATCCAGCACCAGCGCCAGACGATTACTGTCTTTGTCGTTATCAAGGCGCGCAATACTGGTGATATAGGAGCTACTCACGCCCGCTTCAGCAGCCAGAACCTGGCTCCATTCCAGACGAACAATATCATCTACCGATTCCACCGCGAATGCCTGCGTACTGCGTGCATACTCAGTGATAAGGAGAATGTTCAGGTTCGTATCCGGTGCACTGCCGACCACAGCAGGAAGATCGAGAACGGGAATGATTTGCCCACGAATGTTAACCATACCCAGCATCGGCGATTTCATGCCAGCCGCTTTGGTCAACGTAGGCATTGGCACAATTTCACGCAGTTTAAACACGTTAATGCCAAACAGCTCAGATTTGCCACCTTCAGGTGATTTGCCCAGCTGGAATAATAAGAGTTCGAATTTATTAGCAGAGGTAAGGTTTGTTCTCTCATCAATCTCTTTTTGAAAATTATCCATGCTTTCCTCAGTGCGAGTCATTATTTATAGGTATAGCGTAATCAGGCAACATTCGAGATGTGAGTAAACATGAACTAACATCTGGCCGCTCCACTGTACGTGATAGTCGTGTTCTTCAATCTTATCCAGCGTCAAACGTAAAATACTTGTCAATTGTGTCAACTTCATCGTCCAACGATGGCAATCATCGGACCAGTAGACGGATATCAGCCCTCTTCAGTATAACAGTCGGCTAGCATCCTTTAGGTATAGATAACATTCCCTGAATCATTACTATCGGCAGAATTTGCCAACTCCTTATCCCAAATCGTGACAGAAATGTTGCCTGAGAAGAAAACCTCACGCCCTCTTGACATCGAAGCCATAAAAAACTAAAAACATACCGTACAGTTCAGTTTTATAAAGAATACCTATACCGCCATTTACGCATAGCGGCAGTAAACGGTTGGCGCTATCGGACGTCATGTGGCTAAGGCGGCGTGTCATCACGCTATTCAGCAGTTCTTTTTACAGGATTCTCATATGTTCACATTATCCCGAGTTGCACGTCCTATCGTATTGGCTCTGGCTGTCATACTCGCAGGTTGCGCGAGCAATTCACCCGTGCGCTACAGCGGTATCGCATCGTCTTCGCAATTGGCGCAAAACTCAGGTGAGCACGCGGATCGCATTCCTTATCGTTACACCACGCCTGTCGACTGGAAGCAATACACCCACATCATCATCGATCCCGTCAGCATTTATCAGGGAAGCGATAACCAATTTAACGACATGTCACCGCAGGACAGACAGTCGTTGGCCGCCTATATGCAAGATACGTTCAGCAAAACCTTACGTTCACGGTTCAATGAAGTGACCTCATCTACCCCTGGCACATTGCGATTGAAATTGACGCTGACGGGAGCCGATACCACCACACCCGTTGCCGGTACGTTTACCAAATTTGATCTGGCTGGCGGCCCCTACAACATCGTGCAGTCCATTCGCGGTAAAGAAGGCCTGCTCAATGGATCAGTGAACTATGCCGTTGAAATTTATGATGCGACGACCAACAAACTGCTCAATGCCTATATCGCGAAGCAGTATCCAAATGCCATGAACGTCAGCGCCAGCGTGGGGGCACTGAGCGCCGCAGAAGTCGGTATCGATAAAGCGGCGGAAGAACTGGCCGACATGCTGAAGTAAGCGAAGAAGAACCTATACACACGGTGCGGAACAGCATGATGACAATCTACCCCCACTTAATTATCTGTCCGCACTGCGACAGCGTGCACCGCTACCGGGCGTTAAATCCCGGAGAGGCAGCACGCTGCACACGCTGTCAGGCCACACTTTATCGGTCAGGATGGATCAATACCGGGCATCGACTGGCGCTGATACAAACGGCGGCTATTGTCTTTTTTATCGCGAATAGCTATCCGGTGCTGACCGTCAGTTTCCATGCACTGCAGAATACGGCAACACTCTGGCAAGCGGCGCTCGCATTGGCTAACGGTGCGACTTTACCGCTGGCGATAGGCTGTTTTTTTATCCTGATTGTGGCGCCTTTTCTGCAAATCATCCTGACGGGTTGGGTGCTGATGTTCGCTAATAAAGATCGTTGTGCCCCCGGCTTTATTCCCGTGATGAAGATACTGCTGTGGCTTCGTCCCTGGAGCATGCTGGAGATTGCGATGTTGGGTTTTCTGATCGCCGCCATCAAACTCTCCGGTTTTATGCAGGTGATGCCGGGAGCAGGTTGCTGGGCGCTGGCGGCGCTGATGTTGCTGCTCGTTGTCGTCAACAGTCTCGATCTTCGCCCGTTATGGTCGCTGGTGCCCACGGACAGTAACCGTAGCGTGGTCAGCCATGAAAAGTAATCCGTCCGACCAGCCGTTACCGTTGGTCGCCTGTCCGCTGTGCGGCCTCGTCTGCCTGCATGATGCAAACCCACATGACGCGGTACGTTGCCCACGCTGCCAATCGCGGCTGACTTCTCCCCGCAAGGACAGCACCGCGTTCTCCTCTGCGCTACTGGTCACGGCCCTAATTTTCTATATCCCCGCCAACGTGTTGCCCGTGATGTATACCCGCCTGTTCGGGTTGGGAGGCGAAAGCACCATCCTAAGCGGCGTGATTGATTTCTGGCACAGCGGCGACTACGGCATTGCCCTGCTGATCTTTATCGCCAGCATCGTCATTCCCTGTATGAAATTTCTGATTCTCGGTCTGCTGCTCTTCATGTCACACCAAAAAAGCCGCAAGGCGATGGCCGAGCGTGCTGCGCTTTATCGGCTAACGGAATGGGTAGGTTACTGGTCCATGCTGGATGTCGTCGTCATTGCCGCCGTCTCGGCGCTGGTCAGATTCCCTCCCCTGAGTGAAGCGGAACCTCGCAGCGGCATTCTTTTTTTTGGGCTGGTGGTGATACTGACCATGTTGTCTGCCATGAGCTATGACCCGCGTCTTATCTGGAAAGGTGATGAAAAATGATCCACGAACAACCCAGCGATCCGGTAATTATCCGCCAACGCTGGCGAATCTCATTAATCTGGCTGGTACCGGCACTCGCTATGCTAACGGGGCTCGCCATGCTGATTCACACCTGGTCAGGTAGCGGGCCGAAAATCGTGATCTCCTTTCAGAGCGCAGCGGGTCTTGAAGCCGATCGTACCGTCGTCAAATATAAAGATGTAGCCGTAGGCATCGTAAAAGACATCACGCTCAGTCAGGACAGTAAACAAGTTCTCGTCACGGTGCTGCTCAATAAAAATGCGGACAGTCTGGCTCATGCCGATAGCCGCTTTTGGGTGGTTCGTCCGCGCGTCGGCATCAGCGGCGTAACGGGGATTGATACCCTGCTTTCGGGTGCTTACATTGGCGCCGATAAGGGTGAATCAACGCAGGGAGAAACTCGCTTTACTGGTCTGGAGTCGCCTCCTGCGGTGATTAACGGTATGCCGGGCAGCCGTTTTGTCATTCAGGCTGATGATCTCGGGTCGCTGGATAGCGGTTCGCCCATTTACTATCGTCGCATCCCCGTTGGTCGCGTTGCGTCCTATCAGTTGAACAACGATGGTCGCAGTGTCCAGTTTCAGGTTTTTATTGATGCTCCCTATGACCAGTTTGTTACGCCGAATACTCGCTTCTGGAATGCCAGTGGGATGGATCTTTCCGTTGACGCCAACGGCTTTCGCCTTAGAACACAAACTCTCGCCGCCGTCGTGGCGGGCGGTATCGCTTTTTCCACCCCCGATCTGGACAGCGCTATCGCCCGACCGGAACCGCTGACCACCTACCAACTAGCACGCGATCAGGAATCGGCCTTATCGCCACCTGATGGCCCACCTATCCTCTTCAAACTCCGTTTTGACCGATCGTTACACGGTCTGGAGATCGGCGCGCCCGTGGAATTTTCCAGCGTCAAAATCGGCCACGTGACCACCATTAAGCTGGATTACAGTAAAACAGGCTATCGCTTCCCTACGGTCGTCAGTATTGAGGTGTTTCCTAACCGCCTCGGTAACGTGCTGGATAAGTTGCCAAAGCAGGCGGCGTCGCTCGAACAGCAAACGGCAGAGTTTACCCGCGATCTGGTTGAACACGGTCTGCGAGCACAGGTTGCGCCAAGCAATTTGTTGACCGGGCAGCTCTATATCTCACTCGATTTTGTGCCCGATGCAGCAAAAGTGCCGTTTGATACCAACGCTCGCCCGCTGATTTTGCCTACCGTCAATGGGGGATTCGATCGGTTACAGACACAGATGGCGAGCATCATCGGCAAGATCGATAACATGCCGCTGGATGCTATCGGCCGCAACATGAACACCACGCTGATAGAAGCCAATAAAGCGCTTCGACAGGTTAACGGGCAGACGCTGCCAGAGGCCAATCGGTTGATGAAACACATGCAGCAGGCCACACGTCGCGCACAGGATATGCTGGAAGAGGATTCGCCGTTGCAGTTGGGCATCACACAGTCATTACAGGAAATTCAGCGCACCTTACGCGCCCTGCGCAATCTGGCTGAACAGATCGATCGCCACCCAGAGTCCCTGCTACAAGGACGCTCGAATGACCCATCGGCATCAACATTAACTCACGACACCGCGGCTCAAAAAGGATCCTCAAAATGAAACGAGTGGCACCATTCTGCCCGCTGGTCGTTATCGCGTTACTGAGCGCCTGCACATCGCCTCCGGTGCACTATCACACCCTGCTCGCACCAGCATCATCGGCTGCAACTACAGCGCACGCCGCCTCCTTTTTCATTGATGTGCTGCCTGTTGGCGTACCAGCGCAAATTGATACGTCACAGCTCGTTATCAGACAGGGTAACAGTGGTGCCCTCGTGCTGGATAACGAGCGCTGGCTCAGTCCGTTGGGGGAAGAAATTCGCACCGCGCTTTCCGCCGAGCTGACGCAGCGTCTCAACACACAGGATGTTTCAGGATTGGAACGTGCGGCAGAAACGCCAGTGGTCAGAATCCACCTACAGGTTCGACGATTTGATAACTGGCCCGGCCAATTTGTGACGTTTGACGCCGACTGGAGCCTTAGCGCTACTGGGGGAGAAGATCGCACCCGCCTGCTCTGCCGAAGCCAGTTCACCGAGTTGGTAGCGAGTGGTGATACCGCGATGTTGCAGGCTCAGCAGCAGGTCATCACGCGGCTAGCGGAGCAGATCGCAGTAACGGCGACCCGCTGGATGCCGGATAGAAAAGGAACGTGTCTTACGCCGCTGCCCCAGCCATAAACATACTGACCGCATTCCCCACGATTTCGCGGATGCGTTCGAGGCTGATTGGCTGTAAATGACGGTGGAATATGCGGTCATCAATTTCTGCCGTCAGCAGCGCCAGAAACTGCAATGCTCGTACACGCGAATCGCCCGGCTTCAGCGCCTGACGCGCTATCGCCGCCGCCATCAGCTCAGACAGTTTATCGACGTTCTCTTTCGGGCCTGACTCATAAAACAGAGAACCAATATCGGAATGTCCGGCCTCCGCAACCACCATCCGATAAATCGCCATGGCGCTGCTATCGTTGGTTAGCACATAGAGGATGCGCTCGCCGAAACGCGTCAACTGCACTTCCAGCGTTTCGGATGCCAGAGCATCCGTCATCAACTCTGCCGTTGCCTCGGACAAATGCATGGTCGCATGTTCACGAACGACGGCCGTAAATAGCGCTTCCTTGGTTGAAAAATAACCATACAGCGTAGCCTTGGAACCGCCAACCCGCTTCGCCAGCTCATTCATGGTGGCGCGCTCATAGCCCATTTCCTGAAAAAGCTGCGCCGCCGTTTTAACGATGGCCTCACGACGAGCCTTAGTACGGACTTTCATCACCACTCCTGCCAGACTGTGCTGACGAGCAAAATAGGATTCGATATAGCAATATTATCAAAACATTAGCTTCGCCGCCGCCTCTTTACACAACGCCACATCGCCGTCTGTAAAAATAGGAGAACGGCAAGAAAAGCACAACGATGAATACCAAAGGACGACGGAGGTTGATAAGGGAAAATGGATTATTTACTATCCAGCGCCGAATGATGGGCATTTCTAGTTGTTCGTTGCAGGAAAGGCAGCGTATAGGCAATGTGCAGTATGATGGGGAAACTGCTTTTAGGGCGCATGGCTTAGCACCACACACCCTAAATTCAGTTGACAGAACAGGAACAAAATTATGGGTAAATCCCTGGGTTGGCAAATCAATTTGTAACAATTTTTTTTAAAATTTACTTTCTTAAATTTTTTTATAAATTGTCCTGTTCATGAAAAAATTATAAGTGATATCATGGGGTAACAGTAGTTAGACTTAGGTATAGGTCAGCACTATACTTTTATGACATCATCTATATCATGGGTGCATTCTCGCTTTTATTGAGGCCGTTACATGTCTGTATTTTGCTCTGACAATGAAATTATCAATAACACGATAAAAAGCTATCTCGGCCGAAAGTTAAAGCAATATGGCGACCTGAAATACGCCTACATGATCATGAATAAGAAGAACCCGTCTCAGGTTGTGATCATTTCAAATTACCCGCAAGAATGGGTTGATACCTATAAAGAAAATAACTATCAGCATATTGATCCCGTTATTTTAACAGCGATAAATACCGTCTCGCCATTCTCATGGGAAGACAACATCGTTATTAACTCTAAGCTGAAGTTCTCCAAGATTTTTAATCTGTCAAAAGAATACGATATTGTTAATGGTTATACCTTTGTCCTGCATGACAACAATAATCATCTGGCAGCGCTATCGATTATGTTCGAAGAACATGCGCCAACGGATATGGAAAGTATTGTTGAGGAAAACAAAGACAAACTGCAAATGCTGCTCATTGCCGTTCATGAGAAAATCACCACGCTTTACAAAGAGATGACGCAAAGCCCGCAGAGCAGAAAACAAGGTGACAAAGAGATATTCTCTCAACGTGAAAACGAAATTCTTTACTGGGCCAGCATGGGAAAAACTTACCCGGAAATTGCGCTGATTCTGGATATCAAAATCAGCACCGTGAAATTCCATATTGGTAATGTGGTAAAAAAATTGGGCGTGCTGAATGCCAAACATGCCATAAGACTGGGCGTAGAATTACAGCTCATTAAACCTGAGCCGTTATAAATGAGATAGACGCTTACTCTGCTGTTGCGCGTGCCACAACGCGCGATAGCGCCCTTCAGCAAGCAGTAATTCGCTATGTGTTCCCTGCTGGGAAATAACGCCATCCTCGACAACCAGAATTCGATTTGCTCCCACGATTGTCGATAGCCGATGCGCAATAACAATAACCGTCTTGTCCTGCACGAGCCTGTCAATCGCACGCTGTACGGCTAGCTCGCTTTCGGTATCCAACGCCGCCGTCGGTTCGTCCAAAATCACAATCGGCGCTTCCTTCAATAATGCTCGCGCGATCGAAATACGCTGCCGCTCACCGCCGGATAATCTTCCGCCAATATCACCCAGCCGTGTTTGCCATCCCTGCGGCAATCGTTGAATAAATTCCAGACATTGAGCGGCATCGGCAGCCTGCTCAACATCTGCGTCGCTGGCATCCGGCCGCGCCATTCGAATATTTGCCAGCACCGAATCATCAAACAAATAGACATCCTGAAACACCACGGAAATCAGCTTATTCAATTTACGTGTTGGAATATGGCGGATATCCATACCGCCGATACAAACGCGCCCGTGTTGCGGATCGGCATGACGCATTAGCAGCCGCGTTATTGTCGTTTTACCCGATCCGGATGGCCCAACCAGCGCAGTCATCCCCTTCTCCGGCAGAATGATATCCACCCTATCGAGTACCGGTTCAGCCTTATCCGCATAGCGAAAGCTTACCTGTTCGAACGTAATCGCATACGTTGTCGGCACCTCGGCAGGCTGGCGCACGGGAAGCGGCTCAATCGCTAACAGATCGTCAATACGATGCAGTGCGGTATCAATCAACGCCAACACCGCCGTATAGCTGACAAACGTCGCCAGCGGTTCAGAAAAACGCACCACAATCACCATCATCGCGGCGACAATTGCCACATCCCACGCGCCGAAAACAACACCGCTCATACCCAAAATCAGCACACCCTGAAGTCCCAACTCCACAATGCTGGCAACTACCGCGCCGGGTTTGGCTCCCTTACGATGCGCCGACGTTTGTATCTGCTGTAGGTGCTGAAAACGCTGGCGCAGCGACGCCGTGCTTTCAGCCTGCTGACAGCTGGTTCTCAGGACGGCGAGTCCCTGTACATACTCGACGATGTCGGCACTGGTTTGCTGGTTAGCCTCCGCCAGCGCCTGCATCGTGTGCGCAAATGCAGGCCGCCTCCAGCGATAAAGCAGCGCGATGGCCGGAAAGATCAACAGCAGACTCACGCCTAACCGCCACTCCACCGCCAGCATGACGAGCGCTATCACGACGGGCGTCACGATGGCCAGCAGCAACTGGTTTACTATCGCCAGCATGTAATTCAGGTTCTCATCCACGCTGCCCAGCAATAGCGCGTTGATATCCCCTGCCCGCGTAGACTGAAGTGTGGTTAGCGGCATACTCCGCAGCTGTTCCCCAAGTCGCATACGCAGTTCGTGGGTCACCGCAGCAAGCTGCCCGCGATATTCAAAACCCTGCCCATACCAGCGCAGCATCAGCGTCAACAAACTCAGGATCGTCATGATCGCCAGCCACAT
>NZ_LXFV01000004.1 GCF_002847345.1 Pectobacterium peruviense
TGATTGCCCGATACGTGGTGATGCGCCGCCCAATGCCCACTGTTGCGCCTGCTCATAATGTCGCCACAGCTCGCTATAGCGCCCCTGTGCGGTCAGTAACACATCATGCTGACCAGATTCGCTCAGCCTCCCGTGATCAAAGACCACGATCTGATCGGCATCGCGAATCGTCGACAGCCGGTGCGCCACCATAATGACCGTTTTTCCCTGCATCAGAACGCCAAGCGCCGCCAGCAGCGCCGCTTCATTCTCTGGGTCGGCAAAGGCCGTCGGTTCATCCAGCACCAGAATCGGCCGGTTATGCAGCAGCGCCCGCGCAATGGCGATACGCTGGCGCTGTCCGCCAGAAAGGAACTGGCCACGCTCACCAGCAAGCGTCTCGTAACCCTGCGGCAGCGCCATGATAAAATCATGCGCCTGCGCCGCCGTCGCTGCGGCAATCACCTCATCCATGCTTTTCTCAGGTAAACCAAGCCGGATGTTATTGGCGAGCGTGTCCGCAAACAGGAAGGATTCCTGAAAAACAAACGACACCTGCTGCATCAGCGTGGCGGTTTTCATCTGCCGGATATCGACACCGCCAATCAAAATGCGCCCAGCCGTCACGTCCCAAAAGCGGGGAATAAGCCGAGCCACCGTGGTTTTCCCTGCACCCGATGCCCCCACCAGCGCCGTGACCGATCCTGCGGGCACCTGAAAGCTGACGTCCTCCAACACCCAGTCGCTCGCCAGCCGATCGTAACGAAAACTCACCTGCTCAAAACACACGCTGGCATCGGTAGGCAAGGCATCATTTTCTGCTTCCGGTAGCGGCGGCAACGCCAGCACATCCTGAATTCTGCTGATACTCAATCGGGTTTTCGCCACCATATGATTCAGTGCCATCATCGGCATAACAGCCTCCGCCATGCCATTGCCCAGCAGCAGCACGCCCACCCACAGGCCGAAATCGAGACGATCGTGGTTGTAGAAACTGTATGCCACCCAACACAACGCCAGCAGCGTCGGGAGCGGATTAAGTACGGCAAAGGAGAAACGCGCCGAGAATCCCGCCTGCCGATACCAGCGCGTGAGCACGTCCAGATAGTTTTCCAACGCCTGCTGATAGCGCCCAAACGTTGCCGCCCCCGTATCAAAGGTACGCACCACCGGCATCGCCTGAACAAATTCAATCACCGCGGTACTGACCTCTTCCCGCGCTTGGTTATAGCGCTGGTTCATCTCGCCCGCATCGCGCATCGCCAGCATCAGCACCACGGATCCGATGGCCAGCACCAGCAAGGCCGCCAATGCCAAACGCCAGTCCAGCCAGAACAGCAACGCCCCAGTACACAGCGGAGCCACAAAGGCGCGAGCGTAGAGCGGCGTACTGTCCGCCACGAACAGGTGAAGTGCTTTCACATCATCATGCAGGATCTTCGCCAGCGACCCCGTGCCCAGACGTTGTACTTCCCCTAGTGGAATGCGCGCCAACTGCTCCGCCAGCGCGCTACGAATCTGATTTTCCAGTCGGAACGCGGCATAGTGAGAGTGATTAAAGGCCAGCAGGCGTAACAGATAGCTGGCGGTCAGGCACAGCACCGCACCGCTCATTGGGCGTAGAGGCCATGATGCAGGTTGTAAGATCAGGAGTTGGATACTCCACGCCAGAGAGAGTAAAAAAGCGATGCCCGCCAACACCGACAGCCCCGACAGGCACATCGCCAGACGAATCTGCCCTCGCACAGGGTGCATAATGTGCCAGGCTCGACGTTGTGGCGTAGAATGCGGCGCGGCAGCCGATGAACCCTCATCAACAGCAGAATGTGACATAGTTTCTCTCTTTTCTCTTTCCCGCACAGTCGCTTACCCGCAAGACCCGCAAATCAACTCGACGGCGGCAATAAAGTCAGGAATAATAACTATTCTCAACTGCGTATCTACCCGATTCGAGCCGATTTATACCCGAATCCGTACAGGGTGACTGTCATCAACCGCATTACCGCGATCGTACGATGCCGCAGCCCGCATGTTCAGGAGTCTGTCCATTGAATGCCTCCCCACTGAAAGCCTCCAGCGAACCTGAAGTCACAATTTCAAATTTGATTGCTGAGCTGCACGTCGTGCGACCTAATACTGGCGCAGATTGTAGTCTGCTACGCGCCACGCTTCAGGAAGGGCTGGATATTCTGGTGTGGCGCGGGCAGTTCCGACAGCCCACCACCATGCACCTGCACGACGATTGGGGACGTATTAATTTTTCCTGTTCATTGCAGGGGGATTCGCAATTTGCACTGAAGGGCGATCGGGGACGAGAGCACGTACTGAAGCAGGGTTCGGGCTGCATTAGCTACACGCCAGACTGTCAGGGCACGTCGTCTTATGCTGGGCAGTTTGAAAGCGTCACGGTGTCGCTAAGCCCTGATCTGTTGGCTAGCTGGGTGCCAAACCTCACGGGAAAGCTGCAACAACAGTTGGATTCCGGTCGTCTCTGCACTCACTGTGACTGCAATGCCGAAATGCGGGGAACTGCTCAGGTATTAAGCCACGCTCTGTCAAGCCTAACGCAACCACAGCAGGCAGATGAAAACAGCCATGCGCCGCTATGGCTGCTGGGACAAAGCATGATTCTGGTCAGCCTTGCTGTCGCTGGGCATTCCGACACCCTCCCCCAGCAGGACACGCTGAATCTGGCCGATCGCCAGAAACTACTGCGTGCCAAAGATCGTCTGCTGGCGGATCTGTCACAGGCTCCGACCATCGCCATGTTGTCCAGAGAAACTGGATTAAGCGTACTCAAGCTGAAACGCGGATTCCGTCAACTCTTCAATAACAGCATCTATGGACTATTTCAGGCCGAACGCATGCATGAAGCGCGGCGTCGGCTCTTTGTCACGGGTACACCAGTCATGGTAGTCGCCACCGATTTGGGCTATGCCAACGCCAGCCACTTTAGTGCGGCGTTCCAAAAGCAGTTCGGCGTCACGCCTTCTGCGTTTAAACGTCTGAATATTTAGCGAGCAATTGGCGCAACAATCATCCCGATACGGGTACAAATAGACTGGATTCGGGTAGCGCCACAATAGCGAATGATTATCATTTTCTCCATTACACGCAGGAGAAACCGTCATGCCCGATTCCGTAGCAATCCTCTATCTCCACCTTAAAACACAGGCGCTAGCGATAACGCTGCTGGATCGCGACAAACCATGACGCACAGCCCAATAACACGCTACCTGCCCTATTGGTGTTTCTACCTCCATCAGGGCATGATTACCGCGCTCATCATGCAAGGCGTCGCGGGCTATTTTCGCCATGCTGGATTGGATCTTGCACAGTTAAGCTGGCTGTCACTGACCTTTCTTCCGTGGATTGCCAAGTGCCTGTGGGCACCCTGGGGAGAGCGCCACGCCCTCCGCCTGCGTGGTAATCCCTATTTAGGCAGTCTGGTGTTGCTCCAGATCGCCATGGCGATAACGCTGGTGGTGATTGGCCTCATTTCACCGGAGCAATCTGTTCTGGCTATCGTTATTACGCTGATGTTGCTGGCGCTGCTCTCCGCCAGCCATGACATCTATGCCGACGGCATCACGATTTGCACTACCAACACGTCCAGTCGCGCGCTGGCGAATACCGCACAGGTCGGCGGCAGCTATCTGGGTATTCTGTTCGGCTCTTATGCGTTCCTGAGCATTGCCGAACATGCTGGGTGGCGAGGCGGTTTCTTCGCACTGGCAGGGCTGTCGCTGCTGATGCTCATCCTGCCGCTGCGCTATACCAGCCAGACCATACATCACGCTGATCCCACCGTGCGCCCGACACTAAATCGTCAAACGTTCAACACGCTCTGGCCGGTATTAGCCTTCACAGCCATTTTCTATCTGGCGATGCGCGGCATGATGGCGCTACAGACCGTTATGCTCATCGATCAGCAGCTTAGTCTGAGTCAGCTCGGTATCGTTATGACCGTATACAGCACGGCGGTCAGTGGCGTAGGGATTGTGCTCGCCAACGTCCTGATTCGACGCTTGGGCGCACTGCGCTGCCTGCTGCCCGTGATGATCGTACACGCTCTGCTGGCTATCGTGTTGGCCATCGGTTACCCGCTGTATTCGTTGAATATCTGGATTGTGCTCTTTGGCGTAGTCAATCTTGCCGCCGCCATCGGGTTTGTCACGTTATACAACGTCCTGATGGGGCTGGTCAGGCCGCATCAGCCCGCGTCCGACTATGCACTGTTCCAATCCACCGATGCTGCCGTCGCCATGATCGTGTCGATCGCCGCGCTTCAGCTCGCGCATCACACGAATTATCAGACCACGCTGGGCGTGCTGGCCTGCTTCGCCATCGCCAGCCTGTGGCCCGCCAAACGCCTATCGGCAAGGCTTTCCCGCGTATTTTCGGAAGGTATTTCCCCAGCAACAGTAAGCCACCGAGATCAGGATTAACGAAAGGGAAACCGTACAGGACATCTATTGTATTCGGGTTGAAATAGACCCGATACGGGTAGCTCAAAAAATGCAAACGATTATCATTTAACTTTCGTCATTCTCTGTCTCACTCGCTTTTCGGATCGTGATATTTTCGGACCGAGATAAAAGCGTGTCGTGATGAAAACCGTTGCCTTTGACATCGATTTTAGTCTTTTCAGGGATTTAATAATGAAAATAATGCGCCTTTATCCACTCGCCTTAACCAGCATGTTTCTCTCGTCCTGTGCCTTTGCGGCTCAGGACGATACGCTTGTTGTCTCCGCCAGCAAACAGTCACCCTATTCCGCCTCGGCCAATAACGTCTCATCTACCGTCGTGACGGCACCAGAACTCAAAGATGCTGGTGTCACCAGCACCGACAAACTGACTCGGGTTCTGCCCGGCCTCAACCTCGGAAATAATGGCAGCCTGTTGTTCCCTTCAATTTCACTACGCGGCGTGTCTTCCGCACAGGATTTCTACAGCCCAGCAGTGACGGTCTACGTGGACGGCGTACCACAGCTCGCCACCAACACCGTACAGGCACTCTCCGATGTAGAAAGCATCGAAATACTGCGCGGTCCGCAGGGGACGCTGTACGGTAAAAGCGCGCAGGGCGGCATTATCAATATCGTCACCCAGCAGCCGGACAGCACGCCGCGTGGCTATGTCGAAGGCGGCGTTGCCAGCCGCGACGGCTATCACGGCAAAATCAATGTTAGCGGCCCCATTCAGGATGGCCTGCTGTATGGCAGCGTCACCCTGCTGCGCCAGGTCGATTCGGGCGCGATGACCAATCCTTCTACAGGCAGCGATAACCTCGGCGGGACAAAATCCAGCGTTGGGAATCTTCGACTGCGGCTGGCACCGGATGGTCAACCGTGGGAAACCAGTCTGGCACTGACGGAAGACTGCACGCGCGCCACGCAGGATACTTATCTGCCGTTTGGCGATGCTAAAAACCGGACGCTGGAGATTGCCGCTGGCGCGCCCGATCCTACATTACGCCGCTGCACCCATAGCCAGTCGCTGAGTGGAAAATACACCACCGACAACTGGATCTTCAGCCTGATCGGCGCATGGCAGCAGCAGAATTATGACCGTACCTTCCCAAACAGTACGCTGATTGCCAACATGCCAGAGCGCTGGAATCAGGATGTGCAGGAACTACGGGCTGCCACACACGGTGCAGGCCGCACGGTGGATATGGTGTTCGGCCTTTACCGACAGAACACGCGTGAAAAGCTCGATCTGACCTACAGCATGGCAGGCTCTCCGTTTATGCAGAGCAATGCCAACACATCAACAGAGACGTTAGCCGCCTACAGCGATCTGACCTGGCACCTGACTGACCGTATCGATCTGGGCGGCGGGCTGCGTGTATCACACGACAAGGCCGAAACCCGTTACCACCAGCAGTTCTCCGGCATGAACGTGGGTGATAGCAACAGCGTCGATGACGATCAGGTACTGGGGCAACTCTCCGCCAGCTACCTGCTGAATAATGACTGGCGCGTGTATACCCGCGTTGCACAGGGCTATAAGCCAACCGGTTTTAACTACTCACCTGCCGCAGGTACACAGGCCATTCCTTACAGTGCGGAGAAATCGATTAACTATGAAATCGGCTCACGCTATCAGAGCGGCGATGTACAGCTTCAGGGTGCCGTGTTCCATACCCACACGCGTGATATGCAACTGTATTCCGGCCCTGTTGGTATGCAAACGCTCAGCAATGCAGGTAGCGCTGACGCTAACGGCGTAGAGATGATGGTCAAGTGGCAGTTTGTTCCCAACTGGTCATGGGATATCAACGGCACCTATGTTCGTTCTGAATTTAGTGGCGACAGTGAGAGTTATCAGGATAAACGCGTTCCCTTCGTTCCGCGCTACGGTGCAGGCACTAGCCTGAACGGGTTGATTGATACCTCGTTCGGGGCGTTAATGCCGCGCCTGGCCTTCAACGTGGTGGGGCCGCACTACTTCGATGGCGACAACGCGCTGCGTCAGGGCACCTATACCACCACCGATCTGCGTCTTAGCTGGCAGGCTACCGATCGGGTGAATATCGCGGGCTATGTGGATAACGTCTTCGACCGTCGCTACCGCACCTTTGGCTTTATGAGCGGAACCTCCGGCTACGCGCAGGCCAATGAAGGCCGTACCGTCGGCGTGGACGTGCGCGTCGATTTATTCTGATTTCTATCGTCCCGCATCCGTAACACCCTGCTCTGCAGGGATGACGCTCTGCCATCCCTGCATGTTATCCTCCATTCCTCTTGCCTCTTACAATCCGTTACCGATTAGGCTTTCGCCTTTTACCGCGGGTCATATTAATGACATCGCGCCTGTTCCATACTGACCAGCGCTACTTTCTCATGATCCGTTTACCCTGATATTTTACGCCAACCGGAGACCCGTCATGAAACGCAACACGATCCTGATCTTCACGGTTTCTGCCATCATTGTGCTCGCGGTGGTCACAGCAATAGGGTGGAAGGTTGGCCGAGGAAACAGCAACGCGCTGTGGGAAATCGTCAGTGAACAGTGCGTGCCCAACCAGCAGCGCAGTGGTAATCCAGCACCCTGTCTGGAGGTTAATCTGGCAGAGGGCTACGTGCTCTTTGATGACAGAAACGGCCCCTATCACGACCTACTGCTCCCAACGGATAAAATCAGCGGTATCGAAAGCCCTGAACTCTTGCAACAAAACACGCCTAATTTCTTCATGCAGGCGTGGGATCGGCGCGGCCATTTGTCGCGCGAAGCAGGTAAACCGATCAAAGACGATTATATTTCGCTGGCAATTAACTCACGCTATGGCCGCACGCAAAACCAACTGCATATCCACATTGCCTGCCTGCGCCCGGATATTTATCAAACGCTGAATCAGCAGTTCCCGACACTTTCTGGCGACTGGAAAGCGCTGCCAGCGAAAATTAATGGGCATATCTATCTGGCAAAAACGCTCACGGCGAACGAACTGGCGCAAAGCGATCCGTTCAAAACCCTGGATCGCTACGCACAGCAGCGAAATGAATCTATCGGTAAATACGGCCTTGCGATGGTTTCTACGCCAACGGGCGAGAAGGTATTGCTCGCCAGTAGCCTTGACGTGTTCAATATGAGTCTCGGCTCCGTGGAAGAAATTCAGGACTTTTCTTGTGCGCTGGCAAGATAGCCGCTGACCGCAGCCTGAAGGTCGATAGCAATCAATTCGCTATAACTTATAACGTTTTGTTCATTGCGTTGCTATCCGACCTCCGCCTAAAAAGTGGGGAAAATCGATACGGTAGGTAGCTGCAACATGCATCTGGATTTACGGCAATTACGCAATTTTCTTGCACTGGCCGAACACGGGAGTTTTGTACAGGCCGCAGAAGCCGTCTGTCTGTCACAGTCGGCATTCAGCCGCAGCATTCAGGCGCTGGAGCAAACGATGGGACATCCGCTTATCGACCGTCAGAGCCGACGCTTTGCGCTGACGTGGCAGGGCAATACGCTGCTGCCGTTTGCGCGGCGCATGCAGGAGTTGTCCTGGGAGTTGATGACCGACATGCAGCAAATCAGCGAGGCGCAGGAAGGTGAACTGACGTTTGGTTGCGGCCCTGCTCCCTCTACCACGCTGATCCCCAAGGCGGTCGCACATTTCCATGCCCTTCGTCCGCGAGCCAGAGTCACCTACAGCGTGGATAACTGGCAATCGCTGCGTGAGCGGCTGTTGGCCGACGAGTGGCCTTTCATCGTTGCCGATACCTGGCAGGCCGAAATGGAAACGAACCTCCATGTGCAGCCATTAAGCCAGCAACGCTGCTTCTTTATCTGCCACTCCTCACACCCGCTGGCACAACAGGAAAATATCACGCCAGACGATCTGCTGCGCTTTCCGCTCGCCTCTCCTTTTATGCCTGTCGGCATGCGCAAGGTTTTGGCTGCCCTCACGCGCCAGCCCGACTATCGTCCGCAGATTCAATGTGACCATATCTATTCGGTCTTCAGTATCCTGCGACATACGCAGGCTATCAGCTTTGCCAGCGAGGATGGCTTCGCGCTGGGACGATTAAGTCATCAATTGGTAGAAATTCCGCTGACGGGAACACCGCCAGAATGGGGCAATATGCAAACCCGCTTCGGCATTGTCACCTGTTTGCAAAGGACGCTGCCGCCGCTGGCCGAACTGATGATCGAAACCATACTGGCGCAAGACAGGCTGCGCTCACCGGCTCCGGCACTGCCAACCCTGTGAGCGCCTTGATGATTATTTCGTCGAGTTACCGCTGGCATCATACACCGGCCAATTTGACTCCAGTCCTTTGGCCTTTAATGCCCGATCGGCAAACTGACCGGCAAACCAGTCGCTGGCTGAAAACGTGTTGCGAATCAACCCGGCGGCTTTCGCCCGATCGATACTGTCCTGCAAGCTGCTGAGCAGGAACGGGTCGAGGCGTGGCGAGCTTTGGAATGGGAGATCTTCCGCTTTCAGCTCTTCCTGAAAAATAGCCTGTGGAATCTGGCTCTGCTCGGACATCAGCGCCGTATATTCCGGCAAGTGCTGCGCATCGCCGATCCACTGCGCATTGTCCACCAGCACATTCACCAGTTGCTGCGTCGTTCCCGGATAGCGATCGATAAAATCCTGCGTCGCCAGCACCGCAGCCTGCGTGGTATTCGCCCAACCCAGCGCACGGCTAGTGGTGACAATATTGATGCCCTGCTGACGCAACGCCAGCAGGGAGGCGCCGCCCCACACCGCATCAACGCGTCTGGCCGCCAGCGCCGCTTTGCCCGCAGTCCAGTCGAGATTGATTACCCGCACGTCGCGTTCATTCAGCCCGACGCTTTTAATGGCTCGTTCAAATGACAGCTGATCGGCTGTTCCTTTGTAGACTGCAATCCGCTTGCCGCGTAAATCCTCAATGCGTTGAATACCCGATTCCGGTGTTGCCGCCAGATAAGAATTAGAACCACGCGATCCCACCAGTACCCGCGTCTGCAGGCCACCCGCACGACCAATAATGGCAGCTAGATCGCCCAGATACACCACATCCAACTGCTTGTTCGCCAGCGCTTCATTCACCGCCGGCCCTGCACCTTTAAAGAACGACCACTGAATTTTGATGCCCTGCGGCTCAAATTCTTTCTCCAACTGTTTTTGAATATGGGCTAATCCCAACGGCCCGCGGATAAAGGGCTTGCTGCCGGCGCTTTGGTCCGGCAAACCGATACGAATCTCCGTCGGCTTCTGTGCATCCGACGTCACACCATCATCCGCCTGTACCGCGGAAACGAGTGCGGCACTCATCAGTAACGTCATCCCAAGAATTTTATTCATTCCCAGCCGCCAGCGAGAATAAGGGGTTATCAACGCTAAAAGGGTTGCATGCTGCATACGGTTTTCCTTAGTAATCTGTTTCATCTGCCATGAAAACTAACGAACCGTCGGCGTCAGGCTTAAATAACATTTACAGGTTTGTTCAGAGGAAAAAAGCATAAATCAGCGCTGGCGGGCTTGGGATTCGCATATGCATTTATTGCACGACGGCCATCGCTTTATTGCATTGGCCTTCCGCGTGTAAACCTGTTTTTTATTACTTATTCATACAGCCGTGGGGCTTTCGTGGAATAAAATGAATAAGTCTATAGTGCTGAAAAAATCCGTGACCGTCTGGCCTGCTCTGCCGATAGCGCGTGTCTATTCTCTTGTCGTGCCAATAATAGTGCCAATAGTCGTGCCACTGGCGTTGCTGGCACTGTGGTACACCAGCACCCATTACGGCTGGATGCCCACTCAAATTCTTCCTGCCCCCACTGTCGTCGCCAATACCGCTGTCGAACTTTGGCATAACGATCTCCTGCCACAGCTCTTTATCAGCATGCAACGGCTAGTTGGCGGTCTGCTGGCTGGTTTACTGGCAGGAACATTGCTTGGTGCACTCATGGGAGCATCACGCCGCGCCGAACACCTGCTGCACCCGACAATTTATGCGTTGGCACAGATCCCGACGCTAGGCTGGATCCCGCTATTTATGGTGCTGTTTGGCATTGATGACGCATTGAAGTTCGCAGTCATCATCAAGGCCGTCATTATTCCAGTGACGCTGCATACGCAAACGGGCGTACGCAATGTGCCGCATGCGCTACGAGAAGTTGCCCGTACCCTGCGCCTGCCGTGGCACCAGCGCCTCATCAAATTAACGCTGCCTGCCGCCTTCCCGACCTGGCTAACCGGCTTACGGCTCGCGCTTTCGCAGGCTTGGGTGTCGCTGATTGTGGTCGAACTGCTGGCATCGTCTCAGGGCATCGGCTATCTGCTGGTATGGGGGCGTCAACTGTTTCAGCTAGACATCGTGTTTGTCTGCATCGCCGTCATCGGGATGGCTGGGCTGATGATGGAGTGGCTGATCAATCAACTGGAGCGCCGTCTGGTCTTCTGGCCGCATCCGCCACTTAGCCGATTAACCTCAACGCCGTCTCGCAAACTATCGGCACTGGTTTTACCCTTCCTGCTTCTGCTGTTATGGCAACAGGCCAGCCGTTTCGGCTGGATCGATCCGCTCTTGCTTCCCCCACCTGCCGACGTGTGGCACATGCTGCTGCAAGGCGTCCGCGATGGTTCACTGACCGAGGCAATGCAGGCCAGTCTGACTCGTGCGCTCGCCGGTGCAGTATGCGGCATTGTTGCGGGTCTCGTAGGCGGCGTGCTGCTGGGATTGAATGCCACCAGCGACGCCCTTTTCACGCCCACGGTCGCGACACTACGTCAGATTGCACTGTTTGCCTGGCTGCCGCTGCTGACCGCTTGGGTTGGTAACGATGAAGCCGGAAAAATCACGTTTGTCGCACTCGCCTCTTTCTTTCCCATGTTGGTGGCCAGCCATCGCGGTATTCGCCAACGTTCCCAAGCCTTACAGGAAGTCGCGCAGGTGTTGCAACTGCGTTTATCAACTCGTCTGCGAGTCCTGATTTTACCGGGAGCCGCACCTGCCATCTTCACGGGTTTACGCCTGTCGCTGATTTACGCCTGGCTTGGCACCATCGGCGCAGAATATTTCATGTCATCCGGCACCGGAATCGGCAGCCTGATGATCAACGCTCAGCAGTTGCTGGACATGCCTCTGATTATCAGCGGCATGTTATTGATTGGCTTAACGGGCGCGGCGCTCGACCGCGTCGGATTAGGTCTGGAACAGCGGATGACGCGCTGGCGTTCCGCAGGAGAAATCGTATGACGTCCCCTTCCCTTGATATGTCACCGCCAGTGGTGCAGTTCGACCACCTGCGTAAGCAGTTTCGCGTACAGGGCGAGGCGCTGACGGTGATTGAAGATTTTTCCCTATCGATTCACAGCGGTGAGTTGGTGGCGATTGTCGGTAGCAGCGGCTGCGGCAAATCCACACTGCTGCGCATGCTGGTCGGATTGGACAACGACTATCAGGGGCGCGTGCTGGTCGAAGGAAAAACCGTGCGCGGCATCGGACGTGAGCGTGGCATGGTATTTCAGGAACCGCGCCTGTTTCCTTGGCTGACGGTGCGGCAAAACATCGCACTCGGGCTGGCGAATGAGTCAATCAGCGAAAAAGAGCGCAAACTCCTGATCGACCACTTCATTCAGTTAGTGCATTTGCAGGATTTTGCCGACGCACTGCCCGCCCAACTTTCCGGCGGCATGGCGCAGCGCGTAGCTATCGCGCGCGGGCTCGTCGCCAATCCACGCATCCTGATGCTGGATGAACCCTTTGGCGCGCTGGACGCCCTGACCCGTCAGCAGATGCAGCAGGAACTGCGTCGCATTCATCAGGCAGAAGGTACCACCACGCTGCTGGTGACACACGACGTCGAAGAAGCGGTCTATCTCGCCGACCGCGTTGTCGTGTTGGCACCGCGGCCGGGCCGTATCCGCCAGATTGCAACCATTTCGCTGCCACATCCGCGCCAGCGTGACAGCCAGGCTTTTCACCAGCAGTGCAGCGATCTGCTTGCTCTACTGACGCAGCCCGCCGACACGGCTGCTGCCCTCTCTTCTCTGAACACGTAAATACTGGAGCACCATCATGGGACACCCTTCCGTCTACCCAACCGGCACGACGATTTACAATCCGGAAAAAGCCTGGGGCGGCTACACCGTCTTTCAGGCGCTGGAGCGCGGCGCAGTGCTAGTGGATATGAACGGCACTGAACTGCGCCTGTGGGAAGGTCTACACGGCTTCCCCAATAAAATTCTGCCCGGCGGTTACATCCTCGGACACAGCGGCGAACGTGATTCGCGCTACGGTATGCAGGACATGGTCGATCTGATTCAAGTGGACTGGGACGGCAACGTTGTCTGGAAATTCAACGGTTATGAACACATTACCGATCCTGATCTTCCGCCAGAATGGATGGCGCGCGTCCATCATGACTACCAGCGCAGCGGCAATCCAGTCGGCTATTACGCACCGGGGCAAGAACCGCAATCGATTGGCGGTAACACGCTATTGTTGGCCCATACCAACCTGCACAATGAACGCATCAGCGACAAACTACTGCTTGATGACACCATCATCGAGGTGGACTGGCAGGGTAATATTTTATGGGAGTGGCGGTGCAGCGACCATTTCGACGAGCTGGGCTTTGATGACGATGCCAAAACCGCGCTGTACAACAATCCCAACCTGCGCAAAAGCGGCGGCGGGATGGGCGACTGGATGCATATCAACTCGATGTCGGCACTCGGCCCCAATCCGTGGTTCGATCAGGGCGATACCCGTTTCCACCCCGATAACATCATCTGGGATGCCCGCGAATCCAACATCATCGCCATCATCGATAAGCAGAGTGGTAACATCGTCTGGCAGCTTGGCCCCAATTACAACACGCCTGAACTCAAACACATCGGCTGGATTATCGGCCAGCACCACGCGCACATGATCCCAGCGGGCTTGCCGGGTGCGGGCAATATTCTGGTGTTTGATAACGGCGGCTGGGCAGGCTACGGCGCACCCAATCCGGCTTCGCCCGATGGGGTGAAAAACGCCTGGCGCGACCATTCCCGCGTGCTGGAAATCAATCCGGTAACGCTGGATATTGTCTGGCGCTATTCGCCTTACGAAGCGGGCATTCCACACCCGACCGACGCGTTTCGTTTTTACAGCCCGTACATCAGCAATATCCAGCGCCTGCCAAACGGCAATACGCTGATTAACGAAGGCGCTAACGGTCGGCTGTTTGAAGTCACCGTCGATCACGAAATTGTCTGGGAGTTTATCTCCCCCTACTGGGGCAAGACGGTGAACACCAACATGCTGTATCGCGCCTACCGCGTGCCCTACGAGTGGGTGCCACAGCTGTCGCATCCGCAGGAAACGCCGGTAATCGCACCGGATAACACTCAACTACGCCAGCCCGGAGCCGCCGCGCCCGGCTTCGCCAGCGTGATTCGTATTGACGGCACGCGCCCCTACAAAAAGAGCGGCGATGCCCTGTGTGTCGCGACCGACAGCGAAGACCTTAAACGCAGCCCGAAACTCTTTGCTGTCAACCGAGAGCGCTTTGCTCCGCTTACCGTCGACGACTGGACAGAACTGGCAGCACAAGCTGAACCACAGCTGTTGCTAATCGGTGCCGAGCGTTGCGTCCACTGTAAGAGCCTTTACCGCCAGTTGGAAACGATTCTGGATAACGAGGAATACCGCCAGTTATCGAGCCATTATCTGGACGCCGATCATCACATTGCACTCGCGGAGAAACTGGCGGTAAGAACACTACCGACTCTGCTATGGCTTGAAAACGGTGAAGAACGAACTCGACTGAGCGGCGCACAACAGCCCGAACGCCTACGCCAATGGCTGGCAAAGCAACAAGCCTAAACCCCACGACATCTAAAGCGATCTCGCTTCCAGTGAGATCGCTGCGTTTCTTTCATTTCTCACTTTTCTTGCGCGCACGCTTCCATACCAACGTTATCATCCTCTGTGTTTCTTCCCTGCCTGTATCCGCTTCTTTTACCATTGCATAAAGACTATTCAGGGACGGAAAAACAGCATGGCAGCGCATGATGCGATTTTTAAACAGTTTCTCAGTGATCCAGCCGTCGCAAAGGATTTCTTTGCCATCCATCTACCAGAAGAAATCAGGAATATCTGCGATTTCAGCTCATTACAACTGCAATCAGCCTCTTTTGTTGACGAGGAACTGCGCGCAAGAATATCGGATATGCTGTATTCGATTAATACCACAGCAGGACAAGGTTATATCTACTGTGTGATTGAACATCAGAGCCGCCCAGAAAAGCTGATGCCATTCCGTCTGTTTCGCTACGCGTTGGCTGCCATGCAGCAACACCTCTCTCAAGGCCACGACACATTACCACTTGTTGTCCCTTTGCTGTTTTATCACGGGCAGCGTAGCCCTTATCCCTATACGCTGCGCTGGCTTGACGGCTTTACCGACGCGACTCAAGCAGAAAAACTCTACAATTCATCCTTTCCTTTGGTTGACTTGACGGTGATACCGGATGAGGAAATCAAGACACATCGACGCGTGGCACTACTGGAGTTGGTACAAAAACACATTCGCACGCGTGATATGCTGGAACTGGCGCAAGATATCGGGCTATTATTTGAACGCTGGCAGATACCACTGCCGCAAAAAAGAGCGATACTGTTTTACATCGCACGAAGCGGCAACACATCAAAACCCGCAGAGTTTATTGAGGCCGTCGCGCAATCTCTGTCAACGGATCGGGAGGCAATCATGACCATCGCACAACAGCTTGAGAAAATTGGGTTTGAAAAAGGTATCAAGCATGGCATGCAACGGGGTATGGAGCAGGGTATGAAAACCAGTGCCCGCCAGATTGCTCGCCAACTCCTGTTAACTGGCATGGAACCGACTCAGGTTTGTCATATTACTCAGTTGAGTGCGACAGAACTGGCACAGCTCAGTAATGAACCTAACGAGTAACCACTCAAGATACACCGCGTTTCCCTACGATTTACTCTCTCCAATTTCATCATCGACGCAAGCGGTTAAGACTGCGTCGATAGCGTAATTTATTCGCTCTGGATCACATTTCCTTTGCATCATTTCGCCTTAATTTGTTATGTTATTACATATCGATTTACATTAACTGTATACCTTAACCATGATCAACTGGGACAGACATACCGACGCCACGCTTCAGGTAGAGAACCTTAGCCTGTCCATTGGCGGTGAAACCAAAGTCAGCGATATCAGCTTTACGCTGTCCGCAGGTGAACGCGTCTGTTTACTCGGCGCATCAGGTTCAGGTAAATCACTCACCGCCAAAGCGGTAATCGGCACTCCACCCGCAGGGTGCCAGATTAGCGGCAGCATTAAGGTAAATGGTGAAGAGGTAGGTCAGTTGAAAGCACTGGCACGCCCGCATACCAGCCGCGTCTCTGCCGTTTTTCAGGATTCTGCAACAGCCCTTAATCCCCTCATGCCGTTAGGAAAACAGCTGTCACTGGCGTTGAAATCGCCCTCTTCTGCTAAGCTTTCTGCGCTTCTGGCAGCCATGAAGCTGGACGATATTCCTAATCTGCTGCAACGCTATCCTGCCGAATTGTCCGGCGGTCAGCGTCAACGTATTTGTATTACCCTCGCGCTGCTTGGCAAAACTCGGCTGCTGGTCGCGGATGAACCCACTACTGCGCTTGATGTCATCACCCAGCAGCAGGTATTGCAGGTCTTACAGGAACGTAGCGCGCAGCCGGGTGCGCCCGCCCTGTTATTTATTACGCATGATATCGCCGTCGCCGCCCAACTCTGCCAGCGTGGTCTGGTGATGGAACATGGTCAGATCGTTGAATCCGGCAGTATGCAGCAACTCCTGAATGCACCACAGCATTCCTATACACGTAGTCTGGTCGCTGCCGCGCGTCGCGCTGACAATTTTTTATCAACTACGGTTTTATCCAGTAATGTTTTACCCAGTAATGTTTTACCCAGTAATGTTCTATCCAGCCATGTGTTACCCGCTGCCGGAGCACTTGCAGGATGAATCACCACCTGCATGCGGTGTCCTCACCGTTTTTAAGCCTTGAGCACGTCAGCCGCTATCGCCAGACGCCGCGTTTGCCGTGGCAAAAGGCCGATCCAGCCAGCGCCATTTTTCACGACCTGTCGCTGGATTTGCAACAGCACGAACGTGTTGGGCTGGTCGGTGCTTCAGGCTGTGGTAAATCCACATTGCTGAAGACCCTGCTCGCGCTTGAAGCGCCTGAGAGTGGCGCGGTGTACTGCGACGGCAACCTGATTAAGCCCGGTTCGGTACGTTCGCTGCTGTGGTATCGCCGTCGCGTTCAGTATATTCCGCAAGATCCAGCAGGCTCGCTCGCCCCACGCCAGCGCGTCGCCGATCTCCTTGCGGAGCCGCTGAAGCGACTCCGTCCCGATGAGAGCCATCGCGCTAGTGAAAAGAATTTACGTGAGGTTATGGATCAAGTTGGGCTAAGCGTTTCGCTTCTGGACAAGGTCGCTGGGCAGCTTTCCGGTGGACAGGCACAGCGCGTCGCGCTGGCGCGAGCACTGATTGTTCGCCCCGAATTTTTATTGGCAGACGAGCCCGTCAGCGGTCTGGATTTGCCGCTGCGTGAGCAGATCAAAGCCCTGCTTCAACAAGTCACTGAACAAAACAAGATGGGATTACTGATGGTATCGCACGACATTTCCATGCTCGCTGGGCTGTGCGACAGGATGCTAGTTATGGATAGCGGACGCATCATTGAAGATCGCCCCACCGCCGAGGTGCTGGCTTCACCAGAACAGGCGCACACCGCCCGTTTATTGCAGGCCGTGCCTGGGCTGTCGGCCTCCGGCTATTAGCTCGCTAAAAACGCGTTTCTTACAATAACTGACTGTTTTAATAGTTTATTAAGCCATAACGTAATTTTTCTATACTCTAAATAATTCGAGTTTCAGGAAGGCGGCAAGCGAAGGAATCCCGATGAGCTTACTCAGGTAAGTGATTCGGGTGAGTGAACGCAGCCAACGCACATGCAACTTGAAGTATGACGAGTATATCGCGACTTTTTATAACGGATGATTGAATGTCAGACCTTATCGCCAACCGCGCCCCACGGCCCTATCCCCCGTTGCTTCTGGGTAGCCAGCTTGTTTTCAACATTGGCTTTTATGCCGTCGTGCCGTTCCTGGCTATTTTCCTGCGCGACGACATGCAGCTTTCCGGCTGGGCTATCGGGCTGGTAATTGGTTTTCGCACCTTTTCTCAGCAGGGCATGTTTTTAGTCGGCGGCGCGCTGGCCGATCGCTTCGGCGCACGCGTGATTATCCTGTGCGGCTGCGTCGTGCGCATCAGCGGCTATCTCCTGCTGGCGTTGGGCGACTCGCTATGGCCGATAATCCTCGGTGCCTGCCTGACCGGTGTCGGCGGTGCCCTTTTCTCTCCTGCCATTGAAGCGCTGATGGCACAGGCCGGTACGCAAAGTGAAAAAGAGGGAAAACGCAGCCGCTCCGAGTGGTTCGCCCTGTTTGCGATTTGCGGCGAGTTGGGTGCGGTGCTCGGGCCATTGCTTGGTTCGGTGCTGGCCGGATACGGATTCCAGCGCGTAGCACTGGCGGGCGCTGGCGTCTTTGTTATCGCGCTCATCGTCCTATTTTTCAGCCTGCCGGCAACACAGCGGAATCAAGGCGAATTGCACATCGCTCCGTGGTGGGAGACCTTCCGCCAGCGGCGCTTTGTCGCCTTCATCATCGCCTACAGCGCTTACCTGTTCAGCTATAACCAGCTCTATCTGGCGCTACCGGTTGAGCTGCATCGCTCCGGCAGCAGCGAGAAAGACCTCGGCCCGCTGTTTGTACTGGCGTCTCTGCTGGTGATCGGATTACAGCTCCCGCTGGCGCGTTTTGCGCGCCGGGTTGGTGCGGCGCGCATGTTGCCATTAGGCTTCGCTCTGCTGTCCGCGTCCTTCTTTAGCGTGGCGCTGTTTGCCTCCACCACACCGCCAGAAGGCTGGCAGCGCCTGCTCCCCGCGATCTCATTAATTACTCTACTGACGTTGGGACAGATGCTGATCGTCCCCGTCGGGATGGACCTCATCCCGCGCTTTGCCAACAACAAGAATCTGGGTGCGCACTATGGCGCGCTGGCGTCAATGGGCGGTATTGCCGTGCTGGTCGGTAACTTCATACTCGGCAGCCAGCTCGATCGCGCGCTGACGCCATCGCCACAGGCCGCGATTCCATGGGTGTTGCTCGCCGCCGTACCGCTGTGTAGCTCACTGGCGATGATGGTCATCTGCCGCCCGTTTAAATCCGCTTCAACCGTGAATGAATAAGGACAGACTGATGAATATGCGTAATACCCTGTGGCCTATTTCCGGTCTGCTCTCAGCCACGCTGCTGCTTTCAGGCTGCTTTAATGAACCTGAAGAAAACCACACCTCGCATCATGACGGGCGAATCAAACTGGCGATGCTCCAACCGCCGCGCTCCGGTCTGACTCCGCTGAGCGATGACGCCTTTAAACTATCGCGCTGGAGTACGGCGGAAACGCTGGTGGTGCTCGATAAACTCGGCGAAGCCCAGCCTGCGCTGGCGACGAAATGGCAGCAGATCGATGATAAGTCCTGGCGTTTTGAACTGCGCCCCAATGTCCATTTTCACGATAACACCACGTTAAACGCCGCCACGGTGGTCAATGCGCTCACGGTGGCCTCTACCGCCTCACCTAAACCTCGAATTCTGGATGGCGTGCAGTTAACGGTCAAAGCCGATGGCGATAACGCTGTCATTGTCTCCACCGCCAACGTAGATCCGCTGCTACCGCAGCGTTTATCAAGCCCACAATTGGCGATACTCTCCACCACGGCATACGGTAAGAATGGCGTCGTCAACCCGATCAATACCGGGAGCGGCCCGTTCGTTCTGCGCACTGTCACGGGCACCAGCAGCGCGGTATTGGATAGGTTCGATGGTTACTGGGGCGAGAAAGCACAGGCCAGCGGTATCGACGTCAGCTTTGTGTCCGACGGCGCGGCACGTGCCGCCGCCCTGCGCACTGGCACGGCAGACATTGTCGAAGCCATTCCTGTTTCTCAGGCACCGCTGCTGGATCAATCGCTGGTGCATGAAGTGCCTATGCCGCGTACCAACACGCTGTATCTGAATACGCACCATGGTGTGATGCAAGACCCCACAATGCGTGCTGCCGTACGCGATGCCATCAATCGTCAGCAGTTGGTGGACAACGTGTATGAGAAGCGTGCCGATGTCGCCCAAGGTCTGTTGGGACCTGCTCTACCGTGGGCGGCGACGCTGCGCCAGCCTGTGGCAAATCCGGTTAAAGCCGGTACGCCCGCTGGCGCGACCATCACGCTGGCAACCTTCAGCGATCGCGCTGAACTGCCTGAAGTCGCGGTCTATCTGGCACAACAGCTCACCGCCGCCGGATTTACGGTGAAGCAGGTGGTACGCGAATATGCGCAGATCGAATCTGACGCGCTGGCTGGCAAGTTTGACGCCTTTATTTTGTCCCGCGCCACCGTGCTGGATTCCGGCGATCCGGTGGCTTACCTGTACAGCGATTTTGCCTGTGAAGGGTCGTTCAATATCGCCCAACTGTGCCGTCCGGAAATCGATCAGGCGCTGCAAAAAGCGTCCGCCATTCCTGCCGGAGAGGCACGTCGTCAGGCCATTATGCAAGCAGAGAATCTGATCCTCGCCAGCGATGCCGCAATCCCGATGCTGCATGAGCGAGTGATTCAAGGTGAAAGCGCGCAGGTAAAAGACGCACTGCGTGACCCGCGTGAACGCACATTGATTAACGCCGCCACGCATATTGCTACCGGCACGAAATAACGAGTAACGCACCTGCAACCAGAAAGATGACGAGTTTATGAGCGAATCGCTATATTGCCGCACCTGCGCGACCATCAGCCAGACACAACGTCCGCGATACGGCGTGCTGATCCCACTATTTTCGCGACTGCTGACGCTGGCGGGGATTGTGGTACTGATTGGTATGCTGCCGTGGTTATCCGGTCAGGATCCGGCTCTGGCGCTGCTACGTGCTCGCTCCGGTGAGCAGGAAGCGACCGCAGAAACGCTAAACGCGATTCGCCATTCTCTCGGGCTGGATCAAGGCCCGTTGCAGCTGCTATTGAACTGGCTGACGGGCCTGTTGCACGGCGATGCTGGCAACTCCTGGGTTTCAGGCCGCCCCGTGCTCCCAGGTATGTTGCAGGCGGCGGGTGTATCGCTCACGCTGATGGCCTCCTCGGCGCTGGTGGCCTTCACGCTGGCTGCCGTGCTGTGTGCTTCAACCTTTCGGCAGGGGTTGCGCGGTCAGGTTCACCGTTCAGGCGGCCTGTTCGCTGCCTTATTTACCGCATTGCCCGAATTTCTGCTGGCGTCGTTCCTGCTGATCGTCGGTGCCGTCTGGCTACAGTGGTTTCCCCCCTATGGCTGGCTGGGCTTGCACTATGCCGTGCTACCGTCGCTGGCTCTGGGTATCCCGGCAGGCGGTTACCTTGGCCGAATTCTCGCCGATGCACTCTCCGCCACCTTTAGTGAGAATTGGTTAACGACCTGGAGCGTCGCGGGGGTGAACCGTCGCCATATCGCGCTGGCAGTGCTGAAACGCACGTTACCCAGCGTGATGCCACTCGTCGGGCTAGTGTTGGTATCGCTCACTGGCGGGGCGATTGCCGTCGAAAAAGTGTTCGCTATTCCCGGTCTGGGACGCGCAACGCTGGGCGCTGCTGCTGCGCAGGATCTTCCCGCCTTGCAGGTCGGCGTATTGATTCTCTTACTTATCGCCTCGCTGGCAGGCATGGTGGCAAGCGGCGTACGGCTGCTGATTCTCGGACGCGCGCTGCGCAGCGGGGCAATGCCCGTGCCGGAAGAGCGTGGTCATTCCGTCTCTCGTCATGCCATCTGGCTACCGATTATTTGTGTGCTGCTGCTGGTATTTCTGTTGCTGGCAGGCTTGCCGCGCGATCCCTATACCTCCGCGTTTTTGCGCCTGCAACCGCCGTCATTCGCGCTGCCTTTTGGCGCTGATGCAATGGGGCGCGATTTGCTGGCGCGCGTCGCGCACGGTACGTTAAATACCTGCCTGCTAGCGCTGGCGGTGTCGTTAGCCTGTCTGGCGATTGGCCTGTTAGTTGGATTATTCCCACGCCTGCTCACCGGCCCCATCGAAGTGACTAACGCCCTGCCGCCAGTGATTGCCGGACTGCTGGTTGCCGCCGTCAACGGCCCAACGGCAACGGGTGCGGCGATTGCCGTGATTGCCGTCAGTTGGGCACCGCTCGCTGCTCACACGGCAGCGCTGGTCGCCGAAATCAACGCGCGCCCTTATATTCGGATGTTGCCGATACTCGGCGTAGGGCCGATACGGCGCAGCCTGTTCTATGTTCTGCCCGCGCTGGTTGGCCCACTCTTCCGTCACGCTATGCTGCGACTGCCCGGCATCGCACTGGCGCTGGCATCGCTCGGCTTTTTAGGTCTGGGCGCATCGCCACCGACGCCGGAATGGGGACGCGTACTGGCGGAAGGTATGCCGTATATCGAACGTGCTTTCTGGGGCGTGCTGGCCCCCGCTGCCGCACTAGGCGTGCTGTCGATATTGGCAGTAAGCGCGGCAAACCTCTCTGGTCGCCACAAGCACTAGCGCCCTTCTCTTCACGATCGCAGACCCGCCAGATTTCACGATGGCGGGTCTGCGCATCTTCAGTTACGCTGTGAGCTAACCTCTGCCGAGGTACAGAATGTGACAGAAGTTCAGAATATAAACAGTGCAGTGTGTGAATTAAGGAGAGAATATGCATAACAGCGGATCCCACGTCAGTCTTACCGTCACTCAGACTCTGGATAAACTGGAAGCGCTGTATGATGATGCCGTCTCAGCACTGCGCGACGCCATCGGGGACTTCATCAATGATGGTACGCTGCCCGACGCCACTGCGCGTGCAGCAGGGCTATTTTCCTACCCCGCTTTACGCGTTAGCTGGAGCGGCAATTCGACCGGTCATCCTCGCCATCGCGCCTATGGGCGTTTTACCCATCCCGGCAGTTATTCCACCACCGTCACCCGCCCCGCATTCCTGCGTGCTTATCTGGCGGAACAGCTGGCGCTGCTGGAGGGGGATTATGACGTCATCATTGAAGCCAGCCCGTCACAGCAGGAAATTCCGTTCCCCTACGTGCTCGACGGTTCCGATCTGATTCTTGACCGCTCGATGAGCGCTGGCATCGCCAAACACTTCCCAACCACAGAGCTGTCACAGATTGGGGACGAGACGGCGGATGGTCTGTTTCATGCCACCACCACGTCGCCACTGTCGCATTTCGACGCGCTGCGCACTGATTTCTCGCTGGCACGGCTTCGCCACTATACCGGTACGCCGGTGGAACATATTCAGCCGTTCATTCTCTTCACCAACTACACCCGCTATGTCGACGAGTTTGTACGCTGGGCCTGTGCACAGATTGCCGATCCTGATAGCCCCTATGAGGCGCTGTCGTGCGCTGGCGGTATCTATATCACCGCCGACACGCCGAATCCCGAGCAGACGGTTTCCGATCTGGCCTGGAAGAACCACCAGATGCCTGCCTATCATCTGATTCCTCGTCAGGGTAAAGGGATTACGATGGTTAATATCGGCGTCGGGCCCTCCAACGCCAAAACTATCTGCGATCATCTCGCCGTCATGCGCCCGCATGCGTGGTTGATGATCGGCCACTGCGGCGGCCTGCGCGAAAGTCAGTCCATCGGTGATTACGTGCTGGCACACGCTTATCTGCGTGACGACCACGTTCTGGATGCCGTTCTGCCGCCGGATATCCCGATTCCGAGTATCGCAGAAGTGCAACGCGCGCTGTATGACGCCACCAAGATGGTTAGCGGGATGCCGGGGGAAGAAGTTAAGCAGCGCCTGCGTACTGGCACCGTTGTCACTACCGATGACCGCAACTGGGAATTGCGCTACGCAGCCTCCGCTCTACGGTTTAACCTCAGTCGCGCCGTCGCAGTGGATATGGAAAGCGCGACGATTGCCGCACAGGGTTATCGCTTCCGTGTGCCTTACGGTACGCTGCTGTGCGTCTCGGATAAGCCGCTGCACGGTGAAATTAAACTGCCGGGACAGGCGAACCGTTTCTATGAAGGGGCGATTTCGGAGCATTTGCAGATTGGCATCTGCGCCATCGATCTGCTGCGGGCGGAAAGCGACAAGCTGCATTCGCGCAAGCTACGCACCTTTAACGAACCCCCGTTCCGCTAATCGAAGGATATTGCTCAGACAGCCGACCTCATTCGTGCGGTCGGCCGCTCTGGATTGATCAAATTTGTTATGTTATAACAAACTAAATTTCATACTGGATAAACCCGATGAGAAAAGGTCTGTCAGTTCTGTTCCTTTCCCTGGTGGCGGCACAAGCTTCGGCGTTTCAGGCGAAAATAGCCCCATCCGATGATGCTGGGTCACGTAATATCGATGAGGCCAAACGCACTTTTTCTGGCTTTACGCCGATGGGATTGGAAACGATCCACCCCGGCCAGTGTGATGCAACATCAGTTAATGGCTGCGGTTGCCCATTCTGCACTCAGCTACGGCTTATTGGTCGCTAATTGGTATAGAGCATGTGAGCATCCCTGCCCGCATACCGCTCCTATCCAGAAGCAGGTTTAGCGCTTACCCGCCAGCTCGGTAGGCGCGCCGTCAATTTTAATATCCAGCCCCTGCTTTGCGCTGCTCAGATAGAATTCACGAATACGCTGATTCACCGGATCGCTGACGTACACGCTACCGCCGACAATGGCAATCGACGGCGTTGGCGTTTTCGCGCCGTAAGCGCAGTCAAACGCCTCAACTGCATCAAAGCTGGCAACTTGCTTCCAGTTCGGTGCAACGTCATATAAGCGCAGCTTGCCATCTGGCGTCAGGTTGGCGACCCGTTTACCATCGGCAGAGACCTCAAATTTGCACACTGCCTGACCATCCGGGATGGAAAATGCATCCTGCGCTGTGAGCTTTTTGGCCTGAGGATCGATGCGAATGAGCGCGTTAAATGGCTGCCCACCCAACCCACCATAATTACCAATCACGTAGGTGCCTTGCAGGCCGGATTTCAGCGTGCTGGTGCGGCGATCGTCAGGGTAAGCCAGCTTGTGCGATACCCATTTCCCGCTCTGTTTTTTTACGATCAACACACCGCCGTCGCTTTTCGCGTCACCGTCCGCCAATTTCGCGTTACAGCCAAAAATGTGGACGTGATTCAGTTCGCTGTGACCGTGAAACTCTTTACAAGAGCGCTGTGGATCTTGTTCCTGATTAAAGTCCGCTATGGCTTTCCAGTTTTTGTCTTGCTGATAAACCACGAAGCCGTTAGGTCGCGATGTCACCGTTTTATCATCGCCTTTGGCATAGGCCGCTTTGGGTACGGAAATCAGCCACTGATTATTCCCCAATGGGGCGGTGATGCCGTGCTGCGGTGCCGAGCTTTTGCGCTTCTCAACAGTAGGATTTGCGCTATCCAGTTCCGACAAACGGATCATGACCGATTCAGGCTGGCTGGGGCCGTCCCACGGACGTATGCCATCGTATGACCAGGCCACCCAACCGTTCTCCGAGGTAATATGCGAAGGTTTGTCTCCCGTGACTCGCAGCGGTAGAAGACGCGGCTCGCCTTTATGCACGTCCAAATGATCGTCGTGCGACTCATAGGTCAGACCGGTATCAAGAAAAGCAATCGTACCCGCGTCGTCGTAAAGGTTGACGATCGTGAAGCGCCCGTCCTCCGTTGGCACCAGCGCCGCATTCGCCCGACCCACGTCAAAGGTGTGTGTCACCTTGAAGGTGTCCAGATCCAACACGCTGAGCGTCGGTTTCTGGTGATCGGAAAAGATTAATCGCCCGCGCAATACTTCATGATCGTGCGCCTGAACGCTCGTATTTCCCGCCCCTATCAACAGCGCCAGAGTCGCTGCGATTGTCGTTTTCTGCATCTTTCTCTCCATGATGTCATTGTGATTTTAAGTTATGTTATAACATAACAATTAAAAATACCAAAATCAGACAGGGAGAGGCATAGCAAAAGCGCAATAGATTACTTCCGCGACACAATCATTTTCGGATTACGGTTAAAATAGCGTGTAAATGCCAGACTGAAATTAGCAGGGTGTCGATAGCCGACTTGCCAGGCCGTCTGCGCCACCTGAAACCCTTGTTCTAATAGCTGATGCGCCCGTTCCATCCTCATCCGCAATAACATTTGACCCGGCGTACTCGCAAAGCAGCGATGAAACCCAAGTTTGAGTCTGGATTCACTCATCCCAGACTGCGCGGCAATACAGGCTAGCGTTAGCGGTTCAGCCAGATGTTCACGCATCCAGTTGCATACTCGTTCCAACGGCTGCCGTTCCTGTGGATGAATACCGCCACGTTCACCCTTCGGTTGCAAAAAATGTCGATATTGCGATAACAAACTTAAGGCGTGGAGGTGGCGATTCAGCGGATCGGCGTCGCTGCACAGCGCATTGACATGAACCTGGCAGGCCGCAGAGACAGGCGTAAAGGCTCTCTGCTGCACCCCATCATCACTAAACAGCTGTTCGGCACAGTTCGCTCCAAAATAGCGGGTAGCTGCCGCTTTCCCCACCAGTAGCCGTAACTGATCGACCTGCTGCTGAGCCTGATAATGCCGCTCGCCTACGCTGGCACCAAATGTCGTGATAGTGACATGCTGTTGACGAAACCAGACCTGCGAACCATCGCTATCGTAATAGGCCGACTCCCCTGCCAGCGCAAACGTCATAACCAGCATCGGCTGTGAATGCGAGTTGTGTGTTTCCTCCACCAAAGCACGACGCGGGCGGTATTGCGAGCGAGCCAACGACAGATCGGCATCAATGCGGCTGAAATCCGACCAACATTCACCGATGCCATCTGGCAAAGTACGACGCGAGCCTGAGATGTCAGCCTCACTCGCACAGCACCGATCGCCTGCTGGTTTTTCACTTCGCCTCTGTCGCTGTTTTTGCATCATTTTCCCTCGCCGTTCCGCATATGAAAAACGCCGTCTCGCATATCAATGAACATAATAACCATTCTCATTTATAGATAGCATATTCCCTATCGACTGACCATCAATGAGAAAAGCCACTTATGAATCCATTAGAGACGTTATGGCAGCTAGCCGCCAGCAGCGTGCAAGCTGACGCGTTACATCTGGCACTAGAACAGCAGATTTTCGACCGACTGGAGGATCTCACCACGCCAGAGCAACTGGCGGAAGCGCTGGGCTGGCAGCCGGAGAAAACCGGATTTCTGCTTGAGATCCTCTGGAGTATGCAGCTTTTGACGCGCCATCATGGTGGCTACCGAACCGCATCCGCCAGCGCTGCCGTGCTTTGTCGCAGTAGCCCGCATTTTCTCGGTGACGCCTGGCGTTTTCGCCTCACCAGCCTGCGCCAGTTTGGTCAGGGGCTCAGCGATGGAATGCACCTGCCGCTGCCTACGCAGCTAAGTGAGTTACCCCGCGATGCCGCGTGGGCCAATGCAGCAGAACAGCAAATCGCACAAGAGCAGCGAGCAATAACCGCAGATCTTGCCGATCAACTGCTCTCTGGCCTGCCGGATTTTCCACAAATCAGGCACGTTCTCGATCTGGGCGGAGGGCCCGGCTGGGTGGCGATTACGCTAGCGTTGCGCCATGCCCAGATCTCCGGCACCGTCTATGACCTACCGCGAACCGCCGCCGTAGCGCAACGCAACATCGACGACGCTGGGTTATCCGCACGATTGTCAGCACAAAGCGGCGCGTTTCCCAGCGAAAAATACGATCTAATCTGGAGTTCCTCATTCCTGCACTTTGTCGAGGACATTCCCGCTATGTTAGCGACACTCTATAACGCACTCACATCGGAAGGGACGCTGGTTCTGGCACAGGCGGAGATCGCCGAAGAAGCCGATGATGCCGCACCGGTTCTGCCGTTTTATCTGCCGATGCAAATGAGTGGACGCCACGTCACGCAGGAAGGACAACTGACACAGTGGCTGATGGAAGCCGGTTTTACCTCTGTCGAAACTCGACGTCATCAGGCATTCCCCATGGCACCATTAAATGTACTGATTGCCCGCAGGCACAGGTAACCGCATCTATTCAGCAACGTCTGGAGCCGAAGAACTGACAATACCGTTGCTGCATCATGTTGATGATTATCATATTTCTGCGTATCCAAAGTTGTCAGCCGGATACAAAGCGCCTATAAGTGACATTACAGGGCGTGACTGATTGATAAACTCTAAATAATTCAAGTTTCAGGACGGCGGCAAGAGAAGGACAAATTCGTCGGGAACGAATTTGACCAGCCAACGGCTGGCCTTCGGTGAGAGACAGGAAGTCTCTCATTTCATCCCGATGAGCTTACTCAAGTAAGTGATTCGGGTGACTGACGTAGCCAACACACATGCAACTTGAAGTATAACGAGTTAAGAGGCGAACCTGCCAGGCGTGATGTATACATCACGCCTGGCAGGTTTTTTTGTTTTCATCCCTAAGGAAAAACGCATGAATAAAAAAATCACGGCCAGCCTGATATTACTGATGGCTGCCGCCAGCCAGCAGGCACTGGCAAACGACCCGCAGGTTACGCTAGACAGCGGTCGCATCAGCGGAACCGTGACACAAGGTGTCGACGCCTTTAAAGGCATTCCCTTTGCCGCTCCCCCAATTGGCAAACTGCGCTGGGAGCCGCCACAGCCTGTGCAAAGCTGGAGCGATATCCGTCCGGCAACGACATACGGCAAAGATTGTATGCAGAACCCTTTTCCCGGTGATGCCGCACCGCTTGGCGTCGGGTTCAGTGAAGATTGCCTGAGCATTAACGTATGGCGTCCAGCCAACGCTACGGGCGCGCTGCCTGTGATGGTGTGGATCTATGGCGGCGGCTTCGTCAACGGCGGCGCCTCGCCTGAGGTTTATTCCGGGCTGGAATTTGCCCGCCAGGGCGTCGTTTTCGTCAGCTTCAACTATCGCGTCGGACGCTTTGGCTTTTTTGCGCATCCGGCGTTAGCTGACCAGCCGCTGCGTGGCAACTATGGCCTGATGGATCAGATTGCGGCGCTGAAATGGGTACAGAAAAACATCGCCGCCTTTCATGGCGATCCGCAAAACGTCACCCTGTTTGGTGAATCCGCAGGGGGTTTTGCCGTCGGGTCGCTGCTCACCAGTGAGCTATCTCAGGGGTTATTCCAGAAAGCCATTATTCAATCCGGTTCCGGCAGACACAATCTGGCACCGAATCAAAGCTGGCAAAAAGCAGAACAGGCTGGCCTCGCCTTCGCCAGCGCGAACGGCATTAGCGGTCACGATACGAAAGCGCTGACGGCGCTGCGGCAGATTCCCGCAGAAAACGTGGTTAACGGGCTGAATATGGCCACCATGAGCACGCCGGACTACTCCGGCCCAATGTTCGATGGCAAGGCGATCACCGCAGAACCGCAGGATAGCTATCGACAAGGCCATTTCCAGCGTGTGCCGCTAATGATTGGTGCAACGGATGCCGATATCGGCTTCCCACCGAAAGTCGCCACACCAGAAGACGCTGTCGCCGTTTTCCCTGCTGGCGATCGGCAACAAGCCCTTCAGGCTTATCATGGTTTGCCGCCACAAGCGATAGCAACCGCGATTGCCAGCGATCGTTTAATGGTCGAACCGGCGCGATTTGTTGCACGTGTTTGGGATAAAGCTGCGCTGCCCGTTTGGCAATTCCGCTTTGGCTATGTTGCCGATAGCATGCGCGCGCAGTGGCCTGCAGCCGTTCACGCCAGTGAGATTCCGTATGTCTTTAACACGGTGACTGCACGTTATGGCGAGAAAGCTACACCGCAGGATCGTGCGGTCGCACAGCAGATGAACCAGTACTGGGTGAACTTTGCCCGTACCGGTAACCCTAACGCTACCGGCTTGCCAGCATGGAACGCTTATAACAGCCAGAAGGACAACATTCTGTTTATCCCTGCGACAGGTGCGGAGCAGACTCGCGAGATAGCCGATCCGTGGAAGGCACGTCTTGATCTGGTCGAAAAGCTGGCAGAGAGCAACACACCGTAGCGCACGCAAAGAAACGCGATGGTACAGATGCAAAAAGCCAGTCAGCGCGTGCTGACTGGCAAAAATGCTTATGCAATCTCTACCAAAATGATTTCTTGTTGTTATGTTCGCCGACTTTCAATGTATCCCTGATATGTTGGCTGCCATAATATTTTAAAAACTCGTCCAATCTGACGCACTCTGAGTGGGTGCACGGGTAGACACAGGGAGCATCGCCACAAGTGAGAGCGCCTGAGTTGCTGGCTTCAACGTAGAGGGTTTATGACCCGAGACTCTAAACACGGAAACCTCTCTGACAAGCTGATCCGCCTGCTCCTTGAGGCTTTGCGCGGCAGCAGCAGACTCTTCCACCAACGCGGCATTCTGCTGCGTGGTCTGATCCATTTGGCTAACAGCAATGCCAACCTGTTCAACCCCAGTCGACTGTTCGGCACTTGCAGAGCTGATCTCTGATACCGTATCGCTCAACTGGCGAATAGACATCACAACTTGCTGCATCGTGTCACCCGCTTTATTAACCAAAACAGAGCCGCGTTCGACGCATTCAACGCTGGCGGTAATCAGATTTTTAATTTCTTTAGCGGCCTCAGCACTGCGCTGTGCCAAATTGCGTACTTCTCCTGCCACAACAGCAAAACCCCGTCCTTGTTCACCCGCACGCGCCGCCTCAACAGCGGCGTTGAGCGCCAGAATATTCGTCTGAAAGGCAATACTGTCGATGACGTTGATGATATCTGCAATGCTATGCGAGCTTTCATTGATCGCTCTCATCGTGCCCACCACCTCATTGACAACATCGCCCCCTTGCTGCGCCACGGTACTTGCATTTTTCGCCAGCACATTCGCCTGAAGTGCGTTATCAGCATTATTTTTTACTGTCATACCTAATTGCGTCATGGTCGAAGAGGTTTCTTCCAGCGCACTCGCCTGCTCTTCAGTCCGTGACGATAAATCAGCATTACCCTGAGCAATTTGCATACTGGCCGTGGCAACACTTTCTGCATTGTTTCTGACGCCAACAACCATCCGTATCAGCGCAGTTTGCATTTCCTGCATGGCCTCCAACAGCAGACCTGTCTCATCACGGTTATTGACGACAATAGAACCGCTCAGATCACCCTCGCTGATACGTTTCGCAGAAGAAAGCGCAACAGATAACGGTGCCGTGACACTTCGGGTTAATAGCCAGGCCGTAAAGCAGCCTAAAACCGTGGAGGAAATGGATAGCACTAACATCCACAACAACGCGTCGTGGATATATTCTTTTGTCACCTGCTTAGCATGATCAACGAATGAGACTTGTAATTCAGTCAACTCATTGAGCTTGGTAAAGTAGAGCGACTGGATATTCGCTATATCGCCAAATACCAATTCGGTAGCCAATGCATCTTGCTCTTCCATCGCATAGTCAATCGCTTTATTAATACTCAGGCTATACTGCTTTCTTATATCGACAAGTTGATTAAACAACTCCCGCGCTTTTGGCGAGGAAATGCTCGCATCGAGGTTTTTATATATTTCACTTGCCGAGTTAGTCGTTTTTACTATGACTGCCCTGAGGGCCTGTTTTTCTTGGTTTCTGTCGGCAGGAAGGAGGATAATGTCGCGCAACGTTCGAACATTCGTATTCAGTATATCTTGAATGTCACGCAACATATCGACTTTCATCATTCTATCTTCAGTGATCTCATCAACTTCGGCACCAATATTCTTCATGAAATAATAGCCAACGGATGACAAAACCAGTGTCAGGATGATTAACAAACCAAATCCAAGAGAAAGCCTTTTCCCAATTTTTATATTTTTAAAAAAATCCATGTTAGCACCAGAATCTTACATTCTTACAATATTTACCCAATTGCGATTGATAGACATATTAGCCACTATTTATCTTATCTAAATAAAATACGACAAACGGTAAAGCGAATCGCTATTGCAACAGGCTCCCTGGCCCCTCTAAACTTCTTACTTTCTGATGCACGTAGCAGAATACTGGCATAAGAAATTCATTTAGCCATATATAACTTTCATGTTTCACATTGCCTGGATGTTAACGACACTTACTTACTGAAATTATTTACTTGATAAAGTAATTCAAAACTCCTTTTCCCTCGTTTCACACGTTACATTATTTACATGCATCACTAAAATTGAGTCATGATTAAGAAAAAGCTAAACGTTGACTACCCACTCACTCAACGTGGGTAAGTATTCGTTTAATTGATGTCAGCACGTTTATAAACATAATGTCGAGATGAGCGCCTCTATAGTCTATAACTTTACACTATCATAAATCGAAGATCGATCGGAAATAACGATCATTAAACCGTTCAATTCCCTTTATTCGATCGTTTTTTTCTATCAGAAAAAAAGCCCAATCTTTGTTCATTAAATCGAATTTATAAATTAGAAAGCTAATAGTTAAGACTGAGTCACAATAGCGCCCATATCATGACGTTGTGAGACTCTCTATATAGCGTAACGCTGCGGAATTAATTAGATTTTAAACATGAAGGCTGAGGGCTTAATGCTCATCAACATAAGAAAAAAGCCAGTCAGTGGGAGCTGGCTGGCTTTCGAACTGAAGCTAATCGGGTGCTGCGTGTTTCCGTCTCGTTTTTCACTCTACTGCATATTCCTTCATTTTATTTTCGTCAGGCATCGTGCCATTGAGCTTTTTTAGCACGTCCTTCGCTTCCTTCAATACTCGGGCACATTGCTCGCGCGTGATGGTAAGCGGTGGCTCAATCCTGACCGATTTGGCATTGTTCAGGGTACCTGCGACCAGAACATTACGCTGAAACAGCTCTTTCGCGAAAGCATACCCGATCTCGTTTTTCCTGAACTCGATAGCCTGCAACAGCCCCATTCCTCGTACTTCGATAATCAGTTGAGGATACTCGGCTGCCAGTTGCTGTAAGCCCTGTAACAAAAACGCCCCTTGGATTGCCGCCTGTTCTGGCAGATTTTTCGTCAGCAGTTCATTGACGGTCGCCAGCGCCGCCGCACAGGCCAGCGGGTTGCCGCCGAACGTCGTGGTGTGCAGGAACGGGTTTTCAAACAGCACGGAGAATACGGCTTCCGTCGCCACCGTTGCGCCAATCGGCATCACACCGCCGCCCAACGCCTTCGCCAGACACAGAATGTCGGGCTGCACGCCATAATGTTCACAGGCGAACATCTTGCCCGTACGCCCCATGCCAGTTTGTACCTCATCCAGAATCAGCAATGCTCCAACCTCATCGCATAATGCTCTGACAGCAGGCAAGTAATTTTCCGGTGGCACAATCACGCCGCCTTCCCCCTGAATGGGTTCAAGGATGATGGCAGCAACGTCATCGCCGGTCTTCTGGCATTGCTGAACCTGCTTGCGCATGGCGCTGATATCGCCAAAAGCAACATGATGGAAGCCGGGTAACAGCGGCATAAACGGACGACGAAACGCGGGTTTGGCGGTGGCGGAAAGCGCGCCTAGCGATTTCCCATGAAACGCCCCTGTCGCGGCGATAAAGGTGTATTTATCGCGCGGTGATTGGTAAGCCTTCGCCAACTTCAGGGCAGCTTCAACCGATTCCGTTCCACTATTGCTAAAGAAGCTGTATTTCAAATTACCCGGCGTCAGTGCCGCCAGCGTTTTTGCCAACAGCCCCCGTAAAGGGTCAAGCAGTTCCTGACTATGCAACGGTTGTTTGGCAAGCTGGCTCTCAACGGCGGCAATGACGTTAGGGTTACGGTGCCCTACGTTAAAAATGCCGTAACCGCCCAGACAGTCCAGATATTCATTCCCTTGGGTATCAATCAGCGTATTCGGGCCGCTGGCGCGCCATTCGACTGCGCCGTAATCGCCGCCGGTAGTGACAGATTTTCTGTACTCCAGAAAACCCGGGTTGACGTATTCACGAAAACAACTCAAAACTTCTCGATTCAGTGCCGCCATGTCATCGTGGGATAGCGTGTCACTATGAATCCAATGCAGTGCCTGCTGAGTACACTCTAGCGGGTTAAGGTGGGCGTTTGATCTGGACAAAATGCGCTCCTTGAAAACGGACATCACGCGATGCCAATTTAATTAATGCACATAACACGCCAGTCGCCTGCCCCAAATCAAAATAAAATACAAAAACGCGATCTAAACCAAAAATCCAGCAGATGATTTGAACTAAATTCGGATATTTGAAATTAATAACCGAATGACTGAGTGAATGTCAGTATGAAGGGAATTACCGTATCTTGCGCTGCCCTGCTTTTGCTCAGCGCGCCCTCTTTTGGGGCGCGCCAAGGTTGGACAAATGCGCTATCTCATTACTCGACGTATCTTTCAGGGCACACAGGATTCCTGTAGCAGAGTGAATAACCTCAGTGCCGGATCATGATATGGCGCACGATGGTGTAATCCTCTAGCCCGTACATCGACATATCCTTGCCGTAGCCGGACAGCTTCTGTCCGCCGTGTGGCATTTCGCTGACTAACATGAAGTGAGTATTCACCCAGGTACAGCCATATTGAAGACAGGCGGCCAGGCGGTGCGCCCGCCCGATATCGCGCGTCCAAACCGACGACGCCAGCCCGTAATTCGAGGCATTCGCCCAGCCAATCACCTGTGCTTCATCGTCGAATGGCGTGATGGATATTACCGGGCCGAACACCTCTTTCTGGACGATTTCATCGTCCTGTTTCGCTCCCGCCAGCACCGTAGGCTGGAAGTAGAATCCCTGCCCTTTTACCCGCTCACCACCGGTCACCACCGTGATATGCGGCAGCGCTTTGGCGCGTTCGACAAAACCAATTACGCGTTCAAGCTGCGGTTCGGTAATCAGCGGCCCCAGCTCGGTCGTTTCATCCCGCGGATCACCAATTTTCAGCGTTGCCACCGCTTTTCCTAATGCCTCCACGACTTCATCGTAGACGGCACGCTGCACATACAGCCGACATGCAGCGGTACAGTCTTGCCCCGCGTTGTAGAAGCCGAAGCTGCGAATCCCATCAACCACCTGATCGATATCAGCATCGTCGAACACAATCACTGGCGCTTTGCCGCCCAGCTCCATATGCGTCCGTTTTACGCTCGCGGCAGTATGCGCAAGGATATGCGCACCAGTCGCAATCGAACCGGTCAGCGACACCATATTCACTTTCTCATGCCCTGTCAGCGCATCACCGATATCTGCACCGCGCCCGAACACGATATTGACCACGCCAGCGGGGAGTATCTCCGCCAGCAGGTGCGCCAAATAGAATGTCGTCAGCGGGGTTTGCTCCGCTGGTTTCAGCACCACGCAGTTTCCTGCGGCCAGCGCGGGTGCCAGCTTCCACGACGCCATCATCAGCGGATAATTCCACGGTGCGATGGACGCTACCACGCCAACCGGATCGCGCCGAATCATGGAGGTGTGCCCTTCCAGATATTCTCCCGCCGCCGAACCACTCAGGCAGCGCGCCGCCCCGGCAAAAAAGCGAAAGACATCCGCCACCGCAGGCACTTCATCATTCAGCGCCGCATGGTAAGGCTTACCGCAGTTCAGTGATTCCAACTCGGCGAACGCCTCGGCATTTTCCTCGATGGCATCGGCAATTTTTAACAGCAGCGTCGCGCGTGTTTTCGGCGTGGTTTGTCCCCAATGTGCAAAAGCGGACTCCGCAGCCAGAACGGCTGCATCAACCTGGTGCAAATCAGCCTGCGCAATCGCGGCAATTTGCTCTCCTGTTGCGGGGTTGAATACTGGCAATGCCTCGCCTTTTCCCGCAACCAGCTTGCCTTCTATCAGTAATTTGTCATGCATACATTTTCCTTACAGAGAGAAAACGATCGTGTTTTTCATCACTATCTGCAAAATGTCTGTGCAAAAAACCTGCCACTTTATGTTTGACAGTCAATGAGTTCTGCCACAAGCAGCCTCAGTTCAGGGCGTATTACCCGACGTTTTCTTCGTCTCCGTCGCGGCCTGTCTGGCTTCCTCCGCCAGCGCGTCGATCTCTTCTTTTGTCAGTTGCTCTGATGCTTCATGCACCTTTGCCAGCCCTTCGCTGACCGTCACCTCTTTGGGATCGTCCTTCGTCGTCATCGTCATTCCTCTCAATCAAATAATGCGTCAACAAAGATAAGTGTAGTCGACGGCAAAAATCCGCCAATCTGAAGAAGATTTAACTCTGCTTTCCGGTTCGTCATATGTGATAATAATTATCAATTACATCATATTTATACCCTAAATTTGCCGCAAGGCGGCAGGAAGGTCACCTGACGGGACGTTGGCATGTCAGAGTCTGAACTCAGAATGCTGTTCAACCACTATGCCGAGCGGTTAGAACGCTATCTCAATCATAAACTGCGCGACCCTCAGGCAGCGGCAGACCTGGTGCAAGAGAGTTTTTTACGGTTGGCGCAACGGCTGGAACAGCAGGATGATGTAGACGACAAGAAAGCGTATCTCTATAAGACAGCAAATAATCTGCTGCTCGACCATATCCGCCACCAGCAACGCTGGCAGGTGGCGACGTCGGTTGACGACGTGGATGCGACGCTAGACTATCTGCCGGATATCGCTCCTCAGCTCGATCAAGCGGCGATCGCCCAACAAGAGCTGGAGCGTCTGGCAAACGTACTGGCGACATTGCCTGAACGTACGCAGCAGATATTTCATCTGCACCGGTTTGAACACATGACGCAGGCGCAAATTGCTCAGCAGTTGACTATTTCCCTCAGCACCGTTGAGAAGCATCTTGCCATGGCTCTGCACGCCATGATGACGATCCGTGCCTCGTGAAGAAAATCGCCCAGCATGAAATAATCACAAATTATTTACGGGTTTATTGCCGTCAGACGTCTACTTATTTAGAGACCCTACATACTCCAGGCCTACAACATGAACGATTATCCCCCTGAAATCCATCAGCAGGCAGCACGATGGGCCATACGTTTGGCCGAAGCGCCGCTGGACGATGAACAGGAACTGACATTCCAGCGCTGGCTGGCACAGGATCCTCGCCATCGCCATGCAGTGGAACAGGCTGGGATGCTCTGGCATGGACTTGGGTCGCTCAGCGCCGAGCAAAAACAAGCTCTACAAAGTCAGGGCCTGCAACCACAGCCGTTAGCAATATTGCCTGTCAGACGCGTCAATCGCGCGACGCAGTGGAAAATCGCGGCCCTATTGCTACTGGGTTTCAGTTTCGGCACGGCATGGATATCCGACGGCATACTGATGCTGCGCTCGGATTATCGTGCAGATCATCAGGTCAAACACGTCACGCTACCGGACGGCAGTGAGGTTGATATGGACGCAGGCAGCGCCATTGCTCTCGCCTACACGCCACAAGAACGGCGAGTTGCGCTGCTGCAAGGTTCGGCCTGGTTCACTGTCGCACCGACGAATGCACAGGAAAAACGCCCTTTTCTGGTTGATGCCGCGTCCGGCACCACACAGGCGTTGGGCACGCAGTTTATGGTGCAAAATTCATCACAGACAACGACCGTCGGCGTGATAGAACACAGCGTTCAGGTAACGGCAAACGGCCAAGCGCTGCGGCTTGATGAACAACAGGCCGCACGCTATACCGAACAAGGGATGACTCGCCTCCCCGGTTGGAATAGTCGCGAACGCGGCGACTGGCGGCGCGGTCTGCTGATATTCGATCAACAGCCACTGGCTATCGTGATCGCCCGTATCAATCAGTATCGATCCGGCACCATCATCATCTCCAGCTCAGCGCTGCGCCAGCGTCAGGTTAGCGGAATGTTTTCGCTGAACGAGCTGGATAGCGCGTTGCAAACCATGACCACCGAACTGGGTGCCAAAACGGTGTCACTCCCCGGCGTCACGATTCTGTACTGATCCCCTTCTCACACTCGCATTCCCCACTCCTGCCATGCCGTTCGGGAGTGGTAATCACTCGAAAACTCCCTTTACGTTCACAAAGCCGCAACTCAGCAGAGAAAAAAATTTAAATATTTTTTTACGGGTTCTGTCATCTCAGCCGTCTTCATATTTAGGTAATGATTTTTATTATCATTTTCATTAAGAAAAGCAGGGTTAATTATCCCTTTGTTTATTAATGCTTATTGATGATTTAACAGATGACAGACCAGGCGAAAAATGTTTAAAAAAACACAACAGCAAGAAAGCCGTTTGTTACAACTTAATCCACTTTCTCTTGCCGTCGGCATCGCGCTTTCGCTGCCGGGTTCGTTCCACTATGCGCAAGCAGAGACACAGTCCGCCAACGTTCAGGAAACCGCTCGTCAAAGCGTCGCTTTTTCCATCAGCGCGCAGCCGTTGAGTAGCGCACTGCTGCGCTTCGCCGAACAAGCGGGGTTACAGGTCTTTTTTGCTGACGTAAAACTGGAAAACATGCAGGCCGCCGGGCTTCAAGGGCGTTTCCTCCCCGAGCAAGGGCTACGCCAGTTGATCGGTACCAATCCTATCGATTTTCAGATCGGCAACAACGGTGTTATTACCCTGCGCCCTCGTTCAGCTAACGTCGATACGGCAAAAATAGACGATGTGATGACAGTTCGCGCCTTTACCGTCGCCAATCCGGGCGACTGGATCTACGAGCAGCCGCGTGCGATTAGCGTCATTTCACGCGAGCAGATGGATAACCGCCCTGCCCGCCACGCCGCCGATATGCTGGAACAGTCCGCTGGCGTTTACTCCAGTGTCAGCCAGCAAGATCCTGCGCTATCGGTGAACATTCGCGGAATACAGGATTTCGGTCGCGTGAATATGAATATCGACGGCGTGCGGCAGAATTTCCAAAAAACGGGTTACGGCCAGCGTAACGGACAGATGTATATCGACTCGGAGCTGCTCTCCGGCGCGACCATTGAGAAAGGTGCAACAAACGTGATGGGCAGCGCGGGCACGCTGGGCGGCGTCGCCACGTTTAATACTGCCAGCGCACACGATTTTCTGGCTCCGGGTAAAGAACTGGGCGGAAAACTGCACGCCAGCACGGGCGACAACGGAACACACTTTATCGGTAGCGGCATTCTCGCGCTGGGTAACGAAAGTGGCGATATTCTGATCGGTGCCAGCGAACGCCATTTAGGCGATTACTGGCCGGGTAATGACGGCAACCTCGGGAGTATTCGTATTCCCGGCAATTCAAGCAATTACGAAACGTGGGCGAATAACTTAAAGCATCAGAAGGTGACCAGCGCAGCCTACACCATGCGCTCACGGCTGGCGAAAGTCGGCTGGAATCTGCCTGCCAATCAGCGCGTCCAACTCAGCTATATGCAAACGCAAACCTCCTCTGAAAACGCTGGGACGTTGTCCAATCTCTCCAATACTGAGCTGGGTTGGAAAGCCAGCGGGCACAGCGAGATTATGGCACGCAGTACCGCGCTGGATTACAGCCTGAAGCCGGACAACCAGCGCTGGCTCGACTTTAAAGCCAAAATTTATTACGCCGATACCAATAACGACACCGATAATTACGCCCTTTCCAATACCAGCGCCTATCACGAGAGCACGCGGTTACGTACCTACGGGGCGCAGGCACAGAATACCTCGACGCTATGGCAGCAGGGCGCGCACGATCTGAAAGCCGATTACGGATTGGACTTCTATTACGACAAGATCACCACGGACAGCACCAACAGTACGGCCAGTAACGCCACTCCGGAAGGGAACCGCGCGATGACCAGCCTGTTCGCGAATCTGAATTACGCCTACAACGAGTGGGTGACGCTACAAGGTGGCCTGCGTTACGATCGCTATCGGTTACGCGGCACCACCAGCATCAGCTATCGGGAAATCCCCTATACCATCACGAATCCCTGCACGGCACGGTCGATCGCGCTTTGTCCGCCGTTCGTTACCACGACACAAGATTGGAATGTCGATGACGAGCACGGCAAGCTTTCGCCCACGCTATTTGCTGGCGTCCGACCCGGGATTGAATGGCTACAGCTGTTCACCAGCTACGGTCTGTCCTGGCGGCCACCTTCCGTCAGTGAAACCTTCGCCAACGGCACCTACAGCGCGGGCAACTATTACCTGTATCCGAATCCCAATCTCAAGCCGGAGCGCTCACGCGCCTGGGAAGTCGGGTTCAATATTCAGAAACCCGAATTGTTCATGGATGGCGACCGACTGGTCACCAAGGTGTCCTACTTCGACACGCGGATAAACAACTACATCAGCCTGAACGGCGCGCGCAATAAACCGGGCTATAACGGTTATTCCCTCAGCAATTCCGTGTTCCAGAACAATCTGGCGAAAAGCCGTTTCCGTGGCATGGAATACCAGTTGAATTACGACGCGGGCTTTTTATATGTCGATGCCACCTACACCCACATGATCGGCAATAACGATTTCTGTGCGCCAGTGGCCTGGATGGGTGGCGTCACAACCGTTGGCGGTACCAGAGGCAACTATTACTCCACGCCGGTCGATACCACCGCCAGCGATTCCTCTTGCCAGAAAACGCTGTTATTCAGCAACGCCGCCTATCTTCCCGGTGACCGCGGTTCCGTCACGCTGGGGACACGCGTTTTCGATCGCAAGCTGGATATGGGCGTCACGATGCGTTTTGCTCCCGGCTATCAGGATACCGCCGCGCCAAGCAATTCGGCCTATTTAGCCGACTGGCCTAAATATGAAGTTTACGATCTGTACGCCAGCTATCGTCTGACCGACAGCCTGACGCTGCGCGGTTCCGTCGAGAATATCGCTAACCGTACTTACATCGTGAGCTATGGCGAATCACTGGGTTACACGCCGAGCCGAGGAAGAACGGTGCAGGCTGGCGTGGAATACCGATTCTGATTTCTCTGTTTCCCAACGCGGGAAACAGGAAAACAAAGGGGATGGGATGGCTCATCCTCTTTCACGACAGACACGGATGACCGTGCCTGTCGATCGTTAGTTAATGAGGAATCTATTATGAGTTTTGCAATTACCTACGATGCCTACTATGCCAATTACAGCATTGCCAGCTACCTGACTGAATGGTCGGCAGCGTTTGGTGACGTTAACCATACCGCGGGTAATACACAAGTCGGTGGCAATAACACTGGGGGCTTTTACGGCGGCGATACCTTTATAGACGGTACTCAATATGCGATCACGAGTACGCAGAACGATTTCTCCGCGCTCATTGCAGGCGGCGATCTGACCTATAGCCTCTTCTCCCCACCGGCTCATACGCTGTACGGCGATCTGGACAGCCTGTCATTCGGTAATGTTCTGCAAGGCGGCACCACCGCAGGCACCACGTATTCGCTTGCCGAGCCAGAAGTCACCTTCAGCGGGCTGGATCTCTCTACCGATGTAGCCAACCTGACCGTTAGCGATCGCGGCGTAGTTCATGACGTGATTTACGGCCTGATGAGTGGTCAGGTTCAGCCGCTGCTGGATGCACTGACGAATGCCGGTATCGACATTAATGCGAGTCTGGATAGCCTGAGCTTCGCGACAACGACTTCCGATGCGGCACTCTCTGCCGATACCGTGGTTGACGTTGTTGGCGTCGCCGAAACGGCCGATCTGCTAGCGGCATAAGAAAACGGCTAAAAGATGACGCTTTTAGCCGTTTGAGTGAACACCGTCGCGGTACGGAGAGAGTATATACCCCAGATAATTCACGTTGCAGGGAAGCAGCTTGAAGTATGACGGGTACGGCACCGCGGCGGTCTACTGAGTGTAATAACCGTTGGGAAGCCGCGTCAATAGCGGTACGGCTAACCACTTCCCCCCCTTCTACGTTGTGGGCACCCCACAGTGAGAACGATGACGATTTTATTGAAGAAGGAACATCCCATGCCCGCCCCCCGTCCGGCCTCATCAGGCAGGGAGATTATTGACGCGCTGGCCGCCTATCGTCAGGGGTTCTGGGGAATTGGCCTGTTCAGCGCCGTCATCAACCTGCTGATGCTGGCACCAGCCATTTATATGCTTCAGGTCTATGACCGCGTACTGCCGTCCAGCAGCACCATGACGCTGGCGATGCTGACGATCATTATGCTGGTCCTGTTTTTATTGATGGGACTATTGGAATGGATACGCAGCGCCGTGGTCATTCGCCTCGGTACACAGATGGATATGCGTTTAAATCAGCGTGTCTACAATGCGGCATTTGAAAGCAACCTCAAGAACGGAACGGCAGGTGCCGGACAAGCCTTAAACGATCTTACTGCCCTGCGTCAGTTCGCCACTGGGAACGCGCTGTTCGCTTTCTTTGATGCGCCGTGGTTTCCCGTTTATCTCTTAGTGATCTTCTTACTGCATCCCTGGCTGGGCGTCATGGCGCTGGCGGGGGCTATCGTGCTGATTGTACTCGCCTGGCTGAATCAAAAACTGACGCGCGAACCGCTGGCATTAGCCGCACAAAACACCGTTCAGGCGACGCATCAAGCCAATGCCAACCTGCGCAACGCCGACGCTATCGAAGCGATGGGAATGCTGCCTGCTATGCGCGAACGCTGGCTGACACAGCATAAAGCGTTTCTCTATTATCAGAATGTTGCCAGCGAAAAGAGCGCCAACATTACCTCACTGACGAAGAGCACCCGGCTAGCGCTTCAGTCGCTAATGCTAGGTTTGGGCGCACTGCTGGCCGTCAACGGCGATATCACACCCGGTATGATGATTGCGGGTTCCATTCTGGTAGGTCGCGTGCTCAGCCCGATCGATCAGATCATTGGCGTCTGGAAACAGTGGATGCAGGCGCGTCTCGCCTGGCAGCGAGTCAATATCTTGCTCGATAACCACCCCGCGCGACCTGCTGGCATGGCACTGCCCGCACCAGTGGGTAAACTTCAGGTGGAACAACTCAGCGCCAACGCGCCCAACACTCGCACTCCCATCCTCGCCAATATCACATTTGAACTGGCTCCCGGCGATGTACTCGGCGTCTTAGGCCCGTCTGGTTCAGGGAAATCCACCCTCGCCCGCCTGCTGGTTGCCGCCATGCCGGCCCTCGGCGGTAAAGTCAGGCTGGACGGTGCCGACATGCATCAATGGGATAAAGGTGACGTAGGCCATTTCGTCGGATACTTGCCGCAGGATGTGCAGCTTTTCAGCGGGACGATTGCTGAAAATATCGCGCGCTTCACTCAACCGGATCCCGAGAAGATTGTCGCCGCCGCCATCACGGCAGGCGTTCACGAGATGATTCTACGACTGCCGCAGGGCTACGATACACTGTTGGGCGAAGGTGGTGCCGGGCTGTCCGGCGGACAGAAACAGCGCGTCGCCCTTGCCAGAACCATTTACAACCAACCACGCCTGATCGTGATGGATGAACCGAATGCCAGTCTGGATGACGACGGCGAGAAAGCCTTATTAGCCGCGATTGCCGCGCAGCAGGAAGCCAAAAGCACGCAGGTGCTGATCACGCATAAACCCGCCCTGTTGTCCTGCGCCAATAAGCTGTTAGTCCTGCGCGCTGGGCAGATCCAGTATTTCGGCGCAACAGAACAGGTGCTGAAAGAACTACAGCGTGCCAAGCCCGCTAATACGTCTATGACCAAACCGATGACTAAACCCATCAGCACCAAACCCGCACCGGTTAAAACAGCAGACGCCGCGAATGCCTTTAGCCCAAAGGAGCACAGTTCAACGGGTCTCAGCATGGTGTACAGCGCGCCGACGCCTCGCCGTGCCGCACCGGATAAATGAGGCTTAGCACATCGCTCACCAACTCCTGTCGTCAGGAAAGCATCTCGGAAAGAAGAGGATAACCATGTCCGCGTTACGCGAAGTCACATCACAGCCGACAGCCCCTCAGCATCCAGTGGAGGATAATGTCGCAGCGATGCCGTTACATACCGATGCCGGACGCTATTTAAAGCACGGACTCTGGCTGGTTCTGGCTGGTTTTGGTGGCCTGCTGCTCTGGGCTGGCATGGCACCGTTAGATAAAGGCGTCGCGGTATCCGGTCGGGTCGTCGTCGCAGATAACCGCAAAGCAGTACAACCCGTCAGTAGCGGACGCATCGCCTCGCTTACCGTGCGGGATGGCGATCGTGTGCAGGCCGGGCAAATTCTTGCCACGCTGGATCAAACGCCCGCTCAGGCGCAGCGCGATAATTTAGCCACGCAGTTGCAGGAAGCACACGCAGGCGAAGCGCGCCTGTTGGCGGAACGCGACGATCTGAGCACGATCCGCTTCCCTGCCGCCACAGAGCAATACAGTACCGTCACACAACAGATCCAGATCGCCCAGCAGCAGCTCTTCATCAGCCGTCGTGCCGCGCTGCAACAGGAACGCGCCGCCATGCAGGCTGCAATAATTGGGGCAAAAGCGCAGTCGCAGGGTTCACAGGCGTTGCTTGCCAGCAGTCAAACGCAGTTTCAGATCGTCAATGAACAGCTACGCGGGCTACGTCCATTAGCACAAGAAGGCTATATCGCCCGTAATCGCCTGCTGGACGTCGAGCGACAGGCCGCTCAGTTGGCAGGCGCGATTGCGCAGGAACGCAATAACCAGGTGCAACTCCAGCAGCAGGTCGTCGAGTTGGAACAAAGGATCCAGCAAAATCAGAACGAATATCAAAAAGACGTGCGCGCCCAGCTCGCCGATACCCAGCGTTCTATTCAGGATCTCACCCAGCGGCTGAAAACCGCGGAGTATGAGCTTCAGCACACACACATTCGCGCACCCGCCAGCGGTACGGTAGTCGGACTGGCGCTGCACACCGAAGGCGGCGTGGTGAATAGCGGGCAGATGCTGATGGAAATCGTTCCCGATGGGCAACCGTTATTAATTGACGCACAACTGCCTATCGAGCTGGTGGATAGAGTCAATAACGGGTTGCCGGTCGAGCTACTATTTTCTGCTTTCAATCAAAGCACCACGCCGCGTATTTCCGGCGTTGTCGCACTCATCGGTGCCGACCAGTTAGTCGAGCAACAGACAGGAAAACCGTATTACGCCTTGCGTATTCACGTCGATGAACACGGTAAGCAGCAACTTGCTGGACTAGATGTTCGCCCCGGTATGCCAGTGGAAGCCTTTATTCGTACTGGCGAGCGCTCCCTGCTCAACTACCTGTTCAAACCACTTTCCGATCGCCTGCATCTGGCGCTGACCGAGGAATAACCATGCTGCGCCTTTCATCTATTTACCGCGCGGCGATCCGCTCCTGCTATACCGTACCCGTTTATGCCGCTTCTTTCTTCCTCGCGCTGATCTACAGCGCACCGAGTCAGGCGCTGGGGTTAATGGAAGCCTGGCAGCATGCGCTGACGCACGATCCCGCTTTTCAGGCTGCCGTGCATGCACGCAACGCCGACAGCGAAGAGAAAAACATCGGGCGTGCCGGACTGTTGCCGAAAGTCACCTATGACTACAACCAGTCCCGCAACGATTCTACTGTCACCACTGGCGGCCAACAATCGGAGCGGGATTACACCAGCCGCGCTTCCAGCTTTTCCCTGCAACAACCGCTGATCGACTACGCGGCGTGGTCGCGCTATCAACAGGGTGAAGCTAGCGCGGTGCTGGCGGACGAACAACTGCGCGATGCTAGCCAGCAGTTACTGGTACGTCTGTTTCAGGCCTACACCAACGTGCTGTTTAGCCGTGAGCAGATTACGCTGGTTCAGGCACAACAACGTGCTTATCGCGAGCAGTATCAGTTGAATCAACGTCTCTTCCAGCAAGGGGAAGGCACCCGCACCGATATGCTGGAAACCGAGGCGCGGGTCAATCTGACGGAGGCGCAGCTCATCGAAGCGCAGGACAATCTGGATATCAGCCTGCGCGAACTGGAAACCTTGCTGGGGATGCCCGTTGGCGTGGAGCAGCTTGCGGCGTTAACCCCGCACTTCACACCGCAGCCGCTTCAGCCTTCGGGCTATCAGCATTGGAAATCACTGGCGTTACGTCACAACGCTCAGCTACTGGCGCTGAACCAATCGCTGGCCGTGGCGAAATACGGCATTGAGCGTAACCGGGCAGGCCACCTGCCGCAGGTCACGCTGGTCGCCAGCACCCGCAACACGCAGTCAGATACCGAAAACAGCTACAACCAGAAATACGATACGCGCTCGATTGGCATCCGCGTCAGCGTACCCATTTTTGCGGGCGGCGGCGTTTCTGCGGCGACGCGTCAGGCGAAGGAGCGCTATCAGCAAACCGCGCGGGAAAAAGATGAGCAAACGGCAACCATTCAGACGGAATTGCGTCGCCAGTTTAATTTGGTCACCAGCAGTCAGGCGAAAATCCGCGCCTATGAACTGGCGGAAAAATCTGCGCTAGCGCTGGTCACTGCGACCCAGAAGAGCGTTCAGGGTGGGGAACGAGTGAATCTTGACGTGCTGAATGCCGAACAGCAGCTTTACGGCGCACGACGCGACCTGACCGAGGCACGTTATACTTGGCTGACGGCCTGGCTACAGCTGCGTTACTACGCAGGCACGCTAGATGAACAGACACTGCGTCAGTTAGCGACCTATTTCGTGCATATCTAGCGGCATAAAGGGTGCAGATTGAAAGAAGACAGGGTCGCTGACGTGCTAATATTTGGCCATATTCGTCTTTGAAATGAAAATAGTTTGCATCCAGATATTCTATAAAACTTATAGAAATTTTATATTAATAACTAATCACACTATAAAGAACGCTTCTCTTCGCATCTAATGCAAACATAGCAGAAAACACGTTAGCTATATTCTTGAGATAAATAGCAGTGACGTAGCCACCATTTTTATTTTTCGACTATCCAGCTATGGTCTGGCGTTGACTTCATTACCAAAAAGGGATTCATTTTATCATTTTTAAACTAATCATTTAAAAACAACGAAATATGAACAAATACTCCATTAGAGGTAGAAGGATTGGCATTAAGGTATGGTTTTTTGTGGTGATCGTTAACGAAAATAAAAAATAAAACCACACAAACCACAACAAAATAAAAACAGGAATTTAATCACTATTAAAAACGCCCCAACAATCATTAACAACTGCGCCAACTAACGCTCACCTCAATCATTAATAAATTAAAATTACACTTAAAAAACTAAAGAAACCAGAAAGGTATGATTATTGCGAGCGAGATCTTTTATTTTCATGAAATAGGACAAAGGTAAAAATTAATAGATTTAGATCAAGAAAACAAATAACAACCCGTCCATATAGTACCCGCAGTAAAAACCAACTTATTTTAATTCTAACTAATCAGTTCATTAACTACTCTAAATAATTCAAGTTTCAGGAAGGCGGCAAGAGAAAGAATCCCGATGAGCTTACTCAAGTAAGTGATTCGGGTGAGTGAACGCGGCCAACGTACATGCAACTTGAAGTATGACGAGTATATTGAGCAATTCAATGGGGCTACTATGGATTTCATCATTCAATTAGTCATTGTCCTTATCTGCCTTTTTTATGGGGCAAGAAAAGGCGGGATCGCGCTGGGTTTATTAGGCGGGGTCGGACTCGTTATTCTGGTCTTTATCTTTAAACTGCAACCGGGTAAACCACCCGTTGACGTCATGCTGGTTATCATTGCCGTGGTAGCCGCATCGGCAACACTTCAGGCATCAGGCGGGCTGGATGTCATGCTACAACTCGCGGAGCGTATGCTGAGACGTAACCCAAAATACGTTTCGATTATCGCGCCGTTTGTCACCTGTATTCTGACTATCCTGTGCGGCACAGGACACGTGGTGTATACCATCCTGCCGATTATTTATGATGTCGCCATCAAAAATAATATTCGACCTGAAAGGCCGATGGCTGCCAGTTCAATCGGCGCACAGATGGGGATTATTGCCAGCCCGGTATCCGTTGCGGTTGTCTCGCTGGTTGCCATGTTGGCTAATTTCACCTTCCAGGGTAAACATCTGGGCTTCCTCGACCTGCTGTCTATTACCATCCCTTCTACCCTGCTGGGTATTCTGGCGATAGGGATTTTCAGTTGGTTCCGCGGTAAGGATCTGGACAAGGATGAAGATTTCCAGAAATTCATCGCCGATCCAGAAAACAAGCAGTATGTGTATGGTGATACCGCCACGCTGCTGGACAGAAAATTGCCGCGCAGCAACTGGGTCGCCATGTGGATCTTTTTGGCAACCATCGCTGCGGTAGCCGTTCTGGGTGCTGTTGAAGAATTGCGCCCAGTGTTCGCTGGCAAGCCGCTGTCGATGGTGCTGGTGATTCAGATGTTTATGCTGCTCTCCGGCGCTATCATCATTATCGCAACCAAAACCAATCCGTCATCGATATCGAAAAACGAAGTGTTCCGTTCGGGGATGATTGCCATCGTCGCGGTATACGGTATCGCCTGGATGGCGGAAACCATGTTCGGTGCGCATCTGGAAGAGATCAAAGCCACGCTCGGGTCGTTGGTGAAAGTCTATCCTTGGGCTTACGCCATTATCTTGCTGATCGTGTCCAAGTTCGTTAACTCGCAGGCGGCAGCGCTGGCGGCGATTGTCCCTGTTGCACTGGCCATCGGCGTGGATCCGGCGTATATCGTGGCATCTGCACCAGCTTGCTATGGTTATTACATTCTGCCGACCTATCCAAGCGATCTGGCTGCTATCCAGTTCGACCGCTCCGGCACCACCAAAATCGGCCGTTTCGTTATCAACCACAGCTTCATTTTTCCTGGCTTGATCGGTGTGAGCACCTCTTGTGTATTTGGTTGGGTGTTCGCCGCGATGTACGGCTTCCTATAATTCGGTTCTCTATACCTAAAAGCCGTTCAGCAATGGGCGGCTTTTTTATGGCACGCCCCCTCACAAGCCATTGCAAGTGGCGTTGAAAAACCTATTTACTGAATGAAAACGGGAGTAACGGAATAGAAGAGTAAAGCGTCCGCGCCAGGGATGGCGCGGCTCGAGCTTACAGGGAAGTACTTGCAGCGTCTTTACGATCTATCCGTTACTACCGCTTGGTGACCTTTGTCAGCACTCTCAAAAACGCACTATGCGTTTTTTTATCTCTGTTGCCAGATGCGAACACAGGCCTGTGCCAATGCTCGTGTTGGATCGATGCTGATATCTCTCCAGCGTGACGCCACCGCCTCCAGCGCAGGAGGAACCTCCGTGCAGGCCAGCACCAGACGCTCTGCCCCGCGTTCCACCAACTGTGCCGCAAGCTGTTCTAACAAACGCCCACCGTGCTGGAGTTCGCTGCGTTTTACCGCATAGCACCCTGGCACGAAGAGTGTGGTCATTTCCTGCTCGTCCGGCACCACGGTTTCAGCATCTAGCTGCGTGGCAAAACGCTGCTGATACCATCCGGCATTTAGCGTCCCGTGGGTCGCGATCAGCCCGATTTTTTGCGGCACTTTCTTTGTCTTCGCAGGTTGTGTGATGACATGCAGCGTGGCATCGGCCATATGCACCAGCGGCGCATGACTTGCCTCAGCCAACGCATCAAACCAGTGGTGTGCCGTATTACACGGCACCACGATATGGCTGACCGATAAGCGATTAAGCTGCTGGACAGCATGCAATAGCGTCGGCAACGGCGATTCTCCGGTTCCTGCCAGCGCCTGCTGGCGGTCTGGTATCTGCGGCACATTCCAGACAATTACCGGCACATGATCCTGATCGCAGTTGGCAGGCGTTTCCTCAACGATCTTATGCAGCAGATCGACCGTTGCCAGAGGCCCCATGCCACCCAACACGCCAATCAGCGGTGTGCTCATTGTGCTGCCGTTTTTTCGAATAATTGGCGGTAGCCAAACAGCCCCGCTGAGCCACCGGTATGAATAAAGACGATGTTTTCATTGGCGCGAAAATGTCCCTGACGGATTAAATCGATCAGTCCCGCCATCCCTTTTCCTGAATAGACCGGATCGAGCAAAATCCCTTCCAACTGCGCTAACAGTCTGAGTGCTTCCAACGTTCCTTCAGTGGGAATACCATAGCCTTTGCCAACGTAGTCACTGTTTACCTGCACAGCGCTGCGCGACAGTTCGCCCGGAATACCCAGCAGTTGCCAGGTGCGCTGCGCTAACGCGTAAACATTCTCTTCCTGCTTTGCTTTGGGCGCTCTGACACTGATGCCTAACAGCGGAATCTGGCTATGTGTTGCCGCCAGTCCGGTAACCAATCCCGCTTGCGTACCCGTGCTGCCCGTCGCATGAACAATATGATCGATGCGCAAGCGCTGCTGACTAGACTGGAACAACAGTTCTTCCGCACAGGCGACATAGCCCAACGCGCCTACCGGACTGGAACCGCCACCGGGGATGACATAAGGCTTAAATCCTTCTTTACGCAGCGATTCCGCCAGTGTTTCCATCGCCTGCTGCATGTCCGTACCCGCAGGAAGGTGATCGATAATGTCACCGCCAAGCAGGTTATCCAGCAGCACGTTACCGGAGCGCTGATAATCTTCGCCATAATCCTCCACGCGCTTTTCCAATAGCACTTTGGTTTTCAGCCCCAGCTTTGCCGCCGCCGCAATGGTTTGCCGCACATGGTTAGACTGTGTCGCCCCCTGCGTGATGATGACGTCCGCACCCTGCTGCTGCGCATCGGCTAACAGGAACTCCAGCTTGCGGGTTTTATTCCCGCCGGTCGCCAGCCCTGTGGCATCGTCGCGTTTGATATAAATCGTCGGTCCGCCCAGATAAGCAGACAGGTTCGGCAACACTTCCAGCGGCGTAGGAAAATGACCCAGTGATAAACGGGGGAATCGGGCAAGATGCATAATATTCTCCTGAAATTCGGATTACAGATTGAGGTGACGACGCGCTTCTTCACGAACGCGATGTAAAATACGCTGCTTCAATGCGGCGTAGTCAGGATGCTGAGCCAGAGTTTCAATGTCTCTTTCGCGGCCAAACGGCAGCGAGATCGCCTCCGCAATACGACCGGGACGCGCGGACATCACCAATATCCGGTCAGCTAAGAACAGCGCTTCGTCCACGTCATGCGTGACAAATAACAGCGTGGTGCCCGTTTTCTGCCAGGCAGAAAGCAGCAGTTCCTGCATCATCAAACGGGTTTGCGCATCCAGCGCACCAAACGGCTCATCCATCAGCAGCACCTCGGGATTCGGCAGCCAGGCACGCGCCAGCGCCACCCGCTGTTTCATTCCGCCAGAGAGCTGCCAGGGATAGTGCTGTTGGAATCCTTCCAGCCCGACCAGCGCCAGATAGTTTTCCGCATCACGCTGAAGCTGGGCTTTATTCGCACCCTGCATCCGTGGGCCAAACGTCACGTTTTCCAGCACCGTGAGCCAGGGAAATAAATTGGCCTGCTGAAATACCATGCCGCGCGAGGGTCCCGGACGTCGCACAGGTTCATCGCCGCACAGCACGCGCCCTTTATCGGCGGCTTCAAAACCGGCGATCATGTTGAGAATGGTTGACTTTCCGCAGCCGGAAGGACCCAGCAGCACCACGAATTCACCTTTGGCGATCTGGAGAGAGACGTCATCTAATACCGTTAGCGGGCCGCTTTGTGACGGAAACGTGAGGCTTACGCGTTCCACGACAATGTGTGGCGCATCAGGCTGAGCATGTTCTGTCATGATGATTTCCCTGCCCACGGTACGAAGACGCGCTGCGCACCGACCAACAGCAAATCGAGCGCATAGCCAATGCCGCCTAGTAATAAGATGCCCAACATAACGATATCGGTACGCAGATAGGCGCTGGCGTTCATCACCATCCAGCCAATGCCTGACGTAGCGGCGACCATTTCCGCCGCAATCAAGGACGTCCAGCCGATACCGATAGCCAGCCGCACCGTAGTGAACAATTCTGGCAACGTATCGGGTAAAACGACGTGGAAAAAGATCTGTCGGCGACTGGCACCGAGCGTTTGTGCTACGCGGATACGAGAACGTTCCACACGCTCAACTGCAGCACAGGCACCGACCACGACGCTGAGAAACGTCGCGATGAAGATCAGAAAGAATTTGGATGCCTCACCGATTCCCAGCCAGACCACCGCCAGAGGAATAAGTGCAATTTTAGGCAGCGGCCGGAGAAACTGAACGAAAGGATTAAAAACGGCAGCAGTCGGAGGCGATAGCCCCATCAACAGGCCAAGCGGGACGCCAAGAATAATGGCGATGCTGAAAGCGCTCAGCGCCCGAGCGACACTGACGGCAATATGTTCCCATAGCGATACCTGCCGGTAGCCGTCCTGCGCAAGCTCCCCGGCGGTCAGAATGATATCCGACAGCGGCGGTAGCAGCAGCGGATCTACCCACTGCTTCGCCCCCGCCAACTGCCACAACGCGAGCACCGCCGCCACAGACGTGATGCTCAATAACACATAAGACGTTCTTTTCACGACCCGTTAATTCCCTTTTGCAGCCTGCTTTAGATAAGAGGAATTAATCGAGTCGGCGAACGACGCAGGAATATCACGCTGGCGAACTTCGCCGATACTCTCCAGAAAATGCGCCGTTTTTGCGACTGCCTGACCGATGCCGCTCCGATCCGTGTTGTTACCGTCACCCAGCCATTGTGCCGTCGCCTGCTGTTCCAGCGTCGGGTATTCCAGCCCTGACAGCGTATTGGTTGCCGTCGTGACTGGCGCACCGACTTCTTTTGCCACAATTGCCGCCGCTTTTTCCGGATCCTGACGGAACTCATCCACTTTCAGTTGGTGCACCCGCAGGAAGCGTGCCACCGTTTCTGGATACTGCTGGGCAAAAGCCTTTCTGACCACGTAGTTGTTGTAAATCAGATAGCCATCTTTTTGCAGATCTTTGGTCGCAAAAATCGCATGTCCGGCGGAGGCTTCCAGCTCTTGCGCGAACGGCGCCCAGACGTAACCTGCATCAATATCGCCACGCTTCCATGCCGCTACCATCTCAGCCGGGCGTAGCGGAATAAGGGTAATCTTGCTGCGATCGAGTTTATTCACCGCGATTGCCGCTTCCAATGCGTACTGCGCCGTGGAATTTGGCGGATAAGCGACACGTTTACCTTCGATATCTTTCAGCGTAGTGATGCCAGACTTGGCAATTAGGCGTTCATACGTAGCGATCACGCCAGAGACGCCGACGATCTCCACAGGTAGTTTTCTGACAATACCGGCTGTCGCCGGGCTGGAACCAAAGTTGGCGATATCTATCGCATTACTGGCGAAATAATTCAGCGCATCAGCACCAGAAGCAAACTGTACCCACTTTACTGGCGCGCCCAATGCTTTTTGTAGCGAACCATCGGCTTTGGCTAAGACTAATACCTGTGAGCCACCGCTGTAGGCCACACGAACTTCATCAGGATGCTTTTCAGGAGCGTTGCTTTCTGCCGCCAGTACGGATGTGGTCATTAATAACAAGCCACCGACACCAACCGCACTCAATATATTTTTCATTGTTTTTCCCTATGGCGTTAAATAAGTAAAAATTTAAATAAGTTAATAAATTAATTCATCAGGCTACATTTTTATCTAAATAAGATAGTTGTCCCCAACTCACGTCATCGACAAAAATCCCGTTATCTAACCGCTGGCGATAGGTTTGTTTTTCTTTATCGCCTGGCAGTAATAATTCGTTATCATTGCGGGATTGGCGCACCCACTCTAATAAGGCCGGAATTTCCTGTTGATAGGTTGCCGCACCGCCTAATTTCTGCGGATCGATTAAAATCGACAGCATGCTGTTAATAATCTGCTTACCCTCACCTTTCGCCGTACGTTCGGTTTTCCCGCCGGTCAGCGCTGCGCCAAGCAGAGAACAAACCAGCGACAGCCCCGAACCTTTATGTTCGCCAAACGGTAGCAGTGCACCCAAAGGCTGTTCCATCAACCAACGCGGATCCACTGTCGGGTTACCTTCGTTATCAACGATGCAACCGGGCGCAACCGATTTGCCTTCATTCCACGCGATACGGGCTTTATTACCGGCAATCACGCTGGTAGCAAAATCCAGAATCACCGGATCGTCGTGTTCAACCGGAATACCGGCACAGAATGGGTTCGTTCCGAAACGCGCCTGCTGGCCCTGCCACGGCAGCACGACCGGTTTGGTATACACGTTGGCAAAGTGCAGCGACACCAGCCCAACCTCTGCGGCCTGTTCCGCCCATGCGCCAATACGCCCAAGATGGTGAGCATTTGCCAGGCTAACTACTGCCAGACCATGCGTTTGCGCACGTTCAATCCCTTCTGTCAGCGCCTGCTTCGCCACGACTTGCCCAAATCCCTGCTGACCATCAAACGAAACTAACGGGCCGAAATCCAGCGTTTTTTCTGCCTGTGCATGAGGCGATAACCCACCTTCTCGAATCGCGTCGATATAGCGCGGCAGCATACTCACGCCGTGCGAGTCATGCCCTTTCAGGCTGGATTCGACGAGGTTATCCGCCACAATTTCTGCAATTTCCGCGTCCACGTCATTTTCTGTCAGTCGGTCGCGTAAATAATCGCGTAAATAATGATGAGTAAAAACAGGCATATTTTTCTCGGCATACCACAATAACAATGAATATTGTAGCCACTATAACGCGCAGATTTTTATCCATAACTGACAAATAAGACTATCTATAGCGAATATTTAGCTAAGTCGGTTATTTACTTGTTTTCCCTTATGCATCGCCGATATAAATCATATTTATTCTAACTTATTCCAAAAAACACTTTATCAGCAACCCCCCAAGAAAATAGGATGTTTTCCTTAGTACATTATTTACAGCACGTTATTTATTTAAATATTAACCTGCCGTTTTTATTATTTATTTCATACCCTTTTTTATTACTGCTTAACCATGAGAGATAACAATAATGAATCACTCACTACCCGCGAAAAAATCGACGCGTTTCACACGCCTTGCCGCCATGATTGGCCTGACGTTAACGGCATTTGGTGCGAATGCGGAAGGCACCATTAGCATTGCACAGCAGTTTGGCATTGGTTATCTGATTCTGGATGTGGTGCGCGACCAGAGCCTGATAGAAAAGCACGGTAAGCAGCAAGGGCTGGATATCAAGGTAGACTGGCGCACGCTTTCTGGCGCGACGGCGATTAACGAAGCGTTGCTTTCCGGCGCACTGGATGTGGCCTCCGCGGGTGTTCCACCAATGCTGACAGTATGGGATCGCACGCAGGGTCGCCAGAATGTGAAAGCTATTGCCTCGCTCGGTTCCATGCCCAACTATTTACTCAGCAATAACCCGGCGGTGAAATCTATCCGCGACCTGAGCGATAAAGATCGTATCGCAGTACCTGCCGCAGGCGTCGGATTCCAGTCACGCACGTTGCAAATCGAAACGGCGAAACTCTACGGCGCACAAGATTTCAAACGCTTCGACAAGATTTCCGTCAGCCTGCCGCATCCCGATGCCAGCGCGGCACTTATCGCAGGTGGTTCCGAAATCAATGCTCATTTCTCCAGCCCACCTTTCCAATATCAGGCGCTGGAGCATGCCAATGTGCACAAAATTCTGAGCTCTTATGACGTACTCGGCGGTCAGGCGACGTTCAACGTGCTGTACACCACACAGAAATTCCATGACGAAAACCCGAAAACCTACCGCGCCTTCTATGAAGCCCTGAAAGAAGCCTCACAGATCATCAAGGCGGATAAAGCCGCCGCGGCCGAAACCTATATTCGGGTAGAGAAATCGAAGCTGAACCCTGAACTGGTGAAACGCATCGTCGCCGACCCCGAGATCGATTTTACCATCACCCCAGAACGCACCTACGTTTATGCCGAAAAGCTGCAACAGCTTGGCGTGTTGAAAAACAAAGCCGCCTCCTGGAAGGT
>NZ_LXFV01000005.1 GCF_002847345.1 Pectobacterium peruviense
ACCCGCAAGCGAGGTGTTTATAATGAGTACCAGTTATCAGAATGAATTATTCGCATAGGATTTAGCCGCAGCGGTACCATTATTCTGAGGAGGCACGGAGTCAGATTTTTCAGCTTTATAGACCTGTTCTTGGCCTATCTTAATCCAGTCAACCTTAATCAATCGGGCCTTCTGGCTAACACGCTGTTCACCGGCATGGTCACCGGATTTTAATGTAAAAATCTCAGCAGAGAGATTGCTCAGTGTGAATCCGATAAGAACTTTCTGATCCTCATCTGACGCCTTTTGGCAGCGTGCGATCAGGTCAGTCGCCTCTTTACCAGCCACTGTGACATCAAAACGAACATAGTTCGCTTTATCTGCTGGACCACTTAAGGCATTAATGACACAACTCAGGAATTGTCCTGATTGGCCAGTAACGTGACGAATATTACTGACATATCCCAATCCATTAATCAGAAGATTAAAATATTCTGATTTACCAGTTTGAGAATTGTTTTGAGCTTGAGCGTTGTTATTTGCAGACATAATTGTATTTCTCCAGGAGTGTTAAATAAGGTGTGGCGGAGAAAACAGTTCCCTTGAGGGAATTGTATTTCCCGTCAAGGGTCAGGATCAGCTGTTATCCTGACTTGTCTGGTTAGTAAAATCGGACCTTCATCACCACGCTCGCAACGGCGTTTAAACTACTTGGTGATATCTGCTTCCAAAGGCGGGCAGATTTACCACACGCAACTGAGCGTGTTCTTCCTTGCAGGCTACAGAAGTGTTCTTTTGTGACTACCCGAAAGCGATCCTCACAAGCCACTGGATCATTGGTGGTCATCAGAGATGACGAGTAAGCACGGTCATTTTTAAATCACTGAGCAATATCGTCAAACCTAAATTGTTTATATGTCAGTGAAAATAAAAAACGGCACCTGAGATGGGTGCCGTGGGGGAACAACAGTTTGTAAGAACGCCTGACCGATGCTACTGGTTCAGCGGCAATCGAATGCCTATTCGCCCCTGTTTGACGCTGGGATACGTCTGGCTCGGACTGTTCTCGCCATGGCCAAAAAGCCAATGCAGAGTAGTCGGTATAGAATGAAAATTAACGGAAAAATCATTTACTACTCTGCGAAAATTAAAACGGTGTCGGTTTTATCCGACACCGTTTAGCGGGGTGTACCATATCCCTGAGGTCTTCAGCATGGCTCCGAGGAAATTTCCATTTCCCGACGCGCTTTTCACGGAGGGTATGCGTCTTACAGATCGACTGAGTGTGCGGTAGCCATCTGTTGGGCTGGTAGCGGTCAGTTCCCCGTAAGAACGTCGCACTACTTCGTAGCCTGCGAGGTACTATTGCATCAAAGCAGGATCACAATATCAAAAATACCACTTGTCAGGTAACCGGTTTATTCTTAATTTTTACTATCCTTTTACCTGACTTGCTTTTCGTCTTTGCTCCTTCGCTTACAACACCTTTGCAAAGAGGGTACTTTATACATCCCCAAAACATTCCATTGTTGCCTTTTATTCTTTGAGTGATACCGCCACATGTTGGGCATGGAGGAGTAACGGGAGGTGTTAGTGAAATTGCCTGCTGTTTACCCTTTTCAACTAAGAAGCGAGTCCATTCTGTCTGGCGCTGCATAAAGACTTCAAGAGAGAGTTTTCCTTGATATATGTCTTCCAAAGACTGCTCCCACAACGCGGTCATACCAGGGCTGGTTAACGTCTCTGGTAAAGCTGATACCAGCTCCCTGGCGATTAGGGTCGAGTGAATATGGGCTCCTTTTCTCTCCAGATAATTCCGTTTAAACAATGTTTCAATAATTCCGCCGCGCGTTGCCTCTGTTCCCAAGCCTGCATTCTCACGAAGTACTTTTTTCAATTCAGGATCAGTAACAAAACTTGCCGCATTCTCCATCGCACCAATCAGCGTTCCGTCAGTAAAATGAGACGGTGGCTTCGTTTGCAGAGACTTAATCTCACCGCCTTTTACCTGGCAGAAATCGTTTTGACTTAATTTGGGTAGATCCCCCCCGCTGTTATCATCCAACTCCTTCGTAGCCACATTATCTTCTTTCTCATCGACAAAAAGTATTTTCCAACCAGGAACGATACTAATCCGCCCTCGAGTCCGAAATAATTGTCCACCGATATTAAACGTTGCTTCGGTTACATCAGATTCCTGAAGAGTGAAGAATTGAGCTAAATAATGTTGTCGAATGAGAGAATAAACATTCAATTCATCCTGTGATAATTTCGCCATATCAAAGGATTGCCTGGTAGGAATAATGGCATGGTGAGCAGTGATTTTTTTATCATTCCAGACACGGGAGACAAAGGTAAGATCGGCTCTTTGCACTGCAGTCGTTATCATAGGGTCGGATTGCATAAGCGCAGAAAATACTTCATCAACCTCTGCTCTCATTGACTCTGGCAGATACCCACAATCCGTTCTTGGATATGTAGTGGCTTTATGCGTTTCGTACAGAGCCTGCGCGATGCCAAGTACCTGATTTGCACCCATTCCCCATTTACGAGAACAAGCCTGCTGAAGAGCACTTAAGCTAAAACATAAAGGCGCAGCAACCTTATCTCGTTTCATTGTGACATTAAGTACCACAGCTGCTTCCGTATTTCGGCACAGTTGCTCTACAGACAATGCTGCATTTTGCTGTATGCATCGATGCTCGCTATCACAATAACCCGCAGCTGGAACCCAGGTTGCAGTAAACCGAATACCATCTTTTTCTAACTCAGCCAAAACTCGCCAATAGGGCTTTGGCACAAAACTGTCGATCTCAAGATCACGGCGCACCACAAGCGCCATCGTTGGCGTTTGCACTCGTCCGATAGACAATACATCACGCCGCCCAAAACCTTTATCACGGGCCTTTAAGGTATAGAGGCGGGTCAAATTCATGCCAATCAGCCAATCCGCTTTACTGCGCCCCATCCCTGCATAATAAAGGCGAACCGTTTTCTCACCAGGCAGCAAATTATCTAATCCCTTTCGAATACTGGCGTCATCAAGTGCACTCAACCACAAGCGTTTTACATTTCCAGTGAAATGGCAATAATCCAGTAATTCTCTGGCCAGTACCTCTCCCTCCCGATCCGCATCTGACGCAATCACAACATCGTCAGCCTGCTTCAACAAACGGCTAACGACAGAAAATTGATCTGACGTATCCTTCTTTACAAGAAGTTTCCACTGAGAGGGGAGCATTGGCAGAGAATCAAGGTTCCACTGAGCAAATTCATCGCCATATGATTCAGGATTAGCTAGTTCCAGAAGATGACCGATAGCCCAGGTAATTGTGATATTTTTGCCGAAAAGAAACCCTTTACCACGCTGGGTTATCCCCATCACTTTCGCTATATCTTTGGCCTGAGAAGGTTTCTCGCATAAAAATAAGCGCATTACTCCCTCCCAGTAGGAGAAAGCCGTGCAGAAAAGGAAGAACGCAATTTTCCGGACATAATGTCTGCATCAGGCTCCCCATAAAGCTCAATAGCTTTCAGGCCTGCTGGCGTTCTGGCAAAAATATCATTGCGGGTAACAACAACGTAACGATAATTCTGCACGATGCTGTATATCTGCCTGATTGCATACCCCCCCTTATCCAAGTATTGATCGCGAGTTGCCCGAGAAATAAGACCATAATGGAAAGCCTGAAATACCTTCATCGCCAATTGGTCATAGCCAACCAATAGCCAAACGCAACGGTATCCAAGTGGAGAACTACTATAAACACCGATATTTAATGGAGAAACAGACATAACATCGGTTAGCGTGATAGACACTGGGATAGACTTCAGGATCTCAGATATCTCTTGAACCACTTGCTGTACTTTATCTGTCGATACTTCAATAGCCTCTTCTAGCCTAACCAGCAGTGCATCAGCATAAGGATTATCAGCGACTGATGCCTGATATGCTTGACCAGCGCGCGATATCACCTGAGGCATGCTAAAAATATGGCGAGGGCGTCTTTGTGAATTCACATCAGCAGTGGCCGTTTGTTCTTTACGGCGTCCATCCCACAACCGGATTGCATAATGGGTATGGAGTTCAAGGGTCAAAGATGATTTCAATGCGCCGGAACGGGACTCTCGCTCACGGGGAGGAAGCTGACTTACGGGAGATGAAGTGGCTGGTTCTAGGGAAGCGGGTTCCTGATGGATGGCCGTATTCACACCATTCTCTAACTCTGACATTGATAACTCCTTGTGTTGACCTGAAATATTTCTGATATGGGTTAGAAATATTCAGGGCAAAGGAGTGGCCAGCTCAATTCCAAACCAGTTTTACAGATCTATAAATATCCGTAAATGAAGCAAACAGGATGGCATGGTTATTTTTTAATCACTGCTGGCAGTGCCAGCAGTGCATATTTTTTAACCAAACAAACGTTCACCACCCAAAATCACGCCATTCCAGTGCCTGAATCCACAAAGCGGTCACTTTTCAATCACTGTTGGCAGTACCAGCGGTGATTGTTTTTTAACCAAAACTACTTCAGTTTATCTCCCAGAACACTTTTCCCGGATTTCAGCCAGCACACTCTGGACGTGGGCTTTATCAGAAACTTGCGTAGCCAGCTTAGGCATATCATCGGTTGTCACCGCAGGAGATGTTACTGCTTGAGATTGCGTTGGCTGTGCAGACGGCGTCGACGTTTTTTGGGCAAAAAGCTTTCCAGCACGGGCCCGTTTCAATACAGCCAGTATCCAGCCAATCGGGTTAGTGAGTCCACCGTCAGAAAGTACCCTCTTCAGCGATTGCATAACCTGCTCGGCCTGTTCGCTAGTCAAAGCCTGCAGTTGCTCTGTCACCATGTTGCGGTCATCCATCGATAGTAATGTCTCAAACGTGTCCGGCAATACGTACGTATTTCTTTTTACACTGTGTGAATTACTACGTACGTAACGGTTCGGATTCCGAACTGAGTGACAACCCCTTGAAATACCACTGAGTTCGGATTCCGAACTAGGTGATTTATCCCCTTCTGGATGACTGAGTTCGGATACCGAATTCAGTGAGTTTGTATCCGAACTGTGTGATTTTTGTCTTAGTTCGGATTCCGAACTGAGGTGGCGAACACTCTGTCTGGCTGCCATTTGTTGTGGTGTTTGGGCGGAACCAAGGCGACTCTCAATAAGCGCAATACGGCTATGACGATGCCGCATCGTTGTATCATTTTTGATCTCGTTCAGAACTTCCCATGCTGTCTGACTGATAGTTTTGTTTTTATTCCGGCACGCTTCAGCAACCGTGTCCAGCCAGCCGGGATCTAAAATCTCCGCATCACGAAATGAAAGGGGTTCATCATGCTGAGCATAAATGTTCCCGCGGACACGTCCCTTTTCATCGCGAACGCGTTTGCACAAACTTAGCCAACCGGTGATCCTCAGCATCAACAGCACGCGACTAATGGTCTCTCGGGACGCCCCACCTTTATGTGGGGAAGCCAGTTGAAGTTGTAATTCATCATAGGTGGGGAAAATCGCCCCTTCATTTTGCTGGGCATACAGACGGATCATCAGCCAGGCCATCTTATCCAGAGGAGATAGCCGAGTGTCTAATAGTAAACGCCTGGGGTATGCATCATGTACGTTCCCCATATAAAGCAGCCCGCTACGCAACTGTCCCGCATCATCTGCGGGTATTCGTTCAGCCAACCGGAGATTCATCTTCTCAACGGTGTAAGCTATCAGGCTGTCTGCCGGCAGATTCATATCATTATTATCCTTATCGCTGACGGTTTCTTATCCGTCTGCTGGCTCGCGATGAAAAACATCAATGCGCTTGTTTCTGCATCCGAATAGTCAGATGCAGTATAAAAACACTGATTAGTCATCATTTATTGACTCAATTTTAACATTCCGATTTAGCCATGAATCACCTATATTATTTTCGTATTTCTTTGTTATATCGTTCGTGATTCATTAATTCCCACGAATCACCATGATTTCGGCTCAACAATCGCCAAAATGGGCCTATGTCAATTTTCAGATATTTAGAGCCTCTTTCCGTCAGCCGAGTATAATTTCTTTCTCCGTCTCGAAAACGTCGAATTTGACTTTTAGCTTTGTGATAATGTGATTTTGGAATTGTTGCCGGAGCATATAATCCCGGCATGATTTCGCATAAACGAGAACGCATTATTATCCTCTCCGTGATATCGTTTTTTTTACTGATTCAGCGGAAATATTTATGCGATGAGTTTGACTCCACGACCGAACGGCGTGCCAAACAGCAGTCAACGACACATCCATCTGTTCTGCGGCTAACATCATGACATCCAACCCCTCGCCACTGTCGACATTATCTACAGTAGCAAGCTGCCAACGCTGCCAAAGTGTTGTACTTTCTTCTTCACTCAAGACAACACCTCGCCCTGGTCGCACGTCAATACCGGCAATGCGCCGCCGATTGGCGACTTCAAGACTGGATAACCCAAACATGTGTTGCATAAGTTCAATAGACCCCCCCAGCGATAACGCACGATCAATACGTTGTGTACGCATTTGTTCACGGCGGGCATGCTGAACTAGGCGGTAAAAATTCTCATGGTGAATGTTGAATTGCAATACAGAAACGGAACTATTGGAAATATAATGCAGGTCTTCAATCGTCAGACTTTGCAGTAATTGCATTTCCTCTTGCTTTAATCCGAGAGACTCACAACGGCGTATATAACCACTCTTTAAGTCCATCACTAGTTGAGTCAAGAGATTATTTGCTGACTGAGAGGCATTTGCTATTTGTAGTAAATTTTCACTCATAAGTTTTTCTCCATATATAAAATATTATTTATTTCTTTTTGCGTTATCTAAATACTTACCCGACAAATACATATGAATACGCCGAAAATCATCTATTAACGGCGTGCATTCATTCGCAGTTTTTAAGAAAATGTCACATTCATCATGCTGGCTGAGTATTTCACCGCGCCGATCTAAAATTCTGACATCATCCGTATATGCATCCTGTATCTGACGCTCTTTCTCTTTTATGGCACTGGATAGTGCATTAAGCAGCACCTCATAATAAGTGCCGCTTTCTAAACGTAATTTCCCCATCCTTTACTGCTCAGCTTGTTCCATGGCGATCTGACGCTGATGTTCACGTAAACGACGCAATACTCGAATCAGGCGTAACATTTTCACGGTGTAAGCATCGTCGAGAACGGGTGAGTCCCCTTTGTTTGCAGAGCCAATAACATTCAGGCAAAAGCTGAACATGTTGAATGGTTCATCGCTTTGCTGGCCAGTTAGTCCATTGAGAAAAAGAATGAATGGCGATTTGGAGCTTGATGCAATATAGCCAGCCTCAAAAGGCTCTTTCGATTCCAAGATCTCATTGGGATAGCCCATAGCCTCAGCCAGCTCAAATGCCAGTCGATACGCGCTATCCTGTAAATGTTCGATGTCATCCTGGAACGCAGAGATCTGCCAGATATCAGTGACTGGCTCCAGACCTCCGTTAGCAAAAGAAAGTACAGAAGCAGAAGAGGCCAGTTGTTGGGTAGAATGCCCACCCGAAGGTGAAGAAAATGTCGTCTGACTCTCTGAGTCTTCACTCTGGCGATTTGCCACCCTAGAAAGATTGCCTTGGTTATCGTTATGGGAGAAGGTATTGTCATTGCCCTGAAATTCCCAGTCATCATCATGATGCTCATCGTCTTCATCAATATGCTGACGATGTTCATCACTTTGATTGTTTAACGGGGGAGCAGAAGATGTTGAAGCCGGTGCTGAAAAATGTTGTTTATCATCATTATTTCCAGCCTTTAAGGACGATGGAGTTGTGGATTTTGAACCATCAGCATCATCGCCTTTGTCTTTATTTATAGCTTCAAGAGAGGGTTCATGGACGAATGCGGGTAATGGCTCGGTTTCACCAAAAAGCTTGCGCTGATTACGCACCTTCGGATCTAATTCCATAACCCAACGATCGTAGTTAAGCGATGGATGCGGCAAGGCACTGACCAAGTCACCGATAAACTCGTCCCGGAACATTTCCAGTGACCAGTCATCCGGAGAATCAAATTTTTTGCAGCATTCGCCAAAAACCCCCTCAAAAGACACTTCAGGGGAAGCAGTCAGGCTATATTCAGACCAAATTTTTTCAGCATCATGTCTTAATGATAATAAGTTCCTGATTTGGGGAGCCCCCAATCCAGATTCAAGCAAATTTGGCATATATGGATACAGGAAGGTTATCGTGCTCTCCATTCGACTAATACTCGAATTATCAATCGGTAGACCTGCCTCCGTCAGCAACGTGGCCAACTCACGCAATGATACGGATTTACCGAGTTGTTCCTCGTAAATGCCGCGGGCTTTCTGGATGCCGAAAGCCTTTTCAATAAAAGTCAGTTCGCCACGAACTTCATTCTCAGCCAGATGACCAATGACGCACTGAAGGCGTCCGGGCCACGGTTTGAAAATAACGGTATGACGGAAAAAGCGTTCTTCCTGCGTCTCTTCCCACAGTTCGCTCAGAATTTCATAGCGTGTATTACCACCGTCACTGAAGACATAAATATCAGGTACGTTCGGATCACGCGTTACTTTGAGTACGGTGTCTAAGCCCCGGTGACGGATGGATTCTTTAATCTCATTATATTTGGGATTACGCTTGGTACGCGGGTTATCTGGATGAGGACCCATCTGATCCAACGTCAGTACCATTGGCATTTCATTAACTGGCAACGCGGAAATTTGAGCTGTTGCTGGTTCCCGACTTCCTTGCAGCATCGCGTTCCCGAGCTGCAACGAGGCTATTTTTTTATTCATTAGTATTTCTCTCCATAGCCTAAATTCCATTCTCTAAAACGCGTATATTGCGCATCAAAGGCAAGTTTTACCGTACCCACAGGCCCCTGACGTTGTTTACCAATGATGATTTCTGCCAACCCTTTATCCGGAGTATTCGAGTCATAAACTTCTTCACGGTGGATAAACATGATCATGTCCGCATCCTGTTCCAGAGAACCACCATCTCTAAGATCAGAGAGTGTTGGTCGCTTATCGGCCCGAGTTTGTGACGCACGATTTAGCTGAGATAACGCAAGCAAAGGAACATTAAAATGCTTGGCAATGGCCTTTAGAGAACGAGAGATTACCGATATTTCCTGAGTGCGGTTTTCAGAACCTGGAGAGCTCATTAGCTGTAAGTAATCAACCATGACTAAACAAGGTTGACCGTATTTACGAATAAAACGGCGTAGACGAGAACGTAATAAAGATGGGGTTAAATCACTGTTATCATCAATTACCAGACGATCGCCCCAGGATTTCATGACGCCCAATGCATCTGATATTCGCGCCCAATCTTCATCATTCAATTGGCCGCTGCGCATGGCCTGGACACTCACATGTGCAATAGATGCGGCCATACGCATGAGTAACTGGTCTGCTGGCATCTCCAGACTAAATATGAATACGGGTTTATCAGATACACGCCCAAACGCATTTTCAGCGAAATTTAGCCCTAACGATGTTTTACCCATGGAAGGACGCGCAGCAAGAATAATCAGGTCCGCTTCCTGAAGACCGCACGTTTCTTTATCCAGTTCGATATATCCCGTAGGCGTTCCCGTTATTCCGTCGGGTACGGCATAGTTGCGTTCTAGCCGATTGACAACCAGCGTCAATCCCTGTTGGAGTGGTATTTCACTTTTGGCTTCGCGCTGTTCCGATATGTCGAAAAGTGTCTGTTCAGCCTGTTCCGCGATATCTGAAATTTTTATTCGTCCATGTGCCGTGGACATGGCATCAGCGCTGATTTTTTTACCCAACGAGATCAACTGGCGAGCCTGGCTCCGGTCTCTAACAATCTCTGCATAAGCATTCGTATTCGCAGCACTAGGGGTGTTTTTTGCCAGTTCTGCGAGGTACGCAAATCCCCCTATAGACTCCAGCGGACTATTAGGGGCTTTCTCCATCGATTCCGAAAGGGTAATAAGATCGATCGGCTGGCCACTGTTGACCAGTCGTTGCATAGCCTGAAATATCTGCTGATGTGCTCGGTTATAAAAATCGCTGGCAGCAATCCTCTCAACCACATCATCCCAGCGATTATTTTCAAGCATTAGCGAACCGAGGACTGATTGCTCTGCCTCCAAAGAAGAAGGAAGAAATTGCATCTGGTTAGCCATGCGCAGCCTCCTTCATTTCGCCACGGCCAATCTGACTAATGCTCATGAATGCTTTCACTAGACGTTCATGAGTACGAGGAGAAACTAGCATCAGAGGCCAGCCCTCCTGATTTATATAAACAGGTTGTTGCTTCTCGCTACTCCACCCAGCCTCAAACAATTTTTCATCACCACTGACTGGTGAGTTATCCATTGAATTCAGGCGCAATTCTTTCTCGGAATAGACGTTATAAACAATGACTGAGGACTCAGGAACGCACCACATATTCGCCAGGAGCGCCCGTAAGCGTTCCCCCGCATCCTCAGTGTGAAATGTTTCAAAAAAAACAGTCTGTTCATCAACGTCTTTATAGCGCCAATGATTGCAGGAGCAGAATGCCCGATAGAGAGTCCTCACTGTCCCCCCTCCATTGCACCAGTTTGGTTCCGTAACACGGAATCAAACTGCTCTTTCCAATGTGGGAAGAGCTCGCAAGCGAGCCTATGCATGGTCACTGCCGCCGCTGGGCTTTTGCGATCAGTTACATATTCAAGACGGTGGACTGGTTGGCCAAAGGCGTGGCCGCGCTTATAGACTTCGAGTTGGTCAATTTTTGTTTCAAGTATGGAGATGTTTATGCTTTCGGATTGAAGGTATTTCTTCTCAGAAACGATATTACCCAATTCTTCCAAGGTCTTACGATCTAATGATGTGTTCTCAACACAGTTGGCTAGAATTTTGATATCAGGGATCTGAATTCCGTATGCCTGCAACGCAAGTAAGCGGGACATTAGACGCACCGTTCCGCGCATGAATTCCCGAACATCTGGAAGTATCGGCTTAATCACGCCAACGACATTTTCTGTGGCAGCCAGAACCACAAGCTCAACCATCACGCCAGCAGCTCCTTTCGAGTCGATCATGATGACGTCATAACTCTGAAAACTTTGATGCTGAAGGATGTTCTTGAGGCGCATGCGTCCATCAGGGGCGTGAAGCATAGCTGTGGGGAGGCGATCATCAGGATCATTGGAAATGATGAGATCGAGGTTGGGTATGGCTGTTCGAGAAATAATGCTGTCTGGCTGGTTCAGATCGGTTGTCTGCATTAACAGCTCAAACAATCCAAATGGAGCCTCATGCTCCAGCGCATAAATGCTACTGGCCGTAGGCTGCGAATAGTCACCATCAATCAACAAGGTTCTCAAGCCTGAGTCGGCAAAAAAACCTGCTAAGTTAGCTGCTTGTGTAGATTTTCCTTCGCCACCTTTAGTGGAAATTACGGGTAGAATTTTCATTTTGCACACTCGGTAGAGTGTGCAGATATCTCAACACGGTGATTGAAAATCCTCGTGTCCTTGGTTCGATTCCGAGTCCGGGCACCACTAATTTAAAGAAACCAGCCTAACGGCTGGTTTTTTGCTTTTGGGGATTGGGTTCTGAACTGGGTTCGGCTATGTGTTATAGCGTGACGGCCATACTTGTTCAGGTGATGAACCTAACGCTTCCGCAATCAGCCGTTCCCCTTTGGGCCAGTGCCTTTTCAGCGCATTTGCCAACGTGGAAGAAGCCAGCCCAGCGTTACGTGAAACCGCCGCCAGCGATGTTCCCCGCTTTTTCAGCGCAGCAATAATATCGGCAGGATGCCAATCTTGCTCATTCATTCGGTCACCTCATCAATAAATTTCACCCCGTCCGCGGTGCGTATCCAGCGCGGTGCTTTCAGCCCTGCGGCAAAATAGCGAACCAGTTCCCCTAACAGCACGGTCAGCGTCCGCGCCATATTTTGCGGTAACACGTAGCCTACAATCAGTTGAGCTGAGGGTACCCGTTTCCATTCAAGGTTTATATTTTTCACAATATGTCGATTGATAATCGACAAATCATAAAATAATCAAACTCAATCTTGTTATGCAGAACGGATAAACCTAAGATGGTTTAATAATTTTTAAAATTGTCTATTCAGAGGCGACATTTGAAAAATTATCTAAACTGGCTGATGCAAAACACCCTGCCCGGTCAGGTGTTGCTACAGTCATGGCTTACCCGCAACGGCATAGACCGTAAGCTCTCTTACGTCTATGTCAAAAACGGTTGGCTCAGGCGGATCGCTCACGGCGTTTACTGCCGGACGGGTCGTGAACCAGACTGGGTGGATGCGATTTACTGCCTGCAAACACAGTGGGAAAAGCCTGTGCGGGTGGCAGGGCTGACCAGCCTTGCGCTACAGGGCTATTCCCATTATACCGAACTTGGTAAACCTCAAGTTTGGCTCACGCTCCCGGCTTACATAAAGCTGCCGGGATGGTTCGCCGCCTTTGAGCCATCCGCCACCTTTGTCGTGCTCTATACATCGGGCCTGTCGGTTGATGTGATGCCATTCACGACAGACCTGAGAATCGGCGATCGGCGGCTGACTGGCAGCATGCCAGAACTTGCCGCATATGAAATCGCCAGCGGTGTTCCCACACAAATATCATTTGAGCATGCTGATGCATTGTTTCAGGGTCTACACCTTCTCAGTCCGCGTAAATTACAGGCACTGCTCTATGCCAGCCATTCGGTAAAAACCAACAGGGTGATGCTCTACCTTGCCCAGCGCAATGGACATCCTTATTTTCAGTATCTCGATAAAAGTGGTATAGAAACAGGCGCTGGAAAGCGGCAAATTGTCCCCGGCGGCTGGCTGGAACCGGATTACCAGATCACTGTTCCCAGGGAGTTTAAATCGGAAGGAGTCGAAGATGGATCAGCGTGATATTTATGCCCGACAGGTCAAGTTGTTAATGACCGCCCTGCCGTATGTGGCGAAAGAACCTTGTTTCGCGCTGAAAGGCGGCACAGCAATTAATTTATTTGTGCAGGATTTTCCTCGTCTATCGGTAGATATCGATCTGGTTTATCAAACCTTCATAGATCGTGATACCGATCTAATCGCTATTGACGATGCATTGATGCGTATTACGGAATCGCTGAACGGCAGGCAGGGGATCACAGCGATCCGGCAGGAGAATAAAGCCGATGAAAAACGCATCATCGTTAACACCGTTGATGCGCAGATAAAGATTGAAGTCAGCCCGGTTTGGCGTGGATTGCTGTTACCTCCAGCAGAAATGCCGGTATGCGAGCAGGCGGAAATGGAATTCGGCTTTACCACCATGAATCTCGTCTCTCTGGCAGATCTTTACGGCGGTAAAATCTGCGCTGCGCTTGACCGCCAGCATCCGCGCGATCTGTTTGATGTACTTAATATGCTGGAAAAACCGTGCCTGACGCGTGAGATTTTTGATGGTTTTCTTTGCTATCTGGCAGGACATCCTCGCCCTATTGCCGAACTGCTGTCACCGAATTGGGACACATCGCGGATCGCCACACTATACGCACAGGAATTTTCAGGCATGACGCACCAGGAAACATCACTGGAATCGCTGTTATCAGTAGCGACTCTACTGCCGCAGGCGTTGAAATCTCATTTTACCGCTCAGGACCGGCAATTCTTACTCAGCTATAAGCAAAACAACCCTGACTGGTCGCTGTATCGCTATCCTGATATTCAACATCTTCCCGCCATTCGCTGGAAACAGCGTAATTTATCGGCTTTACATGCTAAAAATCCGGCCAAATTTAGCGCGGCAGTAGGTAAGCTTGAGAAGGTTCTGGAACAACATTTTTAGCCCGGACTCAGAAGCTTAAAGAGATTGAATTGAGCCACGCTGTTTAGTTATCTCAACTGACGCCTAGAAACATCTCAAAAAACAATAAAAAATATCAGTTAAATCAATATATTTATCACAATGATTTCGATGCATTATCTCGAAACACCCGTTCCAAAATGTGGGTTTTTAGCCCTGTTATGTGTGGAACTACTCCACACATAACGACACTACAGGCCACTTACTCAAAAAACCAGCCTAGCTACTGAGCCTACATTTAACTGTATTCACGCAGAAAATCGCTGCGTCCTCGTCTTAAATCTCAGCTTCTAAAAACGCAATAAATGCCCTTACCTTTGAATTCAGTGCCGAACGTTCATTGACACAGGCATAAATATTCATCGGTAAAGACTCTACGTGGTTACCGTTACTGCGGTCTGAGCAGAACAAAGGCGTGAGTTGACAACTGTCTATCAACGGCTGGGCAACAAAGCTTGCCAGACGGGTAACTCCGCCTCCGTTTGCTGCTATTTTTGCAATAATATCAATATCATCACTGATAAATTTAGGGTTGAGCTTCACGTTAACAGGTTGTCCATTAACCATAAATGTCCAGGGAAGAAAACGTCCGTCTGTAGGATAGCGGAAAACCAGGCAGGCGTGCTGGCTGAGTTCTTCGGGAGTCTGAGGGGTGCCCGCACGATCCAGATAAGCCTGGGCCGCGCAGAAGATAAATGGCAGCGATGCGATTTTTCTGGCAATCAACTGATCGTTCAGCTGTGCCTCGATGCGAATGCTGACGTCAACGCCTTCCGACCGATGGTTGACGTTACGATCGGTACTAATCAGTTCGATATCAATATCGGGGAAAGATTCTTTGAAAGCAGGCATCAGTGGAGCGATAACGTACCGACCAAACGCGGCAGTCGTCGCGATGCAAAGCGGACCTTGCAGTTTGGTTTCACTCGCAGCAGCCTGCGAAGCCAGCTCGATATCATGTGGAATATGACGTACTTTCTCGAAATAACGTTTACCGTTTTCGGTTAATGTCATGCTACGAGTGGTGCGCGATATCAGACGCACGCCCACATGTGTCTCAAGCCGTGAAAGGCTCTGGCTTACCGCCGCCGGACTCATACCTTTAGCTCGTGCCGCCGCGGCGATACTGCCGTTCTCCACCACGCGGATAAAATTGCTAATCAGCCCTAACACATCCATATTATCCCCAACGCTTGATTCGTTACTTTTATTTAATAATGATTAAAGCATAGCTGCTCTACTACCATCCTAGTTAGCTTGATAGGTTAGCAACCGTTTCACTAACCGTTGTTAACCAGGATAACTTGATGACTAATGCTGTTGCCAAAAATACCCCGCGATTCCGCTTCCCTAAGCACACTTCACCCTACGTATTTGCTCTTTATATGGCGACCATCATGGCATTTCTGATGTGTCTGGTCATCATTCTGGCCGAATTTGGAATGGGGCCACATTACATGGAAAATGTGATGAATGCTTATCAGGTTGCCATGCCAGCTGCTTTTGTTTGCATACTGATTGTCCGTCCTATTGTTACCCGGTTGGTAGGACTGACCGTTCACGGTCACTGAGTTATTCAATACGCTATTTCGTTCTCCCACAGTAAGGCTTGCGAGTCCGCTCACAGCGCCTCGCCGACTATCAGGCTGAGTCATGCACTAACATAGGTCACTGCCATCATTATTGATGGCAGTGACCTGCTCCCCGTTAATTAACACACCGCGATGTTAGTAATGTCTTCATCAACAACGTGAGGACATCCCCATGAAGAAGCGTTTTTCCGACGAACAGATCATTAGTATCCTCCGCGAGGCTGAAGCCATGTTGGATAAGGAGGCGCTTCAGGTGGCTCTGGGCCGAAAGTTCTGACGACAGACCAGAAGCGGGAAGCCGTGGAAGTCATGTGTGAGGTAACGGATCTGTCGCAACGTCGTGCCGAATGTCTGAATGAGCACTGGTTCAGCGATATCGTTCACGCAAAAAAACCATTAATGACTGGGGGAAGGTCAGGTGACCATGAATAGGTTTATGCATATCTTCGTCTGTAATATGGTAGCCATACATTTGCGCTGTTTCACGCTATGCTCTTTCAATAAAATTCTGGAATCGATCAATACGGTTTTATATATTCTTTCTCGTTCAGTAATTCCGTTTCGAAAAATATACTATTTTTTCTTTAATCACAATTAAGTCTGATAGGCGATAAATTGCATCCATTATTTTATTATCGGGTGTACCCACAATGACTGTTATACCTGCCACACGATTACGGTATCGACGTTGAACAGCCGGACATGGCTCACCCGTAAATGGCTGCCTGACCAGTATTCCTTATGCCATCAATAAAATCGCCACTCAATTCAGATTTTTTTGAAAGTCAGCGTTTCATTCAAAATATACGCAAGACTCTGATCTCCTAAAGAAAATTCAATCTTAGTCGGATTACTTATACTCGCCGTTGGCTTGAGAAGAAGGTTACTATTTGTATTAGGTTTTGGCAGAGAGCTTCCTTGTGTAAGGTTAGTTACCGTTAAATAGTATGAAATTTGTGAGAGATCGAAATAATAGTAGGTATTCGGCGCACCTTGAATTACCAAGGCCGGCGATGTACCCATATATAGAGCAACACTCATCGTCAATGAATTTTGAACGGTAAAGCTGGTGTCTGTCATAATTTCTAATTTATTGTAAAGGCTGCTATTTACATAAGGGGATCCCGAAAAAAAGCCACTACTACTCTTGTATTGAATAGGAAGCCCATTCGTTCCCCCTGCGACACCAGGGTAAACCGCCGTTGGGGACTGTCCGCTGTTGAATTGAACACTGGCATCAATAGGTAGTGAGCTGCTTCCCCAACCTAGTCCAAAGGCATTTTGATCCCATTGAAATAAGTAATTCCCACCATCATTTATCGTCTTCAGTGACCAAACCAGAGAAAATCCGCTGTTATTTGAGGCATCAGACAGGAATATAGCGATATTTTGCTGCGCCCCGCTGCTATTCGTTACGTTTACAGAATAAGTCACGATCGGGCGTCCTCTTTAAAAGTAAATATGAATAAACATTGTGGATAATAGAATAGTTAACGTATTGGTTAACAGACTTAAAATAAATTTTAAATTAACATGGTTAAAGAGGAATACTTAACTCTCAATACAAAATATTGAGGAACCAATCTGCGGTTTACTACAGATTGGTTCTTCATAAACAAAATGCTCTATTTTCTTCCTAAGAAAGCCGCACTATTAGACTGGAATAAATTGCAACGTTTCATTGAGTTTGAACTGCAACGACGTGATGCCAGCCGCGAAGGAGAATTGCGTTGGGCTACTAACAAATGTTCCCGATACAGCAACGCCTTGTTTTGAATCAGTAGTACAAATCCAATAGGTTGGATGTGTATCAAACAAGAAATTCCCATTCGGTTTGCCTTGCATGGCAAATGCCGGTAAAGAGTTCATGTAAACAGCAAGGCTCATCGCTTGTGATTGTGTGACGGTAAATGTTGAGTCGGTACTTACTAACATGCTGCCGCTTGACACGTCTTGGTTGTGGAATGCCAAAGGATCTGTTTTGAACTGACCGCCGGAGTAAGTTACCCCCATCGAGTTGTTTCCACTAGATGCTGTAGGGTTCATGCTTTGGAGCGGCCCACCAGAAGTCCACTTAACGCCCGGCGCCAGGGGCTGTTGAGTTGTACCCCAGTTAAGCGCCCAATCGATTGTCCAATTGTAAGTGTTGGTATTTCCATCATTAACCGTTTGCAGCAACCATACTAAGGGCAAACCTGCAGTGAGGTTAGGGTAAGTCTGATAGATGGCAATGTTTGCTGGAGCACCACTAGCATTTAACACAGAAAGACTATATGAAGACATAAATGTATTTCCTTTAAGTATGTACTCGTCATACTTCAAGTTGCCTGTGCGTTGGCTGCGCGACTCGATACACTTACTACGTATATCTCGCCCCGCTGGGGCCGCTGCAAGCAGCGTTCAAACCTGCCTATGACAGATTTGTCAGTCACCCGAATCACTGACTTGTGTAAGCTCATCGGGATGAAATGGGAGACAGAATGTCTCTCACCAAAGGCCAGCCGCCGGATGGATAAATTCGTTCCTGACGAATTTATCCTTCTCTTGCCGCCTTCCTAAAACTCGAATTATTTAGAGTGTAATTAGCTATGGGAACGGTATTTTTAGAAAATTGACTACGGTACTACGTTCCAGAAAGAACCATTTAATTGTTGCCACTATTCCATATTATGCAAATATATTTTTCATTTAAAAAATAAACACCAGCCTATTTAATAGCAAAATAAACATTTATTTACGCATTAAAAAACACACCGTAAATAATTAATTCAATATATTCATCACGATAACCGCCCAACAAAAAGCCATTAATTAACAAAATATCAGTTAGAATAATTAACACCATGGTGTTTATTTACAACATGCATTTGATTTAACTATATTTAAAATAAATCATAAAAAACTTTTTTAAAAATAACAGACATTGATCATTATCTCATTTAATAAGAGTTTATATTTAACCATTTAAATATAAATAAAGATCTATAAAATCAATTACCACGACATATTGACGGGTAACATTCAAAATTAATTAACGTGAAATTCATATACTTTAAATAATTCGAGTTGCAGGAAGGCGGCAAGAGAGGGAATCCCGATGAGCTTACTCAAGTAAGTGATTCGGGTGAGTGAACGCAGCCAACGCACATGCAGCTTGAAGTATTACGGGTATACTTTAAATAATTCGAGTTTTAGGAAGATGGTGGCGCAGGGAATCCCCAGAAGCTTACATCGGTCAGTGACTGGGATGAGCGAAGCCAATTTGAACGCTGCTCACGAAAGCTCCAGCACCAGCCCGTCATACGCCGCATAGACGTTCTCAGGCAGCAGCGTTTGTGTTTGTAACCAGCGATCCAGTTCGTGGCTGATGTGGGTCAGATACATTTGTTTGGGATTAAGCTGGGTGAAGATCTCCAGCGCACGAGTGACATCGTTGTGATTACGCGGAGGCGTCGTTTGGGGAGGATGGCTGCAATCAACAATTGCATAATCCAGCGTGCGTGATGCAAGAAACTGAGCAGTTTCAGGCGGCAGCCCGACGGTGTCGGTCAGGTAGGCCAGCGTATGCGTCGGCGTCTGGATGAGGTAGCCATAGGTTAATTTGGAATGGATTAGGGGCACTGGCGTGATCCTGATACCGTCCAGTTCGAAGGGCTGGAAAGCCATCAGCGGTTTTTGGAAATGCAGAATTCCAGGGTGCTTGAAGAGGTCGTCGCAACCCACCTCATCTGGTGGGCCAAAGACAGGAATGGGCTCACCGTAGCCCCAGCGAAGGGGAAATAATCCCTGAACATGATCCATATGATAGTGGGTCAGCAAAATATGCCGAGTCTGATAGGGAAGCAGATACGGCGCTAACTCGGGCAATCCGGCATCAATCAGGATGATTCGGTCTTTTGTTGTGATTGCCGCGCTACAGGCACGACGCCGTTTGCTTTCATCGCGTTGCGCCTGCTGGCAAACTTCACATTCACAGCCAAATGCAGGAACCTGCTGCGCACCGCCGGTTCCCAGAAAGTGAAAAACGATCCCGTCACTATTTGCTGCCATCGGTTTTCTCCTGCTATTCGGTACGCTCACCACCTCACCTATTATTCTTCGCGGTGCGCCGCGCAAGCCCTGTCGAATGGCAGCAGCGACTGAAAGGTGGATAAGGTGCGTTGCAGATCGCCGTCGTTATTCAACAAAACACAGTCGCTTTGTAAGCGGTTTTGCTCTTCCTCGGCACGCTGTAAACGTGTGGCAATTTGCTGTTCACTTTCCCGTCCTCTGGCGCGTAGCCGCTGCCGCAGTGCAGATTCAGAGACGGTCAGGCATATCGGAAATAGCATATTGCCATAGCGTTCACGCGCCTGAGTCAGATAAGCTCGCGAGCCGTTAACGATGACGTAGCTCCCCCGCTGTAACCAGTAATCAATCTCTATCCCGATGCCGTAATGGCACTGATGCGCCTGCCAATCGAGTGCGAAAATACCAAGCTGCTGACGGATCGCAAACTCTTCGGGGGTAAGCGCTATGTGGTTCTCTCCTTGAATTTCTGCGGGGCGGGTAATGTACCGATGCGCCACCAGCAGGCGTGGCAGCGGCAGTTGACGGATCGCCCGAAGCAGGCTGTCTTTGCCTGCGCCGGAAGGGCCAATGAGGTAGATGAGTTTTGTCATGATCAGAATACCCGAACACCCTGACGCCACACTCGCATCAGCTTCATTTGCGGCGCTTGCCGTTTGACGAGCAGCAGGTCGGCTCGCCGCCCTTCTTCAATGCAGCCGCGATCGTCAAATTTCAGTGCCTGAGCGGGGTTGCTACTAACCAGAGCAATGGCTCGCGGCAGATCGTAATCATTGCGAGCGTCTTCTGCGATCATGAATGCCGCTTCCAGCAAGCTGGCTGGATAATAGTCCGAAGACAGGATGTGAAGCACGCCAAGCGTAGCCAGATGATGTGCCGATACATTGCCGGAATGCGAGCCGCCGCAGATGACATTCGGTGCCCCCATCAGCACGTCCATTCCAACACCGTGTGCCTGCTGTGCCGCGATCTCGGTGGTGGGAAATTCGGCGATGGCGACACGATGCTGGTGGGACTCGGTGATATGTTCAGGCGTCGCATCGTCATGGCTAGCCAGCGTGATGCCTTTTCCATGGCAAAGGCGAACGATAGCCTCACGGTTCGGCTGCGACCAGCGGCGTGAACCGGCGAGTTGTTCCTCCTCAAACGCAGCCATTTGTTCATCATTGAGGTGATACTTGCCTTTGTAATACTGATGATATTTCTCTTGGGAAGAAAATTGCCGCTGCCCCGGAGAGTGATCCATTAATGACGCAAGCGCGACTAGTGGAATATCCGCCAGCTGTTCAAAGAGGGGAAACGTATCCTGATGCGGCAGCTCACAGCGCAGATGTAGATGGTGGTCAGCCCGATTGGTGCCATGTTGCTGGCTGTGCAGTACCGCATCGGTCATGCGCCGCAGGTTCTCAAGCCGATGCCCACCGTCGCGCACATCCCCGACCGCAACGGCATCCAAAACGGTGGTGATCCCGCTGGAGATAATCAACGCGTCGTGATTGCGCATCGCCGCCTCAGAAGGCCAGTTAACGCCGGGGCGCGGTGTAAAACATTTATCAAGATTATCCGTATGTAACTCGACAAGCCCAGGCAGGAGCCAAGCCTGTTCACCATCCAGCGCACCAGGATGACGACTGGGCCTATCACTGATGCGGTGAATTACGCCGTTGCGCACTTCCAATGAGCCATGAATGATTTCCTGCGAGAGCACCATATTGACGTTATTAATGATCATTTACGTTCTCCTGAGTGCGGGAAATCATTGCCATTGAGTAAAGGCGATCGGCGACGTGTTGGCGAACCTCATCATCATGAAAGATACCGACAACGGCACACCCCTTGCTTTTTGCCTCATCGATGAGCTGTGTGACGGCCAGCCGATTTTTGGCATCCAGCGAGGCCGTCGGTTCGTCTAACAGCAGAATCGGGTAATCACCAATGAATCCGCGAGCAATATTGATGCGCTGCTGTTCACCGCCTGAAAAGGTAGCGGGTGCGAGCGACCAAAGCCGTTCGGGGACGTTCAGATGCGTCAGCAGTTCACCGCCACGAATCTCGCTTTCCTGACGCGACATGCCGCGTTCCAGTAACGGCTGGATGACCACGTTCAATGTGCTAATACGCGGAATGACGCGCAGAAACTGGCTTACCCAGCCCACCGTTTCACGGCGGATTTCCAGTACATGCCGGGCATCCGCGTTGACGATATCGACCCAGCGTTCGCGGTGGCGCACCCAGATATGGCCGCCATCGGGCCGATAGTTGCCGTATAGCGAGCGCAGCAGCGTGGATTTCCCTGTCCCTGAATGCCCATGCAGCGCGACGCATTCACCGCATTTCACGGACAGGCTAATATCGTGGAAAACGGGCAACCGAGTGCCCTGCTGATTATATAATACGAACGTTTTATCAACGTTCTCGATGCGTAATTGCGTATCCATCAAGCGTCCTTTTGTCTGGATTTACAGAATGGAAGAAACGAGCAACTGGGTATAGGGATGGCTCGGATCGTCGAGCACCCTGTCCGTCAATCCCTGCTCGACGACCCGCCCTCGCTGCATCACCAGCAGGCGATGTGACAGCAGACGAGCCACCCCAAGATCGTGGGTCACGATGACGACAGAAAGCTGCATCTCCACCACCAGCGTCCTGAGCAGATCGAGCAACCGCGCCTGAACCGACACATCTAACCCGCCGGTGGGTTCATCCATAAATATCAGCCGCGGTGCGGTGACCAAATTGCGCGCGATCTGAAGGCGTTGCTGCATCCCGCCGGAAAAGGTGGTAGGCAGATCGTCCAGCCGATTTTCGGGCAGTTCGACGTTTGCCATCCATTGCGCTGCCTTACTGCGGATATCGCCGTAGTGCCGATGACCAATAGCCATGAGCCGTTCGCCAATATTACCGCCCGCAGACACGGTCGGGCGTAGCCCTGCCAGCGGGTGCTGCCAGACGATTCCCCATTCGGTTCGCACTAGCGCTCGCCGCTGACGTTCGCTGATGTCATAGATCGAGAGCGCCTGCTGCTCGGCGTTACGATAGATAACCTCACCGTCCTGCGGTGCCAGACGAGCAGAGATCGCGTTCAGCAACGTCGTCTTCCCTGAACCCGATTCGCCAACAATCCCTAACACCTCCCCCGGCCACAGCTGAAACGACACGTCGCGGAAGCCTTTTTCCGGCGCATATAAATGCGTGAGGTGTCGCACATCAAGCAGAGGGCTGTCAGATACGTGATGTTCTGTCGTCATGACGTTTTTCCTCCCTGACTCTGGCGCTGCTGACAATAGTCGGTGTCGGAGCAGACGAACATGCGTGTACCGTCATCATCCATCACCACTTCATCCAGGAAGCTGTCGCGTGCGCCACAAAGCTCACACGGCTTGTCCCACTGCTGTATTGTGAAAGGGTGATCGTCAAAATCGAGGCTTTCCACCACGGTATACGGCGGAACGGCATAGACCCGCTTCTCACGCCCGGCACCAAAAAGTTGCAGCGCGGGCATCATGTCCATCTTCGGGTTATCGAATTTCGGTATGGGTGATGGATCCATCACATAGCGGTGATTCACCTTCACCGGGTAAGCATAAGTCGTGGCGATATGCCCAAAGCGCGCGATGTCTTCATAGAGCTTCACCTGCATCACACCGTATTCTTCCAGCGCATGCATTTTGCACGTCTCGGTTTCACGCGGTTCAATAAAGCGTAGCGGCTCAGGGATCGGCACCTGAAAGATCAAGATCTGATCTTCCTTAAGCGGCGTTTCAGGAATGCGGTGTCGCGTTTGAATCAGCGTCGCTTCGCTGGTTTTTTCCGTGGTAGGCACGTTTGTCACCTTGCGGAAAAAGGTACGGATCGATACCGCATTGGTCGTATCGTCGGAGCCTTGATCGATCACTTTGAGCGTATCGTCCGGCCCGATGATACTGGCGGTGATTTGAATGCCGCCGGTGCCCCAGCCGTAAGGCATTGGCATTTCCCGGCTGCCGAACGGCACCTGATGCCCTGGGATGGCGATCGCTTTCAAGATCGCGCGCCGTATCATGCCCTTCGTGCTTTCATCCAGATAAGCATAGTTGTATTCCGTGTCTGAATCGTCGTATGCCGTTTCTGGCCGGCTACCTTTCTGGCGGGAGATCGTTGTCTGGCCCATCACGCGTTACTCCTTGGCACAGACGCGAGGTATTCCTCACGTAGTCGTTTTAATAGCTCCAGCTCTGACTGGAAATCGACGTAATGCGGAAGCTTCAGGTGCGAGACAAACCCCGCGGCCTCCACATTGTCCGCATGGGAAAGCACAAACTCCTCATCCTGAGCCGGGCCGCGAATTTCCTCTTGATAATCGGCGGCCTGAAGCGCGCGATCGGCTAATGCCACCGTGATGGCCTTACGCTCCGAACGGCCGAATGCCAGCCCGTATCCACGGGTAAAATGCGGCGCGTCGTTGCTGGGTTTAACAAAGCCGTTCACGGTTTCGCATTCAGTAAGCAGGATCTCCCCAATATCGATGGCAAAGCCCACCTCTTCGGCAACAATACTGACGGTGATATATCCCGTGCGGATCTCACTGACAAACGGATGGTTGCGCCCATAGCCACGCTGGGTTGAATACCCGAGTGACAGGAGAAACCCCTCGTCGCCGCGAAACAGCTGCTGGAGACGCGCTGCACGCGTGCCGGGGTAACTTGGTGGAACCATCGTGATGTCTGGCGGATCGCTGTCGTCGTTGATATTCCGTTCAGGGACCAAGTGCTGTTGAGCAAGGAACTGAAACGCATGAGGAATATGCTCACGAGTTCCTTCATCCTCATCAACAACAGCGTCAGGCTGTGGTGCGACAGGATCCTCACCGTCGGCCAATAGAGAGAAATCCAGCAAGCGATGGGTATAGTCGTAGGTCGGGCCCAATAGCTGCCCGCCCGGTAAATCTTTGAAAATGGCCGAAACGCGGCGCTCAAGACGCATATCAGGCGTATTAAGCGGCTGACTGATTCCCCAGCGTGGCAGCGTGGAACGGTAGGCTCGTAAGAGAAAGATACTTTCTACCAGATCGCCACTGGCCTGCTTGATGGCTAGCGCGGCGAGTTGGCGGTCGTAAATATTGCCTTCGGTCATGACGCGATCGACGGCTAAATTCAACTGCTGTTCTATTTGTGAACAGTCTAATTCTGGAATATCCGTGCACCCGCGGCGGCGACAGGACTGTAGCTGGTGAGCGGCCTCAATGGCCTTTTCCCCACCTTTGACGGCAACGTACATTAGCATTCCTCCACGTGGGTACTTCTGGGGATCGCAAAGAGCTTTTTCCCAGAGGTAAAGAGAAAATCCAATCCTGTAGGGAAAGCATGAGGGCGGTTGCACAGATAGTTCCTGACACTACCGGGCAAACGGGGAGAGATAATGCGGTGTGTCTTGATGCCCGGCCCGGTCAGTTTTAAACAAGGCCCGTCATGCATTCCTTCCACTTCGACAATAACGGTGGTGGATTTTTCTGGTTCAACTTCGCTGCCGCAGGAGAGCGCCATTAGATCATAAGAAAAAGGGTTGCCGCTCAGCAGCACAAAGTAGGCCTCTTCCAGCGTCGTGGCGATCGGCACGTTCGTATGCAGGCAAAGCGTGCGCAGCAGCAGCGGGTTACCAATCCGAGGATCGATAAACAGCGGCGTAGTGTGGCTGGTCAGCGTAAGCAGCGTGGCCGCCGTGGCAGACGATATCGATTCCAGACCGGAAACATTCGGCACCGTCACCAGAGAGCCAGGCTCGCTCATTGCCTTCACGATTTTACGAAAGCAGAGCTGTGTGCCAAATACAGGGTGGGCGAAGCCCGTCATCGTTGTCATGACAAATCATTCCCCCCTGACCAAAGTAAAGAAATTTACCCGGCTAGCAGCCACTTCATGCTGTTGCTGTTCCCGGTGCGCACATTGCTGGTCTGCTAATGGCGTGATGATGCGCTCCCAGATTTCATGGAAATAGGATCGGGTTTGCAAGAGCGCATCGATCCAGGCGCAAAGCTCAGCATGCGGTTTGTTTCTGCCCGCGATATAGCTGTAGCCACACGTTCCGTCTTCCAGCTGTACCGCCGCACGGGTCACCGTCATGTCGCCCACAATAAAGCGCGGGCCATCAACCTCCATTCTTCCCTGTAGCTGGATCAAACCAATCTGTGTCGGGCGTAATAGCTGGTAACTCGTTGGGAAACTCAACGTTCCCCAGTGTTCTTCCAGCTCGGCAGGATCGCTGTGAGCAAGAATGGACATCCAGCGTTGTCGCTGTGTTAACTCTGACATCTACTCCCTCCCCGCAGACAAAGTGCGTGAGAGATAAGAAAAGCAGGCAGTTTGATCCTGAGGCTCAGCCGAGAGATCCGCCGTATTTTGATAGCACTGACGCGCCGTATCGAAGAATTCGCTTTGGATCTCGGCGCGTTGGAAAAGCGTATGCGCCAGATCGAGATCTTTCAGTCGGATGGATAAAGGGACAGACACAGCTTCACGCGGGTTCAGATAGCGATCTAACATGACGTCCATATAGGTCGAACGGCCGCGCCCCAGCGTTAACGCGTCTGCCAGTACATCGGGGGCGATGCCGTGGCCTTCCGCCACCAATAGCGCTTCCGCTGCCACCAGCAGATGCACCGCCTCACAATAGTTATTAATCACCTTCATGGTCTGTGCACTGTAGTTACTCGCCATCAGCACATAGCGATCCGACAGGCTGGTGACGACACCGTTAACCGCGCTGGCAAAATCATCCACACACGGCCCCACCCAGGCGGCAAGCTTGCCCTGTCGCGCGCCCTCCGGCCCGCCCGACACCGGGCATTCCACATAATGTGCACCGTGCTGATGAAAAAAAGCCTCCATCCAGCGGCTTTCTTCCGGCCCTATCGTACTGATATTGATTAACAAAGGGCGATAGCGGGTCAGTTTCTGTGTGACCTCCTCCGACTGAAAAACGTCACGTATCGCCTCCGCATCCTTCAGGCAGATCAGCACAACTTGTTTTTCCTGCGTGAACAGCTGGTGCAGTTCAGAGACGGCTTGAGCGCCTTCGGCAGCAACCTCGCTCGCTTTACTGTGAGTCCGGTTGAACACGCTGAGCGAGAACTGACGCTGTAATAGTCTGAGCGAGATAGCTTTTCCTAATACACCAACGCCAACTAAAGAAACAGAATGGGTCATATCGGCAATCCTTGTCGCTAAGGGGTGGCAATACTCAGGGTATTGCCGCTCATCAAGAGGCCTGAGGGGTTGTATTAAGAAACTGCATAAACGCATCGCGATTTTCGGCAGGAGACGTCGCCGGCCGCCCCAGATCGCTGCGATGACCTACGCGGCATTGCACCTCAATGAATTGACTACTTTGCGCCCGCAAAGCCTGTTGCAGCGCGGCCTGTAAGGCTTCTTCCGTCTCGGCGTAGTAGGTTTTTCCATAACCGCTGGCGGCAGCGATGGGTGCCAGCGGTAAGTGGGACGCCGCCGTGGGCTGCCCTCCCACAGAATCATGAGCACCATTGTTGATGACGATGTGTATCAGGTTGCTTGCCTGGGCGGTGTTCGTCAGGCCGCCCATGTGCATCAATAGCGCTCCATCTCCATCCAGACAGACCACTTTCCGCTGCGGCTGCGCATCACACAGGCCCAGTGCGATTTGGCTGGCGAGACCCATGCCACCGACGGTTAGAAAATCCCTCTGATGTCCTTCACCACGCTGTTCGCGTAGTTCATAGAGTTCACGGGATAACATGCCCGTAGTACTCACAATCGGGATCGTGAATGGCAGCGCTTTCAGGCATGCGTCAACGATAGCTTCTCGCCGCATCAACGCTGGCTCAGTTGCTGGGTTGGCAGGTACTACTGGCGAGGAAAAGGTATTTTTTCTCACCACCAGTGCCACAGGACGGTGTTCATCATGCGCACGCTGGAGCAAAGCCTGAATGTCATCCCACGGGGGTGGGTTATGGCTATCCAGCACAATATGCGGAACATCAAGCACATTAAGTTGAGGTAACGTGACTCGCCCCTGCATAACATGCTGAGGCTCGTCGTGCTGCTGCTTACCGCTGTCATCAACTTCGCCACGCCAGCCGATAATCAGTAACAGCGGAATACCATAAACATCCGGCGTAGCCAGAGAACAGAGAGGGTTAATCGCATTGCCTAACCCCGAATTTTGCATATAGACCACGGGCAGCGTTCGAGTAGACAGATAATGCCCAATCGCCATACCCACCGCGCAACCTTCATTACTCGCGATACGGTGTGAAAGCCCACCGTTATTACTTCCAATTGCCAAACAGAATGCTTTTAATAATGAGTCAGGGACGCCACTAAAAAAATGCACGCCGCGCTGAGCAAGAAATTCGATGAGCTTATTAGGGTCAATCACAATAAACCTCCCCTTCGCATCATGCTGTATTTAACAGCAATGATGACGCCTTAATTTTTCATTATGTGATACAGATAATTAGAGGTGACATAACATTTTCTTATCAAGAAGAACGACCATCTTATAGCGCCAAATAATAGCGTTATAAAATGATCATACTGACACCCCAATATATTGCGTTAGCGCGTTCCGGGTATAAGGTCCAGAATATCTTTTATCGACATACATTTATCCTCAACTTCCAGCGTCCGACCATGCTTGAGGATTTCTGGCAAAATGGATTTCATTGCAGGATAAGCCGCACGTAACATATGGTTTGCATAAATCACGATATTGAATCCACCATCAATCAGCTGATCGAAAGTAATATCGTTAAAACTGGTGGGAACGCAAACCAAAGGTAAATGTGGGTAATGAACGCGGAATTGTTTGGCGAAAGTTAAAATTTCGCCAGGGTTCTTATGTCGACTGTGGATCATAATCCCATCAGCACCGGCATCAGCATAATGCAGCGCACGGTTGATCGCATCCTCCATACCGACGTCCAGAATCAGGCTTTCAATACGGGCAATCAGCATAAACTCGGGCGTCAACTGCGCTTTTTTGGCGGTCGTAATTTTTTCGCAAAAGTCCTCAACGGAAGCCTGCGTTTGCTTTACATCATTACCAAATAAAGAGTTCTTCTTCAGACCGGTTTTATCTTCGATAATCATGGCAGAAATACCCAGATTTTCGGCAGCACGAATACGGTGGGCCAAATGCTCAGTTTGCCCGCCAGTATCGCCGTCAAAAATTAATGGGCGACTGGTAACATCAAATATTTCCGTAATTGCATGGAAACGATGGCTGATATCGACCAACTCCGTATCGGGTTTTCCCCGCAAAGTAGAATCGGTGAGTGAACTAGACCAAAATGCATCAAATTGATAATGAATATCGCCATCTTCATAAGCGGCTTGTTCAATTAATAAAGCAGAAAGCGGACTGTGAGCCTCCATCACACGAATGCCTTTTTGCTGCTGTAATAATTCACGGAGTGCGCTGCGGCGCGAACCTGGCGTGCACCCCTTATATGAATCCGTCGGGGTATGATTAGATAAAATAACAGACATGGTTATCTCCTATGTACCATAGAGTTGGGGGTATACTTTCCCTAGTAAACCAAGCGCAACAATCACAAGAACACGCAACGTTATATTTATTTAAATTAAATATACCAACAGGGTGATTCTATTCCTTGAAAACAACACTTCAATAGGGGTAAAAATTTTTTGTTTATTTTTTAATTTCACCTACCTTATTGAAATGGAATCAATTTGAACTAGATCAAAATTAATAAAACAGGATATTAATTAACGCACATACCTTTATTCATGTTAAAAAACTAAAAAAATAGCAATCTTTAGTTTTTTACTTCAACACCTATTCTTATCGATGGGGTAGAGAGAGGAAATACTATTCTTATGTGTATTCACCGTTGAGTATATTATTCGCGGGTAAATAATGATCATGAAAATGTAGGAGAGAGTTATAAACTCTCATGGTTTTATGACAATCCGATTTCTGTTTCACGATAGCGGTTTAACATGCCCCCTCAGATATGCCTCTTCTCCCTTCCCGCCATCACACCGTTTTAAAAGATTATTTACATTTATGTAAATATCGATGTCTACGTAACGATTTATTGGTATAACAATATTCATTATCAATGAGATACAGCACGACATCTCTCCGAAATCCTGCCTGCGCATAGTGCTGATAAAGCGTGATGTTGTCGGCGTAATGACTCAACAACGGCCTAAGAATTTACTCTATGACATCAATCTCTGAATCACTCACCGTATTGATTAATCGCCGCGCGCAGCTGCGCGAGATGTTCGCGACGCATCAATTCGATGCACTCGATAGCCTGCTGGAACAAGAGCACCATATTTGGCTGGATGGCCCGAATCTGCCTTATACCTATAACTGGAATATCAATTCGATCTTTGACCCAGCAGTGTCTCATACCGACATTTTGTCGCACTTGCAGGCCTGGGTTGCCGCACGTCCTGAGAGCTACCACGCCCACCACCTCACCGGACAGTACTGGGAAAATGCGGCAGCACGGATTCGTACCTCGAATGGTGGGGAATATGTAGAAGACGATCGCTGGATGGGGGCCGAACTGGCTCGCGACCTGGGCGTCGCGGCCTACCTGCGCGCCAGCGCGTTACATCAGCGACCTGCCCTGACCTTTTCGCGCCTGTTTCGTTTGACCTGCTATTTAGGTGAACCACAGTGGCTAGGCGTATTACTGCAAGGCGGTAAACCTCTGACCTACACGCAGCGTCAGACGCAGGTTGAACCCGAGCTTTGGGAAGCGGGTCTACAGCACTTGCGTAATGAAGGTGCACAAGTGCTTGTTGAGCTTCCTGTTGCTCTGCCTACTCCGCTGCCAGCCAGAGAGGAGCACGAATGGGAAGAGCCCATGCACTACTGGCTGCGGGTCACCTTAGCCGCTCGCCCACAGGACTTATCCATTCGTAACGAGTGCGTTTACTTCCTGTACCCACGCTGGGGCGGTAGTCATGAAATAATGACTGAATTTATTGATGGGCCGCTGTGTGAAGCGCTGACAGAGCCAGAACGTAACAGCCTGCGTGTTACGCAGTGTTGGGACTATATTGGCTATAACGGGCTACTGCCCGATGCTCAGGACACAGAAAGCGTGGCGTACTGCCGAAGAACCTTCGACTGGTTGCTGACGCTTGAACTTGATGTCGATGTTCGGGCTAGAGTTCTACGTAAATACGCCAGCTTCCTCAGCACGTATGCGAGAACCGAAGAAGGTAACGAGATCCACTGGAATAAGGCCGATATGCAGAAGGCTTATGACCTAATGGTTGAAGCCTGGCAGGTTGATCTTCCTGAATCACACCCTGATGAGGGTGCGCTCGATACCTTAATCAGCTGTGTGAATTTTGCCGGTATCGAAGACAGCTTCAATTTGATGCCAAAATTTCTGGAACGCTGTCAGGCGTGGGCAGATTCGGCGTATGAAACCACTATCGCCGCGCTCGCCAGCAAATTTGGTTTCTATGGCATCGCTCAAGGCCAATTCGATAGCGATGCCTTGCTTGCGCGTTGCAGCACTCTCGAATCCGATGTCAATTTTGGCCAAGCCGCCGCTAACCTGTTTGAGTCGGTTTCCGAAGAAGCAGGGGTCTTCCTGCTACACGAGGCCGCGAGTTGGGGAGAAGTCTCCTCAATGGCGTCACTCGGTGACCTCTATTCAGGCCATCTATCACGCATGCACGGCCGGGATCCTTCACCTTATGAAGATCACGAAAAATCACGCTATTGGAAGGGTGTGTCGGCGGAGAAAGGCCATGTCATTAGCATGTACAACGTGGCCTACAATCTGATTAATGAAAATGACACGCTGACGCCGGAACAATATGAGCGTGCAAGCACACTGTTGTTCAGCGTACTGCGTAGCCCTAATCTGGGAAAAACCGTCTGGCAACGCTCGGCAAGAGAACTGAGCACACTTTTGTTGTTTAGCAATATCCCTGAAGATCAGGCGCTCTGTGTTGATAACGTACTGCCGGTGTTATGGGACGACGACGACGATGCCAACCGCGACTATGCGGCAGGTTACTACGCGTATGCTTTCCGTAACGGTGCAGGCGTAGCCCAAAATAGCTATCTGGCGAAAGTGTGGATCGATCGCGCGCTGGAAATCAGCCCTGATAGCCAATACAACCACGATCGGGCGAACGAAATCTATCAACGCGGCGGTATGCTGGGTGGCGTCCGGGCGAAGATGGCCTTCAACCGCGATAAAGCGAAAATAGATGCGCGTGGACGTGCAATCACGTTTGGTGATGACGCCCATCAGGAACACCAGTAGGCTTTCCCCATCGTGCTGTCTCTTCGTCATATTTTATGCGAATGCGGAGACAGTTTCGTGCGCCACAATACCGTCATTTTCATGCTACCTCGTAGCACGCGCCCGACACAGGGCGGCTCAGCGCCGTCGCCCTGTGAACCCTGGCTTTTGGCTAAATTATGTCGCTGCGCGATGCCTTCGTCGGCATCAGGCTTAACGGACCGCTTGCGACACGTTCCCGACGTGGCGCAAGCTTTCGCCGCGTCCCTGCGGCTCATCCTAAGCCTGCTATCTCCTCAGCATAATTTCTTACGCCGGATAACGGCCAACTCCGATTTCACTCCCTAATTATTTGTGTATTCGGAAACCTCCCATCGCGGAGAAATCACCGCATCATGTCATTGGCCAGCGATGCTGCCCTTTATCACTTTCAAACGTCCGTCAGACGTTTACGATCGACCTTACCGCTGCCAGTTTTGGGGAGCTTATCCAACGTCACGATGCGCCCTGGCACCATGTAAGCAGGCAAGAACTGATGCAGCTGTTTACGCAACGCCAGCTTGGTCATCTCTGAATCGGGTTTGTACTCAACGTAGCCAACCAGTACCGCGTCATCCCCTTCGCCCTGAAGTTTGACGGCCGCATCCTGAACCTGTTCGATCCGTTTCAATTGCGCTTCGATCTCCCCTAACTCGATGCGAAATCCCCGTAATTTCACTTGGTCGTCGAAACGCCCGAGATACTGATAGCGATCGTCCCCCAGCAACCGGACTTTATCACCCGTGCGATACATTCGCTGCCCAGACTCCATCTGCTGAACAAAACGATCCTGCGTCAGATCGTCACGCTGCCAGTATCCGCTGCTCAGCGCCTCACCGAGAATGCACAGTTCACCCACCATTCCTTCCACCAGAGGGTGACGATCGTCATCGATCACCAGATGTTGATAGCCCGCCAGCGTATTCCCCAGCGCGATCGTGTGCGGGTTCTCCAGTGCAGCGCCATCAATTTGCGCCATCTGCGACCAAATTGTCGCTTCGGTTGGCCCATAGCAATTCCACAGCATCTTGCAACGGCTGACCAAGCGCTGTGCCAGCCGCAGATCCAGCGCTTCGCCGCCGCATAGCGCCACCAGATCAGGTTTACCCTGCCAGCCCACTTTGAACATCATGCGCCAGAAAGCAGGTGTGGCCTGCAACACGTTGATTTCCGGTCGATCCTGCAAATACGCCGCAACCGCCTGCGGATCTTTGTACTCCTCATGTGTGGTCAGATGCAGCACGCCACCGACCCACAGCGGCGCAAACACTTCCAGCATAGAGATATCAAAGGCGAGCGTAGTGATAAGCAGCCAGTTCGCGTTATCCGTTAAGGCCAGCCGCTCTACGCTGGCATGAATAAAGGTTTGCAGCGCTCGCTGACCAATCACCACACCTTTCGGTTTCCCCGTCGAACCGGAGGTAAACATCATATAGGCTGCCGTTTCCGGCCCACCCGCCAGTGCCAACTGTACGCTCGCTGAAGGAGCACGCTCTGCATCCGGTAAATCACAGAGGTTGAGTATCGGGCAGTCAAACGTTAGCGATCCACCGGTATAACCATCCTGCAAGACCGCAGCCATCGCCGCTTCCTGCTGAATCGCCTGTAGCCGCTCACTCGGAAAATCCGGTTCCAGCGGCACAAACGCTACCTGAGAAAACAGGCAGGCGAGTAGCGCCGCTACCGTGTCAGGCTGCCGACTGAGATGCAGCCCCACGCGCTGACCGGCAGTGATGCCCTGCGCAGCTAACGTCTGCTGAATCAACGCCACACGTTGCAGTAGCTCCCGATAGCTAATTGCACGTTCCTGAAAACGGATCGCGACACGATCCTGACGCGCATCCTGAGCAAGTCGCATGAACAGTTCGTCATGCAGTGCACGCGCCAGCGGCCTGTGGGGTAACGGCGCCACCAGCGGGCTGAGGCGAATTTGCGCCAGCCGCTCCCAGCGCTGTGCCAACAGGCCATCGAGTAGCCGCGTGAGATGGCGCGCAATACGCTGAAGCTGCTGATTATCGAGCTGTCCATCAGGCGCGGTCAGAATTAACCGATCGTTCTGCACCTGTACGATCAGCGCCACTTTTTGCACGGCTTCAGGTAACGACGCCACATCTCCCGCAATTAGCAGGCTGCTAAACAACGCATGCAGGGTTTCAGCGGTCAGAACCGCTGGAGCAGACTGCGGATCACACGACGATCCCACCTCTGCGATCCACTCGCTGACGAGACGATCGCGCTGTTGAAAATGAGCGATCAGCGGCCTCACGTCGTCAGGGAGATCGGACGTAACGAACGCCGTACAGACCTGTTCTTCACCACTGTACTTGTACAGCAGCCAGCCCCACGCCACGCACACCAGTGACGTTGGATACTGGCGAGACAACTCACTACTGTGGCGCTGTTCACCCTGCGCAGCACCCACACGCTGCCCAAAAGCTGTCGGTTGCTGAATATCTGCCAACAGATTTTCAATGACATCATTACTCCCTGTCATGACAGCGTTTCCTCATTGGCGGTAGCCTTCGACCGTGCCAGATATCCACTCAGCGCCTGCGGTGAAGAGTAGCGCTGCAATAGCGCCACGCTCACTGGCTGCGCTAGCGTACGGCTCAGCGCCTGTGCTAGCGCAATACGCTGGAGCGAATCGACACCACTTTCACACAACGTACGTGACCAGAGGCCGGGCTCACCGAGATGTAGCGTTTGCGCCCACACGCGCAGCAGCGCTTGGGCAAACGGCGTATCAGGCTGGCTAATACTGCTATCCGGCACGGTTTTCTGTGCAGCCACCGAGCCTGTCGCTTTCTCATGCCCGATAATCTCGGCTGGTTGCTGCGGCGCGCTATTGATCAGCGCCACCACTTCGTCATGCCAGCGCATCAACACCCGACGCGCCTGCGCGCTGTCCAGCGCGTCTGCATCAAACTCAAAGCGCAGCAGCATGCAGCCCGCCTGCTCACGCACCACCAGATTCAGCGGCATTTCTACCTTTTCATAGGCGGCTGAAAACTCGGGATATAGCCGATGCGGATCGTCAGCGCGTTGGCCCTGCTCCGCTTTCGCATCTGGATAGTTCTCATAGATAAACAAGCTGTTGAACAGACGAGAACGTCCAGCCGTAAGCGCAATCAGCGACTGCGTGGCATGCTGATTCATCGCCATCAGTTCATTCTGCAACTGCACCAGATGCTGTTGCAGCGACACGGGCTGCTGCCAGCTCAGCGCCAACGGTAGGCTGTTGATGTACAGACCCACACTGCTCGCCACGTCCTCCACCGGACTTTCCCTGCCCGACAGCACGTTCCCGACAATACTGACCGCATCGCCAGTCGAACGCGCCAGCAGTCGATGCCAGGCGTATTGCGCGATAATGCTGTGCGTAACGCCCACTTCACGGGCAAAAACGGTTAGTGTCGCCTGATCCTGTTCGTTCAGGCTCACGCTGGTGACCTGCGGTTCAATCTGCGTCAGATGCTGGTTGAGATCGGCGCGTTTCCCCGCAGCCGCAAACAGCACGCCCACATCGTTCGTCTGTGCCAGCAGCGGCTGCCGCTGCTGCCAAAAGGCATCGACGGCGGGCTGCTGCGCCACAGCGTGCAATGCATAATCCACATAGGCGCGATCTACCTGAATCGCTGGTGCTTCGCTGTGCATTAACACCTGTCCCTGCATCAGCATTTGATAATCGCGGTGTACCGCACCCAGCAGCTGTGGCCCGCTCCAGCCATCGATCACGCTGTGATGACAGCTCAGAAGTACCCGATAGTCCTGCTCGCCCAAACGGAAACAGGCAATGCGCAACAGCGGCGGCTGTGACAAATCAAATCCGGTGCGTAAATCCTGCTGACGATAGCGTTCGATGACTGCGAGCGGATCGGTATCCTGCATCAAATCCTGATAATAGAAAGGCAGATCTGCCTGCTTCACAATCATCTGGATGCTGGCAAACTCGCTTTCCAACGCGGCACGCAAGGCTGGGAAACGCTGAATCTGACGCTGCCACGCCTGACGATAGCCTTCCATATCCAGCGCCTGCGCATAGCGAATCGGCGTTTGCAGATGGTAAGCATCGTCCTGTGGACAGCGCAGGCGGTGGTACAACATTGACTGCTGAAGCGATGACAGCGGCAACAGTGTGTCGATGTCATAACGCTGTGACAGGCTGTCGAGCTGCGTCTGGCTCAGATTGACGGCCGGGAAATCGCTGGGGGTAAAAACAATTCCGTGGCTCAGTTGCACCAGACAGGCTTCCGTCAACGCACGCAGATTCTCGGTCAGCCGCGCCATCAGGCGTTCGCTGTCACGCTGGTTGAGGCAACCAACCTGGCGCAGCGTCAGCTGTCCGCCCGTAATACCACCGTGGAGACTGATAACCTCTGCTGGTTTATTCTCCGGTGATACGCAGCATCCCGGCGCGATGTCCACAGGACGCCACGTACCCGCGGCCTGAACCGACAACCCAAGATAGTTGAACACAATCGGCGACAGCGTCAGCGAATTGCCCTGCGGGTGATGGTAGCGCAGCGGATTAAACCCGACGCCTTTATCCGGCACCTGACGCAGCCGTTCCTTGCTGGATTGAATCAGAGAAGCCCAGTCTGGCTTATCTTGCAGACACACCGGATAGGTGCTGGTAAACCACCCGACGGTGCGGCTGACATCTAGCGTCGGATCAATCGCTTCGCGACCATGCCCTTCCAGCATGATGCGTGCTTTATCGCCCCAGCCGAGATCGTTTAGCGTGCGGGTCAGCGCCGCCAGCAGCAAATCGCTGACGTCGGTGTTAAAGGCACGATTGGCCTCGCTCACCAGTTGGCCCGTGGTTTCCGTATCCAGAGTCAGAATGGCGGCGCTGGCATGGCCCTGTGGATCTTTCGCCGCCAGTAGCGCCGTCAGATCTACGCCGTCTTCCTGCGCCTGCCAGTACGTCAGCTGTTCCACATGCTGTGTGGCGTAGTGTTGCAGCGCCGCGCCCCACTGACGATAGCTGGAGGTTTTCGGCAGCAGCGGTTCACCGAGGTACAACCGTTCCAGATCGTCAACCAGAATGCGCCAGGACACGGCATCAATCACCAGGTGGTGGAAAGCGAGGAACAAGGCGGTATCCGCCTGTGGATGGTGCCGCACCAGCGCACAGGCCATCGTTCTTCCCTGCGCAGGATCGAATTCACTCTGCAATACGGTAAATGCCTGTTGCAGGCCATCGTCGCCAAGCTGGCGATAATCCAGCGTCGGCAAAGCAGGGCAAGGCACATCCGCCAGATAGCGTTGCCCTTCGGCATCACAGGCCAGACGCAGTGCATCGTGCTGTGCCATCAGCGCCTGCAACATCGTGGCAAGCCGTTCGGTATCCACGTCCGGCAGTTGGATCATCGCCGCCTGATTCCAGTGTTCAGTACGTGCCAGAGATTGCTCCATGAACCAACGCTGAATCGGCAGCAGCGCGAACTCGCCTTCCAGCGTGCCCTGCTCCGCGACAGTGCCTGTGTCTCGATCATTCTGCGCCAGCACACGGCACAAACGCCGCACACTCTTCGCCTCGAAAACGTCTTTCACCGTGCAGACATAGCCTGCACTGCGCAGTCGGGTGGTGAGTTGAATACTGAGAATGGAATCGCCGCCCAAGCGGAAAAAATCATCCTCAACGCCCAGCGGCGTATTCAGCACGCTGCGCCAAATCGCCAACACGTCCGCTTCCAGCGGATTGTCAGCTTCACCGTCACCCTCGTTTGCTTCCAGCACCGGCGGCAGCTGTTTCATATCGAGCTTGCCGTTCGGCGTCAGCGGCATGTCTTCCAACAGCATTAGCCGGAAAGGCACCATGTATTCCGGTAGGTACTTTGCAACATCAATCAGCACGGCGGCAGGTTCCGGCGTGCTGCTGTCGGCTTTTACCGTAGCATAAGCGACCAGCGCCGGGCGGCTTCCCACCTGCGCCACGATGACTTTAACCTGCTTCAGCGATGGACAGACTGTCGACAGCTGAGCCTCGATCTCACCCGGTTCAATACGGTAACCGCGCAGCTTGATCTGCTCATCAATACGGCCACAGTATTCATAGTCACCGTTGTTCAGCAGTCTGGCCTTGTCACCCGTGCGATAAATACGCAACGTTGCCGCGCCTTGCCCCGCATTGTTCACATCGTTTAGCGTGATGTGCTCGAAGCGGCTGGCAGTCATCTGCGGCTGATTGAGGTAGCCACGCGCCAGCCCAAGCCCCGCAAGGCAAAGCTCGCCCGGCACGCCCGCCGGACACAGCTGTCCGGCCGCATCCAGAATCAGCGCCTGAATATGGGTGAGCGGTTTACCGATGGTGACGGGCTGGCCTTTACGCAGACGGGTACTCAATGCCGTGACGGTACATTCCGTCGGCCCGTACATGTTGTACAGCGCCACCTTATCGGCCCAGTTTTCCACCACCGCGTTCGGGCAGGCTTCCCCGCCCATGCCAATCGCTTGAATGCCGTTAACCTGTTTAGGGTCAAGAATCGACATCAGCGCCGTCGGCAGGATCAGGTGCGTCGCACCCGCCTGTTCGGCCTGCATAATTGCGCGATCGTTAGGTTCACCAAACGCCAACGTTCCGCCGCTGCTTAGCGGCAGCAGCGTCGTCATGTTACCGGCATCAAACGAGAGCGACATGCAGTTGAACATCGTGCTTTTTGGCGTGAAATCGATGCGATCGCGATGATCGTCCAGCAGATTGATCAGCGAACCGTGTTCGATCATCACGCCTTTCGGCAAGCCGGTCGATCCCGAGGTGTAGATCACCTGTGCCAGTTGCTGTGCATGACGCGGAATTGCAGGGGGTTCATCACCCGGCAGATCCTGCCACTGCTCGACAACCGCAGGATCGGTCAGATCGATGCGCTGTTCGGCTGACCATTGCGCCAGCTGTTGCCCATCGCCGCCGAGAATAACAGCAAGATTGGCATCGGTAATAATGTGGCGCAGTCGCTCAGGCGGATAGTCAGGATCCAGCGGCACATAGGCTGCGCCTGCTTTCCAGATGGCCAGTAGCGCAATGACAAAATAGCGATCGCGTTTCGCCAGCACGCCAACCAGCGACTGTTCGCCCAGCCCTTGACGGTGCAGCCAGTGCGCGAGCTGGTTAGCCTGCCTGTTCAGTTCGGCATACGTCAGCGTGTCGGTGCGCTGCTCACCATCAAAGGCAATCGCCAACTGCTGTGGATCGCGCTGTGCCACGGCTTCAATCACGTCGGTTACCGTCAGCTGTGGCTGCGGATAGCTACGCGGCAATTGCTGCGTTTCCGCCAGCACAGCGGCAAAGCGATCCGTTTCCATCAACGGCAGATGCCAGACATCGGTTTCCGGATTTTCCACCACGGCTTCGATCAGCCGGATAAAGCGGTCGGCGTAATACTGGATCGTCTGGCGTTCAAACAGCGAGGTGGCAAACAACCAGTCCAGCCGCACTTCGCCCATCAGTTCCGTCACCTTGACCGAAATGTCCGTCTTGGCGGGCAGCACCGGCGAAGTTTCCTCCGCCGCATCACAGCCAGGGATCAGATCGTTGAAATCCACTTTGGCTTGATAAACCAGCATGACCTGGAAGATCGGGTTGATCGCCGTGGTGCGATCGGACCCGATCGCCTCACTCAGTGCTTCAAAGCGATAGATCTGATGATCGAAGGCTGAGAGATCCTGTTCGCGGCAGTATTGCAGGTAATCGACAAAGTTCTGGCTGTCCTGCAACTGGGTACGCAGCACGATGGTGTTAACGAAGAAGCCGACGACATCTTCAATATCCGGCCGCTCGCGATAAGCCAGCGGGGAGCCAATCACAATGTCTTTCTCGCCGCTGATACGCGCCAACATCAGGGAGAACACCGCATGCAGGCCAATGAAGTTAGACGTATTGTAGCGCTGACACAGGCGCTTGAATTTATCCCACAGATCGTTGTTGATCGCGGAGAAGATCACCTCACCGCCGCTGTTCTGGTGCGCCGGACGCGGTTTATCCAGCGGCAGGCTGTGTACTTCAGGAATGCCCGTCAGCCGCTCAACCCAGAACGGTTTGAATTCGTTGTGGTAATCCAAAAATGCGTCGGAATTGAACCAGTGTGCGTAGTCGATATAGTTAAGCTGGGTGGTCTCGACGGGATAAGGCTGGCGGTTTTGACAGGCCAAAAAGGCTGGTTTGAAGTCCGCAAACAGATTCTTCACTGACCAGCCATCGGAAATGATGTGGTGCTGGGTGATCATCAGAACATGTACCCGCTCGCTGATCTTTACCAGCCGCACGCGAGTGAGATCGCCCGCTCTGAGATCGAACGGACGGCTGATTTCCGCTTTCACCTGCTGCTGTAAACGCCCTTCCCGTTCAGCTTCCGGCAACCGTGAGAAGTCATCATGCTGTATAACAAACGGCTGATAGGCATCGATACGCTGTTCACCCTTACCCTGTTCATTGACCACAAAGCGGGTGCGCAGGCTGGCATGGCGCTGCGCCAGCGCGTCAAAGGCAAACTCCAACGCGGCCACATCCAGCGTGCCAGTCAGACGAAAATAGACCGGCATGTTATAGAGGTGTGATTGCTCTTCGTATTGTTCGATAAACCACAACCCGCTTTGCGATGACGACAACGGGCCAGACGTCGCATTCTGTGGTGTGATCGGACGGTCAAACGCCTGCTGCGCCGTCAGGCAGCGCACGATGGCGTCTTTGTTTTCCTTAATCGTGCGCCCAATTTCTGCCGTGATCGCCTCTTTATTGGACTGCGAAATCAGCTGTCCTTGCGCATTTAACGCCAGACGCACACCCTGCCGTTCCAACTGCTTTAACAGCGTTACGATATCTTTCATGACTTGTCACTCTCTCAGCAAATCAGGCCGTTAGCGTTGCCCCGCCATCCACCACCACGTCCTGCATGGTGATGTGGCTGGCCAGATCGGAAGCCAAAAAAACCACGGTATTGGCGATCTCTTCCGGCTGAGCAATCTTGCCCAGCGGAATCCCCAGCTTGTACTGGTCAGGAAAGCCCGCGATAGTGCGCTGTTCCGCATCGGTGCTGTGCCACATACCGCGCTGCATCGGCGTATCCGTCGATCCTGGTGACACCAGATTGCAGCGCACGCCGTAAGGCGCCAGCTCCAGACCGGCACAGTGAGACAGGCTGGTGAGCGCCGCTTTCGAGGCGCAGTACGCCGCCATCTGCATGCGAGGAATATGTGCGGCATTAGAGCCGACGCAGACAATCGCGCCGCGACGCTGCTGCTTAAAGTGCGGCACCATCGCGTTCAGCAGATAAAATGCGCCAGAGGCATTGACGTTGATGCACTGGTGCCAGTCGTCCACGCTCAGCGCGTCGATATCACCTAAACGCAGAATCCCGGCGGCGTTGACCAGAACGTCGAGCCCCGTTTCCGCCAACTGCTGACGACACACCGCCGCCACGCTGTTCGGTTCGCTGATATCTAGCGTCACGCAGGTAAACCGGCGCTCGTTATACGGGGAAGCGTTATGTTGGAATGCGCGATCGAATCCGATCACGTTCGCGCCCAGCGCGACAAACTGGCGGGCAATGCTTTCGCCAATGCCGCTCGCCGCGCCGGTTACCCAGACGGTCTGCCCGCTGAAATCAAACTGAAGAGGTTGTGCCTTGTTCATCATTTTCCCTACCACACCATTTCCACGCTGTTTTCATCCTGTGACAGCCTGTCGTCCAGATAGCGGCAGAAGTCGCTGAGCTGTGGATGATCGAACACATCAGAGACTTTGATGCTGACGGAAAACTCTGCGGCCAGACGATTGACGATCTGGATGGTCTGTAATGACTGTCCGCCCAGTTCGAAGAAGTTATCCCGCGATTGAATCCCCGACACACCGAGGATCTGCTGCCAGATGGCGCTGACCCGATTCTCGGTGTCGCTGGCTAGCGCCTGCGTCGGTGCATCATCGTGATATTCCGCCAGCAGACGCTTGCGATCGACCTTGTTGGATCCGGTTTTCGGCAACTGATGGAAAGCACGATAATCAGTGGGGATCATGGCAGGCGGCAGTACGCTGCTCAGGTGTTGCTTCAATGCGCGGGCATCGATCTCGCCCTCTTTCGTGGCGATAAACGCCACCAGACGTCGCACCCCGTTGGGGTAAACAATGCCCTGCACGCAGGCTTCATCGACTTCCGGTTGCGCCAGCAAATGGGCTTCGACTTCCCCTGGCTGAATCCGATAGCCGCTGATTTTAAATTCGTTATCCATGCGCCCAAGGTACAGTAGCTGTCCTTTTTCCAGACGCACTCTGTCACCCGTACGATAAGCCGGAAGATCCCGATCGCCCACTGCTAGCTGCGTAAACGCCGAGTGTTCCGTGCCGATGTAACCGGCGGCCAGCGTTGGCCCCAGCAGCACCAGTTCACCTTCCGCCGCAGGGCGATCGCCCACCGCCAGAACCAGCGCATTTACTCCTGCCAACGGCAGACCGATAGGGAGCTGCGCCACATCAGCAGGCTGGGTTTGCAGGTCGCAACTGGTCGCCACCACAGTGGTTTCAGTGGGGCCATACGTGTTGATTAAGCGCAGCGTGTCCGGCGCGTGGCGTTGCCACTGCACCAGTTGTTCGGGATACACGGCTTCACCGCCGATGATGATAGCGCGCAGTGCCGAAGGCATGGCCAACGTGCCAGTTTTCAGCCCCACCACCCATTCGTTCCAGAATGCGGTCGGCAGATCGAGTAGCGTAATCGCCTGTGCGTCTACCTGTTCGACAAAGGTGGGAATCGATTCCAACATTTCATCGGTACGCAGCACCAACGTCGCACCGCTGGTCAGTGTGGCAAAAATCTCTTCGATGCTGGCATCAAAGTTAAACGGAGCAAATTGCAGCACGCGATCCGCTGCACGCAGGCCATAGCGCTGACGTGCCGCCGCCGTGAAGTGATCCAGCGCGCTAGCACCGATCTCCACACCTTTGGGCAATCCGGTCGATCCCGAAGTGAACATTACGTAGGCAATCTGGCTTTCTCTCGATTCCGCCATCGGCAGCGCCACAGCCTGTGCGTTAGATGACAGAAGATGCCCCGCCAGAACGATTTCACCGGAAAAGACGGAGGCCAGCCGATGCTGGTAATCCGCCTGCGTCACAATCGTACGCAGCCCGGCAATCTGGATGATGTGTTGCTGACGTTCGCGCGGCTGTTCAGGGTCAAGCGGCACATAAACCGCGCCGCACTGCATCACGGCCAGCAAACTGATAATGGTTTCAGGGCTACGGTTCAGCATAATCCCGATGCGTTCGCCGGGTTGTACACCGCGCTCATGTAGCGCCGCCGCGGCCTGACCGCTCAGATCCAGCAGTTGCTGATAGCTGTATTGCCGATCGCGCTGCGCCAATGCGATATGACTCGGGTTTTTACGCGCCTGCTTGCCAATCGCCGTCAGAACCGGCTCAACAAACGGTTCAGGCTCGCGGCTCGTGATCAGCGCCAGTTCACGTTCTTCACGCAGCCAGCGTCCCAGCAGTTCGCCACTGGTTTGCTGCGGCTGCGTCAGCCAGCGCTGAAGCAGCGTGAACAGAGTTTCTTGCAGGCTGGCAAGCGCTTCTGCACTGTAACAGGCTGGATTGGCATCAAAGTCCAACACCGGCGTGCCATCAGGTTTGAAATGGATCTCGATCGTCAGATCTTCTACCGGCCCGGCACTGAGATTCAGCGTGCTGGACGACAGCGATCCGTAATTGAGCGGATGATCGAACGGCATGATATTGATCAGCGGCCCGAAAAGGCGCTGTTCGCCGCCAACGCGATTCAGGTCGCGGCGTAAATGCTCATAGCGATAATGCTGATGACGACGCAGCGTGCGTTTGGTGCGGGCAACCTGTTGCGCCAGCGCCACAAAATCCGCCTGTTCATCCACCTGAATACACAACGGTACGATATTCATCTGCATGCTCGGCACCATCAGCGAGGCAGAACCGATACGGTTCATCACCATCATGCCGAACGTCAGTCGGTCGCTGCCAGACACCAGTTTCAGGTGCGTCGCCAACATCGCTAAAAACAGATCCGGCCAGCTGATTTTATTGCCTTCACACAGCGCGGTCAGCGGCTGCCAGAGATCCGCAGGCATATCACAGCTTTGACGCAAAAAACGCGCGGCTATCGGTGCTTTCTTCTCGCTGAAACTGGCGGGTTCCGGCATCGAGTTCAACGTCTCTAGCCAGAAATCACGCGCCTGCGCCGTCTGCCCGCTGGCATCGCGCTGCCGTTCCTCTTCCAACACCTCACTGAACGGGCCAAACTCGGTCAGCGGTGCGGACTGCCCCGCCGTCAGCGCGGTGTAGATCTGGGCGATGCGTTGAAACAGCATCGTGGTGCCAAAGCCGTCTAATGCAATGTGGTGAACGCAACTGTAGAGAAAATCGCGTTTTTCACCGCATAGCAGCGCAAAGCGGCAGGGTAATCCGTTCAGTAAATCCAGCGGCAGAGAGATTTCGTCACGCGCCCACTGACGTATCGTCTGCTCTTCGTCCGTCATCGGTGCAGGCAACAGTTCTGCAATCGGCAGCACGCCAATCGGAACGGGCAGTTGCGAAGCCACAAAACCGATCTCTGGTTGCTCCGCATGTTCACCCGCAACCTCAATAAACTGGCAGTACAGGCACTCGCATTCCATCACGGCCTGACAGATCGCGCTCAGCATGGCGTCAATATCGACTTTGCCATCAAATGCAATGCACTCCGCCGTGTTGAACGTCGCCTTATCATCATTCAGCGCATGGCCTAACCACAGCCCGCGCTGCGCAACGCTCAACGGCTTCATAATGCGGCTCCCTGCTGTTTTTCGATCAGCGCCCACCAGGCATTCAGGCTGGGGTTACGTGCCAGATCGACAAAGCTCAGCGTAACGCCCTGATTACGCCATTCGGTCAGCAGCGCCATCATGCGCACCGAGTCCAGACCATAATCGATCAGGTTTTCATCTTCATCGAACTGATCTTCTTCTTCGTCGATCAAGCTCAGCAGATGCGCTCTCAATCCTTGTTTCGTCAGTGCCTGTGCCATTTTCTCTCCCGTAAGTTCTGCTGTGCTGACAACCCGTCCGGCGCGCGTAGCCACATATTTCAGCGCCATCAGGTGTTCCTGAAGTGAGAAATCTGCAATCGCATCGCCCACCATGAAGGGTTTGATATCGCGCATGAAGGCATCCGTCGCGGTAATCATGCAGCCGATATGCCCGTAAACGCCGCAGATCACCAGCTGATCTTTGCCCATTTCTTTCATCATCGGTTCCAGCGGGGAACGATGGAATGCGCTGTAGCGCCACTTCACCAGCACCGTGTCATGCTCATCCGGAGCCAAGGCACTCACAACACGCTGTTTCTCAGGATGATTATTCAGTCCTGCGCCCCACATATCATTCAGCAGCGCACGATCAGCGGCGCTCTGCGCGTTAGGCTGCGCGGTATACACCACCGGGATCCCCAGAGCTTTACAGTAGGTTCTCAGCGCCGAAATATTCTCAATCAACTGCTGTGCCAGCGGGCTATCCGCACCATAGAAATTCACGAAATAGTCCTGCATGTCGTGAATCAGCAGCACCGCACGTTCAGGTTCAAACGCCCAGGAAACTTTGTTTTCTGGGAAATCCTGTGCGCGCGGCAGGGGATAAGAAGCAATAGAAGGGATTGCCATCACAAAATCCTTATTTATTTTGAATACTAAATTGGGTCGTGAATGCTAAGTTGAGTCTGGATACGCTGACGGAGTGATTTCTTATCAATCTTGCCGACCGGTGTGACAGGCAAGGTGTCGATCATCTCGAAGCGGTCCGGCAGTTTGAATTCGGCAATACCCTGATTGCGAAGATATTTTCTTAACGTGATGGCTTTCAGCGAAGAATCGCTGACCACCAGAAAAGCGCAGCTTTTTTCGCCCATGACCGGATCGGGCATGGACACCAGCGCGGCATGGAGAATGCCGTCATGTTTAAGCAGCAGATTTTCGATCTCTTCGGCAGCGATCTTTTCACCACCGCGGTTAATCTGATCTTTTTCCCGCCCGACCACGCGTAAGTAGCCCTCTTCGGTCATCTGCACCACATCGCCCGAGTGGTAGAAACCGTCACTGTCGAAAGCGCGGGTATTGTGCTCCGGGCTGCGGTAATAACCACGGAAGGTATACGGGCCACGCGTCGCCAATAGCCCCGCCTCGCCTCTCGGCAGCGGATTACCGTCCCTGTCCAACACCTTCACTTCATCGTCCGGGCTCATCGGGTAGCCCTGCGTGGTAAAAATGTGCTCGTCGCTGTCGTCCAGTCGGGTGTAGTTCACCAGTCCTTCGGCCATCCCCAGCACCTGTTGCAACTGACAGCCCAGCACCGCCGGAATACGACGTGCGACGGTTTCACTCAGCTTCGCCCCGCCCACCTGCAAGACCTTCAGGCTACGCAGCGCTTCACCAAACTGTTCTGCCGCTTGGATCCACAGCGCGGCAGCAGGCGGCACCAGCGAAGTTATATCTATCTGATGACGTTCGATCAGCGGGAAGCAGGTCATCGCCCCCGGATCGGACGCCAACACGACCCGTCCACCAGCGTAAAATACGCCCAGTGAACCGGGTGAACTTAACGGGAAGTTATGCGGTGCCGGCAACGCACACAGATAGCGGGTTTGTGGCGTCAGCTCACAGATTTCCACGCTGCGGCGCACGCTGTAGTAGTAATCATCATGGGTACGGGGAATCAGCTTCGGCGTACCGGTACTGCCGCCAGAAAGCTGGAAGAAGGCGACCTGCCCCGACGCGGAAGGCTGATACTTATTGGCCAAAGTACTCGGTTGCAGCCAGTCAGTCAGACTGTGCCCCAACGGGCTGTCGCCAAGCATCACCACTGTTTTCAGGCTAGGGACCTGCGTTTGTAGCCGATCCAAAAACTCACCATTGCCAAACAGCGGATGTTCGGCTGATGCGATCAGCAAGCGCGGTTCGATCTGCGTGGCGTACGACAGCAGCTCCAGCTTGTTATGGCTGAACAGCGCGTTAACTGGCGCGACGCCCATTTTCAGCAACGCAAAAAAGGTCAGGTAAAATTCGGCCACGTTCGGCAACTGCACCAGCGCGGTGTCACCACCGCGCAGACCGCTTTCCGTCAGGCGAGATGCAAGAGCGGAAGATTGCCGATCCAATTCCCGATAGCTCCACTGACGCTCGCCGCACACGACGGCAACGGCATCCGGCTGTGTCGTCAAATGACGTTCCCAGGCATCCGTTAACGGCAGGTCGACCCAGTATCCCTTGTCGCGATAACGCTGTGCCAGTTCCTCTGGCCAGGGCGTAAATTCAATGCTCATAGTCCATCCACACCTGAGTTAAGCCCAAACGCATTCAGCATCGTGTTTAATTTGGCGGCGGTTTCAGCCCATTCATCCTCGGGGACGGATGCCTCAACAATACCCGCGCCAGCAAACAGGCGGACCTTATTGTGTTTGATGGTGCCGCAGCGAATGACTATCACCCATTCGCCATCACCGTTGACATCACACCAGCCGACGATGCCGCTGAATACGCCACGATCGTGCGGTTCCAGTTCGGCGATCAGTTGACGCGCTTCCTGTGTAGGGAAGCCGCACAGTGCGGGGGTCGGATGTAGCTGACAGGCGACCTGAAGTGCTGTCATGTCCGGGTTTGCCAATTCACCGCGGATCGCGGTGGACAGATGCCACATTGAAGCAGTGCTCATCAGCGAAGGAACCGATGGAATGGTTAACGACGCGCACAGCGGCATCAGGCGCTGACGAACGTCGTCCACCACCAGCTTATGCTCGTGTTTGTCTTTGCCTGAATTCAACAAACGCTGGCTGTTCAGATAGTCCAGATGTTCATCGTTCATCCGTCGCGCCGACCCCGCCAGCGGATTAGAGACAATCACGTTCCCCTGCTTACGCAATAGCAGTTCTGGGCTGGCACCCAGTAATACCGAACCATCGGGTAGCGGCAGCGAGAAGTGGTATCCCCCCGCGTTCTGCACCATCAGATTGTTGAGGATCGTTTGCGCCTTAACAGGGCTCGCCAGTTCAATGTCCAGAATACGTGACAGCACTGCCTTGCTCAGTTCACCACGGCGGAAGCGCTCAACGGCCTCTGCCACGATGGACTTGAACTGACATTCGTCCGGGACACTGTTTAGCGTTAACGCTTTTGGTGCCGCAGTCGTGTGCTTACGAGCACGGCTGACGAGTTCAGACTTCGTCGTAACGGTATAACTATCAGGGATATAGAGACAAGATGGTTGCGTGGTATCAAAAGGAATCGCCCCCACAACAATAGGCAGCGACTGCCCTGCCTGACGCGCCCGCTGGAACGCCTGCGAGATGGCAGGGCTGAGCCCGTCATCGTGCGAGCCTGGAGCACAAACAGGGGACGAAATACGTTCAAATAAGCCGGAAGTAGAAAGGCTTCGGTGTTCCGATGCATATAAAAAAGCGGTCTGTTCCGAATAGGTTAGTCCGCTAAATGTTTCAGTTTCTGTAATCAGTGTATCCACAAGACAGCTCCTGCGCTCGCAAATTAAATACCAATGATTATTAAAATCATTATCATTCATATTAAGCGCAGTTAAATTACACTGAAGTAACGTGTTCGGTCAATCCTTCCACACAATGCTTATTCACGCTCATTAATTGCGGGTTATATTGATGTTAATCAATTTTATTGTTCATCTTTCATAACAGTTAATGGTTAGCAATAAGAATGTATTGATTATAAAACCCACATCACAGATGATAATGAAAATAGTTATCATTTATTGTCAATGAAATTAAGCTGCGCTAGACTGCGCAAATATTTTACTAACTGTGTCTAAATGTGAGCCTGTCATGGATGAAAGCATGTACCGCCCGCACACCCGATACGTTGTGCATCTGGCGTTGCTCATCAACATGCTTTCCCTCGGTAGTCTGATGATGGTGATGCCGTTAGGTCCTGACTTCGTCAGCGCCCTGTCCATGGATGCCAAGAACATCGGCTACATTAGCGGCGGCGCAACATTTGCTTCTGCCATCGTCGGCTTCCTCGCTGCGCCTTATCTGGACAGATTTAACCGTAAACATGCCCTGATCGTTCTACTGACGCTGCGCTTCGGCCTGACGGCAGCCTGCATGTTTTCCACCAGCCAAACCGATCTTTTGCTGCTGTTCATTCTGGCGGGTTGTGTTGCCGGGCCGGCATCCGGCGTCTTGATGGCGGCGGTTGTCGATATTGTGCCAGCCAACGAACGTGGAAAGCAGCTGGCCTATGTCGGCATGAGTTTTTCACTCGCGGCCATTGTTATCATGCCGCTGTCGCTGGAGTTAGCTCACCGTATTAACTGGCAAGCACCGTTTTATACGTTCGGCATCGGCGGCCTGCTGTTGGTGTTGTTAGTGCTGTGGCTCTTTCCTTCCATGCCGCCGACGCATCGAGTTCAGCAAGATCTTGCTCCCAGTAAAGCGCCAACCTCTGTACTACATGACCTGCTGGCCTCTCCTCTTTTCGTGCTAGGGCTAACGGTGATTTCGCTACAAATGTTCGGTCATTTCCTGCTGATCCCTCATTTTTCCAACTATTTTCAGTTCAACCTCGCTTTCCCGCGCGATGATATTTCACTGCTCTATTTCTGCGGTGGGCTGGCAAGCATGGTGACCATGCAACTGTGCGGCAATCTGCTGGATCGAGGGTATGCCAGCCGGACGATCGTGGTAACGACGCTGCTGCTGGCCGTTGTCATTCTCTGCGGATTCGTTTTGCCCTTTTCACTTTCCCTGTATCTGGTATTCCCCCTGTTCATGGCACTCAGCGCGGCGCGTTCCAGCAGCACGCTGGCAATTACCGCGGGTATTCCGCTACCGCATCAGCGCGCCGCGTTCATGTCCTATCAGGGAACTGCGGCCAACGTGGCCTCGGGGCTTGCCAGCGTCGCCTCTGCCGCTTATCTGAACACCTCCGCAGAGGGAAGAATTGACGGATTCTCACAGCTCGCCGTCGCTAGCACCATCTTTGCACTGGCAGCCATGCTGCTGACCATGCGCTTGATTCCACAGTTGGCTGAACGTGGCCGGAAAATGGCAGCACGCCAGTCGGCACAGGTGACTGAGCAATAAACTGATCGATTCATGCAACGAATGGGTCGGCAACACGTTACTTACGGGGATGTTTTTTCCACTCTTTGATGGGGTCTTTGACATGCAGCTAAAATCGGAAAGTCGTTTTTCACATCATCATTTTCCACACAGCAAGGTGTATCACGCCCTGCTGGTGACGGGACTACTGGCACTGCCTGCGCTCGCACAGGCAGAAAACGCGGCAGATGAAAAAATCGTCGTGACAGCAACACAGACGAAACACACCACGCTAAGCGCTCCCGCCAGCGTCTCTGTCATCACTCGCGCCGAGCTGGAAAAGATGTCGGTAAATAACGTTTCCGACGCGGTGAAAAAGCTACCGGGCATTAATATCAACCCATCTACCAGCTATGGCCGTAACGAAATCAAGATCCGTGGTATGCGGGCTGACTACACGCTGCTGCTGGTGAACGGTCGTCGTATCAACGCTCAAGAATCACTCGCGACCGATATGGGGAACGATTTCGATCTAAATTCCATTCCTATGTCAGCGATTGAACGTATCGAAGTCATCCGTGGCCCGATGTCTTCGCTGTACGGTGCCGATGCGCTAGGCGGTGTCGTAAACGTGATTCTGCGCCAGCCGGGGGAGAAAGTGGCTGGTGAGATCGGCTATAACTTTGAAGCACCAACCGAAGGCTCTGGCGGTGACCATAATCGCCTGAATGGCTACGTCAGCGGCCCATTGATAGAAAATACGCTGCTGGGTAGTTTAATTGTCGACGGTGGCAAGCGTGATGCTTGGCGAACTGATCAATCAAAGAATCGTAACTCAGATGCCTTGGAAAAGCGTGATAACTACAGTGTGATCGGTAACCTGACGTGGTTAATCGATTCCCAGCAGAGTCTGGATTTTGATGCGACTTATACCAAAGATGACCGCTTTGTTGACTGGAATAACTTTGGCGCAACCGTCCGTAATACACAAAAACTTGATCGCCTCGGCTTAGGCCTAGCGCATAACGGTAGCTGGGATAATTTCGATACGCGACTGCGCTACTACTATGAAAACATCGATTTAATGGATAACTCCGAGCTCAATAAAGGCATAGCCGATATTACTCAGAACAATCAGACGGTTGATGGGCAAATATCTGGTTATCTTGGCGATCACCTACTGACAGGTGGCGGCGAATACCGAATAACGTCGCTGGAACACAGCATGAACATGAAAAATGGCAAAGTGGACGTCAATCAGAGCGCCCTTTTCCTGCAAGACGAGTTCAAAATCGCTGATTTAGCCCTCACCTTTGGCGGCCGTGTCGACCATCATGAGGTCTATGGAACCGAGTTCAGCCCACGTGCTTACGCCACTTATAGTTTGACCGACAACTGGGTGATTAAAGGCGGTGTTAATAAGGCATTTAAAGCCCCTACGCTCGCCCAATTCACCGAAGGTTATTCCAAAGCTGACTGCCGCACAAGATGCCAACGCATAGGTAATCCAGATCTAAAAGCAGAAACCTCCATCAGCTATGAAATCGGCACCGCCTATGAGGCAGAACGCTTCGGCGCAGGCGCTACCTTGTTTAATAATGATATCAAGGACATGATCCAAGCTGAAGCGTGGGACAATAAAGCACCGACAGTTACCTATTTCAACGTCAGCAAGGCTCGTATCCAAGGGCTCGAAACCTCATTCTGGGTCGATGTAACAGAGGATCTCAACTGGACCACTAACTGGACTGTAGTTAATGCCGAAGACCGCACCACCAGGAAACGCCTGAAGCAAACGCCAAAAAATACAGTTAACACTCAACTGAACTGGCAGGCGCTGGATAACCTTTCTACCTACATATCTTACCAGTACACGGGCAACCAATATTTGCGTGATAAAGAAGCAAATAAAACTCGCGGCTTTAATACCGTAGATATCGGTGCCACCTATACACCAGTTAAAAATGTGGATTTAAAACTAGGTGTTACTAACCTGACCAACGAAAAGCGGGACTACGTAGCAACTAACCTAGACTACTTCCTGTCTGGACGTACGGTGTACGGCGGCGTTAGCTACAAGTTCTGATGCCAATGACTCTAGCCCGCTAACGCGGGCTTCAGACCGTTGACAAACCTATTTTCCGAATGAAAACGGGCGTAACGGAATAGAAGAGTAAAGCGTTTGCGCCAAGGATGGCGCAACCCGAGCTTACATGGACGTATTTACAGCGTCTTTACGATCTATCCGTTACTCCCGCCCTACGGGACTTTGTCAGCAACCTCAGCGCTAACGCGGGCTTTTTTAGCAGCAGATAAAGGTGGTGACGTCGTACTCTCTCAGCAGGTACGCGCCTTTAAAACGGCGTCCGGCATAAAACGTCGGTGTCAGATCGGTCAGCAGTTCCAGCTCAAACTCGCGTTTGGTGATATCCAGCGCCACCAGCCTGGCATCCAGAAAATCGAAATAGTGCCGAACCTGCGGGTAAAGTGCCTTGAACAGGCTCTCTTTCGCCGAGAAACTTACCGTCAGCAAACAGCTAAACCCCTCATCTCGTTCCTGAAACCACTGGAACTCTTCATCGCCAATGATGCCGGGCCACAACGATTGCGCACGCTCGTCGGACATAAATCCTTCGATATCAACACCCACGCACGATACTTCATCGCTACGCAGATGTGCGGCGCAGAGTACGCTGTCTTTGTTATGGCTCAGTGAACCAGCAACATTTTCCGGCCACTGCGGTGAACGGTCTTCTCCGCTATGCAGAATAAAATCAGGATGATCCAACTTGTTTAATACACGCTTGGCCAGACAACGGCCAGCCAGAAATTCGGCGCGTCGTTTCGGTACCGCACGCTCTAGCGCGTCGGAAAAAGGAATGTTCGCCTCGGCAAAAAGCGCGTCGTCATAGGCAGACAAATGGAAATGGCAGCGAGCAGTAATACCTGGGTAGGCGGCACCGTCCGTTGCCCGTGGAAAAGTAATCCATTCAACATCATCAATAAAAGCAGAAAGCATGTCACTCCACTCAGGCAAGCATATCGCACCAGCACTCGGTAAACACTGCGGAAGCTCCGCTTAAACCCGAAACGATACAGGGATTTAAACGAACAATGGGCGACTTTCGCCGCCCATCATCTCGCTACCGCAAGAATGCCAGGTTACATCTACAGAGCCAAAAAGAACCCTGCGATGCAGGCGCTCATCAGGTTAGAAAGCGTACCTGCCGCAACCGCTTTCAAACCAAAGCGGGCAATATCCTGACGCCGAGTCGGTGCCATACTGCCCAAACCTCCAATAAGAATAGCAATAGACGAAAGGTTAGCAAAGCCGCACAGCGCGAACGAAATCACAGCTTTGGTATGATCCGACAGAACCTGCAAACCAGCAGCCTGCACCACGTCATCGGCTTTCAGATATTCACTGAAATTCATGTACGCGACGAACTCGTTGACGATCAGTTTTTGCCCAATGAACGAACCCGCAACGGTCGCTTCACTCCAGGGAATACCAATCAGGAATGCAACAGGTGCAAAGCACCAACCCAGAATCATTTCCAGCGACAGCTGCGGATAGTCAAACCAGCCACCAATGCCGCCCAGAATACCGTTCAATACGGCGATCAACGCGATAAACGCCAGCAGCATCGCACCGACATTCAGCGCCAGCTGCATACCAGAAGCTGCACCGCTTGCCGCCGCATCAATGACGTTGGCGGGACGGTCGTCTTCATCAACAAAGCCAACCATCTCATCATGGTCGTGCGTTTTTTCTGTTTCTGGCACCATCAGTTTGGCAAACAGTAACCCGCCCGGTGCAGCCATGAAGGAGGCAGCGATCAGGTATTCCAACGGCACGCCCATCTGGGCATAGCCCGCCATCACGGCACCAGCAATGGATGCCAGACCGCCACACATCACCGCAAACAGCTCTGATTGCGTCATGTTGGCAATATACGGACGAACCACCAGCGGTGCTTCCGTTTGTCCGACAAAGATATTGGCCGTCGCAGAGAGCGATTCAGTACGGGAGGTTCCCAACAGTTTCTGCAATCCACCACCAAGTACCTTGATGACCAATTGCATCACGCCTATGTAATACAGCACGGCGATCAGGGAAGAGAAAAAGACGATGATCGGCAATACGCGGAGTGCAAAAACAAACCCGCCACCACCAAAGACCTCAAACATTTTGTCGGAGACCAGCCCGCCAAACATGAACGACACGCCTTGATTTCCGTAGGCGATAACGTTTGCTACACCGCCCGTCAAACCCTCCAGGATCTTGCGCCCAACTGGCACATACAGCACCAGCGCGCCGATAGCGATCTGAAGAATGAAAGCACCGACTACGGTGCGCAATCTGATAGCTTTACGGTTATTGGACAACATAACCGCGCACAGTATCAAAACAATCATGCCGATGAGACTCATAACGAGTTGCATGTGCAGTTCCCTATAAAACGCGTGAAAAAAGTGAATGCATAATAAAAAATCATTTCGCCAGAACGGTCAGCGCGCGCTGGCGAACCAATCCTATACTCTAAATAATTCACATTTTAGGCAGGCGGCAAGCAAAGGAATCCCGATGAGCTTACACAAGTAAGTGATTCGGGTTACTTGGCGTAGCCAACGTACATGCAACGTGAAGTATGACGAGAGTATAAGGACAGGCCCGTGAAGGTCGCTAATTTATGTCACAAATACATACAACATCGAACAGTCCAAAACATCAAAAAGTGATCTTCATCACAATTTCATGGTTGGTATATGAAATCGAAATGGCTGTTCTGTCTGTTGTTGCACAGAAATAAGAGAAAAGCAGAAGCCGTATCGCCTTCCGCGTTGAGGAACGGTAGTCGCGCCACAGCAGCCGCGTTACACCGGAGTCAGTCGCCCAAACAGCCTAAACGAATTCTGCAAGAGCGCCTCGGCAATGTCTTCAGGCGGCTCCGTTCGCAGCTCACACAGCGTTTGAAACGCACACGAAATACGCTCAGGCCGGTTTGGCTGCCCCTGATAGCCACTCATCGGCATATCGGGCGCGTCGGTTTCCAGCAGCAGCCGATCTAGCGGCAGTTGCGCGATCGCCTGACGGGTTTTATTCGCTCGGCCATAGGTAATCGTTCCTCCTACGCCGATGTAATAACCCAGTCGGATAAAAGCCTGCGCCTGTGCCAGACTACCGGCAAAACCGTGAACCACACCAGTGCGTGGTACTTCAATACGTCGGAGTAATTGTGCCAGCCTGTCGTGGCTGCGTCGCGAATGTAGGATCACGGGAAGATCGTATTTTTTTGCCAGCCGAAGCTGAGCCTCAAGGAAAGTAAGCTGCCGCTCGAACTGCGGCTCCGGCATATAGAGATCCAACCCAATCTCACCCACCGCCACCAGTCTTGCAGGCCATTGGCGCAGTTCTTCTTCCAGACGAAGCAGGTCGCTCTCCTGATGTTCGGCGATATAAAGCGGATGAAGGCCAAGTGCGGCATAAAGCGGGGAGTAGGTGCGAGCGAGCGTCAACACGCGCTCAAAATGTTGGGAGGCGACGGCAGGAATAATGATGCGTTCAACGCCAGCATCTTGCGCCAGACGCAAGCTTTCCGGTGCATCATCATAGAAGAGGGGAAAGTCGAAATGACAGTGGGTATCGATAAAACGGTATCGTTCAGAAGGCACGTCACTTTTCTCCGCTAAGATTAACCCCGTCAAGATGAGGCAACCTAATCTACGCACAAGTAATATCCTGCCAACACATCATGGCAGAATCGGACTTGCCGTTGCAGTGAAGCCTCAGTGTAACGTGGTTTTCTCTGAGGATACCTCTTCGTGGGCTTTTCCGTAACCCTCTTGCAAGACGCCAGACAAGTAATCATTACTCCCTTCCAGCCAGGCGCAGTCGCTGTCAAACCAATCGGCCCACAGCGCCAGAAAGTTCCCTTTCCACTGTTTCCATTTGCCAACAACGATATCGCTATTCATCATAAACCTCCTGATAAACTGTCGAAATGCAGCAAATACGTGAACAGTGTGCCGGTAAAATGTGACAGCCGCATGGCGCGGCTGTGTGCTCTGTATGACATTATTTAGAGTATATAATGCGCTGTGCTGTGCTACGGCCGTTTCCGACCTGTGAACAAGCTAACCAGAAACAGAATAATACCGACTACAAAGACGATCTTCGCCGCGCCAGCTGCCGTACCGGCCAATCCGCCGAAACCCAGTGCTGCCGCGATCAGTGCGATAACTAAGAATATAATGCCCCAACGAAACATACGCTCTCCTTACCAGACAAAATGAAAAATCATGGTGGTCATCCTGACGCGCTTCGTGCGTCCTGACTGCGTATCCACAGGTCGTGTTTTATTATGCGGATTAGGTCGGGTTATCCGCCATTACGGATAACCCTGTACAACATGGCGATGGTTATTTCACTGCCAGGTCGTTCTTGACGCTTTTCACGCCATCAACGGCCTTCGCAATACTTTCAGTACGGTCGGACTGCGCTTTGTTATCCACTTCACCGCTCAGTAACACTACGCCTTCGTGAGTCTCGACTTTCACCTTACGGGACGGAACAATGTCATCCGCAAGCAATTTGGCCTTAATCGTGCTGGTAATCACGGCATCATCGGCATACGCACCAACGGATTGTGATGGATTATCTTTAACCTGCAATTTATCGCTTACAGATTGGACGCCCTCAACCTGCGTGGTAATTTCCACTGCGCGGGTGCTGAGTGCCTGACTGCTGACAAAGCCGCTCAGTGTAACGACACCTTTTGATGTTTCGACTGAAATGTCGCTGCTGGTAATCGATTTATCTTCCAGCAACGCGCTTTTCACTTTTGCCGTGACAGCGCTGTCACTCATGTAGCCAGACGCTTTATTGGCGGAGCTATCGATTTTTGCACCAGTTGTGTCCGCGATACGTTCTACCTTCTGCCCTAACGTTTCTTCAGCCATGGCACCGCCAGCCAGAATCGAACCCAGAGCAATTACGATCAGCGATTGTGTCAATTTGGTCTTTTTCATCGATGTCTTCCTTCTTATGCTTTTCTGTCAGCCCGACACAGTCTGTGTGTGAGCCACGTTAACGCCTGCACAGTCATCAGCAAATCAAGGTGATAATGACGTTACCAACACTCCGATAATTCTCTCTTCTTGCATAAAAAATCAGAGCATTAAATTGCAAAGGCGAAACAAATCAAAACAATGAACCAACTTAAATTACGTTAACAGTTGAACAAGCCAAGTCCGTTAACACGCTGTTAACTATAGCCTACAGAATGGAAAATCACAGGGGAAGGAAGGAGCATGTGCCGCAATTCAGATTTGTCTGTTGCGCCAAGACGAGAAAGCATGCAGTGAAAAATACAAAATTAACACATTGATTTTTAAATCATTTAAAAATAAAAGCACCCGGCATTTTTGGCCTAAAACCAAATATAACCGGGTGATGATTATTTTAACAATGTGGTTACTATTTGAACGCCACAGTCACGATTTTTTCGTGAAACCGTGGCGCTATCGAACTAATTCATGCCGTTATAAGAAATTAATGTCGTTATAAAATTAATGTTCGCGCGTTTGATGGAACGTCACTTCAGGGTAGCGTTCCCGCGTCAGGTTCAGGTTCACCATCGTCGGTGCGATATAAGCCAGATTATCCCCGCCATCCAGCGCCAGATGCTGTTCGTTCTTACGCTTAAACTCTTCAAACTTCTTCGCATCGCTGCACTCAACCCAGCGCGCGGTAGAAACGTTAACCGACTCGTAAATCGCTTCAACGTTGTATTCCGTTTTCAGACGGGCGACCACCACATCGAACTGCAGCACGCCGACAGCACCAACGATAAGGTCGTTGTTGGTCAATGGCCGGAATACCTGTACTGCGCCTTCTTCAGACAGCTGTACCAACCCTTTCAGCAGCTGTTTCTGCTTAAGCGGATCGCGCAGGCGGATGCGACGGAACAATTCTGGCGCAAAGTTAGGAATACCGGTGAATTTCATATCTTCACCCTGGGTAAACGTATCGCCAATCTGGATCGTGCCGTGGTTGTGTAGCCCGATGATATCGCCCGGGTAGGCTTCTTCAATGTGGGAACGATCGCCCGCCATGAAGGTCAGCGCGTCGGAGATCACCACGTCTTTGCCCGTACGAACCTGACGCAGCTTCATGCTCTTTTCATATCTACCGGACACGACGCGCATAAATGCCACGCGGTCACGGTGTTTCGGGTCCATATTGGCCTGAATCTTGAACACAAAACCAGTGAACTTATCTTCCGCTGCCGTAACTTCGCGGGTATCCGTTTTACGCGGCATCGGCGTCGGTGCCCAAGCGATCAACCCGTCCAGCATGTGATCGACGCCAAAGTTACCCAACGCGGTACCAAAGAAGACTGGCGTCAGTTCACCAGCAAGAAACGCTTCCAGCTCAAATTCGTGCGAGGCCCCTTTAACCAGTTCCAGCTCTTCACGCAGTTGCGCAGCCAGTTCTTCGCCAACGGCGGTATCCAGCTCAGGGTTATCCAGCCCTTTAACGATGCGCACTTCCTGAATCGTGTGACCTTTACCGGTTTGGTACAGATAGGTTTCGTCTTTATAAAGGTGGTACACGCCTTTGAACAGCTTGCCGCAGCCAATCGGCCAGGTGATCGGCGCGCAGGCAATTTTCAGCTCACTCTCAACTTCATCCAGCACTTCCATCGGATCGCGGATGTCACGGTCGAGTTTGTTCATGAACGTCAGAATCGGCGTATCACGCAGACGAGTGACTTCCATCAGTTTACGCGTACGATCTTCGACCCCTTTTGCGGCATCGATCACCATCAAACAGCAGTCCACCGCCGTCAACGTACGATAGGTATCTTCGGAGAAGTCTTCGTGCCCTGGGGTATCCAGCAGGTTAATCAGACATTCACGATAGGGAAACTGCATCACGGACGTGGTAATTGAGATACCACGCTGCTTTTCCATCTCCATCCAGTCGGATTTCGCATGCTGGTTGGAACCACGCCCTTTTACCGTACCGGCAGTCTGGATCGCCTGTCCGAATAGCAGAACCTTTTCGGTAATCGTGGTTTTACCGGCATCGGGGTGAGAAATGATAGCGAACGTTCTTCTTTTAGAGACTTCGCGGGCGTATTCACTTGGAGACATGATTTTCAGGTTTCTTTTGTTAGCCACCCGGCGTCAGCATCAAGTCAACAACACACCGATGTCAGATCGTCAGGCAAAGCGGAAATAAACTGTAGCCGAGCATTTTCCCTGATTTAACGTGCAGACACAATCGGTGATGGTATAAACAGCGCGGAAGCATCATGTCTTGAGTCGCCATTCTGGTACCGCGATCAACAATTGCGCCATAAATCATTTATAAAGTTATCATTTATCTTTGCCGATAATGTTTGGGTCAATATTTAACCATTTGATCGCACTTAAGGAGAGAGTATGAGCTTGTCTGTAAATAATACGGGTTATAGCAATTCTCAGGCCCAAAGCACCGCGACATCATCAGCTACAGCACAGTCAGCGACAGAAAAATCGACAACGGCAGAGTCCACCACAACAAGCAGTGACAGCATAAAAATCGTCGATCCTATTACCGGAAAAACCGTCACCTTCCCCACCAATATAAAGATTTCAGCGGAAGCAATGGCGCGCTTGAAAGAAAATATGGCCAATCCCACGCATCCTGACCTGAGTGAAATCGATCAAGACACACTGAGAGAGGAGATGCTTAAAAATCGTGATCTGATAATACAAAGCCATTCCAGCAATGCCCCCAATCTGGATATCAAGCTGTCTGTTGATTACATCAGCACGAACGAAATGGCCCTTGAACTGTGGTCAAATAACCTCAAAGCTGACAGCGGCATCAGTAAAGATGATTTTGTCGATCTGGTTCATCAAGCGCTGTCTAAACCATCCGACGTGACAACGTGGAGCTATACCACCGATAGTATCGAAATCACGCTAAAAGCCGCAAAGTTGGAAGAATTGAAAAACCGCTATGTGGATAGCGGCGCTCATCAGAAGGCCGATAAGGATATTCAGGACTTCATCACGTTCCAGTCTGACGCGCTGAGTAATCTGGAAAAAAACATTCTGCAAGATGAGTATCAGCGCAGCGTCGACGCGGGAGACACCGATAAGACGAATTCTACTTTTCTGGAATTGCAAAGAAATGCGGAAGGTACATCAGCCACGCAGGTTCAGCGCCAGCAAATTTTTTCTCTGGCAGCCTCAACGCGTGCGGATTCCTTGTTTGACAGCTTTCGCAGCTATATCTCGGCAACCACGGCTGACCGCTATACCAAGAGCGATCATATCTCGGTAGTCAGCAAATTTCAGACCCACTGGCTTCAGTTCCAGCAACAGTTGAAATAGCCGCGTCGCCCTCCGTACAAACAGGGCGTTTGTACGGGGTGGCCGTCAGCGTGTCAGAGGCTTTTCTCTTCCCCGTCTTTTTTCACGATTACACTGCCATCCGGCTGCGTGTCGCTCTCCGCCTCATCGTCTTCTTTCACTGGCGTACTTGCAGTAAGAAGATAAGGTGACTGCTGCCAGCGGGTACGGCGATTCTGCAACAGCGTGCGAGTTAGAATGATGCCGATAGCCAGTGAAAGTAAAATCATCAGACGCAGAATATTGGTGGTGTTATCTACCTGTCTGGCTTCGGTCGCCAGAACATGCGTATCCAACGTAATGCGCAGGAACCCAATAGGCCCCTCTTTTCCCTCAATCGGCTGCACCAGTTGATGGTTAAAGTAGCTACCAACCCGATTACCGTCCAGCGCCAGTCGGTCTCGCAGTTGCACCTGTTCACCGATATGCGCCACCAGCGAACCGTCCTGTTGGTACACGCCAGCATCTAGAATACGGCTATGATCGGTAAGCTGTTTGAGGATGGTAGTAATCTTTTGGCCGTTATCATCCACGTTGCCCATCAGCGGGGAAAGACTATACGCCACCTGTCTGGACAGCGTGCGCGCTAGATCTTCAACCTGCTCAGAACGCGCCATCTGGTGGCTCAAACTGAAATAGGACGCACCTTGCATTAATACCACCAGCAGAGCGAGGCAAATCAACGCAATTGCCGTGCGGTGTAGACGAAATTTCAACCGGGCGCGAACCATGATAATCCTTACACGATTTGGATACTTTCATGTTGCCAGAAGCGCCGACGATAGGATAGCTTGTTGCCCAGTTTTTGAAGGGATATGTTTGGCCAACGCCCCATCCCTTTTTATCGCACGACTTTATCGCGCTACTGCCAGCAGAGGATTTACCCCATGTCGAATAGTCTGACCTATCGTGATCTCCCGAATGAGATCAACTGTTGGCCGGGACTGCCATTATCACTGAGCGGTGACGAAGTGATGCCGCTTGACTACCGCGCTGGCGATACCGGCTGGCTGATTTATAGCGATGTCCTCGATAAAAATCTGATTTCTCGTTACCAGCGCAAGCTGGGAAGCGCCATGGTTATCGTGAGCGCCTGGAACGTGGGCGATTATCAGGTTATCCGTTTAGCGGGCACACTGACGCCGCGTGCAACCAAACTGGCTCACGAACTGGGTATCGATGTCGCGGCCATGAGCAACGCACCAACGCTGCGTTCGCCGGGTTTACTGGTCATGGACATGGATTCTACTGCGATTCAGATCGAATGCATTGATGAAATCGCCAAGCTGGCGGGCACTGGCGAAATGGTGGCCGAAGTCACCGAACGCGCAATGCGCGGTGAGCTGGACTTCGCCGCCAGCCTGCGTCAGCGAGTTGGGACATTAAAAGGTGCCGACGCCACTATTTTACAGACGGTACGCAAAACACTGCCGCTGATGCCGGGCCTGAATAATATGGTTAGCCAGCTTCAGGAAGCGGGTTGGCACGTTGCCATTGCTTCAGGCGGGTTTACCTACTTTGCTGATTATTTGCGTGACGAATTAGGCCTGGTCGCCGCTGTTGCCAATGAATTAGGTATGAAAGATGGCAAGCTGACCGGTGAAGTCATCGGCACGATTGTCGATGCAAAATATAAAGCCACTACGCTGCAACAGTTAGCGGAAAAGCTGGAAATTCCAATGCATCAAACCGTTGCTATCGGCGACGGCGCAAACGATCTACCGATGATCAAGACAGCCAGCTTAGGGATTGCCTATCACGCTAAACCCAAGGTTAATGAGCAATCTGCGGTAACCATCCGTCATGCCGATCTGACCGGCGTGCTCTGTATCCTCAGCGGCAGCATGAGACACGAAAAGCGTTAATCAGTAGGAGGTGATACGTGGCAAAAGCCATCAAACGAGCGTTTGTATGTAATGAATGCGGGGCCGACTATCCGCGCTGGCAAGGGCAGTGCAGCGCCTGCCACGCCTGGAACACCATTACCGAAGTTCGCCTGGCATCAGCGTCCGTATCACGTTCCGACCGTCTCACCGGCTATGCGGGCGAAAGTGCGGGCGTCAGCCGGGTGCAAAAACTCTCAGAAATTAGCCTTGAAGCCCTGCCTCGCTTTTCCACTGGCTTTCTGGAGTTTGACCGCGTTCTGGGCGGCGGCGTCGTTCCGGGCAGCGCCATTCTAATCGGCGGTAGCCCCGGCGCGGGTAAGAGTACGCTGCTGCTGCAAACGCTCTGCAAGCTGTCAGAACAGATGAAAACCCTGTACGTCACTGGGGAAGAATCATTGCAGCAGGTGGCAATGCGGGCACACAGACTCAATCTGCCAACGCAGAATCTCAACATGCTGTCGGAAACCAGCATCGAACAGATTTGCCTGATTGCCGAGCAAGAACAGCCGAAGTTGATGGTCATCGACTCCATTCAGGTCATGCATCTCGCCGATATTCAATCTTCTCCCGGCAGCGTGGCGCAAGTGCGTGAAACCGCAGCTTACTTGACGCGCTTCGCTAAAACGCGCGGCGTCGCCATCGTGATGGTCGGCCACGTCACCAAAGACGGTTCGCTCGCCGGGCCGAAAGTCTTGGAACACTGCATTGACTGCTCCGTGCTGCTGGACGGCGATGCCGATTCGCGCTTCCGCACGCTGCGCAGCCATAAAAACCGTTTCGGCGCCGTTAACGAGCTAGGCGTGTTCGCCATGACGGAGCAAGGACTGCGTGAGATCAGCAATCCGTCAGCTATTTTCCTCAGTCGTGGGGACGAAGTGACGTCTGGCAGTTCAGTCATGGTGGTGTGGGAAGGTACGCGTCCACTGCTGGTCGAGATTCAGGCTTTGGTTGATCAATCGATGATGGCTAATCCGCGTCGCGTTGCGGTTGGGCTGGAGCAAAACCGATTGGCGATCCTGCTAGCGGTACTGCATCGCCACGGCGGCTTGCAAATGTCGGATCAGGATGTGTTCGTGAATGTCGTTGGCGGCGTCAAAGTCACCGAAACCAGCGCCGACCTGGCGCTGCTGCTATCGCTGGTTTCCAGCTTCCGCGATCGCCCGCTGCCGCAGGATCTGGTCATCTTCGGTGAAGTCGGTCTGGCCGGCGAAATTCGTCCGGTTCCCAGCGGCCAAGAGCGGATTACCGAAGCTGCCAAGCACGGTTTCACCCGCGCCATCGTTCCTCATGCCAATATGCCGAAGAAAGCCCCAGCCAGTATGCAGGTGTTCGGCGTGAAAAAGCTGGCCGACGCGCTGGCGATCCTCGACGATCTCTAAACGAACCGCAGAAAGGCATTCGCGACTCTTCCCCTGTTCACCTTAAGCTAAAACAGGGGCGTGAAAGAGTTGCGGAGGTTGCCTTATCTTGTGGTATTTTGTTTAGTAAGCTAAACAAGAGTGTTGCACCATGTCATCATTTGATTACCTGAAATCCGCTATCCGCCAGAAGGGTTGCACCCTACAGCAGGTTGCCGACGCAACCGATATGACCAAAGGCTATCTCAGTCAATTACTTAATGCCAAAATAAAAAGCCCTAGCGCACAGAAGCTGGAAGCACTGCATCGGTTTCTTGAGCTGGAATTCCCTCGCTACGAAAAGAATATTGGCATCGTCTTCGGCAAGTTCTATCCGCTACACACCGGCCACATTTATCTGATTCAACGCGCCTGCAGCCAGGTCGATGAACTGCATGTGATTTTAGGTTACGACGAACCGCGCGACCGCCTGCTGTTTGAGAGCAGTTCGATGTCACAACAGCCCACCGTCAGCGATCGTCTACGCTGGCTGCTGCAGACCTTTAAATATCAGAAAAATATTCATATTCATGCCTTTAATGAGCAAGGAATGGAGCCCTACCCACACGGCTGGGATGTGTGGAGTAAAGGGATTCAGGCATTCATGCAGGAAAAAAGCATCACGCCCAATTTCGTCTACACCAGCGAAGAGCAGGATGCTCCACAGTACCGCGAGCATCTGGGGATTGAGGCCGTTTTGATCGACCCGCAGCGTTCCTTTATGAACATCAGCGGCTCGCAGATCCGCCACGATCCTTTCCGCTATTGGGACTATATCCCAACCGAAGTGAAGCCGTTCTTTGTGCGTACTGTTGCCATTCTTGGCGGGGAATCCAGTGGTAAATCTACGCTGGTGAACAAGCTGGCTAATATCTTCAACACCACCAGCGCCTGGGAATATGGTCGCGATTATGTCTTCTCCCATCTGGGTGGCGACGAGATGGCGTTGCAGTATTCCGACTACGACAAGATTGCACTGGGTCAGGCACAGTACATTGATTTTGCGGTCAAATACGCCAACAAAGTGGCCTTTATCGACACCGACTTTGTCACCACGCAGGCGTTCTGCAAGAAATACGAAGGCCGTGAACACCCGTTCGTTCAGGCGCTGGTCGACGAATACCGCTTCGATCTGGTGATTTTGCTGGAGAACAACACGCCGTGGGTAGCCGATGGGCTACGCAGTTTAGGCAGCTCAACCGCCCGTTCGGAGTTCCAGAACCTGCTGAAAACGATGCTGGCTAAAAATAATATCCCGTACGTTTACATCAAAGAGTCGGACTACGATTCGCGGTTCCTGCATTGTGTGGAATTGGTACAGCAGATGTTGGGCCACGATCGGTCGCCCGAACAGATAAAAAACTAGCGCGAGTTCCACTGCCAATGGTGGGAAGGGGTAATAATTTCCGGCAGCGGAATGTCCCAACTTTCCACCGGCAGTGCATCGACCAGTTGACAATCGTGGGCCAGCCCAATCGGGTAAGGTCCGCGAGACATCTGGTTGCGATACTGCAACGTACGATCGTAAAAACCGCCGCCCATGCCCAAACGCTGCCCCTGATGATCAAACGCCACCAGCGGCGTCAGCAGAATATCCAACTGCGGTAACGGCAACACCTGCCGCACGTCCAGACTCGGCTCCATAATCTTCAGACGATTGCGCACCAGCTTGGTGTCCGGCGCATAGCGTAGGAACAGCAGATACCCAACGCGAAATGGATGCAGAACCGGCAAGTAAACACGCTTCCCCTGCTCCCACAGCTGTTGAATCAACGGGTGCGTATCCAACTCGCCATCAAACGACAGAAATACTGCGACGCTATCTGCTTGTATGATCTTCGGGTGTGCTATGACGCGCTCACACGCCTGTTGGGCAAATAATCTCTGCTGTTCCGGCGTCAGTAAACGCCGCTGCTGACGCACAGCCTGACGAATCTGCTGACGTGATGCTGCCGTAGAGGAAGGTGAAGTCTTGGGAATAATTGACGTGCCAGAAGATGACATGGGCTGTGTTCGCCACGGGTCAAGAGTGATAAAAGAAAGGGAATCTCCGAGATGCCGCCGCAGGCTGTAACCCTTGAACCCTTGGTTCAAGGTGAACATAACGTCGCAGTCTTAAGGCTTCTCGGACGAACCGAGCTTGCTCACCAACCGCAGAGCATTACATTCTGTTTGGTATGAAATATCGGCTCAGGGGACTGGCCCGCTGACAAACATCTCAGAGAAATTTTATTCGTTACTCGCGATAAACCTTAGCACGTCTTATCGCGTAAAAACACCGTACTTTTGTCAAAATACGACGTTATTCAAATTGTGCACCCTGACGGTCCGTGATCTTGCCCTGTTCCAGCAACGCTTGCTCGATGGTCTGCTGCAACATACGAATACGTTGTTCCATATTCGATGCATAATCACGCGTCTTACCCCGCTCCTGCGCCAGTTCATGGCACACATTCAGCGCGGCAATAAACACCAGTTGCTCAGTGTTTGTGACTCTAGTGCGAACTTTAAGATCTTGCAACCGCTGGTTAAGATCTTCCGCTGCCTGATTCAACGCTTCCTGTTGTTCTGGCGGACAATTCACTCTTAACGAACGGCCAAAAATTTGAATATCTACTGGTTGTGCAGACATACCACCTTCCTGCCTTTTTTCGTTCTTGCGCCCGCGTGTCGCATAGCATGAGCATTACCCGTTACATCGGGTTCGTTAAAGCGGGCGCCACTATATATAGCCGAGATCTAAGATACAAGCCCTTTCTGGAATCCAAAGGGAGCTTGGTGGTAGCATAGCATGAACCAATCCAGCCAACGATGACGAATCCGCATGTCTATAGAGAATACGTTTCCTGCCTATGAAGGCCTTAACCAACTGCTTCACCAACAGCAAGTCGCGCTGACCGCAGCAGAAATGCACGGCTTGATCAGCGGAATGCTGTGTGGTGGAAACCATGACGACAGTTGGAGAACGCTGGTTTTTGAACTGACCAATGAAGGTATGGCGTTTACTCAAACACTGTCGCAACCGCTTCAGGACCTGTATCAAGCCACGCGTGAAGCGCTGGAAGATGATGGCTTCCTGTTTCAGCTTTTCCTGCCAGATGATTCACTGGACGAGGTGAGCGTTTTCGATCGCGCCGATGCGCTGGCAGGTTGGGTCAACCACTTCCTACTGGGCCTGGGCGTCATTCAGCCGAAGTTGAACAAAGTTAAAGGCGAGCTGAAAGAAGCCATCGAAGATTTACGCAACATCGCACAGCTTGGCTACGACGAAGATGAAGATCAGGAAGAGCTGGAGCAATCACTGGAAGAAGTGATTGAGTATGTTCGCGTTTCTGCCATTTTGTGCCATACCGAATTTACCAGCCAACACGTTGTGACGGCACCCGAACAGCAAAAACCAACGCTGCATTGATTTTTTATGCAGGGCGGTCTTATGAAAAACGCTATGTTATTGAAGGCGTGCCTTATTTAGGGCTGAAGGGAAAGGTAACCGCACGGACAATTTTCAGGAGCAGGTGATGAATCCACAAGAATTTCTTCGTCGTCGTCAGGTACTGTTGGAAAAAATGGTACCGGGCAGCGCGGCGATCATTTTTTCTGCGCCAGAAGCGCAGCGCAATGCCGACAGTGACTACCCTTATCGTCAAAATAGTGATTTCTGGTATTTTACGGGGTTCAATGAACCAGAAGCCGTTCTGCTGCTGGTAAAAAGCGATACCAAACATCATCACAGCGTCATCTTCAACCGCGTGCGCGACCTGACAGCGGAAATCTGGTTTGGCCGTCGCCTGGGTCAGGAAGCGGCACCCACCAAGCTCGGCGTTGACCGAGCACTGCCGTTTGGCGAAATCAGCACACAGCTGCATTTATTGTTGAATGGATTAGACGTGGTGTACCACGCACAAGGGCAGTACGATTACGCCGACAAGCTGGTTTTTGCCGCGCTGGAAACCCTGCGTAACGGAACCCGCCAAGGGTTTGCTGCCCCCGCGACACTGACCGACTGGCGTCCTTGGGTGCATGAAATGCGCCTGTTCAAATCGCCTGCGGAAATCAGCGTAATGCGTCGCGCCTGTGAAATTACAGCGCTGGCTCATACACGAGCTATGCAGAAATGCCGTCCTGGCATGTATGAATATCAGCTTGAAGGCGAGATTCACCACGAATTTACCCGTCACGGTGCACGCTACCCGTCTTACAACACCATCGTCGGCAGCGGTGACAACGCCTGCATCCTGCATTACACCGAAAACGAAACGCAAATGCGCGACGGCGATCTGGTGCTAATTGACGCAGGCTGTGAATACAAAAGCTATGCTGGCGATATCACCCGTACCTTCCCAGTCAACGGTAAGTTTACCGCGCCGCAGCGTGCCATTTACGACATCGTGCTGCGCTCCCAACTGCGGGCACTAGAGCTGTTTGGGCCGGGCCGTAGCATCCGCGAAGTCAACGAAGACGTGGTGCGCATCATGGTTAGTGGGCTCATCAAACTCGGCGTGATGAAGGGTGAAGTCGAAGAGCTGATCGCCGAACAGGCACATCGTCAGTTCTTCATGCACGGCCTCAGCCACTGGCTGGGTCTGGATGTGCACGATGTGGGCAATTACGGCACCACCGACCGAGGCCGTCCGCTTGAGCCCGGTATGGTGCTAACCATCGAGCCGGGTCTTTACATCGCGCCCGATGCTAAAGTGCCGCAGCAGTATCGGGGGATTGGTGTGCGCATTGAAGACAACATCGTGATCACCGAAAACGGTAATGAAAACCTGACTGCTGGCGTAATCAAAGACGCTGATGCCATCGAAGCGCTGATGGCGCAACGGCATGACACACAGTACTAAACCGTTCTTTCAAAGGACAACGGCATAATTGCAAAGGACAACAGCATGGCGGTCATGATTGTCGGTGGTGGAATGGCGGGCGCGACGCTGGCGCTGGCGATATCACGGCTTTCACAGGGCACAATACCGGTTGACCTTATCGAGGCATATTCACCACTCGACAAGGAACATCCCGGTTTTGACGGGCGTGCTCTCGCGCTGTCTGATGGCACACGCCAACAGCTAGCGGCGCTGGGTATCTGGCAAGCACTGTCGGGCAATGCAACGGCGATAACCGACATCCACGTCAGCGAGCGCGGTCATGCCAGCGTGGTGAATCTGCACGCGTCGGATTATCACGTTCAGGCATTGGGCCATGTGGTTGAACTGCATGACGTCGGGCAGCGTCTGTTTTCCCTGCTGCAACAGGCACCGGGCGTGCGTCTGCACTGCCCGGCGAAAGTGGTTGCCGTCACGCGGACGCAAGAGAACGCCACGCTAACGTTGGATAATGGCACTGAGCTTACAGGCCAGCTACTGGTTGCCGCCGATGGATCGCACTCTATGTTGTCGCAGTCCTGCGGGATTCATTGGCAACAGCATGAGTATGATCAGGTCGCGGTGATCGCCAACGTGACCACCGCCGAACCCCATCGCGGATGCGCATTTGAGCGATTTACCCCGCACGGTCCGCTGGCGCTGTTACCGATGAGTAACGGTCGCAGCTCACTCGTCTGGTGCCATGATAAACATCGTCAACACGACATCGATGGATGGAGCGAAGTCGAGTTTCGCCAACAGCTACAGCAGGCTTTTGGCTGGCGTTTGGGGCAATTCACCCACACTGGCGAACGCCATAGCTATCCGCTGCGCTTGCTAACCGCAAGCCAGCACATCAGCCATCGGCTAGCGCTAGTGGGCAACGCGGCACAAACGCTGCACCCGATTGCCGGACAAGGCTTTAATCTGGGAATTCGCGATGTCATGTCGCTGGCGGAAACGCTCGTCGATGCGGCGAAGAACCAGCAGGATATCGGCCAGTACAGTGTACTCAGCCGCTATCAGCAACGGCGCGAACCCGATCAACACGCAACCGTGGCGATCACCGATGGTCTGGTCAGGCTGTTCGCTAACCGCTATACCGCGCTGGCGGTCGGTCGCAATCTGGGCCTGATCGCTATGAATAACCTGCCGTTGATGCGCGATGCGTTTGCCCGTCGCACGCTAGGCTGGGTAGAACGTTAATTAAGCTCGCCAACAGGAAAATACGGAAATGCAATCATTCGACGTGGTTATTGCCGGTGGCGGTATGGTCGGTCTGGCGCTGGCCTGCGGCCTACAGGGTAGCGGCCTGCGCATTGCCGTGCTGGAAAAACAGGCGGCCGAGCCTCAACCGCTCGGGAAACACCATGCCTTGCGCGTCTCCGCCATCAATGCCGCCAGCGAATGCCTTCTGCGCCATATCGGCGTCTGGGAGAATCTCGTGGCGCAGCGTGTCAGCCCTTATAACGCTATGCAGGTCTGGGACAAAGACAGCTTCGGTAAAATCAGCTTTAGCGGTGAAGAATTTGGATTTTCCCATCTCGGGCATATCATTGAAAACCCAGTGATTCAGCAGGTTCTGTGGCAACGTGCCTCACAATTAAGCGACATCACTCTGCTTTCCCCTGCGTCATTAAAACAGGTCGCCTGGGGCGAGAACGAAGCCTTTATTACGTTGCAGAACGACAGCATGCTGACCGCCCGACTGGTGGTCGGCGCGGACGGCGCGCATTCGTGGCTGCGCCAGCATGCGGATATTCCGCTGACCTTTTGGGATTACGGCCACCACGCACTGGTCGCCAATATTCGTACCGAACACCCACATCAGTCCGTAGCACGTCAGGCATTTCACGGTGACGGCATTCTGGCATTCCTGCCGCTGGACGATCCGCACCTCTGTTCGATTGTCTGGTCGCTTTCACCGGAGCAGGCCCTAGCGATGCAGGGCTTGCCAGTGGAGGAATTCAATCGTCAGGTCGCCATGGCGTTTGATATGCGGTTGGGGCTGTGTGAACTGGAAAGTGAACGTCAAACTTTCCCGCTGATGGGGCGTTATGCCCGCAGCTTCGCCTCACACCGGCTGGTGCTGGTTGGCGACGCTGCGCACACCATTCACCCGCTGGCAGGGCAAGGCGTCAACCTGGGTTTCATGGATGTCGCCGAACTGATTGCAGAACTGAAGCGCTTACAGACGCAGGGTAAAGATATCGGCCAACACCTTTATCTGCGACGCTATGAACGCCGCCGCAAACACAGCGCCGCCGTGATGCTCGCCAGCATGCAGGGGTTCCGCGAATTGTTTGACGGCGACAATCCGGCGAAAAAGCTGCTGCGTGATGTGGGACTAGTGCTGGCAGATAAACTCCCCGGTATTAAACCGACGTTGGTACGTCAGGCTATGGGATTACACGATCTGCCAGACTGGCTTAGTGCTGGGAAATAATAAAACCGGAATGGATAATAAACCTCGCTGCTTAGGCGGCGAGTTATCAATAACGACGCCTTTTTAATTCAATCAGTAATCTTAACCACTTATCTTGTTATTTAATCTACTAATGATTTTTTACTTACATAACGCACTTTATAATTTAGATATAATTAGCGTGATATGCTTTTCTCCCCCTCAATATTTACCATTAAAAACAAACGATTAAACATTTTTGGAAAGGAGATCTTTCTGACATAAATCATATTTTTTATTAAATATTCGAGTGATCCTTTTTTTCAAAAAAAATTTACGTTATAACAACCTAACAAGGATTTTTAACAGGGAGTTACAAGCATGGCTAATTCTATTTTTATGAAGATAACGGGAAAAATTCAGGGACTCATTTCTGAAGGGTGTTTAAGTATCGATTCTGTAGGGAATAAACATATTTCTGGTCTCGAGAAAGCTGTTTTCATCTTATGAAAACGATCTTAACTATCTTCATTTTATTATCTTCCCTGCTGTTCTTTTGGGGATGGCTTATCATCGTTCCTGATACCGTTTATACGGAAAAAGACATTTTTAAGTACTATACATTAACCTATAAAGAAATCAGGGACGCACCGAGACTGTCAAAGAAGTATTACTTTTCTTATGGGCCGAGTGATGAGGCAAACCCTCAGATAAGTACGATATATTCATGCGATCTAGATAACATTAATGAGGCTTACGATAAGTTGCTCGATTATGTTAACAGTACTGGCATCCCATTAGTTGATGATTTCTCCTTAGGTAATTACCCATCATTCGATGAATACTTTCAGATCATTAAAACAAAAGAGCAAGACAGAGTAACAATGAAAGAAATAGAATGTCTAATGTTGGATTTATCCAAGGAACAACGTTAATTAATACTATGATTGAGTGAATGGCGTAATGGATTAAAAAATGAGTACATTCGCGTTTGAGCTGTCCTTGGCTTAGAAATAAGTCAAAAAGGCGTTATCATTAATAAAAAATCTTATTAATCTATTCCTTCAGCGCTGAAGGAGAGTGATGAACGAACATGCATGGAATAATCACTACTTTGAAAACATGAGCGAGTTTCGAAATACAATATTAATTTCTTTCTCAACCAAGCGCCAGAAATAGCCGGTCTCACTGATGTCCAGAATTCACGATCGCTTTCAGATGCCAAAATCTACATCTTGAGGTTTATTGGGTATGATAAACTTATCATTGAATATAATTATCAGGCTAATAAATAAATTTCATCCTATATGGTGACTTACCATTAAAAACAATCAATTATAGAATTTTGGAAAGGATATCTTTCTGATAGGAATCATATTTCTTATTAAATAGTCGAGTTCTTCTTTTGTTCAATCAAGATTTACGTTATAAGTTTCCCAACAAGGATTTTTAACAGGGAGTTACACGAATGGCTAATTCTATTTTCATGAAGATTACCGGAAAAATTCAGGGTCTGATCTCTGAAGGGTGTTTAAGTATCGATTCTGTAGGAAATAAACATATCTCTGGTCACGAAGATGAGATTTTTGTTTATGCAACGAATTACGACTTATCAAGAGATCGACACGTCAATCATCACCCCTTTTCTGTGACCAAAGTCGTTGATAAATCCACACCGCTCTTACTAACCAGCATCGCCAACAATGAGCTAATGGAAGTTGAATTGAGGTATTACCGTACCTCCGCCAGCGGGACCCAAGAGAACTACATGACAATTACATTAAGGGATGCCTCTATTGTCAATATCTCTAATCAGAATCCCAACTCATTGACGCATAACGATATGCAGCCATTTGAAACCCTAAGCCTGCGTTATGAGAGTATTACCTGCCAGCACAATATCGCAGGGACATCGGGATACAGCATATTAACTGAAAATATGTACTGATAAACCATGAATAAATTCAATGATATTATCAACGAATGCGACCTTAGTTTTTCCGATTGGGGAAAGAACTATCCGCGTTGGTCGCCTATTGACTTCGTTTGGTGGAAAACATTTGGCGGTGATGATTATTTAAATAAATACAAGGATAGTTATATTATTTTCCATAAAGAGAAAATAAAAGATATTGCTCGACAATATAAAATACCAGCAACGCTCCTTGCTTTGGTTGCTCGTTCCGAAGCCGGAGGTATGGTTGATTATCTTAAATATCCAGTTTTATTTTACAGGCAGGCAGAGTATACCTACAATAGTTGGACAGAGATGGATACCTCTACGTCCAGCCCTGAGAAAACATCGATAGGTATTATCGCAATGCAAATTAGAGTAGTAGCCGAGATTTTCGGAAAAACCCCAAGTGAGTTGAAAAATGCAGAAGCAACATATATTTCTATCTGCCTAAATAAAGATAATTTCAACCTTACTATGGTCGCACGCCATCTTTATGAGTTAATCAATTACGACTACCCTGGTGCTGACACGTTGAACCTAACAGACGAGCAGTTTATTCTTGCTGGTTCACGCTATAATAGAGGCATTGAACGCAGTCACAGTGATTTTATTCGTTCGATAAATGCAGAAAAAAGTTTGGTAGATGTAAGGGACTGGACATCATATGGTAGAAGAATGTTAAGTCATCGCGAAAAAGTAACAAAATTACTTTATAGTAGTACGACTGTTATGCAAAGACCGTAGGATAAACATGCAGCCAGGAAAAATATCAATGTCACGAGCAAAAAAATTCCTCTATCATGTCTATTTTTATGCCTATTCTGCGTTATGCCTTTTTTTAATCAATGCTTTTTCTACCACTGAATATGAATGGATGATAGATGGCGACTCAGTTGCAGATTTCTGTGAAGTGCCGGAAGCCGATGCTGATGGTTTTTTCAGTATCATTATTGTTCCTTTATCTATCCCTTTTTTTATTTTTAAAAGAAGCCTGCCTAGAATCATTACTTATCTTATCATCCTCGGGTATCATTCATACCGTTTTTATACACGAATCAGTCTTTGTCCAAATTAGTCTATTTTGAGTAAACTATAAACTAATAAAACTGACGAATTGGATAACAAACAAAAAATACAATGACATGTTGAAATTCAAATACAGTGACTTAATAAAATCAATATTTTTACTATTTATCTCAATTGGCATATTTGTTATTTTCGCAGGATTATTCCACGAAGGAAGTTACCACTACAAAAAAGATGATCATTTTACACATTATACTTTAACCCTAGATGAAGTAAAAGACATATCTGTTATTTCTGACAATTACGAATTTTACTATTACTCACCAGATGGCACGCAGCGATTAACCAATGGCGTAGTTTTTTATAACCCAATTCCTGAGCGTAAAACTGAATTGGTAAAATACATAGAGACACTTGGATTTAAAAAATCCAAAAGCATCCCATGGAGTTATGGAAATATAATTGAAGTATGGATAAAAGGACATGATGAGGTTAATTTAATACAAGATGATAAAAACAGAAGGATTGATATCTCATTTATTAAATAGTAATATTAATTTTTCATCAGGATTCAAAAAGGAATTTGAAAGCATGTTTAAAAAAAATCAAATCTATAACATCTATTTTTATTCTTATTCTGCCTTATGTCTTTTTTTAATCCATGCATTTTCTACAATCGAATATGAATGGCTATTTGGTGACAGCTCACTTAAAAATTTTTGTGAAAACCCGAGAGGCTATGCTGATAGTTTTTCAAATTTCATCATCATCCCTTTGTCCATTCCTTTTCTGCTGGTTAAGCGGACTCCTCCAAAAATCATTACTTACCTTATCATTCTGCTCTATTACTCAGGCAGTTTCTATACACGCGTTACTATCTGCCCGTACTGGTAACACACTCTGTCGAGTGCAAAACTCGCCGCCGCAGCGGCGAGTCTAGTGTATTACGCATCTGGCCCGATTCTGATCACCAACTTACCGAAATTGCGACCATGTAATAGACCGATAAAGGCTTCCGGGGCATTTTCCAGACCGTCGACAATCTCTTCCCGATATTTGATCTTACCTTGCGCGACCCACGGCGAAACCTCTTTCCAGAATTCATCAAAGCGATGACCATAATCATCAAAAATGATGAACCCCTGCATGCGAATACGCTTCTTCAGGATAGTCCCCGCGAGCAGCGATAAGCGGTCTGGGCCATCGGGCAACCCAGTGGCATTGTAGCCAGAGACTAATCCGCACACCGGAATACGCGCCGAGGTATTCAGCAGCGGTAATACCGCGTCAAAGACTTTCCCACCGACGTTTTCAAAGTAGATATCGATGCCCTGCGGACAGGCCTGTTTCAGCTGTTCGGCAAAATCATCCGCTCGGTGGTCGAGGCACACATCAAACCCAAGAACCTCAACCGCGTAGCGACACTTCTCCGCCCCACCAGCCACACCGACAACCCGACAACCTTTCAGTTTCCCGACCTGGCCGACCGTCGCGCCGACAGGCCCCGTAGCGGCGGCTACCACCAGCGTTTCACCGGCTTTCGGCTGGCCGATATCCGTCAGCCCCATATACGCAGTAAAGCCCGGCATGCCCAGTACGCCCAGCGCATAGGAAGGATTGGTGGGCGACTGCCCCAGATTGGTTAAGCCTTTACCGTCAGATACCGCATAGTCCTGCCAGCCGCTGTAAGACAGTACCCAATCGCACGTCTGATAATCCGGGTGTTTTGATTCAACCACGCGGCTGATAGTTCCACCGACCATCACGTCATTCAGTTCGACCGGTTTGGCATAAGAAGGCGCGTCACTCATGCGGCCACGCATGTAGGGATCGAGGGAAAGAAACACGGTGCGCAGCAACACTTGCCCCGTATTGATTGATGGAACAGCCTGTTGTTCCAGATGAAAATTATCTTGTGTCGGCGCGCCGTGCGGGCGTTGAGCCAAAACCACACGGCGGTTAATGCGATCGGTTTGCGGCATAATATCCTCCATTAGACAAAGCGCGTTGATAAAATCACTTCGTTAACAATAGGATCTGTTCTTTCTTCTGGCTACGCAAACCGTGCGGCGTTGATTATGCCGTTTTGCTTTTTTCGTAACGCGACATGCGATCCAGATACCCCATGACGAGCGCAGACAGCACAAACGTCAAATGGATAATCACATACCACATCAGCTTGTTATCCGGGATATTACGAGCATCCATGAACACGCGCAGCAGATGGATCGACGAGATAGCAACAATCGAGGCAGCCACTTTATTTTTTAGCGAGCCTGAGTCCATCTTACCGAGCCAGTTCAACTTTTCTCTGCCATCGGTGATATCTAATGCCGACACAAAGTTTTCGTAGCCGGATAGCATGACCATCACTAGCAGCCCGCCAACCAGCGTCATATCGATCAGTGATAGCAACACCAGCACCAAATCTGCCTCTGCCATATCAAAGATATTGGGCAGGACGTGGAACACTTCCTGGAAAAACTTAATCGCCAGCGCCAGTAAGCCCAGCGATAGCCCAAGATAAACAGGGGCAAGCAGCCAGCGCGATGAGTACATCAGATTCTCAATAAAACGTTCCATAACTCACTATATGCAGGAGGAAAAGAGGGAAATAATAGCGAAAAGTCCTGCTGTGGTGTTAATCAATTCTTGAACAGAATGCACCCTTTACGGAATGCACTATCGCATCGTCAACGGTGAGTGCCGCGTTTTGTGATCCTGCCTGTATCAACCTTTAAATCGATGCCGTTTCTTTCTCGCCCACGGCACGCATCTGGAAGTGCGCCGCTAAGCCATGCCCACCACCGCATAGGCGTTTCATCATCGTGTTCGGTGCTACCAGACAATCATCGAACGCGATAACAATAACCTCAAAACACAGGCTGAAAAATACGCTAACGCATTGATATTTTCGTATCTTTCCTTATATTCTGCCTTTCTGAATACGTCATTATTCATGATGGCGTGAATCCGGCCTCATCGACTAAACACCCAAGACAAGAAGGATGAGTAATGGGGAATCCAGAAAAAATCGCTTTCTTCGTACTCTTAAAAGCATTCGTTCGGTTCGGTAACTTACTTCAATCGATGAGTATTATTTTACCGAAAGAGGTTGTTTTACTTACGGATGATCTTTGGGACTACCTTGTATCAGATGCGAAAAATATAAATACCAACCCGGCGCTTGAGGCTATAGACACAGCCGTGGTAGATGAACAGGATGCGAACAGTGACGAGATTTTAAAAAATCTGTATCTCTACGCTTTTTCAGACTTCCTCATGTTTTTCTCTGAAGGTACTGCAAGCTTAACGGCAGCAGAATCATCGATTATTGACGCCTATGATTACATGGCGACTCAACGCTTTTTACTCAACGAGAAGGAAGGAAAAGCGACAATATTGAGTGATGACGATGAGGAAAAAATAAAACGCGATCCACTGTATACGGGAGAGCTTACGGCTCAGCAAGCAGACCGGACTTTCGCTGAAAGCATCGTTCAATGGGACGACGTGGTAGCATTTCGATGAGAATTTCCCCCAAATGACATGTTTCAATGATAAAGAACATAAGCACGAGTTTGTCGTGGTTGGCGATATCAAATCCCTTGATCTAATAAAAGCAAAGATGGCTGGTTGGATTGATGGAATAGGATTGCTATAGGAAAAAATATGAATGGTAATGCGTTTGAAGCGTGGCGAGACGAGCTGCTTTCTTTGGACAGATATGAGAATGCCGAAGATGCCCGCCAATTTTCAACGTTGGTAAAAGGCGTCATTGGTAAGCTTGATGCAAAAACGATAGATGTGTTGTTAGACACATTTTGCGATGATGATGATTATGGTATTCAGGAGCGAGTACTGGTTGTTCTCGATCATGCGGATGCCACCCTTTATGCAGAAAGACTTGCCACCAATTTTGCCAAAATAAAGAATCAGGCAAGCGACAAGGAATGGCCGTTAATATTAATCGGGCGAATGGTGAATTCGGAAAATGATGAAAAGATCAATGCCATCGTTTTAGCGGCCAAAAAACATAAATCATTCGACGACTTCATTCGCAGCGATGAGTTTTTGGATGAATATCCAGAACTCACTAGCTATATCGATGATCATCTCGATCGATGAGAGTCTCGCTGGTTAATACAATTGGGAAGGCGAAGGAATAACGATGTTCAATGAACTGGTTTTTGTAGAAGGCAATCCTGACAAGGACCATCCCTATCTTGGTGGCAGTCCCTTTTTACCAGCATCGATAACCTGGCCGACGGACTCAAGCGGCTCAGACTTACTCCACCTTGCCAGTTTTCCATCAACATTCATTAATCAGCATATTCCAGACATGGAATTGGACGATAGGCTTGTGGTTTCCGTCTTCACGCCCTATTCACTGTTATCTGATGGCTATATTGAGAAGGCAATGAATGAGGGAGGAAAAGTGTTAGCTTATATCCCCACTAACCAGCCGTTAGAGGCCTATGGCAACCCGATCATTCCATCGCGGCGAATAACCCTATTGCAAAACCCGAATGACGACAACGATGAAAATGGTATTGCCAAGATCGCGGGTATTCCAGCATGGATTCAGGACGAAGAAAGTCATGAGGATCTGAGCTATACCCTGCAAATTAACCATTCTCGCCTAAATAAAGCAGCGCCCAGCCATAAAGGCATTCTTGCCGGTGGTATGGGATATTTGCTGTTGAAGAAAGGGATTAATGGCGAAGATCTTCAAGCCGGGAAATGGATCATTCAAACATCATAAAACCGTGCATTGATCAATGCAGCGTTGGGTTAACGATTCTATGGATAATAAATGAACATCGCACAGTGCATCCTTTCCATTACGCCACATTGGCATTGCCATGTGCCTGCATCTGACACCGAGTGGGAGACTATCGAAAGCAGTACGGCACTGATTTTTCCGCCTGATTATAGAGAGTTTATGAAATGGTCGGATGGCGGAGAAGGGAGACTTTCGCATGTTTATTTATCGATATGGCCGTCAACACAGATAGTGAAATTAAATCAGGATTATAAAATTAACCATTATTTAGGCGATAGGGTCCTCGCGATTGGCTCAGATGGTGGATCCATTTGTTTTTTATTAGATTATCGATTCACAGACACGCCAACATTTGCAAGTGTGAATATTGGCGATCTTGACCCAAGAAAGATGAAGAGCATTGCATCGACATTCACATCTGCACTCAACTTAGCCATTTCAGGGCAGATAGTCGGTGATGAACTGTAACTCCCCTCAAGATTAGTCCCACCCCGTTAGTTTACAATTTATCTAGCCTTTAACTTGGGTCTTGTGGGAACGCATTGAGGAACATGAGGATGTCAGACGTTTTTACCGCACTGCACAGGCTTTCCCCAAGAGATTTGCAACGCTACGCCTCTGCCTGTTTACAGGCCTATTGCGATGCAAAATTGATTCGACATCCCTCGATCGACGCGTTGCTAGCGCATCTTAATTGTTATCCTGAGAGTGGCAACCTGGTTGAATGGGAAAGAAAAGGGGCATTGCTGCCGCTAAATGGGCGCGGAGATGATATGCCGCGAGATCTTGCCCTATCCATTGCACCTCAAGATATTGAAGAATTCACCTATCTTGTTGATGCTGCCGTTGAGGTCGGCATAGTCGATATGTATGGGGTACCAACGGCGCTTCCGGTTGAATTTGTAGGAAAAATAGCCATGATTCTTTCCCAAAATAATATCGACCTGCCTGAGGTTTACGTAAAATAAATGTCGTATCCAGAATAGCAAGAATATTGAGACAGGGTTCTGATGAAGATAGTGAAACCTAACAGCGGACACTCAGAACATGAGCTATGAGTACAAATTAGTATTTGATGATGCCTCGACTGTTCAACATGCCATGAGTACGATTAAACGCAGTGAGGCCTGTATTCATGCCGAAAACGGTGATGTCTATTTGAAAGACAAATCCCTAAACAATCGCGCTGATTATGACATCCGCCTGATCGATGAAGACGATGGCTCGCTGTGGCTACAGGTTAACGTTAAATCTGTCTATCTGTACGCGCTCGTGCAGGAGACACTAGGCGAGAAATCTTTCAAATGCTTTGAAGATGGGGATGCGGAGAGTGAAGTTGAACTCAACGAGGCTTTTCGTCTACATAACCGTTAGTGACCGATATCGGTTATTTCCCTATACGACTCACCGTTCTACTTTCTGGCAAATACAAACTGAGAATAACGTGACAAAAGCTAAGAGTATGAATAGGTTAAATTTCTCAAAGTGGCTATCAAGCTCTGGCGGCCCTCTGGTTATCATGGATGAGAATACCGCCAAACGGTGGACAGGTAGCCTCGGCCCACATGCGGATTATGATCTTTGCTGCCAGACCATCGATTATGCAGAAAAGCGGCGTATGCACGACTCAAACGTATTGATTCTTGGGGATGAACCTTTGCAGGCGGCAGTCGCAACAGCGGACAATTTGATATTGATTGTCAGGTGGAAATGGGCTGAAAGTGAAACTGACGTTCAAAGAGCAATTAATGCGTTTGATTTTAGTTTGGCCTCATATGAGGAAAAATTCGATATTGAGTGGGCCAATACCAACCTTGTAATTTTTGATGCGGCAAATACATATGCCCACAAAGAGGCAATATCATTCAAAGCCAATTCTCTGCTCAATGAAGTTAGGACCTTAATCGTTTCCCCCACTCCCGATATGTCTCTGTTGATTCACACCCTACAGGTAAAAAAATAGAGAGCGTTCTTTCATACAATGTTCACCTCAACACATTACTCAATCCGCTCTGACATCGTCAGAAACGCACCAAAATTATCCGCCTGCTGGCTGTTAGCCAAGTTGCAGAAAAAACCGGCCGCATTCATTTGTTGTGTTATTTGCGAAGTTATCATCTAAAAAGAGATAGCCCATGCCATCTGACAGTATTCCTTTATGACGGGGTAACGCAACATCTAAATCTCCCCCATAAATGGACATTCGTCTCTGCCCTATATTTGATGCGATAGGCCCTTGCAGCCAGGCATCAATGCCATCCAATTTAGAGGCTAAATTTTCTTCATCATCGGATTCAGTACTTCTTGAAAGCCGAATGCTTCCACGATCGAGAATTTGATTAGCGGCTTCGTTTCTTTCGTCTTCAGAACGAATATAACCCACGACAATAGCCTCAGAATTACCATGAATCGCACGAAGTCTCCGGTAATGCAAAACCTCCCCCGTCAAATAAGGTATAAATATAGAAACCCAATAGGGCTTAGCAGCAAGTGACGGTGAAAACCACTCTCTGGGAAAAGCTGCCAGATGAGTAAGCGGCACTCCATCAGCAGAACATGGCCAGGATATTTCACTGGGTAAATAAGCCCCGCCGCCGACATAGGCATCATGAGAGGTATGAGGCTCATGGGCAAAAATCAGTTCATCGTACATAGATATTTCTCGTGTGAATGATTGATAGCAGCAGGCCGTTTAACTGGCTGATTTCTTGCGCCAAACGGATGCATTCCCTGAGGTTATTTCAACCAGTTGCCCATCATTATCGTAGTGACAGAACCATTCATCTTCACCGGGCCACCCTTTGGAAAAGGCTCGGCCAGACAGCACGCGGCCAGCAGAGGAATATTGGTAAAGAAATACGGCAAAAGCCTCTCGAATCCCTACGCCCACATAAACTACCGCGTGATCCTCTAATTGCAGCATTCTCCCCAAGCCGAGCAATTTCGATTCACCACACGCTGAACGAGCCATTCCCTTAAAACCCAACGTCGCAATGTCTAAAGCATCGCCAGTACGGTTATATAGGGTTGCCTGAATGGCTTGAACGCCCTTCTGCCCAGGAGAAACCGTAATAACATGATGGCCACCAGAGAAACCAGAGCAATATTTCCCCAGCCAACGCGCTTCATCTAGATTGGCATATTTCCTTTTCATCAGTCGGGGTGACGAAAAACCCATACGCTCATCGCTGTACGGTAAATGTCCAAAATAATCGCCGTCAGAAAATTTCCATTCATCGACCGAATCACAACACGCCAGATAAACAGGGTACGAATCGGTTGTATCAAATGCCTGAAATTGTTTTCTGAGATCGTCAAGCGTCGACTTCACGATTGGAATATCAAGCAACAGCTTAGTCTCTGTCATGAGTAACCCTATTCACCATTTTTTCTATCCATCGTTTTCCATTTTGCATCGATATTGCCACAGATTTTGCCAGAAAATGTTTTCATCGCGTCGGCGGCTGTAAAGATGCAGCCCTGCATGGTAAGTTCCAACTGCTGCTGTATTCGCTCATTTCTGGGTGAAATACCGTTGAAATAAGAAAATCGTGAGTTCCCAAACATACGGGCAGCATGACGAGAAATATAAAGTCAAACACCAAGAGGTAAGGCTGAAAAATGATCGAATCTGCCGAAGAGTTTATTGCCTTACGCAGTAGCGACATAAAAAGTGAATATGATAGATCGGCCATGGAAGAGGCCCCACTTGATGTCTGGCTCGACGTTCTGAAGAAATATCCAAGCTACGGAAGGTGGGTCGCACATAATAAGACGGTGCCGTTGGAGATCCTCGAAGCATTGTGTGCGTTTGATGAAATGACGAGGGCATGTGTCGCGAGTAAACGAAAATTGTCCTATGCCTTGTTCGATCGTCTCTCTCGTGATGCAAATCGTACAGTGCGGGTGGCCATTGCTGCTAACAGGAAAGCACCTGCTGACATTCTTGAGAGATTGCTGGCAGATACAGACGAAGGCGTCATCAGGATCGCCAGATATAACGTTAATGAAAGATAAATGGCTAATTTTCACGGGTAAAACATCAGGAGAACGTCATGAGTGTTAAATTTTCGGCAGCCTACTATGATTCGTCCACTGAAGAGGCGGTTTTAACCGTTGGATTTGCAGACAATGAAGATAACCCACAGCATTTTCTGATTTTGCAGCGGGCGGAAGAACCTGACGAACAAGACGAAGCGCTGGATCAAGATACTTATTATGTTGAGATCGGCAATCCAGGCATGGCTGGATATAGCGGGATTGATGATGTTGTGATCGCGACAAACAAAATCATTTTTACGTGCTCAGGCACCACAAACTGGTGCAAAACGATAAAAACGATTGAGATAGAAATCGCACCTGAGTTGGGGAGCGTTGACGAAATTGAAGCATCGCTTCGGCAAATCTTTATCGACACACCAACAAGCGTCTCGCAGTCATAACCGCAGTCGACTGCACAAAAAACAGTCTCATGGGAAACAAGATACGAAAACGTATTTTTGGGCTAACATCGAGGCATAAATTTATGTCACTGACTCAAATATTGGTAATACCCACCTATGTTAGTTCATATCTACGTAGCAAATAATGATGATGGACCCGTGTTTGAACAGCTACACGTCCGGGAAATCGAGAAGGATACTTACGAATTGTTGTCTTCTCCCGGTCTGGCGCTAAATTTGGCTCGCGAGGATATCTTCCGAATTAAAGACAAGCATGCGCATCCGGAAGTGCTGAAAAGAGGCGGCAATTTTTGCATTCATATTTATGCCGATGAGCTCTCCCCTGAAAACATCACCTGTTTAGAGAATGATGTGGTTAGCCAGTTGAACGGAACATTAGACGGCAGATTTGAGGGAAATTTAACGTTGGCCGTTCCAGCAAGAAATGGGATGGATAAGATTGCAGATGTTTTCGACGCCTTTCGCGAAAAAACAGGCATCGAATGGTACTTTGCGAATATTTATAAGAACATTGACGACGATGAAGACGAAACGCTTTTACATTGGTGGCTAGATAGCTAAATACGATTCAGCCCGTCCCTCAAGTGAAATAACGCATTTCGGGAGTTTCGGAATGCCTCAAAAACCACAGCGAATTTAACCATGCAAAAAGCGGATCAAACCCTGCCCAGCGCGCTACAAAAACAAACCTGCGATAAGTATCAATTGCCGCTGCATCCCCCAGAGGAAATGGTCGCGATTGCTTTAGATACCTTACCGCGCTCGCCCATTTACGGAACCCGGATCGCATTACCGGAAAATGGCACGATAAGCTGGTTTATCCATTGTGGCGAGTATTCAGCAGAGAGCGGCTTTTATCAAGCCTTGCACACGAGTCATCTGGAAGAAACATTGCCTGAAGTCGTACGGTACCTATTTCTACCCGAAGGAACGAAATTCATCATCGATCGAGCTGGATATGAGGATGTTTGGCAGGAAGAGGCTGAATAGATGACATTTGCTGTCTGAATCCATCATTTCCCCGTCGAATACCTTTCCCATCACGTAAGCCGTACAGGGCGAGTCGCCATTGTTAGTGAATAAAACCAGGCTATTTCATGACCAGAAAATCAAAACGCCCTGAGAAAATCTCAAGGCATTTTGGAATACAATTTCTACTGCGAACTTATTTTTACTGTGACACAGAAATAATAAGCATCGCAATATTTTATATCTCTAAAATAAAATCACGACTTATCGTGAAGCATTCAGCGGAATTTCAGGATCGGGTTCGTGGGTCATACGGTTACGTAAATCACGACGAATAATCTCAATAGACCAGAACCAAATCAGGTGACCCACAATCTCTGATACATGTTCATACATCGGGAGAACGAACAGAGAAGGAGTCAAACCCATCAATGGGAATGAAATCATATGGACAAACAGTTGAGCCAGCGCACCAGCCAACAGCCCTTGCCATAATTTTATTTTAGGAAATACTTCTGCAACAATGCAATAACCTAAAGCAAAAACAATAGAGAAAATAATATGAGTTACGCCAACCCAATTGAATACGTGGCCGGCAAAAGTATAAACAGCCGCATTAGGATCAACAACGCCTAGCCAATCGCGTAAAAAGATGTAGGGAGGGTTAAGAAAATTACGAGAGCAATCAATTTGATCAGCCGCTCTAATCAGTGATTCAGGTACACAAGCACTACTAAACATATCGGTAGGGCTACGTGGAGGAAGCGGATTTTCTGCCCCCCATTTTACAAAAGAGGAAACAATACCTGCAATCAAACCAATAAAAGCAGCCAGTCCATAGCGTCTCCGAGATGGAGGGGTTTGTTCAAAGAAGTTCATTTTTTTACCAATCTAACCATTAAAGGTTATATTCTTACATAGGTATTATGCTCTTAGAAAGATGTTAATTGACATATCGAACAACCTCTCTAGGTTATTTTGTTATTAGAAATACAGTTTTAAATTTTATAAAATGACCAGAAGAAATTATGAGTTGATTTTTTGTGAAATGTTTATTCAATAATTGAAAAACCAGATTCGATAAAGTATACAAAATGTATATTTATTCCGAGAGAAATGAATAATAATTCACCAATAAATAGCCGATACAAAATAGTTTGGTTATTTTTTTGTGAAACCATAACACTTCAGTAACTCGTACTCCTCACGCCAGAATAATGCCGCCATTTTCCCATGCCGTCCCATACTGCTGACATAACTGCCAGACTACGCCGCCATAAATCGGAAATATTTGACCACGCTTTTTGACTCAGATTCCGCTGTAGTCATCGACACCCCCTTTCTGGGACAGGTTTTCTAGAAACGACTAACCGCCCTTCGCATATATATATTTTTATGGAATTGAAAATCCATTTTTATTCTTTTACATGCATAAGGCCGCCCTCTAGAGTAGCGAAAAGACCGCCGTGTATGGCCTCATGTCATCGTAAAGGACACAGGGAATGGAAAAAAATCACCAGCAAGTTACGACCCTCGCCGCAGGATTACTTTCGTTGCTTTTCGCACTCAATCCCGGTGCTTACGCCGCACAAAGCGGTGAAAAACCAGTCTCTGGCGGTATTCTAAATGTAGGGCTGGGTAGCGATACGCCGATTATTGACCCGCACATTACGGCCTATGGCGTAACGGCACTGATTTCCCGCAACGTGGTGGATTCACTGGTAGGACAAGCAGAAGATAACCGCTTTACGCCTTGGCTGGCGGAAAGCTGGAAAATTAACGATGACAACACCGAATACACCTTCCATCTGCGTAAAGATGTCACGTTTAGCGACGGCACCAAGCTAGATGCAGAAGCGGTGAAATACAACATTGAGCGTATTCTCGATCCGAAAACGACCTCCAGCTATGCCAAATCACTGTTAGGCCCTATCGACAAGATATCAACGCCGGATGCCTATACGGTGGTTATCCACTACAGCTCGGCGTTTGCGCCGCTGTTACAGGGTCTGAGCCTGCCATATCTGGGCATTCAATCGCCGACTTACCTGAAGAACACGCCAAACACCAGCAATACCGTGGTGGGTTCTGGGCCGTTTATTCTTGATTCCTTTGTCAAAGGCAGCGGCAGTAAGCTGACGAAACGTCCTGATTACAACTGGGGACCAGGCTATGCCAAACATACCGGCCCAGCCTATCTCGATGGTCTGGTGTTCAAATATCTGCCGGAAGCGTCGGTTCGCCTTGGCGCACTGAGCAGCGGCCAGATTCAGGCGATTGACGCCGTGCCACCCGCCAATTTCCCAACGGTGAAGCGCAATCCGAAACTGGAAGTCATTACCTATGAGAACCCGGGTGTTAACCGCGTACTCTATCTCAACACCACCAAAGGCCCATTCCAGGATGTCGCGGTGCGTAAAGCATTCCAGAGCGCAGTAGATACCAACGCAGCGGTAAAAGTCGCCTTCTTCGGTACGCTGAAAGCCGCTGATAACGTCCTCGGCCCAGCCACGCTGTACTACGATCCGAGCGTCGCGTCACGCTGGGGCTTCGATGTGAAAAAGGCTAACGAACTGCTGGATAACGCAGGCTGGAAACAGAAAGACAGCGCGGGCTACCGCACCAAAGATGGCAAACGTCTGAGCGTCAGCTTCGTTTATGCCACCACCAATGTGGAAGCCGCTGACGTCGCATTGTTCCAGGCCGTGCAATTCCAGGTGAAACAGGCAGGCTTTGACGTCCAGTTAACGCCGGTCGATGCGGGTGAATTCACCACGCGCACCAACGCTAACGAATACGACATCGCGTCTAACTTCTTCGTGCGTGCAGAGCCCGATATTCTGCGTACCGTGTTCGATTCAGCCTATGCGCCACCGAACGGTAACGGCTTTACGCGTATCAGCGTGCTGGACGACAAACTGAGGAAAGCGATTGGCGCGGGCGAAGCGGAACGTAAACAGCTCTACACCGAGATACAGCGCGAAGTCATCGATCAGGCGTATGTGGTTCCTCTGTACGTTCCAGCCTACCAACTCGGCCTGTCCAAACAGGTACAGGGCATAAGCTGGGCGACCAACGCAAAACCGAACTTCTATGATGTCTGGATTAAACGTTAACCTGTACGCGTTAGGCAAACGTCTACTCACCATTCTGGCTGTGCTCTGGGGCGCAGCCACATTGACGTTTATTGCCGTCAAACTGATCCCCGGCGATCCGGTCGCTATTCTCAGCGGCGGCGATAACGTGGTGGATGCAGCCTATCGCGCGGTACTCATCAAGCAATTTGGGCTCGATCAGCCGCTGTGGGTGCAATATTTACGTTACTGCGGGCAAGCGCTACAGGGCGATTTTGGCGTCAGTTATCTCTACCGTCTGCCGGTCGGCGGCGTGATTAGCGATGCCATGCATGAAACCCTGCCGCTGGCGATCGGTGGCCTGATACTGGCTTTGTTCCTCGCCATTACCAGCGCATTACTCACCGCAGGCCGCTATGGGCCGCTGCGTACCGCCGTATCGTGGTTGGAACTGACGCTGCTCAGCACACCGGTCTACTGGATTGGTATCGTGCTGTTGAGCCTGTTCAGTTTTCGCCTGCAATGGTTTCCGGTCACGGGCAACGACGGCTTTATGTCGCTGGTGTTACCCGTTATCACCCTCGGTTTGCCGATTGCCGCCATTCTGAGTCAGGTGCTGCGCGACGGTCTGGAAGATGCGCTCTCCCAGCCATTCTCGTTAACGGTGCGTACGCGCGGCGTCAGCGAAATCCGACTACGATTCCGTCATGGTTTGCGCCACGCGGCGCTGGCAGCGTCAACGCTGACCGGCACATTGCTGGCAAGCGTACTCGGTGGCTCCGTACTTACCGAAACGGTATTTGGTCGCGCCGGTATTGGGCAAGTCACACTGAGCGCGATTGAAAACCGCGACATGCCGCTGGTGCTGGGCGTCGTGATGCTGTCCGCCTTCCTGTTCGTCGTCATCAATCTGCTGGTGGATGCGCTGTACCTCCTCATCGATCCCCGCTTACGCAAGAAGGCGAGCGCCCATGAGTAGTGAACCGATGCCCTTCACGCAGACGCCATCAAGAAAAACCTATCGCAGTCCGTGGCTGAGTACGGCGACGCTGCTGCCTGCCGCTATTGTTTTCCTGCTAGCGCTGGCGGTCTTTTTTCCGTCGCTGTTTACCAGTCGCACCGCAGATGAAATGGATATGGGCGCGGTATTTCAGTCGCCAAACTCCACTTATTGGTTCGGCACCGATCAACTCGGGCGCGACATTTTTTCCCGCATCGTTCACGGCACATCGCTGTCGCTGGGGATTGGCGTCGGCGCGATGCTAATCGCCTGCTTCGGCGGCGTGCTGTTTGGCACGCTGTCGGTGCTCGCACCGCTGCGCATTCGTCAGCTTCTGGTACGCTTGCTGGACATCATGCTGGCGTTTCCCGATCTGCTGTTGGCGCTGCTGGTCATCGCCGTGCTAGGACGCGGTCCGGAAAACACCATGCTGGCCGTCGGTCTGGCGGGAATTGCTGGCTATGCGCGCTTGATCCGCTCTCAGGTGCTGCAAGTCAGGCTATCCGGCTATGTTGAGCATGCGATTGCGCTGGGCGAACACCCGCTGTATATCGTTTTCCGCCATATCATCCCCAATACGCTGCGCCCGCTGCTGATTGTCGCCACTATTGGTGTCGGCCACGCGGTGCTATCCGCTTCAGCACTGAGCTTTCTGGGGTTGGGCGTCGTTCCACCGACCGCCGAATGGGGCGCGCTACTGGCCGACGGACGTAACTTCCTTGATATCGCGCCGTGGGTCAGCCTGCTACCCGCCAGCGTCGTCGCGCTGTCGGTGATTTCCATTACGCTGCTGGGGCGTCGTTTACAGGCTATTTTGGCCAAAGGAGAGGCACGATGAGCCTGAACCCACTCCCTCACACCTCTCATTTCTCTTCAGAGGCACCGACGAAAACGCCGCTGCTGCGCGTAGATGGCCTGAGCGTCACGTTCCCGAGTCCTTTCGGTCCCATTCGTTCGGTTAAAAACCTCTCTTTTCAGGTGAATGCTGGCGAAATTCTGGCGCTGGTCGGCGAGTCTGGTTCAGGAAAATCCGTCACCGCACGTACGCTAGTTGGCTTATCAGGTGAAAACGTTGACGTACAGGCAAATGCGATTGAGCTCACGCGCCATGACGGCAGCCTGTGTGATTTACGCTATCTGACCGATCGCGACTGGCGAGCAATTCGCGGCCGTGAAATCGGTTTTGTTTTGCAGGATGCGCTGGTGTCTCTCGACCCTCTGCGCAAGATCGGGCAGGAAGTCGCCGAGCCGATTCTGACTCACCGCCTGTTACCCCGCGAGCAGATTCCCGCCCGCGTCGCCGAACTTCTGATAAAAGCAGGTATTCCCGATCCGGAGAATCGAGCAGCCCAGTATCCGCACGAGCTGTCTGGCGGACTGCGCCAACGTGCGCTTATTGCTTCCGCGTTGGCAGCCGGTCCACAGTTGCTGATTGCCGATGAACCTACGACGGCGCTGGATGCCACGGTGCAAAAGCAGGTTCTGAAAGTCTTCACCGCATTGGCACAGGCTGGGCACGGCGTTCTGCTGATCACTCACGATCTGGCCGTTGTCGCAGACGTCGCGGATCGCGTTATCGTCATGCAGCAAGGCTCGTTGGTCGAAGGCGGCGAGGCACGACAACTACTATCAGCGCCGACACATCCCTACACCCGCAAGCTACTGGCGGCGATCCCAACAGCTTCTACGCGTGGAAAGTGGCTGGCTGGTGTCGATCCATTACAGAACGGCATTGCGCCATCAGCCTCGTCTCTAGCAACGAATCACGACAGCACTAACGCAATAGCTCTAACGGCAGATCAGATTGCGGTGTCGTTCAAGCGACCAGACGGCAGCCGGATGCAGGCAGTCAATCAGGTTTCTCTCCAGATCAAACGGGGCGAAACACTGGGTATCGTCGGGGAATCTGGCTCGGGCAAAACCACGCTGGGAAAAGTCATTCTGGCGCTACAAAAGCCGGACAGCGGCGAAGTCCGACTCTCGGGCAATGCCTGGAGTGCGCTGACGGAACGCGAACGCCGACCGCTACGCGCACGCATTCAGACGATCACGCAGGATCCGCTCAGTTCGTTCGATCCACAATTTACCGTTGCCCAGATTCTGCGCCAGCCGCTACGCTTGCGTCGCGATCTGAACGACGATGAGAAACAGCTACGTATTCTGACGCTGCTGGAGTATGTCGGGCTAACACCGGACCTACTGAGCCGACGTCCCACCGCGTTATCTGGCGGACAACGTCAGCGTGTCTCTATCGCACAGGCACTGGCTTCAGATCCTGACATTCTGATCTGTGACGAGCCAGTATCGGCACTGGATGTCACCACACAGGCGCAGGTACTGGATTTACTGGTCGCGTTGCAGCGCCAACTGGGGCTGACGATGCTGTTCATTTCGCACGATTTGGGTGTCGTGCAGCATATGAGCCACCGTATCGCGGTGATGAAAGACGGGGATATTGTAGAAACTGGACCCGTCGAACAGATCTTCAACCAGCCGCAGCACCCTTATACGCGACTGCTGCTCTCGACGGTGGCGGAATAATTTTGTCGAAGAAGGATTGAGTGGTTAAAAACGCAACATCATTGTACAATGACAAGTACAAACAGGAGGTACAGATGCGTACAATTAGCTACAGCGAAGCCCGTCAAAATCTATCAGCGACAATGATGAAAACCGTCGAAGATCGTGCTCCCATTCTGATCACTCGACAGAATGGTGAGGCCTGCGTGCTTATGTCTCTGGAAGAGTATAATTCTCTAGAGGAAACCGCGTATTTACTGCGTTCACCAGCAAATGCAAAAAGGCTGATGAATTCAATTGAGAGCCTTAAGGCTGGCAATGGCGAAGAAAGAGATATCATTGAGTGAAGCTAATTTGGTCAGAAGAAGCATGGGAAGACCACTTGTACTGGCAGGATATCGATAAGCGAATGGTCAAAAATATCAATGAATTAATAAAAGAGACGCGCAGAACACCTTTTGAAGGAAAAGGAAAACCAGAGCCACTTAAACATAACCTTGCTGGTTTCTGGTCGCGCCGTATCACCGAAGAACATCGTCTAGTGTATGCCATCACAGATGATGCCATGATGATCGCCGCATGCCGCTACCACTATTAACCCTCCATTAATTCATCACTCTCAATAGCTAAAAAGCTCGCGAATTAAAACAGAATAGTCACTCCACATTCAGGAAGCGCTGACGGTAGGCGCTGGGCGAGACGCCGAATGCCTGATGGAACACGACAGAAAAGTAATTGCTGTCTTCAAAGCCGCACAGCGCGGCAACGTCGCCGATAGTTTGCAGATCGTAGCGCAGCAGCTCCATCGCCTTGCACAATCGCAATTGGCGCAGGTAATGCGGCACGCTCATTCCAGTTTGCTCTTTAAAGCGCGAGCGTAAACTGCGGGCGCTGAAGTGGTGCTGTTCGCAAAAGGCTTCAAAGCGAAACGGGGCGGCAATGCTGGCACGTAGCGCATTCATCAACATATCCAACTGATGGGCATCCGCCAACTGCGGGCTATCCGGCGAATGGCGATAACGCGCCGCCAGCAGCGCAATCTGCAACAGCAGCGCCTCACTCAGCTGCAACGACAGCGCATCCGATTTCATACACTCCTGCGTCAGTGCGTCTACCTTCTCGCGGATGGTATCCATGCCTTCGGAGCCTAAACACCAGTGCCGCTGGCTTTGTGGAAGCTCTCCGCCCGGCAGTAAGGTTTGCCAGTCGGCGGATAACGTCAGGCGGTTGCGAATATAGAGAATGTTGTCCAGTTCAAGCTCGTGGACGGATTCATAGCTGTGGCGATCGTGCGCGGAGACATAAAACATATCACCGCGAGTAATGCGGTAAGGCACATCGTTCCAGAGGTGCAGACCATTGCCCCGCCAGACGATCACCAGTTCGTCGAAATCATGATGATGCAGAGGAAATACCGGCTGCGGGTGTCGTTCGGCAACCATCACGGCATTCTTGTCAGTCAGGAAATAGTCTTCAGTCTGTAATTTCAAACCCCGAATTGCTGTCGCCATTCCCTCACCCGCAGTTACTGTTACCTACTCTTCACGAGAAAACGCCTGATGGCGTAGTGACTTAGGTGCCTGCGAGAATGCCTTGCGGAATTGCGTCGAGAAGTGATTGCTGTCGCTAAATCCACAGGCGTGCGCAATAGTGGTGATGGAGTCATCACTCTGCTGCAACCGCCGACGAGCCTCCAGTAATCTTAACCGATTCAGATACCGTTGTGGTGTCATACCCGTATGTTGTTTTAGCTGACGGTGCAGTGTACGCAACGGCAGCGAGAATTGGTCAGCCAAACCGCCCCAGTTAACGTCTTCGCTGTAGTTATTTTGCAGCCACCCCAGCAGCGCCTGTACTCCCTGACGCTCGGAGCCGTTGCCCTGCGTCTGGAAACAGTGTTGACGCAGTTGTACCAGAATTTGCAGAAACAGGCTTTCACTGGCAGCAATCGCCTCCGGCACATCGCTTTGCGCCAGCTCTGCCAGGCTGTTCAGCGACTGTTTCAGCTGTTGCATCCCCGCCGCATTCACCTGCCACTGTCCTTGCCACTCGCCGTTTTGACCATACGGCAAAAATGCCGCGATATCAGACAGGAAGCGGAACCCACGCGGCGAACGGTACAGCATGTTGGTTAGGCATAGCCCTTCTACATCTTCAAACAGATGCCGATCATTATCGCGAACAAAGAACACCGACCCGCTGCACAGCGCATAGGGTTGATCGTTAAACACATGGACGCCTGCACCCTGCTCCACCAGCACTATTTCCCAGAAATCATGATAGTGCTCAGGAAAGGCCGTCTGTGGGGTACGCGGCTCTACCGCGACCGTCACGGCACGCGAAGTAAAAAAATCATCACCACGAAGTAACGTCATTTCAGTTCTCCCTTCAGCCTTTGGCAAAACGCAGCCTTTGAAAAAGAGTAGTCAGAAGCAACAAAACTGGCCTTAAAATACCGTCACCCACTCGCCGTCTGACTGCTCTTTTTTTAAGATCGCACCGCCCAATTGATTGAAGTGTGGCAAGGATCACACCGCCTTTTCCCTTCTTTTTTAGGGGTTATTTTCTGAATAATTTCCCAGATTGTGAGCCCTTTCACGGTCAGCTTTGTCATTTTGCCAACCACCTGTTTTAGGTGGCACTCATCGGAAGGTGCCTTCTGTTACCGCTCTTTACACTGCAACACATCCAACAAAAGGAGTGCGGCTATGGCGGTGAAGAATATCGTGGCGGTGGATTTAGGGGCATCCAGCGGTCGGGTGATGCTGGCAACCTTACACACTGCAACGCAGCATCTGACGCTGAAAGAAATTCACCGTTTCAGCAATACGCTGGTGTTTCAGGACAACCATCACCAGTGGGATCTCGTCGCACTGGAACGCGACATCCTCACCGGATTGCAGCAAATCGATGCCATGGGTATCGCCCCCGATAGCATTGGGGTCGACAGTTGGGGAGTGGACTATGTGTTACTCGATAAAAATGGGCAGCGTGTCGGCCTGCCGTATTCCTATCGCGATCACCGCACTGACGGCGTAATGGCCGCCGTTACTACCGAACTGGGTCGTGAAGCTATCTATCAGCATACCGGGATTCAGTTCCTGCCGTTTAATACGCTGTATCAGCTCAAAGCGCTGTGCGACGCCCCTCCTGACGATTTGGATAAGGTGGAACATCTGCTGATGATCCCCGACTATTTTCACTATCGCCTCACGGGGAATCTGGTCTGTGAATATACCAACGCCAGCACGACCCAACTGCTTAATCTGGAACAGCAAACCTGGGACGGCGAACTGCTGGACTATCTGGGTGTACCGCGCCGCTGGTTGAGCGATCCCGTACAGCCGGGACACGCGGTCGGAAACTGGACAGCGCCGAGTGGACGCCAGATTCCCGTCACCGCCGTCGCGACGCACGATACCGCCAGCGCGATAGTCGGTGCACCGTTGCAGAGCCGCGACAGCGCCTACCTCAGCTCCGGCACCTGGTCGCTGATGGGCATCGAGAGCGACACACCGTTTAACAGCCCGCAGGCGCTGGCCGCCAATATCACCAACGAAGGCGGCGTAGATGGCACCTACCGAGTGCTAAAAAACATCATGGGGCTATGGCTGCTACAGCGGGTTTGTCAGGAGCGTGACATCAAAGATTTAGGCGCGCTGATTCAGTCCGCCACCGCGCTACCCGCCTTCGTCAGCCTGATTAACCCTAATGACGATCGTTTTATCAATCCGCCCTCCATGCATCAGGCAATCCGCGACTATTGTCGTGAGCACGGCCAGCCCGTTCCCCAAAGTGATGCCGAGCTGGCACGCTGCATCTTCGACAGCCTCGCGCTGCTCTACCGTCAGGTAGTGCTGGAGCTGGGTGAACTGCGCCATGCGCCAATCCGCCAATTGCATATTGTCGGCGGCGGCAGTCAGAACGCTTTTCTCAACCAGCTGTGCGCCGATGTGTGCCAGATTCCGGTTCTCGCCGGGCCAGTCGAAGCCTCGACGCTTGGCAATATCGGCTGCCAGCTGATGGCGCTAGGCGCCGTTACAGACCTTGCCGCATTCCGGCACATGCTGACTCATAACTTCCCTCTGCATCGCTATACCCCGCGTGCGGAGAGTGATTTTGCCGGGCACTGGCGTCGTTTTCAGGCGCTCAGCCAGCCAGAAACCGCCCCACAGGGCAAAAAGGAGACCACGCAATGAGCACACCTATTGAAGCTGCCTGGCAGTTGGCAAAAACGCGTTATGCCGGCCTGAATATTGACGTAGAGGCGGCGCTGAAACAGCTCGACCAGATTCCGGTGTCAATGCACTGCTGGCAGGGTGACGATGTGGCCGGATTCGAGAACACTGGCGGGCCACTGACCGGCGGCATTCAAGCCACGGGCAACTACCCTGGCAAAGCGAGCACGCCGGATGAGCTGCGTGCCGATCTGGAACAGGCATTTGCGCTGATCCCCGGCCCCAAACGACTGAACCTGCACGCCATCTATCTGGAATCCGCACAGCCCGTCGCCCGCAACGAGATTGCTCCCGAGCATTTCAGCAACTGGGTTGCCTGGGCCAAACGCCACCAGCTCGGGCTGGATTTTAACCCGACCTGTTTTTCTCACCCACTGAGCGCGGACGGTTTTACGCTGTCACACCCAGACGAAAAAGTACGCCGTTTCTGGATTGAACACTGTCAGGCCAGCCGCCGGATTTCAGCCTACTTTGGCCGCGAACTCGGCACGCCATCAGTAATGAACATCTGGGTGCCGGACGGCATGAAAGATTTAACCATCGATCGTCTGGCATTCCGCCAGCGGCTGCTCAGCGCGTTGGACGAGATCATCGCTGAGCCGCTCGATCAGGCACACCATATCGACGCGGTAGAAAGTAAGCTGTTCGGGATAGGCGCGGAAAGTTTTACCGTCGGCTCCAACGAATTCTATCTTGGCTACGCGGCCAGCCGCGGCACCGCGCTCTGTCTGGATGCCGGACACTTCCACCCGACCGAAGTCATTTCCGACAAGATCTCCAGCGCGATTCTGTACGTCCCACGCCTGCTGCTGCACGTCAGCCGTCCGGTACGCTGGGACAGCGACCATGTCGTGCTGCTGGATGACGAAACGCAGGCTATCGCCCACGAAATCATCCGTCATCAGTTGCTTAACCGCGTGCACATCGGGCTCGATTTCTTCGATGCCTCGATCAACCGCATCGCAGCCTGGGTCATCGGCACCCGTAATATGAAGAAAGCTCTGCTGCGCGCGCTGTTGGAACCCACAGAAACACTGCGCAAACTGGAACAAAACGGCGATTACACCGCGCGTCTGGCTCTGCTGGAAGAGCAAAAATCGCTGCCGTGGCATGCCGTGTGGGAACACTACTGCCAGCGTCATGACGTACTCCCAGGCGGCGAATGGCTGCAACAGGTACGTCAGTATGAAGAAACCATCCTCACTCAACGTCAAGGGTAAGACTATGCAAGCAATTCTCTCTTCCTGGTTTGTACAGGGAATGATTAAAGCCACCAGCGACATGTGGCTCAAAGGCTGGGACGAACGTAACGGCGGCAACGTCAGCCTGCGCCTGACGGCTGAGGATGTGACGCCTTATGAAAGCGATTTCTCTCCGCAGCCGCGTCATGAAGCACTATCACAGCCGATGCCGGAACTGGCAGATTGCTGGTTTATCGTTACCGGCTCCGGAAAATTCTTCCGCAACGTCCAACTCGATCCAGCGGATTCACTGGTGGTGTTGCAGGTCGATAGTGATGGCAAAGGCTATCGTATTTTCTGGGGACTCACCAACGGTGGCCTGCCAACGTCTGAATTAGCTTCGCATTTCCAGTCGCACATTGTGCGTATGGGCGTAACCCACGGGCGCGACCGCGTCATCATGCACTGCCACGCGACCAATCTGATTGCCCTGAGCTACGTGCTGGAGCTAAATACCGCGACGTTCACCCGTGAGCTGTGGGAAGGCAGCACGGAGTGTCTGGTCGTCTTCCCAGACGGCGTGGGGATTGTGCCATGGATGGTGCCGGGCACCGATTCCATTGGCGATGCCACTTCCGAGCAAATGAAGCGTCATTCGCTGGTATTGTGGCCCTTCCACGGCATCTTCGGCACGGGTCCAACGCTGGATGAAGCCTTTGGCCTGATCGATACCGCGGAAAAATCCGCCGAAGTCATGGTGAAAGTCAGATCAATGGGGGGTAAAAAGCAGACGATCTCGACCGAAGAACTGATCGCTCTGGGCAAACGTTTCGGCGTTACGCCACTGGAAGCCGCGCTGCGCGTATAGCACGGGTTTTCATACGTAGCATGGCTTTCATACATAGAATGGTTTTTAGCATAGAACTCATTTCGACCTAAAATTGCTTTCAGTCTCACACCGCCACGGCATCACCGCCGTGGCGTTCTGCCAACGACTACGGGGACTCATCCATGTTGCGTAAGGCTTTTGTGATGTCAGTTTTTCCTGACTGCCACGACGAGTATCAGCGCCGTCATAACCCTATCTGGCCAGAACTGGCAGAGGTGCTGAAAAACCACGGCGCACACCACTACAGTATTTTTCTGGATAAACAGCGCAATTTGCTGTTCGGCTATGTGGAAGTCGAATCAGAAGCGCGCTGGGAAGCGATTGCGCAAACAGATGTCTGCCAGCGCTGGTGGAAACACATGGGCGACGTGATGCCCTCGAATCCCGACAACAGTCCGATCAGCGATGCACTCGACCCCGTGTTCTATCTGGACTGAGAGATTCTTTGAACTACGCATAATCGTGCAGCAGTAATAACATTGCCGCTGCATCATTATTGTTGAAGATATAAAAAGAAATAATTTGTCATTTAATTAATCAAAGTCGTTACATATAATCATTAGGATTTTTAAATACATAAATATTTATTGATTATTGATGGCAATCACATTTTATTTTCCCTATTTGTGAATAGACCCACTTCAACGTTAAGAATAAAAACATCTATTAAGACAATGTCTATCCACCTCTCTTTTTTACAAATAATATATTATATAGTAATCATTAGTCAGGATTTAGTTTCGACAAATAGAACCTAATCGCCATTAAACTCCATTTACTCTTTAAAGCCAATTTATCGAATTCCACATTATAAAGATCTTATTTTATTTGCCGTTATCACTATTACCTTCTCTATATAAACAATAAGAATAGCGATGAAATTTTCTCAACTCACAGTGCTTTCCAAGTTGTTACTCGGTTTTTCCGTCCTGATAGCGATGATGTTGCTATTAGGTGTGGTTTCACTACTCCAGCTTAGCGTTAATAATAGTCGAATTGATGAATTAAGCAGCAGCAGCCTGCCCGGCGTACGATATAGCCTGGAAATGCGCGGCTCCTTATCTGAAACCCGTTTACAGCAAATACAGTATATTGACTCCAAAACCCCTGAGGAACGCGAAGGCCATCGCAAAGAGTTACTGCAAAATGCCGATACCTTCCTTGCCGCGTTGAAAAACTATCAAACCGTTGTTAACAGCGAAGATAAAAAAGCGCTGATTAAGGTGATTGGCGAAAATTTCTCTGGTTTCAATTCGGTCAATGCCACGTTGATTGATACCGTGAATCGCGGCGATCTGGCAGAAGCCAGTAAAATCAGCGGCGCAAGCTCTTCCAAGTATCGTAGCCAGTTGATGAAAGATCTGGCGAAACTGGTGGAGATGGAATTGGCGACGGCAAAAAATATCGTCGCCAGTGCTGATTCGACGTACCGGACATCACAGTACTATGTTTGGGGATTACTGCTACTCGCCCTGCTGGCAACCATCATGATCGCCACCGTCATCTCACGTAATATTTCACGTCAGCTCGGCGGCGATCCGCACTACGCACAAGAAATCATGACCGAGATTGCATCCGGCAACCTGACAACAGAAATCACACTGCGTCAGGGGGATAACAGCAGCCTGCTGGCATCCATCAACCACATGAATCGGCAGTTGGTGAATACCGTACACACCATCATGAGTGGTAGCGAATCCATTTCTCTGGCATCCAGCGAAATTGCTCAGGGCAACAGCGATCTGTCGCAGCGTACCGAAGAGCAGGCAGCATCGCTTATTCAGGCATCGGCCAATATGCAGCAACTGACGCACACCGTACGACAGAATGCGGATAACGCCAAAGAAGCCAGCCAGTTAGCCCAGCAAACCTCAGAAACGGCGTCTCAGGGCGGACTTATCGTGGACGACATGCTCAAGCGCATGCATGAGATATCCGACAGTTCACAGAAAATCGTCGATATTATCGCCGTGATCGAAGGGATTGCCTTCCAGACCAATATCCTTGCCCTGAACGCAGCGGTAGAAGCAGCCAGAGCGGGTAGCGAAGGGAAAGGCTTTGCCGTCGTGGCTGGTGAAGTACGGACGCTGGCACAGAAGAGCGCCAACGCCGCCAAAGAGATCAAAACGCTGATCGAAGGCACCGTTGAGAAGATTACCGACGGCTCCGCGCGAGCAGACAAAGCCAGCCAGGCGATGTCGGAAATTGTGCAGTCGGTGAAAAAAGTGACGGATATCGTTGCAGAAATTTCTCAGGCCTCCAACGAGCAGCATATCGGTATCAAAGAGATCAGCGTCGCAGTAGAACAAATGGATCGGGTCACCCAGCAGAATGCCGCGCTGGTTGAAGAATCCGCCACAGCAGCACACGCCATGACAGAACAGGGCGAACAGCTGCGCGATGCCGTTCGTTTCTTCAAGGTGAATCAGGACCACTTGCTGAGAATTCATTAATTCTCACCTGCCCCGCCGAGTGGTCGGCGGGGCAATCACTTCCTTTTAATCAATGCCTTTCCGAGCCTTTTCCCGCAATGCAACACGCCATAGCAACGCCTTCTCGCCGGCCCCCAGTTTGGTTCATGAACAAACGTTGACGTCCGGTTTAGGCAAACAGGGTTATGGTTACGCCACTAAACTACGTGATCTATTTCGTCAGCCGACAACTATTTGTATTTTACATCTCGCCACACGGCGATAAGGAGACAACATGGACGAACACCCTCGATGGCCCGGTAAACCGCATCCGTTAGAATAAGGACCGTCTTCTTCCTCGACTTCTCTGTTCTCTCCGTCTGCGCCGTTTACCTCCCTTAATACCTTCATTTTTTTCCGCTTTACGTCCCTTTATCCGGGATGCGCGCCCGTGCGCGGCGGACAGGCAACATTAAGAGAGCAGCATCATGACCGATATGATCACGCAAACGGGGCATCGCCACGCCCGTAAGACACCCACGGCCACCTTTGCGATTGCCCGTGAGGCACAAAACAGCCTCGATCAAACACTGGCGAACCTAAATACGCATCTGCACGGCTTAAGCCATGATGACGTCATTGAGCGTCAGCAAACCTATGGCGAAAACCGCGTCGCCCATGAAAAGGCGCCGCACGCGCTGGTGCAGTTAGCCGCCGCGTTTAATAACCCCTTTATTTACGTGCTAATGGCGCTGGCCGCTATCAGCTTTTTCACCGATTACTGGCTGCCGCAGCGCAATAACGAAGAGACCTCACTCACTGGCGTGATCATTATTCTGGTGATGGTTAGCCTGAGCGGCCTACTGCGCTTCTGGCAGGAGTTTCGCACCAATAAAGCCGCAGAAGCACTGAAATCCATGGTGCGGACAACAGCTACCGTACTACGCCGACCTCACGCCAGCGCCACCGCCGTCATGCAGGAAATCCCACTTCAGCAACTGGTACCCGGCGATATCCTGATCCTCTCCGCAGGCGACATGGTGCCTGCGGATGTCCGTCTGGTGGAATCCCGCGATCTGTTCGTCAGCCAGGCGGTACTGACCGGTGAATCGCTGCCAATCGAAAAATACGATGTATTCAGCAATATCAGTGCCAAAGGCTGTCAGCCCACTGGCTGCGGCAGCGAGAGCGATCTGCTGGCGCTATCCAACATCTGCCTGATGGGTACCAACATTTCCAGCGGTACGGCAACGGCAATCGTGGTGGCAACCGGCAGCCACACCTATTTCGGTTCACTGGCAAAATCCATCGTCGGAACGCGTTCCCAAACTGCCTTCGATCGTGGTGTTAACAGCGTAAGCTGGCTGCTGATCCGCTTTATGATCGTGATGGTGCCTGTCGTACTGCTGATCAACGGCTTCACCAAAGGTGACTGGATGGAGGCCAGCCTGTTTGCGCTGGCGGTCGCGGTCGGCCTGACGCCGGAAATGCTGCCGATGATTGTCTCGTCCAATTTGGCGAAGGGCGCGATTGCCATGGCACGGCGTAAAGTGGTGGTCAAACGGCTGAACGCGATTCAGAATTTTGGCGCGATGGACGTACTGTGCACCGACAAAACCGGCACGCTAACGCAGGATCGCATCATCCTTGAGCATCACCTGAACACGCAGGGCCAGATCGATGAGAGTGTGTTGCAACTCGCCTGGCTCAACAGCGCGCACCAGAGCGGCATGAAAAACCTGATGGATCAGGCCATCATGCATTTTGGTCGCCATAATCCGGCCATCGCCGCGCTGGGTCGCTATCGCAAAATCGATGAACTGCCGTTTGATTTTATTCGTCGCCGCCTGTCCATCATTGTTGCCGATGAACACAACCAGCAACGCCTGATTTGCAAAGGCGCGGTAGAAGAGATGCTAGCCGTCGCTACGCATGTCTGTGAGAACGGACAGCGGCATGAACTGGACGACGAACGTCGCAACACGCTGAAAAAACTGGCAGAGAGCTACAACCAGCAAGGGTTCCGCGTGCTGATGATTGGCACACGAGAGCTGAGCCCGGTGGGCAGCACGATGCCGCTCAGCGCCGTGGATGAGCGCGATCTGACCCTCTGCGGTCTGCTGACGTTCCTCGATCCACCCAAAGAAAGTGCCTCCGCCGCGATTCGCGCCCTGCATGAAAACGGCGTGACGGTTAAAGTCCTGACCGGCGACAACGCGATTATTACCAGTAAGATCTGTCGCGATGTCGGGCTAGAGCCGGGCGAGGTGCTAGAAGGGAACGAGATTGATGCACTCAGCGATGAACAGCTCGGCGTGCTGGTAGAACAGCGCACCATTTTTGCTCGGCTGACGCCGCTACAAAAATCCCGCGTACTGAAAGCATTGCAAGGTAATGACCATACGGTCGGCTTTCTGGGCGACGGCATCAACGATGCCCCTGCCCTGCGTGATGCTGATATCGGGATTTCCGTCGATACCGGAACGGATATCGCCAAAGAGTCAGCCGATATTATTCTGCTGGAAAAAAACCTGATGGTGCTGGAAGAAGGCATCATCAAAGGTCGCGAGACGTTCGGTAATATCATCAAATACCTGAACATGACCGCCAGTTCCAACTTCGGTAACGTGTTTTCAGTGCTGGTCGCCAGCGCCTTTATTCCGTTCCTGCCGATGTTGGCGATCCACCTGCTGATTCAAAACCTGATGTACGACATCTCCCAACTGTCGCTGCCGTGGGACAAAATGGATAAGGAGTTCCTACGCAAGCCCCGCAAATGGGATGCTAAAAATATTGGTCGCTTCATGCTGTTTATCGGGCCAACGTCATCGATTTTTGACATCACCACCTACGCGCTGATGTGGTTCGTGTTTGCCGCCAACAGCGTCGAGCATCAGGCGCTGTTTCAGTCAGGCTGGTTCGTTGAAGGGCTACTGTCACAAACGCTGGTCGTGCACATGCTGCGTACCCAGAAGATCCCATTCATTCAGAGTACCGCGGCGCTGCCGGTGATGTTGATGACCGGACTGGTGATGGCGCTGGGCATCTATCTGCCGTTCTCTCCGCTGGGGCCACTGGTCGGTTTACAGCCGCTGCCGTGGGAGTATTTCCCTTGGCTGGCCGCCACGTTGATTGGCTACTGCACCGTCGCACAACTGGTCAAACGCGCCTACATCCGCCGCTTCGGCCAATGGTTCTAATCCCTTCAACAAGGCGGGTGTTTTTCACCCGCCGAATTAGGAGCCCATATGAAACCTTCTCGCCACACATTCCTCGTCGTTATCTTTTTTCTCACCCTGATTTCACTGATTAACGTCACGATGCTGCTCACCATTATCTAGACAGTAGAAACACCGATACCGTGGCAAAAAAAGCCGCCCCTCGCGGTAGCATAAGTTAACGATCTTATTTAGGGCATAAACCCTTAATTAAAATACCTACATTTGGTTATTAAAAAGAAAGATGACGGGGTAGTACCATACCGCAATAGTGAAATCTTCTTATGAAAGAAGCCCAACCAGAGTAGACGCACTGTTTTTATGGATGTTGCATCATCAATGCTAAATCATTGCTTCCCTGTGCCGAAACTAAAATAAACCCTGTCTACTTTTGCAAACTGCACATGTCAGAAAAGGACGGATTGCAGGATATGGAGCACACCTATGAAATCCCTTCATCACATATCGATCCGTAGTAAGTTCATTCTGGCCCTCCTCCCACCCATCCTTGCCCTGCTATGGTTCAGTTTTTCCGGCGTGATGGAGCGACGTAGCACAGAGCATGAGATGGTCCGTATGGAGAAACTGATTACGCTAGCACGTGACGCGGGCGAGTTAGCCCACCAGCTCCAGCGTGAGCGCGGAATGAGCGCAGGTTATTTTGGCAGCCAGGGGAAAAAATTTGGTGCCGAACTCACTACGCAGCGGCAAGCCAGCGATCGGGCACAGCAACAGTTTCAACAAACGGCTGCGAATCTCAGTGACAGTGAACTCGGTAACGATGTTAGTGGAGAGATCGGTAAAATTACGCAAAAAATGCAACAGCTTGGCGAGTATCGTCGCAATATCGACAGCATGTCGATCTCTGTCACGCAGGCACTCGGCTACTATTCCGATTCCGTCAGCTATCTGCTGAGTATTGTCGGAGATATGACCCACTTGGTCAGCGACGGCGGTATTGCTCAGCGTCTGGCAGCCTATTACAACCTGCTGAACGTCAAAGAACAGGCAGGGCTTGAACGCGCCGTGCTTTCTAATACCTTCTCTGCCAATAGCTTTGCTACCGGGATGTTCGAGCGTCTGAACCAGATGGTGGGTAAGGGAGAGGCGTATATCACCGCCTATAACATGTTCGCCAATGCCGAGCTGCGTAAAGCTTTTGAACAGGCTCTTAACAACCCTGCGGCCCAGAACGCACTCCAGATGCGCAATAAGGCTATCGCTTCTCCCAGCGGCAATTTCTCCATCGATGCCAACCAGTGGTTTAACCAGCAAACAGTAAAAATCGATGAACTGAAGAACGTTGAGCAGCTTGCCACCAACGATCTGACGGCACAGGTTAACGCCTTAGCCGCCGATGCACGTCAATCCTGGATTAGCTATTTAGCTGGTGCATTGATTTCTCTCCTGATGGCGCTGGGTCTGGCTTCGATGATTATGCGCAGTATCAACGAGCAGCTTCAGCAAACCCTGACGACCATTCGTGAGATGGGCGGCGATCTTACCCGTCGCCTGCGCGTACCGGGAACCGACGAGCTTTCACAGCTGAATCAAGCCTATAACGCCTCACTGGAAAACATCGCTGACATGGTGGTGAATATTAAGCGCAGTTCACAAACCATCGGGCGTGCCAGTAGCGAGATATCTAACGGCAATCAGGATCTGGCGCAGCGTACCGAAGAGCAATCCGCTTCACTGGTGCAAACCGCCAGCAGCATGGAAGAGATTACCGTCACGGTAAAACAAACTGCGGACTTTGCCGGACAGGCACGTCAATTAACAACAGAGGTGGACGATCAGGCTCACCGCGTCGGCACCATTACCGAATCAGCCAGCGACGCGATGGAAAGAATTCAGGATACCAGCCAGCGCGTGAATGCGGTGGTTGCCGCCATTGACGCCATTGCCTTTCAGACCAACCTGCTGGCGCTGAACGCCGCGGTTGAGGCTGCACGCGCCGGACAGCATGGTCGCGGGTTCTCTGTTGTCGCGGCGGAAGTTCGTCAGCTCTCGCAGCGTAGTGCTGACGAAGCGGGAAAAATCCGCGCGCTCATCTCCGACAGCATTGCCAGCGTCAATGAAGGTACGAAGCTGGTGAACCAATCTAATCAGGGGATTAACGACATCGTCACCGGAACGCGTAAAGTGCGCGATCTGGTGAATGAGATTGCGGTCGCCGCCGATGAACAGTCACTGGGCATCGCACAAATTAACGAAGCGCTCAGCCAGTTGGAAATGGTCACGCAGCAGAATGCAACGCTGGTTTCACAGGCTTCCGTCGCCAGCCAATTACTGGATGAACAGGCGATTGAAATGGAATCGCTGGTCAGCCACTTCAAGGTTGACGACAGCGCACCACAGCAGCCTTTACAGCACGCGCTGTTATCAAGGTAGAGACTACCGTTAGAGAAGCGCGGAGATATCCCCCATGTCCGCACGATGCTGGAAGATTTACGCGAAAATGCCGAAGAACGTGGCATCACGCCCAACCAATGGCCGGTTTGCTCTTCCAGCATTGTGATACTAACGCCCTCATTGAGGGCGTTGCCTATTTGGCTCTTACCAAACAGCGCTGCCGACGCTCATCGACGCGTTGGGCAAACCATGCTGTGGTGAGCTTACGGGTGATTTTCGGGCTTTCCAGCATAATCCCCGGCAAGATAGCGCGCGGAGCCTTACTGCCCGATTTATCCGCCAGCGCAAAGACTCGGTCATACAGGCTGGTGTCTTCAAAATCGAGGCTATTGCCCTTCTCCAGCGCACGCCGAATGGCGTTGTCGCTCATGTCCAAGCGTTTCCCTAACGCACGCACCGCCAACTCTGTGGCGCTGGCTTTATCCGAACTGTAGTTGATTAAATCACCGTCCAGCGCCAGCTTAACCCCTGTCAGGCGGCTGACAGCTTGCTGGAACGCCGCATTTCGACTGGCATACCAACCCGCGTTAAAATCCGCGAACCGATAAATTGACTGCGGGTAATTCGCCGAATAGCCCAATAGGTGCTTAATGCCAAAATACATCCCGCCACGACGGCTGAAGACTTCGCGGCGAAGAGAGCCGTCCACGGTATACGGATAACCCTTAGCGTTAGCTTCGGCAAAGGCGATGCTAACCTGCATCGGCCCGCCGGTATGTACCGGGTTCAGGCGACCAAACAGTTGCTGCCCCATCGGCACCATTTCGATGAAATCATCAAAGATCGCGCTGAGCTCTTTTTCCGTGCGTACCTTATCGAGCCGCTCGCTGTAGCTTTTGCCGTTAGGAGATTTGATGAGTAGTGCGGTGCGCACCAGAAAGGCTGGGACATGAACTTTCTCAGCGCGGCGATCAATCTCCTGCCAGGCGATTTTCGACAAATTCGGCACCTGTGGATCGGCGTTAAACGTCGATTCCTGCTCAGTCACCGCCAGTACCGAACACAGGTTTTCATTACTGGGATCGAGCCCTTGTGCGATAAACGCCGTCGAGATATCGGTTGCCCAACCTTGACGATCTTTCACGTTATCAGGCAACAACTTGAGCAACTGCGCACGGACATCCGCAGGCCGCGATTCCGGCGTCGTCGCCGTTTTGCTGGCACAACCCGCCAGCACCAGCAGAGCCAACGCACACAAGGGACGGAACAAGGGAGCATAAGAATGAGGCATAGTCTCTCGGCATCATGATAGGAAAGCTGCCAGAACGTTAGCGCAGCTCACGCCAATTATCCAGCAGGGGGCAAACGCATGCATTTTTCGAACTGACCTGGCATAGTTAGTGCTATCACTAACCGAATGCGCTAACGAACGGACGAAACACGCATGGAATACCATCGTGAACATATTTTTTTGGGGCAGGGATAGAAGGCAACGAATCAGCCACCAAAAAAAAACAGAGCGATGTACGGGCTTTTGCGCGAGATAACGTGCGGGTTTTTATCTAACAACTCCCGCAAACGCGCCTGCTGTCGGGTATTCGGCAGGATGCCCGAACGGTTGAATCGCTGCGTCCAATACGTCACGCCAGCCTGCGTTAGCGCAGCATTTTCTGCTTGCGCGTTATCCAATAGGAAAACCAGCCAGTCCCATTTATTCAACTTTTGGGCTAAAAAGTAGTACACCTCAATGTGTTCTCTGGAAGACGCGTCTTCCAGACAGCGCTGAAGTTCAGGCAGCGACAAATAGATTTTCTGCTGATAAAACAACGTGCGCGCAACCTTCGCAATAGCAATAGAAGGATGGCGTAGGGAGGCCAACAGCCGTTCGCGAGCATCGTCACCCGTACGCAGAATGAGAATGCGTAAGGCGCTGTGATAAAGGCTGGGATAACGCTCATCCATGTTGCGTTCCGTCAGCGCCACAATGCCGTCGTAACGATGTTCATCCAGCCCCCACAGCGTGATTTTACGCTCGGTCACGGTAGTTGCCCGATTCAACGCGGTAAGATAATGAGCAACCGGATCGTCGTTTTGCTCACGCAGCAGCGCTGAGGCTCGTTGGCGCACCAGCGCATTTTTATCAAACAGTAGCGCTACCAACAGGGGCTCAGGAACAGGGAACGCATTGTCCATCACATACTGCAACGCCACCTGCTTAATGGGCGCGAAAGTATCTTTCAACAGAATCGCCATCACCTCATGATCGACATCCCGATCCGCGCTTAGCAGATACCGTACCGCGTTAGCCCTCACTAACGGATCGCGATGTAACATCGCCTGATCAAAGATCTGCTTCAGCGGAAACAGGTCACGCTCAGCCAGAATATCCAGTGACAGTCTGGCGACGGTTTTATCATCAGAAGACAGCCCCGCCAGTAGCGACGGCGCGTGTACCTCCTCGGTCAGAAAGCTGACAATCTCATCCACCAGCGGCTGGTGATTTTCCCTCTGACATTGCAGCAGCCAGAAAATCTCAGGTAAATTGGCGACAAAATTCGCGGTATTATCCGGCGTTAACAACAGCCGCACGCTCTGTTTGGCCGCACGGCGTACCGGCTCAGCCCAATCGTTCACCCGCACAACCAATGCCGGTAATGCCGAGGCCTCGTCCATGAAGCCTAAACACAGCACCGCACGCTGCCGAATATGCCCGTTATAGTGACGCGTAAGCGCTATCAGGCGTGACACTTCATCCAGCGAATCAGAATGCATAGGCTGATAGTCGTTGTCTGACGAGGCCACCAGCTTTTCCAACTGATATAGTAGTAATTCGTACGATGCCATATTCCCTACCCTCTCCTTTTTCCGTTTATCCACGGACGCCTTACGCCATCACCGTCCGATACAGCACTGCATCCAGCATCGTTAACAAATGCGAACTTTTTCAAGACAGCTCTTTGTAATTATTTTTCGCAAATACCGCGACATTCTTTACGGTAGCCAATTGAAATAAAATAAGAATCCTGATTATTTCAAGAAATAAGCATACTTCTGCGAGCTTCATTCCAAAACCCGCTGTAACTCTACTGTAAATCCATCCACCCTATTTCACGTTTTTCGTCGTTGGAATAGAGTCTCTGTGCTGTGGCAACATCCGCTGCCGGGCTTTCGCGCAATTAGATGACGTTCAGCTCTGCGACCTCGGCGCGATTGCCGCCGAATCTATCGATGATTGCAGGCCCATTGAAAACAAAAAAAGCGCTAATGTCGTTCACACATTAGCGCCTTTCTGTCAGATAAAAGCTATTTTAGATCGACCGTCAACTCGGGTGCACCAAAGCTCACTACAGTGGCTTTCGAGGCCGCAAAATATTGTCGCCAGAAAATTTCCAACTGCTGCATGATCTTGCCGGATCGATAGTTATTTTTCGAATCCGTATCAATCAGCCCTGCTCCCGCGATATACACATTCGCGCCAGTGAAATCCGCCACCAAATTTTGCTTTCCGGCACGCGCCATCTCTTTTTCCGGCTCTAACAAACGAATACTGTTGTTACTGTAAAAGCTGCCAAACTCGCTGTTTTCCAGCATATCGGACACCAATAGGATCGTTTTGCTGCTCGCGGGCGTTTCTTTCAGGTCATCACCAATGTGCTTAAGGCTATCCATAATTTCGCTTTTGGCGATATTATCCCCACGATCGGCGAAGCTTTCTGCCATCTTTTTCCCGATATTTTGTGCAAAGAATTGCCGTTGTTGCACCAAACACCCATCAAGCGATTTCAGACTGTCCATGCCCAAACTGTTGCGTACCTTATGATCGGTGAATGGCATTTCCAGCTTGCCGTCAAAAACGCGCTTCATGTAATTATCCTGCAACAGAGCCGAGAACTGATACATCACCACATGATCGCCGGGCTGCACATAGCGCACTACTTGATTCCAGATCGATTTTTTCAGATCAACAGGCACTTTGACCGTCTGGTCGACAATCACCACCAGTTCCCGACCGCTGTCTGCCGGGCGATGTTGGTCCAGTTTGGCAAAACTGTAGCAGCTAGGGATATCGTTACGTTCTGCGGCCTGCGACATACAGGTTACCCCCAGCAACAGCAGCGCGAGTAGCGACCTCATACGTTCTCCTTCGGACGCGCCTTATTCAGCAACGCTTGCACGCGCTGACGCTTCAGCAAGGACGCCAGCGACAGATCCAAATCGTCGGCAATCAGCTGTAGTTCTTCTTCGCTGAACGACGTCAAATCACCCAGTTCATGAATACGCTGCTTCTCGTCATCCGCTTCTGCCGTGCTGGCTGACGCCGCTACAGGCTGAGCTACCGAGACAGTGTCAACGACAGGAGACGTCGGTACAAGTGCAACAGGTTGGCTCACCACCTCAACTGGCGCAGGCTCAATTGGCTGAGCCGAGACAGATTGAACAATGGGTGCCTTCGGCTGTACGGGTTCGTTTGTCGCCTGTAAATGCGCATTCAACTCTGCAGTAGAGCGCGCTTTATCACGCAGCTTGCCACTGATGTAATCATCAAACGTCGGCAACGTAGTGAGCGGTTCACTCTGGCTATTGGTGCGCTTCATCATCAGGCGATTTTGCAACGCGGTCAGTTTTTCTTGTCCATCGCGCTCCACGCGTTCACGCCGCATCGCGTGCCATGACGCAAATTCTTCAGAACCACTGAAATTGCCAATATATTTCGCCGCTGCTTTGGACTCAATCCCAGCAAATGAGCGATAAATACCAATCAAAATACCAATCAGCTGCACACCAACAAAAATGACGGACAGGATGATGAACGTCAATTTGGAAGCGAATACACGGTTGTCCGTGATCTCTTGTGACGCCTGCGTATCCGCCTTGGCATTATCCGCCGCCGCGCCCGACGGCAAATCAAACGGAGAGGTTTCGCTAGTTTGAACGACCTGTGAAAACGGCGAACCGTTCACTGCCTGTGTATCCATCGCATTGATGGTCGCCGCACGCACCAGATAGGCACCAACAGAGAAGAAAATAATCAGAGCCAGGGCAACCGCCGTTGCCCAATACTGCGGCTTAACGTGAACATTGTGCGTTACGCGATTCAACATCTGGATGTAGTTTGGATCGTTGTCATCCAAACGGGTATTTTCCAGCGAGATTTCGTGGTTCTTGCTCAACCCCTTCGCAGAGCCGCTATGGCGCGCTTCTGAATACCAGTAACGGATCTTTTTCAGCAGCGTGTTTTTATGTAGTTCGGATCCCATCAAATGAGTGGCAGGCACCAGCACCACACCGATCAGAACGGAGATAACAATCGCCGAGAACTCGGCCTGATTGGCAGAAATGTTACTCGCGATAAACGGAGAGAGTACCAACGCGAAAATAAAGGCTTCGAGCAGGACCAACACGACACTGCAACCCCACAAGATCACGCCCGTCTGTTTACGACCCCGCTCATCCACCTTGTTCAGGTAGTTGACGCAGCGCAGGTAAAAATCGGCATCCAGATTAGAGGTTTTATAGTACTGCCAATATTTCGCGCAAATCGCTTCTTCCGCGGGATACCAAGCCAGTTTACCCGTGCCTTGACGACGCGGTTCATTCGCGCGAGACAAACGAGATACATGACCAATCAGCGGCAGGCTGCTCATCAGGTTAAGGAAAAAGTAACTGACCTGATCCCACCAACGGATAAAGACCAGTACCAACGTCATTAGCACCAATAACGGCCAGAAAATGTAGCGATAAAGCGAAATCGCCTCAGCGATGCTTTGAAATAATTCCATGATCAATACCTTCTAATTAACTACGCGTTGGGGTGTAGCTCGCGATGTATTCTTTGCTGTAATTGCTGTAGAACAGCTGCCCTTGCTGCGCCTTACTGGCCTTCTTCGGCACCAGTAAATCTACGCAGGAAAGTGCCTGCTGTGTTTCATCTTGCAGGTAAACCCGATACAGAATGCTGTCTTCGCCTTCCCACGCATTCGCCACCGCATTTAATGGCGCATCAGCTTTACGGTTACCTTTGGACTGGTAATCGCGCGTGACATACACCTTCGGATTTTCCACTACCGTGGCGTTATCGCTCAGTACCTTAACGGGCGAGAGCGTGACCAGATGATTATTCACCAGCCCTGCCCAGGCACGACCATTCATGCCCGGCAGATATTCTCGGGTTTCATGGGTTTCAACCGCTTTCCCGCTAGCCAGGTTTTTAGCTTGTCCACTGACGCGCACATTATCTGCTACACAGCTTTTTAGCATACTGCTGGCATTCGCTTCTGGAATCAGGCTGAATCCGCTGCTGCGTGGCTTGAGGTTCGCCGCCAGAACAGGCGTGGATGAGTTGACTGGCTGCCCGCCAAAATCAACAAAGCTCTTGCTATTAGCGGGCTCGGAGGCTTTCTTCGTAGTAGGCGCACCTGACGGCTGTGGCGGGGCTGATGGCGTTACCGCCGCAGTCTCCATTTCTGCTTTACGAGTTGGCTCTACTTTACGATTGGAAGATGATGTAGATAGCTTCGCCTTGCGGCTTGATGTAGAAGAAGAGCTAGCTGTCGACGTAGCCTGCTCAGCCGTACCATAACGCAGATAAGCAAGGTTACTGCCTTCCTGTTCAAGCCTCTGTTTTAACAGAGTTTCATTTGCCAGACCCACGATCTCGACCCGACGGTTGGCAGTCCGCCCCGTTACCGTGACGTTATCGGCTACCGGACGAGCGGAACCTGCACCCTGAAAATAAAGTTTTTGTGCACTCAGGCCAGCCTGTTCAAGCACCCGACCGACATTCTGTGCGCGTTGTTCTGAAAGACGCTGATTCCATTCTGCACTCCCAGTAGCATCAGTATGCCCAACAACCAGAATGACACCGCTTTGGTCTCCCTCTTTCATCGCTGTAGCAATCTTTTTGACCTGCCGTAAGCCGTCCGTAGAAAGCTGCGCACTATTGGTATCAAACATGCCGCTATCTTGGACCTGAGCCACCAGCCCTACAGTTTCAGTACCACTTTTTTCCTGAGATTGCAGAGAACGCGTTGTAATTGCGATATTTTCTTCCTGAGCGATCTTTGCCAGCGCTTCCTCGCGGTTCTGCCAAACGTTTCCTAATGCACAGCCTGCGGCACCGCCTAACAACCCTCCCGCTACGGCTTTCTTGGCATCACCCGTTACCAGATAAGTAATTCCACCGCCCAACGCAGCCCCGCCAATACAGCCAATCGCCGTGCCATAGCTGCGGCCCGCATCATGCAAAGTCGCACAGCTTGTTGTCAGTGCCACAATGGCAGCAAGCAGGCTAATTCTTCTGACTTGATAATGCTTCACTCCATATCCCTCATCCTTAACCACCCAAAATGCGAAAGAACCCCGAAAAATAGAATTCTTTTATCCCTTAATTAACATGCTGTTATGTCATATTTTTGAAAAAAGTCGTGAATCAGATGAAATATCTCACTGCGCCACTTTCTCAATAATCAGAATGGTTAATTAATTCGGCATAGTTTTTTCCGCACCCAACCACCACTCAATGTGAATAAAGTGGACAAGGTACGAAATCAGTTTTTATATTTATCTCGTTGAATTAGCGTAAAAAATGAAGAAATTAAACGCCAACGGATGTAAATCCGTAAGAGAGTATTTCGTATCGTAACAAAGGTGTCAACAAGCTGTTAAATGGAAATGTCATACCTTAGTCCTTTGAAATACAGGCGCATTTTCCACCCTATGACGAATCTTTCCCCCGTCCCTCTACGCTCATTTTATTGACTCGCCGTTTCTCAATAATGGCTATTTATTTACCGAAAATACTGCCAGCTTCTGTTGGGATCCTTCGTCCTTCTCTATGCTATTTCATGCAGTAAAATCCATGAATGCCATATCTTCAGATCCGCTAAAGCTAGAAATAAGAAAAAATTAATCAGTGATGCAACCTGTATTTTTTCTGAAGTTAGCCGACTATTCTGACATCAGTTAGCGAGGTCGTAGTCAGCGAGATGAGATAGACTAACGCTTCATATTTCGACGACATTCACCTTGCAGCGTAGGCAAACTCACATGGTTAAACGCACAGTGTCCGCCAATAAATCGATCGATATGTACGCCGTCTATGTTTTTGTGACGATGGCGGAAGCAGGAAGCATGACGGCAGCCGCTACGCGGTTAGGCCTGACGCCCTCTGCCATCTCGCAAACGATCCGCTTATTGGAAGAAGATTTTGGCGTCAAGTTGGTTAACCGGGCTCGTCGTCCCTTTGTCCTGACGCCCTATGGCATTGCGTTGAAAAACCGAGGAGAAATCCTGACGGAGGAGATCGCAAACCTCAAGGCACAGGTGCTGGAGGCGGGAAAAGGAATCAAACCCGACTTGCGTATTGGGCTGGTCGATTCGTTTGCCATCACCTGCGGTTCCGTGTTTACCAAGAGTTTGATGAAAAGTTCATCGCAGTTGCTGATTCGTACTGGGCTCAGCCCACAGCAGGGTGAAGCGCTCATGCGCCGCGAGCTGGATCTGATCGTAACCAGCGACCCGTTGATCGACAGTGATAGCGTGGTGCGCCATCAGCTGTTTTCCGAAGGCTATTTCATTATCACGCCGCCGGATTACCGCAAACGCATCAAAACGGTTGAGGATATCCGCGAGCTTTCCGCCGCACTGCCGCTGGTGCGCTTTAACCGGAACTCGCAGATTGGAATGCAGATTGAGCGCTACCTGCGCCGCATCGATATCCGCGTGCCGAACATGCTCGAATTTGATAATGCGGATACGTTAACGTCGATGGTGGCGGCAGGCATCGGTTGGGCAGTAACCACCCCTCTCAGCTTCCTGCAATCCGTTGCTCACTCTCGCGAGGTGCTAACACATATGCCGGAACAGCTGAATATCAAGCGTTCGCTTTATATTATCGGGCACCGCGATGAATACAGTGCGTTCTTTGAAGAAGCGTGCGATGTCACGCATGACATTATCAAAACCGTATTTGTTCCAAAATTGAAAACGCTGAACCGTGGAATAGAAAAGCTGGTTGAGATTAACCCAGATAATACGGAATAACCTATTAGGTATCATTTTTAACGATTGGGAGACGCAGCAAAAATGGAGGAATATATCCACCAATAGTCATTTAACGATGCTTATTCAACGTTCGTCTCCCCGAGAACTCTTTTTTAGTCATGATTTTATCAAAGTCGTGATGGATTTTTGTTACCTAAAAATGCAAAAACAGGAAACAATAATCCTTAAAAATCATAATTTTAATATTGAAAGCGATGCTACGTACATCGAACAAGAAAAAGGAAGAAGCCCCATGTCAACGAATATCCGTATTGAAGAAGACCTGTTAGGCACTCGTGAAGTCCCCGCTGACGCGTATTATGGTATCCATACGCTGCGTGCGATTGAGAACTTTTATATCAGCAATAGCACTATTAGCGATATTCCAGAATTTGTTCGTGCCATGGTGATGGTAAAAAAAGCAGCCGCACTGGCGAATAAAGAACTGCAAACCATCCCGCGTAAAATTGCCGACACTATTCTGCAAGCCTGTGATGAAGTGCTGAATAACGGTAAATGCCTGGATCAGTTCCCTGTCGATGTGTATCAGGGTGGTGCGGGTACGTCAGTCAACATGAACACTAACGAAGTGCTGGCGAATATCGGTCTGGAACTGATGGGTCATCAGAAAGGTGAATACCAGTACCTGAACCCGAACGACCACCTGAACAAATGCCAATCCACCAACGATGCTTACCCGACGGGTTTCCGTATCGCGGTGTATACCTCAATCCTGAAACTGGTCGAAGCGATTACTCAGTTGAGTGATGGCTTTGAGCGCAAAGCGAAAGAATTCGAAAACATCCTGAAAATGGGCCGTACCCAGTTGCAGGATGCGGTACCGATGACGCTCGGTCAGGAATTCCACGCGTTCAACGTACTGCTGAAAGAAGAAAACCGTAACCTGCTGCGTACTGCGGAGCTGCTGCTGGAAGTGAACCTGGGCGCCACCGCCATCGGTACACGTCTGAACACACCGGATGAGTACCAGAAACTGGCTGTTCAGCACCTGGCAAAAGTCAGCGGCCTGCCTTGCGTACCGGCTGAAGATCTGATCGAAGCAACCTCCGACTGCGGTGCTTACGTCATGATGCACAGCGCCCTGAAACGCGTAGCAGTTAAAATGTCGAAGATCTGTAACGACCTGCGCCTGCTGTCTTCCGGTCCGCGTACTGGCCTGAACGAAATCAACCTGCCGGAATTGCAGGCGGGCTCGTCCATCATGCCAGCCAAAGTTAACCCCGTTGTACCAGAAGTCGTGAATCAGGTGTGCTTCAAAGTGATCGGCAACGATACCTGCGTCACCATGGCGGCAGAAGCAGGCCAGCTGCAGTTGAACGTGATGGAACCTGTTATCGGACAGGCGATGTTCGAGTCCATCCAGATTCTGTCTAGCGCTTGCTACAACCTGCTGGAAAAATGCGTCAACGGCATCACCGCCAACAAAGACGTGTGTGAAGCTTACGTATTCAACTCTATCGGTATCGTAACCTACCTGAACCCGTTCATCGGCCACCACAACGGCGATATCGTTGGAAAAATCTGTGCCGAAACCGGCAAGAGCGTGCGTGAAGTCGTTCTGGAGCGCGGCCTGCTCACCGAAGAACAACTGGACGACATTTTCTCTATCCAGAACCTGATGCACCCAGCCTACAAAGCCAAACGCTACACCGACGAAAACGAAGCCGTTTAATTATCGTTTTTTATCACTAGCTTGATTATTGTCACACTGGCTCGGAGGAAACTCCGAGTCTTTTCTGGCTAATTATATATTAAGATATTATTTTTATTAGAAGAATGCTGGCGTCATTAACGACTCGCCACTTATCCCGCACCGCATATCCTCCCTAAAAATAAATTTTCCAATTCAATCCCTTATATTATTTGAATAATTTGGGATTTAGACCAAAACTAAATCATCTCCGAAAAATAATAGGGGTAGCGCGGTTTGTTTACCTCAGCGTTAGCCCTGTTTCTTTATCCTATACCCTAAATAATTCGAGTTTCAGGCAGGCGGCAAGGGAAGGAATCCCGATGAGCTTACTCAGGTAAGTGATTCGGGTGAGTGAACGCAGCCAACACACATGTAACTTGAAGTATGACGGGTATATACAGGCCTCGCTTTTTCAGCGGGCTTATTTTATCAATTTGGCGGCATTTGGGTAAAAGGATGATTTCACTTGGCATGCCTCGATTAACCTACGGCAAAAAACGATTTCTGGCTTATTTCCCCGCGGCGCTGTTGCTATTACAGTGCTGGGCCTCCACGGCATTTGGACAGCCTATTACGTTTAATCAGGCCTGGGTCCGCTTGCTGCAAAGTGATGACAGCATTGCTGCCGAACACGCGGGGGTCGATCGAGCGCAGTCCCTGCGAGAATCGGCTAAAGGCCTCTACTGGCCGCAGATCAACGTAGGCGCAAGCTATACGCGTCTCGACAAACCTGTCGAACTAGACGCCCGTGACCTTAATCCGCTGGCAAATCATCGAGACATCTTCGCCGCACTAAACCAGCTTGTTAACATCAGCGGCAATCCCTTCGTCACCCGTTTCACAGAACAAAACGTGGTAACCAGTTCCGTTCAAGTCGTCTGGCCGCTATTCACCGGAGGTCGAATTGATGCCGCTCAGTCGATTCGGGCAGCGCAGGTGAATGAGGCAGAACAAATGCTGATCATCCGCACGCTAGCGCAGTTTGAAGCGCTCGCGCAGGCTTATTACGGCGTGGTGATGGCACATCAGGTGATCAAGACGCGTCAAGATATTGAAAAAGGCATGGCGCAGCATTATGACCACGCTCGCAAACTGGAGGCTCAGGGGCAAATTGCCAGAGTCGAGGTGCTGTCCGCACAATCCGCTTATGACATGGCGCGAATCGAAACACAAAAGGCGCGTCGCAGTTTGGAGACGACCGAAATTGTCTTCGCGAAACTAATCAAGACGGAAGGTGCAACGCCCTCTTCTTCTCTGTTCATCAACAAAGTACTTCCCGAACTGCCTGCATTGGTGAAACAAACGCTCAATACGCACCCCGGTTTAAAAGTGCTCTCAGCCAAGCGCGATCAGGCCAAGGATCTTATCCGTATTGAACGCGCCAAATATGCCCCCGACGTGTTCCTGTTCGGCAACTATCAGCTTTACGAACAGGACACGCTAGCAGCCAGAACGACGCCAGACTGGATGGTCGGCGTCGGCGTTTCCGTCCCGCTCATCAGCCGTGAAGGCCGTTCCGATAATATTGCTGCCGCAAAAAGTGCAGAAATGCAGGTTAATTATCTGGAAGCCGATATGCGGCAAAACCTTGAGGTCTTGGTCGAAACCACATGGCGAGACGCTCGACAAGCGCTGGAGGAATTCAACTCGCTGTCCTCCACGCAAAAACTGGCGGAAGAGAATGTTCAGTTACGCAACAAAGCCTTTATGCAGGGAATGTCTACCTCACTGGACGTGGTTGATGCGCTGAATCAGTTAGCCGGAGCCAAGACACAGCGAGCCTCCGCAGCCTATCGTTACGTGGTTTCCATCGCCAGATTGATGGCCATCTCCAGCCAGTTGAACCGATTCTCCGACTACCAGACTCAGTACGCCATACAGGTGACGCAATGACACAATCCCCCTCTTCTTCGCGTTCGAAACGCAAATGGATCCTTCAGGCCATCCTGGTGATTGTGGTGGTCTGGATAGCGTATCGCTTCTGGCTTGCCTACCAGCCCGAGCCTATACGGCTACAGGGGCAAATCGAAGCACAGCAGTATTCAGTCTCTTCCAAAGTACCGGGCCGTATTGCTGATGTGCGAGTAGAAAAAGGCCAGCAGCTCGACGTTGGCGATCTCGTCTTCACACTCCTGACGCCAGAACTCGATGCCAAGCTGGAACAGGCGAAAGCGGGTGAAGCCGCGGCAGGCGCAGTGGCACAGGAGGCCAAAAAAGGCGCACGTGAGCAGCAGATCGCCGCTGCAAAAGATCAGTGGCAAAAAGCCAAAGCCGGTTCCGAGCTTAGCAATAAGACCTACCTGCGCGTGCAAAATCTCTATCAGGAAGGTGTGTTGCCGCTGCAAAAACGGGATGAAGCCAAAGCGTCGTGGGATGCCGCGCGCTACACCGAAGGAATGGCCTGGCAGGAATACCAAATGGCGCTCGAAGGCACACGTAAAGAAACACTGGTTGCCGCAGAGGAAAAAGCCCGTATGGCCGCAGGTTCCGTCGCCGAAGTGGAAGCCTACCTAGCAGAGGCGCGCGTCGTCAGCCCACACACGGGTGAAGTCAGCAATGTGCTGCTACGCAACGGCGAAATTGCGCCACAGGGTTTTCCCGTGGTCACCCTGCTGGACATGAGCGACATCTGGATACAGTTGGCGGTGCGCGAAGATCTCCTTGAGCGCTTTGCAATGGGCACCGAGTTTGAGGCACGCATCCCAGCATTAAACAACCAGACATTCCGGTTTAAAGTGTCTTACGTTTCCGTCATGGGGGATTTTGCTACATGGCGAGCGACGGATACCCGACAAGGGTTTGATATGCGTACGTTCGAAGTAGAAGCACGACCCATTCAACCCATTAGCGGGCTACGCGTTGGCATGAGCGCACTGGTAGAAATGTGATGATGCGCGAATGGAAGGCTCTGTGGCGCGATCGCTGGGGAATGGCCTTAGCACTCTGGCTGCCTCTGTTCGCCATGTTGATTGCCTGGTGGACGCTCTCTGGCGCTATTGTCCGCGAACTCCCCATCGGCTTGATCGATCTGGATAACAGCACGATGTCGCGCCAGTTCGCTCGAGAATTGGATGCCTCATCCTCTTTCAACCTGAACCATCAGTTCTCAGCGGTGGCCGAAGGCGCGACGTCATTACGCGGCGGCGAGATCTACGCGCTGGTCGTGATTCCACGCCATTTTGAGCGTGATATCCGCTTGGGAACGTCACCCACCATTACCGCCTGGAATAACGGGCAGTTTGTGCTGATTGCCAAAGTCATCAACAGCACGTTATCGCTGGTAGCGGGTACCTTTAACGGAAAAATTGCCGTCGTGCAGGCGTTATCTCAGGGAGCAGCCGTTCCCGAAGCTAAAGGACTGGCAGTGCCGATTGGCGGGCAGATTACTGCACTGTTTAACCAGAATGCCAACTACGCCCAGTTTTTGCTGAACGCGATTATTCCCTCGATCTGGTCGGTGCTGCTCGCGCTGTACGGCCTGAATACGCTGGCTCGGGAAGATCAGTACGGGGCGCATTGGGTGCCAGAGAATCCCACTGCCGCCATCGGTTATAAATTTTTGGCGCACTGGCTGATTGGCTGGGCATGGGGCGGCATTTGGAGCTATGGCCTGTATAGCCTGCTCGATTACCCACTCAACGGTTCAGCGCTGCTGTTATTTATCTCGATCGGCGTGACCGCCGGCGCCTGCGTCGCACTGGGCATGGCCTTCTATGCGCTGATTCGCGACCCGGCACGCGCCGTTTCCATTGTCGGAGCGTTAATGGCGCCCGGACTGGCGTTTATGGGCATCACCTTTCCAGCAGCAGCGATGGAGACATTCGCCACATTCTGGCGGCAGTTACTGCCCGTCGCCCACTATGGGGATATCTCGATTGCCATCACCAGCTACGGTGCCGGAATCATTCAGATCGCCCCCGCGTTGGCAACGCTCGCCTTATTCTGGCTGCTGCTACCGCTCACGTTGTGGCGCTACCGATCCGGTGACAAGGAGGCGGCATGCTGACATTCACCACACTCATCCGCTTTGAGCTCCGCAGTTTACTGAGAGATCCGACGATCTTACTCACCCTGTTCGGTGGCATCCTGCTCTATTCCTTTCTCTATCCGCGCCCTTACCTCGCGCAGACACCGCGCGAGCTGCCAGTGGTGCTGGTTGATGAAGATGGAACACAGCTCTCGCGCCGTCTGGCATTTATGGCTGACGCCACGCCGGAGGTACAGCTGGTGGCGCAGCGCAATACGCTGGATGAAGCAAAAACGCTGCTTCTGCATGGCGCAGCGAAAGGGATTCTCTACATTCCGCGCCACTTCTATCGCGATATCATGCAGGGAAAAAGCGTCACGGTAAGCTACTCAGCAGATGCCAGCTACTTCCTGATCTACGGCGCAATCGCGCAGTCTCTGGCGACAGTCGGGGGAACGGCTGGTGCACAGGTCAAAATCTCACGCCTGCTTGCTCAGGGAGAAGGGATACCCGCAGCCAGCTCGCAGTGGCAGGCAACATCCCTGAATGCCGTACCGGTATTTAACCCAACCATGGGCTATGTCGATTACGTCGTCCCCGGTGTTTTCATGTTGATACTGCATCAAATTTTGTTGATGGGATGCGGCCTGCTCGGTGCCGGACAAAATCAGCGCACGCGATCTGGCGACGTTCGCTACTGGCAATACGCCGCGCCGTGGCGTTTGCTTCTGGCACGCACGCTGGTCGTTGGCAGTGCCTACCTGCTCTCGCTTCTCTACATGCTCGGTTTTTGTCTCGATGCCTACGGTATTGCACGTGAGGCTAGCATGAGCCAACTGCTGCTGTTTACCCTGCCTTTTCTACTCTCGACACTGTGGCTCGGCGTGGTGATCGGAGCCGCCTTTACGCGCAAAGATCTCCCCAGTCAGGCGGTGCTGCTGTCTTCCATTCCGATTGTCTTTCTTGCTGGCTTCATCTGGCCCGTGGAAATGATCCCTGCACCTCTGAACTGGCTTGCGCAGTGGGTTCCTGCTGTCTTCACGATTCAGGGAATATTGCGTCTTAATCAGATGGGCGCGGATTTCACCCAGATCGGCGCATTTTGGTGGCATCTGTGGATGCTGGCAGGGCTGTACGGCCTGCTGGCGTGGGGTACGCTCGGGTATCGGCAACGGCAATACCGTCGGGAAAATCAGGCTACGCGTCGATGGCTAGCACACTAATGTCCCGGCAGACGCACCGGGACAAGAGGTTTACGGTGTTGCTGTATTGTCTAACTATTTTCCCAACACGAAAGGAACTGAATTACGCAGTGAAACGTTAACCGTTTCGCTGTGGTCCATGCCTTTATATTCATGCACATCGGCTGACGTCCCTGCACTAATGACATCTTCCGCAAAGTGACGCTGCATTTTGGTAGGCACGTTGATGTCCTCGGTTCCAATCCCGATAAAGACTGGAGGGGTAACATTGAGTGTGTTGTAGCGCAAGCTCGCGGTTTGGCTATCCAGTAATTTCTGGATCGCAGGCTTCAGGCTATTCTTCGCATTCAACCCCTCGGCCATCACCTTTTGCGTCAGTTCACCGATACACATGGTACGTGCGTCAGCGACAAGAGCTGCAGCTTTCGGCGTAAAATAATCATCGACATTAAGCCCTTTATTCGTATCGGCCGCTGACAGATAGATATACATCACATAAGGGATTTTAGGATCGCCGCCCTCTCCGCTTCCCCCGGCAAAAAGTTCTGCCGCCGAGGTTTTGTCATCAAAGTAGGGCGTGCCGGTCAATACGGTCGATGCGATATTCAGGTTCGGTGCATAACTCGGCTGGTAGCCCGTACTCGCAAAGGCCGCATGTGCCCCCTGCGACTGGCCGACGATAGTCAACTGATTGTGCAGCGGGAATGCGGTCAGTGATGCTTTGACGCTATCCAACACGCTCCATGCCTCACCGCGTGAATTGAGGTAGTGATGCAAGCCGGCAGACCCAAGCCCCGCATAATCCGGTGCCACAATGGCAAACCCCAGCGATAGCCAGGTATTCAGATACTGAGAATCCCGAGCGGAACGCGGATTGAGAGACGGTGCGCAGGATGTTCCCACGCCAATCGTCCCATGCGTCCAGACCACGACCGGCCAGCCCTCTTTTGGCGCCTCACCTTTGGGAATGAAAACCGCGCCGGTGTCTTCCCGTAGGCTTTCGCCATCGACTCCACTCTTCGAATAATATTGGATCCGATATTGTTCCCCCGCCTCCATTAGGCCGTTTTTCGTATCTAACGGCGTCTTTTCTACCAGGGTACCGGGTGTTTTCGTTTCTGCGAAAGCAAACGGAGCCATCATGCCGACAGAGATCGCGAGAAGTAACGCTAAGGGTTTTTGCTTTAGCTTAGGCAAATGAAACATGGCATTTCTCCAGAGTTATTTAATTGGGTCTCGCTCTAAAGATAGTTCAGTTATTGATTAAATTGCGTGAGGGAATGGTTTTTTATCAATAAATTCAATGGATAGTTAATATTTAGCCAAGAGAAGTTAACGTCATAACGATCTTCACATTGGCGTTACTGACGTCAGGTTGATAGCCGAATATTAGCAGCATGAACCTATACGCTTTTTATACAACGAGCCATTCGGACGATAATGCGCGGCTCCCAAATCACGTCATGCAATACGTGCTCAGAAGCCGCTAAAGAGAAGGGAATTTATTCGTCGAAGAACCAGTAACCCTGATTAACCAGCGCGGTTAATTCAGCCACAAAAGCCGGATTCTCCAGCGCCTCGCCCAGCTCTTGTTTACCGAGAACAGTGTAACGACACAAGGCATCAGCCGCTTTCGGATCGACCGTGTCCAGCCGTTCGCTGTTGATGAAGTAGCTACCGCCTACTTCCAGAACCCGCAGCCCGCTCAGACGCGTCAACACGTCGCCGTCCATCAGCGCACCCACAATCTCGTCCTGCTCATAAGGCGGTTCCGCCGGAGCGATATCCAGCTCGTGGCGTGGCGTCGTCACAAAACGACCGAACCACGCTTTAAGCGCTTCCGGCTGATTAATCACATCGATCATCATCTCGCGCAGACGGTCAAACTCATAGTCTTCAACCCGTCCTGGATGTTCCCGACAGGTCAAATCAGGGTCGCTATAGTGCTCACCACCGAGATCGTTTTCCAGTACGTAGTCAGCAAAGCTGCTGATTAAGTCTCTACCGTTCGGCCCACGGAACCCCACGGAATAGTTAAGCGCGGTTTCATGAGTGAAACCGTCGTGCGGGAAACCTGGTGGAATATAGAGAATGTCGCCCGGCTCAAGATCTTCATCAATGATCGGCGGGAAAGGATCAACATGTAGCAGCGCAGGATGCGGGCAGAACTGACGCATCGGCAGTTTATCGCCCACGCGCCAGCGGCGGCTACCCATCCCCTGAATGATAAAGACATCGTACTGATCGATATGCGGACCAACGCCACCGCCCGGTACAGAAAAGGAGATCATCAGGTCGTCTAGACGCCAATCCGGCAATACGCGGAACGGGCTCACGAGTTCAGCAGACGGCGCATGCCAGTGGTTCACCGCCTGAGCCAGCAGCGACCAACCAGTTTCACCCAGATTATCAAAATGCTCAAACGGCCCGTTGCTGGCCTGCCATTGACCATTTTTATGGCTGACCAGACGGCTATCGACCTCCGCCTCCATAGCCAGACCAGCCAACTCATCTGGCGTAATCGGATCGACAAAATTTGGGAAAGCGTTCTTCAATACAACAGGTTGTTTTTGCCAGTACTTTTCTAAGAATTCGGGCCAATTAAGATTAAGTTGGTAAGCCATACGTTCACACCAGTGAGAAGATAAACGGGCATGATTATAAAGAAGGTGATAACTGAACTACCTTGTCATTGGTCAATGGGTGGATAACTATCATGCAGCCTGCATATTTTTCTTTATTAGATAATGTCTTAACATTCCTTCCTCAGGAAAATCAGGTAAAGACATTTGTAGCTGATAACCTTGCTTTTCATAGAAGGGAAGTGCCTGAAAACTAAACGTATCCACAAGCGCATGGCGGCACCCAAGACGAATCGCTTCCTGTTCCGCTTCTCTCACCAAAGCGCTGCCGAGCTTCAGGCCTCTGGATTCTTCTCCTACCCACAAATAATCAATACACAGCCATAATCCTTTCCGTGTAGCGATCAGCCCGCCCGTCATCACTCCGGCGCTATTTCGATGAAAAATACCCAATTGCCCAAAAGAAGCAGGACTAATAAATTGACGATTGTAGCTTCTAAGGCCAGCAAAAAGCGCTTCCCGATCGTTATCGGTAATGTCGTGCGTCACGATTAATTCCACGAGTCCTCCAGAAGAATAGAAATTATAAAATTTAACAATACGAATATAATTGATATTACTTTTTATTCACCACAAAAATTAGCCTCAACGAATAAGATGTCTAAACCGTATTTTTTCGATTTAGACATCCAGAGAGAAAACGTTAAGACTGAATCAAACGTTGCTGTAGGCAACTCTTTATAGTATCGATTTCCGGTGTAAGATTCTTTCCCCGATAAACCAGAGACGTATCATAGCGAACATTCCAATTATCCCGAGATGCACTAAACCAGTTAAAAGAACCTACACACAACAAATTATCATCGCCAATAACAATTTTGCTGTGCACGCGATTCACCAATCTGGTCTTAATACCGCTTGATTGAAGATGCGCAAGCGTTTTAGACAATTTGATTTTCTTTTCATTCTCAACATCACAATCATGATGTTCAGTATTAAAGTCCCGATCGGTCACGACAAGAATATCAACACCGCGCTGACGAGCCTCAGCCATTGAACTCAGAAAACCGGTCTGCTCCATCCGTTTCAGTGATATCCAGGGGGAAACAACCATGACTTTTTTATCGACTTGCTCAAATGTTCTTAAGAGAAACTCATCATGCTCTTCTGACCCATGTAATGATTTTACCTCTGCCACCGATGATGCGAGATCTGGACGCTTTTTATAAACGAATGAAAGGGCATTCTGGGCACTATTAAAAAGATAATGTGCAAGTAAGCCACGTGGTGTAGAACGAGGTTGTATCTCGAACAGATCCATATCCCCAAAGACTAAAAAGCTGTCTTTTGCGCGGGAAACAGCAACGTTTAGTTTGCTCGAGTCATCATCAATAAAAGAGCCGTCCTCATGTTTTGAATAGACGGGAGAAAAAATAACAATAGGCCTTTCAGCTCCCTGTAGGGAATGTACCGTTCCAACAGTGAGGACATTTTTACTGTCCCCATCATCGAAAGAATAAATTCCCCGTTGAGACATCTCTTTACGTAAAATTTTGGCCTGCTCACCAAAAGGGGTCACGACAGCAATAACATCATAAATTGGCTTTTTATACTTATCTTCAATTTTTTGTCGCTGATCAGCAATCCATTCGGCTATAGTCTCGGCTTCAAGTAAGTTATATCGACTCCCACTGTTGGCTTTAACACCTTTTCCATCTACGTGAAGGTAGCCCATCGGAGGATATAAATTATCGACCTCATTTCCGCGTTTTGGAATAAGTTTTCCGTCATAACATAACTCATTGCAGTAACTGATAATATTATTTAAACAGCGTCGGTGCTCATAGAGATACATCCCACGGGGCATGTTTTTATCATAGTGATAGCGGGATACATTCTGTGCGATAGCCATGACGCTGCCTGAGGCTGCACTTCTACCCGATTGAGAGAAGACGTCGTAATCTTCATGAAGTTGATCTTTAGAATGCTCAGACAAAATCTTCTGCGCCACGACATTACCTATATCGATAGCGGGTGCAACATTCCAAATAGGCGCAATCTGTTTTGTATCACCGATAACCAATGCTTTTTTAGCTAATGAGAACGATGCTCCCGCAACTTCGGGTAATACCTGCCCAGCCTCATCCACAATTAATAAATCAGCAATATTGTAGAGATAATCATCATTATAGTTATTTTGGCTGACAAACTGCTTAATCTTCATTTTTTTCGGCAACATATAGTTTGTCATGACCACACAGGGCGTTAGCTTCATTCTCCGATGCCAGCGCGACAACGCTGGTTTTTTTCCTATATCTTTTCCACCCTGGCATTTTTTTCTATCGACTTCACTAAGCTTATGCATGTCCATTAGCCAACGCCCTTCCCAGTAATGGGTTGCAAGCTGAAATGAGGAAAAACGTAGTGTTTTATCAGCCAGCGCATCAGCTTCTGGCAACGTTAACTCTCGTAGTCCTGAGTACCCGATAGATAGCAATGCTTCTGCCCACTTATCTTGCGCAGCAGTTCTACGTTCAATAAGGGGACGAACTTCATTGAGCGTAGCGGCGCATTCTCGAACACGTTTTTGCGTATCTGCTATCACTGTTTCTATATGCTGCGCAATATCTGAAGGCTGTGACCAAGTAATCAACGATGAGATATTTTCTGCATAACGACGGAAAAATGTCCGTATAAAAGAGAGTCTTTTGGCTTTTATTGGTGGGAGCCAATAAAAAAGGGAATATATCAGCGATTCTCTGGCAACAAAGTCATCCCAATCTTTTTGCATCTCAACAAGTTTATGGCATATATCTTCTTCACCAGCATAAACTGTGACCAATTCTTGCAAATGCGCATCTATATCTATGGCCGTTTTCCGACACACGTCTTTAGCCAGACAGAGTTGCTGCCATGCAGACTCAATATTTGATAGCCCATTGGAATTCTGGAGCAATTCCTGATGAAGCAACTCTACAACCTCTTTAACCGTATGTTGTCCCTCTGTCGGGAAAGCAGCCTGAGCGTTTTTTAAAAACTCTCGCTCCGCTTTTTCAACATAGTCGAGACTTTCCTTTGCATCAAAAAAAGACTCAGTTTGAAACCCTCGCTTACTCGCCTCGTCTTCTCTTGTTGATGAAGGGAAATAGCAACCAAAGCTCTGAATTTCAGGCAACCAGCGCCCCGCCATTACACCACTGCCGATTGAAAAATCTTTTCCAAATGCTTCAATAATATTTGTCACAGCCTGGTTATTAGTCGATGTCGCAATCACAATCGGAGGCTCTGATTTTTCCAGTGCGGCTCGACTCCACAGTGTCGCAATAATGGACAACAGTAATGTTGTTTTACCCGTTCCTGGGGGACCATTGACGGCGAGAATATCACCTTCTTCCGTTGCTAAGAAATGACTCAAGGCATCTCGTTGCGCATCTGCCAATGGAAATTTATCGCCAGAATGGGCCAGTCGTTTAGCAAATCCCGAAGACGGGGGAAGCAGTGGCTTCAGAGATGGGCTTTGCAGGCTGGAAAAACGGGAAAATAAGGGTGACGAGATCTGACTATTTATAAAATGATCGTACAACGGGAGAATGTGTTGCCCCGCGCCATCTGATTTGGCTTTTTTCTGAATAAATCCACTTTCTGCTTTAAGATATTCATCAGGAGATCCAAGCCAGTCTCCTGCCACATTGTTTAAAAGCGCATCACAATCGCTTAGATATTTCGCCCAGTCTTTAAGATACTGGGCCGCTCTCTTTTCACGCTGTTCGTCGGACTCATCAGTAAAATTCGTCTGTGGATAATCAATACTGGTTGTACCGTTCAACGTTTTATAGCGATCGTAATCAGTGACAGTGCCAATGGAAAATGTTCCCAGTGGCAATGGTTCCAAGAGATCTCTGGGGATCGTGGTTATCGTTCCCGGATATATATAACCATCGCGTGACAATATTGCAGAGGTAACGATAGGGGTAATCGTTCCGGGTAATCCCGCGAAACGCTCTTTACCATGCTGCACCAGCAGTTGATAAACATAAGGGCGCAACACAATTTCAATACACGCTGTTTCTGGAGGCTCGCTAGAAAATAGCGCATCCAGCGTGGGAGCACTCACGCGACCACATTTCATCTCATCACATGACCACAACGTAAATGAGCTAGCGTCACCTTTTTTGAAGGCCCCCCGACCAAACTCAGCATCAGCCAGTGAATTGCGCAAGTAGCGAGAAAAAGCTAAATAATCACCATCCATTGTTATACCTGCACCTATTTTGTGATTGATACGTTGACTATTCCAAACTGGAAACCAGAGAAAATCAGGCTTTAAGAAATTACTCTGGATAAATAATTTTTAATCTAACTAATTATAAAAGTTGATGAAAAATATAATTAGCACATGACAACTTCACGATCATAAAAATGCGGAACAATGAAAACATAACGAGTAAAGCAGTCGGCATTATTCCCTATTAATCGTATATCCTAAATGATTCTAGTTTCAGAGGCGTAGTACGCTCCAGATATTATGATAATTAACTCATATCCCTATACTGAAAGGAAAAGCTAATATTTTCAGCACTGGATATATTTTCTTCTAACGCATTAAAACAATCAAAATAGGACTGCCATTCTCCACCGACCAACAGCCCCCGTTCAAGATCAAACGGAACACACCACAGGGCCAGATGTTTATCGAACCGGAACACAGGCAATGGCATATTGAAAGATTGATGACGAGGGTAGATCAACATCATATCACCTTGCCCATGCAGATATTTTTGTCCGTAAGCAAACATTTGATAAAGATCTGCCTGACTGATTTCATATTTTCGTTTGCGGTCGCTATGTCTTGTATCTAACAGTTTCCATTTCGCATCGAGAACCAACTGATGCCGACTCTTTGTAATTAAAAAATCAGGCTTCAGCATAAACCAGCTCTCAGCAACACGGGAACCCTAAAGGTGCCACCGCATCAGCAAACTGACGTGATGGCTAAATGGCGCTATGCCCCTTTCAACATATCAAACACCACCCGCGCAAAACCTTTTGCCAGCTCAGGGTTCGACAGATATTGCATCATCATGTCCTGCTGCGCGTCATTGCTATCCAGCACCGCGTCATCAATGGCTTTAGGGAAATCGCCCAGCATGGCCTGTTCGCGTGTGTTATTCGCAATCTGCGTCATCACCGCCTGATTTTCTGATAACTTGTCGCGCACGCTAAAAGCATAATTAATCATGTCTTTATCGGTAAGATTATCAGTAATAAATAGCTCGTTAAGACGTGCCAGAATATGCGACAGAAACTCTTCTTTCTTATCCTTCGGCTTGGCTGTGCCAATGTCATTGCCTGGCTTTATGCCATATTCTTCGGCGTCTTCCTGAAGTTTCAGATGCTGCTCGTGGATTTTCGACAAGCGATAATGACTCATTTCCACATTGCTTAAATCAACTTCATCTTCTTCAACATTCTGTTCATGCAGCAAGGGCCGTAGATGGCGGGCAAATAGACTGAGCTTCTCCAGTTCCTTGTCATCGAACTCAACGATTTGTGACATAAACTCGTAGAAGCGGACAAAACTCCCGAGGTCTTTCTTGAAGATGTCCAACTTGTCTTTTTCCAACTTGCAGTCTTTAAAACTGTTTTCGGCATTGGTAATCAACACCACATCGTTGGTTTTTTTCGTGCGCTCAAAGATTTCTTTAGCCAACACATAGGCATCAATGGCCGAGGTATACCGCTTTTTCCAGCGCTCAACGGCGGGTTTACAAATATTGCTAATTGCCGCGTTGGATTTGTTTTTGGTAAAAAATGCGTCGCAGAATTGCTCAACTTCATTCCATAAGAAAATACCGCTGGTGCGAAGTTTCTCGAATAGCTCGAAGACTAACTGTGGGTCACTGACATCCGTCAGTTTAGCGGTCTGATAATAAGGCTTAAAAGCCCCCAGAATATCATCCGGTTCATTGTAGAAATCGAGCACGAAGGTGCCAGACTGCACTTTGCTCGGATAAATACGGTTCAGGCGAGAAAGTGTTTGTACGCACTCCACACCGCCAAGGGGTTTATCCACATACATCGCGCACAGCTTAGGCTGGTCAAAACCCGTCTGAAATTTATTGGCGACCAGCATCACCTGATAATCATCGCTATCAAAAGCGGCGCGCATATCCCGTCCTTTAAGACCGAGATTCATATTGGTTTCAGTGAATTTCTTGTTCAATAGCGCGAGGCTATTTTGATCGCTTTCAACAAATTCTACTTCGCCAGAAAACGCCACCATCGCGTTAATTTTCTGGTAGTGGTTCTCAGTAATGTATTGATCAAACGCCAACTTGTAGCGCACCGCCGCTTTACGCGAATTGGTCACGACCATCGCCTTCGCCTGCCCGCCTAGTAAATGCATGACATGTTTTCGGTAATGCTCGACAATCACTTTTACTTTTTGCGAAACGTTATGCTCGTGCAACGTCACCCACTGGTTCAGTTTGATTTTAGCTTTTTTACTGTCCACTTCCCGGTCAGGATCATCCAGCTTTTGCAGCAGCTTATACGCCACTTTGTAGTTGGTGTAGTTCTTCAGCACATCAAGAATAAAGCCTTCTTCAATGGCCTGACGCATCGAGTAAACATGAAACGCTTCGGGCTTATTGCTCTTGGATGCGGGTTCAAGAGGGTTAGGCCGACGGCCAAACAACTCCAACGTTTTGGCTTTTGGCGTAGCGGTAAACGCATAGAAGTTAAGATTACTGCTGCCTTTGCGCGAGGCGATGGTCGCGTCCAGAATATCCTCCGACGACAGCACCACATCATCATCCGCTTCTTCGGTCATCAGCACTTCTTTTAACTGACGCGCCGTGGAACCGCTTTGAGAAGAATGCGCTTCGTCAGCAATCACGGCATATTTTCGCTGTTTGAGGTTGACGTTGTTTTCGATAGCTTTAAGCACAAACGGGAAAGTCTGGATGGTAACGATAATAATCGGTTGGGAGTTTTCCAGCGCACTGGCGAGTTTTTCTGATTTAGAGCCGTCGCCTTCTTTATTATTAATGCGCCCGACGACACCGTCCGCATGTTCAAACTGGTAAATCGTATCCTGAAGCTGATCGTCTAATACCGTTCGGTCGGTGACAACAATCACCGAGTGGAACTGTTTTTCACCGTTCTCATCATAAAGCGTCGAAAGCTGATGAGCCGTCCAGGCAATAGAGTTGGACTTACCGGAACCCGCGCTGTGCTGAATAAGGTATTTATTACCGGTACCTTCTTTCGTGGCTGCGTGAATTAGTTTATTCACCACATCCCACTGGTGATAACGCGGGAAAATTAAACTCTCTTTTTTAACTTTTAATCCGTTCCAGTCTTCTTTCTCCTCAATTTGCAGATGCACAAAACTGGCGAGAATTTTCAGCAAATTGTCCGGCAGCAGAACTTCATTCCATAAGTAGCTGGTGGCGTACTCGTTGGCATCTTCGGGAATATCGTTACCTGCTCCGCCGTCTGTCGTGCCTTTATTAAAAGGCAGGAAGAAGGTGTCATCGCCAGCCAATTTCGTGGCCATAAACACGTCATATTGGCTGACGGCAAAGTGCACCAACGCGCCACGTTTGAAGGTCAGCAGCGGTTCAGGCTTATTGGTTACCGGGTCTTTCGGCAAACGCGTTTTCTTATATTGTTTAATCGCGTTTTGTACCGCCTGCTTAAACTCGGATTTCAATTCCAGCGTCGCCACCGGCAGGCCGTTAACAAACAGCACCAGATCGATACGCCACTTTTTCGCTTTTAAACCGGTTTCTTCAAACACAGCGTTCGACGCATACGGGCTATAAACCAGTTCCGGCACAATACGGCAGATATTCTGCTGATAACGCGCCAGCGTTTCCGGGTTTAAATTATGTTCGGGTTTAAACTGGCATAGCGTAAAACGCGCATTGCGGATCTTCAGCGCATTGCGCAATACGCCCAGCGTACCGTAGGTGCGTGAGAGTTTATCGGTAGCGTTGATATCGGCTTTTTTAAGCTGAGCCTCCAACGCATCAAGGAAATGGCGCTCGGTATCGGTGGGGAAAACCTTAACCAGCTTTTCCCATTCCTGCGACTGAGTCGTTTTAACGAAAGTCAGCACGTCCTGCGAATACAGCGCACGTTCACGATCGTAGCCATCACCTTTGCCGACAACCCAGCCATGTTCAACCATCTGTGCAATCATCTCACTTTGGAAGATGGCTTCTTTGGTCGAGTCCATGCTCATGCATTCACCTCCGGTGATTCCTCAATGTTTGCCATTTCGCTGTTCGCTGGCGCGACCCAGTCGCGTACGTCGATTTTGCCGGTAACGGCAGCAGAGATTAGGGCGGTGCGGCGTTCTTGGAGGAGAACTATTTGCTTAATGCTATATTCTTCCGTTGCTTTTATTTTTCCAAGCTGGAAATTAACAAATTTAATAATTCCTTCTCTTTCATTCTTGGGTGGGATAAGTAACGGTGTTTCTTTTATATTTGTTGATGAAATAGATGCAAGATTTGTACTTTGTTTAGCCACACGATAAAAATGGAATTTGGCATAATTCGTACGAGTAAGCATATCTAGCCATTCAGATTCAATAAAATTAGGACGAATCGCAAAAACATGATTTTGATGGATACAGTTATAAATCTGAGAATTCCATACTGCACCTCGACCTAATTTATCATTGTCCCCCCCTTCATTCATCAATACATCACCATCGCGAAGCAAATATCGCTCTAGCTGACTTGGTTCAATATCTATAGATTGCACATCTGTAAGATCAAGATAACCATCCTGAACGTTAGCAACACGAAGCATCGGTACTGAAATACTATTCTTACCTGTTAAATCTTTACCTTTAGGTATTCCAGATTGTAAGTTTGATGTGTGTTTTAGTCTGCGAACAACCCAATGTTCCGGTACTTCCCCCAACCATTCAATCCCAGAATCTTTCATTGGCACATCAGGGTTTAGCCCTTTAGTCACTGCATGGTTTATCACTGCCTGACGTTTTTCTTTCAGCAGTTCAATCAGTTGCTGTTGTTTTTCAATCAGGTTATCGATTTTTGTGGTTTCGTGATCGAGGAAATTGTATATTTTTTCTTGTTCATGATTGCTTGGCAAAAGTAGTTCAATATTTCTAAATTCATCAGGATCTAAATCCCATTGATTTACACGTATACCTTTGGAACGACTCAAGTATTGAGTAACGTAAATCGGATTGCGAAGTAAATAATGCACATACCTTGGATACGCTTGTTCAAAAAGAATTTTATTAGGTTGATAAACAAAATATGCGGGACTGACTATCCCCTCATACTCCGAAATCGCAATAGAACCTTGCCAGGCTTTCATCTTATTCATTACTAAATCATTAGGTTCCACCAACTGATAAGGTGACAAATCCTCTGAAGGTTTGTTGTTGTTATCATCTCGGCTGGATTTGGGTATAACACCATAATCCCGATAAACAGAAAGCAATTCTTTTTCTGTATACCCAGTACGTTTAATTCTAGAAAATAATCTAGATATAGGTGTGGTTTTCCAGTTCCGAGGAATTTCCCCCAACCACTCAACCCCAGAATCCTTATATTCAGGATATGCCTTGTATTTATTTAGCCCAGCCATCAGGAATGTACCTCCTGCAACAGCTTCATTATCTCGGCGCTGACCGCATCCAGATCGGCATCAATTTCTTCCAGCGGGCGCGGTGGCTGATAAACGTAGAAATGGCGATTAAACGGGATCTCATAGCCGACAACGCCAATATCACCGTCTTTGGCATCGCGTTTATCGGCATTAATCCAGGCATCGGCAACGTGCGGCAGTACTTCGGCTTTGAAGTAGTCTTCAATCAGCGTGCTAATAGCAACCTTCGGGTTTAACGGTACATTTTCGTTATCACGCAGGTCGCCATCCTGCTCGAACTCCACCACTTTCCCTTGGTACTCAAACGCGCCGTACAGCAGCTGAGCAGCCTCTTTCAGCACCTTCTTCACCACCGGCTCAGCGTCTGGGTTTTTAGTGGTAATCGCGTCGATAAACTGTTTGTTTTCTTTGGTATCCAGCTTAACACCTGCGGTTTTCAGCGCGCCTTTCAGGGTAAGCTGGAACTGGTTAAAATCGTCACTGACCTGCGTTTTCCCACCTGCTTGTGTGCCTAACGCAGTTTGAATCTGCTGCGCTTTTTCCATTAACGTGCGCTGCGCGAGCCACAGTTTGATGTCCAGCAGGTCTTTAATTTGCTTCTCTTTCAGCTCGGCAAATTCAGCTTTAATGATGGCGCGAGTTTCCGCTTCAATTTCTGTAAAATCACCGTAGTGAGCGTCCTGCCACTGCGAAGCGAATTCGTCAAACAAGCGCTCCATCGGGGCGTTAAATGGCTTCGGCGCAAAGCGCAGGCTGGCAATGGCTTCATCGGTAACCTGTGCAGACAGACGCAGCGGGCGCTCAATGGTCAAGCGGCGGTAGCCAAAATCGGTACTGTTGAAGATTTTGCTGGCGAAGGTTTTCGGCACTTCCGTTTTAGCCGTTGCAGACTGGCGACCACGGTTAGATTTTTGCTCCGGTGCTTTTTCCAGACCTAATGCTTCAAGAGAAATCGCATCAACCACCTCAAAATCACCAAACGTGCGAGTGATCAGTTTGATGTCCTCTTCACCCATTATATTACGTTTGGAACCCAGAGACTTACGCATCTTGCCGCACAAGTTGGTGCCATCAATCAGTTGGATCTTGCCTTTACGCTCTGGCGCTTTCTTATTCGACAGAATCCAGACGTAAGTCGCAATCCCGGTGTTGTAGAACATATCCGTCGGCAGCGCGACAATGCCTTCCAGCAAATCAGCTTCCAGAATATAGCGACGGATTTCGCTCTCGCCGCTACCCGCACCACCGGTAAACAGCGGAGAACCGTTAAGAATAATACCGATGCGCCCACCACCATTGATTGAACCATCTGGATTATGAGTATCACGCATTTTGCTGATCAGATGCAGAAGGAACAACAGAGAGCCATCAGAGACGCGAGGCAAGCCCGGACCAAAACGGCCATTAAAGCCTTTCAACTGATGCTCGTCGTTAATTTCACCTTCAATCTTTTTCCAGTCCACACCAAACGGCGGGTTCGACAGCATGTAGTCGAACTGGTCTTGCGGTAGTTGATCGTTGGAAAGAGTGTTACCCAGTTTGATACGGCTAACATCCTGTCCTTTAATCAGCATATCGGCTTTACAGATAGCGTAAGACTCGGGATTCAGTTCCTGACCAAACGCGCGCATCACCGCATTCGGGTTAAGTTCATGCACATATTCCATACCCGAAGAGAGGAAGCCACCCGTGCCAGCAGTGGGGTCATAAATAGTGCGAATGATGCCGTCTTTAGATAACGCAGCATCATCTTCCATAAATACCAGCGAGGTCGTTAAACGTACGATATCGCGTGGAGTAAAGTGCTCCCCTGCCGTTTCATTCGAACTTTCCGCAAAACGACGAATCAGCTCTTCAAATACCAGCCCCATGTCATGGTTGGAAATGGCCTTCGGGCTCAGGTCCGTAGTGGCGAATTTTTTAACGATTTTGAACAGTAAATTGGCGTCATCCAGCAGGCCAACAAACTCACTAAATTTGAAGTGTTCAAAGATTTCACGCGCATCCTTCGAGAAACACTGAACGTAATTCTCCAGATTCGCCTTAATATCGTTCTGCCCCATCTTGCCAAGATCCATCGGCGAGGTATTGAAGAACGACAGGCCATTCGTGGCGCGTAACAGAAACTTCTCTCTCCCTTCTTCCGGCAAAGGGCTGGCCTTCAGTTTTTCAGCTTCCGCGACCACCGCTTCTTTACTCACAGCTAACACGCACTCAAGCCGACGCAGCAGAGTAAAAGGCAGAATCACGCGCCCATACTGAGATTGCTTAAAATCGCCACGAAGCAGGTCAGCAACTGACCAGATAAAGGCAGCCGTTTGAGAAAAGTTAGTGTTAGACATGAGGATTACCAAAGAGTGTAACGAATAGAAGTGATTATACATAAGCCAGTTAGCATCGCACGGCTTTGATGTCCATCGCTTTGAGACGGAGTTTTGACAACCGTTTTCTGGCGAACCTACTGGAGATAACATGATTAGGATATGGCGCTATAAACAAACGACTATGCTTTCCTGTAATTCATCATTAGTTAATAACCATCAATGTTTACAGTAGATATAAGAGAAGCGATCTCCAAAATAAGAAGGGGGAAATAAATCCGACAGACAGCTAAGAACGGGGAGTTTATAGGCTTTCACGCGGGGTTTGACGGTACGGGCAACAACGTCGGTCAGCGCCATAATTTGGGGGTCAACTCATAATCGAAATGAATTGACCCTCATCTGACCCCAAATCATCTGGATGTCAATGGACGAAGAAAGAGCACTGTGGATAAAACAGACAAAATCGCAGAGAGGAAAATAAAATTAAAATCGTTATTTTACAGATAGATATTGACGTTACCGGACGATTTTGGACATAAAAAAAGCCACCCTGAGGTGACTTGATTTTCATACTATGGTGCGAAGGCCGGACTCATGTATAAAAATAAGATATTGAATATTAATAATAAAATTAAAAAATAAATAATTTATGCCCCCTTTTGTGCCCCCAAGTGATTTTTAGCAATATATCAATGAGATAGATAAAAATACCGTAAATGATATCTATTATCATCCGTCCGGATTCGATTCCGTGCTACGGATCCTAACCGAGAGAGTCTAATTACAGCGGCTTAGCCAGAATAAAAAGATTTTGCACAAAACTGTTCACTCTCTTCACTATGGTTTTTTATTTTTATTAATCAATGCATTAAAGGGTGATGAGTTGGTGAACAGGTGACGAGTTACTCATCACCTTGACGATAGGTATGTCGCACAACAAGATAGTCGAGCCCGATCTTATAATCGGTCTTTGGCTGCTTTATAAACCTCTGAGCGTTCCCGTTTGCCCACAGCTAAAACCAGTACCACGATCTCATGCTCAAGCACTTGATACACTAACCGATAGCCAGCGGAACGAAGTTTGATTTTGTAGCAGTCAGCCATTCCGTGAAGCCGGTTGGCGGGAACGTGGGGATTTTGTAAAACCTCTTTCAACTTTTTGGCGAACGGCGGATTCAAGTCCGAAGTGCAACGCTAAGCCGCCTTTCTTAGCTCTTCAAACTCCAGCTTATAACTCATCCAGATCAACCTTCACACGTTTCCCCTTCATCCGGGAGCGGGCAATTTTGGCAAGCTCGATATCTTCCTGATAGTCGGCCAGAGCTTCCCATGTTTCCGGGGAAACATAATAGCCAGAGATACGCCCGTTGGTTAACACGGCTACAGGTTCGCCGTTAGCTTCTTTCAGCGCGGCATTGGGCGATTTTTTAAAGTCGCTGATACTCACAGCAGCATTGGCAAGGATAGGTTGTACGGACATAACCAGCCCCTTTTAAGTATGATATTTGATACTGAATTTAGCACTCAATCAAGAAAGCAGCAAAATCACGGTATAAATGTGACACCAAATAAAATAATATTGAAAATACATTAAAAACAGGGAGGTTTCATGGATACTACTGAGGAACTCAATAACACATATTATTATCATGGGCATGGAAATTTAACTGCTGGTGAGTTATTTAACCTGATCTTTCTTGAAAATTTTTCTTCTCGCACCGGTTTAGAGATTACAGCAGCGGCGCTGATCCTCTCAGGGCAACCTTATCTAAAGGTATCAGGGAAACTATCCGCCGCCACTGCGGCGCCCGGAACCAGTGTGGCTTCCAGAGTATCACGAGCATTGCTCAGAGATTTACGTTTCCCTTATGGGCTAAGGCCGCTCACGCCTATGGGAAAGAATCTTGCGACATTGAAGATGGTTCCTACGAATAAGATTGCCTCTTTTGTTGGGCGTTATATTCCATGGATAGGTTATGTCCAATTAATAGCTATAATGCAATTGGTAGCAAGAGATACCCGTCGACAATATAACCTGATCGCTAGGCCAGAAGACCGCATTGAATGGACGTATTTCTGATGAACCAAAGAGATATCGGAAATGAGGTTATTCAATATCTAATGCAACGTTACCCGATTAGGAAGCATTGGTTTAAATCCGGTATTAGACAAGTCACTAAAGATTGGACATTACAGGATGATTACCAGTTTCTGCCGGAGGATGCTCATGATTTCCTTCTTGATATATTCGGACATTTTAATATTGAGCACTCAAACTTTGATGGAAGAAATTATTTTGAATATGAGTATCCAATCTGGCAAAAGAAACCACTATCAAAAGCGTTAAAACCGCTCACGGTCGGGATGATTATTGAGTCAGCTAAAGCAGGGAAATGGTTATACGATTAGAGGCATCTAATATTGAAGTGTCTGGACGTAAAAAAAACCGGCCGGAGCCGGTTTTGTCGTTTCTGGTGTCTACCTCGCAGAATCCCGAAAAAGTGGTAATGGATTTGGTTACTGAAAAGCTCAAGGCGAAAACGAATAACTACCGTTTTGATATGAGCAACGAGCCAGTGTTGTCATCGCTGGGGCTGAACGCGCCCTCATTGCCGCATGCCGATTTTGCACCGGTATCCAGCCTGGCAAAACGAACAATATTTTTCCGGGAATTAAAGGAAAAAGAAGACGCATTAAAAACACGGAGTCAGAAAGTATGATGCCTTGCCCGTTCTGTGGCCATGCAGCGCATACCCGGACTAGCAAAATTTTTTCGAATAATGTGAAACGGCGTTATCACCAGTGTCGGAATATTGAATGCTCTGCCACATTCCGCACCATGGAGTCGATAGAGGAAATTATTCAGCCATCACACCGAAAAGATCTGCCGGTGCCAGATATTCCGCTATCACCGGTCATGCAGAAAAAATATAAAGATTACCCGGCCTCAACTAAACGGAATTAATTAGCCAGATTATAATTTCATTATCATTAATATCAGGACATCGCCCACCACTGCATGGGCTTTTTTACGAGTTTTTTTCTCTGGCTAGCGATTTTTTGACCGTGCATGCATACGGTACATGGAATTGCATGCAATACTTACCCCCGTATCTGCCCTACAGCGCCAGTACTGGCGCGGCCTGAGCGCCTCCATGCAATTGCATGAAAAGCGCTACATAAAGCGGGCAGGCGTGGCGGGGATAGCATTGCGCGCTGGCATAACAAAACTATTTTTATCACAGAGCAATCTACTTTAAAGAAGTATTGAATGTATTTTGTCCATAACGATGTCAGAACAGGCAAAAGCGGATTATAATTCACAGCATTATTAGACCACCTATTTTAACTAAGTATGGAATATGTGATGATAAATAAAAACAAAATAAAACCATTATTAAATAATATATCAACTCGCCTTTGGGACGGTCGCGCAGCCATATTGATAGGAGCTGGGTTTAGTCGGAATGCAAAGCCATTAACAAACAAGGCAAGAAAATTCCCAATGTGGAACGACTTAGGTGACATTTTTTATGAAAGTGTTTACTGCGAAAAAAACGACAATAGATATTCAAACGTATTAAAGTTAGGAGATGAAGTTCAGGCTGCATTTGGCAGAGCAACGCTTGATAAATTAATAATGGATCATGTCCCAGATAAAGAATATGAACCATCCAAGCTACACGTCTCCCTTCTTTCCTTGCCATGGATTGATGTCTTTACGACTAATTACGATACGTTACTTGAGCGAGCATGTGTTAATGTTGACTCCAGAAAATACGACATTGTTCTTAATAAAAATGATTTAATGAATGCTGAAAGACCAAGAATTATAAAACTACATGGTAGTTTCCCCTCAGAAAGACCTTTTATTGTTACGGAGGAAGATTACAGAAAGTATCCTTTAGAAAATTCTCCTTTTGTGAACACAGTTCAACAATCATTGATTGAGAACACTCTATGTTTAATCGGATTTTCTGGTGACGATCCTAACTTCCTAAATTGGATTGGTTGGATCAGAGATAATCTTGGTGCAGAAAACTCACCGAAAATTTACTTGATAGGTCTATTTTCATTTAATGAAGCACAACGTAAACTTTTAGAAAAAAGAAATATTTCCATTGTTGATTTAAGTTTCCTCGGTGATTTTGATAAAGATCATTATTTAGCACACCAACATTTTATCCAATTCCTCTACGAATCAAAAAATAAAGACAACTTAATAGAATGGCCAATAGAAGTTAATCATGAACGAGTTATTTTTAATGATAGCATTGATTTAAAAATTGAGAAAATTAAAAAATGTCTTAGCGAATGGACTCAGTCAAGAAAGTCATACCCAAACTGGCTGATTTTACCGGAATCAAACAGAAGTAATTTATCGCGTAATACCAGAGATTGGTTGTCTATTGTTAATTATGAGATTGCATGGGATGGTTCTGATGATCTTGATTTTGGATATGAAGTTACATGGCGACTAAATAAAGCATTACTACCTATTTTCAATGATACATCTGAATTCTTATTTAAGCTGGTTGAAAAGTATGAGAGTATTTACGTAGAGGGAATGAAAAATAAAAATATTGTTGATTTTGATGAAAAATACTCTCATATAATAATTAGTTTAATGAAGTTTTGTCGACAGGAAAGCTTTGTCGACAAATGGAAAAAACTTAATAATGTGTTAATTCAGAATCTGGACCGATTAACACCAGAGGTGAAATCTGAATATTATTATGAAAATATCTTATTTTCATATTTCAACTTAAATTTCGATGAAGCCAGAAACAGACTCTCTAACTGGGAAACAAACAAACTCCTTCCTCAGCATGAAATAAAGAGAGCCGGACTACTTGCCGAATTTGGAATGCTTGATGAAGCAATCAATCTTCTTGAAGAAACCTTATCTACGATTCGAAGAAATAGTTTACTTTCATCAAGAAATATTGACTATTCCAGTGAATCTCAAGAAGCATATGGAATCTATATACTGCGAATGTTTAAACACAGTTGGCGTATAGACAGCAAAGATGACGATTATTCATCTGAGTATAACTCGCGTTTAGCGGCATTATCACAATATCGAAGTGACCCTGAAAAAGAAATAAAATACCTAGAAATCAAACTAGAGTCACTGCCAGGTACCTCTAGGAATACTAATGACACAGATTTCGATCTTAACAGAAGAACGGTGACAACTTACTTTGGAGGAAGCCCAACAGAAGTAAGGTCATTAGATGCTTTTAGTTTCTTTCTGCTAGCAGAGGAACTTGGCCTACCGTTCCACATACCGGGAATGAACATTTTTAGTGGAATAGTCGAGAATGCAGCTCGACATATTTATCAATACTCTCCTGAATGGGCTATTTTTTCAATATTCAGAACATTTGATAAGGATAAAGCCAAGAGTCTATTCAACCGAAATAGGATTTCTTCTCTTGAACGGAAAAAGGTTGAAGATTTATTTGATGGATACTACAAAAAGTATGAACAAATCATCACTAAAAAAATAGATGATAGATTAAACGATAAACTTGAAATAGAAATCTCTACGTTGTCAGTAATTCCTGAAATTCTATCACGATTAGTTACAAAAGTATCATTTGAGAAAAAGAAAGACATTATCTGTCTTTTGCTTAAATTATTTAACTCAGAAAATTTCCATTGGTATATGGAGACAAAAGATCTATTAAAGCGTACTATTTCCAACTTGAGTGATTCACAAAAAATATCGCTGATAGATATTTTCATTGATTTCCCTTCAACTCCTCACAATAGCCAGTTGCATATGGGTCAAAGATACAATTTCATTACACCATTTGAATGTCTATTAGGGGTTACAATCAACCCCCCAAAAGAAATATCTAAAAAAATCGCATCTTCGAAATTAAAAAAAGATATTATCGATTTAAAAAGTGAAAGTTCAGAATTAAGAAAAGCGTCATCACAAAAGCTCATAACATTATATAATCTTGAAATGCTTAATAAATCTGACACAACTAAACTTATAAAAAATCTTTGGTCAAAACGTGACACCTTTGGATTCCCCATCGACAGCGGTTATTACAAATTTTTCTTTATAAACAATCTTTATCCAGATAATGAAAACATAGCAGACAAATTCACCCCTATAATTAAAACATACAAATTCCCTGTGCAAGACGGAAAAAGCGTTGGTATTACAGGTGGGTTAGATGTGTATTGTACTGAACTCAATGGAGCGCTACACCATATACCCCTGCCTGAGAAAACTCTATCTGAAATCGTTTCAAAAATGAATGACTGGTATGTCAAGGATCGGATATGGCTTGTAAAAATGGATGATTTAGCTAAGGAATTTACTCTTAGATTTAGAAATATCACAAATATCATAACGACAATTTTAGAACATCATAATGACAAATTAAGCACTGAGTCTATTAATGAAATCTCAAGCTTATTAGAGAAAATGAAAGAAGACAAAATCCCTGTAAATTCAGCAGTAACAATGCTATATCTGAAAAATAAGAGCACTCACCTCGTGAGAATGAAAGATATAGTGAACGGACTCTATAGTTTCAATAAAAATGATGTTATTGAAGCCATCAACTCAATTTATGTATTTATTAGAAACAATGAATATCCACTAACCATCATTCAAGCCATCAGCGATAAAATTGCGTGGGATAGAGACCCTAGACTTCCTGAGTGCTACGATTTAATTGCATATATAATCAATTCTTGTGAATTTACTCTTTCAGATGAGTTCATAGAGAAAATCCTTCGAGGGTTAGCATATCAAGTAAATATTGATGATAGAGATTTTGTTGATAACAATGAATATTTGAATCACCTTGAGAAAAAACTTAGTGCAACAAAGTTGGCTGCTTCGATATTTAGAAAAAATGAAATGCTAGGTATTGACCAACCTCCTATCATCCAAGAGTGGAAAAATATGTGCAACTCTAGAAATGAGTTCGACGAAATTAGAAATGAATGGAACAACCATGTATAAATGAAGGAAAAACACCCAATATATATTGGGTGTTTTTTCAATAAGCCCTTTTACCGTAATCGAATGGAGATATGAATTGAGATTGAGATTTAATCTCATCTAAGTAATCAGCTCACCATTGAACCATTAAGTAAGCGCCTTTCATCCAAATGCTCAGATGTATGAATATATGCAGCTCTGACATTATTACGCTCAGAATGACTCAGTTGACGCTCTATAGCGTCATCACTCCATAATCCTGACTCACCCAATGCCAATGCACCACAAGCCATCGTTCTAAATCCATGTCCGCAAACTTCAGTTTTAGTGTCATAACCCATCGCACGCAATGCGCTGTTTACTGTGTTTTCACTCATAACCTTAGCTGCGTCATGATCACCCGGAAAAAGCAGCTCTTTATCACCACTAATCTGCTTTAACTGGCTTAGCAACATCATCGCCTGCCGACTAAGCGGAACGATATGCTCCTCTTTCATCTTCATGCCACGGTACGAGTAACGCACACCCTTAATTTCTTTTCGTTTTGCCGGTACGCGCCAAAGAGATTTATCGAAGTCGAACTCATCCCAACGCGCGAAACGTAACTCACTGGAGCGCACAAAAGTTAGTAAGGAAAGCTCGACTGCGATCCGTGTCATTACACAGCCACGATAGGCAGCAAGACGAGAAAGAAACTCAGGGAACCGGACGGAAGGTAAAGCCGGATAGTGGCGGGCTTTGGTTGTGGTCAGCGCCTCGGCCATATCGCTGGCAGGGTTAGACTCAATGTAATCATTCTGGACAGCGTAACGCATAATCGCCGTAATACGCTGTTGCAGCCGTTGAGCGACGTCATGTTTGCCCGATGCATCCACGGCTTTGATCGGTGCCAGAAGGTGGCTGGTTTTCAGCTTACGAATATCAGATGCGCCGATTTCGGGGAAAATATACATTTCCAAATACCGGATAACCCGCGATCGATGGTAATCCCCCCAGCGCTTGTTACTGGCGTGCCACTGACGGGCGACCGTTTCAAAGGTATATGCCCCCGCGGATTCTGCCTGTACTTCTTTTTGCTCAGCTTTAGGATCAATGCCCTGAACCAGCAATTTTTTGGCTTCACCACGTTTAGCGCGAGCATCGGCAAGGGTAACCGTCGGCCAGACGCCAAAAGCTAACCTATCCTCTTTCTTATCGATTGGGCGGCGGTACTTCATCCGCCAGTATTTCGATCCCCGCGTGGTGATCTCAAGATATAGACCGCCACCATCTGCCATCTTATAAGTTTTCTCTTTTGGCTTGGCAGTCTCGACTTGGCGGGCGTTGAGCTTCATTTTGGGGGCACATTTCTAATCGAAGTGGGGATGCCCCCAATTATGCCCCCTGTGGGGTCTGGATTGCAACGGATGTGCTCGGACTCTTGAGGACAAAAAAAAAAGCCTTTCGGCTTTCTTTTTAGTAACTTACGGACTGTTACGGACGTTCTCGAACTATCAAATGGTGCCGAAGGCCGGACTCGAACCGGCACATCTTTCGATGGTTGATTTTGAATCAACTGCGTCTACCGATTTCGCCACTTCGGCACTGAGAGTAGTATGCGGAAAACGTGGGCATTATACCGTTTGACGGCCCACGCGCAACGTTAATCCACTCAGTGCTCGGTTAAGTGCTGAAAAAATCATCTTTAGCAACGCGTTATGACCACTTTGCCTTCAATATTGTGTGGTGTGAACGTTGTCGTGAACAATAAAAAAGCGCCGAGGATTAATCCATCCGGCGCTTTTTCAGACTCATTGAGCTCTATCGGCGTTTCAGTAGCAGCGCTACGCTGATGAACAAAAATACCGAGCTAGGCAAGATAGCACCTAGGATAGGTGGAATGCCGTAGACCAAGCTGAGCGGGCGGAAAATCTCATTCAGCAGGTAGAAGAGGAAGCCGAAGCTGATACCTATCACGATGCGTGAACCCGCCGACACACTGCGCAGCGGGCCAAAGATGAAAGAGACCGCCATGAGCATCATCACCGCCACAGAGACCGGTGCAAAGATTTTGCTCCACATGTTGAGCTGGTAGCGGTTCGATTCCTGTCCGCTTTGTTTCAGGTACTTGGCGTAATTATGTAGTCCACGGATTGACAGTGCATCGGGTTCCAGTGCCACCACGCCTAGCTTATCCGGCGTCAGGTTAGTTTTCCATTCGCCGCTGAGCGTCTGGCTGCCGCCAATTTGTTTGCCGTCGCTCAAATCGGATTCATCAACCTGCGAGAGTTTCCATACGTTTCTGTCATCTTCAAATTCGGCAGAGGCCGCATATCGCACAGATAATAGCTTATTTTGATCGTCGAAGCGGTAGATGCTGACGCCAGAGAGTTCTTTATCGCCCGTTACCCGTTCGATAAAGATAAAGTTATTGCCGTCTTTTGCCCACAGTCCACCCTGCGTAGAGATCATCGACCCACCGGAGATCATCTGAGAACGATAGTTACGCGCCATCTGCTCCCCTTGCGGTGAGACCCACTCGCCAATCGCCATCGTCAGCAATACCAATGGGATCGCGGTTTTCATCACGGCAGTCGCAATCTGTAAGCGAGTAAAGCCAGAAGCCTGCATCACCACCAGTTCACTACGGGTCGCAAGCTGGCCAAGCCCGAGTAATGCACCGAGCAATGCCGCCATCGGAAAGAAAATCTCAATATCTTTTGGCACGCTTAGCAGCGTGTATAGCCCCGCACCCAGCGCCGAATACTCGCCCTGCCCGACTTTACGCAACTGGTCGACAAACTTAATGATGCCGGAGAGCGACACCAGCATGAACAACGTCGTCATGATGGTGGTAAAAATCGTTTTGCCAATATAGCGGTCTAATACACCAAACATTAGGCCGCTCCTTGTGTTTTAAGCGTACGAGGCTTAAGGCGAGCGCGCATTTTGCGCATCGGCACGGTATCCCATAGGTTAAGCATGACCGCGATACCGAAATACATCAGGTTGGTCAGCCAGATCCACACCATCGGATCGATTTTTCCTTTACTGGCGTTAGAACGCAGCGAGCTTTGCAGCAGGAAGAAAATCAGGTACAACAGCATCGCTGGCAGCATGCTCAGCACTCTGCCCTGACGTGGGTTCACCACACTCAGTGGTACCACCATCAGCGCCATGATCAACACCGAAACAATCAACGTTAGTCGCCAATGGAACTCTGCGCGCGCATCGTGCGCATCAGAACTCCAGAGGGTTCGCATACCCATTTGTTGCACATCACTATTGTTTAGCGTCACAGTCTGGTGACCAATCACGGCCTGATAGTTAGTGAAATCCGTAATACGGAAGTCGCGCAGCAGCGCTGTGCCTTCGTAACGCGAGCCGTTGTCCAAGGTCACGACCTGCGCACCATCTTCGTTTTGCGTGATATGACCACGATCGGCCACAACGACGGAAGGCCGTGCGTTACCGCTGGGACGCAGTTGCGCCAGAAAGACGTGCTGGAACTCCGATCCTTTGACATTGCCGACAAACAGCACCGCGTTGCCACCCTGTGCGGACTGAAACTGCCCTTCTACCAAGGCCGCCATACTGGGGTTCGCCTTCGCTTCCGCCAGCACTTCTTCCTGATGCATTGACGACCACGGGCTTAGCCACATGACATTAATCGTTGCAATGACAGCAGTGAACATCGCCAAGATCAGCGCGGCTTTCAGCAACACACGTTTGCCCAACCCGCAGGCGTGCATGACGGTGATCTCGCTTTCCGCATAGAGACGGCCAAACGTCATCAATACGCCAAGAAATAGACTTAATGGCAGGATGAGCTGCACCATCTCTGGCACGCCCAATCCCAACAGGGAGATAACCAAATTTGTCGGGATTTCACCATCAACAGCAGCGCCCAATATCCGTACTAATTTCTGGCAAAAGAAAATCAGTAGCAGAATGAAAAGGATGGCCAGTTGGCTCTTAAAGGTTTCCCGTACCAGATATCGAATGATGATCACGCTTAATTACGCCTGTGAAAACTTGTCTTTTTGCAGGAAAATCGATAGTTTCTTCGCTAACGCGCCATTTATACTCATTTTTGGCAGCCCTCATAGCTAAAACGGTATTACAACACACTGCGTTTGAACTGTTGTATCAGAACCTGCTTATAGTCACCAAAACAGGTTCGTTACGTCGTTAAGATTAACACAAGTTATGTTAACGCAACGGCGGGAAAGTATTACGGAGTATCACATACTAGCCGTTGCCCCCGCTTTTGTCTTTAAGATTCAGGAGAGTACATGGAGTTCAGCGTAAAAAGCGGTAGCCCGGAAAAACAACGCAGCGCCTGCATTGTCGTCGGCGTGTTTGAACCGCGTCGTCTGTCCCCTATTGCCGAACAACTCGATAAAATCAGCGACGGCTACATCAGCGCGTTGCTTCGCCGTGGTGAATTAGAAGGCAAAGTGGGGCAATCACTGCTCTTGCACCATGTACCTAACATTCTTTCCGAGCGCATTCTGCTCATTGGTTGCGGTAAAGAGCGCGAACTGGATGAACGCCAGTACAAACAGGTGATTCAGAAAACGATCAACGCCTTGAACGAAACCGGTTCGATGGAAGCGGTCTGCTTCCTGACCGAACTGCACGTGAAAGGTCGTAACACGTACTGGAAAGTGCGTCAGGCCGTCGAAACCGCGAAAGAAACGCTATATACCTTCGATCAGTTGAAGAGCAATAAGGTCGAACTGCGCCGTCCGCTGCGCAAAATGGTATTTAACGTGCCGACTCGCCGTGAGCTGACCAGCGGCGAGCGTGCTATCCAGCACGGTCTGGCTATTGCTGCGGGCATCAAAGCCGCAAAAGATCTCGGCAACATGCCGCCGAATATCTGCAATGCCGCTTATCTGGCCTCTCAAGCACGTCAGCTGGCCGACACTTACAGCCAGAACACTATCACGCGCGTGATTGGCGAAGAGCAGATGAAAGAGCTGGGCATGAATGCCTATCTGGCCGTCGGTCAGGGCTCGCAGAATGAATCGCTGATGTCCGTGATCGAATATAAAGGCGATCCAAACCCAGAAAACCGCCCAATTGTGCTGGTAGGTAAAGGGCTAACGTTCGATTCCGGCGGTATCTCCATCAAACCTGCCGACAGCATGGACGAAATGAAATACGACATGTGCGGCGCGGCTACGGTCTACGGCGTGATGCGTATGGCGGCCGAGTTGGCGCTGCCGTTGAATATCATCGGCGTATTGGCAGGTTGTGAAAACATGGTGGACGGACGTGCGTACCGCCCTGGCGATGTGCTGACTACAATGTCCGGCCAAACGGTAGAAGTGCTGAACACCGATGCGGAAGGTCGTTTGGTCCTGTGTGATACGCTGACCTACGTTGAGCGTTATGAGCCGGACGTAGTCATTGACGTCGCGACACTGACTGGCGCATGCGTGATTGCACTGGGGCACCACATCACCGGGCTGATGGCCAACCACAATCCGCTGGCACATGAGCTGTTGAGCGCGTCCGAGCAGTCTGGCGACCGCGCATGGCGTCTGCCGCTGACCGACGAATTCCAGGAACAGCTGGAGTCCAATTTTGCCGATATGGCGAATATTGGTGGTCGTCCAGGCGGTGCAATTACCGCTGGCTGCTTCCTGTCGCGCTTTACACGCAAGTACAGCTGGGCACACCTGGATATTGCTGGCACCGCTTGGCGCTCCGGCAAAGCCAAAGGCGCAACGGGCCGTCCGGTCGCACTGTTATCACAGTTCCTGCTTAACCGCGCCGGACAGAACGACGTAGAATAAGGCTTTCGCGTCAACGACGATGACCAAAGCCAGCGATTGCCTTATCCTTATCAAGCAATTGTCGTCTTATGGGCCGGACTTCCGGCCCTTATCACTTTCTGGCTCTTAGCAATCAATAGTGTAAACAATGAAAAACGCAACGTTCTATCTTCTTGAACACGACAGCAAAAGCGGTGAGCTCAGCGCCCATGAGGCACTGGCCTGCGATCTGGCGGCAGAACGTTGGCGAGCAGGAAAGCGCGTGCTGATTGCCTGCGAAGACGAGCAGCAGGCCATCAGGCTTGACGAGGCGCTGTGGCAAAGAGACCCCAACGCATTCGTGCCGCATAATCTGGCAGGCGAAGGGCCGCGTCACGGCGCACCGGTCGAACTTGCGTGGCCACAGCGACGTGGCAATGCGCCACGCGACCTGTTGATCAGCCTATTGCCGCAGTTCGCAGATTTTGCCACCGCTTTCCATGAAGTGATAGACTTTGTCCCTTACGAAGACTCCTTGAAACAGTTGGCGCGCGACCGCTATAAAACCTATCGCAGCGTCGGCTTCCGATTGACCACGGCTACGCCGCCAACTCACTGAATTTTGAGCATAATGGAAACGAAATATAACCCGCAAGATATCGAGCAGCCGCTCTACGAACACTGGGAAAAGCAAGGCTACTTCAAGCCGCATGGCGACACGAGTAAAGAAAGTTTCAGCATTATGATCCCGCCGCCCAACGTCACCGGCAGCTTGCATATGGGTCATGCTTTCCAGCAAACCATTATGGATACGTTGATCCGCTATCAGCGTATGCAGGGCAAAAACACCCTGTGGCAGGCAGGTACTGACCACGCCGGTATCGCCACGCAGATGGTCGTTGAGCGCAAGATCGCCGCAGAAGAAGGCAAAACTCGCCACGATTATGGCCGCGATGCGTTCATCGACAAAATCTGGCAGTGGAAAGGCGAATCCGGTGGCAACATTACCAATCAGATGCGCCGTCTGGGCAACTCCGTTGACTGGGAACGCGAGCGCTTCACCATGGATGAAGGCTTGTCCAACGCGGTGAAAGAAGTTTTCGTCCGTCTGTATAAAGAAGACCTGATTTACCGCGGCAAGCGCCTGGTGAACTGGGATCCGAAACTGCGCACCGCGATTTCCGATCTGGAAGTAGAAAATCGCGATGTGAAAGGGTCAATGTGGCACCTGCGTTATCCGCTGGCCGATGGCGTGAAAACCGCCGAAGGGAAAGACTATCTGGTCGTTGCCACGACTCGCCCGGAAACCATGCTGGGTGATACCGGTATCGCTGTTAACCCAGAAGATCCGCGATATAAAGATCTGATTGGAAAAGACGTGATCCTGCCGCTGATTGGCCGTCGTATCCCGATCGTTGGCGACGAACATGCCGACATGGAAAAAGGCACCGGCTGTGTGAAGATCACGCCAGCTCACGACTTCAACGACTACGAAGTCGGTAAACGCCACCAGTTGCCGATGGTAAACATCCTGACGTTCGACGGTGATATCCGCCAGAGCGCTGAAATTTTTGATACCAATGGCGAAGCCAGCACCGCTTACAACAGCGACATTCCAGAGACTTTCCAAGGTTTAGAACGTTTTGCCGCGCGTAAAGCGCTGGTAGCCGCATTCGATGAGCTCGGCCTGCTGGAAGAGATCAAAGCGCACGATCTGACCGTTCCTTACGGTGACCGTGGCGGCGTCGTCATTGAACCGATGCTAACCGACCAGTGGTACGTGCGTGCTGCCGTGCTGGCTAAGCCTGCGGTAGAAGCCGTGGAAGATGGCCGCATCCAGTTCGTGCCAAAACAGTACGAAAATATGTACTTCAGCTGGATGCGTGACATTCAGGACTGGTGTATTTCCCGTCAGCTGTGGTGGGGTCACCGCATCCCAGCCTGGTACGATGCTAACGGTAACGTCTACGTCGGCCGTACCGAAGCGGAAGTTCGCAGTGAAAACAATCTCGCTGACGATGTCGTTCTGAACCAAGACGAAGACGTACTGGATACCTGGTTCTCATCCGGACTGTGGACATTCTCTACGCTGGGCTGGCCGGAGCAAACGCCAGACCTGAAAGCCTTCCATCCAAGCAGCGTGATGGTCAGCGGCTTCGACATCATCTTCTTCTGGATTGCCCGCATGATCATGCTGACCATGCACTTCATCAAAGATGAAGACGGTAAATCGCAGGTGCCATTCCATACTGTCTACATGACCGGCCTGATCCGTGATGAGGAAGGCCAGAAGATGTCCAAATCCAAAGGGAACGTGATCGACCCGCTGGATATGGTAGACGGCATCTCGTTGGAAGCATTGCTGGAGAAACGTACCGGCAACATGATGCAGCCGCAGTTGGCAGAAAAAATCCGCAAGCGCACCGAGAAGCAGTTCCCGAACGGTATCGAACCTCACGGTACAGATGCCCTGCGCTTCACGCTGGCGGCGCTGGCCTCCACTGGCCGCGACATCAACTGGGACATGAAGCGTCTGGAAGGTTACCGCAACTTCTGTAACAAACTGTGGAACGCCAGCCGTTTTGTTCTGATGAACACCGAAGAGCAGGATTGCGGTTTTAACGGTGGCGAGCTCGTGCTGTCGCTGGCTGACCGCTGGATTCTGGCAGAATTCAACCGTACGGTGAAAGCCTACCGCGATGCGCTGGACGGTTATCGCTTCGATATTGCCGCCAACATCCTGTACGAATTCACCTGGAACCAGTTCTGCGACTGGTATCTGGAGTTGACGAAGCCAGTGATGAACGGTGGCTCGGAAGCGGAACTGCGCGGTACACGCCACACGCTGGTGACTGTACTGGAAGCGTTGCTGCGTCTGGCACACCCGATTATTCCGTTCATTACCGAAACTATCTGGCTACGCGTTAAAGCGCTGAAAGGCATTAACGACGACACGATCATGTTGCAGCCATTCCCTGAGTTCGATGCCGCGCAGGAAGATACGCTAGCACTGAACGATCTGGAGTGGATCAAACAGGCCATCATCGCCGTACGTAACATTCGTGCAGAAATGAACATCGCGCCGGGCAAACCGCTGGAAGTCTTACTGCGCGATGCCACCGCTGAAGCACAGCGTCGTGTGGAAGAAAACCTTAGCTTTATTCAAACGCTGGCGCGTCTGGAAAGCATTACGCTGCTGCCAGCGGGCGACAAAGGTCCGGTTTCCGTCACTAAACTCATCGAGGGTGCCGAGCTGTTGATCCCAATGGCAGGCCTGATCGACAAAGCAGCAGAACTGGATCGTCTGGCGAAAGAAGTGGCGAAACTCGAAGCAGAGATTGAGCGCATCGCAAGCAAGCTGTCCAACGAAGGCTTTGTGGCACGAGCACCGGAAGCGGTCGTTGCCAAAGAACGTGAGAAAATGGATGGCTACGCCGTAGCGAAAACCAAACTGCTGGAGCAGCAAGCGGTCATCGCAGCGCTGTAACGTTAATCTATTTCCAACAGTAGTATGGTAAATATGAAAGCCTCGTTGCAAAACGAGGCTTTTTACTTTTTATTCGCGTAGAAAGTATTTCAATTACAATCTATTCGCTTCGCACAATGCATGGATCGAGAACACATGAGCAACACGAATCATGATGATATCAGCAAGTTTCTTAGCTACGTGTTACGGCACAAGCCCGAAGCCATTGGGCTCACGCTGAACAGCGAAGGATGGGCAAACATTGCTGACCTGATTAGCGGCGCGGCAAAAGACGGACGCCTTCTTACCAGAGAGGTGATTCAGTCTGTGGTTGATAACAGCGACAAAAAGCGCTTTTCTATTTCGCCGGATGGTTTATCGATCCGTGCAGCGCAGGGGCACTCATCATCACAGGTCGATCTGCGTTACAAGCCTAAAACACCGCCCGAGTTGCTTTACCACGGCACGGCGACCCGATTTATCGACTCAATAAATCAGCTGGGTTTGCTTCCCGGCTCGCGTCAGTATGTGCATTTGTCTGCTGATGAAGCAACGGCGATAAAAGTCGGCCAGCGGCATGGCAAGCCCGTGGTACTAAAAATAAAGGCGCTGGAGATGCATCAACAGGAGTTTATTTTTTATCAGGCGGATAACGGCGTCTGGCTAACCTTGGCGGTTCCTGTGCCATTTATAGCAGAATGAATATGTGCATTAGTCGCCTGTTTTCGCCGCCAAAACAACACTGGCGAAAACAGGCGATGAAGGTATTTAACGATTAGCGGGCATCGGCCAGCGCAATGTTCTGACGCAAACCGGGCAACACGTTGCCCATCTCCATGTTTTCTCTTGCGATTTGGAAACGGGAGACGGACTGTTGCAGGTTAATAACCTGTTCCTGAAGCGCATTCGCTGAGGTCGCCACTTCTGCGACCAATGACGCATTCTGCTGAGTCACACCATCCATCTGATTAATAGCGATATTAATCTGCGAAATGCCTCGGCTCTGCTCGCTGGAAGCCAGCGTGATTTCATCCATGATATCGACGACTTTCTTCACATCCATCAGTACTTCGTCCATGGTGTTACCGGCCACTTCAACCAGACCAGCGCCCTTTTCAATACGGCTGAGAGAAGCATCAATCATCGTGCCAATCTCTTTCGCTGCCGTCGCACTACGCGCAGCCAGCATCCGCACTTCGGAGGCAACCACCGCAAAGCCTTTACCGTATTGACCTGCACGCGCAGATTCTACCGCAGCGTTCAGCGCCAGCAGGTTAGTCTGGAAGGCGATACCGTCGATCACACCAACAATGTCGGAGATCTTGGCGGAACTCATCTTAATAGAACGCATGGTATCAACCACTTCGGAGACAACATTCCCGCCGCGAGACGCGGAATCAGAGGCTTTCTGCGCCAGTTGATTCGCCTTGCGAGTATTGTCTTCGTTGTTTTTCACCGTCGACATGATCTGCTCCATACTTGAAGCCGTTTCATCCAACGAGGCTGCCTGCTGCTCGGTACGGCTGGAAAGATCGATGTTGCCGGATGCGATTTCTTCTACCCCAACGCTGATCGCATCGGTTCCGTTACGCACCACGCGCACCATGTTTTCCAGTCCGTCGCGCATGCGCTGAACGGCGGCAAACAGGTGGGCGATTTCGTTTTTCCCACTGCTATCAATCTGCGCCCGCAGGTCGCCTTCAGCAATGCGGTCAAAGACGGAAATAGCCTGGTTCAGCGGCTTCACGATCATATTGGTCATCACAGACCAAGCCAGCGCCGCCAGCAGCAACGCACAGGCAATCGCACCGTACAGGATGGTTTCCATCAGTTCCACACGTCCATTTGAATCCGCGTAGGCTTCATCAATGCTCTTCAGCTTGAAGGCAACCAATGCTTTAGAGGATTTATCAAACGCGGCGTACAGCACCGTCGATTTCCCGGCACGCTGGCGATATTCATCCAGATTCCCTGCGTTAAGCGCCACAAATGCCGGATCGATAAAGTCCTGCATCAGCGCGTTGCGCTTCTCAGCCATGTCCGAAGAAATCACTTTCTCCTGTTCAGACTGCGGATATTTCAGGTATTCCTGCCATTTTTCGCTAGCACCATCGACCTTACCTCTGGCGCGTCCCAGCGCGACTTTAGCCGCCTCAACGTCCCCTTTCCCCATTAATGATTCGTACAGACGTAAATCCAACCGACCACGCAACAGCAGTTCGGAACTGTCATTCAGCGCCACCAGCCCTGGCAGCACTTCCATATCGACGCGGGCAAATGATTTGTTCCCTGACTGAACCGCAATCAGCCCTAAAACGCCGACAAAAAGCAGTAACGCCGCTAACGAGAACACCATCATGCTGAGTGCAGTACGGATCTTTATCTTACGAAACATAAATTATCCCTGTGGTCTGAAAATAAGAAAGGGTGAGCGCCAGTTCTATAGCGGAACCGTTCAGTTATTTACGCAATAGTCGTTATATTTCAATTTCCAGACGTGTTCATTTATACAGCCTGAAATAAATCCGTTATAAAATCGTAATAAAATAAAGAAACGTACAAAGAAGATAATGACCGACAGAAAATTGGCTTTCCGTCGGTCATTAGAATTTATTTTTTATTCTTTTTCTGAGACTGATTTTTGTCTAAGAAACGTTGCAGCTCATCTTTATAAAATTTCGCCGACATCATCGTGCCATGCCCGCTGGTATCTTTGCTGGCGGGAATAAGGAACAGCGTTGCCTGCTTAATTTTCTTAAGTTCATTATCCAGAATGCCGGTTTCAACCGGATTACGCTCATCATCCGCAGAGTTAATCACCAGAACAGGGGCCTTAATTTTATTCAGATCCGGTGCCGCGTTATAATTTGCAGACGATCCCCAGAGATAAATAAAGTCATTGGCATCGCTGGTTGAAGGCGCAGCGAGACGATCTTCTACCAACTTGTCCGCCTGAGCACGCGTCGGCGCTTTGCTCTGATACGCCAGTGTGCCGCCAGTGGTAGCAATGCTAAACATAATGTTGGCTGTTTTTAGCGTTGGCGGCTGCTGAGTATAATCACCGTTATTCCACACAGGATCGTTCTTGATAGATTCAATCAAGATACGGCGCATCATCCAGTTACGGCCGGAAAGTTCATTTGGCAGCGACGCCATTGGCACCAGTGCATCCATCATATCTGGGTATTTTTCACCCCAGAGCCAGGTTTGCATGCCACCCATGGAATATCCCATCACTAGGTTCAGGTGATTAATCCCCAATCCTTCTTTGATCAAACGATGTTGTGCCTGCACCATATCGTTATAATCGTACTGTGGGAATTTCATCCGTAAGCCGTCTGAAGGTTTGGAGGATTTTCCAGAACCAATGCTCTCCGGCATGATAATAAAGTATTTGCTGCTATCCAGCGCCTGACCTGGCCCGAAAAGTTCTCCGCCAAAGCCATTTGCTAACAGTGCTTTAATCGGCTGGTTCGTTCCATGCAGCAATAACACCGCGGGCTTGGTTTTATCACCGATGGTGTAATAGTGAATTCGCAGATCTTTTAATTTTTCGCCGTTGTTGAAGGTAAATTCTGACGCGATCCAGTCGCCTTCTTTAGGCTCCGGAAAATTGGTCTGTGCATGCGTTAATGGTGACAGCATTAACAGAAATGCACCCACCACCCCTGATAGAATTCGGTTAACCATAAATAGCTCTTCGGTAATCATGAAGTCGTGAAGCCGCGATTTTAATGTCTATTAGGAAAAATCCCAATAAACATAAGCGGACTAATAATAAAAAGAGATTATTCTCTGATTTTTTTATTTATCACGAGAGATTCTACAAGAAGTTTTTAATAGGATGATATTTAACGTATTCCTGCCTAAGCGCCCTACCACATTGCTCCTATCCCCAATTCGAAATAGACGCGCATAAAAACAGCAAGGCGCATTTTTTTTCGCTCAGATTTCTAACAGAAAGGGTATCGTGTGCGGTGACACCGCACACGATCGACATCAGACAGGAGGTTAATTAAGGGTTGGGAATCAAGATTTTAGGATTAGTGCTTATTCATTTCTCTTTCAATCGTTTCCAGACGCTCATCCATATCCGGGTGCGTACTCAGCCAGTCAGGTAAATCCAGCGAATCAATTTCATCCTGACTGCGGTCTTTAGCGATCAAGGCCTGATACATTGCCTGCATTGACTGAAGTGAACGTCCCTGCTGCTGCATTTCTGCTATTGCCCATGCATCGGCTTCCCGCTCCATATCTCGGGAAAACTGCATTTCGTTAATGAAGGCGGCAGACTGCAATACGGTATCGCCGATTCCACTGACATCGCCCGTCATCCACATGAACGTCAGCGACACCAGCGATGAGCGCACCACCATGCGCATTGGGTGGCGATAGGCGTGGTGCCCCATTTCATGCAGCATCACCGCGGCCAACTCGTTATCACTTTTCGCCAGCTTCACCAGATCGTCGCTGATAATCAAGGTGCCATCTGCCAGCATAAAGGCATTGGGTCCGATAGGCGCAGACATGATCTCAAGACGCAGCGGCGTTTTATCTTCCCGCATGTCAGCAGGCATTACCTGTTGAAACAGCGTTTGCATCTCTTGTTGGCGTTCAATAGGCAGCTTGGAAGGCTTAAAATCACTGTGCCGCAGCAGCTTCAGCGTATTTTGTCCCAGTTGCTGTTCGATAACGGTAGGAATGCGTAGCGCCAGTGCGGAACTCGCCCAAGGCAGCACCACGTAAACGTAGTTTATGACGATCAAAATCGTGGCAAATAGCGTGAGAATGACGCCACGCTTATGCCGTTCCAGGCGATGAACAAGCCCTGGTCGACGCCGCGCAGAATACCACGCGCGAAAGGTGGGATCGTCGGCAGGCACAAAACGGCCGCCGTCAGGAAAGGTTAGCGTCAGAGGAATGGAACCCAGCGCATCGGAAACCGTGACCTGCTCCAACGCAAATGTTGTGTTCGATGACCCGGTGTTCAGCACCATCGTCGAACCATTGTCCGTTAAATGAAGAGAAGCGGCCACGCGGGCCGCCAATCCGGGGTATTGATAATGCCCCTCAATATTCATATTACAGCCTTATAGACCGACACCCAAATCAAGGGCTTGTACCGCTTCTTCGGCCAGTGCGCTGTTTGCTGTGTCTTGGTGTGCTTGAACGTGCAGCAGTTCCAGATCGCCTTCAACCGCAGTGGCATTCGCGAGATAACGTGCATGACGAATCTCTGCCACCGGTGCAGCCCAACCCAAAGAGAAAATAGTGATCAGGCTATTGGTTATCAGCAGCCCCATGTAAGACATCGTTTGCATGGAAGAGTGCAATTTCACACCACCGTTCAGCGAGGTCTGGTTAAACAGATAATTACGCTGTGCGACGACCAGATAGCTACTGGAAACCAGCACGCCCAGCAACGTCACAATGATCATCATGACAAAATTAAAGACATTACTCAGCAGCATCATTAGTACAAGTTCTTCATTTCCACCGCCCATCATGATCGTTTGGAAAAACGTGAAAAAGAACGAGCTCATGAATGACAGCGCCGCGATCAGGAAAGGAACAAAAATCAGCAGGCTAATCAGGGAGAACTTAATAAATACCGCTTTCGTCAATTCTGCTTTAAACGCTGTTTTGCCGAAGAACAGGTTATTCACATAGAAATCGAGCTGCATCATTTTCATGATGCCATTTACTGCGGCAAACCCTGGAATAGCAATGGCCAGCGCAATGAACCCAATCAGAATAGGGCTATTGCTCTGCATACCGATCATGACAACAACAACCAGAGCGATATAAAAAGCCAGCAACAGCAGGATAGGACAAAGCAATAAGACCCAATATGCACGGCCCGTCTGGCAATGATAATTAAAACGGATGCCGCGGTAGCTAGACATAATGGCGTCATAACGCCAGTTGCGGATCACGAGGATCGGAATCAGTGCAGCAAATGCCAACGCGAGAATCGTCCCCAGCGTTGGTGACATCATCATTACGATATAAAACAGAATAAGGCCGCCGATAACCAGCAAGCGCCCTTTAAGGATCTGAATAGGCTGGGCATGGTAATCAAAGCGGTCACCGTTAATTTCCGTATTACCGTAAAAATAACGGCGGCGGCGCACTGTAGCCCAGGCAGAATAAATACCCAGAGTGATGACCGTTAATAACGCATTTACCAGCCAAATTGCAAAATATTCCCCAGCTTTACCATGAAACTGCACGCGATGCTGCGTGCTATTTTCTGAAGTCTTGATTGTCATAAACCTTTCATCCTAAAAGAAATAAGCCTCATAAACGCATCATTCAACACGTTATTGGCATACAAAAAGCGGCTTATTTAAGCATGTCCTGTTAATGACAACAATAAAAGTTAACAGAAATCAAACAAGTTCATATACTTATTAATTACAGGGAATAGAGAAACCAGCAGAGTAGCCAACACAGAGGTAACGTGAAGTATGGCGGGTATAGACGTTGCATCAATGTGGTCTGAAATGGTATTACAATCGGCCAAGATTATTACCCTCGTCAACCGTAAGAACAAGAGTACGTATTATGACAACCGCGACCTCCGCCAATCTTCAGGTACGCCCAATCACCGCGCAGGACGATGCCGCTATCGCTCAGGTCATCCGTCAAGTTTCTGCCGAATTTGGTTTGACGGCCGACAAAGGCTATACCGTTTCCGATCCTAATCTGGATAAGCTGTTTGCCCTGTATAACCAGCCAAAAAGCGCCTATTGGATTGTTGAATATGAGGGACGCGTGGTTGGCGGTGGCGGCATTGCCCCGCTGGTCGCGGGAGAAGAAGATGTATGTGAATTACAGAAAATGTATTTTCTACCCGTCGTGCGCGGCAAAGGACTGGCACGTCAGTTGGCGATACAGGCGCTTGATTTTGCTCGTCAGCACGGCTTTCGCCGTTGCTATCTGGAAACAACCGGCCACCTGACCAGTGCAATTCGGTTGTATGAATCTCTGGGCTTCGATCCGATTCCCCATTCAATGGGCAACACGGGCCATACCGATTGTGAAGTGACGATGCTGAAGCTGCTGTAATGGCAAATAAAAACGCCGCAGGGTATTCCTGCGGCATTCGGTGAGCGTGTTCTTTCGGGAATTTACAAGCTATCCCCTAAATAATTCGAGTTGCAGGCAGGCGGCGACGCAGTGAATCCCCAGGAGCTTACTCAAGTAAGTGACTGGGGTGAACGAGGAAAGCCAACGTACATGCAGCTTGAAGTATGACGGGGATTAATGGCGTTTGCCGTCATCATCTTCGTCATAAAAATCTTCATCATCGCCTTCTTCTTCGCCTTCACCATCTGGATCTTCGAAGTAAGTGCCCCAACCGTCGTAATGCACACCGTGGCGTTCTGCCAGCTCTAACAGCTGTTCTACCTGTGCGTCGATCAGTTCCGCCTTCAGCGCAACTTCACTGATAGCATCGCAGCACATCAGCAACACGCCATCTTCCACTTCAAGTTCTTCCGCATCCGTCACTTCATAGCCCAGCTTGAAGGCTTCTACAGCGACTTTTTCCAACACTTCAAACTTCTCAGCAGAGAAATGGTGTTCAATGGTATAGAGCGCGTCAGGATCGCTGCCATCATCCAGCAGTTCTTCAATGATCAGGCGTGTCTCTTCCCGTTGCTCTTCCAGTAATTCGCGGTTTGCCATGCCTCAGTCCTCATTAATCGACGTAATATTACTTATTGTCCCACAGCCCTGCAGCTTGCTCCACCACAAAGTTTGATATCACCACTTGAATTTGAATAATTACACATATAAAGTGAATTTTAATTCAATCAATGCTATTGGATCACATGGAGAGGTACATCATGCAACCGTTCTACAAGCGTCACTTTTTAAGGTTAATGGATTTTACACCCGCAGAAATTGCCAATCTTTTAGCCCTGTCAACGAAACTGAAAGCCGATAAAAAAAACGGGACCGAAACCCGCCGCCTGCAAGGTAAAAACATCGCACTCATCTTCGAAAAAGATTCGACTCGTACTCGCTGCTCTTTCGAAGTTGCTGCATACGATCAGGGCGCGCAGGTGACCTATCTCGGCCCGAGCGGTAGCCAAATCGGTCATAAAGAATCCATCAAAGATACCGCACGCGTACTGGGAAGAATGTACGACGGCATTCAATATCGCGGCTACGGCCAGCAGATTGTCGAAACGCTGGCGCAATATGCTGGCGTTCCAGTGTGGAACGGGCTGACAAACGAATTCCATCCCACGCAGTTGCTGGCAGATTTGCTGACGATGCAGGAACATTTACCGGGTAAAGCGCTGTCAGACATGACGCTCGTCTACGCTGGCGATGCACGTAACAACATGGGTAACACCATGCTGGAAGCAGCGGCGCTGACCGGGCTGGATTTACGTCTTGTTGCGCCAAAAGCCTGCTGGCCGGACGCCGGTCTGGTGGCTGAGTGTCAGGCAGCGGCGGAGCAAACAGGTGGTAGCATAACCCTGACGGAAGATATCGCCGCAGGCGTTGCAGGCGCAGATTTCATTTATACCGACGTTTGGGTTTCCATGGGCGAACCGAAAGAAACCTGGAAAGAACGTATCGCACTACTGAGGCCGTATCAGGTGAACACGGCGATGATCGCCGCAACGGGCAATCCACAGGTGAAGTTTCTGCACTGCCTGCCTGCGTTCCATGATGACCAGACCACAATGGGTCAGCAAATGGCAGAGCAGTATGGCCTGCACGGTGGAATGGAAGTCACGGACGAAGTCTTTGAATCCGCGCACAGCATCGTGTTCGATCAGGCGGAAAACCGCATGCACACCATCAAAGCGGTGATGGTCGCCACGCTGGTACAGGATTAAGGTTTAGCCTGCCTTTGATGTGTTTTAAAAACAGATCAGAGGTGGGCAGGCCCTCAGGTAATCGACACATGCCCTTTTATCAGAAAAAAAGGGGGAATGTAGTTATCCCATCCTTTTTGGTTGCAGTGCTGGATCAGGGTGGCGCTATTTGTCACACCTGTTTTATCACAGCAACGCGTTATCCTATTACGAAGCGTTGAAGGACTTATACCAAGTATGTCCGGAATACCGTTCTGCTTCACCCCGCACTGTAGCAAAAGAACGACTTCCCACTCTTTGTCTGTAAAAATATTTGCCGGTCGAGTGAACACAAAGGGCTTCCTTTCGCGTGGCATAAGAAAGGTTGAAAAGTAAACATTGGTGATTTCTATGTAAGTGCAAACAATACCGTCATTGCCATCATTGAGCCGCCAAGGACGCTTCTCCACCAGAAAAGACCTGAGTCTATTTTGTCTTCCGTAATCAAATGTTTTGAGGACGATACTCATTTCATTTGTGGTCAATATTTTTTGATCGTCATACAGTATATGGTCGTAGTGCTCGCTGACATCGGGCGTTAAGTCAGTGTCGAGACAACCTAAAAGGTTATTTTCTGTTACGCCGAAATACTGACATACCATCTTATTGCCATAAACATACTGGGAGTTGCAGTCCTTTATTGCCCAGCCAAACAAAGAGTTATCAAAGTAATACTCAACAGGAGTCAAATCTGGATCCATCAGGTTAGCCTCGGATAATGATATGTCCTTTTTTCAGAAAGAACAGTGGGATGTAGTTATCAAAACTGTTATCTCTACAGTATTCTTTTAGGCCTGATAGTGAATTCAAGCCTGTTTTTCTGTAGCAGCTTCGGAGTCTGCTGTTAACGGCATCGACAGTGATTGAAAGGATGCTGCTTATATCTTTAAGCATCATCCCACAGACCAACAGATAAATAACCTCCCATTCCTTCTCGGTAAATAATTTAGAAGGGGACTCGAAGGTGGAGTGTTGCATTATTGTTCCATTCAGCAACGAGGTCGGCGTGATGATCCTGACGTGTCTGACGCTGATAACTGTGCCTACACAGTTGTGATGTTCATCATAGAGTGGCTCCTGAATATTGTAGGCAGGCTGCATTATTTTTTCCGTGCCTTGAATATGCGTTGTAATGGCTCTCACCGCCTTACCTGTACGCTCTATCTCTCGTTCCTGCTGGTTAAAAATGTCTGAAAATTCGGCTACAGGAACAGGGATATCCCTAATATTCAAGCCTTCATAATCATAACGAGTTGATATGGTTTGCCAGGTTTTAAAGGTGTTATTGACATAAATAAAACGGGAGCTTGTGTCTTTTACTGCCCAGCCGACGAGAGGATCGCTTTCGAACATTGCGATTAATCTGTCAGGTAATGTAATTGGTTTCATCAGTGTATCCCTACATTAAAATTACCCTACATAAAATATACCGTACCTGATATGTACCTGTTTATAAAAACTAAAAGAGAATAAAAGGTCTGTGACAGGCCAATACCAGGGATAACATCCTACATAATGTAAAGTAATAACATGCCTATAATCGAAAGGTCATGAAATTTTCTAGCAAGAAAATCATTTTCTGAATAATGCCAGTCAGTTAAGCAACTGACTGGCTGTTTTTTTTCTAGGCCTTGCTGCCAGTGTTCACTGAAATCCTACACCAGCGATGCGTCTATTTTCACCACAGCTTTGCGCACATGTGCAGGTTCGCCCACGGCACACAGCGGTTTGTGCACTTCTCCTGGGAAGAAGACGACAAAATCCCCTTCCTGCATCACAAACAGCTTTTCCTGTTCACCCGCTGGCAGGAAGGCAATGTCTTTATCCGCCAACCAATCGGTATCTGGCTTGCCCGCAGGCAAGTTGCTGAACGTCATCCCTTCCACACCGGACAACACAATCTGAATGTCCAGATACTTGGCGTGGTATTCAGCACGACGTTTCTCCAGCAGGTCTGTGCTGTCGTTGGAGATCAGCACAAACACGCTGTTACCCTCGATGTCATGCTTGCCCAACGGCGTGTCTGCCGTGATGTTTTGCTTCACATATTCAATCGCTTCACGCAGTTTGGCAGGCAGATAAGGAACCAGATCAAGGTGGTGGACATTGCCAGTAATCATAAAAACCTCGTTGATATAAAAAATGAAACTCTGTTTTACAATCCTTATACTCTCCAAATGTGACACCCGCCAGCGTGTTAATCCGAAACAGTGAACCACTCATCACTCTTATCAGTTGGCCTTATTCCCTCTACGGCCGCCATGCATAGCGCATTCGCTAAGCAACCGATTGCGATGCGTAAAAAACCACGTTTTATGCTTGAAATAGCCTAGTCGGCGCGTATAATTTCCGACAGTTTGCCGGGAGGGGTCATGCACCGTTACACCAAAAAATCCGCTACTTATGTTGGTTCTCAACCACAACTGCCATCCGGCAGCCAGCGTTTTCCTTTCCGTCGCTCAATCGATCAATTAAGAAAGCCCCTCAATGAGGGGCTTTTTTTTGCCCACTGTTCGGGCCGCCAGATACGACATTTCCTGTTTACTCGTTAGGAGAAAGACAACATGGTCAATCCGCTCTATCAAAAACATATTATTTCGATTAACGACCTCAGTCGGGAAGATTTAGAACTGGCGCTGAATGTCGCCGCCAGCCTGAAAGCCAAGCCCCAGCCTGAGCTGTTAAAACATAAAGTGATTGCCAGTTGCTTCTTCGAGGCTTCTACCCGGACGCGCTTATCCTTTGAAACCGCGATGCACCGCCTGGGCGCATCCGTCGTCGGCTTCGCCGACAGCAACAACACCTCGCTGGGGAAAAAGGGCGAAACACTGGCCGACACGATCTCCGTCATCAGCCAATATGTTGATGCCATCGTGATGCGTCACCCGCAGGAAGGTGCGTCCCGCCTTGCTACCGAGTTTTCCGGCGGCATTCCGATACTGAACGCCGGTGACGGTGCGAACCAGCACCCGACGCAAACGCTGCTCGATCTGTTCACCATTAAGGAAACGCAAGGCCGACTGAACAACATCAACATCGCGATGGTCGGTGATTTGAAATATGGCCGTACCGTGCATTCACTTACGCAAGCGCTGGCGAAGTTCGAGGGCAACCGCTTCTACTTCATCGCTCCAGACGCGCTGGCGATGCCGGACTACATTCTGAGTATGCTGAAAGAGAAGAATATTGCTTACAGCCTGCACAACAGCATCGACGAAGTCGTGGGTGAGCTGGATATTCTGTACATGACGCGCGTTCAGAAAGAGCGTCTGGATCCGTCCGAATATATCAACATCAAATCCCAGTTTGTCCTGCGTGCTGCCGACCTCGACAGCGCCCGCCCGAATTTGAAAGTGCTGCACCCACTGCCGCGCGTCGATGAGATCACCATTGATGTGGATGCCACGCCCTACGCCTATTATTTCCAACAGGCTGGCAACGGTATTTACGCCCGTCAGGCGCTGCTGGCGCTGGTCCTGAATCGCGAACTGGTTCTGTAAGAGGAAGAAACCATCATGACACACGATAATAAATTACAGGTTGAAGCGATCAAACGTGGCACGGTGATCGACCACATTCCCGCACAGGTGGGTTTTAAGCTGCTGACGCTGTTTAAACTGACCGCAACAGACCAGCGCATCACTATAGGCCTGAATTTGCCGTCCAACCACCTTGGGCGCAAAGATCTGATCAAGATCGAAAACGTGTTTCTCACTGAACAGCAGGCAAATCAGCTGGCGATTTACGCACCGCAGGCGACCGTCAATCAGATTGATGAGTATGACGTGGTGCGCAAGCTGGTGCCGACGCTGCCTGACCACATTACCGGCGTGCTCACCTGCCCGAACAGCAACTGCATCAGCCGCAGCGAACCGGTTTCATCGTCATTCAGCGTTAAGCAGCGTGACGGTGACGTTCACCTGAAATGTAAGTACTGTGAGAAAGAATTTGAGCGTCAGGCTGTACTGCAAGATCGCTAGTTTTCTGCTTTGCCCCGTCATGGATATTGCCTGTTACGGGGCTTTTTTGAATAATGGCTGCGTCCGCGTTTCTTTTACGCCCCCATCAAGGAGATACCATGTCACGCATTATCAGCACTGAGCACGCCCCAGCCGCCATCGGCCCTTATGTTCAGGGCGTCGACCTTGGCAGCATGATCTTCACGTCTGGTCAGATCCCCGTGAACCCGAAAAGCGGCCTGGTGGCAGATAACATCACCGCTCAGACACGCCAGTCACTGGAAAACGTTCAGGCGATCGTGGAAGCTGCTGGCCTAAAAGTTTCCGATATCGTGAAAATGACCGTGTTCGTGAAAGACCTGCACGATTTCGCACTCGTGAACACCGCATATGAAGCCTTCTTCAACGAACATAGTGCACCGTTCCCGGCTCGCTCTTGCGTTGAAGTCGCCCGTCTGCCGAAAGATGTGAAGATCGAAATCGAAGCGATTGCCGTTCGCCGCTAAGCACCATTATTGATCGTCCCCTTCGCAAGACGCACCATTGTGGCTGCGTCTTGCTGATTTCCCGCGCCTTTATTCTCCCTCCTCAGTGCAAACTCGCCTTGCTACGCACCAATTAGAGGAAAAAACCGAGCACCATCCTGACTGCATCACGCTTTTTCCAAAATGGCGCATTTTATGCATTGTCCTATTATCGCTATTAAGCGTGATGCTTGGGGATGACAATGATAAAAATGAAACTTCCATCTGCGCCTTATTACGACGAGATGCTCTCGTCGCAAGGCAAACAACGTCAACACTACAATTCCTATTGGCAATGGCTTCAACAAACCGATCAGCAGGCCATTAAACAAAAGAAGGAGCAGGCGGAACTGCTGTTTCACCGCGTGGGTATTACGTTTAACGTTTACGGCGAGGAAGGGGGCACCGAGCGCTTAATTCCTTTCGACAGCGTACCGCGCATTATTCCTGCCCACGAATGGCAGTTGCTTGATCGCGGCATCCGTCAGCGGGTACAGGCACTGAACGCCTTTCTCTACGATATTTACCATCAGCAGCACATACTCAAGGCTGGCATTGTCCCCAGTGAACAGGTGCTGGCGAATGAGCAGTATCAACCCTGTATGCAAGGTGTGAACCTGCACAACAACATTTACGCCCACATCACTGGGATCGATATGGTGCGCAACAGCGACGGGCATTATTACGTGCTGGAAGACAACCTGCGTACCCCATCCGGCGTCTCTTACATGCTGGAAAACCGCAAAATGATGATGCGGCTCTACCCAGATCTCTTTGCCAGCCAGCACATCGCCCCTGTTGAACGCTATCCCAGCTATCTGCTACAGACCCTGCGTGAAAGCACACTCGTTGACGACCCTACCGTGGTCGTGATGACGCCGGGCCGTTTCAACAGCGCTTACTTTGAACACAGTTTTCTGGCGCAGCAAATGGGCGTCGAACTGGTAGAAAGCGCGGACTTGTTCGTGAAAGAAGGGGCGGTCTATATGCGCACCACGGAAGGTCCGTGTCAGGTGGATGTGATTTATCGCCGCGTGGACGATGCCTTCCTCGATCCGTTGGCGTTTCGTGCGGATTCGATGCTCGGCGTGCCCGGTTTGTTGTCCGTGTATCGGGCTGGTGGCGTCGTATTGGCGAATGCTGTTGGCACCGGTGTGGCCGACGATAAATCCATCTATCCGTATGTGCCGGAAATGATTCGTTTCTACCTGTCTGAAGAGCCGATCCTCCACAATATTCCCACCTGGCAATGTCGCAATCCCAAGGATCTGCGCTATGTGCTCGATCATCTGGATAGCATGGTAGTCAAGGAAGTTCACGGTGCAGGCGGTTACGGAATGCTAGTTGGCCCACGGGCGACACGTCAGGAGATCGAGACATTCCGCCAGCGTTTACTCGTGCACCCGCACAACTATATCGGCCAGGAAACATTAGCGCTCTCCACCTGCCCAACGTTTATCGACGATGGTCTGGCTCCCCGACATATCGATTTGCGCCCTTTTGCCTTGTCCGGTGAGGAAATCCGACTGATTCCCGGCGGCCTGACGCGTGTCGCACTCACGGAAGGTTCTCTGGTCGTCAACTCCTCACAGGGCGGCGGCACCAAAGACACCTGGGTCATGGAGGAGGACGAATCATGCTAAGCCGTACTGCCAGTGAACTGTATTGGATGGCTCGCTATCTGGAACGGGCAGAAAGCCTCGCCCGTGTACTGGATGTCACCTACAAACTCTCGATGATGCCGCGCCACAGCCAGCAGCAACGCGATCTGGCTCTTCCCCTGAACCTGACCGCCACACATGAGCTATTTCAGCAGCGCTACACCCAATTTTCCATGAATAACCTGCTGAATTTCTTCGCGCTGGACAGCGAGAACCCAAGCAGCATCTACAACTGTATCGAAATGGCATGGAACAATGCGCACGCCGTGCGCGGCAGCCTTTCCTCCGAGGTGTGGGAGTGTATTAACGCCACACGCATCGACATTCGGAACCTGCGGCATCAGGGTGTTGATCATATTGGGATTGATGCGTTTTTTGACTGGGTGAAAGAGCGTTCCCATCTGTTTCGCGGTGCGATGTTCGGCACGCTGCTGCGCAATGACGCCCAGTGCTTCATTCGTGTTGGCACACTGATTGAACGCGCCTGTGCGACTGCACAGTTACTGAATGTTAAACACCAACAGCTCAATAGCGACCCCGACCCAGTACGTGAATACTATCGTCTGGATACCCTGCTGCGTGCCGTGAGTGCACGCGAGGCTTACCACAGCATCTATCGCCAGCCAATCAGCCCGGAAACCGTCACCGAGCTGCTGGTCTTACGCGAGGATGTACCGCGTTCGCTGCACGCCTGCGTCGGCGATCTGGTACTTCAGTTGGAAGCTATCGGTAGCCAACGTGCCAAAGTGCCACATCGGCTCGCCCACCTGCTACACGTCGAGCTGCGCTTCAGCACGCTGGACGACATTCTGGCGCAGGATTTACCCACCTACCTCAATAATTTCATCATTAAAATCAATGAACTGGCAGACAGTATTCGTCATACCTATCTGGAGGCGCTATGAAACTCACTATCAACCACCTCACTCACTATCGCTATGATGAAGAAGTGAAGTTCAGCACCCAGTACCTGCGCCTGACGCCGCAAAACTCCGCACATCAGAGAATACAGGAATGGAAACTGACGCTGCCCGCCTCAGCGGTTCAAACCACCGATGCATATGGTAATGTGTTGCATGTGCTGACACTCGATCACCCACATCACGACATCACGATTCATGCGCAAGGTGTGGTTGAGATCGGTGACGACGGCGAAAGAGAAAAGCTCGAAACGCAGGATGGCCTGTCGCCGCTGGTTTTTTTACGCACCACGCCGCTAACCGAAGCCGATGGCGATATTCGAGCGTTTGCACAACGCTATTATCGTCCAGATGCAGCGGAAGAGAGCCTGAATACGCTGATGGCGGAGTTACAGCTGAAAATGCCGTATACTCCCGGAGCAACGCAGGTACAGGATACCGCAGCGGTGGCGTTTGCCATGCAGAAAGGCGTTTGTCAGGATCACACGCACGTGTTTCTAGCCTGCTGCCGAAGCCTGAATATTCCAGCACGCTATGTCAGCGGCTACGTGTACAGTCAGGATACCCAACATGTCGCCATGCATGCCTGGGCAGAAGTGTGGCTAAACGGGTATTGGCAGGGGTTCGATATAACCAACAGTACCCGACAACTCCATCAGCATTTGTGGCTGGCCGTGGGAATGGATTATATGGATGCCTGCCCGGTACGCGGTACACGGCTGGGAGGCGGATGCGAAGAGATGTTTTCAGAAGCTGAAGTCCGCTTGTTTGAACGGCAACAGCAGGTACAGCAGCAACAGTAAAATTTTTAACGAAAAGGTACTTTATGACGTACTGTGTCGCCATGTGTCTGTCTGACGGCCTGGTTTTTGCTTCCGACTCCCGCACTAACGCGGGCGTCGATCACATTGCAACGTTCAAAAAACTTCATGTTTTTCAACATGATGATGAGCGCGTATTAGTGATCCAATGTGCAGGAAATCTGGCGACAACGCAAAGCATCATCAGCCTGCTCAACGCCCGTATTGACGCGCAGCATACGCCAAACCTTATGCAGGCTAACTCCATGTATGACGCTGCGATGCTACTCGGGGAAACCGTACGCGAAGTGATTCACCGCGATAGCAGCGCGCAGCAGAGCGGCAGTAATACCAATTTCGGCTGCAACCTGCTGCTAGGCGGCCAGATTGGTGGTGAAACACATCGGCTGTTCCATATTTATCCTGAAGGCAACTTCATTGAAGCCACGCCGGACACCCCCTATTTCCAGATCGGCGAGAGTAAGTACGGCAAACCGATCATCGATCGCGTGTTGACGATGGATACGCCGCTGGAACAAGCCATGTGCTGTGCGCTGATTTCTATCGACTCCACCCTGCGCAGCAACCTGTCGGTTGGCCTGCCGCTGGACGTGATGATTTACCGCACCGGCAGTTTTGACAGCGGTGAGCAACAGCGCGTTACCGAAAACAACGCCTATTTCAACACGATCCGCAAAGCCTGGTCAGAAGGGCTAGTAAATACCTTCCGACAGCTTCCCCCCTTCCCTGATAGTCAACCGTAGCTCGCCCCCTCATCGGTCATCGGCATTCAGTAGTCACCGTCACGCTTACTACGAATGCCGAAAAACACCATCTGGCATTTCAGATATTTCTGTACTTTTACTCTTCTACCCATAAAAAAACGCCCGATAAGCTGCCAGACCACGCACCGCAAGCCTTCGCGAACCCCTCACTCAATATGATTAAATTTTGTTCAAGTTCGATTTATCTACTAGGGAGGAATTTCTTTGCTCTACATCAATTTTGCAGCGATAAAAGCGCAAGCGCCCCTACGCAATTTCAATATATAGTGCCTATCCTATAAACACGACCTACATATAGTGTTTATCCACAGTGTCATCCACAGCCCTCTGCAACCCTTGTCGGGTAGGGCTTTTGCCTGTGGATAACCTTTCCAGAGGAAGAAAACGTGAAACCAGTAGTGATTAAACGGGACGGTTGCCAGGTGCCTTTTGATGAAGTTCGCATCAAAGAGGCGGTCGAACGCGCGGCACATGCAGCCGATGTCAATGATGCAGACTACTGTGCAACTGTGGCCTGTGCGGTCGCTCAACAAATGCAGGATAAATCGCGCGTGGATATCCGCGATATTCAAGACGCGGTCGAAAACCTGCTGATGTCCGGCAATTATAAGAAGCTGGCACGTACCTACATCGAATACCGCCATGACCGAGATATTGCGCGTGAGCGTCAAGGTCGCCTGAATCAGGAAATTCGCGGTCTGGTCGAGCAGAGCAACATGGCGCTGCTGAACGAGAACGCCAACAAAGACAGTAAAGTGATCCCAACCCAGCGCGATCTGCTGGCTGGTATTGTCGCCAAGCATTACGCCAAACAATACATTCTGCCTCGTGATGTGGTACTGGCACACGAACGCGGTGAGATTCACTATCACGACCTCGACTACTCGCCGTTTTTCCCGATGTTCAACTGCATGCTGATCGATCTGGACGGCATGCTGACCAACGGCTTCAAAATGGGCAATGCGGAGATTGAGCCGCCAAAGTCGATCTCAACTGCTACCGCCGTCACCGCGCAGATTATCGCGCAGGTCGCCAGCCACATTTATGGCGGCACCACGATTAACCGTATTGATGAAATTCTGGCTCCGTTCGTCACCGCCAGCCACGCGAAACATAAAGCCGTAGCAGAAGAGTGGCAGATTCCAGATGCAGAAAACTATGCCCTGACTCGCACAGAAAAAGAGTGCTACGACGCCTTTCAGTCACTGGAATACGAAGTCAACACGCTGCACACCGCTAACGGCCAGACGCCGTTCGTCACCTTTGGCTTCGGGCTTGGCACCTGCTGGGAATCGCGTTTGATTCAAGAATCCATCCTGCGCAATCGTATTGCCGGGCTGGGTAAAAACCATAAAACGGCAGTATTTCCTAAACTGGTCTTCGCCATCCGCGATGGTCTGAACCATAAAGCGGGCGATGCAAATTACGATATCAAGCAGCTCGCACTGGAGTGCGCCAGCAAGCGTATGTACCCCGATATCCTGAATTATGATCAGGTCGTCAAGGTCACTGGTTCGTTCAAAACACCAATGGGCTGCCGCAGTTTCCTCGGCGTGTATGAAGAAGACGGCCAGCAGATTCACGATGGTCGCAATAATCTGGGCGTTATCAGCCTGAACCTGCCGCGTATTGCGCTGGAAGCCGAGGGCAATGAAGACCGCTTCTGGACGCTGCTCGATCAACGCCTGACGTTGTCGAAGAAAGCGCTGATGACGCGCATTGCGCGGCTGGAAAATGTGAAAGCCCGCGTCGCGCCGATCCTGTATATGGAAGGTGCCTGTGGCGTGCGTTTAAAAGCAGACGACAGCATCGCGGACATCTTCAAGAACGGACGCGCCTCGATTTCACTGGGCTATATCGGCCTGCATGAAACCATCAACGCACTCTTCGGTAGCCAAACGCACGTGTTTGACGACGAGGCGCTACGTTCCAAGGCCGTGGCTATCATCGCCCGTCTGAAAGCCGCCACCGAGCAGTGGAAAGACGAAACGGGTTACGGCTTCAGCCTTTACAGCACGCCGAGCGAAAACCTGTGTGACCGCTTCTGCCGTCTGGATACCGCCGAGTTTGGCGTTGTGCAGGGTGTGACGGACAAAGGCTACTACACCAACAGCTTCCACCTTGATGTAGAGAAGAAGGTGAACCCTTACCAGAAAATCGACTTTGAGCTGCCCTATCCGCCGCTAGCTAACGGTGGGTTTATTTGCTACGGCGAATATCCGAACCTGCAACACAACCTCAAAGCGCTGGAAGACGTGTGGGATTATAGCTACACCCGCGTGCCTTACTACGGCACCAACACGCCGATCGACGAATGCTATGAGTGTGGCTTCACCGGTGAATTCGAGTGCACCAGCAAAGGCTTCACCTGTCCGAAATGTGGTAATCATGATTCGGCACGCGTTTCCGTCACGCGTCGCGTGTGCGGCTACCTCGGCAGCCCGGACGCACGCCCGTTCAACGCCGGTAAGCAGGAAGAAGTTAAACGCCGGATTAAGCATCTGGGCAACGGTCAACTGGGCTGATCCCTTCTGGGCCGCAACAATGCGGCCCACCTTTCGCGGCATCGTTAACACACGCCCGCGTCATAACATGGGCTCTACCGTATGAATTACCACCAATATTATCCCGTCGATGTAGTCAACGGCCCCGGCACCCGCTGCACGCTGTTTGTCGCTGGCTGCGTGCATGAGTGCGTTGGGTGCTACAACAAAAGCACCTGGCGGCTGAACTCCGGTCAGCCGTTTACACAGGAGCAGGAAGATCAGATCATCGCCGATCTTCAGGATACGCTCATCCCCCGGCAGGGAATTTCGCTGTCTGGCGGCGATCCGCTACATCCGCAAAATGTGCCTGACATCCTGCGGCTAGTAGAACGTATACGTGCAGAATGCCCCGGTAAAGATATCTGGGTTTGGACAGGCTACGTGCTGGCGGACATTACGCCGGAACAACAGCGGGTGGTCGATCTCATCAACGTGTTAGTCGATGGAAAATTTGTGCAAGATCTGAAAGATCCCGCACTGATTTGGCGCGGCAGCAGCAATCAAGTGGTCCACCGCCTGCGTTGATTGATAAGCGTCTACTGAAGCGGTTGCCACTTCCCCAGCGAACGTAATTGATCGGACTCCAGTACCGTAACCCGCGCTTTTGGCTCCGGCGAGAACGCTTGATTCAACAACGCCTGCGCCACGGTTTTCCCCTCAATTGCCCGCCACTTCGCCGGGAATAATCGGAACAGCGGCGCGGCAAGACTCTCCAGTGTGCGACTGTCTTCCCTTTCCCCCAACAGCATCGACGGCTGTGCCAATGTCAGGTGCTGCCAGCCTTGCTGACGCAGCGATTTTTCCGTTTCCCCCTTCACTCGCGAGTAGAAGAAAGGAGACGTTGCACTCGCGCTCAGTGAACTGACGACCAAAAGGTGCGTCGCGCCCAGCGCTAGCGCGACTTTTGACCCTTCCACGACCAGCGTGTAATCCACGTAGCGGAAAGCCTGCTTACTGCCTGCCGTCTTGAGCGTCGAACCCAGGCAACAAAATGCAATATCGACAGGATCGGTCAATTGCGCCAGCGCAGCTGACAGATCGGGATCGTGCGGATTGACCACTTTCTCCGAATGCGCCAACGGCTTACGGGTCGGTGCATAGATCGTCTCTACCCGATTATTGGCTTTCAGCAGTTCTAACAATTCGTGCCCCACTAACCCTGTTGCACCTAATAACAGTACCCGGCTCATTGGCTTTCCCCCTTGCTCTACGTCTTTTGTTATCCCATCTTTTCATGCTGGCATTGTTCTTTCTAGCCTGTTTGTTCATCACGCTGCCAGTAGCGTTTCTTACCAAAGCCCAGCGCATTGTCCGTCATTTTGATTTCTGTCAGTTCGAGCCGCCAAATCGGCGCTTGCGATGCACGGGCAATAGGGAAGCGAGTGTTGTACCGCGCTCTGGCCTCTTGTGCCGCATCACCGTCTAACTGCACCGCCTGTCCCCGAAACTGTACGCCTTTAATCAGCATCACACTCTTCGGCTGGCCGCTGACCGTACCGGCCACCTGCGGCAGCCTTGCCATGATTTCACCGTGACGTGTCTGCAACTCCGTCATTAGATAGAAGGCTATTTGTTCATCGTCATAAGTATAGAAGCAACTCGCACACCATAATTCCGAATTTTCACCTACGCATAACGTCAGTACGTGCAACTTCTTCAAATAGCGGGAGATTGCCTCAAGATCGCGGCCTGTTTCTCTCAATTCTTTCTGCATCACGGCACCTCAATCCACTTTCTGAACGAACGTATCCTGCCCGACCACACGTTGGCCTTGCGCAGAATGCGGCAGCATGGTTTGCAGAGGCTGCCCGGTGTGTTTATCCAATAGCAGAGAGCGGGGTTCCCCTTCAGCGAACAACTGCTGCTCGCTCCACTGGCGTAGCGCCACAACGAGCGGAAATAGCTGCTCACCTTTTGGTGTCAGAACATATTCCTGATAGGCCGAGCTTTCGGAAACGGGCTGAACGGAAAAGATGCCCTCGTCAACCAAGGTACGCAGACGGTCGGTAAGAATATTTTTGGCAACGCCCAAACTGCGCTGAAAATCGCTGAAACGGCGGCGATTGTCGAAAGCATCCCGGATAATTAGCAATGTCCAACGATCGCCAACCACATCCAGCGCGCGCGCGACGGGACACACATCCTCTTTCAGACTTTTGCGCTTCACCATGACTATTTCCTCCCCTTTTTCCTGTTCATCCTACCTGCCTTACCCACAAGCTGAAAAACTGACCGCACATTTTCTGGTTGCAGAGTAAAACCAGATCGTTCATGCTTCAACTGGTTTTATTTTGAAACCAAACTGAGTAATGAAAGCCAATATTATGAAAAATAGTCCTATTCATACCACGTCATCCGTCACTGAATATGATCTTTACAGCAATGCGCTACCTGCGCAGACGGCATTACCGCGCGCGTTAGTGCTGCTGTTTGCCTGTGCCAGCGCCCTCAGCGTCGCTAATGTTTATTACGCACAGCCGCTGCTGGATGCGCTATCGATAGATTTTCATATCAGTATCGCCGCCGTTGGCGGCGTGATGACGGCAACACAGCTTGGCTGTGCGCTGGCGTTAATTCTGCTGGTGCCGTTAGGTGACATCCTCAATCGACGCAATTTGATGTTGGTACAGTTGAGTGGGCTAATTGTGGCGCTGATTGCCGTTGGGTTAGCCACCACATCCCTGTATTTATTGATCAGCATGCTAGCCGTGGGCATGTTCGGTACGGCCATGACTCAGGGTCTGATTGCTTATGCCGCGACCGCTGCCGCACCGCAGGAGCGTGGGCGCGTTGTGGGAGCCGCGCAGGGCGGCGTGGTGATTGGGCTTTTGCTCGCTCGCGTACTGTCCGGTTTCATCGCTGATATGGCAGGCTGGCGCAGCGTGTACTTCTTTTCCGCACTGCTGATGCTCCTGCTTGCCACGCTTTTATGGCGCGCACTGCCACATCAGCCGCTAGCCCAACAGCGCCCGCATTATTCCGCGCTACTACTTTCGATGCTGACCCTGCTGCGTAAAGAACGCGTGTTGCAAATACGCGGCGTCATCGCTTTACTGATGTTTGCTGCCCTGAGCATTTTTTGGAGCGCGCTCGTTTTACCGCTAAGCCGCGAACCTTATTTCTTTTCTCATACGGTTATCGGCGCGTTTGGTCTGGTGGGTATTCTCGGCGCACTGGCGGCAGTGAAAGCAGGCTCGCTGGCCGATAAGGGCCGCGAACAGTGGGTCAGCGGCATCGCCCTATTATTGCTGCTGGCATCGTGGCTGCCGCTGTGGCTAGCACCCTATTCTCTCTTCGCTTTGGTGGTCGGCATCATCGTTCTCGATCTGGGCGGACAGGCCATTCACGTTACCAACCAAAGCATGATTTTCAAGACGCATCCCGATGCACACAGCCGTTTGGTTGGCTGCTATATGCTGTTTTATAGCATCGGTAGCGGCCTTGGCGCGATGGCAACGACAGTGGCATATGACGCTGCTGGCTGGTCAGGCGTATGCCTTCTTGGCGCCGCCGTCAGCCTGTTGGCATTACTCTTCTGGAAAATGACGTTGCACGTTTCAGCGCCGTCATCGACCGCATTCACACCGTCATGATAACGGAAACGATTCTTGATAAAGGAAAAACCATGAACGAACTGACATTACTGGCTGATGCCGATGAGCGCGGTAGACGTTATCTGGCGGGGAATACACAGCGTCGGGTTTTTCCCGATGCCGATGCCCTCGCAGGGCTAGCGCGTTTTGATGAAGTGCTGCCGCAACAAGGTTTCTCGCCTGAAGACACCCTAACGCTACTGGATGAGGTCGGTTCACCCGCCACCACCGCTTCTAATGGCCCGAACTATTTCGGCTTTGTTATCGGTGCGACATTGCCAGTTGCCGCTGCCTCCGAGCGATTGATGATCGCCTGGGATCAGTGTGCGTCCACCTTTGATAATTCGCCGGTATCCGCCACGCTGGAACGCCTCGCCAGCCGTTGGGTGCTTGATATCCTGAATTTACCGACAGAAAGTGCCGTTGGTTTCGGCACCAGCGCCACCGCCTGCACCCTTTCTTGTCTGGTCGCCGCACGCCGTGATCTGTTGGCAAAACAGGGCTGGGATTTTGACAACGATGGGCTACTCGGCGCACCTGAGATTAAGGTTGTGATTTCAGCACTGACGCACATTACCGTGAAAAAAGCGCTGCGCGTGCTTGGCTTTGGGCTACGCCATGTCATCGTCGCACCTGTTAATGCGTTTGGGCAGATCGATGTAACACAGCTTCCTCCGCTCGACGAGCGCACCATTCTTTGTTTGCAGGCTGGTGAGGTAAACACGGGCGAATTTGATGACTTTGCACAAATCATTCCGCTCGCTAAAGCGGCAGGAGCTTGGGTTCACGTTGATGGGGCGTTCGGGCTCTGGGCCAGAGCCTCATCTCACGCGGCACTCACTGCGGGTATCGAACTGGCCGACAGTTGGACAACGGACGCGCATAAATGGCTAAACACCCCCTACGACTGCGCGATGGCGATTTGCCGAAATGCGGACGCGTTAGCCGAGGCGATGAACGCGGATGCGGTTTACTCAAGCGCGGCACGCGATGCCCAGAAGAATCTAACGCTCGAATTTTCCCGTCGCCCGCGTGGGATTCCCGTATGGGCGGCATTGCGTACATTGGGGCGTGACGGCGTGGCTGAGATGATCGAACGACACTGCCGGCAGGCAACGTGGATCGCCGACGGCCTGCGCCATGCGGGTTTTGAGATAGTAAATCGGGTGGTGCTCAATCAGGTTCTGCTGCGTGGGGAAACCGACAGCCAAACGACGGCAATACGGGAAGCGTTACAGGCTTCGGGCAAGGCATGGTTTGGCGGCACTGTCTGGCAAGGGCGTCCGGCATTACGAATCAGCGTCTCATCCTGGCGTACACAGGACGACAACGTGCAGGCGCTGATCGCGCTGCTGACGGAGATCAAAGCTCAAACCCCACGCTGATCGAGGTATAAAACGACTATCCCCGCAAACGCGGGGACAGGGGGGAAGGATGACGTCATCAGGCCATTGCGTACCGATGTGCTAGACGTAAACGCTAATGCTGGAGACTTGTCCCTGAAAGCGATTCAACGCCTCTGCCGCACGTTGCAGACTTTCGGTATTTTGCACTTCACTACGGGATGACGCGCCCGCGACACCTTGCTGAATAGTGTCGAAAACATTAATCGGCTGGAATACATTAGAAGGTGGAATACTCCCACCTTCAGCTGGCGGCGAGGAGATAAAACCCAGCAGCGCGGAGCCTTCTTCCCGCCCCAATTGCCCGCTGCTAACCAGACTACCGACCGTTTCGTACAGTTCGGCAGGACTAATGCGGGTGAAATCATACCGCGTCGTCTCACCGGCAGGAACGGCACCACTGCCCGCCTGATAAGACTGAAGCTGTTCGGACAGCGCCACTTTCTCGGCATGCTCTGTAGAACGCTTCGCCATCACCTGCTGGCTGGCAAAGACGGACGACTCTGCGGCTTCAACTTTCATATCACCTCCTTACGGGTAACGTATGGAAGACAAAAACTCATTGGCATAGTGCCTCACCAGTACGGTGAGCACAAAAATAGCGTTCTTTAATACTGACACGCAATCCACCATCGCGCCAGCCAGAAGCGGGATTTGGTTACGCTGGCGCGGGGAGCACTATGATGATGCGGGGAACACTATACTATATAGTGCAGTGCATCATGCTGCTCTTAGCAATAATCGCCGAACCAGCGTGTTAATCGACAAAAGCACTCACGGGAATATTGAATCGCTTAGCGAGTGCCCTCATGTGAGCAAGTGTTAACGTACGCTCACCATTTAGAATACGGGATACCAGAGACTTTTTACCGATCTCAGCTTCAAAATCACTCTGCATTAGCTGGTGCTGATCCATGAGGACACGTAGCAAAGCGATACCGGCAGGGAGTGCCTTAATACGTTCGTTGAAGGCTGCAAACTCCGGCGCATCATTTTCGTATTGATCAATTTTGGCAGTCAGCATATCGATTAGCGAACTATCTGGCTCACTCTCGATCAGATATTCAGTGAGTTTCAGTGCATCCTCATAATCCTTACGAGAGGTGCTGCCTCCGAGAAAAGGGACGATACTCGTCAGATCGTTAGCTGCCTTGATGGCGTCTGAATATATCATTCTTTATTCCTCCGGTAATGCTCTGTCAGCCTGTCGTACTCTGCATGGGATGTTATGTGTTTGATGAAGATTTTTCCTCGCTCAAAATCAGCAAAAAACATCACTCGAAGATGCCCACCACCGATATCAATAACCCACCACTTTTCCCGATATTTCATCCTGTCTAAGCTGGGAAAGCGATTTTTCATATCGTCCGGCGTTGCGTACATTTCGCGTTTTATAACTCGATATAGGTCAGCAAGTGCTGCCGCCTGATTCGGAAACTGGTTGGTTGCAGTGTCAAAAGGTGCCCGAGAAATCACATGCATCCTGATTCATTCCCTTTTGTTTCCAAATTGGAAATAATATGCCGTAAACGGAACGAGTTGACAATAAGGAAACCCGTATAATTTACATTCCTGATATTCGGTTTATTCCCCGCTAGCGCGGGGAATACGGAGATCGCATTCAGATGGTAAGAACGAGCCTCACACAGTCGGCGCATTACTCGCTAGTGCAACGACGTTCTCTTGTTCTGCGGGAGCTTTGCTGGTTTTCTCTTTTTTCTTTTCCACATAGGTCAGTTTTTCCTGACTCTGCGTCGGTGGGGTCACCGGGTGGGATTGGCCAGTGAAGATGCCACCCTTTTCGATGGAAAGTTCATCGGTGAAGATATCGCCGAACACTTTTCCTTGCGCCAGAATCGCCACAACGCTGGCGACTACGCGTCCTTCCACACGACCGTTGATGACGATCTGCTGCGATCTCATTTCGCCGTTTATCTGGCCGGTGTGCTCCACTTTAATCGTGTTATCACACTGCACGTCACCTTCTACCTGACCTTCCACAGTGATGTTGCCATCAACGGACAAAGAGCCCGTCATACGCGCGCCCTGAGAAATGAAGGTATCCTTTTTCACACGCACAGGGTTCACTGAATTAATCAACTCGTTCGATGGGCTGATAGCGGGAGAGCTGTTTATTTCACTGCGCCCTTGCGGTTCTTTTACATCTTTTTTATTTTTATCAAATGAAAACATCATGTTATTCCTTTTAACAGTATAGAAAAATGCAATCACGGCACTTGCGGCCAACATGGCAGCCACTCCTTGACCGTAATAGTGAAGGGGAAATTCGCTATAAATATCAACAAGCCAGACGACAACTAATAAAGCCCATATCGCCCATATTCCCCAAAGCAGGTTGTAATTACGCACCGGGATAAACCCAGAAAGAGGTGGGGTAACGCATATCCTTCTCCATTCGTCCTTTTTGCTGCTTAATTTCCAGATTAATTCTGGCCACGCCCCATAACTATCGGATGGTAAGCCCTTTTATTTAGTCCAATGACCGTGGCAACGTGATGACTATCGCATAAATTTTCGCCAATACGGTGTGGAAATGTGAGTTTTATTGATGTGGGTGCATCTCTTCGGTGAAGAGTATTGCGCAGCTAAACCGATTCTTCTATTTTAGCAAACAGTCTGACTATCGTTGATAAGAGTAACTTTATGGCAAACAGAATTTGGGTCATGGGCGACGCCGTTGTCGATCTCATCCCGGAAGATACGGAACGCTATCTGAAATGCCCCGGCGGTGCACCAGCCAATGTCGCGGTTGGCATTGCCAGACTGGGGGGAAGCAGCGCTTTTGTCGGCCGCGTCGGTGACGATGTTTTTGGCCATTTCCTGAAAACGGTGCTGGAACAGGAAAACGTCGATACCTATCACATGACGTACGACAAACACCACCGCACATCAACCGTGGTCGTGAGCCTTGATGACGCGGGTGAACGCACCTTCACGTTTATGGTGCGCCCGAGTGCCGACCTGTTCTTACAACCGGAAGATCTGCCGGTATTCAACCGGAGAGAATGGCTGCACCTCTGTTCTATTGCACTGTCGCAGGAACCGTCGCGCAGTACGGCGTTTGAGGCAATGCGGCAGATTAAAGCCGCGCTGGGGCGAGTTTGCTTCGACCCCAATATCCGTGACGACCTCTGGCAGAGCGAGCAGGAACTGCGCGACTGCCTGACACAAGCGCTGATGCTGGCTGATGTGGTGAAACTGTCGCGCGAGGAGCTGACCTTCCTCTGTCCAACAGCGGATGTTGAAGAAGGGATCCAGCAGTTCATGCAGCGCTACCCCACTCGGCTATTGCTGGTGACGCTGGGCAGCGAAGGCGTCTGGCTGCACGATCGCCACCAGCTACAACACTTTGCTGCGCCGTCGGTAACACCTGTCGATACCACGGGTGCAGGGGATGCCTTCGTTGCCGGTTTGCTGCACGGCCTGGCGGAATATGACGATTTATCGCAGCCGCTGAGCTGGGACCCGATTATCGAGCAGGCGCAGCAGTGTGGCGCACTGGCTACTACGGCAAAAGGCGCGATGACAGCACTCCCCTACGCGCAGCAATTGCACACCCTCCCCGTAGCCAAGCCCTAACCCTTCGGCTCATGCGGTTACCGCCCGGTTTTGTAGCCAGGATCACAGTTACAGAATCGGGTGAGTGAAATTTCTTGCTAACCCTTCTGCTGGCTTTTATTTTCCTCATGAAAAACCGGTTTAGCAATTTAGCTAAACGTGAGAATTCCAAAAACAATAAATCTCCTTCACGACGAGAACGAAAAAATGAAACCAAGCCACCTTGCTGTGACGATAGGATTATTACTCTCCTCCCCGTTTTATGTTTCTGCTGCCAACACCGACAGTATCGAAGACCGCCTGAACGCAATGGAACAGCGTTTGCAACAGGCTGAAGCACGTGCTCAAGCCGCCGAGGCCAGAGCCAATGCCGCTGAAAAGCAAACCCAGCAGCTAGCAACCCGCACAACCCAAACCGAACAAAAAACCCAGCAGGTGGAACAGCGCACGACGGCGCTGGCCAAACAGAAGTCGTTCTCCGATGGATTCGAATTCCACGGCTACGCACGTTCCGGCCTGTCGATCAATGATTCCGCCACCAGTGCCAAAACCGATATCGGGCCGGGCATGTCCCCTGCCGGTCAGACAGGTGGACATATTGGTCGTTTGGGTAATGAAGACGACACTTACGTCGAGCTCAAACTGGAACACAAACAGAAGCTGGATAATGGCGCAACCACTCGATTCAAGGTGATGATGGCGGACGGTCAGCGCAGCTATAACGACTGGACGGCGACCACCAGCGATCTGAACATCCGCGAAGCCTTCGTCGAACTGGGTTCACTGCCGACCTTCACCGGTGTCTTTAAGGACACCACGCTGTGGGCAGGCAAACGCTTCGATCGTGATAACTTCGATATTCACTGGCTAGATAGCGATGTTGTGTTCCTCGCAGGCACCGGCGGCGGGATCTACGACGTGAAATGGGCGGATAGCGCCAAGAGTAACTTCTCGCTGTATGGCCGCAGCCTCGGTGAAATCACCTCGCTGGATAACGACATCAAAAACTACGTCTTTACCGCCAACAACTACGTTGGGCCATTCCAATTCATGCTGAGCGGATTAACGGCCAAGAATAACGATGTAAAAGAAAACACAGGTACAAGCCGCGATAACATCACCGTCACCAATACCAATGCGGGCGACAAAGGCTATCACGCGATGGTGGCTTACCACGGCGACAGCTTCTATGGCTTACGCGACGGGACATCGAAAACCGCGATCCTCTACGGTCACGGGCTAGGCGGCGAAGTGAAGAGTATCGGTTCCGACGGTAATCTCACCAACGATGCCAACACATGGCGCTTTGCAACCTACGGCACAACCGCGCTGAACAAAACCTGGAGCTTCGCACCGTCCATTCTGGCGCAAACCAGCAAAGACCGTTACGTCAGCGGCGATAGCTACGAATGGGTGACCTTTAATGCGCGCCTGATTCAGGAAATCACCGAAAACTTTGCACTGGCCTATGAAGGCAGCTATCAATACATGGACCTCGATCCGCGCGGTTATCGGAGCCTGAATCAGGTGAGCGGCGGCTTCTATAAACTGACCTTCGCGCCTACGTTCAAGGTCGGCGATATCGGCAACTTCTTCAGCCGTCCTGAACTGCGCGTGTTTGCCAGCTACATGGACTGGGATAAACGACTGGATAACTACTCCAACGATGATACGTTCGGCTCCACCGGCTTTAAAGCAGGCGGTGAATGGAACTTCGGCATCCAGATGGAAACCTGGTTCTGATCATTAGCCAGCCTTAGCGTCGATTACGCTGTGATCGACGCTGAAGAAACAGCATATATAGAGGAATAACATGGATATCAACGCTACTGCCGCTGCGCTAATCCCCCTTCTCGGCGGGAAAGAAAACATCGCCAGCGCTGCCCACTGTGCGACCCGCCTACGTCTGGTATTAAATGACGACAACCTGGCTGACAAGAAAGCCATTGAGGGCGTTGACGGCGTTAAAGGCTGCTTCCAGAACGCCGGACAAATGCAGATTATTTTCGGTACCGGATTAGTGAACAAAGTCTATGCAGAGTTCATTAAAGCCGCAGGCATCAGCGAATCAAGCAAATCCGAAGCGGCTTCTATCGCGGCGAAAAAGCTGAATCCGCTGCAACGTCTGGCGCGTCTGTTATCTAATATCTTCGTCCCTATCATGCCTGCGATTATCGCGTCCGGCCTGTTGATGGGGCTGCTCGGCATGATCAAGACCTACGGCTGGGTCGACTCCAGCAGTGCAATCTTCGTGATGCTGGATATGTTCAGTTCCGCTGCCTTTATCATCCTGCCAGTGCTGATCGGTTTCACTGCCGCACGGGAATTCGGCGGTAACCCCTATCTGGGCGCAACGCTGGGCGGCATTCTGACGCATCCGGCGCTGACCAACGCTTGGGGCGTCGCGGGTGGCTTCCAGACCATGCATTTCTTCGGCATGGACATTGCCATGATCGGCTATCAGGGCACCGTATTCCCGGTACTACTGGCCGTCTGGTTCATGAGCATCGTGGAAAAACGTCTGCGTAAAGTTGTACCGGACGCACTGGACATTATCGTCACACCTTTCCTGACGGTCATCATCTCCGGCTTCGTCGCGATGCTGCTCATCGGCCCGGCGGGGCGCGCACTGGGCGATGGTATTTCTCTCGTCCTCAGCACGTTAATTGCTCACGCGGGTTGGTTCGCGGGTTTACTGTTCGGTGGCCTCTATTCCGTCATCGTGATCACCGGCGTTCACCACAGCTTCCATGCCATTGAGGCAGGGCTGCTTGGTAACCCGAATATCGGCGTCAACTTCCTGCTGCCGATTTGGGCAATGGCGAACGTGGCGCAGGGCGGCGCGTGTCTGGCGGTCTACTTTAAAACGCGTGACGCAAAAATCAGAGCGATTGCCGTTCCGGCGGGGCTTTCCTGTCTGCTGGGTATCACCGAAGCAGCGATCTTTGGTATCAACCTGCGTTTCATCAAGCCGTTCCTCGCAGCACTGGCAGGCGGTGCACTCGGTGGCGCGTGGGTCGTCTTCAATCACGTCAATATGACGGCCGTCGGGCTGACCGGTTTTCCGGGGCTGGCCATTGTGCAAGGTGGATCGATGCTTAACTATCTGATTGGGATGTTGATTGCATTCGGTGCCGCCTTTGTCATTTCCTTACTGCTGAAATACAAAACGGATAGCGAATAATGAAGGAAGTCCACTTAGTAAAGCGCATGGCGCACGCCCTGATGTCAGGTCACTCACGGAAACAGGAAGACCCGTATCGCCCGGAATGGCATCTGTCACCGTGTGTGGGTCTGCTTAACGATCCGAACGGATTTATTCATCATAATGGGCGTTACCATCTGTTTTATCAGTGGAATCCTTTAGCCTGTGCCCACGGAGCAAAATTCTGGGGGCACTGGAGTTCCGCCGATTTGGTGAACTGGAAGCATGAACCCGTCGCGCTGGTGCCGAGCGAAAGCTATGAAAGCCACGGCTGCTACTCCGGTTCTGCCGTCGTGGACCAAGGTGCAATCACGCTGATTTATACCGGTAACGTCAAATACGATGACGGTTCACGCACCGCGTTTCAGTGTCTCGCCCGCGAAAATTCTAACGGAGAATACGACAAGCTGGGCGCGGTTCTGACGCTCCCGGACGGCTACACTGGCCACGTTCGCGATCCCAAAGTGTGGCATCATGACGACCACTGGTACATGGTGCTCGGCGCACAGGATCTCGATCTTCAGGGGAAGGTCGTGCTCTATCGCTCCGCCGATCTACTGGCGTGGGAAAAGATCGCCGAGATCGCCGGTTCTCGTTTGAGTGGGCTCGGTGATTTTGGCTATATGTGGGAGTGTCCAGACCTGTTCCCGCTGGATGGCAAAGATATACTGATTTGCTGCCCGCAGGGCGTTCCCGCCGAAGACGAACGTTATCTGAATACCTTTCAGGCGGGCTATTTCATTGGCTCACTCGACTACGAGAGCGGCGTTTACCCACATCAGGATTTCCACGAACTGGATCTCGGCTTTGAGTTTTACGCTCCACAAACCACGCTGAGTGAAGACGGGCGACGCCTGCTGTTTGGCTGGATGTCGATTCCTGACGACAATGAGTTTTTTGAACCGACGATCGAGCACGGCTGGATCCATATTATGACCTGTCCGCGTGAACTCACGCGGCATGGCGATCGCGTTTACCAACGTCCTGCGCGCGAATTGCAACAGTTGCGTAGACAGCATTACACCTGGCAAGGTGCCGCAGACTACGCCTCGCCGCTGCCCATAAGTAGCGCGGAAGTGCTCATCACAGTTCAGGGGGAATTCCAGCTCAATCTTGCCTCCCAGCTTGTTCTCTGTTGGGACGGCGAGCGTGTAACGATGAGCCGACGCAACCGCCGCACTGGCGAGCCCGAGCACCGCTACTGGCGCGGCGACCTGAGTCAATTGCAGATATTATGCGATCGCTCCAGCGTTGAAATTTTTATCAACGACGGCGAGGCCGTGATGTCTGCACGCATGTTCCCAGAAAGCGAGGCGACCATGACGTTCAGTGGCTCTGGGCGATTAACGCTACAACACTGGCTGTTAGCGCAGTGCGTGATAGAATAACTTTCCTTTTTTCTGATAGCAGACCACGCGGTGAAACCGACTAAACGCATAACAATCAGTGACATCGCCGCGCTGGCTGGTGTATCAAAATCCACCGCCAGTCTGGTGCTTAACGGCCGTAGCAAAGAATTCCGCGTTTCTGATGAAACGCGCGATCGCATTTTAGCCGTCGCGCACGAGCAGCGTTATCAGCCCAGCATTCACGCACGTTCACTGCGTTCCTCACGCAGTAACACGTTGGGGCTGGTAGTGCCGGAAATGACCAACTACGGCTTCGCCGTGATTTCCCGCGAGCTGGAGATGCGGTGCCGTGAAGCTGGGTTACAGCTGCTGATTGCCTGTACCGACGAAAATGCCAGTCAGGAGATGATGGCGGTCAACAGTCTGGTACAGCGTCAGGTCGATGGCCTGATTGTCGCCTCCAGCCTTCTGAGTGATACCGAGTATCAGAAAATTAACCAGCAGCTACCTGTCGTGCAATTTGACCGGATTATTGGTGATTCCACCCTGCCGATGGTCATTTCCGAAGCGGTAGAATCCACGGCGGAAATGGTCGAGCGTATCGCCCGCCAGCATCGTGATGAGTTCTATTTCCTTGGCGGCCAGCCGCGAATTTCCCCGACTCGCCACCGTCTGGAAGGCTTCCAGCTTGGGCTGGCACGTGCCGGCATCGACTGCCAGCCAGAGTGGATTCTTCATGGTAGTTACCACCCCAGCGCAGGTTACGAAATGTTTGCTCAGCTGTGTGCGACGCTGGGTCGTCCGCCAAAAGCACTGTTTGTTGCCGCCTGTGGCTTAATGGAAGGGGTGCTGCGTTATATGAACCAGCATAACCTGATGGAAAGCGGCATCCGTCTGTGCTGCTTTGACGATCACTATCTGTTTGATTGTTTACCGCTGAAGATCGATACCGTGGCACAGGATTGTGAAAATCTGGCACGCAACAGCTTTGAAATGATTACGAGTTTGATCGCACAACAGCCGCTTGAAGAAGATCGACGCTATATCCCGACGCGTATTCACTGGCGTCATCCTGACTCGCGGGCATAGCCATAGCCCAACACACTTCACCAGCAGGTAGAACGTAAAAAGGGAATGTGGTTAGCGCCGCTTCTGAGAGCTTCGCATCACATTCCCTTTTGAATCGATCAGCCGTTATTTAGCGGCAGCGGTTTCCGCACCAACCAGGCCCACCTTGAGGTAGCCCGCTTTACGCAGTGAATCCATCACGCTCATGATGGTTTCATAATCGACGCTTTTATCTGCCTGAAAGAAGATGGTCGTTTCTTTGTTGGCACTGGTTTTTGCATCCAGCACCTGAGCCAGCGACTGCTCGTTAACCACCTCTTCCCCCAGAAACATTTGCTTATCCGCCTTTACCGTCAGGTAGAGCGGTTTTTCTGGCCGCGGCTGCGGTACTGCCGATGAAGCAGGTAGATCGACACGAATGTCTACCGTTGCCAGCGGGGCTGCTACCATGAAGATAATCAGCAGAACCAGCATGACGTCAATGAACGGCGTGACGTTAATGTCATGCATTTCACCGTCATCACTCACGTCCTCCTTCAAATGCATCGCCATGACTTAACCCACCCGCAGTTTGTGCGCGGCTGAAGACGCCCGGTTATCGTTGCTGGCAGCCACATCGAGATCGCGACTTTGCAGCAGCAGCACTTGTGCCGCCACATCACCGACTGTCGCTTTGTAGCCAGCAATCGAGCGTGCAAAGACGTTATAGATGACAACCGCAGGAATCGCCGCAACCAGACCAATCGCCGTCGCCAGCAGGGCTTCCGCGATACCCGGAGCAACTACCGCCAGGTTAGTCGTTTGCGTCTGTGCGATTCCGATGAAGCTGTTCATGATGCCCCATACTGTACCGAACAGCCCCACGAACGGTGCAACCGCGCCGACCGTTGCCAGATAGCCGTTACCACGCCCCATGTGACGCCCGGTAGCCGCCACACGACGTTCCAGACGAAACGCGGTGCGCTCTTTAATCCCGTTGTTATCATCAGAACGGGCGGACAGTTCCAGTTCGTTCTGTGCATCGACCAGCAATTGCTGCGCTACGCTACCTGCTTTGAACGCATCCGCCGTTTCCAGCGCATCGTCGAGCGTTTTCGCCTGTTCCAGCGCCAGATATTCACGGCGCAGTCGACGTTTCGCGCCAGACATTTCGACGCTTTTACTGAAGAAGATCGCCCAGGTAATCACGGAAGCCAGCAGCAAACCGATCATTACCGTTTTCACTACGGCATCAGCGTGCTGGTACATGCCCCAGACGGACAAGTCGGTTTTCATCAGATTGTTAGTGCCCGGCGCCGCACTGGCAGGAAGCGTGAGCGCTGACGTTGATGCTTGTGCATCGGTCGTCACGGGTGCGGAAGGGGACGCAGCAGCAGGCTGCGCGGCTGGCGCGGCATTCTGTGTCGATAACGGCGTCGTTGCCTGAGCCGCAAACGCATTTCCACTTAGTCCCGCCGTACACAGCAGGATAACCAGCACGCTACGGGAAAATGCGCTGAACGCGCCACGTTTTTTTTGCCAGGTTGATAACACCTGTTGAGTTGTATTACTGACAGCCGTCTTCACGCTGTGCCTCCACCATTCGTTCTGTACAATATCCACACATACCCACAGGTATCAATGCAGCAATAACGCAGCCTGAAATGATACCAAACCCTGAACGGATTGATAGTAGTTCTCATTATTATTTACATCAGATAACCCACTTTTTCTTGCGTTCTGACAGGGTTTTTGGGGGTATTACCTGCACATCGACAGGAAAGGCATAAGAAAATCATAAAAAATAGCATTCAGGAATATATCTGGCAGGTGGCAGGCGCTGGGGCTCATCTAAAACTCAGTTCTATATCATGAGGTTTTTGTGATCGACATTAAGTTATCACACCATTTCATGATGGCTGGCGATAAGTTTAGTGAAATAAATAGAAACATAAGTACACAATAAGATAAATAAAAACACCAAGTTACGTATATTTAGATTAAGAAACCAGTAATAAAATCCATATAAAACAGCATTTCACATTAGCTTTTTCTTTTGTGACACGAGTCATTCTACCAAGTTGTATAATAGGTTAGCTTAATCCACAGAGAATATCGGCGCGCGCCACAATAATAGCTCACATAAGGACGCCGTCCTCTCACCCGTAAACCCTCTGTTCATTACTCTATTTTTCATGGGTTTACATTTTTAATGTCACCATTTGATTATCGATAATGTCACCCTACCTCTGGAGATAACTCAATGAAGCTGTCGAAAACATTGATCGGCGTTTGTCTGGGCTCTACTGCATTACTGATGAGTCAAGCGATTCAGGCACAACAAATTAAAGCCTCTGATGTTCACCCTGAAGGTTACCCTAATGTCGTTGCTGTTCAGAAAATGGGAGAGAAATTAAAAGCTGCCACCAATGGCAGGCTGGAAATTAAAACCTTCCCCGGCGGCGTATTAGGTGATGAAAAACAAATGATTGAGCAGGCACAGCTCGGTGCGATTGATATTATCCGTGTATCAATGACGCCCGTTGCCGCTATTTTACCGGAAATAGAGGTCTTCACCCTGCCCTATATTTTCCGTGATGAAGATCATCTTCACAAAGTACTGGACGGAAAAATTGGCCAGGAAATTGGTGACAAGATTACCCATAGCAGTAAATCAAAATTGGTTTTCCTGGGCTGGATGGACGCGGGAACGCGTAATTTAATTACCAAACAGCCAGTAGCAAAACCTGAAGATCTTAAAGGCATGAAAATTCGCGTTCAAACCAGCCAGGTTGCTCTCGCAACGTTGAAAGCCATGGGGGCTAACGCCATCGCCATGGGCACCAGCGAAGTCTTTAGCGGCATGCAAACCGGCGTCATTGACGGTACCGAAAATAATCCACCGACCTATGTTGCGCATAACTACATGCCTGTTGCCAAGAATTTCACCTGGAGCCGCCACTTCATTATTCCTGAGTTGTTCCTGTATTCCAAAACCAAGTGGGATAAGCTTTCCAAGGAAGATCAGGATCTTATCCTGAAGCTGGCAAAAGAAGCGCAGCAAGAACAACGCGTACTGTGGAATGAATACAATCAGCAATCACTGGATAAAATGAAGGCTGGTGGCGTTCAGTTCCATGAAATCGATACCGAGTACTATTTCAAAGCGACGCAGCCCGTGCGCGATCAATTTGGTGCCAAATATCAGGAGCTGATTAAAGCCGTCGCCGACGTCCAATAATTCAGACCGCATTCCAGCGGATAAATAGCAGAATGTTGACGAGCATATTTACGTAATTAAAACGGTGATAATGGAAGACTAATCCATTATCACCGCGCTACGGCTTTGTCAGCGATCTCTGTTATCTATTATCCGCCACCCTAATGGCCTGATATAAACAATTATCCTTCGCTTATCACTCAGCCGAGTGAATATAGGTGACACAATGGCACAGTCTTATCACTTAAGTATGGATGTACTCTATCGTATTGCCATGTGGGTTTCTGGTCTGGCGTTACTCATTATGACGCTAATAATTCCTATCGGCATATTTGCACGTTATGTTTTAAATGCTGCATTATCCTGGCCGGAACCCATTTCGATTATTTGTATGGTGACGTTTACTTTTGTAGGCGCAGCAGTCAGTTACCGTTCCAACTCACATATTGCCGTCAGCATGTTGACCGACAGATTGCCAGAATCCGGTAAGAAGATTTGCATTCATTTGTCGAATCTCCTGATGCTCTTAATTAGCCTGTTTATTCTCTATTACAGCACCGTGCTCTGCATGGAATTATGGGAACAACCCGTCGCAGAGTTTCCATTATTAACCGCGGGTGAAAGTTATTTACCGCTGCCTATTGGCTCGTTAATTACCGTGCTCTTCATCATCGAAAAAATGTTTTTCGGCCCGCAGGATAAACGCCCTGTGGTCATGCTTGGTAGTTCTTAATTCGGAGCCAATACCATGGATGCATTTATTCTTGTTGTCACGCTGGCTGTGCTGCTGGCGGTCGGCGTTCCCGTCGCCTACGCGGTAGGACTGAGCGCGATTGTTGGCGCTTTCTGGATCGATTTGCCACTTGAGGCAGTCATGATTCAAATTACCAACGGCGTGAACAAATTTTCGCTGCTGGCGATTCCCTTCTTTATTCTGGCTGGCGCCATTATGGCTGAAGGCGGTATCGCCCGTCGTCTAGTCAGCTTCGCGTACATCTTTGTCGGCTTTATTCGCGGTGGCTTATCGCTGGTTAACATCGTGGCATCGACATTTTTCGGTGCGATATCCGGCTCTTCCGTAGCAGATACCGCCTCAATCGGCTCAGTGATGATCCCGGAAATGGAGAAGAAGGGTTATCCGCGCGACTTCTCCGCCGCCGTCACCGCCAGCGGTTCCGTGCAGGCCATTCTGACACCGCCGAGCCACAACTCCGTGATCTACTCGCTGGCAACCGGCGGCACAGTTTCTATTGCCTCACTGTTTATCGCAGGGATCCTGCCCGGTTTGCTGCTCAGCCTGACTCTGATGGTGATGTGTGTCGGTTTTGCACATCGGCGCGGCTACCCGAAAGGCGAACGTGTACCGTTTCGTCAGGCGCTAAAAATCTTTGTCGATACACTGTGGGGGTTGATGACAGTCGTCATCATCATGGGGGGGATTCTGTCCGGTATTTTTACCGCGACCGAGTCTGCGGCCATCGCCTGCCTGTGGTCCTTCTTCGTGACCATGTTTATCTATAAAGATTATAAATGGTCAGAACTGCCCAAGCTGATGTACCGCACGGTAAAAACCGTCACGATCGTGATGATCCTGATCGGCTTCGCCGCCGCGTTCGGTGCTATCATGACCTACATGCAGTTGCCAAGCCGCATTACCGAGTTTTTTACCTCCATTTCAGATAACAAGTACGTCATCCTGATGTGGATTAACATCATGCTGTTACTGGTCGGCACGCTGATGGACATGGCACCGCTGATCCTGATTCTGACTCCCGTTCTGCTGCCTGTCGCCATCTCACTCGGCATCGATCCGGTCCATTTCGGCATGATCATGCTGGTGAACCTTGGGATCGGTTTGATTACGCCACCGGTAGGGTCGGTGCTTTTCGTCGCCAGTGCAGTGAGTAAACAGAAGATAGAACAGGTTGTTAAAGCGATGCTGCCCTTCTACTGTGGGCTCTTCTTTGTGCTGATGCTGGTCACCTACATTCCAGCCATCTCGCTCTGGCTGCCTAAATTCTTTGGCGTCCATACGGGTTAACACATCTCAATTGCGCCATGTCATTCGCAGCAATGCAGAAAAACATGGCGCTTTCCTTCGCGTTGTCTTACCTGAAATATTTTCACCTACCTTCTGCCTTATCTTATCAAAATCGGCGGAAGCCCCTTTCGCTGCGGGAATGCTCGCAATATCGAGCAAGTTTTCTGTCATGACAAAACCCGCCCACACGCCGTTCCAGCCGTGATAACGTAGACCTTATAAATCGAATCCTAATAAATCCAATGATGCCCCGTAATTTCCCAGCGTTCACGGTCGGGAAGAGCAGGCGTATTGAGTCATTCGGCAGGACTGAACAGAAAAGGTGATAGTGGTCATGACAAGCAAAAAAACGGCAACAGCGTTAGTCGCCGCAGGACGCAGCAAGAAATTCACCCACGGCTCCGTCAACCCCGTTATTCAGCGCGCGTCCTCTCTGGTATTTGATACCGTGCAGGACAAGAAGCACGCCACCATTAATCGAGCTAAAGGTGCGCTGTTCTACGGTCGCCGTGGCACGTTGACCCATTTCTCGTTTCAGGAAGCGATGGTGGAACTGGAAGGCGGCGTAGGTTGTGCACTGTACCCTTGTGGTGCGGCTGCCATTTCTAACGCGATCCTCTCTTTCGTCGCGGCTGGCGATCATATTCTGGTAACGGAATCGGCCTACGAACCCACGCAGGATTTCTGCTCGAAAGTGCTCAACAAGCTGAACGTCAGCACCACCTATTTCGATCCGCTCATCGGTGCCGATATCGCCGAGCTGATCCAGCCCAATACCAAAGTCGTCTTTCTTGAATCGCCGGGCTCTATCACCATGGAAGTACACGATGTCCCCGCCATCGTCCAAGCCGTACGCCGTATCAATCCCGAGATCGTCATCATGATTGATAATACCTGGGCGGCGGGCATTTTATTCAAGGCGTTCGACTTCGATATTGATATCTCGATTCAGGCGGGTACGAAATATATCGTCGGCCATTCCGATGCCATGATCGGCACCGCAGTCGCTAACGAACGCTGCTGGGTACAGCTACGTGAACACTCTTACCTGATGGGGCAAATGGTGGATGCTGATACCGCCTACGTCGCCAGCCGCGGCCTGCGCACGTTGGGCGTCAGACTCAAACAGCATCAGGAAAGCAGTATCCGCATTGCGAAATGGCTGGCGGAACGGCCAGAAGTCGCAGTCGTTAATCATCCTGCATTGCCAGGATGCAAAGGGCATGAATTCTACGAGCGCGATTTTAACGGCTGTAACGGCTTGTTCTCATTCGTCCTGAAAGAGAAATTAAGCAAAGAAACGTTGGCGCACTATCTGGACCATTTTGAGCATTTCAGCATGGCGTATTCCTGGGGCGGATTTGAGTCCCTGATTCTGGCAAATCAGCCAGAAGAACTGGCGGCTATTCGTCCTGTGAGCGGCGTGGACTTTACCGGCACACTTATTCGGTTACATATTGGACTTGAAGACAGTGACGATCTGATCGACGATCTGGCCGCAGGCTTTGACAGACTCGGCTCTTAATCAGCGACGCACTGCCATACGACCGGAAAAAAATACAGGAAGGAAACAAAATACAGGAAGTGTGACGGCCATAAAACCGCCGCGTCTTGATTTCCCCTGCGACGCGGTGGGTAATGCGTTATGATAATAATGAGTCAACGCTTACTAAAAAACCGCGTTACCTTAACCAAAAATTAAGCATTAAGCCTTATCGTATTCTCACAATGCGGTAAGGCGTTTTGCCCCATATACCCTAAATAATTCGAGTTGCAGGAAGGCGGCGACGTAGTGAATTCCCAGGAGCTTACTCAAGTAAGTGACTGGGGTGAACAAAGGAAGCCAACGCACATGCAGCTTGAAGTATGACGGGTAGACTGATTTTAGGGCTTGATAGGCAGTAGATTTCAGGTAACCCAGCATTCCACCGCCGCGGCCTGAGAGATAGTGAATATCGTCACTGGCGGGAAGTAATATGAGTATGGTTCACGACATTATTCAGGCGCTCTGGCAACAGGATTTTAGTGCACTGGCCGATCCCCACGTCATTTGGGTGATTTACGGTATTCTGTTCACGACGCTGTTTCTGGAAAACGGCCTGCTACCCGCCTCTTTTCTGCCCGGCGATAGCCTGCTGCTGCTCACCGGTGCCATGATTGCCAAAGGCGTGATGAGCTTTTTCCCCACGATGATTCTGCTTACCATCGCCGCCAGCCTTGGCTGTTGGCTCAGCTACCTTCAAGGACGCTGGCTAAGTGATACCCGTCTGGTAAAAGGCTGGCTGTTGCAGCTTCCTGCACATTACCACCAGCGCGCCTATCACCTGTTCCACCGTCACGGCATGACGGCGCTATTGGTTGGCCGCTTTTTAGCCTTTATCCGCACGCTGCTGCCAACAATGGCGGGGATTTCAGGGTTAAACAATACACGTTTTCAGATTTTCAACTGGCTCAGCGGGCTGCTGTGGGTCGGGGGGATTGTCACGCTCGGCTATGCGCTCAGCCATATCCCGCTGGTCAAACGCTATGAAGATCAGGTGATGACTGCACTGATCCTGCTGCCGATTATTTTACTGATCAGCGGCCTTATCGGTATGGCTGTCATCGTATGGCGTAAAAAACGCACGGTCGCCTAATCCGGTAACCGTGTGATTGATTGCCGCCTTCAGCTTTCTTCAACCGCCATATTAGTGGCCTTTAATCTTGTCACTTCGTCGCCCGGCGTCGCACCGAAATAGCGTTTAAATTCCCGGCTAAACTGCGACGCACTTTCATATCCGACGCGAGCCGCTGCAACGCCGGCTCTCAGGCCATCGTTGATCATCATCACCCGCGCTTTATGCAGGCGATAGGATTTCAGATACTGCAATGGCGAGGTGTTGGTGACCGCCTTGAAGTTATGATGAAACGCAGAGACGCTCATGTTCACCTCGGCAGCCAACTGCTCCACATTGAGGTTATCGGCGTAGTGATTCTCGATGCGCCGCAGTGCTTTGGCGATTTGGCTGAAGTGCGTGTGCCGATTCACCAGCGCCTGTAATGCCGCACCGCTTTCGCCACAGAGCATATGATAAATAATCTCGCGCACAATCGTCGGGCCCAACACGCGGGCATCGCGCGGGTTATTCATCGCATCCAGCAGCCGTTCAACGGCGCACAGAATCTCATCGCTCAACGGCGCGCTGTTCACCCCGCACGTGCAAGAGCAGGGACGGATCGCACTGTCATCATCACCGATGTCGATCAGCAAATCCTGAAGCATTTGGATGTCGATGCTGATCGACATCCCTACCAGCGGGTTATCAACGCTGGCTATCGTTTCACATTCGAACGGCAGCGGAATGGTCATTAAGAGGTAATTTTCCGGGTCGTACTGAAACGTTTTTCCGCCCAGATAGCCAATTTTTTGGCCCTGAAAAATGATGACGATCGTCGGCTCATACATCACCGGCACACGCGGATGATGCTGCTCCGTATACAGAATTCTGACCTGAGGCACGAGCGAAGGCGTGACCCAACTTTTGGTTGAACAGCGTATTGCCTGCTGCACGATACGCTGCCGCACGGTCTGTTGCTGAACAAGCTGCTCACATTGGCTTTCCGTCGATATGCCTTGGTTTTCCGTCAACATGCCCTGGTCTCCATCAACATGCCTTGGTCTCCATAAATATAGTGTTATCTCGCTACCGGCTCTTTTTTCCTGCCTGAAGCCTCTCTCCTGACAGGGGAAACAAAATGACATACCCGTGAATTATTATCACCCTTTTCTCTTATGATTTGTAGAAATAGGCAATAACCAAACAGAAATGTGCATTGAACGTCTTCCATAGGTTGATGACAATACTGAGCATACCTTCGTCCCCTCATCCCCCGGGAAAAGACATGAATAAAACGACTGAACTGTTTACGTCACACCGCAGCGAACGTAGCTACCTTGATAAACCTATTCCCGATGACGTACTGGATGCCATTATTCAATCCGCACATTTGGCCCCGACGTCTGTGAACTCTCAGCAAGTCTCGCTCATCGTCACCCGCGACCCAGAACGCAAGGCACGCATTGCCGAACTGGCTGGTGGACAACCGTGGATTGCCAAAGCACCCGTGTTCATCACCGTAGTGCTAGATATGCATAAAACGCAGCTCGGGATTGCCATGAGCGGCAAACAGCAGCACGCGCATGAAAGTCTCGAAAGCCTGATCGCTGGCACAACGGATGTCGGCATCGCACTCGGCACGCTGATGGCCGCTGCGCGCTCATTTGGGCTGGGCATCGTCCCGATTGGCGGCATCCGTCGCGAACCACAGGAGTTGATCGATTTTCTGCAACTCCCTGAACTAACGTTCCCCGTTGCAGGCGTCGCCATCGGCTACGTCGATACCCCAGCACACCAGAAACCGCGCCTGCCGCTGGATTCATTCCGCCATGATGAAACCTATCATCAGGACGTTCTGCCTGCCGCGATTGAGCAATATAACCACACGCTGGTGACACACTGGCAGCAAACTGGCCGCGCAGACGGCGACAACTGGGGTGATAACACCGCCAGCTACTACCAACACATCTACTTCCCGAAAGTCTTGCCCGCGATCCTTCAACAGGGCTTTAAACTGGACAAATAACCCATGCTAAATTTCACACTTCATACCCCGACCAAGATTCTGTTTGGCGAAGGCCAGATTGCTGAATTAGGCAAAGAAATTCCTGCCGATGCCCGCATCCTCATCACTTACGGCGGCGGCAGCGTGAAGCACAATGGCGTGCTGGATCAGGTCTATCGCGCACTGGAAGGCCGCAACGTACGCGAGTTTTCCGGCATTGAGCCGAACCCGACGTATGAAACGCTGATGAAAGCTGTTGAGGTCGTCCGTGCAGAGAAGATTGATTTCCTGCTAGCGGTTGGCGGTGGCTCTGTCGTCGATGGCACGAAATTTATCGCTGCTGCCGCAGACTATCAGGCTGCACAAGACCCGTGGCACATTCTGCAAACGGGTGGCGCGGAAATCGATCGCGGCGTCGCACTGGCGGCGGTACTTACCCTGCCTGCAACCGGTTCGGAATCCAACAACGGTGCAGTCATCACCCGTAAATCAACCAACGATAAGCTCGCCTTCCGTTCACGATACACACAGCCGCTTTTTGCCGTGCTCGATCCGGTCGTGACTTACACCCTGCCCGCTCGCCAGATCGCGAACGGCGTGGTCGATGCCTTCGTTCACACGGTTGAGCAGTATCTGACGTATTCCGTCGATGCCAAAGTACAGGATCGTTTTGCGGAAGGTTTGCTGCTGACGCTGGTTGAAGAAGGCCCGCGTGCGCTGGCTGAACCGGAAAACTACAAGGTCAGAGCCAATGTGATGTGGAGCGCCACCATGGCGTTGAACGGCCTGATTGGTGCAGGTGTGCCGCAGGATTGGTCAACCCACATGCTGGGGCACGAATTAACGGCGCTGCACGGCCTCGACCATGCCCAAACGCTGGCTATCGTTCTGCCCGCCATGCTGACGGCAAGAAAAGCCCAGAAACGCGACAAGCTGCTGCAATACGCCGAGCGCGTCTGGAACCTGCGCGACGGTAGCGAAGACCAACGTATCGATGGCGCGATTGCCGCCACGCGTGACTTCTTTGAAAAAATGGGCGTACCGACCCGCCTGTCTGACTATCAGTTGGATGGCAGTTCCATTCCGACACTGGTCGCCAAACTCAGCGAGCACGGCCTGACTGCGCTAGGCGAGCACCGCGACATAACATTGGAAGAAAGCCAGAAGATTTACGAGGCGGCGCGTTAAGCCCCTCAGTCCTCAATAACTCGAGTTACAGGAGAAAACGCTATCGTTTAAACCACATCTATCCCCCTCAATGCTGTGTCTGTTAAGGGGAGCCAATCGGCTAATACTGGTCACTTAAGCCCGTTGTTAGGGGAAACACAGGGGGAGGTTCCCGTAGGGACGCCTCACCCCTGTGGTCGCCCCGTGTATCTCGATGCTTATACGATCGGCAGTAAGCCAATCGGCTCCCTTTATCATCAGGTAACGTATAGCCGACGAATTTTTCTACTAGAATGAAATCATATGCCTGTTCCTGCGAGGGATCACGTTCCTCTCTGTCCGTGATATGAACAGGTCGCCCATCCAGTTAAGCCTATGATACGTTTATGGATTAACGGATATAAAAGGAGAATGAGATGACGCAACCGAAAGTTAAGCTGGCGGACGGCAATATCATGCCCCAGTTGGGCCTTGGGGTCTGGCGAGCAAGCAGTGAAGACACGGCGATCGCCGTGAATGAAGCCTTGTCCATCGGTTATCGGGCGATCGATACCGCCGCGATTTATAAGAATGAGGAAGCGGTCGGTCAGGCGCTGAGCTCCGCGAATTTACCGCGCGAAGAGGTATTCATCACCACCAAGCTCTGGAATGGCGATCACACCGATCCGCAAAAAGCGCTGGAAGAGAGCCTGAGAAAACTTCGGTTAGATTATATCGATCTCTATCTGATCCACTGGCCGCTCCCGCAGCAAAATACCTTCGTGGATGCCTGGCGTGGACTCATCAAACTTCAGGAACAAGGTCTGGCGAAAAGTATCGGCGTCAGTAATTTCCATATTCACCATTTACAGCGATTAAAAGAAGAAACTGGCGTATTGCCGGTCATCGATCAGGTCGAACTGCACCCGCTTCTCCAGCAAAAGCAGCTCCATGCCTGGAATGCCACACACCATATCCAGACTGAATCCTGGAGCCCGCTGGCGCAGGGTGGTGAAGGGGTCTTTGATCACCCTATTATCCGTAAACTGGCGATGAAATACGGGAAAACACCGGCACAGATTGTGATCCGCTGGCATCTGGACAGTGGGCTAGTGGTGATTCCTAAATCGGTGACGCCGGCACGCATCAAGGAAAACTTCGAGGTGTTTGATTTCCGTCTGGATAAAGACGAGCTGAGTGAAATTACCAAGCTGGACTGCGGAAAACGTCTGGGCTCGGATCCTGACGAACCAAGAAACGACTAATCCATCTTTGATGCCAGCATTCTCCGTGCTGGCATTCTTCCTCTAATCAGCAAACTGAATCTCATACACATCGCTACGGCAGTGCGCTTCGCTGTATTCCAGCAGTTCACCCTGCTCGTTATAAACATGCAGTTGGCAATACAGCGCAGGGGCTTCCGCCGCAATACCCAGAAGCGTAGCGATTTCTGCCGCACAGGCAATCGCTTTGAAACGATAGCGTTTTTTGTCCGGTATGACCCCACCCGTTATCCAATATTGATAGAGCGACTGTTCGAGTGTTTCTGGGTCGGGTAAGAATTTTTGCGGAATCCAGGTCGTTTCCAGCGAGACGGGTTCGCCATTACTGAGCCGGACACGCCGCAGATAGGTGACGGCTTCGCCTTCCGGCAAAGACATTTTTTCCGCGATGCTAGCAGGCGGTACCTGTATTGATCGCTCTAGCCAGAGGCTGCCAGCGATGCCGCCTTGTTTCAGCACGAGCGCAGTGAACCCTTCATCCTCGGCACTCAAAGCATAATTCAGCCGCTGAGTAACGCGGGTTCCCACCCCTTGCTGGCGAGTAACCAGTCCTTTTTCTTCCAGCAGCGACAGGGACCGAGAAACCGTCACGCGCGATAAGCCCAACTGCTGCGCAATCAATCTTTCCGCAGGTAAGAACTGGCCTGACAACGTCTTACGGCGACCGATTTCTGATTCAAGCAACGACGCGAGCTGTATATAGCGAGGCGCCGACGATGCACCAGCCAGTTGATCCCTGAGCCAAAGCAGTAATTCCCGCATAGTGCAGCCTTTTTTAGTGACGCAGCGTCTGGCTGCGTACAGGTTAAAACAGAAGTGAACCTGATTTCATGGCGAAACGAAACGCTCTGGCTCTGAAATTGTTGTAATTAAAAATGTTTTTTTAGTACTTATCAGACACGGAACAGTACGTACGCTAAACAACAATTCACTCTTAATTCATAGCAACATCAATATATAAGGTATCGTCCGCACGGCTCCGCATCTTTAATTTTGGTTTGTCTGAATAGAGGTGGATCACATTAAGAAGCAAGTGGGCATCGGAAACATCGCGGTCAGACAGGGCTGCCGTAACATCGGTCACGGCAGAGGGATAATAGCGGAAGGTGACTGGTGGGCTATAGGTTTACATCGCAGACTGTACGATGAGCTGCCCTGTCGAACCGCGATCGGCCAGTTCCAGCGTTTGGCTGTAATACAGGAAGGGAAACGCCATTGAGGAAGGCTGCATGAAATAAACCAGCAGCTCGACATCATTATCGATCCATACCGTATCTTTCCAGCCGCTGTCTTCCACCGCCGGTGGGCGACCATTCGCGCTGCGCACCAGGAATTTTACGCCCTGAATGTGGAAAGCCTGCGGCGTGTCGGCGTGGATAATCCAACGCTCGCAGCGACCAAGCTGGGTTTGTACATCGGCACGCGTCATATCCCACATCGCGCCATTGATGCCAGGCAAACTGTCACCCAGGCGGAATTCTCGCGTGCGGCTGATGCTGCCTTCAATAATGTTATCGGCCAGCAAACGCATCGGCAGGTTATCCGTTACCAATGGCAACAGCCCCGTCGGCTTAAGCGTCAGTATCTGGGTCGAAATCAGGATGCTGGAAGGCTCAAACAGGCCGCGCAGGCGATCCATAATCCCAGCGGATTCACCGGCTGTCAGCGTGACTTCCTCGCCTTGTGACATGTCGATCAGAATTTCACGTCGTTCACCGGGCGCGAGAGAAAGCTGGTTCACGGCCATCGGAGCCGGTAGCAGCCCTTGATCGCTGGCGATCACGTGCATCGCCCGTCCATCACTCAGTCGCATCACGTAACGGCGGGAGTTCGATGCGTTCAGTAATCTCAGGCGAACCCAGCCGCGAGAAACCTCAACAAAGGGGCTTTGGACGCCGTTGACTAACAGCGAGTCCCCTACGAATCCACCGCTAGAAGGCGGGTTATAGAGAGGTACACCAAAGTTATCCAGTCGTTTATCCTGAATAATCAATGGGAAATCATCAACACCGTAGTGATTAGGCAGCGGCAGCGATTTACTGGTGCTGTCTTCCACCAGCCATAGCCCAACCAACCCGTTATAGATATGGGGCGCCATACGGTTCGGCGTATTTGCATGATACCAGCAGGTCGCCGACGACTGACGAATCGGCAACACGGGTGACCAATCGCCGCCAGGAGAAATAATGCGGGCAGCGCCACCCATCAGCGGCCCCGGCACCTGCAACCCACCGATCGTCATTGCAACAGGCTCGTTCAGGCGGTTGCTGTAAATCAGCTTAACGTCATCGCCGTCATAGACTCGCACCGTCGGCCCTAAATAACGGCCGTTGATTCCCCAAATGGATGTCTTACGGTCACCGGAAAACGCCCAATGGGCACGCTGCATGGTCAGAAAGAGAGGCTGGCCTCGACGCGACTCCAGTAATGGCGGTATCGGCAATGCGGCAGGATTCCCACTGGCTTTCGCCGCCAGTGGCGTCATACCCGCACATAACGCAAGGCCCGATGCCTGAATAAACTGACGTCGGTTGAGTGACATAATGACTCCGTAAATCCATTAACCGTAAGCAAAGTTTAACTAAGGAATAATCCAATAACCGATGGGGTGAACTTATTTTTTGTTTGCCGCTTCGCGGGCCGCGACTTCCGCATCCAACTCCGCAATCTTGGCCGCCATCACATCATGGCAATGTGTAGCCAGTTCACGGACCTGATCTTTGGTATATGCACGGGTATCAATCGGTGGCAGCATTTCTACGATCACAATGCCGTTATTCCAGCGGTTTAATTTCACCTTATTGCTGGTAGTCGAAACGCAAATCGGCACAATCGGCACTTCTGCGCTAATGGCGGCATGAAACGCGCCAGTTTTGAATGGCATCAGGCCGCGTCCACGGCTGCGAGTACCTTCAGGGAACATCCAGATAGAGGTATTACGCTCTTTAATATGCTTCACCACCTGAGCGATAGTGCCATGCGCTTTGGCACGGTTTTCACGGTCAATCAGCAGGTTACCCGTCAACCAATAGAGTGGCCCGAAGAATGGAATCCACAGCAGGCTTTTTTTACCCACGGTAACGGTACGAGGCTGAACTGCGCTGGATACCGTGACCATATCGTAATTATTCTGATGATTCGCGATATAGATGCAGTTGCCATAATGCGCCGCTTCTTCCGGTATCCGCATTTCTACTTTCAGGCCAAACACCACGGACAAACGACCAAAAAGACGGCCGAAAGTCGCTACATGACGGGGATTTCGAGGGCTGAACAGGCAGTAAAATAAGCCAAAAATACAGATCAAAATCGAAAAGATAACGACAACAAAAAAACGCAAAATGGATAACATAGCAACCTCATTAGCCGAAAGCCGCCGCTAGTATAGCGATTTCGCGCTAAAACACACGGTGATTCAATTTGCTGCGGGATGGCAACCGGAAACCAAAGAAAGGCGGTAAACACCGCCTTTCTCAACATGCACAACGACAATAGGGGGGAGTTATTCTTCGCTGTTGCCAGTGTCAACCTGCTGCGGCGCATCTACCTCAATCCGATCGATGCGTTGCAGACCGCGCAACAAGGTCCCTTTCCGTCCGCGCTCGCCTTGATACTTCTGAAGCTCGTTCGGACGCAGCACCAGCTTGCGCTTGCCGAAATACAGCGTGACGGAAGCCTGCGGTGGCAGCAGATACAGCCAGGTCAGACGATCTTTACCTTCCGCAAAATCAGCCGAGGAGATGGACACAATCTTGTTGCCCTTGCCTTTCGACAACTGCGGCAGATCGGAGACAGGGAACAGCAGCATTCTGCCTGCGGCGGTGATCGCCATGAGCAGGTTATCCTCGCCTTTGATCTCGATCGGTGCCAGCGCCTTCGCGTTATCCGGCAGCGTGATAATCGCTTTACCTGCGCGGTTACGCGCCACCAGATCGTTGAAGGTACAGACAAATCCATAGCCCGCATCCGATGCCATCAGCAACGGCTGATCGTCTGCGGCCATCAGCACCTGTTCAATCGTCGCACCCGGCGGCGGCGTGAGTTTGCCCGTCAGTGGCTCGCCCTGACCGCGCGCAGAAGGCATTGAGATCGGATCCAGCGCATAGCTGCGGCCAGTGGAGTCAATAAACACCACGGGCTGATTGCTCTTACCTTTAGCAGCGGCACGGAAGCTATCGCCCGCTTTATAGCTCAGACCGGTCGGATCGATGTCATGCCCTTTGGCGCTACGTACCCAGCCCATTTCCGACAGCACAATGGTAACCGGCTCAGACGGCACAAAGTCGTGTTCACTCATCGCTTTCGCTTCGCCGCGTTCATGCAGCGGTGAACGACGATCGTCACCATAAGCTTGCGCATCAGACTGAATTTCTTTCTTAATCAGATTGCTGAGCTTACGCTCTGACGCCAACAGCGCTTGCAGCTGATCGCGCTCTTTGGCCAAATCGCCCTGCTCACCGCGGATTTTCATCTCTTCCAGCTTGGCCAAGTGACGTAATTTCAGCTCCAGGATCGCTTCAGCCTGTGTTTCACTCAGGCTGAACTGGCGCATTAGAACGGGCTTCGGCTCATCTTCCGTGCGGATGATATGAATCACTTCATCAATGTTCAGGAACGCAATCAGCAAACCTTCGAGGATATGCAGGCGCTTGAGCACTTTTTCCAGACGGTAGTTCAGTCGGCGGCACACGGTGTCGCGACGGAATACCAGCCACTCGCTCAGGATCTCGACCAGCCCTTTCACGCTAGGGCGACCATCCAGACCGATCATGTTCATGTTAACGCGGTAGCTTTTTTCCAGATCGGTAGTCGCGAACAGATGATTCATCACCTGATCCATATCGATACGGTTCGAGCGCGGCACCAGCACCAAACGGGTTGGATTCTCGTGATCGGATTCATCACGCAGATCTTCCACCATTGGTAGCTTCTTCGCGCGCATCTGGCTGGCAATTTGCTCCAGCACTTTGGCACCGGAAACCTGATGCGGCAGCGCAGTAATGACCACATCACCGTCTTCTTTCTTCCAGACCGCGCGCATCCGCACCGAACCACGACCGTTCTGGTAAAGTTTGCGCACTTCATCGCGCGGCGTGATGATTTCGGCTTCCGTCGGGAAATCCGGCCCCTGCACATGCTGGAGCAAATCGTCCAGCGAGGCTTTCGGGTTTTCCAGCAGCATCACTGCGGCAGCAGCGACTTCACGCACGTTATGCGGTGGAATATCCGTTGCCATCCCGACCGCAATCCCGGTGGTACCGTTCAGCAGAATATTCGGCAGACGCGCAGGCAGCATCTTCGGCTCTTGCATCGTGCCGTCAAAATTCGGGGTGTAATCGACCGTGCCCTGTCCTAATTCTGACAGCAGCACTTCCGCGTATTTGGACAACCGCGATTCGGTATAACGCATGGCGGCGAACGATTTCGGGTCGTCCGGTGCCCCCCAGTTCCCCTGACCATCCACCAGAGGGTAGCGGTAAGAGAACGGCTGCGCCATCAACACCATCGCTTCATAGCAGGCGCTGTCACCGTGCGGATGGTATTTACCCAGCACGTCACCCACGGTACGGGCGGATTTTTTAAATTTGGCGCTGGCATTCAGTCCCAGCTCGGACATCGCATACACAATGCGACGCTGCACAGGTTTCAGACCATCGCCAATGAACGGCAATGCCCTGTCCATGATGACGTACATGGAATAATTCAGGTATGCATTTTCGGTAAACGTGCGCAGCGCAAGGCTTTCTGCGCCGTCATGAGTCATCTCACTCATTTATCTCACTTTCCTCACATCGCGGCGCGATTGTTACGCTTTCCGACACGCCATAGCGGCGGTATGTTTGGCGGGAATAGTACCTTATCTGATGAGGTGATGTCACAGGGAACAGTTAGCAGGGAACCGCGTCACAGGAAACGATGCCGCTCTCAGAAAACCCTCACTCCGGGCGATAGCCGGTGTGAATCCGACGGCGGCTGGAGAAGGCGGCTAGTCGTAGTGGTGGACACTCGGATGATCTGTGGTAATCGTCTCGCCATATGCGGATATTGACAATTGGTCTGGCCGCAGCATGGGTTTCCCCTTCCGGCCAAGTAGAATGCACTCAACGGCGGCCTCAAAAGACTCTCCTTCAAACCAGAATGCCTCATGTATAAAGCTCATCCCGTAGCAGGCTCCCGCGCTATCCATCAGCAAGGCAGCATGCGAATGATGAGTCTCGCCGATCAGGATCAGCGTCGTGTTCAGAATGCCTTGCCACTCCAGCAGCGTTTCATCTTCCTGCAAGTCCTCACTGCCGCCAAAAATAATATCACCGCTGGCGCACTCTTCTCCTGCGCCGCTCTGCCCGACCGTCAGCCCACCGAACGCGTGCAGGATGTCAGCGGCAGGATGGTTCTCTGGCACAAACGACGGGACTGATTGTGGTTCGACATGCGGCCAGCCTGCTGCGTGAAACAGTGGAAAAACAGATTTGGGTATTTCAATAAACATCGTTAGTCACCTTGCACCCTAAGGGCACCGCACTGCGGTGCTAAACATAGTGAATATCAGCACGAACATCACCGGTGTTAGCGATGCCGTTATTCATTCTCTTCATAGATACCAATCACATGGCAAGAATGAAACGTAATCGTCTGGCCGCATTGCACACAGTCGCTTCCCGTAGGTTTATTATCTAAAACCCCTTCGTAAAACGCAGGATGCTTTTTCGTCACGTTGACCCACATTCTTTCGACCGAGAGGTCATCAGAGCCTGCCGTTTCCTCCATACGGAAGATCAACTTAACAAAATCGCCGGGTTCCAGCGATTCACGCACTGCCTTGGCCGGAATCCAGAATGAATCCGGGTACTCGCAGTTAATCGCTTCGCCATCATCCAGCTCGTAGTGATCGGTTTCGTACGTCGGTAATTTCATGACACCTCATTGATACATCACGCAGACACCGCCTGCTTTAGATTTTGATAGCCAACAAACCGTTTCATTAAGAATTATTCATCATCATTGCCGCGACAAACGATAATGATTAACATATTGATAATAAATATCATTACCACATGATAATTAATGTTATTCGCCGTTTTGCATTTCCCTTGCAGACGTTAGCTACCAGCACGCCATGTTTCCCCAACGCCGCTGGCCAGAACAACCTTATAGCAGAGTATCATTATGTTAATTAACAAGAATTTAAATAAAATTCTTCTCACCGGCATCTTGACTGGCGTCGCGCTGAACAGCATGGCAGCGGATAGCACCACAGGCAACAACGCACTCAACGTGAAGAATCAAGATAATGCAGCGGCGAAAACGGAACCGACGGGTGATGTCATGACCGTGCACGCGCCCGAGATTGAGAAAAAAGCGGGCTCGTCCGTTTCAATCACAGCCAACGATATGCAGAAGTCTGGCGGTAATGACTTTGGCACCATCATGCGTTATCAGCCGTTAATCAGCGCAACAGGCTCCAGCGGCGGTAGCAATACAGGGAAAAGTGGCTTTGATCGTGGCGGCTACACGGGCTACAACATTCGCGGGATAGAAAGCAACCGCGTCGCCATTGATACCGATGGCATCGCGCTGCCTAATGCAACGGGGCGCAGTTATGCCAGCAGGGCTGGTTTTAATACGTTTGGCATGGGACGCGACTATGTCGACCCTTATCTCTACGGGCGAGTCAATATCGAATCTGGCGTGACCTCGGCGGAAAATACGATTAATGCGTTAGGTGGCAGCGTCTCGTTCCGTCCCAAATCAGCAGATGATTATTTAAACGCGAATAAGCAGGAATATGTTGGCTTCCAGAGTGATTTCGACTCTGCCAACCATGGTTGGCATAACGGTATCACCGCCGCAGGCGGGGATACCGAGCTGCGCGGCATTGTCGTGCTCAGTCGACGTGACGGCCAGCAAACGCGTAATAACAGCGACGAGATCGCCGCTTACCCTGCAAACTGGCACTCTAATGCCATTCTGGCATCGGGTATCTGGCAGCCGAATGATGAACACCAGCTCACCGGTACGCTGGATTATTATCATAAAACCAACCATACCCACTACGATTACTGGGGTAACTTACCGAGCGGCAATAATACGATTTATGGCACCGCACAACAAAGCAGCGAGACTCGCCGCTGGAGCGCCAGCCTGAAAGATCGCTGGACGCCGATCAACAATACCTTGGTTGATATGATCGATAGCCGCGTTTACTTCCAAAACAGTGAGTCTCACGACAACACCTGGTTGCCTGCAACAACGGGCATGGCGGCAGCCGATAGCCACCGTGTCTATTCTGATTACAATGTAAAAACGTACGGCTTCGATACCCATCTGGTGAAAAGCTGGGATCGTCACGAGTTTAGTTGGGGTCTCAATGCCAGCCAAACTAAAACCGAGCGCCCATTCAGGCAATCACCGAATCAAACGGGTGCGAATAACATCATGCAGCCAGAAGCCGATAGTGACAGCTATAACGTCGGCGGCTTCGTGCAGGATACCGTCTCCTGGGATCTGGCCGGGCACGCCTTCTCGGTCGTCCCTGCCGTGCGCGCCGTTCATCAACGTACCAAAGCGACCAACACGGTTAGCCTGAGCGGCAACGGCAGCGTCATCAGTGGATCCGATGTCAACAGACTGTACGGTAAAGCCAACAGTGATACGCAAATCCTGCCTTCACTGAGCTTCCTCTACGACATCACCCCAACGCTGACGACCTATTTGCAGTACCGCCGCGGCGCGCAGTTCCCCGATGCCAGCCAGCTCTATGGCAGCACCAACCTTGACGCCAACTTTGCAGGACCTGCACAGTATGCCTTTATCGGTAATAGCGACCTCAAAACAGAAACCAGCAACAACGTAGAATGGGGCTTAAAAGGCGAAGCAACGGAAGGGATCACATTCCGTACAGCGCTGTTCTACAACACGTATAAGAATTTTATCGCCAATACCCGCTACCGTCGTAGCACGAACCCAGACAGATTTACCAATGTTCCGAGCAATATCAATACGATATTTCAGGCCGAAAACCGTGATAAAGCTTACATCTACGGTGGTGAAGTCAGCAGCAAAATACAGCTAGGCACCTGGTTCCCAGCGGTTGATGGACTCAGCACCACGCTGGCGTTTGGCTACACCAAAGGTCAATCACAGTCTCGCTACCTTGGCGACCGCTATGTCGATCTCGACAGCGTCGCGCCGATGAAAGCGGTTGTTGGCATCGCCTATGACGATCCTTCTCAGCGCTACGGCGCCGCCCTGACGTCGACCTTCCAGAAAGGGAAACAGGCAAAGGATACCAGCCGTGAAAGCTATACCAATGCTGGCACCGCTATTACCGGCTCAACAGCTGAATATATGCGGATTCCCGGCTATGGCATGGTGGATCTGACCGCCTACTATCGCGTGACCAAAGACGTGAAAATCAGCGGTGGCGTGTATAACCTGACTGACCGTAAATATTGGGACTACCTGAGCAGCCGTCAGATTGAAACCAATGACCGACAGGGACAATACGATCGCGCGCTGTCTACTGCACCCGGCCGTTCCTTCCAGCTCGGTGTGAATGTCGATTTCTAATCGGCACGATACGCTGATTCACTGAAATAAGGCGATGTTCAGTTCAGGCATCGCCTCCGTAATCAGGCAAGAAAGCGCACCACGGCTTTCTTGCCTTTTTTATTTCCCCTCACTCTGACTTGCTCATATTCTTATTTTTACTGCATTGTTTAACGAAACAATTAATATGCAGGTGAGATCACAATTATTACCCATGATAGCGTGATCGCGATCCCAATTAATATCCACTCAATACCCTGTTTTATTTTTGTCCTATTCGGCGGACAGCATTTAGTATTGTCCCTATCGACTATCGCGACTAGATTGATCATTACAGCACCCTATGCAAATAAAACGAAAGAGAAAATAAAAAAGGAAATTATTTAGAAAAAATTATCAATCCGATAAGCATCAGAAAATCTAACGAATCACAGAGGGTAATATGATGCAGCCACTCACCTCCCGCCAGAACCGTTTATTGAAATATCTGCTACAACACCAGGGATATGTAACGGTTAAAGATATTGCACATTATCTGGATGTGTCGGAAAAAACCGTCTATCGCGATATGCAATTTGTTGAAGCCTTCCTTTCTGTCTGGAATATTTATCCAGACAAAAAGGTCGGTGCGGGAATTATGTTAACAACGGATGACGACCGACACATCATGTTGCTGGAACAGCAACTTGTCGTGGATGATGGGGAGACCGATGCGCTGATCAACAATGCTCGCCGCGTCAAAATCGCCTCACAATTATTAAGCGACACGCCTCATGAAACCTCCATCAGCAAACTGTCAGAACGCTACTTTATCAGTAGTGCGTCTATCGTTAACGATCTGAAAATCATCGAAAGCTGGCTACATCCACTGGGATTATCGCTGGTGCGCAGCCAGAGCGGCACACACATTGAAGGCAGCGAGAATCAGGTGCGTCAGGCGATGGCTTCGCTTATTAATGACGTTATGCATCATAAAGAGCCCGGCTCACTTAGCCACTCGCGCCTCGACCCCGGTAGCTATAGGGCACTGATTAACTATTTCGGCGAAAACGACGTTTCCTTCGTCGAAGCGCTGTTACAAGACATGGAGAAATCGCTTTCTTATCCGCTAGGCGAGCCTTATTACATCAATATTTTCACCCATACGTTAATTATGATGCACCGCATTGCGCAGGGAAAAGCGCTCATCATGGCGGAAGACGCTGTTCATCAGCAGGTTGATAATCGCATATTCTCCATCGCTCAAAATATGGTGACCCAAATAGAGCAACGCGTCGAGAACACGCTACCTTCCGATGAAGTCTGGTTTATTTACCAATATATTATTTCTTCAGGCATTGTGATGGAAGAGCGTGCGGATAACCAACTGCTCCGCTACCAATTTTCTAATGGTGAGTCCCGCAGAATTACACGTGCATTAACACAGGTATTTTCTGATTTAATCAATATCGACTTGCGTACGGATAAGTTATTACATGAAGGATTGCTTATTCATATCAAGCCGTTGCTTAACCGATTAAAGTATCAAATACACATTCGAAATCCATTATTAGACGATATCAAAATCGAATTTATCGATATTTATGAAATGACTCAGCAAGCCATGAATGAAGTCTGTCTGCGATTTCAATTAAATCCCGTCGCTGAGGATGAAGTCGGCTATTTGACCATTCATTTTCAAGCCGCGCTGGAACGCCAAATTGCTCATAAACGTATTTTGGTTGTGTGCTCCAGCGGCGTGGGAACGTCACATTTGCTAAAAAACCGTATTCTGCGTGCATTTCCTGACTGGATTATTGTTGGCGTGATATCAGCCAGTAATATGCAGGTATTCTGCCAGCAGGAAGACATTGAATTGATTATTTCTACGATTCATCTGGAAGAGCAACTGATTCCGGTTGTTTATGTATCCGCCTTTTTTAATGACGATGACATTAAACGTGTTACCGAAAGAGTTATCGCTAATCAACTACATCAAGCCGTCCCTCACTGATTATTTTCCGAAGGTTAATTTTTTAAATTTATAGATGAGGTGTGATATATGGATATCAATAAAATACTGAATGCCAACCGCGTAAAGTTAGATATGTCCGCGACCAATAAAGATGAAGTCATTAATGAATTAACCGATCTGTTATATGCTGATGGTGCTATTACCAATAAAAAGGACTTTATTCACGATGTCTGGTTACGCGAAGCCGAAGGTTCAACCGGTTTTGAAAACCATATTGCGATCCCGCATGGGAAATCATCTGCCGTAAAACAAACCACGCTCGCGATTGGCCGAACCCGTCAGGATATTCCCTGGGAAACACTCGACGGTAGCCAAGTTCGCTGCATTATTCTCTTTGCCGTGCGTCTGGAAGATCAGAACACGACACACATTCGCCTGCTGTCTCAGGTTGCCAGTGCACTGGCCGATGATGAGGTGATTGCTCAACTGTTAGACGAATCCGATCCCCATAAAATTATTCGGCTGTTTAGTCAGTATGCAGAAACAGCGCCTGTCACTCCGACATAAGACGAGGCTCAAAATGAATATTGTTTGTGTTGCCGCTTGCACGGCAGGTATCGCGCATACCTATATCGCCCGCGAGAAACTAATTAAAGGTGCCAACGCGTTAAATTACGCGATCAAAGTGGAAACCCAAGGCACGATTGGCACTGAGAATGAATTAACACCCGATGAGATAGCTGCCGCCGACGTCGTTATTCTAGCTATCGATATCAAAATAACAGGCGAGGAGCGATTTAAAGGTAAACCTATTGTTCGGGTAAAAACGGAGGTCGTTATTAAATCTCCAATCAAGTTTCTGGAAAAAGTCGCTAGCTCTTTAGCGGGTGCCTGAATATATCCATTTCGGGGTAATCATTATGAACACCAGAAAAATAACCATTGGACAGGAAATAAAACGGCACCTCCTTACCGGTATTTCCTGGATGATCCCGCTGATTGTTGCAGCCGGGATCTGCATTGCACTCGGCCAGGTTATCGGCGGACCGGATGTCGGCAAGCAGACTGGCAGCATTGCATGGATGCTCAATCAGATCGGCGGCTGGGGAATGGGGTTGATTGTGCCGCTGATCAGCGCCGCGATCGCCTACTCCATTGCCGACCGCCCTGGCTTCGCACCCGGCCTGATTGTGGGCTTTATCTGCGGCCAGATTCAAACCGGATTTATCGGCGGTATTCTCGGCGGCTTCTTAGTCGGTTACACGGTGCTGCTGCTGCGCCGCTACATCAAGCTACCCACGTCGATGCAGGGGCTGATGCCCGTCATGATTCTACCGTTGCTCAGCACCATTATCGCGGGACTGCTGATGATGACGTTTATCGGTCAACCCATCATCTGGCTGCAAAAATCACTGATTCATCTGCTGGAATCCATGCAGGGCGGATCGAAATTCCTGATGGGTGCAATTTTGGGGGCAATGGCAACCTTCGATTTCGGCGGACCAGTAAACAAAACGATGTCGCTCTTCGCGGACGGCATGTTGGTCGATGGCATTTACGGGCCGGAAGCCGTCAAGTTTGTCGGTTCAATGATTCCGCCTTTCGGCATCACACTGTCCTTCTTATTGACCCGCTACAAATACACCCGCGCAGAAAAAGAGGCGCTGAAAGCCGCCTTCCCGATGGGGATCTGCATGATTACCGAAGGAGTCATACCGATTGCCGCACGTGATTTGTTTAGAGTCGTTGCCAGTTGCGTCGTCGCCTCCGCCATTGCGGGTGGGCTGATCATGGTCTGGGGTGTGGAGGCACCCGTGCCACACGGCGGCATGTTTGTGGTCCCGCTGTTTACTAAGCCGCTGATGTTCTGTCTGGCGCTTGGTATCGGCACCGTAATCTGCGGCGTGATGCTGTCGCTGATTAAGAAACGCGTCACGCAGGCTGATGAAGAGTTCGACGACGTTGATGACAGCCGCGTTCGTGACGAAGACATTAAATTCACTCTCGAATAACAGGAGCCGCCATGTATGCCGCAATGAAAGCCCTCATTGATGACGCGTATCAACAGCAGTATGCCGTGCTCGCCATCAACTGTTTCAATCTGGAGACTGCTCGTGCGGCCATTGCCGCCGCCGAGCAGCAGCGTGCGCCACTGATCCTGAATGTTTACCAAGGACACAGTGCACACTTTCCTCCACATCTTGCGGTGCAGCTGGTCAAGGCGCTGGCCGAACGGGCAACCGTCCCTGTCGCGCTCAGTCTGGATCACGGCACAGCATTCAACCTGATCGGGCAGGCGTTCCGTGCGGGGTTTACCGGACTGATGATCGATGCATCCAGCCATCCGCTGACGGAAAACATCCAGCGCACACATCAGGTAGTCACTATCGCCACAACCGCTGGCGTCTGTGTGGAAGGTGAGCTTGGACACATCGCCGATGCTCCCGTCTACGACCTTGAAGATGCCACGGTGAAAATGACGCAGGTAGAAGATGTCATTCCCTTTATCCGCCAAACCGGTATCGACCTGCTTGCCGTGTCGGTCGGCACCGCCCACGGCATTTATCCACCGGGGGTGACACCACAGATTGATTTTAAGCGTCTGGAAGCATTGCATCGTGAATCAACCGTGCCGCTGGCGCTGCACGGCGGTAGCGGCACCAAGGCTGACGACATTCGCCGCGTCAGCCGTCACGGCGTCGCCAAAATCAACGTCGGCGCAGCCGTTTTTGAGGCAGGAAAAACGGCGTTGCAGCAGACACTGCATCAACATCCAACAATGGAGCTATCCGACATGCTGGCGACAATGGAATCAGCCTGCCGCGACGTGGTCGTCGATTATCTCAGTTGGTCCGGCTCAGCCAACAAAGCCTGACCGTTCGCCCTTTACCGACTTTCGCCATCAGTGGCTACCCACTGGTACAGAAATGCTTTGCCCTTTATTCGACACAGGAGAGAAATAACATGTTGATTTCAATGACCGACATCCTTAAACCCGCGCGCGAACATCGCTTCGCTATCGGCGCCTTTAACGTGGCCGACAGCTGCTTTATCCGCGCCGTGGTAGAAGAAGCCGAAGCAACGAATACCCCCGCCATCATCTCTATCCACCCGAGTGAGCTGGAATTTGTGACCGATGAATTCTTCGCCTATGTGCGAGAAAGAACATTGCGCAGCCCGGTGCCGTTTGTCATTCACCTCGACCATGGCGCGTCGATTGCACACGTTCTGCGCGCCATTCAGTGCGGATTTACCTCCGTGATGATCGACGGTTCGCTACTGCCTTATGAAGAGAACGTGGCGCTCACCTGCGAAGTGGTGAAGCTGGCGCACACCGTTGGCGTTTCCGTAGAAGGGGAATTAGGCACAATTGGCGATACCGGCACCACGATAGAAGGCGGCGTCAGCAAAGTGATCTATACCGACCCCGAGCAGGCGGAAGACTTCGTCAACCGGACGGGGGTTGATACGTTAGCCGTTGCCATTGGCACTGCGCACGGCATCTATCCCAAAGACCTGAAGCCAGAGCTGCAAATGCATATCCTGCGGGATATCTCGCAGCGGGTCTCGATCCCACTTGTTCTACACGGTGGTTCCGCCAACCCGGACGCCGAAATTGCCGAAGCGGTAACGCTTGGCGTGGGCAAAATCAATATCTCCAGCGACATGAAATTCGCCTATTTCCAGAAAGCGCGGGAAATCCTCAGCCGTGAAACCTGGTGGGATCCCAATGCCATCTACCCGGAACCCATCAACGCGGCAAAAGAGGTGATTCGCTACAAAATGGCGCTCTTCGGTTCACTAGGAAAAGCCGATTTATATTGATCCGCTAAACGCGCTGAACAAGGCAAGGGAAGGACTCTCTTGCCTTTCACCCTACGCTCATTATTTCAATATGGCGTCATTCTGCTTCTTGATTATTGATAATCAGTCAATAGTGTTATGCGCTACCGCCCATTTTTCTCCGCTGCTCGCTTCCCTAGACTACGCCCAACATCTTCGTTGATAACCGATTAGAGAGCAGACCTATGCAAAACATTTTGCTGATTGACGCAGGCAAATCATTCGCTCACTCCAAAGGTGAGTTGAACCATACCCTTACCGATGTCGCCGCCAGTTTCCTGCGCGATAAAGGTCATGACGTCCGCGTGATCGCAGTGGACAATGGCTATGATATTGAAAAGGAAATTCAGAACTACCTGTGGGCAGATACCATCATTTATCAGATGCCGGGTTGGTGGATGGATATACCGTGGATCCTGAAGAAATATATCGATGACGTGTTTACCGCCGGTCACGGTTCGCTTTACGCCAGCGATGGCCGTAGCCGTTCGGATGCCAGCAAGAAATACGGTTCTGGTGGGCTTTTACAGGGTCGGAAATACATGCTGTCTCTGACGTGGAATGCGCCGCTGGAAGCTTTCGACGATCCTGAGCAGTTCTTCCACGGTGTAGGGGTAGACGGAGTTTATCTGCCGTTCCACAAAGCGAATCAGTTCATCGGGTTATCCCCATTGCCGACCTTCATCTGCAACGATGTGATAAAGGCACCGGACGTCCCCGCTTATCTTGCAAACTACCGTCAACATCTGGATGAACTCTTTGCTTGATCGGCAGTTTACGCGTCTCTTCACCGCTGTGAGTCACGCCTCACAGCGGATTTTCCGTTAACTTCTCGCTCATAAAATCCAGAAAACAGCTAATGCGCGCCGCCAGTTGGCTATTGCGATAGTACACCGCATAAACCGGCAGGCTGGCTTCCACCGTCTCCTCGGTAAGAATCGGCACCAGTCGTCCTGCCGCCAAATCTTCCCGAATCAGGAAGTTAGACATACGCACAATCCCTTCACCCCGCAGCGCAAGCTGACGCAATATTTCACCGTTTGATGCCAACAGCGCTGGCGTGATGGGGTAAAAATCCTGAAGCCCGTGCCGTAGCGGCCAATGATTCAACGACTCCACCTGAGTAAACCCCAGACAAATATGATCGGCTAATGACTCGACCGTCGTGGGCGTGCCGTGCTGCTGTAGATAATCGGGGCTGGCGACAATCCGCAGTTTGCTTGATCCGAGCGGCCGGGCATGAATAGTCGAGTCTTTGAGTGTGCCAATACGAATGGCGATATCGATATGCTGTTCCAGCAGATCGATAATGAAATCATCCGTGTTGAGTTCAAGAATGATTTTTGGGTAGCGGCGGCGAAACTCCGGTACCAGAGGCACAATCACATGATGTATAAACGCTGAGGCTGAATTGATCCGCAGCCGTCCGCTCGGTTGCTCATGCCGCAATAGCACCTGCTCTTCAGCATGTTCCACGGCGTGAATCACACCACGAGCGTGCTCAAGAAACATCGTGCCTTCTTCGGAAAGCGAGAGGCGTCGGGTAGTACGATGCAGTAAAGTCGTCCCCAGCTTGTCCTCAAGACGTCGCAACGCTCGGCTGATGCCCGACGTCGTTTGTCCAAGCTGTTCCGCAGCCGCCGTGATCGAACCAGTGTCGATCACCACCACAAAAGCCTGAAGTTCCTCAAGCGTGACTTTCATAAGCGAATATACCTGCTACTGATGAAGCTGTTTATTCCGGTGCGATACACCACTTTCAGTGAACATGAATCATGCCACGATTATAAACCATTAGGCTTCATTCAATTTCGGCATAAAACATCCAAAGGCCACACATGAATATGTGGCCTGAATCAGTCACTCGATGAGTAGAAAAGACAAATCAGTGATTTTCTCACTAACTTTTATCATGGAAGGATGTTCAACGCGTGCGGATCATCATACCTTTTCGCATTTCTAGCGCTGCCATTTCGGCTTTGGTGGAACATAGGAGAGCGCTTTCTGGAGAAGGTCTTCGGGATCATGTGAAACAATCAGCATTTCGGAGTACTCCGGCTTCATAAAACCATTGCTGATCATCTTGTCGATGAAGGCTAACAATTCATCGTAATAGCCATTTATATTAAGAAAAGCACAGGGCTTATTGTGCAAACCAAGTTGTGCCCACGTCCAAGCCTCAAAAATCTCCTCTAGCGTACCCGCGCCCCCTGGTAACGCGATAAAGATATCAGCATGTTCTGCCATTAATGACTTTCTGGCATGCATATCTTTGACAACTTTAAGCTCATGCACTCCACGATGAGCCAGCTCATGATCGACTAAGGATTGAGGCATAATGCCGATGACATGAACACCTGAAGATATTGCGGCGTCTGCGAGTGTTCCCATTAATCCAACTCGCCCACCACCATAAACCAGGTCAACCTTTTCTCTCGCCATTGCTAAAGCCAGGCTTTCAGTTTTTCTTGCATATTCAGGATCTGTTCCGTGACTGGAACCGCAGAAAACAGCTGCACGCATATTCAACCTTATTTCATCGTAATTATCGTTTTTTTAACCAATAACATTTACTAGCATATCGAATTTATTATCATGCTTCATAAATCAACTAGTCTTTAGATTAACGCATAACACCCCTGCTAAAACTAATAATACGCCGACGAGTCGCATTGGTGCAATCTCTCGTATAGGCAATCCGAGAATTCCAAATTTATCTAACAATAAAGACATCGATATCTGTCCAAAAATGACAAGAGAAATCATGGCGGCTATTCCCAGCCTGGGTGCAAGGAATGTCGTGCCAAAAACGAAAAATGCGCCTAAAAGGCCACCAGATAGCAACCATACGTTGCAATGACGTAATTGAATCAGTTGATTCAAACGTTCTCCCGATGCCGCACACAGACAGAAAAGGCATAGCGTGCCAACAATAAATGAAACTAGCGAAGCAAGCATTGTACTGCCGCCCAGTATAGATTTCAGTTGATTATTGACAGCAGATTGGGTCGCGATAGCAATGCCTACGCTTATCGCTAAAAAATAATAGATAAAATTCAAAGAATCTCCTGCTAATTATGTCAGATATTTATTTCATTTTCGGCGATACCGTTGAATTTAAAATAATCAGATCTAACAAGGTGCCTGAGAACAATAGGTGAAGCCAGCATTTGACTATCTTGTCAGGAAAAAGAAACTCAACCAGATAGGCTTCCTACTGGCAACACGACTTGTTAGAATCCTTCTAATCTAATCTTGTTAGATAAATAGTTAGCATTATCGGTATTCAACTCTCAAAATTATCGCCGACTTTTAACTCATTCAGATCCGACACCGTAAATTCTAGTTTCCATTTTCAGGATATCAACACTTAGCCCCATATTTATTGAGGTAGATCTGGATAGCATCGATTTTTTCTTGCGCCTGACCATGTTTCTGCAAACAACTGATAACGTGCTGAATAGTAGTGATGGAAAAAATAGTCAAATCCAATCGTTCTCTAGCAGCTTGTAATGCTGATTTTTCCGCGTCCAGAGCACATTCCTGACGATCTAATGCAACAAGATAAGCCAAAGGGTTTCCGCCTTGAGAACGGATTATCTCTATTGTGTCATCGATTGTCATTCCTGAGGTGATAACGTCATCAACGATCATGACACTCGCGTTTGACAATGCCTCACCAACCAGAAGGCCACCGTCGCCATATGACTTCACTTCTTTTCTATTAAAAGAATACTTAACTTCATAATCGAAATCACGTTGTAAAGCCAAAGCCGTCGCCACCCCCAACGGTATACCTTTATATGCAGGCCCAAAAACTATATCAGGGCTTAAACCATTTTCCATGATGAATCGCGCATAAAAATAAGCCGTTTTATTTAACAGACTCGCGCTTGATAACTTCCCAAAATTAAAGAAATAAGGACTAATCCTAGCTGACTTAAGTGTAAACTCACCGAACTCTATTACCTGACTATCAATTAAAAACTGTGCAAACTCATCCTGAGTGCTTTTCATAATATGAACCTATTACTTGATTAATTGTTTGGAATCCATCCTGCCTCATAAGATATTCAATCTCAGAGAGCATCTTCGGCAAAATGGCTGGGCCGTCATAGATAAAGGCGGTGTATATTTGGCAAAGACTTGCACCTAAACAAAGGCGTCTATAGGCTTCCGCACCGCTATCAATACCACCTGAAGCTATAATGGGTTTGCTGTAACCTATTACCTTAAAGACCCTCATAAGCATATCTCGCGATCTTTCCTGTAACGGTTTACCAGACATCCCACCCGTTTGTAACTGTGTGGGGACCATTGAAAAGTTATGTCTGCTAACGGTTGTATTACTCACGATGAGTCCATCAACCAAAGAACCCGCCAGATAAGTAAGCAAATTGGCTTCATCATGCGGTTCCATATCTGGAGAGAGCTTGATAAGGATCGGGCAATCTATCCCCCTATCCAACCTTAACCGATGTAGTTTCTCTAACAGTGGATCGATGGTTTCAGCATGCTGTAAATCCCTTAACCCTGGGGTATTAGGCGAAGACAGGTTAATCGTTAAATAGTCGGCATAGTCTATAAGCCCCTCCGCAGCGCAAATGAAATCGTCGAGATAGTCTACAGAATCCTTATTCTTTCCAATATTCACACCCAGAATAACGTTCTTTTTATTATTCGCTAAACGTTGTTGAGCATATAGCATGCCTTTAGAGTTAAAGCCATAACGGTTAATTATTGCGCCCATGTCTTTTAAACGAAATAAACGTGGGCGGGGATTACCTGGCTGGGCTTTCGGCGTTATTGAGCCAACCTCAACAAAACTAAAACCTAGCTTCCCCAGAGCATTATACACCTCAGCATCTTTATCAAACCCCGCGCCGATACCTAAAGGGTGAGCGAACTTCTTATTCCAGATTGTCTGAGAAACACCATCTGGTATAGCGATCCGGTTTTCATATGAAAAACGGCTTAAGCTAAAAACGGCAAGATGGTGCGCAGTTTCTAGTGGCAGTCGGAGTAAGGTTTTTCGGCAGAGTTCGAGAATCATTTTTCAGTTACCAGTTCATCCTGAAATTCATCTAAACTGATTTTTATTTCATTTTTTAATTGTTCACCCGTCAGCAACTTTACATTTTTCTCCTCAAGCCAAGAATCATCATAAAATTGCTCGAGATAATTCACACCGGAATCTGGTGCAATCGCCATGACCGAATTAATTTCAGGAATCTGTAAAGCCATCAATGCTGAAAATATAACAACACCGGAAGATCCCCCCAACATAAGTCCGACATCTTTTGCAAGCAATCGACATAATGATATTGCATTTTGATCGCTAACGCTGTGGAGAAAATCAAATACATCCAGATCAGTATTCTCCGCTCGCCAACTTAATCCCAGCCCGTTTAATAAGTAAGGATGAAAAGGTTTCCCGAAAATAGCCGATCCTGCAACATCACATGCCATAAATCTAACATGAGGGTGAACAGCCTTTACTCCTTTAGTAATCCCGCCGAAATGTCCTCCTGTACTCACGGAACCAACCAACATATCTACGGGGACCTCAAGGAATTCTTTTGCTGTGACTGTTTCATGAAAATCAGGGTTGTCAGGATTATCATATTGATTGGTCCAATAGGCACCGGGATGCTGATTCAATAATGCTTTAACCCTCTCAATTCTGGCCTTTTGATATCCACCAGAGGCATCGGGAGTGTTTACAACGTCCACCTTGGCACCAAAAGCGGTAAACCAATTCAGCGAATTCTTACTCACTTTCGGATCGACAACAACGATGAGATTAAACCCCATACAAGCACTAAGCATAGCAAGAGATTTCCCCAAATTACCCGACGTCGATTCAATAACTGCACCACCGGGACGCAATTTACCACTTTCGAATGCTTTGTTAATCAATCCCAATGCCGTTCGATCTTTTATACTAAAATTCGGATTAAATTGTTCAAGCTTAATAAAAAGTTTTTTATTTTTTGGAACTAAAGGATGTTCAAGAGAAAAAACCGGAGTATTCCCAATCAGTTCACTAACATTAGTTACTGCGTACATATTTATATTCCTTTATATAATTTTAAAATTAGGCGCAGGATTTGAAGTTAAAAAATGGTTGCAAGAAACGCCGACAAAAAGCGGATCTTCTATATGCAAAGCCCCCATTCCAAACTCGTAGTAAGGTGTTTCTACCGACAAGACCATTCCTTCTTGTATAATATTTTCGTCAGAGGGATTTAATATTGGAAGTTCATAGGGTTCTAAACCAATTGCATGCCCAACATGATGACGACGATACTCAGGAAAACCGGAACGGTGTACAACATCCATAATGTGAGAAAAAATTTGTTTTCCCGTTTGTCCGGGACGAATAAAATCAAGCGCCGATAACATTGCATTTTGCAGTGCTTGATAACGCTTTAGTATAAGGGGTTCGACACGGTCGATTGCATATACACGAGCAATATCGGACCAATAGCCTTGATAAACTGCGTCAGAATCAAACCAAAGAAGATCTCCTGATTCCAGACACAAGTTTTCATTTTGCCGCCTCTGCCCACCGACTGCGGCTCGGCCCACTTTGAGCATAGTCAGGGAAGGAAAAGCCCCTTTCTTCACAAGTGCCTGATTGAACCAACTTGCTATTTCAGTCTCACTGGAACCTCTACTGACTAACTCTACCGTCTCATAAATCGCAGCTTCATTAATCAAAGCTGATTTTGTCAGCATCTCGACTTCGTTTGGTGTTTTACGCCTTCTCGCATGGCGTATAGCCTTAGATACCCCAATCCATTTGATGCTAGGCAAGTTATTTTTAAGATAGTCCAAGGTCTGTAGTGGAATACCATCTTCATCAAACCCGATGCGATTTATGTCACCATAGTCTCGTATTTTACGAATCAGCTTTTCTAAGGCTTCAGCTGGCGATGCCTGAGATAACTCGATATTGCTAAGCTTCAGAAGTTCAGTTTCATCTTCCGTTAAGCGAATTTGACCGCCATATTCACGATAAAATATCCCATAGGGCTGAACATGTTGGACGGGAACATCCGCATCAAGTATCTGATCGATTTCACCAATCGAATGCACAATGCTTACAGCACCAACGTCATACCGATGAAGTAATACATAGCATTGCCCATGATAGGGATTCAATGTCTTAACAACAGGTGAAAATCCCGTGAAATAGTGGAGATTCTCTCTGCTTGCTCCAATCAATAAGTCTATTTTTTCTCTTTCGAAAAGGTCTCGAATTTGAGCCGTATCATAAGCCATTGTTAATAACCTTGAGCGTTTTTACGACAGCCGGGGCCATGTGCTCCGTGTCAGAAAGAGAAAACCACCCCAATTCACTGATTTCAGCGCATGGGGTGACAGGCGGTAAAAACGAGATAGTAAAAATGGACAGATGAACCCTATCGCTACCATCATGATTTGGTCCGGTTACTGTGGTCAGAAACGTCAATTCAGATGCCGGAACAACTAATCCGAGTTCCTCTTCCAGTTCTCGTATTAATGTTTCTTTAGGATTCTCTCCTGGGGATATTTTTCCGCCAGGAAAATACCACACCGTGTTATCCCGAACACGAACCAGCAGTACTTTGTCTTGCTTGATATATGCCAAGCTAGCGCAAAGAATCATGATAAATTCTCTTTATATTATCCAGATGCTTAAATAATTCACCCTTAGGGTAATGTGAATAATGTATTGCAGCTATTCTAATAGGATCACCTGCATGGTACTTTTCATATACCATTTGCCTTTGTCCAAAACCATCACCGCTAAGGTCCCACGCCAAATTCAAGAGGAAACACCGATCTTCAGCGCTTATGTTTTTATTTCTTAATGCTTCTTTAAGAACCGGGCCATTGTTATTTTCAAAATCCCCATGATGGGGGACAGCAAGCATTGAACCTGCAGAAAGAGATTGAATGATATTTACCATCCGATGATACCACTTAGGAAAATGGTATCGGATAGCCTGAATAGCGTGAATACTCGGATTTAGAAGTTCGTTTTCTAAAGTTGCATCTTCTTCCGCCAACAAAATCGCACCGCGAACTAACTCCAAGCTTGAGGTCATCTCTCCGAGTTGTTCCTGGACGTTCAAGAAGCCACCAAGCCCCATTTTATTAGCCAGTTCAATTGCAACGCCTGTCAATAATTCGGCTTTTGCAAGCCCCCTAACAATTCCCTGATGCCCATTATGGTTTCGAATTCTTGTCTTATCATAAAATGCATTCGATTTCTCTATATCCCTGAAGACAAACACATCGCTCCACGGAATAAATACATCCTCAAAAACCATATACGCATCAGACTCATCAAAGAGATTTGCAATTGGATGATCTAAAAGGTTGTAACCATTATGGTTCAGAGGTTTTCGGCAAATGAGCTTCACTCCCTGAGCGGTGACGGGTACAGCAAATGCCAGGGCAAAGTCTTCGTCACCGGGAATCAGTCCGGGCATATTAAATACTAAGAGTTCATCAGCAATAGGAGCCAAAGTCACTATCATTTTAGCGCCGCGGACAATCATTCCCTTTGAATCATGAGAAATAGACCGAACCCCGCAATATTGATTTGCTTGTAATCCTAACTGAATGCCTCTATCAATTTGAGGATTGATTGCCCCATGCCCTACAAACAAATTATCATTTCGACATCTGTCATAGTATTTAACTGCATTATTAGAAAAATCAGTGTATTGACCAGACCCCAGCACATGAGAGTTTGTGGCCATAGCTGCTAAAGCACTATTGATGAAGTCGGGGGTTCTTCCCAGCATCCCAAATGATAAATCAGCAATCGCTTTATAACTCTTTCTCTTTCTCGCCAAGTCCTCTTTAGTCTTAGGGGCAAGCGTGCTGATGTGATAATTTCTGCCATTCTCTTCATAAGAGAACAATTCCGGCTGCGATTCCTGAAGCTGATAGAATTCAGCAATGCTATCAATTGCCCCTCGGAATGAGGGTTCAGTAGATACGTCAGATATCAATTTAGAATCAATATAAACCTGTCGCGGACTTTTCAATCTGCGTAAATAGTCTTCCTTTAACATAACAGCAGCCTTATTAGCAATTGTCTGAAATAATTCTGTCTTCATTAACCCCTAGGGCATGAAGTTCATTTTGTATCAATTTAAAGAAGTTTTTACCGCTTCCGATATAGAAGTTGGATTGGGAAAAGTGAGAGGAACTAATTGTCTTGATTGTTTTATTTATAAAATTAACATCACGACTGTCGTGACTACGTTGGACCATTCTGAGATCAAATTTTTCATTGGAAATAAAAGCATCATTCACATCATCATCAGTGAAATAATTAACACATTTATCATTTATCCAAATTAATAACGTGGATTGTTCACTGTAATGCTTCGCCAGATATTGGATGATACCTCTGGCATAACTATAACCAGTATCACATACGATTAATACGTTACCGTAATCAGATTGCCGCCAATGTGCCTGACCCTGTGGCAATGAAACAGAGACGTTTTTTCCGGATTGTATTTCGATAATAATTCGGTGCGATACTGAGAATAATTCATTAAACCCTATGATTAACTCTATAATTATTTCATCATTTTCATTCTTTAATGTATGCCAAGAGGATATAGAAAAGTACCTTTCGAGTTCATCCCCACAGCTTAATTTTACATATTGGCCAGGTAAATAATGATAGGAGGCGATACGAATGCTAACCAGATAAGTCTTATCGTTTAATCCCCTTACTTCGATCTGGCAAGGCTTGATCATTATTTGTTGACTAATAAATGACATGATTTAGGTACTTTATCGTTTTTTAAATGAAAATAAATTAGCTAATTATTAACAATAAAATTAATCACAGATTGTTATTTTCATCATCGCTTCCTTGTGATGTATAGGCAAATTCATAAGATATATTTATAAATTACAAACCAATTTGAATGAATCAAATTTAATTGATTGAAATGAGAGTTGGATCTCATTATTAATTGAATAAAAATTTACGCTTGCCATAAAAAGAGACATGCATCACGATTTTTGTAAAAAAATGGAGGGCTAATTTTAATTCAAGAGGATGAGATCAATAAAAATTCTATTTTTTATTGAATGCGGCACCGTGCTCAGAGAAATCCGAGGGTATTTGGAAAATTGGGGAAAATTGGGGAAAATTGGCAGGCCTATCTGGATAAAACCCGAAATTCAGGCAATGTATTGATTATCAACATGGTTCAACAAGGGTGGTTCCCCCATCATCCGACTTGATGGAAGGAAACCCCATGATATTTTTGCACTGGATCATTTCATTTAATGAACCAAGATCTGCTTAAAAGACGGCTAACGTTCGCCCGTAGTTTGAGTTATATAAAACTCAACCTCGGTGACGTTACACTTCGATCTCCGCCCTATCGCCTTTCTCTTGCAGCCAGTTGCGACGATCTTCCGAGCGTTTCTTCGCCAACAGCATATCCATCATCGCCATCGTTTGATCCATCTCCTCGTCGCTGATGGTCAACTGCACCAGACGGCGAGTATTGGGATCCAGCGTAGTTTCACGCAGCTGCGGCGGGTTCATTTCACCCAGACCTTTAAAGCGCTGTACGTTAGGCTTGCCTCTCTTGCGCTTAAGCTGTTCCAGTACTCCCGCTTTTTCCTCTTCGTCTAGCGCGTAGTAAACCTCTTTGCCCAGATCGATACGGTACAATGGCGGCATCGCGACATAAACGTGTCCACCTTGAACCAGCGCTCGGAAATGGCGGACAAACAGCGCACACAGCAGCGTCGCGATGTGCAAGCCATCGGAGTCCGCATCCGCCAGAATACAGATCTTGCCGTAACGCAGTTGGCTGAGATCGGTGCTGTCGGGATCGATACCGATCGCCACCGAAATATCGTGCACTTCCTGCGAAGCTAGTACTTCATCGGAGGAGACTTCCCAGGTATTCAGAATCTTACCTTTCAGCGGCATGATCGCCTGAAATTCACGTTCACGCGCCTGTTTCGCCGATCCACCCGCCGAGTCCCCTTCCACCAGAAACAGCTCCGTCCGGTTGAGATCCTGCGAAGTGCAATCCGCCAGCTTGCCAGGCAACGCCGGCCCACTAGTCAGCTTTTTACGCACTACTTTTTTGGCAGCACGCATACGGCGCTGAGCGCTGGAGATAGCCAGCTCGGCCAGTTGCTCCGCAGCCTGTACGTTCTGGTTCAGCCACAGGCTGAAAGCATCTTTCACGACGCCGGAAACAAACGCAGCACACTGACGAGAAGAAAGACGTTCTTTGGTCTGCCCGGCAAACTGCGGTTCCTGCATTTTTACCGACAGCACGTAAGCGCAGCGTTCCCAGATATCATCGGCGCTCAGCTTCACGCCGCGCGGCAAAATATTGCGGAATTCGCAGAATTCACGCATCGCATCCAGCAACCCTTGGCGCAGGCCGTTAACGTGCGTCCCGCCCATTGGCGTCGGGATGAGGTTAACGTAGCTTTCCGTCAGCAATTCACCGCCTTCCGGCAGCCAGAGCAGCGCCCAGTCTACGGCTTCCGTATCGCCGCTAATCGAGCCAAGAAACGGTTTTTCCGGCAGCGTGATTAGGCCATTTATCGCCTCACACAGGTAGTCGTTCAGACCATCCTGATAGCACCAGCGCTGCTCGGTATTGTTAACTTTATCTTTGAAGATGATTTCCACACCGGGGCACAAGACCGCTTTGGCCTTCAGCAGGTGCGTCAAACGAGATACCGAAAAACGGGCGCTGTCGAAGAATTTCTCATCCGGCCAGAAGTGCACGCGCGTACCGGTGTTACGACGTCCGCAGGTGCCCGTTACCGTCAATTCCTGCACTTTATCGCCGTTTTCAAAAGCGATGTCATAGACCTGACCATCGCGCTTGACGGTGACTTCAACACGGGTAGATAAGGCGTTCACCACGGAAATCCCTACGCCGTGCAAGCCGCCTGAAAACTGATAGTTTTTACCGGAAAATTTACCGCCCGCATGCAAACGACAGAGGATCAGCTCAACGGCGGGCACACCCTCCTCTGGGTGAATATCCACCGGCATCCCACGACCATCATCAATCACTTCGAGAGACTGATCGGCGTGCAAAATCACATCAATACGGCGTGCATGACCCGCCAGCGCTTCATCAACGCTGTTATCTATGACCTCTTGTCCCAGATGGTTAGGACGTGTGGTATCGGTGTACATTCCCGGACGACGGCGCACCGGTTCCAGTCCGCTGAGTACTTCAATCGCATCAGCGTTATAACTTGATTGAGCCATAGTTTGCGTTAATTCTTTGAGTTCAGTGAATGGTGTTTAACGAACCGCTTTTAGCGATTCGTTTTTCAATGCATATGCGGCGGTTCAGTCTGTCGTGAGCCCTAAAAAATTCACAATGGGTGTGAAAAAATGCTCAAATCCAACAAAGGCATGATTGCCCCCTGATTCCACAGTTTGACGGCAGGCCGTGTAATACGCGACTGCCTGACGATAGTCCAGAACCTCATCCCCAGTCTGCAATAGCAGCCAGAGCAAATCCGGCGATTCCAGTCGGTCAACCTGCATGACTTTCAGATCGTACACGTGCCGAGACTCTAGCACATATTGTTCGCCGGTGTAGGGGTTCTGATATTCGCCGAGATGGTCCAGCAACAGTTCAAACGGCTTCACTGCGGGATTCACCACCACGGCAGGCAGCATAAAACGCTGGGATAGCCAGGTGGCATAATAACCACCGAGGGAAGAGCCAACAATGCCCACCGGACGACCCGCTCGTTCCATAATCAACGACTCCATCATCTCAGCGGCCTCCGTCGGATAAGGAGGAAGTTGCGGAATCACCATGTCAATTTCAGGATGCTGTTCTGCCAGCCACGTTTTCAGCGCCGTCGCTTTCGCCGACTGAGGCGTACTGTTAAAACCGTGCAGATAAAGAAGTGTTGGCATTAGTAACCGTCCGAATCCATGTCAGGCAGGAATTCGCTGCCCGATAGGCGGTAAACCTCAGTTTCCAGGCGACCATCCGGCAGCAGGTCCAAATAGCGCCATCCCGGTGCCACGTTATCAATAGTGAAATTGGTACAGTGTGGTTTGAACTGCACGCAGGTCGATGGCGTTGCCAGCAGGCGGCGGCCATGCCAGTCAAAATCCATCTCCTGATGAATATGCCCACACAGCACGGTGTTCACCTTTGGATAGCGATCCAGCACCGCAGAGAGATTGTGCGCATTACGCAGGCTGTGTTGATCGAGCCAGGTACAGCCGGAAGGGTGCGGATGGTGGTGCAGCAGCAATAGCGTAAACCGGTCGGGCTGGCTTTTCAGGCTACGCTCCAGCCACTCAAGCTGGTATTCACTCAATTCACCGTGCGGGACGCCGAACACCTGGCTGTCCAATAGGATAATCTGCCATTTGTCGCCCAGCAGCACATGCTTGGACGGCGCAATACCGGCGTCAGCCAGCGCGTCGACCATCGCCGGTTGGAAATCGTGGTTACCCGGAAGCCATACGCAAGGTGCAGGAATCTGCGCAATCCCGCGTGAGAAATGGTGATAGGCTTGCAGCGTATGATCCTGCGCCAAATCGCCCGTCGCGACGATCAAATCAAACGCATCCTGCCGAGCCTCGATGGCATTCAGCACAGCGTGATAGCTACGATAGGTGTTGATACCCAGCAAGGTTTCATGCTCGCCCGCAAAAAGATGGGTATCTGTTATTTGTAAAATCCTGACTCTGGCGCCACTCGCCACAGGCAGTGTCAACAGGCTTTCCAAATGGTGTCCTTGGTTACGTAAATCTGTCTCTACCCGTCATCTTTCAACTTGCAGAATATACCCATCATACTTCAAGCTGCATGTGCGTTGGCTTTCCTCGCTCACCCCAGTCACTTACTGATGTAAGCTCCCGGGGATTCACTGTGTCGCCGCCTTCCTGCAACTCGAATTATTTAGGGTATACGTTGGTTTCCCTTATGGCTCGACCGCCACTTTCCTGCACGTTGAAATCTATTGGGTATCAAAAACCGGTATCGACATCGAACCATACGCCAAACAATACTTTAGCCAATCAGCAAGAAACTGATTAATTTGATGCTTTTCGTCACGTTGATGTAACTTCTTATTAGGATAATCATAACGTGCTTTGAAACGAAAGATCTGCTGGCTGGAACACACTTCCGCAACCAACGCATCATGATACAACCTAACGCTCATCATTGGCAGGCTCCAATAGCTGACAGCGGGTGCCGTCTGCTTAATTTCGACCAATGAGGTATAGCGAGTAGATTCAACAATCGTCAGTTGGTAGACCGCATTATCGACGTGATAAACCGCGATTTCACCGACTTCATCCACTTTCGGCAGTAAACGCCGTAATTGCATGAAATTGGTTTCACATAGCCTCATCATGGCAGGGAAATCCGGTGTATAACGTTTCATAAATTCACCCCACCCACGCGCGCTTGAGTTCTTCATGGTGCAACGCCAACCATTGCAAGGCAATGACAGACGCCGCGTTATCAACAATCCCCGCCTCAACCCATTGATAGCTCTGCTCGCGGCTCACTACATGTACGCGGATATCTTCATTTTCTTCTGCCAGACCGTGAATCCCTGTCGCCAAGCGGGTATCTACTTCACCCACCATCACCGCCAAACGTTCGCTCGTGCCACCGGGGCTGGCAAGATAGTTGATTATCGGTCGGCAGCGACCAACCCTTAATCCAGCTTCTTCCTCTGCTTCACGCCGCGCTACGTCTTCGTGGCTTTCTCCTGGCTCAATCATGCCAGCCACCAGCTCAAACAACCAGGGAGACGCGCTGGTGTCATAAGCGGCGATACGAATCTGTTCTATTAATACCACTTCATCACGTACCGGATCGTAAGGCAAAAGCACGACGGCGTGGCCGCGCTCTAAAATTTCACGGCTCACCTCACCACTCATCCCGCCATTAAACAGACGATGACGGAAGCGATAACGCTCTAGCGAAAAAAAACCGTCGTACAGCGTTTCGCGTGCAATAATTTCTACATCATCTTTGGTGAAAGTAACGGAGCCGGATACGGAAGACGCCATGGCTGCACTCCTGTAACAAGTATTAATGGAATTCGGTATTGTATGGCGGAATCCGCTGTCATTATACTCATCATTGTTTTTGAACGTTTATTAGGCGTGACGTCAGCGACGTGGGGCAATACTCGCCCATCGCATCACTTTTTCGTGCCTGACAGAACAGCAAAACGTCGCGCTGAATCATCCAATGGGTCAATTTATCTGACCATTTGGACATACTCCGCTGAAAGATGGCACGTTCAGCTACCTTATCCTATTGGCAGATTCTGATAGAATCGACAATTATTCGTCTACAGACAGCGCTACCATAGCGAGATTGCTGCACAACAAGGAATGCAAATGAAGAAATTGCTCCCTCTTCTTATTGGTCTGAGCCTGGGTGGCTTTAGCGCCATGAGTCAGGCGGAAAACCTGTTACAGGTCTACCAACAGGCAAAAAGCACCAACCCTGATTTACGCAGCTCTGCGGCAACCCGCGACGCCGCGTTTGAAAAAATCAACGAATCACGCAGCCCATTACTACCACAGTTGGGGATCAACGCGGGTTATACCTATAACAAAGGTTACCGTGACAGCAACGGCGTCAATAGCAATGAGAAAAGCGCGACACTACAGCTGACCCAGACGCTGTTCGACATGTCCAAATGGCGTGCGCTGACGTTACAGGAAAAACAGGCGGGTATTGAAGACGTAACCTATCAGACCGCTCAGCAAAATCTGATGCTGAACACGGCGACCGCTTATTTCAACGTGCTGCGTGCGATTGACTCACTGTCCTACATTAATGCGCAGAAGCAGGCAATTTATCGCCAGTTGGATCAAACGACACAGCGTTTCAATGTAGGTTTGGTGGCTATTACCGACGTCCAGAACGCTCGTGCACAATATGACAGCGTGCTGGCTAATGAAGTGTTGACGCGTAATACGCTGGATAATGCGCTGGAATCACTGCGCCAGATTACGGGCAATTTCTACCCGCAATTGGCTGGTCTGAACATCGAACGTTTCTCTACCCAGAAACCTGAAGCCGTTAACAACCTGCTGAAAGAAGCCGAAGCTCGCAACCTGAACCTGTTATCCGCACGTTTGAGTCAGGATTTGGCGCGTGAGCAGATTCGTTCCGCCGAAACAGGCTATATGCCAACGCTGGATCTCACTGCATCGACGGGCGTGAGCGATACCCGCTACTCAGGTTCGAGAACACAGAACAGTAACTCGTTTAACGATTCAGACGCTGGGCAGCATCGAGTGGGGATTAACTTCACTCTGCCACTTTACAGCGGTGGTGCGACCAACTCTCAGGTGAAGCAGGCGCAGCACAGCTACGTCAGCTCTAGTGAACTGTTGGAAAGCGCACACCGTTCTGTTATCCAGACGGTACGTTCATCGTTTAACAATATTTCTGCCTCCATCAGCAGCATCAACGCTTACAAACAGGCTGAAGTGTCTGCACAAAGCTCTCTGGATGCAATGGAAGCGGGTTATCAGGTAGGAACGCGCACCATCGTTGACGTACTCGATGCCACCACCACGCTGTATAACGCCAAACAGCAGCTCTCCAGCGCACGTTATGATTACCTGATCAATCAGTTAAACATCAAATCCGCGCAGGGCACGCTGAATGAAGCCGATCTGCAAGCGCTGAATGCGTCATTGGGTCAACCGTTGTCAACGACACCGACCGTAACGGATAATACCGCTCCGCAGGCAACGACCGCCTCAGCGCAGCGTTAATCTGTAGATACGTTGACAAGCAATCCGATACAGGGGAACCACGGTTCCCCTTTTTCATACCCGTCTCTTTTCCACAAAATAACGCAACGGCATCAGCATGCCGGAACCCTCTTCTTTCTTCATAAGGAGAAACGCTGCACGACTCAAAGCCTATCCCAGTAGGCGTGATTGGTGCAGCCAGTTTGGACACGGACAGCGCGCAGAAACCGGAGCGTACACGTAGTACGTGAGGATTTAGAGCACTGCCCAGGTTCAAAATGGCAAATGGAATAGCCCTAATGGGGTAGGATTTTAATGTATAGCAACGTAAAGACCCCCTCCGTTACACCTATTGGCGCTTTAAATTCAAGCAACGTTCCCCTATTCTTAGGCACACTTATTTGTTATTGGCCGTGATGCTTTGCTCTGGGATAAACACGATGAAACGCACAAAAAATATTAATCAGGAAACGTTCCGCAAGGAATGGCGAACGCACCGTTTGGCGCCTGTTGCTTTGGCCGTCAGCGCCGTATTTTTCCTAGCGGGCTGCGAACAAACCGATGAAACCGTCTCCCTCTACCAGAATGCGGATGACTGTTCATCAGCCAACCCGTCAATGGCTGCCCAATGCACCACCGCGTACAATAATGCGTTAAAAGAAGCGGAAAAAACGGCACCGAAATACGCAACGAAAGAAGACTGTGTGGCAGAATTTGGCGAAGCACAATGTACCCAAACTCCCGCACCTGCACAGGCTGGTATGGCAGCAGAACCGCAACAAAGCGGTGGTATGTCCTGGATGCCACTGATGGCCGGTTACATGATGGGTCGAATGATGGGTGGCGGTGCCGGTTTCGCACAGCAGCCGCTATTCAGTCCAAAAACGCCAGCCAGCCCGGCCAATGGCCAATTCGTTGATGCAGCCGGTAAAAACTACGGCAACGCGGCGACAGGCCGCACGATGACTGTGCCTAAAACCGCTCTGGCACCGAAGCCTGCGACAACCTCAACCATCACGCGTGGTGGCTTTGGTGAAACCGTCGCGAAGCAAAACAGCATGCAACGCAGCAGCGCCAGCTCGAATTCCAGCTCTTCCCGTAGCATGGGCGGCTGAGGACGTATCGAATGAAGCGGATAGATATTACAGCGCGTCCTGACTGGCAGGAAAAAGCCACCGAATTTGGTTTTCGTTTCCATACCATGTATGGCGAACCCTACTGGAGCGAAGAGGCTTACTACCAGTTCACACTGGCTCAAATCGAAGAACTAGAGGAAACCACAGCAGAACTGCACCAGATGTGTCTGCAAGTGGTGGAAAAAGTCATCAGCAGTGACGCGCTGCTCGCCAAATTCCGTATTCCCAAACACACCTGGGAATTCGTCAGACATTCATGGCGCACCAATCAGCCTTCGCTGTATTCGCGTCTCGATCTGGCGTATGACGGCAAATCCCCAGCCAAGCTGCTGGAGAACAATGCGGATACGCCGACATCACTGTACGAAGCCGCTTTTTTCCAATGGCTGTGGCTGGAAGATCAAATCAACGCAGGGAATCTGCCGCAGAATACTGATCAGTACAACAGCATTCAGGAAAAGCTGATCGAACGTTTTGAAGAGTTGAAGCTCAATCATGGCTTTGGCTTGCTGCATTTCGCCTGCTGTCAGGATACGGAAGAAGATCGCGGTACGGTGCAATATCTTCAGGATTGCGCGCTGGAAGCAGGTCTGCCGAGCGAATTTCTGTACATCGAGGAAATCGGCCTAGGTGAGAAAGGCCAGTTTACCGATCCTGAAAATCAGGTAATTAGTAACCTGTTCAAGCTGTATCCGTGGGAATTCATGCTGCGTGAAGTGTTTTCCACCAAGCTGGAAGATGCAGGCGTGCGTTGGCTGGAGCCAGCCTGGAAAAGTATCATTTCCAATAAAGCGCTGCTGCCGATGCTGTGGGAAATGTTCCCGAATCACCCCAATCTGCTTCCTGCCTACTTTGCGGAAGATGAACACCCCAAACTGGACAGCTACGTCATCAAGCCGCTGTTTTCACGTGAAGGGGCGAACATCCAGATCGTGGAAAACGGAAAAGAGATTGCGTCAGCTGATGGCCCTTACGGCGAAGAAGGCATGATCGTCCAGCAATACCATCAATTGCCGAAATTCGGTGACAGCTACACGCTGATTGGTAGCTGGCTGGTGAACGATCAGCCCTGCGGTATCGGCGTACGTGAAGATCGCGCCCTGATCACTCAGGATCTCTCGCGCTTCTATCCGCACACCATTCTGGATTAAGACAACAGTTTGAAAGCAACAAGGCACGGTTTTCACCGTGCCTTTTTCACATAAGCGCTTAGCCGCCCACCTGTACCGACAGCATACTCAACGATCCCATTTCTAGCCCATCGACGGGAATACTGATCGCTTCTTTGCCGTCCCAGCTTCCCAACACATAAAGCAGCGGGAAATAGTGATCGGGCGTTGGGTTGGACAGCGCGGCACCATCATGCTGCATAAAATTAACCAGCGGATGATCGTCTCCCTGATAAGCCAGATTATCACGCACAAATTGATTGAATGAGACGGCCCATGGATACGGCTCTGCATCGCCATCCCATTTCACCATCCGAAGGTTATGCACGACGTTACCACTGGCCACAATCATGAAGCCTTCATCACGCAGTGCAGCCAGTTTGCGCCCTAGTTCGTAGTGATACGCAGCAGGCTGCGTGCCGTCCACGCTCAACTGCACAACGGGAATATCCGCATTTGGGTACATCTTTATCAGCACGCCCCAGGAACCATGATCCAAACCCCATTGGGTTTGATCGGCAGTAACGGGATACGGAGCCAGTACCTGCTGGATTCTCGCTGCTAACTCAGGCGAACCGGGTGCTGGATATTGAGTATCAAACAGCGCCTGTGGGAAACCGCCAAAATCATGGATTGTGCGTGGTTTCTCCATCGCCGTCACAGCCGTGCCACGGGTATACCAGTGGGCAGAAACCGCAATAATGGCCTTCGGACGCGGCAGCGTCTCGCCTAGCGTTTGCCATGCCTGAGTATAAGCATTGCTTTCCAACACGTTCATCGGGCTACCGTGGCCGAGGAACAGTGCAGGCATCCGGGAAGTGTTGTTCATAGTCATATCCTCTGAAAGATGTCAGCGAACGTGCCGCAGCACGTGATGGCCTTACTCTACGCGCTTTATGACACAGAAAAAGTCAGAGTTATGTGATGGAGAACATCAATTAATTTGAAAGGAATAACGCTGTAAGAAAAAATCACCGCTGCAGAAGCATGACGCGTAAAAGACAGAATTAAGTAGACCGCCCCTTAGTATCAGAATAAATCTGATTTCCTTCACGCTTCCCAACCCCCATAACCATTACTGTAATGGTGTCATCCTGAACTAAATACACCAGTCTGTAGCCAGCAGACTTAAGTTTAATTTTATACTGATCTTTGCGGCCATGAAGCTGAGCAGAAGGAACTCGAGGATTATCCAGACGCTCGGCCAACTTCTTCTTGAATTGTTCCCGAACGGGATGCCCTAACTTTTTCCATTCCTTCATTGCAGAAGGCACAAATTTTAACTTATAGGTCATCGAGCGAAATCTCTTTCGCATCCGCTATCTCTGACATCCGCTCATCAACGGTATGCCCCAATTCTGCATCTTCAGCGAGTTCCATCAAGTAAGCGAATACGGCAGGAGGCACGCAATAGAACGCAGGCTCATTGCGGTTCAGTATAGCGATAGTTTCACCTTCAGCAGACCGCACCGTCCCCATTGGGTCACGTTTCAACTCAGTGATACTGGCTGCTGTATTAGTTAGGATGTTGAAAGCCATAATTTCCATCACTCAATCAGGTTAGTTAAAGACCACTTAAACACACTAATAATAGCACTTTTAAAAGTGCTCATTATAGTATTTTCCAGCCATCATTTCCTATTGCGCGTTAAACCGCTTTCTTTCATAAAAAACGTCGTGGGCAGTCATTCATCTTACCTGCCCCATAAAGCAAAACCCCGCCGAAGCGGGGTTTTTATGATGAAGGGAGTTAACCGTTAAGCCGCTTTCTTTCATAAAAAGCGTCGTGGACAGTCATTCATCTTACCTGCCCCCATAAAGTAAAACCCCGCCGAAGCGGGGTTTTATGATGAAGGGAGTTGACCGTTAAGCCGGGTTCTGTCGTGGACAGTCATTCATCTAGGCCAGCAATCACTCACTGGCTCAAGCAGCCTACCCGGGTTCAGTACGGGCCGTACCATGTGAACCCCTATTTGGCCTTGCTCCGGGTGGAGTTTACCGTGCCACGAACTGTTGCCAGTCGCGCGGTGCGCTCTTACCGCACCCTTTCACCCTTACCTGATCCCACTTGCGTGGGCCATCGGCGGTTTGCTCTCTGTTGCACTAGTCGTAGGCTTGCGCCTCCCAGGCGTTACCTGGCACCCTGCCCTATGGAGCCCGGACTTTCCTCCCCTCCACCTGTCTCCCCCGAAAGGGACGGCAGTGAAGCGGCGACTGTCTGGTCAACTCCGGCGCGGATAATAGGGTAAATTACCCTACTTGTCATCCCCCGATTCACCACTATCGCCTTCTTGCTCCAGCCCATAGCGGTAAAGCGCATTTTTCTTCACACCATGAATTTCTGCCGCCAGGGCAGCCGCTTTCTTCAGTGGCAGTTCGGCACGCAATAGCGCTAACGTGCGCAGAGCTTCGGAAGACAAGACACTCTCATCAACCTTATGCCCTTCCACAATCAGCACCATTTCCCCTTTGCGACGATTCTCATCTTCTTTCACCCAGGCAAGTAATTCGCCCACAGGTGCGCCATAAATCGACTCCCAGGTTTTGGTGATTTCACGCGCGAGTACCACATAGCGCTCAGCCCCCAGCACCTCGCTGATATCCTGCAAGCTGTCCAAAAGACGATGTGTGGATTCGTAGAAAATCAGCGTACGGGGTTCTTCCCCTAGCTCACGCAGCTTATCTTTACGGCCTTTGGTTTTGGCTGGAAGAAAACCTTCATAGCAAAAACGGTCAGATGCCAGACCGGACGCGGAGAGCGCCGTTATCGCTGCACAAGCGCCCGGCAGCGGTACCACGCGAATACCCGCTTCTCGGCAGCGCCGAACCAAGTGGTAACCGGGGTCGTTAATCAGCGGCGTTCCCGCATCTGAAACCAGCGCGATGCTTTGCCCTGATTGCAATTTAGCCAGTAACACATCCGCTTTTTGTTGTTCATTGTGGTCGTGTAATGCGAACAGTCGCGCATTAATCGCAAAATGTTGTAACAGCAGACCGGTATGGCGGGTATCCTCTGCGGCGATCAGATCAACGCTCGCCAATACCGCCAGCGCACGCTGCGTGATGTCGCCCAGATTGCCGATTGGCGTGGGGACAATGTAGAGGGTAGATGCAGAAATATCTGCTTGTTGGTCTTGATTCATTGTTTCATCCGGGTTGCCGATTTAATATTGAGCATCTTTAAAAAAAATCACTGGATACAGTATGCTTCCCTTTCATTTCGTCCGTACCCAGGCAGGGCGTGCTATCCCTGTTTTGTTAGCGGCACTGTTTCTCGCAGGCTGTCCAAGTCAGGCACCGCAGAGCCCGCCACCCGAGGTTCAGGGCAAAGCCGACGCATCATCCGATTATTATCTGCAACAGATGCAGCAAAGTAGCGATAATAACAAGGCTGACTGGCAATTACTTGCTATTCGTTCCCTACTACAGGAAGGGAAAGCCCCTCAGGCAAGCCAACAGTTCAGCACCCTGCCAGAAAAACTGAGCGCGGCGCAAAAGCAAGAGCAGCAGTTACTCAGTGCGGAACTGTCCGTTGCCCAAAACAATATGGATGCGGCTAAAGCCGCGCTGAGCCAGCTTGATTTAGGTACACTTTCCGATCAGCAAAAGCAGCGTTACTACCAGACGCAAATCAAAACAGCGCAAGGGCGTCCTTCCATTGAGCTGCTGCGAGCCTATATCGCTCAGGAGCCGCTGCTGAAAGGCGACGAACATCAGATGAACCTCGATCAGACCTGGCTGGCATTGACGCAAATGTCACCGCAGGATTCTGGGGCGTTGCTGATTAACGCGAATGAAAACGTTCTCCAGGGCTGGGTGGATTTGCTGAACAACTACCAGAACAACCGCGAATCTCCCGATCAGTTACAGAGCGCGATTCAAGACTGGCAAACCCGTTATCCGCATCATCCTGCCGCGAAAACGCTGCCTACACAGCTAAATCAGGTCATCAATTATCAGCCATCGTCTGTAAATAGCATTGCACTGCTGTTGCCGCTTAACGGTCAGGCACAGGTTTTCGCCAATGCTATCCAGCAAGGTTTTAACGCGGCAAAGAATGGCCAGATAGCCACCGCGCCTGTATCTGTGCCTGCCGCACCAGCAGCAGACACCTCGCAAAACGGGCAGGTCACGCCATCATCGGATGGACAAAACGCACAATCCCCTGCGCCATACAGCGATCAAGCAGTGGCATCAACGACACCAGCGCCTGAAGCGCAGGCTACAAATGCTGGGCTGTCCAGTTCGCTTCCGGTAAAAGTGTATGACACTTCTTCACAACCGCTGGCCAATATTCTCACACAGGCACAGCAAGATGGTGCATCGCTGGTGATCGGTCCGCTGCTGAAAAATGAAGTGGATCAATTGGCGAACAGCCAGTCACCGCTGAATATTTTGGCACTGAACCAGCCAGAACGCGTCGAAAATAGCCCTAACATCTGCTATTTCGCCCTGTCTCCAGAAGATGAAGCCAGAGACGCCGCTAAATTTATCCACCAGCAGGGTAAGCAGCAGCCGCTGGTCTTAGCCCCTCGCGGTGCGTTGGGCGACCGCATCGTCAATGCATTTGCTCAGGCCTGGAACCAGCAAAGCGGTACCAGCTCTCTGCAACAGCGCTTTGGCAATACGGCAGAGTTAAAACAGGCTATCAATAGCGGCGCGGGTCTAAGCCTGAGCGGCCAACCTGTTAACGTATCACAGCAGCAGGCACAGCCGGGCACCACCATCGGCGGCCTGACGATTCCCTCTCAGGTTCAACCTACGTCCAGTACGTCCGTGAGTGGCAATATCGATGCGGTCTATATCATTGCAACACCAGACGAACTGGCACTGATTAAGCCGATGATCGACATGCGCACCACCTCACGCGCACGTCCGTCGCTTTATGCCAGCTCACGTAGCTTCCAGGCTGGATTAGGGCCTGACTTCCGCCTCGAAATGGAAGGTTTACAGTTCAGCGATATCCCGCTGCTCGCAGGCGCGAACCCAGCACTGATGCAGCAGGTCAGCAGCCAGTTTAAAAACGATTATTCGTTAGTCCGCCTGTATGCCATGGGGATGGATGCCTGGACGCTCGCCAGCCACTTTGGTGAAATGCGTCAGATTCCGGGCCACCAAATTCCTGGCGCAACAGGAATGTTAAGCTCAGGGCCGGATTGCACCATCAACCGGCAGTTAACCTGGCAGCAATACCGTCAGGGTCAGTTGGTACCTGTTCTCTGAATCAGCGAGCGACTGGTGCAGTTTACGAACAACAGGCTCGACGCTATCTTGAACGTGCGGGACTAACCTTCACCGCCGCGAATGTTACGTTACGCGGCGGTGAACTGGATTTGATCATGCGCGATCGCCATATCTGGGTGTTTGTCGAAGTACGCTATCGGCGCAACGCGCATTTTGGTGATGCAGCAGCCAGCATAACCCGACGCAAACAGCAGCGGTTACTGCATGCCGCCGCCGTGTGGTTGGCGCAACGAGGCGCTAGCTTTGACACGGTGGATTGCCGTTTTGACGTGCTGGCCATTACGGGCGAGCAGTTCAACTGGATCCCCAATGCTTTTGCTGCACAGGGATAATACATTTACCACTCAGGGGTATCCCATCCTTGATGGACTTCAATTTACGTAGGTTAATTCAACGTGCTGGATAGAATAAAGGTTTGTTTTACCGAGAGTATTCAAACGCAGATTGCAGCGGCAGAAGCCTTGCCTGATGCCATTTCACGTGGCGCAATCGCGATGGTGCAGTCTCTGCTGAACGGCAACAAGATTCTGTGCTGCGGTAACGGAACATCGGCAGCGAATTCGCAGCATTTTGCCGCCAGCATGATTAATCGCTTTGAAGCCGAACGCCCCAGCTTACCGGCAATCGCACTTAATGCGGATAATGTGGTCTTAACTGCGATAGCCAATGACCGCTTGCATGAAGAAGTCTATGCCAAACAAGTCAGAGCGTTAGGTCAGGCAGGCGACGTACTACTGGCAATTTCAACTCGTGGCAACAGCCGCGATATTGTTAAAGCCGTAGAGTCTGCCGTTACCCGCGACATGACGATTGTCGCCCTGACCGGCTACGATGGCGGAGAACTGGCCGGGTTGCTCGGGCCGCAGGATGTGGAAATCCGCATCCCGTCACACCGCAGCGCCCGTATTCAGGAAATGCACATGCTGACAGTAAATTGCCTGTGCGATTTGATTGATAACACACTTTTTCCACACCAGAACGATTGAAGGAGCACTACATGAGGATAAGTTCTGCATTTGCCGTGCTGTCTATCGCCCTGCTGCTACAAGGCTGTGTCGGGGTTGTTGCTGTTGGCAGTGCCGTGGCAACCAAAACGGCCACTGACCCGCGTACTGTAGGGACGCAGGTTGACGATGGCACACTGGAAGTCCGCGTGACGAATGCAATCAGCAAAGACGAGCAGTTGAAAAAAGATGCCCGTATCATTGCGACGGCTTATCAAGGGAAAGTATTGTTAACAGGGCAGGCGCCAAGCACCGAAATGGCAAGCCGGGCTAAGCAAATTGCCCTCGGCGTGGAAGGTGCGGTCGAAGTCTACAACGAAATACGCCAGGGCACTCCGGTGTCAATGGGAACCGCCTCCATGGATACCTGGATCACCACCAAAGTTCGCTCACAGATTCTGGCAAGCGACACGGTCAAATCCTCTAACGTAAAAGTCACCACGGAAAACAGCGAAGTCTTCCTGTTAGGTTTGGTGACACAGCGTGAAGGCACTTCCGCCGCAGAAATCGCCAGTAAAGTTGGCGGCGTGAAGCACGTAACGACGGCCTTTACCTACCTGCAATAACGCGCTTATCTCTTTACGTTGTTGATGCTTTAAAAACAAAAACCGCTGATGTCTTCATCAGCGGTTTTTCATTTCTGCTCTTTTTATCTCTGTTCAGGGAGCGTATCTTTACCCGATGGAATCAGCATGCCACAGAATTAAGGCGTAGCAGGATTAAGCAACCAGAGTGCGCGGCGGGTTTCCGTGCTGATGTGACTCGGTTCTTTATCGCGCGTGCCAGCCTCACCAGTAAGCAATTCAGCAAAGCCCGCCTGCTTGATTTGCGTCTGGTAACGCGGCGTTTTTAAACCACGCTCCGCCTGCAATAACAGCGGAATAAGACGGCTGCTTTGCCTGTCCATCGTCTTGCGCGGCCACGCTTTATTTTCATCCAGATACGGTGCCATAAAATCCAGCGCCTTTGTCACACTGCTTCCTTTCGGCGTTTGGTACTGCCAGATATTCTCCCCGACACGGGAAGCCAAAATAGCCATATCCGTTATCGCCTGAAGATTGAAGTAGCTGTAATGGAAAGAGCGGGTACGCGCCAGCTCTTCTGGTTGAGAGCCATCCGGTTGCAGTTGGTGGTCCAATTTTTCCTTCTGCAATTGCGCCATGGATTTCACAAGGTCGATTTTCCCCAGATACCAGGCGATGCCCGCCACCTGTACGGTATACCAGCTACCGTGGTTGTTCTGAGCCGTTGCCTCTTTCTTCCCCAGTTTGCTGGTTTGTAGCCAGTGCAGATAATCACTCATCCATTTCTGCATCTGCTGCTCGTCCTGCGTCGTCCAGCCTGGAGCCTGACGCAATATCATCAACGAATCGACGATACGGGTGGAAAAATAACGTCCGTCCAATACGCCCGAGCCCCTGCCCGGTGCAATGCCCGGCACGCCCTGCGCAAAGTCGAGATTAGGGTTCATGCGCGTTGCAGGGTCGATAAACCAGGTACGGATCATCGACATGGCCTTATCGGCATAAGCCTGTTTGCCAGAGAAATACCATGCCAGCGTCAATGACTGAGTTTGGGCGGTGAATTTCGCCAGACGGACGCCATCGGTCTCTTCATCCTTGCTAGCAGGGTTTACCTGCCCATCACGACGAATCCAAGGCAAACCATCAGCTTTGTTGGGATCGGGCCACCAGTAGGCGCTGAGGCTCAAATAATCATGCTTTGAACCGCTGGGTGGCGTGGATTTCTTTTCCGTCACGCTAGGGTTAGCAATTTTCAACGCACGATCGGCTTCCAAAATAAGCTGCTCGTACGCCATTCGCGTCTGCGGCTTTTCCGTTTTCTGCTGTAGCTGCTGCTTTACTGCGGATAACTGGGGCAGTTGCAAGAAGGCGTAGGGATTATCGGGGGATGACGCTTTAGGCTCCGCATCCGCACGGACAACAGAGGCCATACAACACAGTACAACCAGTAAACCTGACCAATAACGTAACCGCATACTTTCTCCTGATGTCGAAAACACGACCGTTAACGCAAAAATTTCTCGGTATACTAACGAACAAAGTACCTTAATTCAGGTTGTTATCTCGCAAAAACGCATCACCGCCCATCTGTCGCATCTGGCGTAAAATCCACTGCTGACGTTGAATCACGTAGCTGGAGGGCGCACTCGCACGAAAGCGGATAGGGTTTGGCAGCACCGCCGCCAGTAAAGCGGATTCGCTTGCCGTCAGTTTGCTTGCGGGTTTGTTGAAATAACGTCTGGCCGCTGCCTCCACACCAAAAATCCCAGGGCCAAATTCGGCGATATTCAGATACACGGTGAGAATGCGTCGTTTTGTCCAGACCAGCTCAACGCCGGTAGTAATACCCGCCTCAAGCCCCTTACGCACCCAGCTACGCCCATCCCACAGGAACAGGTTCTTCACCATCTGTTGCGACAGCGTAGACGCACCGCGAACCCGCTGTGTATTACGTTCGTTGTGTTTCAATGCCTGACCAATCGCATCAACATCGAAACCCCAATGCTGAGGAAATTTTTGATCTTCCGCCGCCATCACCGCCAGCGCCATTTCCGGTGCGATATCGTCCATCGCCACCCAGTCCGAATGGGCAACATAGGAAAACTCGCCTTTCAGCCAGGCGCTGATCTGTCTATCGACCATCACCGCTGAGAACGGCACGGGCAGGAAAGAAAACAACAGGATACCAGCCAGCCACGCTCCGATGACCACCAACACGCTCCGAACGATCAGGCGCTTCAGCCACGTGAGTAAGCCTCCACGCCCTCGGTTCCACCTCATTCGGTGAGATCCAGTACACGAGCGACGAGCTTATCAATGCCTTGTGCCGCTTCGCTGATGGAGTTAGCCAGCATATAGGCCGGTGTCGTCACGATTTTATGTTCCTCATCCACCACGATATCATCGACCGGGCAAACGACGTGGATACCCCCCATCTCTTCGACGGCTTCAGCGGTATCAATATCGTTACCAATGGTTACGCGAACGGGTATCCCCAAGATCGTCGGCAGCAACGCGGGCGAGATGCAAATAAAACCAATTGGTTTATTTTGCTTATAAATTTCCTGTGTGAGCAATTGCAGCGTTTCATCAATCTGACAGGCCGATCCCTGCGTGGCAAAGTCACTTAAGTTCTTCGCGGCGCCAAAACCACCGGGCACAATCAGCGCATCTAGCTCTTGTGCATTGGCTGTAGATAGCGGCTGGATTTTTCCTCTGGCGATCCGTGCTGATTCTGCTAAAACGTTGCGATTCTCATCAGTTACGTCACCTGTCAGGTGATTAACCACCTGTAATTGCGGTTTATCTGGCGCAAAGCAAACCGCTTGCGCACCTGCGCGATCCAGCGCAAGTAACGTCAATACGGCTTCGTGAATTTCGGAACCGTCATAAACACCACAGCCACTAAGGACAATGCCGACTCGTTTCATCATCTTTTCCTCCATTTCATTACATCAACTAATTGATTTTTTAATTGACAAACACTAATCTACATCACACATTTTAATGATTCTTGTAACAAAGATTTCCACATTTGCTATTTTGTTGCTTGATGAAGATGTAAAGTAGTTAAGCTTTAGTTGCTGTTGTAAGCTGTATGTCGTTAAGACAGTTAGTTAAGACACGAATATCCGCACTTGCGAGTTTACAAACCCTGAGATCTAAATGCAGGTGCATGTTTTCCCTGGTGTTGGCGCATAATTCGCGCACCCCGGCTTCGGCCGGGGTCATTTTTTTCTACCGTATGAAAACGTGCAAAGCTCCCACATTCCCCATCCCGCTTAAATCGTAAACACCACTTAATCTGACGTCGCTCTGCATTTTTTGCATGATATCGCGTGATACAGAAAAAAATTTTCTACCCGTTTTACTCGCCACATCCTTGTGGCCGCAGTCAGCACAAAGACCGCATCAGGACTCTTTTTCTGCTTTTGCTACCCAATCACGCAGTACCTGAACGTCATGACGCCAGTCATGCTTAAGTTCATCGACCCACTCCTGCACGTTATCCCACCATGCTGGCAGCGATGACGTCTGAATCTGCTGGGCAACCTGTTGCAGGTGTCGTAACCCGACGGAACCCGCCGCGCCTTTAATTTTGTGACCTTCTTCCGTAATGCCTTTCTGGTCACGCGCCGTCATGTTGGAATCCAGAATCGCCAGATAGCCCGGCATCATCTGCTCAAACATCTCCAGACTTTGGTGAATCAGTTTTGGCCCCACCAAATCCAGATACTGTTCCAGCATCGGGATATCCAGCAGATCTTCTTTTGCTTGTGCCATTTCATCACCTTCTTCAACCATCGGCTCTTCCGCCAATACCGTGTGAGTATCCCAGTATTGCTTAATGACGGCCGTTAGCGCAGGCACCGACAGCGGTTTGCTAAGCACGTCATCCATACCCGCATCCAGATATTCACGTTTGTCCTTCAGCACATTCGCCGTCAGCGCCACCAGCGGCGGCAGGCTGCGGTTGCTATAGCGCGAACGTATCTGACGCGCCACATCTAGCCCGGTCATATCCGGCAGTTGGATATCGAGCAGCACCAGATCGAATTCATCGGGATCGAACATGTCCAGCGCTTCCTGCCCAGTCATCGCGACGTCTACGCTATTACCCAACTTCTCCAGCACCGAACGCGCAACCACCACGTTGAGTTCGATATCCTCCACCAGCAGAACGTGCAGCGCCGGTAGCGGCAAATCATCATCGTCTTCCAGACCGCTTCCCGCCTCATCGACGCTCGGCGCAATCACCGTCAGGGTGAAGCAGGAGCCCTTACCTTGTGTACTGGAAACATGAATATCTCCCCCCATGTTCTGTGCAAGACGCTTCGACACCGCCAGACCGATCCCCGATCCCGTTGCTGGCTTCCCACCGTGCTGGTCTTTGACCTGATAATACATGGCGAAGATTTTTTCCAATTCATCTGCTGGGATGCCCATCCCTGAATCTTCAACCTCGAAGCGCAGGCGATCGCCCTTTTCATGCCAGACGCGCACCACAATTTCGCCCTTTTCGCCGTTCTCACCCTTCGGTGTGAATTTCACTGCGTTACTGAGCAGGTTCCACAGAATCTGCCGCAGGCGCGTTCCGTCGGTAATCACTTTCTGCGGCAAAGGCTGGTGCTGATCCATAATCAGCTTTAAGCCTTTCGGTTCCGCCAGCAGACCACCGAGGTTCTCCAGATCCACCAGAAAGCCCGTGAAATCGATCGGCTGGTTATCCAGTTGCACCTTGCGGCGCTCCTGTTTGTCCATCTCAATCACGTCGTTAAAAATATTACCTAGCGTAATCGCGCTGACGTGGATGGTTTTCAGGTATTTTTGCTGTTCAGGGTCAAGTTGCGTATCCAGCAGGATGCGACTTAAGCCGACAATGCCATTAAGCGGCGTACGAAGCTCGTGGCTGATTGTTGAGATGAAAGTGGTCTTCTCCCTACTGGCGTTCTCTAACGCGTCCTGGTAACGCTTACGCTCCGTTATATCGCGTCCAAATCCCATCAGCCCGTGACGTTTTCCCATCCGGTCATAAAACGGCACTTTGCGCAGCTCAAAACAGGCTTTACGCCCATCGGGATAAACCAGCCACTGTTCGTAGGTCAGAGAAACGTTATGGCGGAACACTTTCTCGTCCGTCTCCATGACTTTCTCAGCAATATCGGGGGAGTAAACATCCTGCGGCGTCAGGCCGATGAGCTGCTTCTGGCTTTTGCCCACCAGCAGTTCCATCGCGCGGTTGCAGCCGGAGAATTCTTTTTCTTCGTTACGGTAATAAACCAGATCCGGCGAGGCATCGAGGAACGAGCGCAGCAACGCAGATTGCTGCTCCAGCTCAATCTGCGCCTGTTCGCGACGGGACATCTCTTCTTTAAGCCGGCTCATCACCAGCACACGGGCCTCTTCCGCTTTGATACGGTCGGCAATTTCCTGATTGAGCTGCGCGATGTTCTCCTGAAGCTGCACATTCAGCTCCAGATCCCGATGGCGCATTTCTTCCAGTTTCGCCACCAGCTTCGACAGCCGCTGACGCGACTCTTCAAGCTGTTCCACCACCACGGAGAGGAAATAAACGGCCCAGGGCGTAATCAGCAGCCCGAAGAAAATGGAGCGGACAACGTCGATATTTTCGACCTCTCCGCTGAGCAATAGCGTGACCGCCATTTGCACCACCATCGCCAGCAGCACCAATACCGAGGCCAGCAGCAGTGAAAAACGGACAAGCCCCAGTTTTACCATCAAATCAACATAGTACTGAGCCAACAGACGAATTTGCTTCATAGCGATTTCCCTTAGACACCCACCCGCGCATCATAACGTAAAATAGCGGCTTATACGGCGCTACCCCGTAGATTCACAACATGAAATATCGGCTTCTACTGCCCGTGTATTTTGACGTATTACACATCAGCATAGCGGTAGGGCATGCCGAGCGCGGAACCTTGTACGCCATGCATTTGCAGATAGCGGTCCAGTTCCACCATGCCCGTCCAGCGGTTTTCACACCAGAGCGGTGCCAGCAGGGTCGGGCGGCGGGCGCTGGCGGAAATGCGGTGATAGATAACATCCGGCGGCGTATGGCGAATCATCTCTCCTGCCGTCTCCACGTAGCGCTCCAGCGCCAGTTCGGGCAGCCTTCCGGCTCGCCAGGCTTTCGCCATCGTGCTGCCTTCCACGATATGGAGAGGGTGCAGCTTAATGCCTTCCACCCCAGTCTCGACCACCTGCTCCAGCGTCGTTAAACAGCGCTGTGCGTCTTCTCCCGGTAAACCCACAATCAGATGGCTGCACACCTTCAAGCCGCGTTCACGCGCGCGACGGGTGGTTTCCTGATAGCAGGCGAAGTCATGCCCACGATTAATACGATGCAGCGTTTTGTCACAGGCACTTTGCAACCCGAGTTCCAACCAAACCTCATAGCCTCGATCGTGATAACGAGACAGCAAATCCAGCACCGCATCGGGCACGCAGTCGGGGCGAGTCCCCACGCAAATCCCTACCATCTCGGCCTGTTTCAGCGCTTCCTGATACATGCTTTCCAGCACCTGAACCTCGGCATAGGTACTGGTATACGCCTGAAAGTAAGCCAGATAGCGCTTGGCCCGATTCACCTTTCCTGCCTGCGCTTCCAGCTGCTGCGCAATACTGCGTTGCTGCATCTGCTCATCGGCAAACGAGGCGACATTACAGAACGTACACCCGCCTCGCCCCAGCGTGCCATCACGGTTAGGACAATTAAAACCACCGTGCAGCGTCAGCTTGTGGATCTTCTCGCCATAGCGACGTTGAAGATTTCCGCCAAACATATTGATTAATTTTTGCAATTGCATATTCTAGCCTGCTCCCTTGAGGAACAGCAGACTACCTTTCTCTCGCCCCCTTCGCGATGACCGCGATCAATCACACACATCCCAATGAAATGCATTTTTATTCGCTTTTAGTGAAAATAAACTCACGTCCGTGCTAATTAATTTTTCTTATCCCGCAGGCAGGCTTAATGAAAAGATGAAGCAATACTTAAAAATAGTTTCATAAAATCTAAAAGTAGCCATATACAGCAGAATATTCTAGAACGCAGAAAGAACGTAGCATGGAGAAGGGTTCTCACGCTTTTGTATAGTGATACAGCTCACACTTCAATTAGATCCTATATTCACTTCCCGAGATAGTTTTTCTAAAAAAATCATTACGTTTCATATGTATAATTAAAAATTATCGCTTATCAGCACATTTTGCACTGGTATTTGACCTGAACAGGGTTTCTCGCTAATTTGGGAATCCGCTGGAAGCTTTCCTGACGGGTCCATGATTCGTCATATTTATGCAGTAAATGAAGACTCCCTCTAAAAACAAGTCATTTACCACTTGTGAGACCGTCACGAGAGGCCGAAGAAGAGAGCGCAATACTAGCCGCTCAACGCCACGGTGCTTTCTCGCAGTAGGTTGTGAGAGTCACACAGAGCCTGGGGAGGTTCACTAATATGTTGTACGATGCATCCCAAGAGAGAGATAACTGTGGTTTCGGATTAATCGCCCATATAGAAGGTGAGCCGAGCCATAAAGTAGTGCGTACCGCTATTCACGCACTCGCACGCATGCAGCACCGTGGCGCAATCCTTGCTGACGGCAAGACTGGCGACGGCTGCGGTTTATTACTTCAGAAGCCCGATCGTTTCTTCCGTCTGGTGGCGGAAGAGCACGGCTGGCGTTTAGCCAAAAACTACGCCGTTGGCATGATGTTTCTCAATCAGGACGAAGAGCTGGCTCGCGCCACGCGTCGGATTGTAGAAGAAGAGTTGCAGAATGAAACGCTGTCCGTACTGGGCTGGCGTGAAGTTCCGACCAACCCGGATGTGCTGGGTGAAATTGCCCTGTCATCTATGCCGCGCATTGAGCAAATTTTCGTTAACGCCCCTGCAGGCTGGCGTCAACGTGATATGGAACGCCGCCTATTCATGGCGCGTCGCCGTATCGAAAAGCGTATCGAAGACAAAGAGTTCTACGTTTGTAGCTTCTCCAATCTGGTCACGATCTATAAAGGTCTGTGCATGCCAGCGGATCTGCCACGTTTCTACCTCGATCTGGCCGATCTGCGTCTGGAATCGGCAATTTGCCTGTTCCACCAGCGCTTCTCAACCAACACCGTACCCCGCTGGCCGCTGGCACAGCCGTTCCGCTATCTGGCGCACAACGGTGAAATCAACACCATCGCGGGTAACCGCCAATGGGCACGCGCGCGTGCTTATAAATTCAAAACCCCGCTGATCCCAGATTTGCAGGATGCCGCACCATTCGTCAACGAAACCGGTTCTGACTCCAGCTCGCTGGACAACATGCTGGAACTGTTCCTGAGCGGCGGGATGGATATCATCCGCGCCATGCGCCTGCTCGTTCCGCCAGCCTGGCAGAACAACCCGGATATGGACCCTGAACTGCGCTCCTTCTTCGACTTTAACTCCATGCACATGGAGCCGTGGGATGGTCCAGCCGGTATCGTTATGTCCGACGGGCGCTATGCGGCCTGTAACCTAGATCGTAACGGCCTGCGCCCCGCGCGCTATGTCATCACCAAAGACAAGCTGATCACCTGCGCGTCCGAAGTCGGTATCTGGGATTATCAGCCGGATGAAGTGGTTGAAAAAGGCCGCGTTGGCCCTGGCGAACTGATGGTGATCGACACCCGCAGCGGTCGCATCCTGCACTCTGCCGAAACCGACAACGACCTGAAAAGCCGCCACCCTTACAAAGAGTGGATGGAGAAAAACGTTAAGCGTCTGGTGCCGTTTGAAGAGTTGCCAGACGATCAGGTCGGCAGTCGTGAATTCAACGATGAGCTGCTGGAAACCTACCAGAAACAGTACGGCTACAGCAGTGAAGAGCTGGATCAGGTCATCCGCGTACTGGGCGAAAACGGTCAGGAGGCCACTGGCTCCATGGGCGATGACACACCGTTCGCCGTGCTGTCGAGCCGTCCGCGCATCATTTATGACTACTTCCGTCAGCAGTTCGCGCAGGTCACCAACCCGCCGATCGATCCGCTGCGCGAAGCACATGTAATGTCACTGGCGACCAGCATTGGCCGTGAAATGAACGTCTTCTGTGAAGCAGAAGGTCAGGCTCACCGTCTGAGCTTTAAATCGCCCATCCTGCTTTACTCCGACTTCACACAGTTGACGTCGCAGGATGAACTGCACTATCGCGCCGACACGCTGGATCTGACGTTTGATCCGTCGCAGCAAACGCTGCAACAGACTATCGAAAAACTGTGTGACGAAGCAGAGAGCAAAGTCAGAGACGGTGCCGTTCTGCTGGTGCTGTCCGACCGTAGCATTAGCGAATCACGCTTGCCTGTCCCTGCGCCAATGGCCGTAGGTGCTGTTCAGCGCCGTTTGGTAGAAAAGAGTCTGCGCTGCGATGCTAACATCATTGTTGAAACCGCCAGCGCACGCGACCCGCACCACTTTGCCGTGCTGTTAGGCTTTGGTGCGACGGCTATCTATCCTTACCTCGCCTACGAAACGCTGGCACGGATGGTGGATAACCACACCATCGACAAACCTTATCGCGCCGTGATGCTGAACTACCGTAACGGCATCAATAAAGGCCTGTACAAAATCATGTCCAAAATGGGCATCTCGACGATTGCATCCTATCGCTGCTCTAAGCTGTTTGAAGCTGTGGGTCTGCATAAAGATGTGTCGACGCAGTGCTTCCTGGGCGTAGTCAGCCGCATCGGCGGAGCAAACTACAGCGACTTTGAACAGGATCTGCTGAACCTGTCCAAACGTGCCTGGTTGAAGCGCAAAACGCTGGAACAGGGTGGCCTGCTGAAGTTTGTTCACGGCGGCGAATATCATGCCTATAACCCGGATGTCGTCACGACGCTGCAAACTGCGGTGAAAACTGGCGAGTACAGCGATTACGAACAATACGCCAAACTGGTGAACGAGCGCCCAGCGGCAACATTACGCGACCTGCTGGCGCTAAAACCGCAAGAAGGCGCGGCCATCGCTATCGACAGCGTCGAACCGGCTTCTGAAATGTTCAAACGTTTCGATACCGCAGCGATGTCTATCGGTGCACTCAGCCCCGAAGCGCATGAATCGCTGGCAGAAGCGATGAACAGCCTAGGCGGTTTCTCCAACTCTGGTGAGGGTGGTGAAGATCCGGCGCGTTACGGCACGAATAAAGTGTCCCGTATCAAGCAGGTTGCCTCTGGTCGTTTTGGTGTGACGCCAGCCTATCTGGTCAACGCCGATGTGATTCAGATTAAAGTGGCACAGGGTGCGAAACCGGGTGAAGGCGGTCAGTTACCGGGTGATAAAGTCACGCCGTACATTGCTCGTCTGCGCTATTCCGTACCGGGTGTGACGCTGATTTCACCTCCGCCACACCACGATATTTACTCTATCGAAGACTTGGCGCAGTTGATTTTCGATCTTAAGCAGGTCAACCCGAAAGCGATGATTTCGGTAAAACTGGTATCCGAGCCGGGCGTGGGTACTATCGCCACCGGCGTTGCCAAGGCGTATGCCGACCTGATAACCATCGCCGGTTACGACGGTGGTACGGGTGCAAGCCCGCTGTCTTCAGTGAAATATGCGGGTTGCCCGTGGGAACTGGGTCTGGTTGAAACACAGCAGGCTTTGGTATCCAACGGCCTGCGTCACAAAATTCGCCTTCAAGTGGACGGCGGCCTGAAAACCGGTCTGGATATCGTCAAAGCGGCGATTCTGGGTGCTGAAAGCTTCGGCTTCGGCACTGGACCAATGGTTGCGCTGGGCTGTAAATACCTGCGTATCTGCCACCTGAATAACTGTGCAACGGGTGTTGCAACGCAGGATGAGAAACTGCGCCGCGATCACTACCACGGCCTGCCTGAGCGTGTGACCAACTACTTTCACTTCATCGCACATGAAACCCGCGTGCTGATGGCAGAACTGGGCGTCAGCCATCTGGTGGATCTGATTGGCCGCACCGACCTGCTGGTTGAGCTGGACGGTTTCAGTGCTAAACAGAACAAGCTGGATCTGTCGCCACTGCTGCACGCCGCACAGCCTCAGCCGGGCAAAGCGCTGTACTGCACTGAAAGCAATCTGTCGTTCGATAAAGGCTTGTTGAACAAAGAACTGCTGGCACAGGCACAGCCGCACATCGATGCGAAACAGGGCAAAGCGCTCTACTTCGATATCCGCAACACCGATCGTTCTGTCGGCGCGACGCTGTCTGGCGCGATTGCCGAGAAACATGGCGATCAAGGGCTCGCTGGCGATCCAATCAAAGCTTACTTCTCCGGTACCGCAGGACAAAGCTTTGGCGTCTGGAACGCAGGTGGTCTGGAGTTGAAATTAACTGGCGATGCCAACGACTACGTGGGCAAAGGCATGGCGGGCGGTAGCATCTCCGTGCGTCCTCCGGTGGGTTCGGCCTTCCGCAGTCACGAAGCCAGCATCATCGGTAACACCTGCCTCTACGGTGCCACTGGTGGCAAGCTGTTTGCCGCAGGCCGTGCAGGTGAGCGTTTCGCCGTGCGTAACTCCGGCTGTATCACCGTGGTAGAAGGCATCGGCGATAACGGTTGTGAATACATGACGGGTGGTATCGTCTGCGTGTTGGGTCGTACCGGCGTGAACTTTGGCGCAGGCATGACCGGCGGGTTCGCCTACGTGCTGGATGAAGACGGTGAATTCCGCAAACGCGTTAACCCAGAGCTGGTAGAAGTGCTGGATGTGGAAGAGCTGGCTATTCATGAAGAGCATCTGCGTGGCCTGATCACCGAGCATGTACAGAATACCGGTTCACACCGCGGAGAAGAGATCCTCGCTAACTGGCCGACCTGGGCACCGAAATTTGCTCTGGTGAAACCGAAGTCAAGTGATGTGAAGGCATTGTTGGGTCACCGTAGTCGTTCCGCAGCCGAGCTGCGGGTTCAGGCGCAGTAAGAGGTCATCATGAGTCAGAATGTTTACCAGTTTATCGACTTACAGCGCGTTGATCCGCCCAAGAAACCGCTGAAGATTCGTAAAATTGAATTTGTTGAGATCTACGAGCCGTTCTCAGAAAGCCAGTCCAAAGCACAGGCAGATCGCTGCCTGTCATGCGGAAACCCTTACTGTGAATGGAAATGTCCAGTACATAACTACATCCCGAATTGGCTGAAACTGGCGAACGAAGGCCGCATTATCGAAGCGGCTGAGCTATCGCACCAGACTAACAGCCTGCCGGAAGTTTGCGGCCGCGTATGCCCGCAGGACCGTCTGTGTGAAGGGTCTTGTACGCTGAATGATGAGTTCGGCGCGGTCACCATCGGCAACATCGAACGTTATATCAATGATAAAGCGATCGAGATGGGCTGGAAACCGAGCGTTGCCAACGTCAAACCGACAGGCAAACGCGTCGCTATCATCGGCGCTGGCCCTGCTGGGCTGGCCTGTGCCGATGTGCTGGCACGCAGTGGCGTACAGGCCGTGGTTTTCGATCGTCATCCTGAGATCGGTGGCCTGCTGACCTTCGGCATCCCCTCTTTCAAGCTGGAAAAAGAGGTGATGGTGAAACGCCGTGAAATCTTCACCGAGATGGGGATCGAATTCCGTCTGAATATCGAAGTCGGCAAAGACGTACAAATGAACGCGCTGCTGGACGAGTACGATGCGGTATTCCTCGGTGTCGGCACTTATCAGTCTATGCGTGGCGGATTGGACAATGAAGATGCTCAGGGCGTTTATGATGCTCTGCCGTTCCTGATCGCCAATACCAAGCAGTTGATGGGCTTTGAAGCCGCAGCAGACGAGCCTTACATCAGCATGCAAGGGAAACGCGTTGTGGTGCTGGGCGGTGGTGACACCGCGATGGACTGCGTGCGCACTTCAATTCGTCAGGGCGCAACGCACGTTACCTGTGCCTATCGCCGTGATGAAGAGAACATGCCGGGCTCCAAGCGCGAAGTGAAAAACGCGCGTGAAGAAGGCGTCGAGTTCAAATTCAACCTGCAACCGTTGAGCGTCGAGGTCAATGGCGCTGGCAAAGTGTGCGGTGTGAAAATGGCCCGTACCGCGCTGGGTGTACCTGATGCCAACGGGCGTCGCCGTCCTGAAATCGTAGAGGGTTCCGAGCACGTACTGGAAGCCGATGCGGTCATTATGGCGTTCGGCTTCCGTCCGCACAAAATGGCGTGGCTGGAAGAACATGACGTCAAACTGGACGATCAAGGGCGCATTGTTGCACCAGAAAGTTGTGACAACGCTTTCCAGACCAGCAACCCGAAAATTTTTGCGGGTGGCGACGCAGTACGCGGTTCCGATCTGGTGGTTACCGCCATCGCAGAAGGTCGTAAAGCCGCTGATGGCATCATGAACTATCTGGAAGTGTAGAAACGCACCACGTCTCTTGAGGGCAGCGCTAGCTGCCCTTTTCTTTTTCCAACTTTAACCTTAAGCGTCTGTTAGCAACCGACAATAACCACGCTATTTTTTTCTTTAGAATTTCACACCAGATGAGCTAATAAACTCTTCATCTTTCCACTTCGCTTTAAAGAACTTTTCGTAATAAATCCTGCAATATCACGCGAAAGGCCTACACTTACCTCCGGCATTTACTTGTCTTTATTGAGATTGGATTTCATTAAGGAGGAAATATGACAGTCGAAGTGGCTCTTGTAACAGGAGGCGGTCAAGGTATTGGCCGTGCTATTGCTCTCAGACTGGCGGCAGACGGTTTTGCCGTCGCCATCGTGGACTATAACCAAGAAACAGCGCGCAGCGTGGCACAGGAAATCGAAAAATCCGGTGGGCAGGCCATCGCACTACAGGCAGACGTCGCGGATCGTGAAGCGGTTTTCGCCGCCGTCGCAGAAACTAAAAAGCGCTTTGGTGACTTTAACGTCATCGTCAATAACGCCGGTGTTGCTCCCTCAACCCTGATTGAAGATATCACGCCAGAAGTTGTCGATCGCGTTTATAACATCAACGTCAAAGGCGTTATCTGGGGCATTCAGGCGGCACTCGATGCCTTCAAATCTCTCGGTCATGGCGGCAAGATCATCAATGCTTGCTCACAGGCTGGACATGTCGGCAACCCCGAACTCGCCGTCTACAGCTCAAGTAAATTCGCGGTTCGTGGCTTAACGCAAACTGCCGCACGCGATTTAGCGCCGCTGGGTATCACGGTCAATGGTTACTGTCCGGGTATCGTAAAAACGCCAATGTGGGATGAAATCGATCGGAAGATCTCTGAGTCCGCAGGAAAACCGCGTGGCTATGCGACGGAAGAATTCGCCAAACGCATCACACTGGGCCGTCTATCCGAACCAGAAGATGTCGCCGCCTGTGTCTCCTATCTGGCCAGCCATGACTCAGACTATATGACAGGACAGTCGCTATTGATTGATGGCGGAATGGTGTTCAATTAACGGCATATTTTGCTAACGATACGAAATAAGAAAGGGCACCGCAGTGGTGCCCTTAGGAACGGATTATTTTACGACCCGTAGAGAGGGTCTGCCACCTTTAGGCGGCTGTGGTGGTTCATCATCAGAACCGGAACCATCGTCAGGTGCTTCAGAATCAGGTGAGCTATCGACAATCGACATGATCGTCCCTGAAGAGGGCGCGCCTTCCTGAAAGTCTTCATATTCACCTGCACCTTCGTAAGCAGGTTCGGACTCAAACATCGTTCCAGCCCCATTCTCACGAGCGTAGATCGCCATTACGGCCGCCATCGGCACATGAACCTGGCGCGGTACGCCGCCAAAACGGGCATTGAAACGAACGCTGTCATCAGCTAACTCAAGGCCACCAACAGCGCGCGGTGCGATATTCAGCACAATCTGGCCGTCACGGGCGAACTCCATTGGCACCATAACATCCGGCAGGGTCACATCGACCACCAGATGAGGCGTTAATTGGTTATCCAACAACCAATCATAAAAAGCCCGTAATAAATACGGACGACGCGGAGACAGTTGAGACAACGCCATACAATTTAACCTCGGGTTTGCAAACGCATTTCACGTTCTACTTCCGTCAGGGAAGCCAGGAACGCATCACGCTCAAAGACGCGTGTCATATAGCCTTTCAGTTCTTTCGCGCCCGAACCACTCAGTTCAATGCCTAACTGCGGCAGACGCCACAGCAGCGGAGCCAGATAGCAATCCACCAGGCTGAACTCTTCACTCATGAAATAAGGCGCTTCATTAAACACTGGGGCAATGGCCAGCAGTTCTTCACGCAGTTGCTTACGCGCTGCGTCCGCTTCCTGAGCGTTGCCATGCGTAATTTTCTTCAGCAAAGAATACCAGTCGCTCTCAATGCGATGCATCATCAGGCGGCTGTTACCACGTGCAACCGGATAGACTGGCATTAACGGCGGATGAGGGAAACGTTCATCCAGATACTCCATGATAATACGTGATTCATAGAGCGTCAGTTCGCGATCGACCAGCGTCGGCACAGAACCATAAGGATTGAGGTCAATAAGATCCTGAGGCAGATTATCCATGTCAACCTGCTCAATCTCGACACTCACACCTTTTTCCGCCAATACAATGCGGACCTGATGGCTAAAAATGTCGGACTGACCAGAAAACAGCGTCATTACCGAACGTTTGTTGGCAGCGACAGCCATGAAAACCTCCAAGTTTATTGAGAATAATATGGCGAATAACTACGCAGTGAATAACCTGCAAACCGCTATTCGAAATTCTGCTCGCCAATGTGTAAACGTCACCTGATAAAATCCATCGTTTTAAACGACTACGCGATAGCTGGCACACAGGCATAAAATCGGCTAATAGCTTATCAGATTTTGTTCGTTTTGTGGGGGCATAAGCGCAATTTCATCGCTAACATACGGAAAGTAAAGCGTATATTTCGAGGAAATTATTTTTAGACATAAAAAACCCGGTGACCAGCACCGGGTTTTTTGCATTGATTTCGCTACAATGCAGCCAGAAATTAACGCTTGGAGAACTGAGGACGACGACGTGCTTTACGCAGACCGACTTTCTTACGTTCAACCTGACGAGCATCACGAGTAACGAAACCAGCTTTACGCAGTTCGCCACGCAGGGACTCATCATACTCCATCAGAGCGCGGGTGATACCGTGACGGATCGCACCAGCCTGACCAGAGATACCACCACCTTTAACGGTGATGTACAAATCAAATTTACCAACCATGTCGACCAGTTCAAGCGGCTGACGAACTACCATGCGGGCAGTTTCGCGACCGAAGTACTGTTCCAGACTACGCTGGTTGATAACGATGTTACCGCTGCCCGGTTTGATGAACACGCGAGCGGCGGAGCTTTTGCGGCGACCAGTGCCGTAGTATTGATTTTCAGCCATTGCCTATAATCCCGATTAAATGTCCAGAACTTGCGGTTGCTGTGCCGCGTGATTGTGCTCGGTGCCCGCGTAAACTTTCAGTTTACGGAACATAGCACGACCCAACGGGCCCTTCGGCAGCATGCCTTTAACCGCGATTTCAATCACACGCTCAGGACGGCGGGCAATCATCTCTTCAAAGGTCGCTTGTTTAATACCACCGATGTGACCGGTGTGATGATAATAAATCTTGTCAGTACGCTTGTTGCCAGTTACAGCAACTTTGTCAGCGTTCAGAACGATGATGTAATCACCCGTATCAACGTGCGGGGTGTATTCCGCTTTATGCTTGCCGCGCAGACGACGAGCCAGTTCAGTAGCGAGACGGCCTAAAGTTTTACCGTTCGCATCAACAACGTACCAGTCACGTTTTACGGTCTCTGGTTTAGCTGTAAAAGTTTTCATTAAAAGCTTACCCAATAATTAGTTACACGTTGGTGAACACCCTAACGCTCGAAAACAGTTGAGGCTCACACGACCATCAAGTCCAGCAAACCTACCCCTTCGAATAGCCATTGCCGGCACTATAAAGTTTTTGGGAAAAAAACTTTGTTGTAACGTGGGGTCGCAAGATTATAGAGAAGTCATTCTCAAAAATCGACCTTTTTTCACACGCAAATGACGAAAACTGCAGCCTGCGTTATGCCAGATGTGGCTGTCGTAGGTACTCTTCGCTTTGCATTTCCTGTAAACGAGATAAACAGCGCTGATATTCAAATTTCAAGTGCTCTCCCTGGTAGATATCAAACATCGATGCCTGTGCAGAAATAATCAATTTGATACGACGATCGTAGCACTCATCTACCAGCGCCAGAAAACGGCGAGCGGTGTTCTCTTCTTTCGTGTCCATTACCGTCACATTGTGCAACAGCATCGTGTGGTAGAGCCGCGACAGCGCAATGTAATCATTCTGGCTGCGCGCTTCTGTACACAGCGTGTGGAAATCGACAGCCAGCACGCCGTCGCTCACGCCGAGTGTCGTTAACGGACGATGATTGACCTCCAGCACCGGTCCCGGCGTCTGCCATTTTTTCCCCGTCAGGCGAGTGAACATCTGCTGCATCGCAGCACTCGTTTCTTCATTCAGCGGCGAAAGATAAAGGTGCGCCTGTGTCAGCGTACGCAGACGATAATCGATACCGGCATCGACATTGCGCACTTCACAATGCTGTTTAATTAGCTCAATGGCGGGTAGAAAGCGTGCGCGTTGTAATCCATTGCGATAGAGATCGTCCGGCGGAATATTCGACGTCGCTACCAGCGCAATACCACGGGCAAACAGCGCACGCAGCAATTCAGCCAGCAGCATCGCATCGGTAATGTCAGAGACAAAAAACTCATCGAAACACAGTACATCGGTTTCGGCTTTGAAGCCGTCGGCCACTTTCTCCAGCGGATTTTCTTGCCCCTGAAACTGATTCAGCTCTTCATGTACACGCAGCATAAAGCGATGAAAATGCAGACGCATCTTACGTTCGGCAGGCAGGCTATGAAAAAACATATCCATCAGCCAGGTTTTACCACGCCCGACGCCGCCCCACATATACAGCCCTTGAACCGGCGCTGATTCGCGTTTATCACGTAATCCCAGCCAACTACGCCATTTCCCCCGGCCAGACGCTTCCGCATCACCATCCGCAGCACGTTCGCATAGCGCCTGATGTATGGCTTCCAGACGCACAACGGTTTGCCGCTGCACCTCGTCCGGTTGATATTCGCCGGCGGAAAGTGCCTGTTGGTAAAGCGCCAAGGGTGTTGTTTGCTGCCGTGTTGCCTGTGGAGTAGCCATCGCAATCCCTGAGAAAAAAGTTAGTCGTGTTTTGCTGTGTGTTGCCGTCGATTTAAGCCGTAATCGTCGCAGTTAACAACCTTGATGTCTGCGGTGAATCAACATTCCCTTCAGTCATCGAGCATCAGGATTCCACTCAGGCAAGGTTAACGGTTATAGTGACTATTATTAAGTGAAAAATCCCTACGGGACAACGACGTCAAAATAGGAGCGATTATGACTTGGGAGTATGCGCTGATAGGTTTAGTTGTCGGTATTATTATTGGTGCTGTAGCCATGCGCTTTGGTAACCGTAAGCTGCGGCAACAGCAGGTATTGCAAAATGAGCTGGAGAAAAGCAAAACCGAACTGGAAGACTATCGTCAGGAATTGGTCGGACACTTCGCCCGCAGTGCGGAGTTGTTGGATAACATGGCGGATGACTATCGTCAGCTTTATCAGCACATGGCGAAAAGCTCCAATAACCTGTTACCTAACGTTCCCGGCCAGGATAATCCATTTAAATACCGTCTGACCGAGTCAGAAGCGGATAATGATCAGGCACCGGTGAACATGCCACCACGCGATTATTCCGATGGTGCGTCAGGTTTGCTGCGGGGCGAGCGCCCGATCCGTAAATAATATCAACTAATTATACCCTAAATAATTCGAGTTGCATGAAGGCGGCAAGAGAGGGAATCCCGATGAGCTTACCCAAGTAAGTGATTCGGGTGAGTAAACGCAGCCAACATACATGCAGCTTGAAGTATGACGGGTATAACGTGAGGCTTTCTGGCCTCACGCTTTCCCTCCCTTGTTCTACGCTTATTAAGACGCACACCGCAGGCTGTCATCACCCGATCACGCGCCATAAAAAGCGATAGTTACAATCTGCTGACGAAACAGCAGTGAACTTTACACATTGATCGCCAGTCTGACTCTTCACCGTGTCTTTAAGTTTATATATCATCGTTTTATTCATCCGCAGGCCGTGAGAGAGTTAATAACAATGAAAAAAACGTCATTATTATTTAGTGCACTGGCAATGAGTATAGGTTTGACCCTGTCCACGCTTCCCGTAGCGAATGCTGCGCTGCCTGCCGTGGTTCAAGGGCAACAAACGCCAAGCCTGGCCCCGATGCTGGAAAAAGTCTTGCCAGCCGTCGTCAGCGTGCATGTTGAAGGTACACAGGTACAGCGTCAGCGCGTACCGGAAGAGTTCAAGTTCTTCTTTGGCCCGAACTTCCCGACGGACAAACAAAATTCTCGTCCGTTTGAAGGGCTGGGTTCTGGCGTGATTATTGATGCAGCAAAAGGTTATGTGCTCACCAACAATCACGTTATTAATAACGCCGACAAAATCCGCGTCCAACTTAATGACGGGCGTGAATATGATGCGAAGCTGATTGGTCGCGACGAGCAGACCGATATTGCTCTGCTACAGTTGAACGACGCCAAAAATCTGGTCGCCGTGAAAATGGCGGATTCCGATCAGTTGCGCGTCGGTGACTTTGCCGTTGCCGTGGGTAACCCATTCGGCCTCGGTCAAACTGCAACATCCGGCATTATCTCCGCACTGGGTCGTAGCGGCCTGAATCTTGAAGGGCTGGAAAACTTCATCCAGACCGATGCTTCTATCAACCGCGGTAACTCCGGCGGTGCGCTGGTTAACCTTAACGGCGAACTGATCGGTATCAATACCGCGATTCTGGCTCCAGGCGGCGGAAACATCGGTATCGGTTTCGCCATCCCTAGCAACATGGCTCAGAATCTGTCGCAGCAATTGGTTGAATTTGGCGAGGTAAAACGCGGACTGCTCGGTATTAAAGGCAGCGAGATGACGTCTGAGATGGCGAAAGCCTTCAACGTCGACGCACAGCGTGGCGCTTTCGTCAGCGAAGTCTTACCGAAATCTGCTGCGTCTAAAGCGGGTATCAAAGCGGGTGACGTGTTGACTACGCTGGATGGTAAACCGATCAGTAGCTTTGCAGAACTGCGAGCCAAAGTCGGCACCACCGCGCCGGGCAAGACCGTGAAAATCGGCCTGCTGCGCGATGGTAAACCGCAGGAAGTTTCCGTCGTGTTGGATAACAGCACTTCGGAATCAACCAGCGCCGAAACACTTTCACCGTCATTGCAGGGTGCATCGCTGACCAATGGCCAATTGAAAGACGGCAGCAAAGGCGTGCAGATTGATAACGTTGCTAAGAACACACCTGCAGCGCAGGTTGGTCTGCAAAAAGGCGATATCATCATCGGCGTAAACCGCGAGCGTATTGAAAACATCACACAACTGCGCAAACTGCTGGAAGCGAAACCTTCCGTTCTGGCACTGAATATCGTCCGGGGCGAAGAAACGATCTATCTGCTGCTACGTTAATCGCTTGTCGTTTTTTACGACAGCCTAACCAGCCAGAAAATCGCTGATGTTAAAAAATTTCCGGGAGAAATTTTTAACGTTGTATCAGCAACGGCCCGTAAGGGGGGCGGCCAGGGATGGCACGCCATAAAAAATCGGACACCGAGCCATGCGGTGTCCGAACTTCTCGTGATATCCTCCCCTTATCTCCCTTTTTCCACAGTAAATCGCAGCCATGCTTGCTAAGTTATTACGTTCAGCGCTATTTGGTGCCCTCGTTGCCGGTATTATTCTGGCCGTACTCCCATTCATCGGGTCTGGCACGTCATTTCTGAAAAACAATGACAGAAATACTGATGGCTCGCCCGTAAGCTACCATCAGGGCGTCAACCGTGCGGCTCCTGCTGTGGTTAATATTTATAATCGGGTTTCCAATGCGGAAAAACCCAATGAAGTCGCTATTCACCCTCTGGGCTCTGGCGTCATCATGAACGATAAAGGGTATATTTTAACCAATAAGCATGTGATTAATAACGTGCAGCAGATCCAGATAGAGCTATCAGATGGCAGGCTGTACGAAGCCCGCGTCATCGGCTCTGATTCCCTAACCGATCTAGCTGTGCTGCAAATTGATGGCGTCAATCTGCCCGTTATTCCCATGAATCCAGACCGTCTCCCGCACGTCGGCGATGTCGTGATGGCGATCGGCAACCCGTATAATTTGGGGCAAACCGTCACGCAGGGCGTCATCAGCGCCACTGGCCGCGTCAGCCTCAGCGCTTACGGCCAACAAAGAAGCCAGGTAGGACGCCAAAATCTGCTGCAAACCGATGCGTCAATTAACCACGGGAACTCCGGCGGTGCGCTGGTCAATACGCTCGGTGAACTCGTTGGTATTAATACCCTTTCTTTTGATAAGAGCAGCAATGGCGAAACGCCGGAAGGTATTAGCTTCGCCATCCCCGTGGCGCTAGCCACCAAGGTGATGGGCAAGCTGATTCGCGATGGTCGCGTGGTGCGCGGCTATATTGGCGTCAACGGTGTACAGCTCGAAAAAATTGAGAACAGTACGTTAACCAACAATCCTGATGTACAGGGTAGATTAAGCGGTATTCTGGTTCAGACTATCGATCCTGGCGGCCCTGCGGATAAAGCCGGGATCCACATCGAAGATGTCATTCTAAGCGTAAACAATAAGCCCGCACGCTCGATTATTGAAACCATGGAACAGGTGTCGGAAATACGCCCCGGTACCGTCATCCCCGTCACGGTTGAGCGTGATAAAAAGCAATTCACATTACAAATGACAATTCAGGAATTCCCGACCCAATAGCGGCATGCAAAGTCGGTTGATAAAAGTGACGTCGACAGACAAACAAGAAACCGGGCGGGAACCCACCCGGCTAACAAACATAATATGAAGAGAAACAGGCGAAGCGCTTACTCGTGTTCTTTAACGCGCTCGATGTTCGCGCCTAACGCGCGCAGCTTATCTTCGATACGGTCATAGCCACGATCGATATGATAAATACGATCTACCGTCGTCACACCTTCCGCGATACAACCGGCTAATACCAGACTGGCTGACGCACGTAAGTCGGTCGCCATGACCTGCGCACCCGACAGCTTATCAACGCCGTGGCAAATCACCGTATTGCTCTCAATCTCCGCCTGTGCGCCCATACGGATAAGTTCAGGCACATGCATGAAGCGGTTTTCGAAGATGGTTTCGGTAATCACACCCGTCCCTTCTGCGACCAGATTCAACAGGCTGAACTGCGCCTGCATATCGGTCGGGAATCCAGGATGCGGCGACGTGCGAACGGTAACCGCTTTCGGACGCTTACCGTGCATATCCAGGCTAATCCAATCTTCGCCAACTTCGATATCCGCGCCCGCTTCGCGCAGCTTAGCCAATACCGCATCCAGCGTATCAGGACGGGTATTGCGGCAGGTAATCTGACCGCGTGATACCGCAGCCGCAACTAGGAATGTCCCGGTTTCAATACGGTCAGGAACAACGCGATACACACCGCCGCCCAGACGCGCGACGCCTTCAATAGTGATTTTATCGCTGCCTGCACCGCTGATTTTCGCACCCAGCGTATTCAGGAAGTTTGCCGTATCGACAATCTCCGGTTCACGTGCAGCGTTCTCAATAATTGTGGTGCCTTCCGCCAGCGTTGCCGCACTCATGATGGTTACCGTGGCACCCACGCTAACCTTATCCATCACGATATGCGCACCTTTCAGGCGCCCATCAACCGTTGCTTTTACATAGCCTTCTTCTAGTACGATCTGCGCACCGAGCTGCTCAAGGCCGTAAATATGCAAATCTACCGGACGCGCACCAATCGCACAGCCGCCGGGCAGCGATACCTGACCCTGACCAAAACGCGCCACCAGCGGCCCTAAAGCCCAGATGGAAGCACGCATGGTTTTCACCAGATCGTACGGCGCGCAAAACACGTTTACATCGCTGGCATCCACATGGACAGAACCGTTACGCTCAACGCGCGCACCCAACTGACCAAGCAGCTTCATGGTGGTATCAATATCGCGCAGTTTCGGTACGTTCTGAATCTCTACCGGCTCTTCTGCAAGTAACGCAGCGAACAGGATTGGCAACGCAGCATTCTTGGCGCCGGAAATGGTCACTTCCCCCGCTAAACGGGTTGGGCCCTGAACACGAAATTTATCCATAGTCTTTGTATCTCGATGTCTTAATTCAATATTTCGTCACACTGATACCAGCAGTTTATTCCCTCTCGTACAGGGAATACTTAGAAGCCGTTCAGTTTACGGTCGCGTTGCCACTCTTCCGGCGTATAGGCCTTGATCGACAATGCATGAATACGGTTATCCGCGATGTACTCCATCAGCGGCGCATAAACAGCCTGCTGTTTTTTTACTCGGCTCATTCCAGCAAAAAGTCCGCCCACTACGATGACTTGAAAATGGCTGCCATCACCAGAAACATGGGCTTCTTCCAGTGCTAATGCGTTCATCAGCACGTCTTTAATTTCGTTATTTTCCATCGCTCTCGATTTCTATGTCAGGGGGAGATGATTTACAGGGAGGTATCTTAGATGAATATGGCGCTATCTTAAACAAAGAATGCGCCCCTTCAGACGATGCCTAAAGGGGCGAATCCGGCAATCAGCATTGCCGTTTAAGACACAGGAATGATTTCATTCAGGTTATAGAGCGCAATGAGCGTTTTTAGCCGATCGCTGGCACCGACAATCGTTATCTCACCGCCTGAAGACGGCTGCTGATAAACATGCATCAGCAATGCCAACCCAGCAGAATCAACACGGTTTAATCCAGACACATCCAGCGTGATTTTACCCGCCAGCAACGATTCACGCTGCTGCCAGAACGGTAACAGCGTTTCACGATCGAGATCGCCCGTTAATGCCAGCGTTGATTCCAGAGCCTGCCAGTTCAATGCGTTCGCCATATTCGTACCCAAATTACTTTTTCTGATCCAACGTGATGGTCTGCTTAGCCGAAGATTCTAGCTGTTGAGTCAGGCCATCAACGCCTTTCTGGCGCAATATTGTCGCCCACTCGTTCTGCTTAGTGGTGATCATACTGACACCTTCGGCAATCATGTCGTACGCCTGCCAGTTACCGGTTTTGCTGTTCTTACGCCATTGGAAATCCAGACGTATAGGAGGACGGCCGCCGTTATCTACGATGGTGACACGAATGGAAACAATGTCGGCATTGCCCAGCGGCTGTTCAGGGGCGATTTGATAGTTCTGCCCGTTATACATCGCCAGAGCCTGACCGTAAGCCTGCTCCAGATAGGCTTCAAACGCTTTGAAATAGGCATCACGCTGTGCTGGCGTCGAATCTTTGTAGTAACGACCGAGAACCAGCGCACCGGCATATCTCACCTGAACATACGGCAGCAGCTCTTCACGCACGACGGTACGCAAATAGTCAGGGTTTTGCTTGATTTTTGGCTGCTCGTTCTTCAAACGATCGAAAGTTTTTTCCGCCGTTTCGTTCATTAAACGATAGGGATTCGTTTGATCCGCCGCGTTGGCTAATGGCGCGACCACCAGTAAAGCCACCATCAGTAAACGTTTAAACATGCAGATATCCTCTTATGGATGTGAAGGAACAGATTCGTTGTTGTGCTCAGGCATGGCCGCAGGATCGGCACCAGGTTCCGTACCCGATTGACCGGCATTATCCTCGCTATTGCCACCGCTCTTATATAGGAATTGCCCGATGAGGTCTTCAAGCACCATGGCCGACTTGGTGTCCTGAATCACACCACCGTCTTTCAGAATCGTCGTGCCCATATCCTCATCTTCAAACCCGATGTTCAATGCCAGATACTGCTCGCCCAGCAAGCCAGAGGTACGAATAGCCAGAGAACTGGTATCGGGAATATGATCGTAACGCTGCTGAATATCCATTGCCACACGCGGAAGGTAGGTTTTCTCGTCCAGCGAGATATCCGCCACGCGGCCAATAACCACGCCACCAATTCGGATCGGAGAACGCGCTTTCAATCCGCCAATGTTGTCAAATGTCGCGTACAGGCGGTACGTTGGCTCACTACCGATCGACTTGAGATCGGCCACTTTCAGACATAAAAAGAGGATGGCAGCCAGCGCGATCAACATAAACACACCAACCCAGACTTCAGTTTTCTTTGTTTGCATCGACTCAGTTCCCAAACATCAGTGCTGTCAGCACAAAATCCAATCCCAGTACCGCTAACGACGAGTGCACGACGGTTCGGGTCGTTGCACGGCTAATCCCCTCAGACGTCGGGATCGCGTCATAGCCGTTAAACAGTGCAATCCAGGTCACGGTAATCGCAAATACGATACTTTTAATCACGCAGTTCAACACATCCTGACGCCAGTCAACCGCGCCCTGCATGGCAGACCAAAAGAACCCGCTGTCAATACCTTTCCAATCCACACCGACCAGCGCGCCTCCCCAGATCCCCACAGCGACAAAAATCACCGCCAGCAGCGGCATGCTGATTAACCCCGCCCAAAAGCGCGGCGCGACAACGCGGCGCAGTGGGTCAACCGCCATCATCTCCATGCTGGAAAGCTGCTCAGTTGCCTTCATCAAGCCGATTTCCGCCGTCAACGCGGAACCGGCACGCCCAGCGAACAGCAGTGCCGTCACCACCGGACCAAGCTCACGCAGCAGCGACAGCGCCACCATCATGCCCAAACTGGCCTCGGCACTGTAAGTCGTCAGGATGAGATAACCCTGTAACCCCAGCACCATGCCGATGAACAGACCGGAAACCATGATGATAAGTAACGACTGCACGCCAACGCTGTAAAGCTGTTTCACCAACAGCGGCCACTGCTTTCTAAATTCGGGTTTACCCACCAGCGCATTAAACAGCATCAGCCCAGCGCGCCCAAACGAGGCACTGGCGGAGATTCCCTGACGTCCTAGCGACGCCAACGTCCGTAATAACATGACTGCGTTAACCCCCTGAGCCTAGCAGCGACGTTTTATAGTCACCAGCAGGAAAACGGAAAGGCACTGGCCCATCGGCGATGCCATCCAGAAACTGACGAACCTGTGGGTCAGTATTTGCCCTGAGCTGATCCGCAGTCCCTTCTGCTATCACCCGTTTGTCGGCCACGATATACGCATAATCGGCGATGCTCATCACCTCCGGTACATCGTGAGAAACCACAATGCAGGTCACACCCAATGCATGGTTTAACTCATCGATGAGCTTCACCAAGGTCCCCAGCGTGATCGGATCCTGCCCCACAAAAGGCTCATCGAACATAATCAGCTGCGGGTCGAGCGCAATGGATCTCGCCAGTGCCGCGCGCCGCGCCATTCCGCCGGAAAGTTCCGCTGGCATCAGCTCGGCAGCTCCACGTAGCCCCACGGCTTCCAACTTCATCATCACAATGCTATGCAGCAGCGATTCCGGTAGTTGGGTATGTTCGCGCAGCGGCCAGGCGACATTATCAAACACGTTCAAATCGGTGAATAGCGCACCAGACTGAAACAACATGCTCATTTTCTTGCGCGCGTTGTACAGTTCGCTGCGCGACAGCACAGGGATATTCTCGCCATCAAACCAAATTTCACCGCTGTCCGGCGATAGTTGCCCGCCAATAAGACGCAGCAACGTGGTTTTACCAATACCGGAAGGCCCCATGATCGCAGTGACCTTGCCTTTAGGTACGTTCAACGTGATGTCTGTAAAAATCTCTCGCTCTCCGCGCCGAAAGCTAAGACCACGGATCTCGACCAGATTAGTTGCCTCATGGTTCATTATTTCCATTCCTTACCAATCAGTACGCTTATAGAGGTCTTTCACTCCAGCCTAACGGCTGGCTTTTATGCAAGTGAGAGTTTTACAAAAACTTACCGTAAGTTCTTGTCCAAAATGGCGGCATAAACCGTTATCGGGTTTTACTTATCGCGACAGGTTTTACTTTTTCGCCAAGCACCGTCAGAATTAGCACTCATCACAGAAAAATGCTTTTTGTGCGAAATTCGTCCAGGAATACTGACTTATTCGACAACAAGCTGGTGATTATACACTAAATAATTCGAGTTGCAGGACGGCGGCGGCGCAGCGAGTCTCTGGGAACTTACACCAGTAAGTGACTGGGGTGAGCAAGAAAAACCAACGCACATGCAGCTTGAAGTATGATCCTATTAAAGGACGCTGCATGCTTTTTGCAACACTACTCTTGTTCGTTGGTTTGCTATTACTGGTCTACGGTGCCGATCGTCTTGTCTATGGCGCTGCCGTGCTTGCGCGTTCTCTTGGCTTACCTCCTTTCGTCATCGGCATCACCATTGTCGGCTTCGGCACCTCGCTACCTGAGCTGATTGTTTCTGTTACCGCCGCCTTAAACGATCAAAACGATATGGCCGTCGGTAATGTTATCGGCTCCAATATCACCAATATTTTACTCATTCTCGGCGGCGCAGCGCTCATTCGTCCACTCACCGTACATTCGGCCATACTGCGCCGGGAATTGCCGCTCATGTTGTCGGTCACTTTATTGTGTGGCGTTTTACTGCATGATAGCTACCTGAGCCGCGCCGACGGCATGATGCTGCTCTTTGCTGCCATTCTGTGTCTGGTGTTGATACTTCGCATGGCACAACAGGCGCAGCGGGAAGGTGGTGATAGCCTGACTCGCGAACAGTTGGCGGAACTTCCACAGGACGACAGTAACCAGATGGTCGCCGTACTGTGGTTGATTCTCGGCATGATTATTTTACCCATGGCGGCCCGTATGGTGGTGGATAACGCGACCGTCATTGCACGTTACTTTGATGTCAGCGAATTGACGATTGGGCTGACGATATTGGCGATTGGCACCAGTCTGCCTGAGCTCGCTACCGCTATCGTCGGGACGTTGAAGAAAGAAGATGATATCGCGCTGGGTAACCTGATTGGCTCGAACATTTTTAATATCGCGATTGTGCTGGGCGTACCCGCGCTGCTTTCGCCGGGCGCGCTAAATCCTCAGATTTTTCAGCGCGACTATTGGGTCATGCTGGCGGCGAGCGTGCTGTTAACTGCACTGTGCCTCAGCAAAAAACGCCGAATAGGACAGGGGGCAGGCGCATTATTATGCTGCGCGTTTATCGCCTACCTTACGGTGCTGTTCTGTTTTTCATAATACGCAGTTCTGTTTCTCACAATATATTGTTCCGTTTTTCATCATAATCAGGACTATTGGTATGTCACAGTTTGAACAAGACGCTCACCTAAAACAGCAGTCTGACCGTGCACTATCCGAACATAGACTACAGCCAGATTTCGACTTCCAGCAGGCGGGTAAGCAAGTATTGAGTATCGAGCGCGATGGGCTTGCGCAGTTAGACCAGTACATTGATGACAATTTTACCCTCGCCTGCAAAAAGATCTTTCACTGCCAGGGAAAAGTCGTGGTAATGGGGATGGGCAAGTCCGGCCATATCGGCTGCAAGATTGCCGCAACCTTCGCCAGCACCGGTACTCCCGCTTTTTTTGTTCATCCAGGCGAAGCCAGCCACGGCGACCTCGGCATGGTGACACCGCACGATATCGTGATCGCCATTTCTAATTCTGGTGAATCGCATGAAATTCTCTCGCTGATTCCCGTTCTGAAACGCCAGAAAGTGTTCCTGATCTGCATGACTAGCGCACCAGACAGTACGATGGGTAAAGCGGCGGATATTCACCTGTGCGTCCATGTCCCACAGGAAGCCTGCCCGCTCGGTCTGGCTCCCACCACCAGCACCACGGCGACGCTGGTCATGGGCGACGCACTAGCCGTAGCCTTGCTACAGGCGCGTGGCTTTACCGCCGAAGATTTCGCCCTTTCTCACCCCGGTGGCGCACTCGGCCGCAAACTTTTACTGCGCGTCAGCGATATCATGCATTCGGGTGACGAGATTCCCCATGTCCCACACGATGCGTCGCTGCGTGATGCGCTGGTGGAAATTACGCGCAAAAATCTGGGTATGACGGTAATCTGCGAGGCGGATATGAAAATTCAGGGCATCTTCACTGATGGTGACCTGCGCCGCATCTTCGACATGAATATAGACTTGAACAGCGCGCGCATTGCTGATGTGATGACCGCAGGCGGCATCCGGGTCGCACCGCAAACGCTGGCGGTGGATGCACTGAACCTGATGCAGTCGCGCCACATCACCTCGGTGCTAGTGGCAGAAAACGATCGTCTGGTCGGTATTGTCCATATGCACGATATGTTGCGGGCTGGCGTGGTTTAAAAAGAAAGGATAATTGTGAATGAGTGAAACCAGGGCGCAAACCGATACCTGTTATGGACCGGTCGATCAGCAGGTACTGGATAAAGCCCGTGAAGTTCGCCTGTTAATCTGCGACGTTGACGGCGTGATGTCCGATGGTCTGATTTACATGGGTAACCACGGTGAAGAGCTGAAAGCCTTTAACGTCCGTGACGGCTATGGCATTCGCTGCTTGCTGACATCTGACATTGAGGTTGCCATCATTACCGGGCGTTCCGCTAAATTGCTGGAAGATCGCTGTAAAACGCTGGGTATTAACCATCTTTATCAGGGGCAATCGGATAAGGTTTTGGCCTTCAACGATCTGTTAGATAAACTGTCCGTAACAGCCAATCAGGTCGCGTATATCGGCGACGACATGATCGACTGGCCAGTGATGGCACAGGTCGGGCTGAGCGTTGCCGTGGCAGATGCACACCCGCTGCTGTTACCGCGCGCAGATTATGTCACCCGCATTGCGGGAGGGCGTGGCGCAGTACGTGAGCTATGTGATTTGATTCTATTTTCGCAGGACAAGCTGGAGCATGCCAAAGGGTTGTCAATATGAGTAAAACCAAGCGTTGGCTGACCGCTTTTCTGGCACTATTGGTGCTTATCCTCATTGGCTGGAATATTGCGGATGACAACACGGTAACGGCACCGGATGCCAACGATCCCGCCGTGCCAGTCTATACCAGCGAAAAGACCAACACGCAGGTATATAGCCCTGCCGGTAAACTGAGCTACAGACTGATTTCGGAAAAAGCAGAATATTTCAACGACGAGCAGTTAAGTTGGTTTACGACCCCTGTTGCCACGCTGTTCAATGAACAGGGCACGGCAACCTGGTCAGTACGCGCCGATCGCGCCAAGCTGACAAAAGACAAGATGCTCTATCTGTACGGCCACGTCGAGGTAAATAGCCTGACGAAGGACGCACAGCTTCAGCGCATCACAACAAATAATGCCCAAGTGAATCTGGTCACGCAGGACGTCTCTTCCGATGATGAAGTCACCCTGTACGGCACCAGCTTTACCTCAAGCGGAATGAAAATGCGCGGAAATCTGCGTAACAAAACGGCCGAGTTGATCGAAAAGGTAAAAACCTCTTATGAAATCCAAAACCAATAACCTGATGCGTAACACCCTGATCGCCAGCTCGCTGTTTGCCGTCAGCGTTTCCGCTTTTGCCGTCACTGGCGATAGCAACCAACCTATTCACATTGATTCAGCACAGCAATCTCTGGACATGCAGGGCAACACGGTGACGTTCACCGGCAACGTTGTCGTCAAGCAAGGGACGATTGAAGTGAAAGCCGACAAGGTCGTCGTGACGCGTCCACAGGGCGCGCAAGGCAGTGAAGTGGTGGAAGGTTACGGTAACCCTGTGACGTTCTACCAGATGCAGGACAACGGCAAACCGGTAAAAGGTCACGCGCAGAAAATCCGCTACGAGCTGGCCACTGACTTTCTGGTGCTGACAGGCAATGCCTATCTGGAACAGCAGGACAGCAATGTAAAAGGCGATCGCATCACTTATCTGGTGAAACAACAGCAGATGGAAGCGACCAGCGACAAAGGAAAACGCGTGACGACGGTGTTAGTCCCCTCTCAGCTTCAGGAGAAAGAGAACAAGAACCAGCCTTCTCGTTCTCAACAACCGCAACCACGGGTCACTGAATAAGTTATGGCAACATTAACCGCAGAAAATCTGGCCAAGGCGTACAAAGGCCGTAAGGTCGTGGAAAACGTCAGCCTCACCGTCAATTCCGGTGAAATCGTCGGCCTGCTCGGGCCGAACGGGGCAGGTAAAACGACCACGTTCTACATGGTCGTCGGCATCGTCCCGCGTGATGAAGGCCGCATCGTCATTGACGACGATGACATCAGCCTGCTTCCCCTGCACGAACGTGCCCTGCGTGGCATCGGTTATTTGCCGCAGGAAGCCTCTATTTTCCGTCGCTTAAGCGTCTATGACAATCTGATGGCGGTGTTACAGATCCGTAAAGATCTGACGACCGAGCAGCAGGAAGATCGTGCTAATGAACTGATGGAAGAATTCCATATTATTCATTTGCGCGATAGTCTGGGACAATCGCTGTCCGGTGGGGAAAGACGCCGCGTAGAGATTGCGCGCGCGCTGGCAGCAAATCCGAAATTCATCCTGCTGGATGAACCGTTTGCGGGCGTAGACCCGATCTCCGTACTGGATATTAAAAAAATCATTGAGCATCTGCGTGACAGCGGGCTTGGCGTGTTGATTACCGATCATAACGTCCGCGAAACGCTTGATGTCTGTGAACGAGCCTATATCGTGAGTCAGGGAAACCTGATCGCCCACGGTTCACCGACCGAAATTTTGGCCGATGAACAGGTGAAACGCGTCTATCTGGGCGAAGGCTTCCGACTCTGATAGGGTAATATTTTCTCTTTGCAGTACTTATGGGACGTTAGCGCGATTTATGAAGCAAGGTTTGCAACTCAGGCTTAGCCAGCAACTGGCCATGACTCCACAGCTCCAACAGGCGATCCGCCTGTTGCAACTGTCCACGCTTGAATTGCAACAGGAGATTCAACTGGCGCTGGAAAGCAATCCGTTGCTCGAACAAACGGATCAGCACGACGAAATCGAGTCATTTGAAAAGGCAGATAGCGATTCACTGGATACCGGTGAAGCCCTTGAGCAAAGGGACATGCCGGAAGAATTGCCGCTCGATGCCACCTGGGATGAGATCTACTCCGCAGGGACACCGTCGGGCACTGGCACTGACTATCGCGATGAAGAACTTCCTATTTATCAAGGTGAAACCACGCAGACACTTCAGGATTACCTGATGTGGCAGGTTGAACTGACGCCGTTTTCAGATACCGATGCAGCCATCGCGACCTCGATTGTCGATGCCGTGGACAATACTGGCTACCTGACCGTGCCGCTGGGAGACATTCTTGAAAGCATCGGTGACGATGAGGTGACGCTGGAAGAAGTCGAAGCTGTGCTTAAGCGCGTTCAACGCTTCGATCCCGTTGGCGTCGCCGCCCGCGATCTGCGTGATTGTTTGCTGGTACAGCTTTCCCAATTTGATGACAGCACACCACGTCTGGCCGAAGCTCGCCTGATCGTCAGCGATCATCTCGATCTATTAGCCAACCATGATTTCCGTAGCCTGATCCGCGTTACTCGTCTGAAAGAAGAGGTGCTGAAAGAAGCGCTGGCGCTGATCCAATCGCTCGATCCACGTCCTGGGCAGTCGATCAACACGGGTGAATCCGAATACGTGATCCCTGATGTGCTAGTGCGCAAAGTTCAGGGCGTCTGGGCCGTTGAACTGAATACTGACAGCGTTCCCCGCTTGCAGATTAATCAGCAATACGCGGCGTTGGGTAACAGCTCGCGCAACGACAGCGACGGCCAATTTATTCGTAGCAACCTGCAAGAAGCGCGTTGGCTCATCAAAAGCCTGGAAAGTCGCAATGACACGCTGCTGAAAGTAACCCGCTGTATCGTCGAGCAACAGCAGGATTTCTTCGAGCAGGGTGAAGAATTCATGAAGCCCATGGTACTGGCAGACATCGCGCAGGCGGTGGATATGCATGAATCCACTATCTCACGCGTGACGACACAGAAGTTCCTGCACAGTCCACGCGGCATTTTTGAGCTAAAATATTTCTTCTCTAGCCACGTAAATACCGATAGCGGCGGAGAAGCCTCATCAACGGCAATTCGCGCGCTGGTGAAGAAGCTTATTGCAGCGGAAAACCCCGTGAAGCCACTCAGCGATAGCAAGCTTACTGCCTTGCTTTCCGAGCAGGGCATCATCGTGGCGCGCCGTACCGTTGCAAAATACCGAGAGTCTTTATCTATCCCACCATCAAATCAGCGTAAACAACTGATTTGATCTCAACAGAGAAGGAAGACACTATGCAGCTCAACATTACCGGACACCACATCGAGATCACTGAACCGCTGCGTGATTTTGTGAATGGAAAATTTGCCAAATTAGAGCAGTATTTTGACCGGATTAATCAGGTCAATGTGGTATTGAGAGTGGAAAAAGTTCAGCAAATTGCCGAGGCCACGCTCCACGTTAATGGTGGGGAGCTGCATGCAACCTCTGAAGCGGAAGATATGTATGCCGCGATAGATTTATTGATTGATAAGCTGGCGAGACAGCTTAATAAGCATAAAGATAAACTTAAGCAGCACTAATTTTCTCCTTTGCCGTTTGGTAAAGGAACAAACTCGGCCCATCGAACAGGTGGGTCGGGATCACCAGAAGTGAAAGCGTCGTTAAGTGAAAATAAAATGAGCCACGATCCCGTATTGCAACTCAGCACCGTTTTACGTCCTGAGTGCACCCGAAGCACCGTCCACTGCCAGAGTAAGAAACGGGCATTGGAAATTATCAGTGAGCTGGCCGCTAAGCAGCTCAATATTCCTTCACAGATTATCTTCGATGCCATTCTCACCCGGGAACGTATGGGCAGTACGGGAATCGGCGGCGGCATTGCCATTCCTCACGGTAAGCTGGAAGACGATAATGCGCTGGGCGCCATCGGTGTTTTCATTCAGTTAGAGCAACCGATCGCTTTCGATGCCATTGATAATCAGGCCGTTGATCTGCTTTTTGCCTTGCTGGTTCCCGCGGAACAATGTAAAACCCATTTACATACCCTGTCGCTTGTTGCCAAGCGGCTGGCGGATAAAACGGTTTGCCGACGCCTGCGTGCGGCGCAAAGCGATGAAGAGCTGTACCAGATTATGACGGAAGCCGGTTGAACCGGATAATCGTCATATTCACGATGACGGGCAATTCGCTGTAGAGTCAGAGAATGCTTGCAATCCGTGCGCTAAGCCGTCATTTTTTTAGCTATACATCACTTTATAAAAACAGCGGCAATGAAAATTCGCCATCACATTGCCAGAGGGGAGTCGTCAGATGGTGCTGATGATTGTCAGTGGTCGCTCAGGTTCAGGGAAATCTGTCGCCCTGCGCGCATTGGAAGATATGGGGTTCTACTGCGTAGATAATCTACCCGTGGTGCTACTGCCAGAACTGGCTAATACGCTTGCGGCACGTAACATTTCCGCAGCGGTCAGCATTGACGTGCGCAATATGCCGGAATCGCCGGAAATCTTTGAGCACGCCATGGAGCAACTGCCACCAAGTTTCTCACCTCAACTACTGTTTCTGGATGCCGATCGCAATACGTTGATCCGTCGTTACAGTGACACCCGTCGTCTACACCCGCTATCCAGCAAGAATCTGTCGCTGGAAAGCGCGATTGATGAAGAAAGTGATCTGTTGGAACCGCTGCGTTCGCGCGCCGATCTGATTATCGACACCTCAGAGATGTCAGTACACGAACTGGCCGAAATGCTGCGTACGCGACTACTCGGCAAGCGAGAGCGTGAACTCACCATGGTGTTCGAATCGTTCGGCTTCAAGCATGGCATTCCTATCGATGCCGATTACGTCTTTGACGTGCGCTTCCTGCCAAACCCGCACTGGGATCCGAAACTGCGCCCGATGACGGGTCTGGATAAGCCCGTTGCGTCCTTCCTCGACCGACATACCGAAGTTCACAATTTCATCTACCAGACTCGCAGCTATCTCGAACTGTGGCTGCCGATGCTGGAAACCAATAACCGTAGCTATCTGACTGTCGCTATTGGCTGTACTGGCGGTAAACACCGTTCGGTGTATGTCGCTGAGCAGTTGGCTGACTACTTCCGCTCACGCGGTAAAAACGTGCAGTCACGCCACCGTACGCTGGAAAAGCGGAAACCCTCGTGATAGTCGGCAAACCAGCACAGCCAGGTAACCCATGACAGTTCGGCAAACGGTTGAAATTAAAAACAAGCTGGGTATGCATGCCCGCCCAGCGATGAAGTTGTTTGAGCTGGTGCAGAGCTTTGATGCGGAAGTGATACTGCGTAATGACAGCGGCACCGAAGCGGAAGCTAGCAGCGTCATTGCCATGCTGATGCTGGACTCGGCCAAAGGTCGCCTCATCGAAGTAGAAGCCACTGGTCAAGACGAAGAACAGGCGCTTGCTGCCGTCATCGGGCTATTCGAAGCGGGGTTCGACGAAGACTAGCTATTTCCTTAGCAGGCTATCTGTAGACCTTAGTGCTTCACTTTCCCTTCCGAACCTCCTACTATCCCTAATATCATATTTTCTTATACCCCCTGCTCCTCTGGGCGCGGGGGGTTATTTTTATATCATCTGAAAACATCAACTGGAGAGGAGTATGACGAAACCTAACCTGACAATCAGTGAATTGGATGCAGAACGTCTGGATAAGTTATTGGAGCAGCCCGCCTTTGCGGACAGCGATATCGCACAGGCGTTGAATGAAGAACTGGATCGCGCAGAAATTCTGCCTTCAGCATCGATTCCCTCACATGTCGTCACCATGAATAGTCGGGTGCGTTTCCGCGATCTGAATACCAACGAAGAGCATATCCGCACGCTGGTTTATCCATCTGCAGTGAAGGACAGTAAAGAACCGCTGTCGGTGATGGCTCCGCTGGGCGCAGCACTATTGGGAATGCATGTGGGAAACGCTATCACCTGGCAACTGCCAAACGGTGAAGAAACGCGAATTGAAGTATTAGAACTACTCTATCAGCCAGAAGCCGCAGGCGAGTACCACCGCTAAGCCAGAGAAATGCGATAGAGTAACAGCCGTCGGACACTGCCGACGGCGACGGTTACTCATGCAAGCCAGGTTTATTCCCCTGCGATCTTCATCTCTGGTAGCAACACGGAACCACACTGGATATTGCTTCGGGTTTCGATATCGTTCCCTAGCGTCACAATATTACGCAGCATGTCTTTCAGGTTACCCGCGATCGTAATCTCGCTGACCGGATACTGAATTTCGCCGTTTTCGACCCAGAAACCGGATGCCCCGCGGGAATAATCCCCCGTTACACCGCTCACGCCTTGCCCCATCAGTTCGGTCACCAACAGGCCTTTGCCCATCTGTTTCAACATACCGTTGAAATCCAAACCTTGTCCGGCAATCCGCCAGTTGTGGATACCCCCAGCGTGGCCGGTGCTCTGCATCCCCAGCTTACGTGCGGAGTAGCTCGTCATCAGCCAGGTCTGCAGCACGCCAGCCTTCACAATGTCACGCGCCTGCGTCCGCACACCTTCACTATCGAACGGCGTAGAGGCCAGCCCTTTCAGCAGATGCGGATGTTCTTCAATCGTCAGCCACTCTGGCAGAATCTGTTGACCGAGCTTATCCAGCAGGAAAGTGGATTTACGATAAACGCTGCCGCCGCTGATGGCACCAACCAAATGACCAAACAGACCCGTCGCCACTTCCGCAGAAAACATCACCGGTGCCTGCATGGTTGGCAATTTACGCGGTGACAGGCGGGATAACGTCCGACGCGCGCACTCTTCACCCACCCATTCTGGGCTAAGTAAATCTTCCAGCGCACGACCGACGGTGTAAGCATAATCCCGTTCCATATCGCCATTCACTTCAGCAATCACGCAGCTGGACATGGAATGACGGCTGGAGCAGTAGCTTTTCAGTAGGCCGTGGCTATTGCCGAACACCTTAACGCCATAGTGGCTGTTAAAGCTGCCGCCTTCGGTGTTGGTGATACGCTTGTCAGCCTGTAATGCAGCCTGCTCTGCGCGAGCGGCTAACTCAATGCCACGATCCGCATCAAGCTCAGTCGGATGGAACAGATCCAGATCCGGCGCGTCAAACGCCAGAAGATCGCGATCCGCTGGGCCCGCAAAAGGATCGACAGAGGTATAACGCGCAATATCCAGCGCGGCCTGTACGGTACGTGCTATCGCATCTGGACTGAGATCGGTAGACGATGCGCTGCCTTTACGCTGTTGATGATAAACCGTGATGCCCAAGGCACCATCACTGTTGAATTCAACATTTTCAACGTCACCATAACGGGTACTGACGCTAATGCCCGTCGTTTTTGACACCGCGACTTCTGCCGCATCAGAGCCGGCACGCGCCAGTTCCAACGCCTGAGCAACCGCGAGTTCCAGCGCTTTACGCTGCTCTGCAACCTGAGTAGTTATCGTCATTGTTCTGCCATAATGAGTGGAAGAAAGCTCACCATCATCCCCACTCGAAAAATATGAGTAGAGAGAAATATGCTCTAAATAATTCAAGTTTCAGGAAGGCGGCAAGCGAAGGAATCCCGATGAGCTTACTCAAGTAAGTGATTCGGGTGACTGAACGCAGCCAACGCACATGCAACTTGAAGTATGACGAGCATAAAAAGGTGTAGCATAATGCTTTCTAGTCTAACAGGATCTACGGACAATTTCGCACAAAGCCCAAACCTGTTAGTATCAGCCTCTTTTTTCTGGTGGGCGCGCTGTTCACCATCCCGGAGCCGCTACGCGTTGCGTTAAGCATTGCTCCTGGACACTTTTTAGGAGCCAACCATGAAACAAAAACCCGAAGACTGGCTGAATGACGTCCCGGATAATCAAGAAGACGACGAAGATGATGAAATTATCTGGGTCAGTAAAAGCGAAATAAAGCGTGACGCCGAAGCGCTGAAAGATCTCGGTGCGGAACTGGTTGATCTGGGTAAAAATGCCCTGGAGAAGATCCCGTTGGACGACGATCTGCGTGCGGCAGTGGAACTGGCGCAGAGGATCAAGAAAGAAGGCCGCCGCCGTCAGCTACAGCTGATTGGTAAAATGTTGCGCGCCCGCGATCCAGAACCGATCCAAACCGCGCTGGATAAGCTGAACAACCGTCATAACCAGCAGGTGGCGTTATTCCACAAACTGGAACAGCTGCGCGACCGCCTGATTGCCGAAGGAGACGATGTGGTTCCAGAGATTCTGGCGCTGTATCCACATGCCGACCGTCAGCAGCTGCGTTCTCTGGTGCGCAATGCCCAAAAAGAGAAAGCCGCGAACAAACCGCCGAAAGCCACCCGCCAGATCTTCCAGTATCTGCGTGAGCTAGCTGAAACCACAGATTAACGGCGATAACGGGATGAGGAGTAATCACTCATCCCGTGCTTTACCCGTATCTCATTGCGTTCACGATCAATTCAGATCGCAACATTCATTCAGATCACAGCCCGCCTAGATGCCAGGTTTTCACTTCCAGAAATTCGTCCAGCCCCAGCACAGAGCCTTCACGACCTAATCCCGATTCTTTCACGCCGCCAAAGGGTGCCAGCTCGGTCGAAACAGCACATTCGTTAATGCCAATCATGCCGCTCTCCAGCGCTTCTGCCACACGGAACACACGCTGCAAATTCTGGCTGTAGAAGTAAGCCGCTAGGCCAAATGGCGTATTGTTGGCGCGTTCAATGACCTCTTCTTCCGTTTTGAAACGAAAACATGGAGCGACTGGGCCAAAGGTTTCTTCCTGCGCAAGCAGCATCGCTTCGTTAGCATCAACAATCACTGTCGGTTCAAAAAAGCTGTGGCCCAGCTTGTGTCGTTTACCGCCAACAAGCACCTTTCCGCCTTTTTCCACCGCGTCATTGACGTGTTTTTCCACCTTATCGACGGCGGCATCATCAATCAGTGGACCAAGCTCTACACCGTCATCCATACCGTTTCCGACCTTCAGCTTTTTCACCTCTTCTGCAAGCTGGGAAACAAACGCCTCGTAGACGCCGTCCTGAATATAAAATCGGTTGGCACTGACGCAAACCTGACCCGCATTGCGGAAGCGGTTAGCCATCGCGCCTTTCACAGCGGCCTGAATATCCGCATCATCAAATACGATATAAGGCGCGTTGCCGCCCAGTTCCATCGACACTTTCTTCATGGTGTCGGCCGCGTTGCGCACCAGCGTTTTCCCTACCTCTGTTGAGCCGGTGAAGGAAATTTTGCGCACTTTATCGCTCGCCATGACGGTATCGCTAATCGCCTGCGTATCGCCCGCAACGCCGTTGAGTACGCCATCCGGCACACCCGCCTGCTGTGCCAGCGCCAACAGCGCAAACGCAGACAGCGGCGTGTTGTTCGCGGGTTTGATGACACCGGTACACCCCGCCGCCAGCGCGGGCCCTAACTTACGCGTCAACATCGCCAGCGGGAAATTCCACGGTGTAATCGCCACAACGACACCAACCGGTTCACGCGTGGCATAAATCTTCGAGCCGGGCTTGGCGGGAGGAATAATTTCGCCGTTGACACGTTTTCCCTGCTCGGCAAACCACTGGATGAAATTCGCCGCGTAAACGACTTCTCCCTCGGCTTCCTGCACCGGTTTGCCCTGCTCTGCGGTCATCAACTCTGCCAGATAGCGTTTATTCTCCAGAATCAGCTCATACCAGCGATACAGAATTTCAGAACGTTCCTTCGCGGTTTTACGCTTCCAGGCAGGGAATGCGGCATGAGCAGCGTCAATCGCCGCCTGCGTCTCTTTCTTTCCTGCTTTCGCTACGCTGGCAATAGACTCACCCGTCGCCGGATTCACCACCTCGAAAGTGGTTCCGCCCTGCTGCCATTTCCCCGCAACGAAGTAGCCCGTTTTAAACAGTTCATGATCCTGCAAATGGTGTCCTGACATCGTGTTACCTCCTGAAAATGGTCATATCCCATGACGTTCTGAGGGAAGCTCTGGATAATTCAGTATAGGAGTGATGGGCACGACCTGCGCCACTCTAGGATTAATCGTTAGGTTGGCTGCGCCGTCTCATCCACAGATGATTAGTTGCTCAGCGCATGCTGATAATCACGTAGGATCCCAGTCAATCGACCCACGGGCGCAGTCACGCTCGGCGGAAGCTGCTGTTCTGTCAGCATCTGCTGATAACGCTCAAGCTCATCCAACAGCTGTGTAAAATAGCGGCTGCGCGTAGCATCGCGCCGAGCTGAAATCACCTGCTCTGCCGTCGCACGAATCTGGCGATGAAAGGCAGACAGTGTCGCATTTTGCGGAATATCCAGCGTTCTCAGACGTTGGTGCATGATGATCAGCCACAGTGCGAGGCGATATTTGGCAATATCGTCAGGGAAGCGGCTCAGCAGCAGGAAAAGCTGTTGGTAAAGCGCTGGCAGGTGATTCTCTTTTCGTCGCGCCCTGTTGGTGGTCAACGCCGAAACCGCACCATACACAAAGCGGTTCAATAACGTTCTCCCCGTGTGCGCCTTGGTGTTATCCCGAATCAGCAGGATCACCATCAGCGCCAGAAAACAGCCGATGATCTGGCCGATCGCGCTGTCCAGAAACTGGCTAACGTTGAACGTCATCGGGTTGTCCAGTACCAGAATATTGATCGTACTGGCCAATGCACCCAGCGAACCCAGCCGACGTTTTTGTACTTCAAGCCCGAGAAAGAAAGCCATCACCCCCAGGCTCAGACACAGCAGCAACATACTTTGCTGCGTCGACGGCATGATAAACATGAACATCAGCGCCCCTAGTGGCAGCGCGTAGATCGTCCCAAAAAGAAAATCCTTCGCCATCATCTGTGGATTCGGCAAACGCATGGCAAGCGACGTCACCACCGCAATCATCACCATACACACGCTGCCGGACGTCCAGCCAGTGCTGAGCCAGAACAGGCAACCCAGCGCCGTCGCCACACCGGTGCGTAAGCCGTTGATCATGGCATGATGGGTTTCCGCCGAGGGCGCTTTAATTTCTACATCACTGTTCAACACATCAGCTTCTATCGTGTTGATGCGTCCGTTGGTCTGCACGCCCTTCGCCATCAGCAGATAACGCGTCGCCGCACCAACCCAGTCGATCAGCGTAGGCGGTACGGTACGGCTGTCAGCCGCAATCAGGTGGCGCAATGCTTTCACACGACAATGCACATCACGGAACGACTCAACAGGCTGATCCAACACCAGCTTCAGACTGCTTTTTATAGGGGTCGGTGCATCCTGCAAAATCAGGTAAGTTTCACACGCCTGAGTGATCATCATGAGCGATTGCGTATGCAATGACATTAAGCGGCGATTGCTGTTCTGCCAGCGCGAGGACTCCAGCATCAGGCTGCTGCGCATGCCGCTGAGCGCAGTCGTTTTGCGCACCAGTGCGTGCCATGCCGCATCTATCACTTCTTTCTCCGCCCCGCTCATGCTGAGTTGCAGTAACCGATACTGATCCACCAGCAGTTCACCGATACTGCGGTCAACATCCTGTTTGATCGATCGTGGTGAGAACAGCAAATCTGCCAGAATGGCACAGACGATGCCCAGCACAATCTCGCTACAGCGCTCCACGGCAAACTGCGGCGTCAGCAGCGGCGTTCCCTGCGTCGACACAATAATAATCAGCGCGGTATAGCCCGCCAGCCCAAATATATAGGCGTTTTCAACTTTAACCAGCGAGGAAACCCAGGTGCAGAGGCCAGCCCAAATACAGCACAGCATCAGCATTACCACAGGCGCACGAACAGTAGCGATAATGATAACAAGCGCACCAATACAGCCAATAAACGTCCCGATAATACGTAATATGCCACGATGGCGAATTGCACCGGAAAACGGCTCGCCGCCCGCCGCGAATGCGGGGCCAGCAGCGACAATCGCCGCCGTCAGAACCGACCAGCGCGGCGTTTCCAACTGTAGGTGGAACCCCAGAAACAGGGACAGTACAATCGCAAAGCTCAGTTTGAAAGCAAAGCGAAGGCGAGCAAATTTCGGTGTCGTAAAGAACATAGAGCCTGTCAACGACGAAGTTTTCATCATCGCCTCACTTAGCCAAACTCACGCAGGCGATAAAGCAGGCGGATAAGCGGCGACGGCTTTTTGTCATTGTTGACCTGCTCGCCAGTAACCACCACCGTCGCCGTCGTGCCCGCTGGGTAGAGGTCACCCATTTGCCGATCGAGGCGGATTTTTACCGGTACGCGCTGCGCTAAACGCACCCACTCCAGATTGGAATCTACGTTAGCCAGGCCCTTAGTGTTCGCACTGTTGCTGCTGTTATTTATCCCAGCCGCCACGCTATCAACGGTGCCGTAAAATATCTTTTCGCTACCCAGCGGGGTAATTTCCGCACGATAGCCACGGCGAACGCCTTCAAGCTTGGTCTCTTCCATGTACGCCAGCAGGTAAAACGAATCCTTCTTCACCAGCGCTACCGCTGTATTACCGCGTTCAATGAACTCGCCGCTTTGCACATGCAGGTTGGTGACCCAGCCGTCGGCAGGCGCGCGTACCACGGTGCGATCCAGCTCCAATTTTGCCAGTGACAATACCGCCTGCGCTTTAGCAAGCTGGTGCGTTGCGGTTTCTAGCGCATTGCTGGACTGATCGATATTTTCCTGTGACATCGCACTGACGCCCAGCCGCGCACGACGTCCTGATTCCCGGCGTTTTTCCGTCACCAGCGCCTGATAGTAAGCAACATCGGCTTCCGCCTGTGCCACAGCCTGGTGGTAACGAGGTTGGTCGATGACAAATAACACGTCACCTTTGTTCACCAGTTGATTGTCCGTGACGCGAACGTCAGTCAGCAACCCGCTGACGTCCGGTGCTATCGCCACCACATCCGCCGTGAATTTGGCATCACGCGTCCAGGGCGATTCGGTGTAAAACGCCCAAACACGAAAAATGGCCACAATTGCACACAGCACAATCACCAGCGTGATGACTACACGGCTCAGCTTTTTGATCAGTACGGCCTGCTGCCTAAACAAGGTTAAAAAGAAACTTTTCACAGACGCCTCACAGACCGTAACGGAATAATAAATAGAACAAGCAGCAGAACAGCGCGCTGTTAAACAGCGCCGGATGCCAGACAAAGTCATAGATACCCGTCGGTTGCAGCAGGCGGTTCACGACAAAAAACAGGGTCAGCGACACCAGTAAGACGAAAAATACGGGGGGAAATGACAGCCCGAACAGCACCATAACCGGGAGTGAACTCATCCTCTTTTCCTTTTTCTATTAGGTAGCGGCAGCGAGCAGGTGTGCTACCGGATGGTAAATTATGTCGTGCGATAGCGCAGCGTAGTGCTGACGTTCAACAGCGACAAAAGCGCTTCATCCCGCAGGCTGGCGGCCAACGGATGGGATAGCGGTAAACTGATGAGTAGCGATGTCAGTAGGGACTGACTAACGATGGGAAATCAGCGTATTACTCTCTATTGGGTAAATAATTATAATTATTGGGGAGCCTTGAGCGGACAATGTTCCACTCGGCATCACCGGATAGGCTATATTATGGATGCTTATTATCACCTTATCTACATAGTGTGATCTAAATCACTTTTAAGCCAGAGTGAATAATGGAAAGACTAAAGAGTATGTCAGTGTTTGCCCGCGTGGTGGAATGTGGTTCTTTTACCGCCGCCGCACGCCAGTTGCAAATGAGCGTATCCGCCGTCAGCCAGACCGTCAGCAAGCTTGAAGATGAGCTACAGATTAAGCTGCTGAACCGCAGTACGCGCAGCATTGGTCTGACGGAAGCAGGGAAAATTTACTATCACGGCTGTCGCCGGATGCTGCATGAAGCGCATGAGGTACACGAACAGCTTTATGCCTTCAACAACACGCCGATCGGCACGCTGCGCATTGGTAGCTCGTCCACCATGGCGCAGAATGTGTTGTCCACCATGACGGCTGCGATGCTGAAGGAATATCCCGGTTTGTCCGTCAATCTGGTTACCGGAATTCCGGCTCCCGACCTGATCGCCGACGGGCTGGATATCGTTATCCGCGTCGGCGCACTACAGGATTCGAGCCTGTTCTCGAAACGCTTAGGCTCAATGCCGATGGTGATCTGTGCCGCAAAAAGCTATCTGGCGCAGCACGGCACGCCGGATAAGCCAGCAGATATGGTGAACTTTTCCTGGCTGGAATACAGCGTGCGTCCCGACAGCGAATTTGAGCTGATCGCACCGGAAGGCATCTCGACCCGCGTCACACCACAAGGGCGCTTTGTCACTAACGACCCACAAACGCTGGTACGCTGGCTCAAGGCCGGAGCAGGTATCGCGTACGTTCCGCTTATGTGGATCGTGGAGGAAATCAATCGCGGCGAAATCGAGATTCTGTTCAATCGCTATCACTCCGATCCGCGCCCGGTCTACGCGCTCTACACCCGCAAAGACAACCTGCCGCTGAAAGTCCAAGTCTGCATTAATTATCTGACGGAATACTTCAAAGACGTCGCCCTGACCTATCAAGGCTATCGGCAGGATCATGGCGAGGAAAAAAAGTAGGTTTTGCAAAGAGAAAATGCGAAGCGTTTTCCTCTTTCATATAAAACGCATCCCCATCCCGGCATCCGTGCGTTATACCTCTTTCTTCGTTCAGGAAAGTAAAATCACATGGATAACGTACGAATAAATTCGTACAGTACGAGTGAGAGGATGGGGTTCAAGAATGCAAAAAAGCAGCTTATCGTCTGTCTGCAGTCAGGTAATGTGCTGCATGAAGCCAGAGGGAATATCAGCACGAAGAATTTTCTGGCAATCGGACAAATACCAATAACATAACTAATTGATATTATTTATAAATAAACAGGGACATCCTACTCTTCTTCACCCCATCATTTTGCAGCACATGTTGATGTTCATATCATCCGTTGCCGCTATCGGGGGGTACCGTGGTATATCAAGTGGTACTTTACCGAGCCGGATTGTGTCTTTATTAGCGTCCACCATTGAGGCGATGACATGAAAATTTTCAAAGTCGGCGATACACAGGGAGCGCTCTGTAATACCTGCCAGTCATATGAAACAGCGACGTTTCAACTTAAAGACGTCCCATTCAGTGATAACCGTGGCGTGGTGAGACAGGTTCTGGTTGGCGTTTGCGATCGCTGCGGGAATGTTGCCATAATCCCCCATCAGTCCACCCCCATGATTAAGAAAGCACTAGATGTGCAGCGTAAAGCGCTGGAAAGTAGAGTCCCCGCGCACATGATAGACATCCTAAATATGGCAAGCTGCGAATTAGGTGGGGAACCCGATTTTATTCCCACTCTGATGAAATACTATCTTCACACTCTGGCGGCTGACCACACAGCGGCAAAAGATATCCCGCGTTTTCTACAAAGTGAGTTGGCAAAAGGAAAATCCGAGAAGCGCCTTTCTCTTAAAGGCAGACATGTTGCAACAGACATTGACGTACTAAAAACCACGACAAACATCTCCAGTACAACAGACCTATTAAAAGGTATTGTTCTCAAAATTAAGGAAGATGTTTTGGTACAGCGGGATGAAATACACATCAAGCAGCTCAAATCGATTATTGCTGCCGTATCCTGATTTTTTGCTCCGTTACATAACGCCCTCTGGAAAAAAACCGCGCTGATAAAAGCGCGGTTTCAAAGGGGATTCAGAACATCATAACGAATTACGCGGTGCCGCCGACAGTTAAGCTTTCCAGCTTCAGCGTAGGCTGACCAACGCCGACTGGCAGGCTTTGCCCTTCTTTGCCGCACACGCCAACGCCTTTATCCAACGCCAGATCGTTGCCGACCATAGAGATCTGCTGCATCGCTTCAATGCCGGATCCAATCAGCGTCGCGCCCTTGACTGGCGTGGTGATACGCCCTTTTTCGATCAGGTACGCTTCGGATGTCGAGAAGACGAATTTGCCAGAGGTGATATCAACCTGACCGCCACCAAAGTTTGGCGCATACAGGCCGTATTCAACGCTCGAGATAATCTCTTCCGGCGTGGATTTTCCAGCCAGCATATAGGTGTTCGTCATACGCGGCATCGGCAGATGCGCATAAGATTCGCGACGACCATTGCCCGTTGGCGCAACGCCCATCAGACGAGCATTCAGCTTGTCCTGCATGTAGCCTTTCAGAATACCGTTTTCGATCAGGACATTGTATTGCCCCGGAACGCCCTCATCATCCATCGAGATAGAGCCACGACGTCCACTCAACGTGCCATCGTCCACCACCGTACACAGCTCTGACGCAACGAGTTTGCCCATCTGTCCGCTGAATACTGACGTACCGCGACGGTTAAAATCACCTTCCAGCCCATGACCGACCGCTTCATGCAGCAACACGCCCGGCCAGCCTGCGCCCAGTACCACAGGCATAGGCCCTGCCGGAGCAGCCACAGCAGACAGATTAACCAGCGCCATACGCACCGCTTCTTTCGCCCAGGCGTCAACGCGAGGTTCGCCGTCCGTCACTTCCCAGAAATACTCATAGCCGCCACGCGTGCCGCCGCCGCCGCTACCGCGCTCACGTTTACCTTCCGCTTCGACCAGCACGCTGACCGACAGACGAACCAACGGGCGCACATCCGCCGCCAGCGTACCGTCCGTCGCAGCCACCAACACCAGTTCATACACACCGGTCAGGCTGGCAGAGACTTCCTGCACCCGCGTATCCGCAGCACGTGCAACCGTATCCGCACGTTGCAACAGAGCAATCTTATCTTCACGCGTCAGGCTATCCAGCGGATTCAACGATGGATAGAGCGCACGATGCGACACTGCACCCAGCGTGCGCGCCGTACCAGTGCCTTGTTCCCGCACAATACTGCGTGCTGCCTGCGCGCTCTGATGCAATGCATTCAGCGTGATCTGATCGGCATACGCAAACCCGGTTTTTTCACCGTCAATCGCACGGATACCCACGCCCTGATCGATGTTATAGGAACCGTCTTTGATGATGCGATCTTCCAGCACCCAGGACTCATGGTAGCTGGATTGGAAATACAGGTCGGCATAATCCAGTCGACGTTCATTAAGTGACCCCAGCACAGCGGCGAGATCGTCAAGATTCAATTTGTTAGCGGTGAGTAACTGCTCACTGACAAACGAAAGGCTCATAGTTTTTCACTCTTTATCAGATAATCGGCTGAGTACGCTGCGCTGCCCTAACGGCATTATTCGCCTTTCTTCTTGTTCGGCTCACGCAGCACTTCCTGAATCTTTGGCTGATCGAGGCTACCGGAAATCTGGTAGCGAATCAGCGAAATCTTGTTCCATAGCGGTGCCAGTACTTTACTGGCAGCAAATACTGCGGCCCCCACAACCGGATTGACGGCAAATGCAGTCGCCACGCCCACCGTCGCAGAAATTTCCGGGGCGATAACCGCTTCCATATTGACCTGTCGCTTAGCGAGGTCGAGATCGCCTTTCATCGCGATGTCTGCCTCCAACCCGTCGATCAGCATATCATCAGTATGCAGCACGCCGTCTTTAATCCATGCGGTGCTGCTAATCGAGTCGAAGTAGAACCCACGGCCAAACGTATCACTAAAATCGAACCGCAGCTTACGCATCAGCGCATCGAAGCTCAATAAACGCAGCAATTGACCCGCTTGACCGGCACCGACTTCAGCAATTTCACCTTTACCAATGCGCGTGTGCAATATTCCACTCAGGCTGGCAATATCCGGCGCCCAAGGCGTCCCGCGCCAATACAGATCGTAATCTACATCGAAAGAACCTGCCTTCAACGGCGAATCGACGCCAAACCAGTTAGCGTTCTGCTCCAGACTGTCCCCCGTCAGACGGCCTTTTAGCGCAGTCCGCACGCCTTCTGCGTTTTCTTGCCAAGAACCATTTACCGTCAGACGAGCCTTACCTGTATCAATGATACCGTCCGTCAGCGTTAATTTTTCCTTTTCTGGCAGCATCGTTCCCTGAATACGTCCCATATTCTGCCCGACAATCCAGCACTGACGGCAGTTAACCGCCAGCGACGGCCAGTCCTCAAAGCTGATACTCGGGTCGTTCAGAGGCGATTTTTTCTCCGCCAGCGCCACCGGGTTGGTCGCTTCGTTACCTTTCCACTGAGGATTGTAGTAGAGATAATTGATGTCGCTGCGCCACATGCCGCGATTGGGTATCTCAACCTTTCCGTCAATTTCACGTCCTTTCGCCTGCACTTCACTGCCGCTAAGCGTATTTTTTCGCGTAATTTCCAGATCGTGCCACTGTTGCCCTAACAATTGCAGCTCAGGCGTTCGCAGCGTCACCGCCTCAGGGAAACGCAGAGAGCTACGCACTTTTTTCCCTCCTGCCGACGCATTCCCTTCCGCCATAGTAGAGGTACGCAGCGATGGCAGAAGCCCCAGCCAGCTTTCTGCATCCAGCGGTGGGAGATCGAGCACCAAAGCGGAGTCTTCTGGTAATGCTGGTGCCGTTGTTGCCGCATTCTGCCAACTTGCCCGCGCCAGCGTCACGGTGTCGCCTTTCAGCAGCCATTGGCTATTGAAACGGTTATCTTTGCCCACTCGCCCCTGCATAGTAAAACCATTCAGGTCACCGCTGGCTTTGACTTCTAGCGGCAAGTTCTCACCAGCAGGCTTATTCAGCGGGTTAGGTAAGTGACTACTTACTTTATTTAAATCAGCTTGTACATCAACATCGTAGGTTGTTTTACCCGAGTGTGGCAGGTTGACAGCAACCGTACTTTTCCAGTTCGCCGCGCCGGACAGCGCTTTGCTTGCCGATGCCGGTAAACCTGGCAATAGCGCTGGCTGCCAGTCGCCCTGCAAGCCCACATTCACCAAAAAAGCTTTAGCCTGCTCTTCCGTCGTGAAATTGACCGCCATCGGCTGATTCAGCCAATTCGCCTGTAGCGTTTCACTACGTAAATTGCCGTTTTCATAACGGAACTTACCCGTGAGATTCTTAATCGTGGTATCCAGCGGTTTTATATACAAACTGTTATTATTCAGCGCAATATCGCCACTGGCACGGACATCATCACCGACAAGCGGAATATCCAAATGCAGCGTGCCTTTCACCGGCCCACCAATTTTCAGCTCATCCAGCGCGGTACCCAGCGAGGATTTCAGCGGCGTCTGATGAAAATAGTTGCCTACTTCAGGCCCAGGACCATCCAGTTCGCCATCAATAAGCAGCATCTCTTTTTCATAATCAGGAATGACCGCGCTAATATTTTTGCCTTCCACCTTACCTAGCCAGATTTGCGGCGCAAGCATCCACAGACCGTTATTAGCGAAATCCAGATTGATATCCAGCGGCGTTAGCGCAGGCCAGCCCGGCTGGAACTCAAAGGTGGCATCCTTAACCGGCACCCAGACTTCAAACTGACCTTCATTATGGGTAAACGGGAAATGCTGCGGATTACCGGCAAAGATCAGTGTCGCATTATCGACGCGGCCGCCTTTCAGCGCACCGCTCAGGTAATCCACCAGCTCAGTGCCCATAAACAGTTCGGGATAATAGCGCCAGGCATCTGCCGCATCGGTCAGCCGGATTCCCGCCAGAATATCCAGTTTCGGTTCCTGCTTAGCGGGCTGTTCGTAACGGAAATCACCGTTAGCCCACAGTGATTTCGCCTGTACGTCCAGCCCATGGCTCCAGAGCGATAGGCCTTGCGCGTCATTACGCCAGTCTATCGTGCCGCTGGCCTGCTTGATTTCCAGCGGCGCGCGGAACATATCCACATAGGGTAACGTGCTCTGCTTTAACGCTACGCTGACCTGACCACGCTCAACGCTGCCGCGGGCAGAACCGGAGAAGTGATCGACGCCCGGCAGCAATTTCCACTGCTTCCAGCTCACATCCTGCCAGTTGGCGTGAAAGCGGCTTCTTTCTGGCTGTTGCAGAGGGATATCGACGGCAACGGAATTCAATGTGCCCGTCGGTTGCAGCTCATCCCAGCGCGCTTTCAAGGCTGGCGTCGTGCCGGACAGCAGTGGAAGCAGCGTGTTTACCCGCTCCAGCGCCAAATTACTGGCTCGAATACGTAGCTCTTCCTGCCGATCGGGCCCCAGCATGTGTTCATTTTTTGGCAACCACAGGGCAGAGAGCCTGCCTTTCGGCCAAGCGACACCATCCGTTGCCAGATTCAACGTGGGAACATCCACCTGCCAGCCATTTTCCTGACGGCTGACATGTAGCGTCATGTCATCCACATTCAGACGATGCGCGTCACTTCCCTCACCCCAGTTTGCCGTCCCCTGATTAAGGCGTACATCACCACTGTGGATGCCACCATCACGGACGTTGAGCCACGCCGCCAGACTAAAATCTGCGCTTTCTAGCCCCGTGTTGTTTTTCATCCAGCGGCTGAGCCACGGCTTCATATCGATATTGTCAGCTTGCAGGTAGAACGTACCGTTGCCAAGTAGGCCCTGCTCATCGCGCAGATCCATGCGCATCTGCACCACACCGTGCTGGCCGTTAAAACTCGACAGGCTGATCAAACCTTCTGCGCGGTGACGTTTGTCGGAGTTCAACCAGGTCAGTTGAGGAATACTCAGCTCCGCTCGGGAACCGGAAGGGGTAAGAAAGGTAATCTGGCTATCACGCAGGTCAAAGTGGTCAAACTGGCGCAGGAAAAGATCGCTGACCTTTCCTGACTCCATCAGTTTGTTATCCTGCTGCTGCCCATTAAGTTGGCTATTAAGATCGAGCTTTAACTGATGAAACGTGAGATCGCGGAACTGCCAGCGCCCATGCAACAGCGACTGCCACACATCCAGCGCCAGCGTAATGCGATCAACCTGCCAGTCCGATTCCGGCAGCGATGTGCGAAATTTTTCAATTTCCAGCGTGGGGCCAAAGGACTCCCATCGCCCCGTCATTGAGCCGATTTCTAACGGAACGCCAGCAGCAGACTGCGCCCAGGCCACCAGCTGTGGCCGGAAATGATCGAGCTGTGGCAGCACCAGTCTTAAGCCGCTGACCAACAGCGCAACCATCACGACAAGAGTGGCACCCGTGATGACTAATATTCCGGGCAGTCGCCTCACTAATTTCTCCTTCTTTCGTCGCCGACGACGAGCGCACGAATTTACATCATTACGACGTCAAACTGCTCCTGGCTATACAGGGGTTCGATTTGTACTTTGACCTGCTTGCCGACGAAAATTTCAACCTCAGCTAACGCGTGCGATTCTTCACTTCTCAGTGCTTCCCCGACAGCCGGTGAGGCATAAACAAGGAAACGGTCGGTGTCATAAGCGTGGTGGACGCGCACGATTTCACGCATGATTTCATAACAGACGCTTTCTACCGTCTTCACGGTGCCACGACCATGACACGTCGGGCATTCATGACACAACACGTGTTCAATACTCTCACGCGTGCGTTTGCGCGTCATCTCTACTAATCCTAGTTGAGAGAAGCCGTTAATACTGGTTTTGACCCGATCTTTACTCAGCGCCTGCTCCAGTGAATGCAGCACCCGCCGACGGTGATCTTCGTTATTCATATCAATGAAATCGATAATGATGATGCCGCCGAGGTTACGCAGGCGCAGCTGTCGTGCAATAGCCTGTGTCGCTTCGGTATTGGTATTGAAAATGGTTTCATCCAGATTGCGGTGGCCGACGAACGCCCCCGTATTGATATCGACAGTCGTCATGGCTTCAGTCTGATCGATGATCAAATAGCCACCGGACTTCAACTCAACCTTTCTGTCCAGTGAACGCTGGATCTCATTTTCCACATCAAACAGGTCAAAAATCGGCTGCTTACCCGCATAGTGTTCGAGTTTGCGCGTCATCTCTGGGATATATTCGGAGGTAAACTCCAGCAGCGCTTCATACGTCAGTCGGGAGTCAATCCGAATACGATCCAGCGCAGCGCCTGCAAAATCACGCAAAATTCGCTGTGCGAGCGCCACTTCACCGTAGAGCTTACATTTGCTCTGGTTACGCTTTTTGCGCTCCATCACCTTGCCCCACAGGCGCTTCAGGAACGCCGCATCCTGCGAGAGTTCTTCTTCACCGATCCCTTCCGCTGCGGTACGAATAATGAAACCACCGTCATCATCGCAATAGTCGGCGACCGTTTTCTTTAAGCGATCGCGTTCCGCTTCACTCTCAATGCGCTGTGATACACCAACGTGCGATGCACCGGGCATGAACACCAGATAGCGCGACGGTAGCGTGATGTCGGTAGTCAGACGCGCACCTTTAGTTCCCAGCGGATCTTTGACCACCTGAACCATAAGGTCCTGTCCCTGACGCACCAGCTCGGCGATATCACGGACGTGAAAATTCTTTTGTTCGTCACCGGCAACGCATTCGGTGTGCGGCATAATATCGGACGCATGTAGGAACGCGGCTTTATCCAGACCGATATCCACAAACGCCGCCTGCATGCCCGGCAGGACGCGGCTCACGCGGCCTTTATAAATGTTGCCGACAATACCGCGTTTCGCATCACGCTCAATATGAATCTCTTGCAGAATACCGCCGTCGATATAGGCAACGCGCGTTTCTGACGGTGTAACGTTTACCAGTAACTCAGCAGTCATGTTTTCCTCTTGCGCTCCGCAATGCAGCAAAATTACTGAATAGCTCATGGGTTTCTACCAGCGGCAGCCCAACGACCGCGTAATAGCTCCCGTTAAGCAACCGGACAAAGCATCCACCTTTGCCCTGAATACCATAAGCCCCGGCTTTATCCATCGGCTCACCGCTAGCGATATACCGTTCGATGTCCTGCTGCGAGAGCGGACGAAAGACGACATCGGTTATCACCAGACAGCTCAAGATATCGTCTTTATCTGCCAGCGCGACGGCAGTCATCACCTGATGTTGTTTTCCAGACAGCTGACTCAGCATCTCTGCCGCATGAGTTTCGTCCTGCGGTTTTTCCAATACCTGACCGTTCAGCACCACGATGGTATCCGCACCCAGAACGGGTAAATCGGACGGTGCAGCCGCGACACCTGCGCTCGCTTTTTCATGCGCCAGACGCCGGACGTAAATCTCCGCTGCTTCCCCTGGTAAACATTGTTCTTCCACCGCGACATTCAGCACAGAAAAAGGAATGTCGAGCTGCGTGAGCAGTTCGCGACGACGGGGAGAAGCGGAGGCCAGATAAAGCTGGGTCATGAATCACCTTATTGCACAGTAAACTGACGACGAATTTTACGCATCAGCAGGAACAGCCACGGCCAGAGTACGCCATCAACAACACTATTCCAGAATGTTTCCGGCCGGAAAGAGACATTAATAACTAAAAATTCTGCCCAGAACACCGTGAGATCCATCAGCAGCGACAGTAGCATGACGATTAATGCCTGCTGCCATAGCGCCATATTTCGGAACAGCTGGAATTTAAAGGCGACCAGATAAGCAACAATGCTAAGTGCCAGCGCCCGTACTCCCAGTGTAGACCCAAGAATCAGGTCCATAATCAGGCCCAACACAAATCCGGTGCCGACATTCACGCGATGTGGCAAAGCCATCACCCAGTAAATCAGAAACAGTGTCAGCCAGGAGGGGCGAAACATGTAGATTTCATCCGGCCACGGCATAATCTGCAAGACCATCGCGATCAGAAAAGAAAGCCAGATAATCCAGTTGCCATGCCTGCGATAACGGTTCATTGGCGGCCTCTCTGCGGCTCAGCGACGGGCGCGGCGGCATCAGGTGGAAGCGGCGGCCCCATTTCGTCAGGCGATGGTAAAACCTGCGGCATCATCTGCATCAGACGCTCATTAGCAACCCGGTGCACTTCCGCTGGCGGCAGCGACGTAGTGGAGTTGTTTTCCACGCCCCACAGTAATAACAGGTAGCGTAAGCGTTGTAGCCCCGCCGTCGGACGCGCTTGAATAATCGTATAGGCCCGCTGCGTATCCTCTTTAACCGATGATACGACTGCGACCGGATACCCTTCGGGGAAACGTCCACCCAGACCCGATGTGACCAGCACGTCACCCACTCGGATGTCGGTATTATTAGGAAGGTGCTCTAGTTGCAGATCGTCAGTGCAGCCATTACCGGCGGCAATCACGCGAATATCATTGCGTAGCACCTGAATCGGCAACGCGTGGGAAACATCACAAATCAACAAAACTCGGCTGGTAAACTGACCAACCGCCACAACCTGACCGACCACGCCTTTATCGCTGATGACCGGCTGCCCTTCATACACGCCGTTCGCCTGACCTTTATCAATCACAACCTGATCGCTATAAGGGTCAGTTCCGGCGGACATCACCTGTGTCACCATCTTCTGCTCATCCTGACGCAGCGGCGAGCCCAGTAGTTCACGTAACCGCGCATTTTCCTGCTTAAGCTGGCCCAGCAGCAAAAGGTCACTGTTTTTCATCAACAGTTCCTGGCGCAGTGCGGTGTTTTCAAGACCTAATTGCTCACGGGTTGCCAGTGATGCAGACATATTGTCCAGAGCCTGACGGGGCCCATTCGCCAGAAAATAGAATGGGCTGACAGTGGTGTCCATGTACGTTCTGATTTTGACGAACGAACCGAGCCGACTGTCCGCAACGATCACGACAATCGCGGTAACGACAGCAAGAAAAAGTCGTAATTGCAGGGAAGGCCCCCTGCTAAAAAGCGGCTTCATAGAATTTGCGTATTCCTCGACAGCAACCTCAAATCGCCTTTGGCGATTTTTAACGTCACAAAGCAGCACCCTGTAGGGTGAGTTTCATTGAGCAGGCAAATAAAAAAGGGGTAACCACGAGAGATGAAAAACGCAGGCGTTCATCCATCCGGTCCCCCTTTTCCAGACAGGATTACTCCTCGCTGAACAAATCGCCACCGTGCATGTCGATCATTTCCAGCGCCTTGCCACCACCACGGGCAACACAGGTCAGCGGATCTTCAGCCACCACAACCGGAATACCGGTTTCTTCCATCAGCAAGCGATCCAGGTTACGCAGCAGCGCACCGCCGCCCGTTAACACCATACCGCGCTCGGAAATATCGGAGGCCAGTTCCGGTGGGCACTGTTCCAACGCTGCCATCACCGCGCTGACGATACCCGTCAACGGCTCTTGCAGCGCTTCCAGAATTTCGTTGGAGTTCAGTGTGAACCCACGCGGTACACCTTCAGCAAGGTTACGGCCGCGCACTTCAATCTCAAGCACTTCGTCGCCCGGATAAGCAGAACCGATTTCATGCTTGATACGCTCTGCCGTCGCTTCACCGATCAGTGAACCATAGTTACGACGAACGTAGTTGATGATCGCTTCGTCGAAGCGGTCACCGCCAATACGCACAGAAGAGGAGTACACCACGCCGTTCAGCGAGATCACCGCAACTTCCGTGGTACCACCACCGATATCCACAACCATAGAACCGGTCGCTTCGGATACGGGCATGCCAGCACCGATCGCTGCCGCCATTGGCTCTTCGATCAGGAACACTTCACGGGCACCTGCACCTAGCGCAGATTCGCGAATGGCACGACGCTCAACCTGCGTGGCTCCTACAGGAACACACACCAGCACGCGCGGGCTAGGACGCATAAAGCTGTCGCTATGCACTTGCTTGATGAAGTGCTGCAGCATTTTTTCCGTCACCTGGAAATCTGCAATCACACCATCTTTCATCGGGCGAATCGCCACAATATTCCCAGGCGTTCTGCCCAGCATTTGCTTAGCGTCATGACCTACCGCCGCAACGCTTTTTTGGGAACCGGCACGATCCTGACGGATCGCAACCACAGAGGGTTCATTCAGTATGATGCCCTGCCCTTTAACATAAATCAGGGTATTGGCGGTACCCAGGTCGATGGACAAGTCGTTGGAAAACATGCCACGAAATTTCTTAAACATAACTAAAGGATAATCCTGCAAGCTGGGGGCGAAAAATAAATCCGCCTACTTTACCAACCACACGAAGCAGCGACAAGGCACGAAAAGGCTCTGCTTCGGTGAAAAATAAGTCTGTGTTGCGCACGTCGGCGTCAGGGAGAAGGCACAGAATGCCTTCTCCTCAGGCGGCAAGGCATCTTACCACTGTCCACCCGACAGAATTGCGCTAACACAGGACATAAAATCTAACATTTAATCGGATTGGCGCTAACGTAAGCACACACTAACCGATTTAACAACCGCCTCATTCTACGTCAATTTGAACAGGACGTTTATACTAAACACGATGCTGCGGTGAATATTTTTTCAGCTCATCTGTTACAAGGACTGATGTGGCAAAAAAATCGCCTTGCCCACCATAAACTCCCTTGCCCAACAGCATCCGCCACTCCTCTTTGGTACGCACACCCGCGGCAAACACCCGCGTTTGCGTTCCTTTACACGCCTCGGTCAGGCTTTGTACAAAAAGCTGATTTTCTGGACGACGTTCAAGGCTGCGCACCAAACCGGGATGAAGCTTGATGATCTCCACGGGAAGTGACTTGATATACGTCGTGCTGACCAGCGTCAAACCCGCCTGCGTAACTGCCAGACGACAGCCTAATCCCAGGATCAAATTGAGAACCGGACGCAGACGGCCGATATATTGACAAACATCTGCCTCTGCAAGTTCAAATAAAATGCACTGCCGCTGCGTTTTAGGACATTGCAGCAATATTTCTTTCAGCCAACGCAAAAAAGGTTTTTGCAAAAGTGAGTCCACACTTACCGGTAGAGCCAGTGTTTCTCCGGGCCAGTTCGCTGACAAATCAACAATTCGTGCAACTAGCTGCCGATCATAACTGGTCGCTAGTCCCAGTTGTTGCACCAGAGGCATATACTCGGCTGCGAGCAGTTCCTGTTCTCCGTCATAAATCCGGCTCATCATTTCACGATGATGTACAACACCCTCTTTTGTGACCGCAGGCTTTTGATACAGTCGCGGGCCGCCGCGCGCCAACGTCTGTTCCAACAAAGTTCGCCATTTTACGCTGCCGCGACTCTTGTCTGGCACTTGCCTGTCAAACACGCACCAGCTGTTACCGCCCTGCAATACCGCATTGCGCGTTGCATCTTCCACACTTTCCATCACCTGCTCGGCGCTTTGCCCACCACGGTAGGCACAGATACCAATGTGGAGAACCTCCTCCCGATCGATCAACGGGCAGGCAGGAAGAATATCGATGGCTTTCACCAGTTGCGTGGCAATTGCATTGGCTTCTTTTAGCGTACGGTGGGGGAGTAATACAGTGAAATCGCTGCTGAAATAACGCGCCAGCAGCGCAGAGGGATAACGCATGACAAATGTCGACAGCAGGTTTACCAGCGTAAAACGATACTCCTGAAGCACATTGCTATAGCCGTGCGTTTCCTGCAACGTTTCAAAATCTGGCACACGGATCATCATGACAATGCCGTGCGTCCCCACCCCTTCGCCATCTTCCAACTGGGTGGTCAGCTGATTATCAAAAAACAGACGATTGCTCAGCCCAGTTTCGGCATCCTGCGCGGCGAAAGCACGGATTAAGGTATCAACCCGCCCACGCTCCTCCCGCGCTTCCACTAAATCTGACAACAGCTGATCGAGTGCTCCGCTGGTATTAACCGGCCATTCACGTACCGATCCCTGCATAACCGATTCACGCTCGCCTTTGAGAATACGCTGTGCGCGCTTTTCCAACTCTTCCTGTCCGGCTGCCTGATGGCGTAACCAGCGGATGGAGAAGTACAGCATCAGGAGCATCAGTCCCGCCGCCAGCAACACCGACAGCGTCGACACCACGAAGCGCGGTAAACCAATCAGCGGATCGACATATTTTAAGGCGATCTCCATATTCATATGGTGCATCAGTGGGAATTCGACCTCATGGTAGAGGTGCGTGCGTTCCCAGCTGGCCTCGGGCAGTTGTATTGAGTAGAGCGGCGAATCGTTATCCTGAATCTCCAGCGCGACAATGCCTGCCGTTTTCATCATTCCCGGCAGCCAATATTGGATGTTTTCGGGCGATTGCACTAATAATGCCTGATCGATACTGGCCGTGACCTCACGCAACTGTTGCTCGGTCCGCAACTGGCTATAATAACAGAGGCTAAATATGCTACTGAAAAGCATAAGAAAAATGGCGAGAACCGTCAGCAATACTATGAGTATCGAGAATCTGGTCGTAAATCCCATCCCTGCGTCCTATTCCAAATAATTGTCATTTCTGCGAGTTTGTTGTTTTTTATCAGTTCGCATAAATCAGCTACAACGCATAGTACCAGTACTAGCGAAGGTAACTGTATTAACAAATAGTATCTGTAATAACTATAGTCGTTAATGACCGCCTAATCTTTAATCCTGCTACAGGAGATAGCCCATGCAGGCTTTAGTTCTTGAACAGTCAGACGGACTGACCCACGCTCAGATTCGCGAGATTGACGCGGAGCAGCTTCCCGCCGGGGATGTGACTGTTGATATCAGTTGGTCCAGTATTAATTATAAAGATGCGCTTGCCATTACAGGCAAAGGCAAAATTATTCGTAACTTTCCAATGGTTCCAGGGATCGATTTTGTCGGGACTGTGCACCACAGTGACAGCGATCGGTTTGCCGTCGGTCAGCCCGTCATCCTCACCGGTTGGGGCGTAGGCGAAAACCATTGGGGTGGACTGGCACAACAGGCACGCGTGAAGAGCAATTGGCTGGTACCGCTACCAACGTCGCTGGATGCACGTAACGCCATGATTCTTGGCACCGCAGGCTTTACCGCGATGTTGTGTGTGATGGCGCTGGAAGACGGTGGTATCACTCCGGAAAGCGGCGACATTATTGTGACAGGGGCCAGCGGTGGCGTCGGTAGCACGGCTGTCGCCCTGCTTGCAGAGCTAGGCTATCAGGTTACCGCCGTCAGCGGTCGTGCTGACAACACCGATTATCTGAAAAAGCTGGGTGCCAAACAGGTGCTGGATCGCAGCGAATTCAGCGCAAGCCCTCGTCCGTTAGAAAAACAACGTTGGGCTGGCGCGGTTGATACCGTCGGCGACAACGTGCTGGCAACGCTGCTGGCACAGATGGACTACAACGCCACGGTTGCTGCGTGCGGTCTGGCGGGCGGTATCGCGCTACCAACTACCGTGATGCCATTTATTTTACGTAATGTTCGCCTGCAAGGCGTAGATTCCGTCATGGCACCGTTGGCTCGTCGTCAGCAAGCGTGGGATCGTCTGGCTGCCATCCTGCCTGAATCGTTCTACCAGCAGGTGACACAGGAAATCGGGTTGGAAGACGTACCCGCCGTCGCCGCTGCACTGCTGGACAACAAAGTCACCGGCCGCACGCTGGTGAAAATCAGCTAACGTATTTCGTTGATGCACCAATTTACGGAACGAAAACGATGATAATGGAATAGAAGAGTAAAGCGTCCGCGACAGGGATGTCGCGGCTCGAGCGTACAAGGATGTATTCACAGCGTCTTTACGATCTATCCATTATCATCGCTCGGCGCACTATCAGTAACATAGGGTACCTGCGGGTGGCTGTTACACCCTGCAAAAAAGTATTTCATCTCTCCTATCGCGGTTTTTACCGCAACTCATCTATAACTAAGTGAACGGTAACCATTAAAAACGCCACCTTGCGTCAACAATAATAATGACTGGCGGGAGTTCACATGCACAAACATCGCAAGCTCACAGAAGCCGACGTTACCCCGGAATCCCTCTTCTATCAGCGTCGGCGCGTATTAAAAGCGTTGGGTATTTCTGTAGCGGCACTCTCATTGCCGCTTTCCGCACAGGCCGACCTGCTTGCCTGGTTTAAAGGCAGCGATAAACCTAAAGCCCCACCGAGTAAACCACTCACGTTTAGCCAACCCGCTGACTGGAAGCTCGATCTGCCACTCACGCCGGAAGATAAGGTCACGGGCTATAACAACTTCTATGAATTCGGCTTGGACAAAGCCGATCCGGCGGCCAATGCAGGCGGGTTAAAAACCGACGGCTGGATTATCAAGATAGACGGTGATGTCGCCAAACCTCTCACGCTGGATATCGACGATTTGCTAAAACGCTTTCCGCTGGAAGAGCGGATCTACCGTTTTCGCTGCGTCGAGGCGTGGTCGATGGTGATTCCGTGGGTCGGGTTTGAATTAGCCAAGCTGATTAAATTCGCCGAACCCACCAGCAACGCGCGCTACGTGGCATTTCAGACACTTAACGATCCAGAGCAAATGCCGGGGCAAAAAGATCGCTTTATGGGCGGCGGGTTGGAGTACCCCTATGTAGAAGGACTACGGATGGATGAAGCCATGAACCCCTTGGCACTGCTGGCTGTCGGTGTTTATGGCAAAACACTGCCGCCGCAGAACGGTGCGCCCATCCGGTTAGTTACACCGTGGAAATACGGCTTCAAAAACATTAAATCCATCGTACATATCCGGATCACCCGTGAACAGCCACCCTGCACGTGGAATCTGGCTGCACCGGATGAGTACGGCTTCTATGCCAACGTTAACCCGCATGTGGATCATCCGCGCTGGTCGCAGGCGACAGAGCGCGTCATCGGATCAGGTGGGCTGCTTAACGTTGAGCGTCAACCTACGCTGCTGTTCAACGGCTATGCAGAACAGGTCGCCTCGCTGTATCGCGGTCTGAACCTGCGCGACAACTTCTAGCGATAGCATCCTGTCAGGATAGGAATCTACATCAGCATGAGACTGACGTTACAACACATTAATCGGCTAAAAGTGCTACTCCATCTGGCTGGTTTTCTGCCGCTGTTGTGGCTGATATTGTCAGTCGACCAAGGGTGGTTCAGCGCTGACCCAGCCAAAGATATCCAGCATTTTACCGGCCGAATGGCGCTGAAATTGCTGTTGGCGACGCTGTTGGTCACGCCACTGGCGCGCTATGGTAAACAACCGCTACTGATTCGCTGCCGACGTCTCCTCGGGCTGTGGTGTTTTTTCTGGGCGACGTTACATCTGGTGAGCTATGCGCTGCTGGAGTTGGGTTTGGATCATCTGGCGCTGCTGGGCAAAGAGCTGATATCCCGGCCGTATTTAACGCTGGGTATCATAAGCTGGCTGATTTTGCTGGCGCTGGCAGTCACTTCGCCACAGATAATGATGCGTAAGTTGGGATCGCAATGGCAAAAACTGCATAATTTCGTCTATTTAGTCGCCATCCTTGCGCCTATCCACTATCTTTGGTCAGTTAAAACGCTGTCCCCGCAGCCTATTTTGTATGCGCTAGCGGCGCTGATATTGCTGCTACTACGTTATAAGAAATTTCGTCAATGGTGGCGCTAAACGCCGCAGTAACACAGGAAAAACCGGTTGTTCGCAGCAGTAAGGCTCATGCCTTTTCACGATCTGGCGTAGGAATATCTCCGCTGATAAGACCAGTATTTAGCTGCGAATTGCCACGATATGGTTATAATGCTCGACTTTAATTTCTCGGGCCGGACAATTTGCGTCACGAAAGGTGACAAACGAATAGCTTCGCGCTATTTTGTGCGACACTGTTTTTGCAATCTTGGTCAATCGCGGGAGATAGCAGCATAATGGCAGAAAATTTTCGCATTTTGCTCTTGAATGGTCCAAACCTGAATCTGCTAGGTACCCGAGAGCCCGACAAATACGGTAGCACGACGTTAGCAGACATTGTCAGCGAACTGGAAACACAGGCGCAGGCATTGAACGTGAAGTTTTCCCATCTGCAATCCAATGCGGAACATGTTCTGATCGATACCATCCATCAGGCCAGAGGAAACACAGACTTCATTCTGATTAACCCGGCGGCATTTACCCACACCAGCGTTGCGCTGCGTGATGCCCTGCTGGCAGTCGCGATTCCGTTTATCGAAATTCATCTGTCCAACGTGCATGCACGTGAGCCTTTTCGTCATCATTCCTATCTTTCTGATGTTGCGGTAGGCGTGATATGTGGCCTGGGGGCAGATGGTTATCAGTATGCTTTACAGACGGCAGTAAAACGCCTGTCAACTTCCAATTAAACAAAAGAGTACGGAACCACATCCATGGATATTCGTAAAATCAAAAAACTGATCGAACTGGTTGAAGAGTCCGGCATCGCCGAACTGGAAATTTCTGAAGGTGAAGAATCAGTACGTATCAGTCGTGCCCCAGCAGCGGTTAACTACCCGATGATGCAACAGGCTTACGCTACGCCAATGATGCAGCCACAGCCTGCTCTGGCTGCCGCCGTTGCACCAGCGCCAGTGGAAGCAGTTGCAGCACCGGCTGCCATCAGTGGACACATCGTTCGTTCTCCAATGGTTGGAACCTTCTACCGCACCCCAAGCCCGGATGCTAAGTCTTTCGTGGAAGTGGGTCAGCGCGTCAACGTCGGCGATACCCTGTGCATCGTCGAAGCCATGAAAATGATGAACCAGATCGAAGCCGACAAAGCAGGCGTGGTTAAAGCCATCCTGGTCGAAAACGGCCAACCGGTCGAATTTGACGAGCCACTGGTTGTCATCGAATAACGAGGCTTATCATGCTAGATAAAATCGTTATCGCTAACCGCGGAGAAATTGCGCTGCGTATTTTGCGTGCCTGTAAAGAACTGGGCATCAAAACCGTCGCCGTTCACTCCAGCGCGGATCGCGATTTGAAACACGTATTGCTGGCGGACGAAACCGTGTGTATCGGCCCGGCGCCGTCAACAAAAAGCTATCTGAATATCCCAGCGATTATTTCCGCTGCGGAAATCACGGGTGCCGTCGCGATTCACCCTGGCTACGGCTTCCTGTCCGAAAATGCCGATTTTGCCGAGCAGGTTGAACGCTCCGGCTTTATCTTCATCGGCCCGAAAGCCGACACGATTCGCCTGATGGGCGACAAAGTGTCTGCCATCACCGCAATGAAAAAAGCGGGTGTTCCAACCGTACCTGGCTCTGATGGCCCTCTGACCGATGATATGGACGCTAACCGTGTTCATGCAAAACGCATCGGCTATCCGGTCATCATCAAAGCCTCTGGCGGCGGCGGTGGTCGTGGGATGCGCGTCGTGCGCAGCGACAAAGAGCTGGAACAATCCATCAACATGACCCGTGCGGAAGCCAAAGCGGCTTTCAACAACGACATGGTCTACATGGAAAAATATCTGGAAAACCCACGTCACGTGGAAATTCAGATTCTGGCTGATGGTCAGGGCCACGCCGTCTATCTGGCCGAACGTGACTGCTCCATGCAGCGTCGCCACCAGAAAGTGGTGGAAGAAGCGCCAGCACCGGGCATTACAGACGAACTGCGTCGCAATATCGGTGAACGCTGCGCCAAAGCCTGTATCGATATCAACTATCGTGGTGCGGGTACGTTCGAATTCCTGTACGAAAACAGTGAGTTCTATTTCATTGAAATGAACACCCGTATTCAGGTGGAGCATCCGGTAACCGAGATGATTACCGGTGTGGATCTGATCAAAGAGCAGCTGCGTATTGCTGCCGGTCAACCACTGTCCATCAAGCAGAAAGACGTCAAGGTTCGCGGCCATGCGGTGGAATGCCGTATCAACGCGGAAGATCCGAATACGTTCCTGCCAAGCCCGGGTAAAATTACGCGTTTCCACGCGCCGGGCGGCTTTGGTGTCCGTTGGGAATCGCATATTTACGCCGGTTATACCGTACCGCCGTATTACGATTCCATGATCGGCAAGCTGATCACCTACGGCGAAACCCGCGAAATCGCGATTTCCCGTATGAAGAACGCGCTGGCTGAACTGATCATCGATGGCATCAAAACCAACATCGAACTTCAGATGAAAATCATGAGCGACGAAAACTTCCAGAGAGGTGGCACTAACATCCACTATCTGGAGAAGAAACTCGGCTTGCAGTAAACGCTACGCAATCGAGTCAAAAGGCCAGCATATGCTGGCCTTTGTTATTTATGCCTTCGAGTCGTCATGCAGTTCGCAAACGCTTACTAGCACAAGCAGCCCGCAAGTAAACGAGGTAGGATATATCGTCTTTTTTAGGATGAGATGGTGGTTGCAGAGTGACAAGACAATCCGATTTTGATTTCTCGTGCAGACCATTAATTCCGTACGCCCACAACTATAATCACGGGGATTATGAAAGCTGGCACACTCACAGTTGCGCTCAGTTAATTCATACGCTTAGTGGGGTTATTCGGGTTGAAACCCAACAGGGAATCTGGGTGGTTCCACCTTCGCGTGGGGTATGGATACCCGCAGATATTCCACATGCCTTGCATATTGTGGGTGAAGTTAAGGCCAGAGTACTTTTTGTCGAACCGCTTGCCAGAGCAGACCTCCCTGTTATCTGTCAGGTCGTGGGGATCACACCTTTATTACGAGAACTCATCATTGATGTCCTGAAACTTCCCGCTAATTATGAGCCAGGAAGTCGGACCGAACGTATTTATGAACTTATCCTTGATGAAATACGTTTGATGAATACGCTTCCTTTTTGTCTTCCTGAGCCGATTTCTGAGCGCCTGAAATTATTATGCAACGCCGTCCGTCAGGCCCCCTATGAGGCCTGGACTGTGGCCAACGCTGCCGAGCAAGCCAATGTCAGCGTAAGAACGCTCAGCCGACATTTTTATCAGCAAACCGGTATGCAATTTAGTGAGTGGGTTCGTCGTGCACGTTTGCTGATTGCGCTAACGCGCCTGGCACAGGGCGAACAAGTCACCCGAGTGGCGCTGGATTTAGGCTATGCCAACCCGGGAGCCTTCAGTGCCATGTTTCGCAGAGTCATGGGCGTAACGCCCGGCAATTACTTCAACCCATAATCAAACGCCCTGCGGCATTCAACATCGCTTGCAAAGAGGCTCGGGTAACATCGCTGTCAATGCTAACACCCCATGCACACTCACCCGCATGGTTCTGACAGCACACATAAGCCACAGAACGACTGTCACTACGCTGGCCTAACGTGTGTTCCTGATAGCTCACAATATTAAGGTCTGCTTTCACCTCTCGGCAGAGAGCCGTCATGCCCGCAGAGAGAAAACCGTTTCCTGCGCCCTTCAAATTCAGTCTTTTTTCACGGAAAATGATTTCAGCTGAAAGCGTTGTGTTCTGCCCAAGCTGATTATCGCAGGTATATTTAGTTAACCGAATCAGCGGTAATTCGACTAAACCGTAAGCCTCACGAAATAGCATCCAGACAGCCATCTGCGACATCTCTTTCCCCTCAGATTCAGACGCTTTCTGTACCAGCAGACTGAATGCCTTCTGAAGTTGACGAGGCAAGATGAGGCCATGATTTTGCTCAAGCAACCAGGCAGCACCACTTTTCCCTGACTGGCTGTTTACGCGGATAACGGCCTCATAACTGCAACCGATGTCTTCCGGATCGAGCGGAAGATAGGGAATCTCCCATAATGGCGAGGCCGAATGCTGTCGTGCTGCAAACCCTTTTTTAATCGCATCTTGATGCGATCCGGAAAAAGCCGTAAAAGCGAGTTCTCCGGCATAAGGGTGACGTGGTGCGACGGGGAGTTGATTACACTCCTCAACCACCTCCACCACCTTCTTCATGTGGCTGAAATCGAGTTCAGGGGAGATTCCCTGCGTATAAAGATTAAGTGCCAGCGTCACTAAATCGACATTACCGGTACGCTCTCCATTGCCAAACAGGCAGCCCTCAACTCTTTCAGCACCAGCCAGTAAAGCAAGTTCAGCGCAGGCAATACCTGTACCGCGGTCATTATGCGGATGCACACTGATACAGACCTTATCTCTACGGGAAAAATGTCGGCAAAAATATTCTATCTGATCGGCATACACATTAGGCGTGTTGACCTCAACGGTCGCGGGAAGATTGATGATCATGGGACGGCACGCATCAGGCTCCCAGACATCGGCGACAGCCTCGCAAATCTCAAGCGCGAAATCTGGCTCGGTAAAGCAGAACGTTTCCGGTGAATATTGAAAGGACCAGTCAGTCTCCTGCGCCTCAGCACATAACTGACGGATCTGCTTCGTCGCATTGACCGCAAGCTGAATAATTTCATCGCGTGTCTGACGGAACACCACCTCCCTGAAAATCGGTGCAGTCGCGTTGTATAAGTGAACAGTGGCGCGATGTACGCCACTCAGCGATTCAAATGTACGTGCAATCAAATCTTCTCGCGCCTGCGTTAAAACCTGAATTGTCACATTCTGCGGAATACGCTTTTCTTCAATCAATAAGCGAACAAAATTAAAATCAGTTTGGGAAGCAGACGGAAAAGCGACCTCAATCTCTCTGAATCCGCAGGCAATCAGCAGATCCCAAAATTTCAGTTTACGCATTTCATTCATCGGCTCAGCAAGAGCCTGATTACCGTCCCGTAAATCCGTGGAAAGCCAACGTGGGGGTTGGGTTAATGTCTTGTCAGGCCATTGCCGATCTTTTAGGCCAATCGGTGGATACGCTTTGTATTTCGATGAAGGGTTATTCAACATGATCGGGCTCCTTTTAATGGAACCCCAGTGTTATCCAGAGAGCCATGAGCACGCTCATCCGGAGGTGACAACTAATGACGCAAAAGTGACAATCATTAAACCGTTCGGCTCCTTTTCCGAGTTTTTCACTCTGAAAAAACCGTCATGTTCACTCCCTGTTGGCGCTCGGAGTAAAATGTTCTCGCGTCAAATAATGCGTACCCCACGGCTGGCTTTTACGCTGATGACGTAATTCTTACTAGTCAATTTTCCCACATGCCGTAAAATTCCCGCTTTCGTCATCACGACGCTCATAACAATACCTATGCTCCCATTTACGGTGGAGAAGAACATGGATACACGCTTTCCTCAGGCGCATAAAGAGGCCCGCTGGGCTTTAGGCCTGACGCTGGTTTATTTAGTGGCCTGGGCGCTTGCCGCCTATTTGCCTGACAACACACAAGGGATAACCGGCCTCCCACACTGGTTTGAGATGGCCTGTCTGCTGCTGCCGCTCGTGTTTACGCTGCTATGCTGGCTAATGGTGCGCGTTATTTTCCGCGATCTCTCACTGGAGAGTGACGATGCAAATTGAAATTTTATTGCCGCTGATTGGCTATTTGCTACTGGTCTTCGGGCTGTCGGTCTATGCGTACCGTCGCCGTCAGGCGGGTAACTTTCTTAACGAGTATTTCCTCGGTGGCCGCTCAATGGGCGGGTTTGTACTGGCGATGACGCTCATCGGTACCTACGTTAGCGCCAGCTCTTTTATTGGCGGGCCGGGTGCCGCTTATAAATACGGACTGGGCTGGGTGCTGCTTTCGATGATCCAGCTTCCCACGATGCTGCTATCGCTGGGCATTCTGGGGAAAAAATTTGCTATTTTGGCTCGGCGCTATAACGCCATCACGCTGAATGACATGCTGTTCGCCCGCTACAACAGCCCGCTGCTGGTGTGGTTCGCTAGCATTAGCCTGCTGGTCGCGTTTATCGGTGCTATGGCCGTGCAGTTCATCGGCGGCGCGCGCCTGCTCGAAACCGCCGCGAACATTCCTTATGACATCGGTCTGCTGATTTTCGGCGTCACTATCGCGCTGTACACCACGTTTGGCGGCTTCCGCGCCAGCGTGCTCAATGATGCGATGCAGGGCATCGTGATGTTGATTGGTACCGTCATCCTGCTGGTCGGCGTGATTTATGCCGCTGGTGGTTTGCATAGCGCAGTGGATAAGCTGCAACAGATCGACCCGATGCTGGTATCGCCACAGGGCAGCGGCGGCATTCTGTCGATGCCGTTTATGGCCTCATTCTGGGTGCTGGTCTGCTTCGGCGTCATCGGCCTGCCGAACACCGCCGTTCGCTGTATCTCTTATCGCGACAGCAAAGCGCTGCACCGTGGAATTATCATCGGCACAATCGTCATCGGTATTCTGATGCTCGGCATGCATCTGGCCGGTGCGCTAGGGCGCGCGGTTATGCCAAACCTGACGATTCCCGATCAGGTTTTACCCGCGCTGATGGTCACGGTGCTGCCGCCGCTGGCCGCAGGGATCTTTCTCGCCGCGCCAATGGCCGCTATCATGTCGAACATTAATGCGCATTTGCTTCAGGCGTCTGCCACGATCATTAAGGATCTCTATCTCAGCGTCCGCCCTGAGCAGATCCATAACGAACGCCGCATTAAGATCCTGTCCAGCGTGACAACCCTGCTGTTGGGGCTGCTGGTGCTGCTGGCCTCCTTACGGCCGCCGGAGATGATTATCTGGCTGAACCTGCTGGCGTTTGGCGGGCTGGAAGCGGTGTTCCTGTGGCCGCTGGTGCTGGGTCTGTATTGGGAGCGCGCGAATGCTGCGGGTGCGCTTAGCGCCATGTTCACCGGTGCCATTTGCTATACCTTACTGGCCAGCTTCAATCTTCAGTTAGCTGGATATCACCCAATTGTGCCATCGCTGTTACTCAGCCTGATGGCGTTTATTATTGGCAACCGCTTTGGTCATAACCCACCAGCGCCGGTTGCCGCTTCATCTTCACTTTAAATGTAATAGAGACTGCTATGCCGTGGATTCAACTGAAAATAAACACCTCAGGAAAAGTTGCTGAACAACTGGGTGACACCATGATAGAAAGCGGTGCGGTATCCGTTACGTTTCAGGATACGCACGATACTCCCGTGTTTGAACCGCTGCCGGGCGAGACTCGCCTGTGGGGCGATACCGACGCGATTGCGCTGTACGATGCCGAAACCGACATGAATGCGGTTATCGCCATGCTGGAGCAAGAGCCGCTGCTGGGCGTGGGTTTTAAGCACAAGATCGAACAGTTGGAAGACAAAGACTGGGAACGCGAGTGGATGGATAACTTCCACCCGATGCAGTTCGGCAAACGTCTGTGGATTTGCCCAAGCTGGCGTGAAATTCCTGATCCGAGCGCTGTCAACGTGATGCTCGATCCCGGCCTGGCGTTCGGCACCGGTACCCACCCAACGACGTCACTGTGCCTGCAATGGCTAGATGGGCTGGATCTGGAAGGGAAAACCATCATCGATTTCGGCTGCGGCTCCGGCATTCTGGCAATTGCCGCCCTGAAACTGGGTGCAGCACGCGCTATCGGGATTGATATCGATCCGCAGGCGATTCAGGCCAGCCGCGACAACGCACAGCGCAACGGCGTTTCTGAGCGTCTTGAGCTTTACCTGCCGAAAGACCAACCTGCCGACCTGTCTGCCGATGTTGTCGTCGCCAACATCCTCGCTGGCCCACTGCGCGAACTGGCACCGCTGATTAGCGATCTGCCGAAAGCTGGGGGTCACCTCGGCCTATCCGGCGTACTGTCCACCCAGGCCGATGGCGTCGCAGAAGCGTACGCAGACAAGTTCACGCTCGATCCCGTCGCTGAACGCGAAGAATGGTGCCGTATTACCGGCCAACGCCGCGCATCGTAATAACGTTCTCTTTTAATAACATTCCCTTTTAGCCCCGCCCACCGTGTACGCAACGGTGGGCGAGCTCCTTCTTGTTATACCTCATGATTTATCCCGATAAGCTGGCGTATTATGCTGGCCGGCAAGTGACCGAGTGCATCACCTGCGCCCGGCGCTCAACGATGCCACATCATTATTTTTAAGGGATGAAAAATGAAAGGTAAACTCTCTATCGCACTTATGCTGTCGGTCTGCTTTTCCGCATCGGCAGCAGACTCGGTTCACTGGGGCTACGAAGGCAACGGCGATCCGGCGCACTGGGGAAAACTCTCCCCAGACTTCTCGCTGTGTGAAACGGGGAAAAATCAATCTCCAGTCAATATCCGGCAAGCACTAAACGCCCAGCACGATCCCCTACAGTTGGCTTTCCAGTCTGGAGCACAGCAGATTATCAACAACGGGCATACCATTCAGGTTAACGTCAGTTCGGGGAATACGCTGCTGCTGGATAACGAGACATTCGCCTTGCAGCAATTCCACTTTCACGCACCGAGTGAAAATGAAATTGATGGTAAACAATTTCCGTTGGAAGGCCACTTTGTCTATAAAAACGCGGATGGCGCGCTCACCGTTATTGCGCTGATGTTTCAGGAGGGAGCAGCCAATCCACAGTTAGCCACGGCATGGCAGCAGATTCCGGCTCGCGTCGATCAGGCGGAGGACGTGCGCACGCCGATTGCAATTCAGGCCTTGTTACCGACGTCATTAAACTACTATCGATTCAGTGGGTCACTCACTACGCCACCGTGCTCAGAAGGCATCCGCTGGCTGGTGCTGGATCATCCCGTCACCGCCTCTGCTGAACAAATAAGCCAGTTCAGCTCGGTCATGCATCACGCCAATAATCGCCCCATACAGCCGCTTAATGGTCGAATCATCATCCATTAAGCCACTCCCCGAGGCTGGTCAGAGCATTTGCCGGCCAGCCTAAGGTAAATTGGCGCCCTTTTTTTGTAGCATTAACCAAAGCATTTCACTGATAAAACATTGCTAGCCTGTTGTATCTCCAGTAAAAACGACCACGCTTACAGATAAAATTCTGTAAGAAGATGAATATTTTACAGAGCAAAAAACCAACACAAAAATATAACACACTGTTAAATATGAATAATATTTTCATATACCTCTACGAACTGCATTTTCATTGATCGATAGCCGTAAATTGGTCAAAGTTTGGCCTTTCATCTGACGTAAAAAATGCGTAATATACGCGCCCTTGCAGGCACAGTATGGTCAATTTTTGTCTATGCACATTGGACAATTTCAGCTTACCAATCGTTTGATAGCAGCCCCAATGGCTGGTATTAGCGATCGCCCATTTAGAGCACTCTGTCATGCGATGGGCGCTGGAATGACCGTGTCTGAAATGCTGTCTTCCAATCCGGAAGTCTGGCGTTCAGACAAGTCGCGTTTGCGAATGGTACATAGTGATGAACCGGGTATCAGGGCCGTGCAGATTGCCGGTTGTGACCCCGATGAGATGGCGGCGGCAGCGAGAATCAACGCTGATTCCGGCGCGCAGATCATTGACATCAATATGGGCTGTCCGGCGAAGAAGGTGAACCGCAAGATGGCAGGATCTGCGTTGTTGCAGTATCCGGATTTGGTCAAACAGATCCTCTCTACGGTAGTGAAAGCGGTAGACGTACCGGTAACACTGAAGATCCGTACCGGTTGGGCACCAGAGCACCGCAACTGTGTAGAAATTGCCAAATTGGCTGAAGACTGTGGCATTCAGGCGCTAACTATTCACGGACGCACTCGTGCGTGCCTGTTCAATGGTTTCGCCGAATACGACAGTATTCGGGCAGTTAAGCAGGCCGTTTCCATTCCTATTATTGCGAATGGCGACATTACAGACCCGCATAAAGCCAGAGCGGTTCTTGACTACACTGGGGCTGACGCCCTGATGATAGGACGAGCCGCTCAGGGAAGACCCTGGATCTTTCGGGAAATCCAGCATTATCTGGACACAGGGGAGTTGCTGGCACCACTGCCTTTGGTAGAGGTCAAGCGCTTGTTGATCGAGCACATACGGGAATTGCACGACTTTTATGGTCCAGGCAAGGGATTTCGTATCGCTCGTAAGCACGTATCCTGGTATCTCCAGGAGCACGCCCCAAACGACCAGTTTAGGCGCACATTCAACGCCATTGAGGATGCCAGCGAGCAGCTGGAGGCGTTGAAGGCATATTTTGAAAATCTTGCGTAAACAGAAAAAGAGCTGACAGAACTATGTTCGAACAACGCGTGAATTCTGACGTACTGACCGTTTCCACTGTAAACTCTCAGGCTCAGGTAACCCAAAAACCCCTGCGCGACTCGGTTAAACAGGCACTGAAGAACTATTTTGCTCAATTGAACGGTCAGGATGTAAGTGACCTGTATGAGCTGGTACTGGCTGAAGTTGAACAGCCACTGTTGGACATGGTGATGCAATACACCCGCGGTAACCAAACCCGCGCAGCCCTGATGATGGGCATCAACCGTGGTACTCTGCGTAAGAAATTGAAAAAATACGGCATGAACTGATACTAATCAGTTAAGCATTTGAAAAAAGGCGCTTTACCTCTTGGGTTAAGCGCCTTTTTCTTTGCCATTTTTCAGGGCAGCAGCAGCCATAGCGTGGAAAACTTGAGCGGATGGGCACATGAAAGAGTCGGTGCAGATTATTCAGCCGTTCCGCTATCCATGATCGGTTTACAGAAAATGGTCGTCTGATTTTCGGTTGTGAGAGTGTCGTAGGGTGTTCAAGATTAATCCTGTATATCGTAAAAGGAGATAATCATGGACTTTACCGAGCTTCATCATCAAAACGCACCATTACTCATCGCCAATGTCTGGGATGCTAGCAGCGCGATTACAGCTCAACAGGCAGGCTACCAAGCTCTGGGAACATCAAGCGCAGCAATTGCCGCAATGCTAGGTTATGAGGACGGGGAAGCAATGTCATTTGATGAATTGCTCTATATCGTCACTCGTATCAAGTCTGCCAGTCACCTGCCATTAAGCGTTGATGTTGAAGCAGGTTTTGGTAAAACAGCAAACGAGATAGCCGCTAATTTTAAGCGTCTCGCCCTGCTCGGGGTTGTGGGTGTAAACCTTGAGGATAGCCGAGTGATTAATGGTGTCAGACAACTTGATGATGCAGTCATATTTGCCAGTAGGTTAAAAGAGATTCGTAGCACGTTGACCACAGAGAATTATCCATTATTTTTTAATATTCGTACCGATACTTTTCTTCTTAGTCATGAGCAGGCATTGCAGGAAACGCTATTGCGCGGTCGATTATACGAAGAGGCTGGTGCAGATGGTCTTTTTGTTCCATGCCTAACGTCTGAAAATGATATTGAGATCATTTCTCGGGAAGTTAATTTGCCACTAAACGTCATGTGCATGCCAAACCTCCCTGCTTTTGACAGGCTGAAAAAACTAGGCGTAAGTCGCCTCTCTATGGGTAATTTTGTTCATTCAGCCATGCAATCGAAGTTTAAGAACTTAATGCTAACTATCCAGTCGCAACAGTCATTTGCAGGAGTTTTTGTTGATGAAAGTTCTCGATAATGACCAGTGCGACATCTGGTATCAGGCACTACTTGAGCGGGCTTCAGAATATACCGGAATCTTTTTTGTTGGTGTGATAACAACGGGCGTATTTTGTATTTCCGTATGCCGGGCACGAAAACCAAAACGTGAAAATGTCGAATTTTATAAAGATATTAAATCTGCTCTGGACGCAGGATTTCGCCCCTGTAAAGTGTGTCGACCTACGGAAAACGCACATAGCGCACCGCTTTTAATTGAACAAGCGCTTGAACTCGTACGCGCCAATCCTAAAACACGTATAAGCGATGCTGAACTGCGTAAACACGACATCAGCCCAGAGCGGGTTCGGCGATGGTTTCTGCAAAATCACGGTATTACCTTTCAGGCTTTCCAGCGCATGCAGCGGGTGAATATCGCACTTCAGGAACTAAAAGGTGGGCGTAATGCTACCGACGTTGCTTTTGATAGCGGCTACGAATCATTAAGTGGTTTTGGCTATATCTATAAACAGCTTACAGGCGTGAGTCCAACCGAGCAGAGCCAGGTGATTATGATTCACCGTTTTACTACGCCGCTCGGCCCCATGTTTGTCTGCGCCACCGAACATGGAGTTTGCCTGCTGGAATTTACCGATCGTCGAATGCTGGAGACCGAATTTCGCGATCTTCAGCGCTTGCTCAAAGTTCGAATAATGTCAGGTGAAAATAATCATACCCGGCAAACAGAAAAAGAGATTAGCGAGTATTTTTCAGGAACGCGCCAACAATTTACTCTTTTGCTCGATACTCCAGGCAGTGACTTTCAACGTACAGTCTGGCAAGGGCTACGAACGGTTCCTTATGGTCAAACCTCGCACTATCAGGCGCTTTCTGGGCTAATAGGGAAACCCACGGCAGCACGAGCGGTGGCTGCCGCAAATGGTGCAAACAGAGTGGCAATCGTCATTCCATGCCACAGAATTATCGGCAAGGATGGCACGATGACAGGCTATGGCGGCGGTGTGGCGCGCAAAAAGTGGCTCATTGATCATGAAAAAACAATGCTCAATAATACTAGAGAAAGCGACGCCAAATAGGGTGAGAATGCTTCCAGCATATTGAACCGTCATAAATAGTTCAGGGACATCTAGCCGCTGCGGGCTATAAGCCCGCTTAGCGTTCGCAACCAGCGGTCAACGTTGCTACACATTGGCGACAAAACACCGCCAGCTTGATCATCAACTACTTCAAAACACTTCAACCAGCTCAAACTCTTCAAACACCAGCAGCATATCTGGAGCGAAAGTGCCTTCTCGTTCGAAAAACTCCTGATGTGCTTGCTGCCAGAAAGCCAGACTTTTGTCTCCTTCGCCCTCTTTCGCCGCCATCTCAGTCGTCACATCGCAATAGCGCACCAGCGTTAACGAGCGCGTCCGAATAACACAGGAGGGCTGTCCGGCACCATCCAGAATGATGTTGTAATCGCCGACCTGCGGCGAGGGTTCGCTTTTGAACGCGTGATACGAGCCACAGCTCGCCGTTTTATGCCCTTCCCGCACCAGTTGCAGCAGCTCATCCGCCAGCTCGGGGCTGTCGCCAAACGCCCAGCGCAGCGCGTCTGGGTAGTTTTCCAATCCTTGTTTATGGCTCATCATCTTCCTCTGTTTATACGGCTATGATTGCTCTCTTCTCTCACGCCATCATAGCCGTAAAGAGGCGATCAGGTAATATCCACTTCCACCCAGAGCGCCGCATGGTCGGACGCAGCCGTATCCCATGATGTCACTTCGGGTAGCGGCGTAACGGGTTCAGCGCCCTCTTTGGCGGTAATCTTGTCGATATTATAGATGCCTCGACGTTCGACACCCCATTCCACTACCGCCTGATGCAACGGTGCAGACAAGAATATGTAGTCCAGTTGATTTAACCGAGCACCTTTCTTGCCGCCAGCAAAATAGTAGGTGTAACGCTCTTTTTCGGGTCGTTCAGGATCAATAACGGGATGTAGATCCGACAGAGAAAACAGCGGAGCCAAACTTTGCCAAGGATTTGACGAATCCTCGTTCAAATCGCCGAGAATCACCACGTAATCCTTCTTGAGATCGTAAGTCTGTTGGACAATCTCTGCGACACGTTCGGATTGATCTCGGCGCTTCTGCGCCCCACGCTGTCGTTCTTGCTCTGTTTGACCGCTTTGGCTTTTGAAATGGTTACACAGAATATAAATCGGCTGTTTGAGGCCAGCATCCAGCATAACTTCGAGGCAATCACGGCTAAATACGGGGTCAAACTGCTTTCCGGCGTCAAAAATATGGGTGCGTAGCTGGGCGATTCGATAACGCGTCAGGCAGGCAACATCAATGCCGCGTGGGTCATTCGGGCTGTCGATCATAACGAACTGACTAAATTTCTTTTTCCCGAGTACCTGACTGTTGAAATCCCGTAATACATCCATGTTTTCGACTTCAACGGCGCACAGGATGTCGGCGTTAAGCAGGTTAATAATCTTGCCCGTGTTCTTGCGCTGTTGGCTGCTGAATTCCTGCGATTTAAACACGATTTCACCGATCCAATCTCCACGACCACGGCAGCTTTTATTGATCCTGAAACCCGTACCTGCCTCCTCCTTTTTCCATCTCCCCAACGTGCCTGCATCGGTACGGATATCAATATAAGGACGGAGTGCGATAGAAAGACGGAACACCTTATCCTTCAAAGCATCATCGTATTGGGGCTGTTCGAGAAGCTGCTGGAGCTGCCTGACCTGTTCCAATAAGGCATCGATCTGCTGAGAATCGGGGAGATTGAGAATCGCGGTGCGATGGAACAGGTTCTCAACGTTATAACTGGCGATACGGATCTTCATTGTTGTCTCCTGCTGGGTAGTGGCAAAAGCAATGATGTCCTTTGAGGATAGAAGCCGATTGTGACAGCTGGGTAACATTTACGGCAGCAGCAGACTTTTTCTATCGTTCGTTCGCACAAGATGGTTAAAACTGGGCAGGCGCACTATATTCACTACAATTCACGACAAACGACGTTCAGGACTATATTCACTTCTGATATAAATCATCACACAACGTGATTTATAAACAGATGTGTTGTCGCGTAGATTCATTATTAACAAAAGTTATAAGCACATCGCTGCATACCACTCACAGGAATTCATAATGAAAAAAATACGTTTTGCTTTACTGACCAGCGCCTTGCTTGCTACCAGCGTATTCGCTCATGCAGATGACCTTAGCGCCATCAAGTCCGCAGGGGTTATCAAGTTCGGTACAGAAGGCACCTACGCGCCTTACACCTATCATGATAAATCAGGGCAACTAGTTGGCTTCGATGTGGACGTTGGTCGCGCGGTAGCAGAAAAACTCGGTGTGAAAGCCCAGTTCATTGAAGGACGTTGGGACGGTTTAATCGCCGGTATTGATGCCAAGCGCTACGATGCGGTCATCAATCAGGTTGGCGTAACCAAAGAACGTCAGGTCAAGTATGATTTCTCCAAGCCTTATATTGACTCCAAAGCCGTGCTGGTTGTCCGTGGTGATAACACTGCCATCAAGGATTTCAGCGATTTGAAAGGTAAGAAATCGGCCCAAAGCCTGACCAGTAATTACTCTAAACAAGCCACCAGCTACGGTGCGGAAATTGTACCAACGGACGGCTTTAATCAGTCGCTGGACCTAGTTCTTAGCGGCCGTGCCGACGCCACGCTAAACGATAATCTGTCCTTCCTGGATTTTAAAAAGCATAAGCCAGATGCCAACGTGAAGATTGCCGCGACCTCAAAGGACGGTGAACCTTCCGCAATTCTGGTACGTAAAGATCAGGCTCCACTGGTGGAAGCATTGAATAAAGCTCTGGATGAAATCAAAGCAGACGGCACCTATAAAACGATATCTGTGCGATACTTCGGGGAGGATGTTTCTCAATAATCGCACTGTTACCAGAGCGCGCTGTTATCAATGCAATTGTTATCAGCGTGCTCTGTGATTAGCGCCTATCGTTATCGGAGCTCGTTTTCATGCCGCCTTGGCTACAACTCATGGCAGACTCTTTCTGGAGTCTGCTGTCTGCGGGACTGAAATTTACCGTCCCTCTGGCTATCCTGTCTTTCATCTTTGGCCTAGCTCTCGGCATTCTCATCGCGCTGGTTCGCCTCTATGGCCCAAAGCCGCTGAAATGGCTGGGTGATTTCTACGTTTGGGTCATTCGTGGCACACCGTTGCTGGTGCAGCTTTTCCTGATTTTTTATGGGCTGCCCAGCGCAGGTATTACTCTTGATGCCTTCCCGGCGGCACTTATTGGTTTCACCGTCAGTGTGGGAGCCTATAGCTCGGAGATCGTCCGTGGGGCAATCTTGTCTGTCCCGAAAGGCCAATGGAGTGCCGCCTATTCTCTCGGCATGAATGGCAGACAGGCAATTCGTTGGGTCATCTTCCCCCAATCCGTTTTCGTTTCGCTACCGCCGCTCTCCAATACGTTTATTTCCTTAATCAAGGATACGTCGCTAGCCGCCGTCATCACCGTGCCAGAGATGTTTTTATCCGCTCAGCGTATCGTTTCCGTTACCTATGAACCTCTGATTCTGTATGTCGAGGCTGCGCTGATTTATCTGATGTTCAGCACGGTGCTGAGCCAATTACAGGTTAAGCTCGAAAAGTATTATCAGCGCCACATCACACACTAACGTTTTCTACATCAGCCCATGCCATCCGCTGGGCTGATGACGTTATTACGCCCCCATTGCTCCCTGCTTAACAGGCAATTCCACACCTAAAAATACGCAAACAGACTGAAGATGCCCGCCCTCTCTATTTTGACGCACTAAAATAGGGCGCATTGCCTTCGTTGCATTTGTCACGGTGCGCGCATACCCAATTAGAAGTACCCACTTAGATCAATAACCATTCCATTTCGTCTTCATTATCAAGCAAATAGAAAACTGGCATTTTATTTGCTTTGCTCTGCTTACGTCGGCATACCGACAGACAGGTATGGTGCACCTTATTGTGCGCCGCAACACAACTGTGTACTGCAACAACAGCAGATAACTCTAGACGCTAGGATGATTATGAAAAGAATAGTGATTTCTACTCTGGTTGCTGGCGCGTCACTCTTTGCCGCCATCAACCAAGCCCATGCTGGTGCAACGCTGGACGCCATTCAGAAGAAAGGATTTGTGCAATGTGGTATCAGTGATGGCCTGCCCGGCTTTTCCTATGCAGACGCCAGTGGCAAATACTCCGGTATTGACGTTGACGTGTGCCGCGGTCTTGCCGCTGCCGTATTCGGTGATGCCAATAAAGTCAAATACACGCCGCTGACGGCGAAAGAGCGCTTTACCGCGCTGCAATCCGGCGAAGTTGACGTGCTGTCGCGCAACACTACCTGGACCTCCTCTCGTGACGGCGGAATGGGTATGCTCTTTACTGGCGTAACCTACTACGACGGTATTGGCTTCCTGACGCATAACAAAGCGGGCTTAACCAGTGCAAAAGAGCTGGATGGCGCAACCGTTTGTATTCAGGCCGGAACCGATACCGAGCTGAACGTCGCGGACTATTTCAAAACGCATAAAATGCAGTACACGCCCGTCACGTTCGACCGCTCTGATGAAAGTGCCAAAGCGCTGGAATCTGGCCGTTGCGATACGCTGGCATCAGACCAGTCACAGCTGTACGCACTGCGCATCAAGCTGAGCAAACCTGCTGAATTCATCGTTCTGCCAGAGGTGATTTCCAAAGAACCTCTGGGCCCAGTCGTACGCCGTGGCGATGAAGAGTGGTTCTCTATCGTCCGCTGGACGCTGTTCGCCATGCTGAATGCCGAAGAGATGGGCGTGACCTCGAAAAACGTCGATCAACTGGCAGCAAAACCGACTACACCAGATATGTCTCACCTGCTTGGTCATGAAGGCAGCTACGGCAAAGATCTCAAACTACCGAATGATTGGGCATTCAAAATCATCAAACAGGTCGGTAACTACGGCGAAATCTTTGAACGTAATGTCGGTATGGGCAGCGAGCTGAAAATTAAGCGTGGCCTGAACGAACTGTGGAACAAAGGCGGGATCCAGTACGCGCCAGCGGTACGTTAATTATCAGAACAACTTGGGCGCAGTGTATTGCTGCGCCCCTCAGTGCCCCCGTATCGAGGTTCCAGCATGCTACAACGCCCAACCGTAAAAGGTGATTTATCACTGACGAATCCAGCGGTGCGCGCCTGGCTGTATCAAATTGTCGTTGTTATCGCTGTATTGTCTGTCGCAGCCTACCTGTTGCACAACACTGTGACCAATCTGGCACAAAGGGGCATTACCTCTGGCTTCGATTTTCTGAATAAAAGCGCCGGCTTTGGCATCGTCCAACACCTGATTGACTATCAACAGGGTGACACCTACGCCCGCGTGTTTCTTGTTGGGCTATTCAACACGCTGCTGGTTTCGGCATTGTGCATCGTGTTTGCTTCTATTCTCGGCTTTACCATTGGTCTTGCTCGGCTATCCGACAACTGGCTATTACGGAAAATATCTAACATTTACATCGAGATATTCCGTAATATTCCGCCGTTATTGCAGATCTTCTTCTGGTATTTTGCCGTATTGCGAAATCTGCCTGGCCCGCGCCAGTCCATCAGTGCATTTGATATAGCGTTCCTCAGCAACCGAGGCTTTTATCTGCCATCCCCAGAGATGGGGCCGGGCACCGCTGCGTTTTTTCTTTCTCTACTGATCACGCTGGTGGTGACATGGAGCATCTTTCGGCGTAATCAACGCTATCACGCGTTAACCGGTCAGGCGCGTAGAACCTGGCCACTGACGTTGGGCTTGTTGCTTGTCCTGTGCGCACTCAGCCATCTGATTTTCGGCCCTGCTTTTCACTGGAATGTGCCGGAATTAAAAGGATTCAATTTTCGCGGCGGTATGGTGTTGATCCCTGAACTAGCCGCATTGACTGTCGCGCTCTCGGTCTACACCTCATCATTTATCGCCGAGATTATTCGTTCTGGTATCCAATCGGTTTCCCACGGTCAACATGAGGCAGCGCGTTCTCTCGGCTTACCCAATCCCGTTACGCTGCGTAAAGTCATCCTCCCGCAAGCGTTACGCGTCATCATTCCACCGCTGACCAGCCAGTATCTTAACATCGTGAAAAACTCATCATTGGCGGCTGCCATTGGCTATCCCGATATGGTGTCACTATTCGCGGGAACCGTGTTGAATCAGACGGGTCAGGCTATCGAAACCATCGCCATTACCATGTCGGTCTACCTTATTATCAGCCTGCTGATCTCGCTGTTAATGAATCTGTATAACCGAAAAATCGCGTTAGTAGAACGCTAAGAGGACGTCATGACGATGAATCATTATACGCAAAACCGTCAGCCGCCTCTGCTCAGAGCCATGCAGTGGGCACGACGTAATCTCTTCTCAAGTATTAGCAATAGCCTGTTAACACTGTTTTGCCTCTGGCTATTGTGGGTTGCCATTCCGCCACTGCTCAACTGGGCAATTTTTCAGGCTAACTGGATTGGCACAACTCGTAATGACTGTACGCGTGATGGTGCATGCTGGGTCTTCATTCATGCCAGATTTGGTCATTTCATGTATGGGCTGTATCCAGCAACAGAAGTCTGGCGCATTAACTTTGCACTCGCTATCGGGCTGCTCAGTATCCTGCCGATGTTCCTGAAAACTATTCCCTATCGCGGACGTTACATTGCCGTCTGGACAGTGGCTTACCCACTCATTGCCTGGTGGCTGCTTTACGGTGGTTTTGGCGGGCTCAGTCGAGTGGAAACATATCAGTGGGGCGGGCTAACGTTAACGCTGATTATCGCCGCGGTGGGTATCGCCGGTGCGCTGCCGCTTGGCATCCTGCTCGCATTAGGCCGCCGTTCCACGCTGCCGATTGTCCGTATGCTGTCCGTTGTCTTCATCGAATTCTGGCGTGGCGTACCGTTAATCACCGTGCTTTTTATGTCATCCGTGATGCTGCCGCTGTTTTTAACGGAAGGCACCACTATCGACAAACTGCTAAGGGCATTAGTTGGCGTGATTTTATTCCAATCCGCTTATGTCGCCGAGGTGGTTCGCGGTGGCTTGCAGGCACTTCCTAAAGGACAGTATGAAGCCGCTGAATCCTTAGGCTTAGGTTATTGGCGTATGCAGGGGCTGGTCATCCTTCCACAAGCGCTGAAAATGGTTATTCCAGGCCTAGTGAATACGATCATTTCTCTCTTTAAAGACACGAGTCTGGTCATCATCATCGGCCTTTTCGATCTCTTCAGCAGCATCCAGCAGGCAACCGTCGACCCCACATGGCTGGGTATGTCGACAGAAGGTTACGTTTTTGCCGCCATGGTCTACTGGATTTTCTGTTTCAGCATGTCGCGCTATAGCCAACATCTGGAAAATCGTTTTAACACCGGACACAAGTCACACTGAGGCCATCCATGAATCAGACTGCATTATCTCAATCAACCGATCACATGATTACCTTAGAGAATGTGAATAAGTGGTACGGGCAATTTCATGTACTGAAAGACATCAATTTGCAGGTCAGGCAAGGAGAAAGAATTGTGCTCTGTGGCCCGTCCGGCTCAGGTAAATCAACCACCATACGCTGTATTAATCATCTCGAAGAACATCAGCAGGGACGGATTGTTGTCGACGGTATCGAATTGAATAACGATTTACGCAACATCGAAAAAGTTCGTACTGAAGTTGGTATGGTGTTTCAGCACTTCAATCTTTTCCCGCACTTAACTGTATTGCAGAACTGCACGCTGGCACCATGCTGGGTACGCCACACGCCGAAAAAAGAAGCAGAAGAGCTAGCCATGCACTATCTGGAACGTGTACGCATCGCCGCACATGCCCATAAGTTCCCGGGACAGCTATCTGGAGGCCAACAGCAGCGCGTAGCCATCGCGCGGTCGCTGTGCATGAAGCCCAAGATTATGCTGTTCGACGAACCGACGTCTGCACTGGATCCTGAAATGGTGAAAGAAGTGCTGGATACCATGCTGGGGCTGGCACAAGATGGAATGACGATGCTGTGCGTAACGCACGAAATGGGATTCGCTAAAACTGTCGCTGACAGAGTGATCTTTATGGATCAGGGTGAGATCGTAGAGCAAGCACCACCGGATATCTTCTTTTCTAGCCCTCGCTCAGAGCGCACTCAGTCATTTCTTTCACAAATCCTGCACTAATCCAGAACAATCAGCCTGCGTATCTGCGCAGGCTTTCTCCTGTATCGCCATTATGATGGTTCTCACGGCTCACACTATGCGGAGCAGACAGACGATCATTCATACCAAATCATTGAGTAATATCGGGCAGAAAACAACGTCCGCGTCCCCAAAAACCGTCCTTGCGTCGCGTAGCATCATTCTATCAGTGGGTAGCGACTGAGATACGTAGATATGCTCCCCCAAAAT